>CAVZRP010000009.1:0-1034742 GCA_963777765.1 uncultured Alphaproteobacteria bacterium | reverse complement strand
GGTCGGAGTGGAGGGATTTCGAACCCCCGACATCCTGCTCCCAAAGCAGGCGCGCTACCAGACTGCGCTACACTCCGACGCCGCCTTCCTAGCGGCATTGCCGGCACTTGAAAACTGCTAAACGCACGGCTCAGCCGGGCAGCCCGCCCTGCGCCCGCCGCGCGGCCAGTGTCATCCAGAGGACGATGGCCACGATCACCGCAAGGAACATCTCGCTCGTCACGATGGTGCCGAGGCCGAGGCCGCCATATTCCACCGGCTGCGACAGCAGGTCGCCGAACGATGCCCCCAGCGGGCGGGTAAAGATGTAGACCAGCCAGAAGGCCAGCGTTCCGTCGAGGCCCAGGAAGAAATACCCGAGGCTCAGCGACAGGATGATCATTCCGAACAGGATGCCCGTTGCCAGATAGCCCAGCCCGAACTGCTCGGCCACCAGATCGCCGACTGCCGTTCCCAGCGCGAAGGTCAACAGGATCGCCAGCCAGTAGAATGCCTCTCGCCCGTCGGTCACGATGTGGTGGATCGAAAGCGAGTGCTCGCGCCGATACCAGACCCAGAAGGTGATCGCGAGCGCTGCGGAAAAGAACGCCGCCGTGGCGATCAGCGGCACGCCGAAATTGTCTACCAGATTGTCCGTCACGAGCGTGCCGACGATCGAAATCAGGACCACCGCCAGCCAGTAGGCCCAGGGCGCATAGCGCTTGCGTGCGAATTGCAGCGCGAGTGCGACGACCAGAACCCCGGCCATCAGAGCCGAGGTCGCCGTAAGGCCAAGACCTAGGTTCACCGCCAGGAAATCCGCTGCCGTCTCGCCCATCGTCACGGCCATCAGCTTGATAAGCCAGAAGTCGACGGTCACCTCGGGCACGCGGTTCAAGGGGTCTGGCGCCGTGTTTGCATTGGGGGTCATTTGCCCATCCTGTCCTGGCGTGCTTATTGCGTCACGAGCGCAAGGGCTTGCGCCGAAAACGCATCCGACCGCGCGTCGTCATCGGCATTGCACCGTTCGGTTGCCTTCGCCTGCAGATCCTGCGCACGACCCTGATCCGCAGCCGACAGCTTCGCCCCGGCAAGCCCGGCGCGCAGCGTCGCGAGCAATTCCTCGCAGGGGACCGCGTGGCCAAGTTCATCGGTCACGGCAACGGACCCGACCATGACGACCTGCCCCTGTCCCGCGTCCTTCAATGCAGCCGCCGGATCGGCGAGCACGGTCTGAAGCGCAGCCAGGTCGGCCGTGACCACGTCCGGTGCCGGGGTGCCCGCACGCAGAGCCTGCAGGACACCGTCGATTGCATCATCGACCGTGCCCCACTGTGCCGCGTCAAGCGGCCGCAGCTTTGGCTCCGCCTCGTCCCACGCCGTCTCCAGATCGGTGACCCGCGTCGCGGCCGCGGCCAGATCACCCGTGTCTGCCCTGCCCTGAACATCCGTCACAATCGCCGCGAAGGCGGTCATGTCGCCAAGGCCCTGCCCAGCCTCCGGAGCGGCTCCCCCCAGCCACCAGAGTCCCGACATAAACACTGCGACGGGCACCGTAGATCAGCGCTGCCGCAAGAAGGACCTGTCTCATGGGAAAGACGCCTCAAAACCCAGCCACAAAGCAGCCGACGCCAGCGGTAGCACCGTTTTGATTGGCCAGCAGTCACGAAGCGGTGACGGGCGACAGGCCGATGCAGCAGCTCAGTCGCCGCAGGGCCAGGCGGCCGCCGGCCGATCCAGCCGGGATGGCGCAGCTCCGCCCCCGGCGCGATGCCCAGCCGCGCGGCCAGCCCGCCGTTGATCTCCAGCACCGACACGCACGCCCTCGCCGCCGTCGATCGGCGTCTCGATCCTGCGGCACGGCGTTGGAATGCACCCGCGTCACCCGCCCGGCGCCGTCGGCAAAGATCATGTCCAGCGGGATCAGCGTGTTCTTCATCCAGAACTGCGGCGTGCTGCGGGCGCGTCATAGACGAACAGCATCCCCGCCGACGCTCGGCATGCTTTCGCGGAACATCAGCCCGCGCGCCGCTCCGCGCCGTCATCGGCCACCTCGACGGTGAAGCGCGCCTGCCCGCCCGGGCCGCGCAGATTCGACCGACATCGGCGCGGCACGCCGGCCAGTGCCAGCGCCCGCCAGCAGCGCCAGGACCAGCAGCCGCGCCGATCAGCCGCCGTGCCGCGCGGCCGCTTCCCATGACACCACCTGCACCGCCATCCGGCCGCGCTTGCCGTCGATGATCCGCAGGCCGACCGCCTCGCCCGCCTGCAAGATCGGCAAAGCCCGACATGGCGCAGCACCTCGACATGGATGAACACATCCTCGGGCCGGCCGAAGACATTGGCAAAGCCGAAGCCCTTGCCCTTGTCGAACCATTTCACCCGCGCCGGTTCCAGCGGCAGCGCCGGCGATCTCTTCGGGCGTCGACGCAGTGCCGCGTCGTCCGCCAGCGGAAAGACGACGCCCGCGGGCGGCTCGATCTGACAGAACCTCGACCGCCTGCACGCCACGCTGGGTCTGCTGCACGCGCACCGTGATGCCCGCGCCGTCCGCGACCGAGCCCTGCCCGAAATTCCGCAGCACATTGGCGTGCAGCAGGATGTCCGCGTCTGTCCTCGTCGGCGACGATGAAGCCGAAACCCTTGGCAGGATCGAACCACTTCACCCGGCCGTGCACGATCTGCATGGCCTTATCGTCGTCAGTCATTTCCAGAGCCGTTTCCCCAGAATGAGCCCATTCGCTGCAGACTTGCCGCCAAACTCGACCGGTGTTTCAAGTGTAAATCTGCACAGTTCACGGCAACGCTGTCGCGAAAGTCGCGACATTCAGGGGTTCAGCCGCTGCGATCGTCCAGGCTGCTCAGTAGTCGTTGCGCGCGACCAGCGGAAGCGGTCATGCAACCGGAAGGCGCCATCGGCCCAGAACTCGATCTCCACCGGGCGTGATCCGGATGCCGCCCCAGAACGGCGGGCGCGGCGGATTCGGTCCCTTGGTCGCCGTGACCTTCGCCACCTCGGCCATCAGCGCCGTCGCGCGACGACAGCGGCTGCGACTGGTGCCGAGGCCCAGGCGCCCAGCCGGCTCTTCAGGCTGCGGCTGGCGTAATAGGCATCGGCCTGCGGCCCGTCCTCGCGCTCGGTCACGCCCGCGCACCCGGATCTGGCGGCGCAGCGATTTCCAGTGCAGCACGAAGGCGGCCTTGCCCGCAGGCCGTCGATCTCCTGCCCCTTGGCGACTGCCGTAATTGGTGTAGAACACGAAGGCCGCCGGCCTCGATCTCCTTCAGCAGCACCATGCGCACGTTGGGCAGGCCGGCGGCGTCCACCGTCGCCAGCGCGATGGCGTTGGGGTCGTTCGGTTCCGACCTGCTCGGCCTCGGCCAGCCAGGCCCGCGCGATGCGCGAAGGGGTCGTCGCCCGCGAAAATGCCGGTTCTGTCCATGATCGTCCTTCTCCGTGCGCGCCGCGCCGCACGCTGCCCCGCCCTTGATGCAGCCCGCGGATCGCCTACACGTCGAACTCCAACGAAACAGGGTGGGCGAGGGGACAGCGAATGTCAACCGGACTTCTGCAGGGCAAGCGCGGCCTGATCATGGGGCTTGCCAACGACAAATCCATCGCCTGGGGCATCGCCAAGGCCTGCGCCGAGCAGGGCGCGGAGCTGGCCTTCTCCTATCAGGGCGAGGCGCTGAAGAAGCGGGTCGAGCCGCTGGCCGCCTCGATCGGCATGACCGAGATGGTCGAATGCGACGTGGCCAGACGAAGCCTCGCTCGACGCGCTGTTCGCGCATCTGCAAGACCGTCTGGGGCACGCTCGATTTCGTGGTCCATGCCATCGGCTTTTCCGACAAGAACGAACTGCGCGGCCGCTATGTCGACACCATCGCGCGCCAACTTCCGCATGACGATGGATATCTCGGTCTATTCCTTCACCGCCGTCTGCCAGCGCGCCGCCGCGATGATGCCGGACGGGCGGCAGCCTGCTGACGCTGACCTATTACGGCGCCGAAAAGGTCATGCCGCATTACAACGTCATGGGCCTGGCCAAGGCCGGCGCTGGAAGCCAGCGGTGCAAGTACATCGCCGAGGATCTGGGCAAGGACGGCATCCGCGTCAACGCCATCTCCGCCGGGCCGATCAAGACGCTGGCCGCCAGCGGCATCGGCGATTTCCGCTACATCATGAAGTGGAACGAGCTGAACTCGCCCGCTGCGCCGCAACGTCACGCAGGAAGAGGTGGGCAAGGCCGCGCTCTATCTGCTGTCCGATCTCGGGTCGGGCACCACGGGCGAGAACCTGCATGTCGATGCGGGCTATCACGTCGTCGGCATGAAGGCGGTCGACGCGCCCGACATCGACGTCGGTGACCGGCCGGAAGGACAGCGGCCAGTGACGCTTGCCGCCTTCCTGGCCTTCGTCGGCGCTGGTGATCTGTTGGCCGCGATCTCGCCCGGCCCCGCCGTGCTGATGTCGGCGCGCACCGGCGCTGACCGAAGGCTTGCGCACCGGCGTCTATGCTGGCCATGGGCATCGGCGCTGGGCGCGGTGGTCTGGGCCGCTGGCGGCGATGTTCGGGCTGGCCCTGCTCTTCGCCGCGGCGCCCGCGCTGCTCTGGGCGCTGAAGATCGGCGGGCGGGCTGTATCTGGTGTGGATGGCCTGGCACCTGTGGCGCGACGCCGACGACGCCGCTTGTCGCCGACGGACAGCCGGCCGCCGTGCCGCGCTCGGCCCTGTCGGCCTTCCGGCTGGGGCTGTTCACCCAGCTTGCCAACCCCAAGCCCGCCGTGATGTTCTCGGCCATCTTCCTCGGCACCGTGCCGCCGGGCACGCCGCTCTGGGTGCTGGCTGGCCCTGCTGGCCGTGATCTTCGCCGCCGAGACGCTGTGGAACACCCTCGTCGCCCGCATCTTCTCGCTCGACCGCACGCGGGCGCGCCTATATCAGCCTGAAAACCGTCATCGACCGCAGCTTCGGCGGGCTGCTCGCCCTGCTGGGCGTCAAGATCGCCGCCACCTGAAGGAGCAACGCCATGTCCCCGACCGCCTGCCGCATGAAAAAGGCTTCCACGTCAGCTGGGACCAGATCCACCGCGACGCCCGCGCGCTGGCCTGGCGGCTGGACGGCAAGGGGCCGGACGAAGGCGGCCTGGAAGGCCGTCGTCGGCATCACCCGCGGCGGCCTGGTCCCGGCGATGATCGTCAGCCGCGAGCTCGACATCCGCGTGGTCGACACGATCTCGGTGAAAAGCTACACGCACCAGGCGCAGACCGAGGCCGCGCGTGACCAAGCCCGCAGGCCGACCTGATGGGCGACGGCACCGGCATCCTGATCGTCGATGATCTGGTCGACACCGGCAAGACGCTGGAACTGGTGCGCAGGCTCTATCCCAAGGCGCATTTCGCCACCGTCTATGCCAAGCCCTCGGGCAAGCCGATGGTCGACACCTACATCACCGAGGTCAGCCAGGACACCTGGATCTTCTTCCCCTGGGACATGGCGCTGCAATACGTCCAGCCCTTCCGCGGCGCGGACTGACCGCCGATGCTGCGCCGCAACGCCGACCGGCTGGGCCGCTGGCTGCACTGGCTGTTCGAGGCGAGCCTGGTGATCAAGGGGCTGCTGGCGGCGGCCGAGACGGCTGGCCGGGCTTGGGCCTGCTGGCTGGCGCCGAACACCGGTGATCATGGCGCTTCGTCGGACTGGCTGACCCGCCACGAGATGGCGCAGGACCCGACCGACTGCGATGGCCCGCATGGATCGAGGCGCGCCATGGCGCATGTTCTCGATCGAGACGCAGCATTTCTACGCGCTCTACCTGCTGTCGCACGGCGCGCTGAAGCTGGCCATGGTGCTGCTGCTGGCGCGCGTGGCATCGCTGGGCCTATCCGGCGGCGATGGTGGTGCTGGCGGGCTTCGTCATCTACCAGCTGGACCACTGGTCGCATGACCCGATTCGCCGGTGCTGCTGCTGCTGTCCGTGCCTTCGACGCCGTCATGATCGTGCTGATCTGGCACGAATACCGGACGCTGCGCACCGGAGCCAGCCCGCATGAGTGGCCATTCGACGACATGGCCTGACCCCGCCGCCCTGTCCGAAACCTGACCCATCCGTACCCGAACCGGAGCCGACCGATGACCCTGCCCCTGAACCCCGCCATGGCCGCCACCGAGCCGCCCCCGGTGATGGAGGCGCGGCGCTGGCTGGCCGGGCGCGACCTTCCCGCCCGACCGCCCGCTGATCAACGTCAGCCAGGCCGCCCCGGTGGACAGCCCGCCCCTGGGCCTGCGGCAGGCGCTGGCCGAGGCCGCGCTGAACGACCCCGCGGCGCATCTCTACGGCCCGGTGCTGGGCCTGCCCGCCCTGCGCGCCGAAATCGCCGCGCAATGGTCGGCGGCCTATGGCGGCACGATCGCGCCCGGACCAGGTCGCCATCACCCAGGGCTGCAACCAGGCCTTCACCGCCGTGATGTCCACCCTGGCCGGGCGCGGGGGACGAGGTGATCCTGCCGACGCCGTGGTACTTCAACCACAAGATGTGGCTGGACATGGCAGGCGGTCACCACCGTGCCGCTGCCCACCGGCGCCGGCCTGATCCCCGAGGCCGAGCGCCGCCGCGGCGCTGATCACCGCCGCGCACCCGCGCCATCGTGCTGGTCAGCCCCAACAACCCCGGCGGCGTGGAATATCCCGGCCGAAACGCTGGCCGCCTTCCGCGACCTCGCCCGCGCCCATGGCCTTGCGCTGATCGTGGACGAAACCTACCGCGATTTCGACAGCCGCACCGGCGCGCCCGCATGACCTGTTCGCCGATCCCGACTGGGCCGACACGCTGATCCACCTCTACAGCTTTTCCAAGGCCTACCGGCTGACCGGGCACCGCGTCGGCGCCATCGTCGCCGCGGACGGCCGGCTGGCCGAGGTGGAGAAGTTCCTCGACACCGTCGCCATCTGCCCCAGCCAGCTGGGCCAGATCGGCGCGCTCTGGGGGATGCGCAACCTGGCGCAATGGGTGGCGGGCGAACGCGACGAAATCCTGGCCCGCCGCGCGCGCGATGACCGGCGGCTTCGCGGCCCTGCCCGGCTGGAAGCTGCTGGGCTGCGGCGCCTATTTCGCCTATGTCGAGCATCCCGTTCGACATGGCCGTCGGACGCGCTGTGCAAGCGGCTGGTGCACGAGGCCGCGATCCTGATGCTGCCCGGCACGATGTTCCAGCCCGCAGGCCCAGCCCGAGGGCGCGCGCCAGTTGCGCATCGCCTTTGCCAATGTCGACGCGGCCGGCATCGCCGAGATGTTCCGCCGGCTGGCCGGCTTCCGGCCCTGACCGCAACTTCCTGGCCCGAAGATCACCGCCGCTCGGGCGCGAGCCCCCGGCGCCTGCCGCACGCGCCCGATCTTGCCCCCGCGCCCCCGACCGCTTAGACAGGCGCAAATCCGTCAGACACGGCAGACCCATGGCCAAGACGCCCGACCGACGACCGACAAGAAGCCGCGCCGGAAGGGCGCAGGACCGCGGTCTGGGTGCTGATGGCGATGCTCGTCGCTCGGCCTTGGCGGCTTTGGCGTCACCAACTTCGGCGGCGGCGTGGCCGCACATCGGCACGGTCGGCGACCGCGAGATCGACGTCAACGACTATGCCCGCGCGCTTGCAGCAGGAGATGAAGGCCTTCGGCGCGCAGGTCGGCCAGCCGGTGACGCTGCAGCAGGCGCAGGCCCTCGGCCTGGACCGGCAGGTGCGCCAGCGCCTGGTCACCGCGCGCCGCGCTGGACAACGAGGCGCGACGCATCGGCCTGTCGGTCGGCGATGCCCGGTGGCGCAGGAGATCATGCAGATGCCCGCCTTCAAGGGCGCCACCGGCAGCTTCGACCGCGAGACCTATCGCTTCACGCTGGAACGCAACAACCTGACCGAGACCGAGTTCGAGACCAGCGTGCGCGAGACCTGGCCCGCGCGCTGCTGCAGGGCGCCGTCGCCGGCGGCTTCGCCGCCCCGGCGCCGATGACCGACACGCTGTAGGCCTGGGTGGGCGAGAAGCGCGGCTTCCGCTGCTGCGGCTGACCGAGGCCGACCTGCCCGCGCCGCTGCCCGAGCCGACCGACGCCGAGCTGAAGGCCTTCTACGACGCCAACATCGCCGCAGTTCACCGCGCCCGAGGCCAAGCGCATCACCTATGCCGCGCTGCTGCCCGAGATGCTGGCCGAAGCGATCAGCCGGTCGACGAGGCGGCGCTGCGCGACGCTCTACCAGCGAGCGCATCGACGAATTCGTGCTGCCCGAACGCCGGCTGGTCGAACGGCTGGTCTTTCCCGACCAGGCCGATGCCGCCGCCGCGAAGGCCCGGCTCGATGCGGGCGAGACCTTCGAGACGCTGGTGGCCGAACGCGGCCTGACGCTGGACGACATCGACCTGGGCGATCGTCGCAAGGCCGATCTGGGCGCCGCGGGCGATGCGGTCTTCGCCGCTGACCGAGCCGGGCGTCGTCGGCCCGCTGCCGTCCGACCTTGGCCCGGCGCTGTTCCGGATGAACGGCATCCTGGCCGCGCAGGAAACCACGCTTCGAAGACGCGCGCGAGACGCTGGCCGCCGAGCAGTCCGACCGATGCCGCCCGCCGCGCGATCGCCGACCAGGTCGAAGCGATCGACGACCTGCTGGCCGGCGGCGCCACGCTGGAAGATCTGGCCGACGAATCCGGGCATGGCAGCTTGGCACGATCGACTATGTGCCCGGCGCCGAGCGACGCCGCATCGCGGGCTATCCAGGCCTTCCGCGACGCCGCCGACGCGGTGCAGGATGGCGACTTTCCCGAAGCTGATCGTGCTGGAGACGGCGGCGTCGTGGCCCTGCGGCTGGACGAGATCGTGCCCGCCGACGCCGATCCCGTTTGACGAGCGTCAAGGACGAGGTCGCCGACGCCTGGCGCGCCGACGCACTGGCCAAGGCGCTGTCCGCCCGCGCCATCGAGATCAAGGCCGCGGTCGAGGGCGGTGCCGCGCTCGGCAGCTTCGGCATCGTCGATGTCACGCTCGCCATCGCCCGCGACGGCTTCGTCGAGGGCGCGCCGGACGACGCTGCTGCCCGCCGTCTTCGCAGATGGCCGAAGGCGAGGTGCGGGTGATCGAAGGCGCCGGATTTCGTCGGCTGTCGTGCGGCTGGACAGCATCCAGCCCGCCGCGGCCGACAGGCGACGACGCCACGGCGATGCGCGCCGGCACTGTCGGCGCAGATCGCAGCAGGCGCTGGCGCAGGATGCCTTCGCCGCTCTTCGCCAACGCGCTGATCGCCGAGGCGGGCATCACGCTGGACGAGGCGGCGATCAACGCCGTCCACGCCCAGTCCAATAGGCCACCGATGGCGCTGACCCCCACCTTCGAGGCGTTCGAGCGCGGCTGGGCGCAGGGGCGCAACCAGATGGTCTAGGCCCGGCTGGCCGCCGATCTGGACACGCCGTGTCGCTGATGCTGAAGCTGGCCGAGGCGCGGACCGACACCTTCATGCTGGAATCGGTGACCGGCGGCGAGGTGCGCGGGCGCTATTCCGTCGTCGGCATGAAGCCCGACCTGATCTGGCAATGCCACGGCACCGCAAGCCGGATCAACCGCGAGGCGCGCTTTGACCGCCACCGCCTTCCGCCGCTCGACGGGCCACCCGCTGGACACGCTGCGCGCGCTGATCGCCGAAAGCCGCATCGACATGCCCGAAGACCTGCCCGCCGATCGCGGCGGGGCTGTTCGGCTATCTCGGCTATGACATGATCCGGCTGGTGGAACACCTGCCGGACGTGAACCCCGATCCGCTCGGCCTGCCCGATGCGGTGCTGATGCGCCCCTCGGTCGTGGCGGTGCTGGACGGGGTCAAGGGCGAGGTGACGGTGGTGGCCCCGGCCTGGGTCGCCTCGGGCCTGTCGGCGCGGGCGGCCTATGCCCAGGCGGCCGAGCGGGTGATGGACGCGCTGCGCGATCTGGACCGCGCGCCCGCCGGCCGCTGCGCGACCTTGGCGAGGCGGCGCCGGTGGGCGCGGCGCAGTCGAACTTCACCCATGACGGCTACAAGGCGGCGGTCGAGAAGGCCAAGGACTACATCCGCGCGGGCGACATCTTTCAGGTGGTGCCCGTCCAGCGCTGGGCGCAGCGTTTCGCCCTGCCGCCCTTCGCGCTGTATCGCTCGCTTGCGGCGCACCAACCCGTCGCCCTTCATGTTCTTCTTCAACTTCGGCGGCTTTCAGGTGATCGGCGCCAGCCCCGAAATCCTCGTGCGCCTGCGCGACGGCGAGGTGACCGTCCGCCCGATCGCCGGCACCCGCAAGCGCGGCGCCACCCCGGAAGAGGACCGCGCGCTGGAGGCCGACCTGCTGGCCGACCAGAAGGAACGGGCCGAGCACCTGATGCTGCTGGACCTGGGCCGCAACGACGTGGGCCGGGTGGCCAAGGTCGGCACCGTGCGCCCGACCGAGACAGTTCATCATCGAACGCTACAGCCACGTCATGCACATCGTCTCGAACGTGGTGGGCGAGATCGCCGAGGGCGAGGATGCGCTGTCGGCCCTGCTGGCGGGCCTGCCCGCCGGCACCGTGTCGGGCGCGCCCAAGGTCCGCGCGATGGAGATCATCGACGAGCTGGAGCCGGAAAAGCGCGGCGTCTATGGCGGCGGCGTCGGCTATTTCGCCGCCAATGGCGAGATGGACATCTGCATCGCGCTGCGCACCGCCGTGCTGAAGGACGAGACGCTGTACATCCAGGCCGGCGGCGGCGTGGTCTATGACAGCGACCCCGAGGCGGAATACGAGGAAACCGTCAACAAATCCCGCGCCCTGCGCCGCGCGGCCGAGGATGCCGGGCTGTTCGCCCGGCGCGGCAACGGCTGATCGGGCCTCCGCCCGGAACCCTGTCCGGGGCGTCGCGCGCGTTCACCCCGGGATATCCGGTCCCTCGCCCTCACCCTGCTTACCGTTGACCTGAACCTTCCGCCCCAGCAGCACTGAATGCCCGGTGCAGTCGGGATCGTTCGCGACGAAGTCCACGACGTCCACCTCCACGGCCGCCAGCCGTTCCGCATAGTCCGCAGGCCCGAGGCTCGCGTGATAGAGCGTCTCGCCCCCCACGGTCCCCAGAGCTTCGCCCGCCTGGGGCCCCACGGTCAGCAGAAGCGCGCCGCCGGGGGCCAAATGCGCCGAAAGGCGCGGGATCACGGCGCGCTGATCCTCGGCCGTCAGGTGAAAGAAGCTGTCCCAGCCGATGATCGCGCCGAAGCGGCGGCCCAGGTCAAGCTCGCGTATGTCCGCCAGGATCCAGTCCTGATCGGGAAAGCGCGCGCGGGCCAGCGCCAGCATGGGCGCTGCGAAATCCACCCCGCAGACCGGGTGGCCCCGGAAGATCAGATACGCCGCGATGGGCTCGCCCGCCCCGCAGCCCAGATCGAGGACCGGCGCGCCGGGCGGAACGAAGGCCAGCGCCCGGTCGATCCAGCGCCGCTCGAACAGCGTGCGAGCCCGCGTCGCATCCCAGACCGCCGCCTGCCGCTCGTAGACACCGCGTGTGGTCGGCTCAACGTTCTTCATCGACAAACCCGTTGCGTGGGCCAGCGACAGCCAGTCGGGTGGCTCAGTCAAACCACCAAGGATTCGACCAGGCCCTCTTCCCCGCCCGGTCGATCACCGAAACCCGTATCCAGGCCGAGTCCCGGAACCGCTCCAGCGGAACCCTTGCCCCGGTCAGCGACTCCCCGTGCACCGCCTTTGCCGCCGTCCCCGCCCCCTGCACGATCACCGAACGGACGGCCGAGCACTCCACTTCCACCGCATCCCCCGTGATCCGGACATCGCGCAGCTCCGGCCCCTGACTCGGAATAGAACGTCCCCGCCTTCAGGCTCTCCAGCAGCGCCTCCGGCTCGTTCGCCTCGGCCTTGACCATCACCCAGCCGCCGAAATGGTCCGGCTCGCTGAAATGGGCGTCATCCGTGGCGATCAGGCTCAGCCGCCGCCCCTCGGTCAGCAGAAGATCCGCGATCGCGAAGCCGTCCGCGCGGTCACACCCTTCCGCGCAGCCATGGTTGTAGATCTCTACCGCATGAGCCGCCGTGATCGACCTCGCGTCCGCAAGCGTCAGCCCCGACCACTGGGGGTGCGCCACGGCCACGAAGGCCCCTGCCGCCACCGCTCGCGCGGCCAGCTCCGGTCCCGTCTCCTGCCCCGATACAGGCTTGAAGTCGGGGCTGTTCGACGGCGCGAAATCCACTGGAAGGCCCACCGCAAGGATGTGCCACAACTCCCCGTTCGCCATCGCCCCCGAATGAAGCTCGGCCCCCAGGATCGTGGTGAAGCTGTTCGTCCGGAACGGAAGCGTGTCGATGATCGGATAGCCGTAGCGGCCCACGAAGTGATCGGTCAGCGCAAGGAAGTCATACCCTTCGGCCCGGTAGCGGCGGCACACCTCCTCCGGCTCCAGCACCCCGTCCGAGCGGGTGGAATGGGTGTGCAGGTTCCCGCGCCAGAAACGTCCGGGGGCGGTAAAGGCAGGCAGTCGTGCGGTCATCTTTTCCTCGTTGCAAAAGCGCGCCGAAACAGGCGCGGAACAGTCCGGCCTCAGGCCACGCGCTGGCCCGCGACCCAGGTGCCACGCACCATCGCCGCCTCGCCGACGCGCGCCACGCGGATCACGTCGCCCCGCGCGCCCACGGCAAGGCGACCGCGATCGTCAAGTCCCGCCGCATCCGCAGGTGCCTGCGTCACGGTCGCGACGCCGCGCGCGGTGTCGCCCCAGAGATCGCCCAGCCGCAGCGCCGCCCAGAGAAGGGCAGACGGAACATAGTCGGACGACACGATATCAAGAAGGCCCGCCTCTGCCAGTGCCTGCGCGGCGACGTTGCCGGAGTGCGATCCGCCGCGGATCAGGTTGGGCGCGCCCATCATCACCTTGATCCCGTGGTCGTGACAGGCCAGCGCCGCCTCGACCGTCGTCGGAAACTCGGCGAAATGCGCGCCGTGTCCGGCGGAACGGGCCACCTGATCGGCGGTCGTGTCGTCATGGCTGGCCAGAACCGCGCCATAGCGCCGGGCGGCCTCGACAGCCGCCACCTCATGCGCCGCACTCATCCGCTGGCCAAGCTCCTGCTGGGCCGAGATGTGGCCCACAAACTCGTCCGCCGAATAACCGTGCTTCCCCATGACGTAATCCTTGAGCTTCGACACGTCGCGGAACTGCCGCTGGCCCGGCGTGTGATCCATCAGGCTGACGATCCCGATGCTGTCGCCGGGGCCGAACTTGTCCAGTTCCTCGATCAGCGTTTCCGAACACATCTCGGCCCGCAGGTGCAGACGATGGTTGATCTTCAGCGCGCCCCGCGCGCGAAGGTCCAGGATCTCGTCGGCCAGCGCGCGGGCGTACTCGCCGTAGTTGCCCTTGGCCTTCGACACGACGGACCCCACCCGCAGCGCATCGAACACCGTGGTGATTCCCACGCTGGCGAGTTCGGCATCATGCGCGATGATGGCGCTGGCATGGGGCCAGTTGACCTTGGGGCGCGGTTCGATATGCCGCTCAAGGTTGTCGGTGTGAAGCTCGATCAGGCCCGGCAGCACCAGATCGCCGCCGCAATCGATCGCTCCAGGCGGCACATCGGACCCTTGGTCAATGGCCGTGATCCTGCCGTCGGACAGGCGGATGCTGCCGGGAAGGACTTCCCCCGGCAGGACGAGCGTGGCATTGGCAAGAACGGTTTCGGTCATCGGCACGTCTCCGGTTCAAACAGGCGGCTGAGCCGGGATGTGTCACCGGATCGTGCATTGGCTGCGGTATGGCTTGCGATATGGATGGATTTGAACGCTATGCGATCTACTGGGCGCCCGAACCGGGCCCGCTTGCCGACACGGCCGCTGCCTGGTTGGGATGGGACCCGGTCAAGGGCAGAGCCGTGCCGCATCCCGAAGTCGAGGGATTGCCCCGGCCTGCAGCCGAAATCACGGCCACGCCGCGCAACTACGGCTTCCACGGAACGGTCAAGCCACCGTTCCGGTTGTCTGGCGGCAGCAGCGCCGAGGGCCTGCACACCGCCGCGCAGTCGCTCTGCGGGCGTGCTGGCCCCTGTTTCCCTGTCCGGCCTTGCCTTGCACCGGATCGGCGGTTTCGTGGCACTGACGCCCGAGGGTGAGACCGGCGCGCTCGCCGCGTTGGCCGCGCGCGTGGTGGAAGGACTGGACGGCTTTCGCCGGCCGCCCGATGCCGCGGAGATTGCGCGCCGAGGGCCGGAGCGGCTCAGCGCCCGTCAGCGCGACCATCTGGCCCGCTGGGGCTATCCTTATGTCATGGAGGACTTCCAGTTTCACCTGACCCTGTCGGGCGATCTGCCCGAGGACGAGGCGGGGCAGGTCAAGGCGGTGCTGGCCCGACACTTTGCACCCGTCCTTCCGCGCCCCGTCTTGATCGACAGTCTGTGCCTGTTCGGACAGAGCCTGGATGGAACGTTTCGGCTGCTCCATCGCTACACGCTTTCCGGCTGAAGCGCGTCCAGGAAACCGGCGACGGCGTCTTCGAGCGCGCCGTTGTTTTCCACCACACGCACGCCGATCCCGTAGGGAATCTCATAGCTTGCCCGGGTCAGCCGACGGGCGATGTCGTCACGGCTTTCGCGCCCGCGCTGTGCCAGCCGCGCGGCCAGAACGGGGACCGAGGCAGTGACATGGATGACCGTCAGCCCGGGAAACGCTTCCCAGGCCGCACCCAGCATGGCGCGCGACCCGTTGAAGATCACGTCGCGGCCTTCGGCCATGGCGGTTTCGACACTGGCGGGAATGCCGTAGCGCAGCCCGTGGGCTTGCCAGTCGAGGACGAAGCCGCCCGCCTGTCTGCGGCGCAGAAATTCCTCCTCGGTCACGCCTTCGTACGGCTCGCCCCCGGCCTCGGCAGGACGGGTAACGACGCGGCGCACGATGTGCAGGTCGGGCCGCGCACGACGCGCGGCCTCGATCAGAGTGTCCTTCCCCGCACCGGAGGGGCCGACGATAGCGAAGATGCGTCCCGGCATCAGGCGGCTGCCTTTGGCGTGAAGGCCGTCACGTCGATCAGACGGTCGCAGACCCGGGCCCGCGCGTTCTCGTCATGAAAGATGCCGAGGATGGCCGCGCCGGCTGACTTTGCCTCGTCGATCATGGACAACACGACCTCGCGGTTCGCGGCGTCAAGGCTGGCGGTGGGCTCGTCCAGCAGCAGGGCGGGGTAGGCATGGACAAATCCGCGCGCGATGTTCACGCGCTGCTGCTCACCGCCCGAAAAGGTTGTGGGCGAGAGTGACCAGAGCCTGCGCGGGATGTTCAGGCGCTCCAGCAGAGCCTCGGCCCGCGCCAGGGCCTCGGATCGCGCCGTGCCAAGGACCAGCAGCGGTTCGGCCACCACCTCCACCGTTGGGACGCGCGGCACGACACGCAGGAACTGGCTTACATAGCCGAGTGTTCCGCGCCGGAGCGCGATGATGTCACGCGGCTCCGCGCGGGCGACGTCAACCTGTCCGACGCGGATCGACCCTGCCTGCGCCAGATAGTTGCCCCAGATCATCCGCATCAGCGTCGACTTGCCCGACCCCGACGTGCCCGTCAGCCCGACACATTCGCCGGACCGCACCGAAAGCTCGACATCCGCCATGACGGGGATCACGGCACCACCCTGATTGTGCAGGGTGAAGCTCTTGCCCAGCCCGCGAACCTCGATCATCGCCGTCATAGGAGATTTTTCCATTTGAAGAACCAGTAGGTGCCGAAGGCCGAGCCGACCATCAACGCAATCGCCATCGGATAGCCCCATGGCCAGGCAAGCTCGGGCATGTACTGAAAGTTCATCCCATAGGCCGAGGCGATCACCGTCGGCGGCAGGAACACCACCGCCAGAACCGAGAATATCTTGATAGTCTGCGCCTGTGCCAGATTGATGACACCCAGCGTCGCGTCCGAGGCGAGGGCGACGCGGGACGAGACGAAATCGGCGTGAACCTCAAGCGCCTGAATATCGCGGACGAGTGTCTTGACCAGCGGGCGCAGCGGGCCGCTGCCCGCCCGCTCGGCCAGACCCGCGCCGTAGAAGCTGAGCGCGCGTTCGATGGTCAACAGGGCGAGTCGGACGCGGCTGATCTGCTCGCCCTCGCGCCCGATGCGCTGGAGAAGGCCGCGCAGGACGGAATCGACCTTGCCATCGGAGTCGCGGAACACTTCCCGCGCGACGCCATCCAGTTCGCGCCCTGACCCTTCGAGCAGATCGGCAAGGCGGCCGATGATCTCTTCGATCAGGCTCAGGAACATGCGGTCAGTGTCGGCGCAACCCGGGCCGACCTTGTCGGCACGCTCGGGATAGGTTTCGAACGGACGGGGGGCATGGTGGCGCACGGTGACCAGTCGCTCCGCTGAGCGGATGAAGGTGACGGGACCGGCCATCGGTTCGTGCGTCTCGGAGTGGCCGGGCAGAACGACGGTCATGAATTCCAGCCCATGCTCGCGGTACAGGCGGCTCGACAGCTCGATCTCTTCCATGTCGGCGAGGCTGGGCACCGGCACGCCGAGGCTCGCCATCTTCTTCACCTGCGAATCGAGCGGGCGGTAAAGGTCCACCCACAGCGCGTCCTTGAGCGCCTCGGCATCGGGCATGTCGAGCGCCCCCGCAGCAGGGATGCGTTCGAGATGTCCATTGGTTTCGCGGTAGGCAAAGAGCATGGGTCAGACCTGCAGCACCGAGGATACCAGAAGCTGCGTATAGGCATGTTGGGGATCGTCCAAGACCTGATCGGTCAGACCCTGCTCGACGACGCGGCCCGATTTCATCACCATCAGCCGGTCGGCCAGCAGCCGGACCACCGCAAGGTCATGCGTCACGATGATCGCCGACAGGCCCATCTCGCGCACCAGCCCGCGCAAAAGGTCGAGCAGGCGTGCCTGCACCGAAACGTCGAGGCCGCCGGTCGGTTCGTCCATGAACACGAGCCGCGGGCCGGTCACGAGGTTGCGCGCGATCTGCAGGCGCTGCTGCATGCCGCCGGAAAACGCGCCAGGACGGTCGTCGATACGGTCAGCGGCAATCTCGACCCGGCCCAGCCAGTCAGTCGCGGCCTCGCGGATCGCGCCGTAGTGGCGCGCGCCGACGGCCATGAGCCGCTCGCCCACGTTGCCGCCCGCGCTGACGCCCATCCGCAATCCATCGCGCGGGTTCTGGTGGACAAAGGCCCAGTCGGTACGGCCCAGAAGCCGCCGTTCGGACTCTCGTCAGCGTGACGGTGTCGCGCAGTCCGTCGCGTGTGCGGAACAGCACCTGCCCCTCATCCGGGGGCAGGTGACCGGCGAGACAGGACAGCAGCGTAGACTTGCCGGACCCGCTTTCGCCGACGATACCAAGCACTTCGCCGGGCCAGAGGTCGAAGCTGACACCCTCGCACCCGATCCGCGCGCCATAGCGCTTCGTCAGCCGGTGGACAGCAAGCAGCGGGCCTTCGGCCTTGGCCGGCGACAGGACGGTCTGCACCGCATTCATGGCCCAACCCCTTCCGCATCGCTGCCAAGACGTCCGACATTCCCCGCGTCGCGTCGGCTCCGGCAGAAATCGGTGTCGGAGCAGACAAACATCCGCCCGCCCGCATCGTCGACGATCACTTCGTCCAGATAGCTTGTCGTGGATGCGCAAAGGTCACAGGCGTGGTCGGCCTTGCTCGCCACGAAGGGATGATCCTCGAAATCGAGGCTGACGACGGTGGTGTAGGGTGGGATCGCATAAATGCGCTGCTCGCGCCCTGCGCCGAAAAGCTGGATCGCCGGGCTGTTCGACAGCTTCGGATTATCGAACTTGGGGATCGGCGACGGATCCATGACATATCGCCCCTCGACGGTGACCGGATAGGCGTACGAGGTTGCGATCTGGCCGTGGCGGGCAATATCCTCGTAGAGCTTCACATGCATCAGTCCGTAGTCCTGAAGGGCGTGCATCTTGCGCGTCTCGGTTTCGCGCGGTTCCAGAAAGCGCAGGGGTTCGGGGATGGGCACCTGATAGACAAGGATCTGCCCCTCCTCCAGCGTCGCTTCCGGGATGCGGTGGCGGGTCTGGATCAGCGTCGCCTCGCACGTCGCTTCGGTCACGGCCACACCTGCCGTGCGCTGGAAGAAGCGGCGGATCGAGACGGCGTTTGTCGTGTCGTCCGCGCCCTGGTCAATGACCTTCAAGCGGTCCTCCGGCACGAGGCAGGCAGCGGTCACCTGCACACCGCCCGTGCCCCAGCCATAGGGCATCGGCATCTCCCGACTGGCAAAGGGCACCTGATAGCCGGGCACCGCAATGCCCTTGAGGAGGGCGCGGCGGATCATGCGCTTGGTCTGCTCGTCAAGGTAAGCGAAGTTGTAATTCCCTGATTCCGTCACGGTTCTGCCCCGATTGCCTGACAGAGAAAGCTCACTTCAGTGTTGGAGCGTTCGATATGTCTTTCTTCGCCAATATTTCCTTTGACGATGTTCTGTGCAGCGTCTTGGTTTGCATCGCCGTGCGTGAAGCAATGGTTTTCGTTCTTCCCGATCACGTCGCCGGCCCCGGTGGCTGGTTGATCGATACCGGCGAAGAGGCCTGAGGTCGGACAGCGCTCGATCCGCGATGCAACATCGCGGATCATGCTGCAGCGTCTTCGGTAGCAGTCTCGCCCGACTTGATTGCCTCTCTCCGCAAGTGCCGGATCAATTCCAGCTCCGCCTGGAAATCCACGTAGTGCGGCAACTTGATGTGCTCGAGAAAGCCGGTCGCCTGGATGTTGTCGCAGTGTGACAACACGAACTCCTCGTCCTGTGCCGGTGCGCCGGCATAGTCTTCGCCCAGTTCCTTCCAGCGCAGGGCTCGGTCGACCAGCGCCATGGCGATGGCCTTGCGCTCTGTCTGGCCGAAGACCAGACCGTAACCGCGCGTGAACTGTGGCGGTTCGGTCTTGGAACCCTTGAACTGATTGACAGTTTCGCATTCCGTTACCTCGATCTCGCCGATTTCGACGGAAAAACCCAGTTCGGGGATGTCCATCTCCACTGGGACCGTCCCGATCCGCAATTCCCCGACAAAGGCATGGGTTCGCCCGTAGCCGCGCTGCGTGGAGTAGGCGAGCGACAACAGGAAGCCCTCGTCGCCGCGCGTCAGCGCCTGCAGGCGCAGCGCCCGGTCGGCCGGCAGTTCCAGCGGTTCCCGCGTCAGATCCGGTGGCGCGGTGTCCGTCAGGGGCTGCGTCTCGATCAGCCCGTCCCGGCCCAGGAAGGTGCTGATATGGGGGGTCGGTCCGGTTCGCGGTTCTGTCTGCGGGGCCTCGGGCACATCGCCCTCGGCCATCAGCTTGAAGTCCAACAAGCGGTGGGTGTAGTCGAACGTCGGCCCCAGAACCTGTCCGCCCGGTGCGTCCTTGAACGTGGCCGAGATGCGCCGAACGCAGTCCATCGCCGCCGTCTCGATCGGGTGCGACAGGCCGAGGCGCGGGAGGGTGGTGCGATAGGCGCGGATCAGGAATACAGCCTCGATCAGATCGCCACGCGCCTGCTTGATCGCCAGCGCCGCAAGGTCGGGATCGAAGAGCGAGCCTTCCGCCATCACCCGGTTGACCGCCAGCTTCAGCTGCTCGCGGATCTGGGCAACTGACAGCTCGGCGATGCAGGGATCGCCCCGACGCTCTTCCGCCAGAAAGGCATGGGCATTCTCGATCGCCCGTTCCCCGCCCTTGACTGCAACATACATCAGAGCGCCTCGACTGCGGTCGACCGGGGCAGCCCGAGGATGCGGCAGCCGTCGGTCAGGAAGGTATCGAAGCCAAGCGGGTAGGCCCGGTGGTTGGCCGCGAACGCGGCGACCTCGGGCAGCACGGTGAGCACCTCGCCCTTGATCCCCGGCCCCGAAAGGCGCGCGTTCGGGCGCCCGTCGAGCTCCGATTCGACGATCAGCGTGACCGAGCGGTCGGGGTATTCGGCGGTGCCGACGGCAAAGCGGCTGACGGGCAGCAATTCGTTCCAGCGACCCACGGCAAACATCGCATCGACCGGGCCCACCAGCGGCGCGCCGCAATGGAACAGCAGCCAGTCGCGCACCGAGGCCCGATCATGCGATGGAGCAAGGTGGATCGGCGTCGTCCCGTCGGCCAGCGTCAGAAGCAACGTGCCCGCCGCAATGGACAGAGGCGCGGGCGGGGCGGCCGCCTCGATGATCTCAACTCGGCCGGGCCGCGCCAAGGCGTTCAACGCCGCGCGAAAGGCCCGTGCGGCCTCGACGGGCGCATCGGCAAATCCGCCGGTCAGGGCATCGGGGTTCATTGGTCCTCTCCCCTCACCAGCGTAAAGAACTCCACCCTTGTCGCTGCGGCCCGCGCCGCGCGAGCGGTTCGCCGCGCATGCTCCTCCACATGCAAAGGGGCGATCACTCCGGTCTGAAGCTCCGCCGCGCGCGGCCCCTGCATCATCGCGTCGACAAGGGCGGCCCGCAGGGCATGGGCACGGTCGCGTCCCTGGACAGTCGCATGGCCGACCTCGCCCGACGCGAGCCGCAAGGAACAGCGCGTCACTGTCATCTCGCCCAGATTGAAGGGCGCGCCCACTGCACCGATCCGCCCGCGCACCATGACTGCGCCGACTTCGGCGGGCCGAAGCAATTGATGGTCCGGCAGGTCGTCGGGCATGAGCTCTGCGAGCCGGGATACCGGGGCGCGGGCGAGCAGGCCCATTCGCACCTGACGTTCGGATTTTTCCAGCGGCGCCATTTCCGACATCTTGCAGCCTTGTCGATTTATTTATACAACTAGACAACTTTTAGCCAAGGCGCCCGAAAACACAAGTCACCACAGAGTGAAGTTTTGATGACAGGAGGTTCCGTGCCGCGCAGCCCGCTCTGGACCGCAATAGCCGAAACCCTGTCGATCGAGGTTTCAGAGGGCCATTACCGGCCCGGCGATCGCCTGCCGACCGAAGCTGAATTGGCCGCCCGCTTCGGCGTGAACCGGCACACCGTGCGCCGCGCGCTGGCCGATCTTGCGGCACGCGGTCTGGTCCATGCGCGGCGAGGTGCCGGGGTCTTCGTCGCGACGCGCCTGACCGAGTATCCGGTGGGTCGACGCACACGCTTTCACCAGAACCTCGCCGCCTCCGGCCAGGCCGCCACGCGCAAGATCCTGAGGCTCGAAACACGCGCCTCCGACGCACGCGAGGCAGAGGCGCTGCACATCAGGGCGGGAGCGCCGGTCCATGTCTGCGAAGGCGTGTCGCTGGCCGACGAGTCACCCATCGCCTTCTTCCGGTCGGTTTTTCCGGCCCAGCGCCTGCCCGACTTTCCGTCGCATCTTCGCGAGTCCCACTCGATCACCGCCGCGCTGGCAGCGCAGGGAATTGCGGACTACACGCGCGCCTGGACGCGCCTGACGGCCAAGGCCGCCAACCCCATGCTCGCCACCCACCTTCGGGTGGCCCAGGGCGCACCGATCCTGCGTTCGGTCGCCGTGAACATCGGACCCGATGGTGTGCCCGTGGAATACGGGCAGACCTGGTTCGCGGGCGACCGCGTGACGCTGACAGTCGTGCCCGACGACGAGGACCGTCATCGCCGTGACATGGAACAGGCTTATCCACAGGCAACGAATAGTGAGCGGCAGACCCCATGAGTTCGCTTCTTCCCCCGCTGCGCCTGACCGGCGCCGATATCCTCCGCAACGGCGAGTTGCAGCGCCGATCCATCGCGATGTCCGACGGCCGGATCACGCGCGGCCCGCTGCCCGAGGTCGATCTGACGGGCTACCTGGTGCTGCCCGGTATCGTCGACCTGCACGGTGACGCCTTCGAGCGGCACATGGCACCCCGCCCTTCGGCGCCCTTTCCTATCGAGGCGGGCCTTGCTTCCACCGACCGCGAGGCGGCGGCGCATGGCGTCACCACGGCCTACCTCGCGCAGGGGTGGAGTTGGGAAGGTGGTCCCCGCTCGCCCGAGCATGCGCTTCGGGTGATGGAGGGGCTGGAGCGGTATCGCCCGAGGATGATGACGGACCTGCGGCTGCAGCTCCGGGCCGAGAACCACTTGGTCGAGGCCGGCGCCCAGCTGATCGAGGCGGTCCGCCGGTTTCGCGTCGGATTCGTGGTTTTCAACGATCACCTCGACGAGGGGCTGGACATGCACCGCCTCCGCCCCGCCGATTTCATGCTCTGGGCGCGCAAGGTCGGGCGGCAGCCCGAAGACCTGCTGGCCGAGATCGAGCGCGCCGACGCGGGCAAGCGGCACGTGCCACGCCACCTCTGTGCGTTGGCCGAGGCCTTCGATGACATGGGCGTGATTTACGGCAGCCATGACGACCCCGATGGCGAAACACGCGAGCGGTATTCGATGATCGGGGCGCGGATCGCCGAGTTCCCGACCTCGCGGCGGGCGGCGGCGGCGGCCAAGGCGATGATGAACCCGGTGCTCATGGGTGCCCCGAACGTGGTGCGGGGCGGAAGCCAGGCGGGGAACATCGCCGCTGCGGGGCTGGTGGCCGAGGGCCTCTGCGATGCGCTGGTCTCGGACTATCATTACCCGGCGCTGGCGATGGCAGCCTGGTCGCTGGTGGATCTCGGGCTTGCCTCGCTTCCGCAGGCCTGGGCGATGATCTCGACCCGGCCCGCCGAGATTCTTCGGCTGGCCGACCGCGGGCGGCTCGATCCCGGACTGCGGGCCGACCTCGTGGTGATGAACCGCGAGACGCGGGTGATCGAGGCGACCATTGCGGGTGGTCGGCTCACCTACCTTGCGGGCGAGGCGGGGCGGCGGTTCCTGGCGCAGCCGCAGACGCTCCGCATGGCGGCGGAGTAGTCAGCCGCCGTATTTCTCCAGAAACGCCTCGGCGTGGAGCGACCGGAAATCCTCCAGCGCGGTGCGGAGGGTGTCGTGGGACCAGTTCCACCAGGCCAGGGCGAGCATCCGCTGGGCGATGCCGTCGGGGAAGCGGGCGCGCAGCGGGGTGGCCGGGATGCCGGCCACGATCATGTAGGGCGGCACGTCTTTGGTCACCACCGCCCCGGCCGCCACCACGGCCCCTGCCCCCACGGTGATCTCGGGGCGGACGATGGCACCGTGGCCGATCCAGGTATCGGGGCCGAGCGTGGTGCGGCGGGCGGCGCGGCGGGCGAAGAAGCCGGCATCGTCGGGGGTATCGTCCCAATAGTACGAGGAGCGGTAGAGGAAATGGTGCAGGCTTGCATGGTCCATCGGGTGGTCGGTGGGTCCGATGCGGGTGAAGGCGGCGATGTTGGAAAACTTGCCGACGGTGGTATTGGCGATGTCGGCATATTGATCGCAATAGGCGTAGTCGAGGAAATCGGCGTTGGTCAGACGAGAGCCGCGACCGACCTCGCAATACGCGCCGAAGGTGGAGTTCACGATCTGGGTGCCGGGGTGGCAGACGGGAGCATCGGGGGAAAGGCGGGGCATGTGTCTCACGGTGCGACGTTTTTATAACATTCTGATTTCATTCAGATCTCATGGTCCGCGTTAACCAGTTTTCTCATACTGGCCGGGTGCGGCAACCGTACGCGCATCTTGGCACGCCCCCGCCATCCGTGGCAACGGCGGCCGAGGGGGCTCGATGCCCCCGAGGCCGCCCCCTGCCCTACGGCCGGCCGGCATCGCCCTTGATCAGCTTGCGCCGGAGCCAGCCCGAGAGGGTGTCCATCGCGATGACCATGAGCACGATCAGCACGAGGTAATACGCCACATCCTCCCAGTCCTTCTGGGTGCTGATGGCCTGTGTCAGCAACAGACCGATGCCGCCGCCGACGATGGCCCCGATCACCGTGGCGCTGCGGGTGTTTGACTCGAACATGTACAGCACCTGCGCCAGAAGCACGGGGGTAATCTGCGGCAGAACGCCGAAACGGGCGCGTTGAAGCGCGTCGGCACCGGTGGAGCGGATGCCTTCGACCTGCTTCTCGTCGATGTTTTCCAGCGTTTCCGAGAACTGCTTGCCGAAGGTTCCGATGTCGGTAATCAGGATCGCAAGCGCGCCTGTCATCGGTCCGGGGCCGAAGGCGCGGGCCAGCACGATTGTCCAGATCAGCGAGTCAACGCCGCGCACGAAGTCGAAGAACCGGCGGGTCGCAAAACGCAACGGTGCGAAACGGGTGAAGTTCACGGCGGCGAAGAACGCGAGGGGCAGCGAGACGATGGCGGCGGCGAACGTGCCGAGAAAGGCCATCAGGATCGTCTCGAAGATCGCCCAGGCCACATCCTTGTGCCGCCAGAGGCCGTTGTTCCAGAACTCCGAGATCATGTAGCCGATGTTCGTCCGGTTCGGGTCGATCCGGTCCCCCGAAACCGCCAGCCCCGCCAGTTCGGCCCAGCTTTTTCCATGGAACGGGCTGTCGAGCGTAAAGAAGAACAGCGCCCAGCCCGGCTGATAGCGGAATGTCTCGGTCCGGTTCCGGGTCATCGAGAACCGGCCCTGATCGGTTGTCACCGACACGCGGTTGTCCGAGATCGAAATGCCCTGCGGCACATCCCCCGGCGGCAGCGTGACCGCCAGCGCGCCGCCTTGGGGCCGGACCTCGATCATGCCGTAGCCGGGATCGTTGTAGATCGCGCCGCCGTCGGCCCGGTAGACGACCGAGTGGCCACCGGGCAGATCAATCGTCGTGACGCCATCCTTTACCGTGACCCAATCGGGCATCTTCCCCGGCGGATAGGTCGCCCGCGCCTCGCCGTCGATGGAAATGCTCAGCGCGCCGGTGCGGTTGTCGCGGGTCACGTGGGTCTTGTGGACCCAGAAATCGGACAGCAGGATGGCCGCGTTGTCCATGCGGGCGCGGGCCGCGAGGCCGGGAATGTCGAAGGCAAAGAAGATGTAGACGAAGTAGGCAAGGATCGCCCCCGGCACGAGAAATGCCATGCGGCGTTTGCGGGCGAAGTGGACCAGCATCTGCGCCCGAAGTGGTGCCTGCCCGGTATCCGTCATGGCCATCGTCAGCGCCCCTTCACGAGCATGTGCCGGTACCGGCTGGAGAACTGATCGAACAGCACGATGGTCAGGAACAGCATCAGGAAGATCGCCACGACCTGATCGTATCTGCCGCCGTCCCCACTGCATCGCCACCTTGAAGTCATATCCGATGCCGCCCGAACCGACGAAGCCGAGGATGGCCGAGGCCCGGATGTTGACCTCGAATCGTTGCAGGATGTAACTGAACCAGTCGGGGGCGACCTGCGGCAGGACGCCGAGCCACATCTGCTGCGTCCAGGTCGCGCCAACCGAGCTTAGTCCTTCGACCGGTTTTGGATCGGCATTCTCGGCCACTTCCGAGAACATCTTTCCCAGCGCGCCTGTGGTGTGAATCGCGATGGCGATCATCGCAGGCACCGGGCCACCGCCGAGAATGTAGATCAGGACCAGCGCGATCACGATCTCCGGGATCGCGCGCATCGCATCGAGAAGGCGGCGGAACACCGGGATCAGGCGCGGCCAGCGGGCCAGCCCGCGCGTGGACATGAGGCCGAGCACCGCCCGCCAGGAGCGCCCCGATCAGGGTCGAGACCGCCGCGATGTTCACCGTCTCGATCAGCGACGGGCAGAAACTGCGCGACAGAAGCCCGGAATGTTCGCCCGGTCGCCCAGGCTTCCGAGATCACCTCGCTCGGGAAATCCAGGAGGAGGCCGAGACCCTCCAGGAAGCCGCCCGCATTCCGCTCCTCGGCCAGCTGGAAGCCCGACGTCATCAGCAGCAGGAACAGCAGGACCAGGATGCCCGTGTAGAGCTGCTTGCGGCGCGCCATCTCAGATAGGCGTCGGCCCGTGCGGTCACGCGACCCTGAGATCGGCGATGCGATCGGCCATGGCGCCCTCGCGCAAAATGAGACCGGGCCCCGTCCGGACGCGGCCCCGCTTCGGTCAGATCAGGTCACGCGTCCTGAAGCTTCCGCGCCTCGATGATCCCGAGGTAGGCGTCGTGCGTCACCGGCACGAAGTCCTTCGCATCGCCCGCGGCCACGCCGTAGGCGCACTCGGGGTCCGTCTCCCAGAGGTTCGCCGTCATCTCGGTGACCTTGTCCTTCACGTCCTGCGGCAGGGCGGCGCGGACGACCATCGGGCCTTCGGGGATCAGGTCCGACTGCCAGATCTGCACGAGCTCGTTCATGTCGGCCAACCCTGCGTCCACCGCCCGGCGCAGCGCGCCCGAGTTGTAGCCGTCTTCCCACGCGCCGAGGCCGTCGGCCCAGGTCACGCCCGCCGTCGAAGTCGCCGTTCATGACGCCGACGATCGTCTGCTCATGGCCGCCCGAGAACGACACTTCCGAGAAGTATTCCTCCAGCGGCTGGCCGAACTCGTTCAGGAGCTGCGCGCCGGGGACGAGGTAGCCCGAGGTCGAGTTCGGGTCGGCGAAGGCGAAGGTCTTGCCCTTGGCGTCGCCATGTCGGTGATGCCGCTGTCCTTGCGCGCGATGCCGATGGAGTAGTAGCCCGTCGAGCCGTCCACGTTCTGCTTGGTGAGCTTGATCTCGACCGCGTTCGGGTCGGTCAGGTAGATCTTCGCGTAGGCCGACGCGCCCAGCCAGGCGATAGTCGAGCGAGCCGCCGAGGAGGCCCTGGATCACGCCGTCGTAGTCGGCGGGCGTGAAGAGCTTCACCGGCACGCCGAGCGTCTCTTCGATCTCCACGCGGAAGCATTCCTGCGTGGTCAGGCGGTCCTGCGCGTTCTCGCCGCCAAGGATGCCGACGTTGAATTCCGTGATGGCCTGCGCGTGGAGCGGCGCCGATCAGGGCGGTCGAGGCGAGCGCGGCGGCGATCAGGGTCTTCATCGTCATGGTCTCACGGTCTCCGTTGATGGGTTCCCGGCTGGGGACGGGGTGGAAAGGGTCAGGCCCGCATCGTCTCGCGCAGATGCGCTGGCGTGTCTCGACGGGCGTGATGGCGGTGGAGGTGGTGGCCTCGCTGAAGCTTGCGTCGGCGCCATAGATGTCGCGCGCGACGCCGGTGGTCAGTTGTCGCGGGCGTCCCGTCGAACACCATGCGCCCGTCGCGCATCCCGACGACGCGGTCGCAATAGCGCCGCGCGGTGTCGAGCGTGTGGAGGTTGCAGATCACCATCCGCCCGTCCTCCTCATGGATGCGGCGGAGGTCGTCCATCACGAGCTTGGCGTTCATCGGGTCGAGCGAGGCGATGGGCTCGTCGGCCAGGATCGATCTTCGGGTCCTGCATCAGGGCGCGCGCGATGGCGACGCGCTGCTGCTGCCCGCCCGACAGCGCCTCGGCCCGCTTCGTCGCCTGCTCGGCGATGCCGAGCCGGTCGAGGATGTCCGAGGGCGCGGTGTGATGTCTGCGTCGGACCAGAGGCTGAACATCGTGGCGAGGGTCGAGCGGCGGTTCAGCATGCCGTGCAGCACGTTCGACGCGACATCCATCCGGGGGACGAGGTTGAACTGCTGGAAGATCATCGCGCACTGGCTTTGCCAGGCGCGCATGGCGCGGCCTGTCAGCGCGGACGTCGCGTCCCTCGACGTGGATCGCGCCCGAAGTCGCATCGGTCAGCCGGTTCATCATGCGCAGGAAGGTCGACTTCCCCGCGCCCGAGCGACCGATGATGCCAAGGAACGCGGGGCGGTCGAGGGTGAACGTCATGCGGTCGACAGCCGCTTTCTGTCCGAACATCCGCGTAACGTTGTCAGCCTCGATCAGCATTTGGGCCCCTGTCTTTGCGCTGAGGGGGTGCTACAGGCTGGGTGCGACCGGGATGTTACGAAAGCCTGAAACTTTTGTGACGGCGGACCGGGTGGGGTTGCCCCGGACGGTCGCGGGCATAGGTGGCGGCAGGCGGGATCGAGAGGGACGAATGGGCGACAGGACGGCCACGGCGGATACCGGCGATGCGCGCGCGTTCCGCGATGCGCTGGGGCGGTTTGCCACTGGTATGACCGTGATCACGACGCCGACGCTCGACGGGCCGATGGGCTTTACCGCCAACAGCTTTGCCAGCGTCTCGCTCGATCCGCCGCTGGTGCTGTGGTCGCCCGCCAAGGCGTCGATGCGGTATCCCTATTTCGCGGCGGCGCGGCACTACGCGATCCATGTGCTGGGGGCCGAGCAGGCGGACCTGAGCGGGCGGTTCGTGCGCGGCGGGGCGGGGTTCGACGGCCTTGCGCACGAGATCAACGCCGAGGGCGTGCCGGTGATCCCCGGCACGCTCGCGCGGTATGACTGCGAGCAGGCGGCAACGCATGACGGCGGCGATCATCTGATCATCGTGGGGCAGGTGCTGCGGGTGCTGTTCCGCGAGGGGCCGCCGCTGGTCTTCAGCCAGGGCGCCTACGGGCGGTTCGAGCCGGGACTGTAGCGGCGCCCCGCCTATGCGGTAAAATTTTACGTTTCCCGTTCTGAAGAAAATGGTTTTCGGTAATCTGGGCTGGTATATGCTTGCAATGGCGAATGCGTGTGTATCGCTATGGTTGAATGGTGTGGGGGCTGCAGAGTGTCGCTTGGTGGACGGGAAGGACAAGAACGGCCTAAAGCGAGTGAACAGGCAGACGTCACAAGCAGTGCCGATTACGGTCCGGTTGCAGAAGAGGTGGCGGCATTCCTCAAGGCCCTGTCCCACGAAGGGCGCCTGATGATCCTGTTCCACCTGTCCGATGGCGAACGCTCGGTCACGGAACTGGAACAGATGCTTGGCACGAGACAGGCCGCGGTCAGCCAGCAACTCGCGCGGCTGCGCCTTGAGGGCTGGTCGGGAGCCGGCGCATACGGCAAGGCGATCATCTATTCGATCACCGATCCGCGCGTCCTGACGTCGATCAACTTCCTGTACGACCTTTTTCGCAAGAAGGACTGAGTGCTGCGGGCGGCGTTCAACCCCGCCCGATATACGGCATGTCGCGGGCCATGATCGTCAGGAACGGCACGTTCACGTCGAGCGGCAGCCCTGCCATGTGCAGCACCGCGTCGGCGACATGGCCACGTCCATCACCGGTTCGACCCTGATCGAGCCGTCGGCCTGCGGCACGCCCTTGGTGAAGCGCGGCCGCCATGTCGGTCAGCGCGTTGCCGATGTCGATCTGGCCGCAGGCGATGTCGAAGGCGCGCCCGTCAAGGCCCAGGGTCCGGGTCAGGCCGGTCACGGCGTGTTTCGACATCGTGTAGGGGGCCGATCCCGGGCGCGGCACATGCGCCGAGATCGAGCCGTTGTTGATGATGCGCCCGCCCTGCGGCGACTGGCGGCGCATCTGGCCGAAGGCTGCGCGGGCGCACAGGAACATGCCGGTGATGTTGACGTCGCAGAGCGTCAGCCAATCCTCGACCGGCGATCTCGTCGATGGGCTTGCCCGGCAGCGACATGCCCGCGTTGTTGAACAGCACGTCGATCCGGCCCCATTCGCCCGCGATCCGCGCGAAGGCCGCATCGACCGCGGCGGGGTCGGTGACATCGCAGGGCAGCGATCAGCGCCGTCCTGCCCGCCTGCCGTCTCGACCAGCGGCGCCTCGCGCCGGCCGATCAGCGCGACGCTTCCAGCCCGCCGTCCAGAAAGGCACGCGCCGTGGCCCGTCCGATGCCGCTGCCCGCGCCGGTGATGACGATCCCCTGTGCCATGCGGCTCTCTCCCTGATGTCTGCGCCATTTGCCTGCGACACATCGCGGGTTGCAAGGACCATCCGCGCCAGCGTCAGTCCGCCAGCAGGCGGCGGACGGGTCGCGGATCAGAATGGACACCTCGACCTGAAGCTTCAGCGCCGTCAGCTTGTCGTCGATCAGCAGGAAGGACAGGCCATGGACGAAGGTCCAGAGCGGCAGGCTGCGCACCATGACGAGCGGCGTCACCTCGCCCTCGTTCAAGCGGCGCATGATCTGGTTCAGCAGAACGCCATAGGTCTTCATTCCCTCGGCCATCATCTCGGGGTGATTGCCGTGGGTACGCGTCAGGCCGAACATAAGACGGAAAACGGCCGGTTCCCGCGCGCGAAGGCGACATAGGCCTCGCCCAACCGGGTGATCGTCTCGATCTCGCCTGCCGGCTGCCCCTCGATCGCCGCTTCCATATCGGCGCGCTGGCGGCGAATCCCCTCGAGCGACACGGCGAGAAGCATCTCCTCCTTGTCGGTGAAGTGCCGGTAGGGCGCAGCCGTGGATACCCCTGCAATGCGGCACGCGTCCGATACCGAGAATCGGTCCGGCCCCTTTTCCTCGACAAGATGGCGGACAGCCTCGATCAGACCCGCGCGCAGGTCGCCGTGGTGGTAGGTGTCGGCTTTCTTCAACGTGGCCATGCCGGTGCCGTGCCTTTGCGATGAAGTGTTAGAGACGCTAACATTTTTCCGAACTGTGGGAAAGATGCAACCCGTCCGGGCTCAGATCGTGATGCCACCGTCCACATTGATGACCTGTCCCGTCATGAATATCCCGTCGTCCGAGGCCAGATAGGCGCACATGCCCGCAATCTCCTCGGGCTGGCCGAGGCGGCCCGAAGGCTGTCGGTCGAGGAACATCTTCCGGGCAGCATCCTCGCCGCCCATGGTCTTGGCCAGTTCGGCGATGCGGCCCTGCAGCGAAGGGCTGTCGACCGTGCCGGGGCAGACCGCGTTGCAGCGGATCTTGAAGACAGGTAGTCGGCGGCACAGGCCTTGGTCAGCCCGATCACCCCGCCCTTGGCCGCGCCATAGGCGGTGCGGTTGGCAAAGCCCTTGGTGGAGCCTGCGACCGAGGCGATGGTGGTGACGCTGCCGCCCTGCGCCTTCATGCGTGGAATGACGTGCTTCAGCACGATGAAGGCGCTGTCGAGCGTGATGGTCATGCTGCGCCGCCAGTCCTCGGGCGTGGTCGTCTCGACATTGCCGTGGTGGACATAGCCGACCGCATGAACCAGCGCGTCGATGCGCGCAAACGGGGCGACCCAGCGGGCGACCGCCGCGGCGTCGGTCGCGTCGACCACGGTGGCCGAGGCGACCTTCAGCGTGGCGAGCGTGCCGGCGTTGAGGTCGGCCGCGTGGACCTCGGCCCCTTCGGCGACCAGGCGTTCGGCCACGGCGCGCCCGATGCCCTGCCCGGCGGCGGTGACGAGGGCGATCTTGCCCGTCAGGCGCTGGGTCAAATCAATGGTTGTCACGGGGCACCCCCTTGGTCTGGGCGATGCGCTGGTACTTCAGCGCGGGTTTCAGGACCATGCCTTCGGCAAGCTGGTCGACCATGCCGCGCTGAATCTCCTGCCAGGGCGTCTGGTGGGCGGCATAGGCGAAGCCGCCCTTCGCCTCCAGTGCCGCGCGGCGGGCGGCCAGCTCCTCGGGCGGTTGCAGGATGTCGGCGGTGCCCTTGCGCAGGTCGATCCGCACCCGGTCGCCGGTCTGCACCAGGGCGAGGCCGCCCATCGCCGCCGCCTCGGGCGAGGCGTTGAGGATCGAGGGCGAGCCGGAGGTGCCTGACTGCCGCCCGTCGCCGATGCAGGGCAGCGTCGTGATGCCCGCGCTTGATCAGCGCGGCGGGCGGCTGCATGTTCACCACCTCGGCGCTGCCGGGATAGCCGATCGGGCCGGTGCCGCGGATGACCAGGATGCAGTGCTCGTCGATGTTCAGCGACGGATCGTCGATGCGGTGCGTGGTAATCCTCCGGCCCCTCGAACACGACGGCGCGGCCTTCGAAGGCGTCGGGATCGTCGGGGTTGGACAGATAGCGGTCGCGGAACTCGGGCGAGATCACGCTGGTCTTCATGATCGCGAAGTCGAACAGGTTGCCCTTCAGGTTCAGGAACCCGGCGCGGCCTTCAGCGGCTCGGCGAAGGGGCGGATCACCTCGCGGTCCTCGACGCGCGGCCTCCGCAAGGTTTCGGCCATGGTCTGGCCGCTGACGGTCAGCGCCTCGGGTTGGGCAGCGCGCCGGCCGCCATCAGCTCGGCGATGACGCCGGGCACGCCGCCCGCGCGGTGGAAATCCTCGCCCAGGAAGCGGCCGGCGGGCTGGAGGTCGACCAGCAGCGGGATGTGCAGGCCGATGCGCTGCCAGTCGTCGTTGGTCAGCTTCAACGCCGAGGTGGCGGGCGATGGCGTTCAGGTGGATCGGCGCGTTGGTGGAGCCGCCGATGGCGGAGTTGACGACGATGGCGTTCTCGAACGCCGCGCGGGTCATGATGTCGGAGGGTTTCAGGTCCTCGTGGACCATCGTCCACGATGCGCCGCCCGGTGCAGTAGGCCATCTGCCCGCGCTCGCGGTAGGGCGCGGGGATGGCGGCGGAGCCGGGCAGCTGCATGCCCAGCGCCTCGGCCAGCGAGTTCATCGTGGTGGCCGTGCCCATGGTGTTGCAGTAGCCGACCGAGGGGGCCGAGGCCGAGGCCATCTCCATGAACTCTTCGTAGTCGATCTCGCCCGCCGCAAGCTGCTGGCGGCCCTTCCAGACGATGGTGCCCGAGCCGGCGCGCTCGCCCTTGTGCCAGCCGTTCAGCATCGGGCCGACCGACAGCGCGATGGCGGGGATGTTGACCGTCGCCGCCGCCATCAGCAGCGCGGGCGTGGTCTTGTCGCAGCCGATGGTCAGCACCACGCCGTCGAGCGGATAGCCGTACAGCATCTCGACCAGCCCGAGATAGGCCAGGTTGCGGTCCAGCGCGGCAGTCGGGCGCTTGCCGGTTTCCTGGATCGGGTGGACCGGAAATTCCATGCAGATGCCGCCCGCCGCGACGATGCCGTCGCGCACGCGCTTGGCCAGTTCGAGATGGTGGCGGTTGCAGGGCGACAGGTCCGACCCGGTCTGGGCGATGCCGATGATCGGCTTGCCCGACTGCAGTTCCTCGCGCGTCATGCCGTAGTTCAGGTAGCGCTCGATATAGAGCGCGGTCATGTCGGGGTTGTCGGGGTTGTCGAACCAGGCTTGCGAGCGCAGGCGGCGGGGGGTGGTGTCGGTCATCGTGTCTCTCCCTTCCCGCGGCGGGCGCGGGTTGGCGCGAGCATAGCCGATTGGTGGCAAGGGGCCAGAGGTGGGGTTGCCTTTTGCGGGCGGCGACCGAATGGTGGCCGCGCGCAGCACCAATGTTGACCGGCGCCGTGCCCGCCTTACCCTATCGCTTCGACGACAGTCGCCCAATCCTATCGAGGAACCTCATGGAATACAGAACGCTCGGCCGGTCCGGCCTCAAGGTGTCGGCCATCACGATGGGCACCTTCACCTTCGGCGGCGTCGGGCCGTTCGGGATGGTGGGCAAGCAGGACGTCGCAGAGGCGCAAGCGGCTGGTGGATCTGTGCATCGACCACGGCGTGAACGTGTTCGACACGGCCAACATGTATTCCGAGCGGGCTGTCGGAGGAGATCCTCGGCGAGGTGCTGGACGGGCGGCGCGAGCGATGTGCTGATCACCTCCAAGGCGCGCATGCAGATCGGGACGGGGCCGAATGACGAGGGCGTATCGCGCTTTCACCTGATCCGCGAATGCGAGCGCAGCCTGAAGCGGCTGCGGACCGACTACATCGACATCTACTACATGCACGAATGGGACGGCACGACGCCGGTCGAGGAGACGATGGCGGCGCTCGACACGCTCGTGCAGCAGGGCAAGGTCCGCTACATCGGCTGCTCCAACTACTCCGGCTGGCACATCATGAAGTCGCTGGCCGTGGCCGACCGCGACCGGCCGCCCGCGCTTCGTCACGCAGCAGATCCACTACACGCTGGAGGCGCGCGAGGCGGAATACGAGCTTCTGCCGATCTCGGTCGATCAGGGGCTGGGGGTTCTGGTCTGGAGCCCGCTGGCCGGCGGGCCTGCTGACCGGCAAGCACCGGCGCGGGCAAGCCTACGCCGGAGGGATCGCGACAGGCGGCAGGGTGGACCGAGCCGCCGATCCGCGATGAGGAACGGCTCTGGGACATCGTCGACGTGCTGGTCGAGCATCGGCGAGGCGCGCGGCGTGTCGGCCGCGCAGGTCGCGCTGGCCTGGCTGCTGGGACGGCCGGGGATATCCTCGCTTGTCGTGGGCGGGCGGAACGAGGCGCAGTTCAAGGACAATTTCGGCGCGCTGGAGCTGAAGCTGACCGGCGACGAGCTTGCCCGGCTGAACGAGGTCAGTCGCCCGCCGCTGATCTATCCCTACTGGCACCAGAACCAGTTCGCGGAAGGACCGCTTCGGCGAGGCCGACCGGGCGCTGCACCAGGATTACATGGCGTAGGGCGGGGTTCACCCCGCCGTCGCGCCAGTGGCGGGGTGAACCCCGCCCTACAGGCGTGCCCGCCACGGGCGAAAAGATGCCGACCGGCAAGCGGGGCGGGAGCCATTGCGCGCAGTCATGCGTTACTCGACCGGGCAGAACACCGAGAGGACGTGAACGATGCGACTGATCCTGCTTATCTCCACGCTGATGGCGTTCGGCATGGCCGAGCCTGTGCTGGCCGGTCCGAAGGGCTGCCCGCCTGGACTTGCAAAGAAGTCCCCGGCCTGCGTACCGCCCGGACATGCCAAGAAGGGCAAGGGCGACTGGGACGACGACTGGGACGGGGATCACGTGGTCCGGCGCGAGGTTGTGCGCGAGCGCTATTACATCACCGACTACGACTACTTTCCGCTGCGCGATCCGGGCCGCTACAGCCTGCCGCCACTTCGCCCCGGCGAAGCCTACTATGTCGCCAACAACCAGGTTTACCGCGTGGACAGCGGCACGAAGCAGATCCTCGACGTGCTCGGGCTCGTGTCCGGGCTGCTGAACTAGTTCATCGGCGCGCCGCCCTCGGCCTTGCGCATGGCGATGAAGGCGTCGAGCGCCTCGACGATGCCGGGGTCGATCGGCGGCTGCTCGTAGTCCGCGCAGCAACTGTTTCCAGATCGGCGTTGGCCCGCGTGCGCGCATCGACGGACGCCGCGCTCCAGCCAGTTGGGGTGGTTGTCCCAGTTGGACAGGAGCGGCGAATAGAACGCCGTCTGGTAGCGCTCCATGGTGTGGGCGGTGCCGAAGAAGTGCCCGCCCGGGCCCACGTCGCGGATCGCCTCGAGCGCCAGGCTCTCGGTGTCGACCACCGATCGGGTCGCAATAGGCCGCCATCATCTGCAGCAGTTCGGCATCGAGGATCAGCTTCTCGAAGCTCGCGGTCAGCCCGCCATGCATCCAGCCCGCCGCATGCTCGATCAGATGCGCGCCACCCATCACCGAGCCCCACAGCGACATCTGGCTCTCATAGGCCGCCTGCGCGTCGACCTCGTTCGCCGCGCTCACGTTGGAGGAGCGGAAGGGCACGCCGATGTGCCGCGCCAGCTGGCCCGAGGCCTGCGCCGCCTTGGCATATTCCGGCGTGCCGAAGGCGGGCGCGCCCGAGCGCATGTCGACGTTCGAGGTGAAGCCGCCATACATCACCGGCACGCCGGGCCGGACGATCTGCGTCAGCACGATGCCCAGCATCGCCTCGGCATGCTGCTGCACCAGCGCGCCCGCCAGCGTCACCGGGCTCATGGCGCCGGCCAGCGTGAAGGGCGTGATGACGTTCACCTGCCCGTGCTCGGCCATGGTGATCAGGCCTTCGGCCATCGGAATGTCGAGCTGCAGCGGCGAATTGGTGTTGATGATGCCGAGCAGTGCTGGCGTCTGCGGTCAGCTCGTCCATCGACGAGGCCCAGCGCGAGCGCGCCAGTATCCAGCCCGTCCATGGTGCGCGCGCGGCCCAGCGTCTGGGTCTGCCAGTTCTTGTCGAGCAGCGTGATCTGCGCGCGGTAGAGGTCGAGGTGGCGGGTGTTGGCGGGCAGGTCCATCGGCTCGAAGGGTCCGCCGCCCTCCTGGTGCAGGATGTCGAGCGACTGGATCACCTGCAGATAGTCGCACATCTCGGCATAGGTGCCGTCGCGGCGCCCGCGGTCATTGTCCATCACATAGGCCGGGCCGCCGACCGAGGCGAAGACCACGTCGTCGCCGCCGAAGTGCAGCGAGTGCGCGCGGTTGCGCGCCGCGAGCGTGAAGGTGGCCGGGACGGTGGTCAGGTGCTCCGCGACCATCGCCGGGATCGAAGCGCACCGTCTCGCCGTCGACCTCGCGCCCCGGCCGCGCGGAAAGCGTCCCGCGCGCTGGCTTCGAGCACGCGCATGCCGATGTCGCGCAGCACCTTCAGCGCCGTCTCGTGCAGGGCTGCCACATGGTCGGCGCTCAGCACCTCGATCGGCTTGTAGGGCCTGATCGCGCGGCCGAAGGGCCGCTGGTGCAGCTCGCCGCTGACGCGCGTGCGCGCGGCGGGCGCGCGGCGCTGGCGGGTGTTCGCTCGTTTCGCTGCTGCTCATGCGATGTCCTTCACGGGCGGGCGTTCACGGCGCGGCACGGCAGTGCGGCGGCTTCGCCGAATTCGCGGGCGAAGCGGTGGCGCGGAATAGACGGCATCGGCGATGGAGGAGGGCTGCAGGCAATCGCCCACGCGGTGCAGCGTGAAGGCCTGCGGCGTCGCCGCGAGCTCGTGATACAGGCGATCATCCGGGCAGCCGCCCCGTCGACGAGGATCAGCGTGTCGCAGGCCAGTTCGCTCTCCCGGCCGGAAGCGCTGCAGGCGAGCTGCACATGCCCTTGCCCTGCCCCGTCAGCAGATGCGCCGGTGTGCAGCGCGACGCCGCAGCTCATGCAGCCGCGCCTGCAGGAAGCCGATTGCTCGTCGGTCATCGCCGTCCAGCTCGAGACGGAGGCGTTGGGCGTCACCAGCGTCACCTTGTGCCCCGCGCGCGCCAGCTTCTCCGCCAGCGCACCGCCCATGAAGTAATGCTCGTCGTCATAGATCACGATGGCGCCGGAGCCAGTCGGCCCCGGCGAACACGTCGTCGGGTGTCAGCGCGCTCGGGCAGGTCGCAGCGTCGTCCATGCCGTTCACGCCAACGCCGTCGCGCCGCCAGTGCGCGCCGGTGGCCAGCACCACATGGTCGGCGCCGAAGTCCCGCGATGTCTTCCGCCGTCATCTCGCTGTCCGGGAAAGACCTGGACGTTGCGAGCTTCGAGATCATGTGCTGGCGCCAGTCGCGCACCCGGATCCAGGTCGACGAGGCCGGGCAGCGTGCTCTCGTTGCAGCGATGCGGCCGCCCAGCTTGCCGTTGCGGTCGGCCAGCGTCACCTCGAGGCCGCGCCGCCCGAGGCTCAGCGCCGCCTCGAGGCCGGCCGGGCCGGCGCCGACCACCAGCACCTTCTCGCGCCTCGGCAGGCGGCGATCTTCTCCGGATGCCAGCCGCGCCGCCATTCCTCGGCCATCGTCGGGTTCTGCGTGCAGCGCAGGTGCACGCCCTCGTTGTTCGCCGCCCGGCAGATGTTGCAGCCGATGCATTCGCGGATCTCGTCCTCGCGCCCCTCGCGGATCTTGGTGGGCAGGAACGGATCGGCGATCGAGGGCCGCGCCGCGCCGATGAAATCCTGGATGCCGCGCCTGATCTGGCTCACCATCACGTCGGGCGAGGTGAAGCGCCCGACCGACGACCACGGGCTTCGTGGTCAGCTGTCTTCACGAAGGCGACCTACGGTCTCCTGGTAGCCCTCGGCGCTGAAGCGCGCCGACTTCGCAGTCATTGCCGAGAGAGCCCGCCACGTTCACGTCCCACAGGTCGGGAAGTTCGCGCCAGCATGGCCACGATCTCGCGGCCCTCGCCGTCGGAGGTGATGCCGGCGGGCCCGTGCAACTCGTCGACCGCAGCCGCACCGCCACGGCGCAGCGTGTCGCCCACGGCGTCCTTGCGTGTCCTCGATCATCTCGCGCAGCAGGCGCACCCGGTTCTCGAGGCTGCCGCCATATGCGTCGGTGCGCTGGTTGTGCGCGGCGACAGGAACTGGAACGGCAGGTAGTCGTGGCCGGCATAGACATAGACGATGTCGAAGCCGGCGCGCTCTGGCGCGCATCGCCGCGTCGCGCTGCCAGCCGCGAAGGCCGCGGATGTCGGCGAGGTCCATGGCCGCGCGCCGTGGTCGGGACATGATGGTACATGCGCGGCCATCCACGGCACGCCAGAGGGCGAAGCCCGGCATGGCGCGTCATGCGGTTCGATCGCATGCGACCCGCCATGCCAGAGCTCGATCCCGGCCAGGCTGCCATGGGCGTGGATGGCGTCGGCCGTCAGGGCCAGCGCCTGCACGTCGTCATCGTCCCACAGGGTGAGAAAGCCATAGGGTGAATCGTCCGAGCGTCGGATGAATCGAGCAGTATTCGGTGCAGACCACGCCCCAGCCGCCCTCGGCCTTGATGCCGCGCAGCGCGGCGCCGGCCTGCGGGCGCTGCCAGCCCATCCCGTGGCATGCGGCGTCTGGTAGAACCGGTTGGGCGCGGTGACGGGCCGATCCTCACCGGCTCGAACAGGATGTCGTAGCGCGGGTTGCGCGTCATCGGACACCTCTTGTTGAACGGTTGTATAGTAAGATGCGCCAGGCCGTTCGGTCAAGCGGGCATTGCGCCCGCGCCACCGCTTGTTGTATGATCGTTCAACAACAGGAGGCGGGCGATGCAGGTGCGGACCGATTTTCCCTTTACGGTGAAGGTGATCGAGAACCTCTTCATCCCGCTGCCCGACGGCACCCGGCTGGCCGCCAAGCTGTGGCTGCCCGAAGGGGCAGGGACGGTGCCGGCCATCCTCGAATACCTCCCCTATCGCAAGCGCGACGGCACCCGGGCGCGCGACGCAGCGCATGCACCCCTACCTCGCCGGCCACGGCTATGCCTGCCTCCGCGCTCGACATTCGCGGCACGGGCGACAGCGAAGGCCTGATCGACGACGAATACACCGTGCAGGAGCAGCTCGACGGCTGCGACGCCATCGCCTGGATCGCCGCGCAGGACTGGTGCGACGGGCAGGTCGCGATGATCGGCATCTCCTGGGGCGGGTTCAACGGGCTGCAGATCGCCGCCCGCCAGCCGCCGGCGCTGAAGACCATCATCACGGTGGGCTCCACCGACGACCGCTATGCCACCGACATCCACTGGGTCGGCGGCTGCCTGTCGAAGGACAATTTCGACTGGTCCTCGACCATGTTCGCCCATCAAGACCTGCCGCCCGACCCCGCCATCGTGGGCGCGGCGTGGCGCGACGATGTGGCGCGCAGCGCATGGAGGCACAACGCGCCTGGATCCTCGACCTGGCTGAAGCACCAGCGCCGCGACGACTTACTGGAAGCAGGGCTCGGTCTGCGAGGATTTCTCGAAGATCACCATTCCGGTCTATGCCGTCTCCGGCTGGGCCGACAATTACTCCGAAGCCGTGCCGCGCCTGCTCGCGGGCCTGCCCGGCCCGCGCCTCGGCCTGATCGGCCCCTGGGCGCATTCCTATCCCGCATGACGTCGACGGTCGAGCCCGCCATCGGCTGGCTGCAGGAGGTGCTGCGCTGGTGCGACCACTGGATGAAGGGCCGCGACACCGGCATCATGGACGAGCCGCATGCTGCGCGCCTGGATGCAGGACGAGGTGCCGCCGCAGACCTGCTACGTCGAACGCCCCGGCCGCTGGGTGGGCGAGGACCCTGGCCCTGCCGCGCATCCGGATCGAGGCGCAGCCTATGCGCTCGACGCCGGCGGCCAGCTTGCGGCAGCGCGGGCGCGGGCGAGGCATCGATCTGCTCGCCCCTCTGGGTCGGCCTCGCGGCGGGCGAGATCGGCCGCTATGGCGACGATGCCGAATGGCCGGCCGACCAGCGCGAGGATGACGGCGGCTCGCTCGTCTTCGTTTCGGAACCGCTGGACGGAGCGCGTCGAAATCCTCGGCGCGCCGCAACTGCACCTCCGCTTCGCCAGGACAAGCCGCAGGCCCTGGTGGCGGTGCGCCTGAACGACGTGGCGCCCGACGGGCGGCTCGACCCGGGTCACGCTCGGGCTGCTGAACCTGACCCACCGCGCAGCCACGAGCAGCCGCGGGCCCTCGTGCCCGGTCAGCGCGCCGAGGCGGTGGTCGAACTGGACGACATCGCCCATGCCTTCCCGCCCGGCCACCGCATCGCGGTGTCGATCTCGACCACCTACTGGCCGGTCGCCTGGCCCTCGCCGGAACTGGCCACGATGACCCTGCAGTGCGGGAAGAGCTGGCTGGAACTGCCGGTCCGCCCAGCGCGGGAGGGGGATGACTCCCTCAGGACTTTCGAGCCGGCCGAGGGCGCCGAAACCACGCCACACCGCTATCTTCCGGTGTCGGAGCATCCACGCCGGATCACGCGCGACCTGCTGTCGGGGCGGATGACGGTCGATTTCGGGCGCTGGACCGAGAAAAAGGAGATGCCGGATATCGGGCAGACCTGGACCTCGCGCGGGCTGGTGCGGCACGAGATCGTGAACGGCGATCCGCTCTCGGCGCGGACGGTAACGGACTACCACGTGGAGGTGGCCCGCGCCGATACCGTGATCGAGCATCATTCGGTGGGTACCCTGAGCTGCGACGCCACGCATTTCCGGGTCGAGATGGACCTCCTGATCCGCGAACGGGGGCAAGAGGTGTTCCGCCGCCGCTGGGACGAGCGCATCGAGAGGGATCACCTGTGACCGCGCCGCGCTACCGCCGCTATCCCAGCGAGACCCGCGCCGCGATGCTGGTCGAGGCAGGTCTGGCCTGCCTGGCGAAGGGCGGAATCCAGGCCTTTACGGTGGATAACATCTGCCGCGCGGCAGGCGCATCGCGCGGCCTGATCGCGCACCATTTCGGCTCCAAGGACGGGCTGCTCGCCGCTTGCTATGCCACGATGTACGACCGAGTCATGGCGGCGCTGGAACCGGCACAGGGGTTGCGCGCGCTGGTAGACGCCAGCTTCGCGCCCGAGCTCTTCAACAAGGGCAGCCTGCGCATCTGGCTCGCCCTCTGGGGCGAGATCGCGCAGAACGACGCGCTGCGGACCGCCCATCGACGGCTCTATGCGGCGTATCGGGCGCGGGTGGCCGAAGCGGTTGCGACAGAGGCAGCCGTACGGGGCCGGGCGATCGACGCCGAGCAACTGGCGGTGATGTTCATCGCGCTGTCCGACGGGGTCTGGCTGGAGCAGGGGATCGACCCCGAGACGATGTCGCCCGGGGCCGGCCGCGCGGCCTGCGTGGCGCTGCTGGAAGCCTGGCTCGGACCCTTGGATATGGACGTTTCGACTGCGCCGTGAAAGGCTTGCGACAGGGATACGGGAGTATGTCCGGTGGCGGGGATCGACGGCTACGTTCTGGAAGAACAGATCGGCTTTCGGCTGCGCGTGGCGATGCAGCGGCATCTGGAGTTGTTCGCCACTGCCCTGCCGGACCTGACGCCCACGCAGTTCTCCACGCTGGTAAAGCTGGCGGAATGCGGGGTTCTTTCGCAGAACCACCTCGGGCGGCTGGTGGCGATGGATGCGGCGACGACCAAGGGGGTGATCGACCGGCTGCGCCGCAAGGGCCTGGTGGAAAGCCGGGCATCGGAGAGTGACCGGCGGCGCCTGGATGTTTCGCTGACCCCTGCAGGGGCGGCGGCGGTGGCGGCGGTTCTGCCGCGCGCGCGGGATGTGTCGGCACAGACGGTGGCGGGGATGACCGGGGCCGAGGTAGCACAGTTGGTGGCGCTACTGGACCGGATCGGAGGGGCGGGCGGAGAACGCCGGGGCGCTGCCCCGGACCCCGGGATATTTTTTCCAAGATGAAGGACGGGCGGGCGGCGCAAGGCCTGGGCCCTCGGGCCACATGCCTCAGCGCAGCCCGTCTTTCCCCTCGGCCTCCGCATGGGTCAGGCCGCCCACGCGCGGCAGCGGCCGGCCGGAATCCGTGACCGCCACGGCCACGAGGATCTCGCCCGCGCGCGGCGCGTCGTTCAGGCGCACCTCGATCGCGTCGAAATGGCTGCGGACATAGGCCGCGTCCTTGTGGCCCAGCGGAACGTCGAGCGGCTGACCCGGGCCGCCCATCTTCTTGGCCGAGGGCACCAGCGCCGCGCCCTTTTCCACCGCTTGCCGCAGCGGCGCGCCAAGCTTGGGGTGCAGGATCGCGGCGGCATGTTCCAGCTCGCCCGCCTCGCCGACCATCGCGGCCTTGCCGTAGCTCTGCGCCTGACCCGGCGCGATGCCGAGCGCCTGCACGCAGCGCGCGCCCAGCAGCGCGCCGAGTTCTGCGCCGATCTCGATCAGCTCCGTCAGGTCTTCGACGTAGCGCCCGGCGAAGGGATTGGCGATCACCGCCACCGCCACCGCCTTGCGGGTGGGCGGCGACACGGCGCGCCCCGCCTCGGCATGGGTTTCCTCGACCGTCACGGCCAGCTTGCGGATCTGTGCGGTCATCTCAGGCCATCCTCTCCCTTGATATCCTTGGCGGCGAGCCCGCCCGCCGCGGTTGTGGATGCGCGGCGCCGGTCGTCATCACCAGCGCCAGCAGCATCTCGTCGGCGCGCGGCGCTGTCGTTCAACCCGACCTCCATCGCGTCGAAATGGCTGCGGACGTAGGAGGCGTTCACATGCGTCACCGGCACGTCGAGCCGCGCGCCGACGCCGCCCACCTTCTTGGTCGAGGGCACGATGGCGCGCGTGTCGCCCAGGATCTCGCGCATCGCGTAGCCGCCCGGCGCGTGCCAGAGCGCGCCATGCTCCACCTCGCCCGCCGCCCCGACGATGGCGCCCTTGCCGTAGCCCTCGACGATCGCGGGATCGCCGCCCAGCAGCGCGAGCAGGCGGCGCGCCATGGTCAGCCCGAGGGGCTTGAGATCCTCCATGAAGGGCTGGATGTCCTCGACATAGCGCCCGGCGAAGGGATTGCGGATGACCGCCAGCGATGGCGGCGCGGCGCAGCGGCACGTTCGACGGCGGGCCGCCCTCGTGGAAGATCTCTTCGACGGTGGTGGCGAGCTTGCGGAGCACGAGGTCAGGCATCGAGAAGAGCTTTCTGCAAAGGGACGAGATGGGCCGCGCCGAGGCTGCGGGACTGGCCGTTGAGGAACAGCGCTGCGGCGCGGAGGAACCCGGCCCGGTGCAGGTCAGCGGCGACCCGCAGGCCGCGCTCCAGCGCCTCGGCGGTTTCGGCGTCGCGCAGCGGGCCGACATGGGTCGTCACGAGGCGCGGGCCGAGGTCGCTGTCGGGTTGCAGGTCCTGCGCGGGCTGGCGGCGGATGGCGGGATGGCCCGGCAGGTCGACCGCGTTGGCGATCAGCGTGGCCGCGACATCGGCCTCGGCGGCGGTTGCGGCGAGGACGGTGACCGCATCGGCGATGCCGAAGGAAAAGCTGCGCCCGCCCTGCCCGCTGGTGGCGATGCCCCGGATCGGATCGGCGGCGGCGATGCTCGACCGTGCCGAGCGCCGCGCCATCGGGCCGGGCGATGGCCGCCCGGTAGGTCTGGCCGGGGCCGAGGTGAAGGGCGATGTCGCCGCCATTGTTCACATAGGCGCGGGTCAGGTCCGCCGCAGTTGTCATCGCCGCCAGCACCTCGTCCGCGACGCTGCCCGCGACAGCGGCCATCGGCGTGACGAAGACGCGGGCCCCGTGCGGCGCGCAGGCCGCCACCATGCGCCGGGCGACCGGGCCCTGCGCGGCCTCGCCCACCGGGCGGCGCAGAAGCGGCAGTTCGGCCACGAGTTCGGTCAGGATCGTCTCGAACCGTTGCGTCGCCGCTGCGAAGGCGCGGTCGCGCTGGCCCTCCGCCCCGATGATCAGGTCGATCGGCCCGTGCTGCAAATGCAGCCGGTTCCCCATCAGCAGCCGGGCGGCGGGGCCGGTCATCGCGGCGCGGCCCCCCAGCGGAAGTTGCGCGGGTCCTGCGGGTCGGTCTCGCCCGCTGTGGCGGGCACGGTGCGGACGGCAGGGGTGAGCACGCTTTCAACCGGGCGGATCCGGTCGACATGCCCGCCGAGGGCCGCGTAGTCCGCGCGCCGCAGGGTGAACTCGATGGGCGCGACCAGCGCGGGGGTGGGCACGTAGCCGAAGGCGTTGGTCGGCATCTGCATCACGTCCACCATTACCGTGATCCCGCCGCCCGGCCAGACATAGGCCGCCGCCCCGCCGCAGGAGACATGGGTAAGCGCCTCCTTGACCGAACGGGTCAGCTTCACCGGGTTCGTCGTGACGCCCGCGCGGAGCGACCCGCCCGCGCCGCCCATGAACAGCACCGAACAGACCGAGGGCTCGCAGTTCTCCGCGATCCGCTCGGCCGAGGCGCGCAGGGCGGGCGGGGCCTCGGCCGGGCGCGGCACCAGCGCCGCGTCGAGTTCGTAATAGGCCCATTGCTCGCCGGTGGTGGAGACCATGAGCATCCGCAAGCCCGGCCAGGCGACCTTGGGATCGAAGGGCTTCAGGATCGTCAGCGGGTCCTCGATATCCGTTCCGCCCCAGCCGGTGCCGGGCTGCGCCACCTGGAAGTAGCGCCCAGGGGTGGAGCGGCGGCCGTTCATCCGGATGCCGGTGGGCGGCACGTCGAGCAGCTTGCCCGCCTGATGCTCCGACAGCACGCCCGTGATGTGGTCGTCGACCACCACCACCTCGTCCGCGTGGCCCAGCCACTGCGCCGCGAACATGCCGATGGTGGCCGAGCCGCAGCCCACCCGCATCAGCTTTTCCCGCACCCCGTTCACGATCGGGGGCTGGCCCGCCTGGATGACGACCGTGGCGCCCTCGTCGACCTGCACCTCCACCGCCTCGCGGTTGCACAGCTTCAGGAGCGCATCGCAGGTCACGCGCCCCTCGGCCTTGGAGCCGCCCGTCAGGTGCTCCACCCCGCCGAGCGAGAGCATTTGGCTGCCGTATTCGCCGGTCATCACATGGCCGATGGGTTCGCCCTGCACGCGGACGACGGCGCGCTCGGGGCCGATGTGTCGGTCGGTGTCGATCTTCACCTTGACGCCGCAATAGCTGAAGATGCCCTCGGTCACGACCGTGACCATGTCGACACCGTCGACCTGCTGGCTGACGATGAAGGGGGCGGGCTTGTAGTCGGGATAGGTCGTGCCCGCGCCCACCGCGGTGACGAAGGGCCGCGCGCCCTGCACGATGTCGCCGTCCCACTCGGCGCCGCTCAGGAACGGCACCGCGGGCGCCCCGGCGGCGATGACGGTAAGCGGGTCGAGGCGGACAAGCTCGCCGCCGTGGTTCGCATAGCGGTCGCAGGCGCCCGAGCGGCCTTCGGCGATGTAGCAGAGCACCGGGCAGGCGTCGCAGCGGATCTTTTCGGGGCGCGGGGGGGTGGTCATGACGAGATCCATTTGAAAAGACGCGCGCGGCCCGTTCTTGACGGATTTGTCCCGCGACAAATCCGTCCGCGCCTGCCTGCCCGCGGCAGGCGCGTTGCCGCACCTGCCCAGTCAGCCGCGGCCGGATTGGCAGCGTCACGCCAGCGAAGAACCCCTTGCCCGCGGTCTTGCGACCGCCGGCAATCAGATCGCAGAAACGCTCCACTGGAGCGTTTCCGGTCGATCCTCTCGCGCGCGACATCCGAGCGGCCAGGATTGCCTTGTTCTGCAGTACCGTGGAAGACCATCCTCATCCCAACCCCGCCTCCTTCAGCGCCGCGCGCAGCCGCGACGGCGTCGCGGGCACCTGTGTCACCATCACCCCCGTCGCATGGCGGATCGCGTTCAGGATCGCGGGCGCGGTCGGGATCAGCACATGCTCGCCCAGCCCCTTGGCCCCGAAGGGTCCGTGCGCGTCCGGCTCCTCGACGATGATCGTCTCGATGGGCGGAACATCGCCGATTGTCGGGATCAGGTAGTCGTGCAGGTTCTCCGTCCGGCCCGGAATGTACTCCTCCATCAGCGCCATCCCCAGACCCTGCGCGATGCCGCCCTGCACCTGCCCTTCGACCAGCAGCGGGTTGATCGCCTGCCCCACGTCATGCGCGGCGACGAAGCGCAACGGATGCACGCGCCCCAGCGCCACGTCCACCTCCACCACCGCCAGATGGGCAGCATAGCCGAACTGTGCATAGGGCGCGCCCTGCCCATTCGCGTCGAGCGGTTGTGTCGGCGGATCGTAGGTTTCGGTCGCCGACAGAACATAGCCCCGCGCATCCACCGCCAGCCGCGACAGCTCCAGCACCCGGGCGATGCCCCCCTCCTCGGCCTCGATCCGCCCCGCGCCCAGCCGCAGCACCGCCGCATCCGACAGGTTGCACCGCCGCAGGATGTCGGCCCGCAGCGCCGCCCCCGCACAGCCGCGCCGCATTGCCCGACACGAACGTCTGGCGCGAGGCCGAGGTCTTGCCGGCATCCGGCGTCACGTCCGTGTCGGGCCCGACCAGCGTCACCTGCGCCAAAGGCACGCCCAGCGCCTGCGCGAAGATCTGCGCGATCACCGTGTTCGACCCCTGCCCGATATCCGTCGCACCCTGATGCAGCACGAGCGTACCGTCCGCCCGGACACCGCAGGTGATGGTCGACGGGTTGGCGAGCGAGGTGTTGCCGCAGCCATACCACCCTGCCGCCACCCCGACGCCGCGCTTGACCCCAGCGTTCCCGGCGTTGAAGGCCGCACACTCCGCCTTCGCCCCGGCCCAGGCCGGGCGCAGCGCCTCCAGACAGGCGCGGATGCCGACGCCCTGCGCGAACACTTGCCCGCAGACCGTGGGCACGCCGTTTGCCAGGGCATTTCCGATGCGGAACTCCAGCGGGTCCATCCCGAGTCTAGCCGCGAGCGCGTCGAACAGACTTTCCTGCGCGATGGCCGATTGCGGCACGCCGAAGCCCCGGAACGCCCCGGACGGCGGGTTATGCGTGTAGACCCCGCGCGAGCGCGCCGTGTAATCCGCGATCCGGTAGGGACCGGAGGCGTGGATCGGCACCCGCGTGGCCACGGTCGGCCCCCAGGACGCATAGGCCCCGGTGTTGAAATCGCCCTGAAACTCCATCCCGCAGAGCTTGCCATCCCGCGTTGCGCCGATCCGCACGCGGATGTCGGACGGGTGGCGCTTGGTGGTGGACTGCATGGACTCGGTCCGGGAATAGGTGATCCGCACCGGTCGGCCGGTCTTCAGTGCCGCCAGCGCCAGATAGGGCTGCACCGAGATGTCCAGCTTCGAGCCGAAGCCGCCCCCGACCGCCGTCGGCACGATCCGGATGCGTCGCGCGGCATGGCAAGGATCTCGGCCAAGCTTTCCAGATCCATCACCGGGGCCTGAGTGCAGGCGTAGATCTCCACCCGCCCGTCGCGGACCACGGCATAGCCTGCCTCCGGCTCGATATAGGCATGTTCCACGAACCCGCTGCGAAACCGCCCCTCCACCACCACATCGGCCCGCGCCAGCGCCGCCCCCGCATCGCCGCACGAGACGAAGCCGCCGCACATCACGTTGCCAGTCCTTGCCCGAATGCAGTTGCGGCGCGCCTTCGCGCCAGCGCCTCGGCCACCTCGCGCACGTCGGGCAGCGGCTCCCAGCTGCACCGGGAACGCCGGCCGGATCGAAGGCCGCCATCGCGTCCGCCGTGCCGACGACCGCCGCCACCGCCTCGCCGCGGAAGCGCGTCTCGGTTTCGGCAAACACCGGCTGATCGACGAAGGCCGGGATCACGCCGAAGGCGTTGCGCCCCGGCACGTCGCGCGCGGTCAGCGTGCAGACGATGCCTGCCGGTCCCCTTCGCCCACGCCTCCAGATCGCCCAGCGTGAAGGCCGCGCGCGGATGAGGCGACCGGATCACGCGGATCACCAGCGCATCGGCGGGGGCCACGTCGTCGCCGAACCGTTCCGTCCCCGCCAGTTTCGCCGCACCGTCCACCCGGCGCACCGACGTGCCGACCGCCCCGGACCCTGCGGGCGGCGCCCAGCCCTGCGCCTGCGGCCACCACCGCGTCGATGATCTTGCGATAGCCCGTGCAGCGGCAGAGCACACCGCCCAGCGCATCCTGCACCTGCGGCCGCATCGGGCCTGCGGCACCTGACGCAGCAGCGCCACCGCCGCGACCATCATCCCCGGCGTGCAGATGCCGCACTGCGCCGCCTGATGGTCCTGGAAACTGTCCGACAGGCGCTGCGCCAGCGGGTCGCCCTGCAGGCCCGCGACCGTTTCCACCACCTGTCCCCTCGGCCTGGTGGGCCGGCATCAGGCAGGCGCAGACCGGCTCTCCCGCCACCAGCACAGTGCAGGCCCCGCAATCGCCCGCATTGCAGCCGATCTTCACCTCGCGCGCGCCCAGCCGGTCGCGCAGGTGCAGGACAGCCGCTCGCCCGGCAGCGGATCGGCGGCTACGGGCCGCCCGTTCAGCGTAAAGCCCAGCCCCGCGCGCCCTGCCGCCCCGTCCATCACGCCCGCCCCATGGCAAGCGCATCGCTCAGCGCGCGCCGGATCAGTTCCGCTCACCACTTCGGTCCGATACCCTCCGCTGCCCCGAATGTCCGAGATCGGCGTCAGCGGCGACAGATGTGCGGCACCTATTGGCGGCACGGATCGGCCATCGGCGCGACCCGGAAACGCCGCCTCCAGCCCCGGCAAGCGCTGTGCCACCGGCGAACACGCCCCGACTGCGATCCGCGCCTCGACGATCCGGCCGGCGACCGACGCGCACCAGCACCGCCACCATCGCGATGGAGATCACAAGATATTTCCGCCGCGCCCGCCTTCAGGAACCCGCCCTGCCCCGCCACGTCGGGCACAAGAACCGCCGACAGCAATTCGCCCGCCCTCAAGTCCGTCTGCCGAACGCCGGTCAGAAACCGTTCCAACGGCAGCACGCGCACGCCGTTTCGCGAGACCAACTCGACCGATGCCTCAAGCGTCAACAGTGGCGGCACACCATCGGCCGCAGGCGAGGCATTGCAGAGATTCCCGGCAATCGTCCCCGCATTCTGGATCTGGACAGAGCCTACCTCGCGCGCCGCCGCCTTCAGCCCGTCGAAGGACGCAGGCAACGCGGCGCGAACAAGGTCGCTCCAGCGGGTCGCCGCCCCGATCCGCCAGCCGTCCGGCCCCCGCGTGATCCCCCGGAACCCCGGCAACCGGGTGACATCCAGCATCGCCTCGCCGGTGATCCGGTCGCCCGCGCGACGGAAACCAGTCGGTCCCGCCTGCGATGGGCGAGGCGCCGTCGCGCGCCATCGCCTCGAAGGCGGCCTCCAGTGTTTCGGGCGCGTGGTAGGGCATCGGGGCCTTGCCTGCCAGAATTGTTCGTACACAAATAAACGGCGACTCGGGGAGAGCTGTCAAATACTATCCCGAACGACGCCCCGGCGCGCGCCTCCTGCGCCCGCTTGTCCTGCACATGCTTGAACGGGCGCGACCATCTGTTAGCCTGCAAACAAATCCAGCATGGAGAACAGGCGATGGCGCATGATCCCGCTCCCTCGACCAAGGGCCCGACGAAACTTGTGATCCGCAATGTCGGCCTGATGCTGTCGGGCCGGCTGGAAGAGCCGATCCTCGAGGCCGACTGTCTGGTCGCCGACAACGGCCAGATCACGACATGGGGCCGCGAGGCCGATGTCGACACCGAGGGCGCGACCACGATCATCGACGCGAACGGCTGCACCCTCTGCCCCGGCCTGATCGACAGCCATGTGCATCCCGTGGTCGGCGACTACACGCCGCGCCAGCAGCAGCTGAACTGGATCGACTCGCACCCTGCATGGCGGCGTGACCACGCTGATCTCGGCGGGCGAGGTCCACATGCCGGGCCGCCCGCGCGACATCGTCGGGCTGAAGGCGATGGCGATCGCCTCGCAGCGCTGGTACGAGAACTTCCGCCCCTCGGGCGTCAAGGTCCGCGCAGGTGCCCCGATCATCGAGCATGGCATGGTCGAGGACGACTTCACGCGATCTCGCCGCTGCCGGCGTGACCCTGCTGGGCGAGGTCGGGCTCGGCACCGTGAAGGACGGCAAGACCGCCCGGCAGATGGTGGACTGGGCACGCAAATACGGCATCCAGAGCACGATCCACACCGGCGGCCCGTCGATCCCCGGTTCGGGGCTGATCGACGCCGACATGGTGCTGGAAACCGGCACCGACGTGATCGGCCACATCAACGGCGGCCATTCCGCCCTGCCCGACGACCAGATCGTCTGCATCTGCGAAAGCTGCACCAAGGGGCTGGAGATCGTCCACAACGGCAACGAACGCGCGGCCCTGCTGACGCTGAATACCGCGCGCGAGCTTCGGCAGATCGAGCGCATCATCCTGGGCACCGACGGCCCGGCAGGCTCGGGCGTGCAGCCGCTGGGCATCCTGCGGATGATCGCGATGCTGTCCTCCCTCGGGAACGTCCCGGCCGAGATCGCCTTCTGCTTCGGGACCGGCAACACGGCGCGCCAGCGTGAACTGGACACCGGCATGATCGCCACCGGCTATGCGCCGATTTCGTCTTTCTCGACCAGGCGCAGCACGCGCCGGGAAAGACCATTCTGGAGTTCGATCCAGCTGGGCAACCTGCCCGGCGTCGGCATGACCGTGATCGACGGCGTGGTCTGCAGCGAGCGCAGTCGCAACACGCCGCCTGCCGGTCGCGTGCCGCGGATTGTCGGCAAGGCGTGAAAAATCCGCAGCCCCCGCCCGATTGACCCGCCTTAGAAAACAGTTGCTTCCCTAGCGGCAGCGCGGCAAACATCACAGATAGCTGGACAGGTTTCGGGAACACGTAAATCGAACGGTCCCTCTTCGCATTCATCTGGAAGTACTCCAAGAGAGAGCAGATAATCCTGCTCGTTCTGACCGGGGCCATGTTCCCGATCCTCTACCTGACGCTGGAGCTTCCCAAGCGCATCATCAACGATGCCATCGGTGCCAAGACCGTGCCGATCAACGTGCTCGGTTTCGAGCTTGGGCAGGTCCAGTTCCTTGCCATCCTCTGCGTCGCCTTCCTGGGATCGGTGATCCTGAACGGCGTGATGAAGATGCGGATCAACACGATGAAGGGCGTACTGTCCGAACGGATGCTGCGGCGGCTGCGCTTCACACTGATCACGCGGATCATGCGCTTCCCGCCGTCGTTCTTCCAGCGGACCTCGCAGGGCGAGCTGGTCTCGATGGTCAACGCAGAGGCCGAGCAACTGGGCGGGATGATGGGCGATGCCATCTCGCAGCCGGTGCTGCAGGCCGGGCAGATGCTGACGATCCTGTTCTTCCTGTTCGCGCAGAGCATCTGGTTCGCGCTGGCGGCCGTGGCGCTGATCCCGCTGCAGGCCTGGCTGATTCCCCGGATGCAGCGCGAGATCAACCTGCTGAACAGATCGCGCGTAAAGGAGGTGCGCAAGCTTGCCTCCGAGATCGGCGAAAGCGCCGCCGGGGCTGTCGACATCCGTCGCGCGGGCGGCGCGCGCCACCGCGCCGCAATGATCTCCAGCCGTCTTGCGCGGCTCTATTACATCCGGTTCGATATCTACCAGAAGAAGTTCTTCATGAAGTTCGTGAACAACTTCATCACCCAACTCACGCCGCTGCTGTTCTATTCCTTCGGTGGCTACCTTGTGATCGACGGCGACCTGACGCTGGGCGCGCTGGTGGCGGCGCTGGCCGCACACAAAGACCTGTCCTCGCCCTGGAACGAGCTTCTGGCCTATTACAACCAGGTCCAGGAAGCGGCCCTCCGCTGGACCGTGGTTACCGAGCGGTTCGACCCCCCCGGCATGATCGACGAGGCGCTGTTCGAAGGCGAGCCTGCCGAAATACCCAGCCTTTCCGGTGACTTGCAGCTTGAAGATGTGACACTGCGCAGCCACGACGGCGCCGTCATCCTCAAGGACATCACCCTGACGCTGCCCAAGGGTCTGACAGTCGCCATCGCCATCGAGAACGAGGAAGACCGCCGCGCCATCGCCGAACTGCTGACGCGCGAGGCGCTGCCCTCGGCCGGCTCGATCCGGGTCGCGGGCCACGATTTCAGCAGGCTGCACCAGAACGTGCTGGCGGCCCGCATCGGCTATGCCAATTCGCGGCCCTTCGTCGCGCAGGGTAGCTTCGGCCACAACGTGATGGCCCCGCTGATGGTGCGCCCGAACGATGTGGCCGATGCAGCCCGGATGAAGAAACTGGACCTCGAGTTGAAGGAAGCCGTCAAAGCAGGCAACTCGCCCGACCCGCTGATGGTGGACTGGATCGTGCCCGGCAGGGCGGGCCTCGCCACCACCGCCGAGGTGCGCGACTGGTGGCTGCACCTGACCGAAGCGATCGACACCGACAAGATGCTGTTCACCCGGGGGCTGGAACAGAAATTCCTGCCCAAGGACGACCCGGACCTTGCCCGCAAGCTCGTCGAGCTTCGCCCTCGCATACGCGCGCTTCTGGCCGAAAGCGAACTGGACCAGATCTATTTCCGCTTCGATCCCGAAAGCTACAACCCCGCGCTTCCCGTCGCGGGGAACCTCCTCTTTGCCGTGCCGAAGGACCAGACCGCGCAGGACTCGCTCGCGGGCCGGAAGGATTTCCTGCAACTGCTGCGCGAGTTGCATCTGGAAAAGGAGCTTGCGACGCTCTCGCGCGACGTGGTCGAGATGCTGCGCCAGACCTTCGGCCTTGACGGCACCGATCACCCGCTGTTCCGCAAGCTGCGCCTTGACCCCGCGATCTACAGCCGCGCCGTGGCACTTTTGGACCGTACCGCCGATACCGCACCCGAAACGCTGAACGATGACGACATGTCGCTGCTGCTGGCAGTTCCGTTCCAGATTTCCGCAGAACAGATCGGCCCCGCATTCTCGGATGAAATGAAGGATCGCATCGTGCGGCTGCGCCAGCAGGCCTCGGGCTTTCTCAAGTCAAAGTCGGATGGCCTGTTCACCGCCCTCGACCCCAACGCCTTCTCACCCGGCTTGACGGTGCTCGAGAATGCGATCTTCGGCAAGATCTCGGAAGGTGCCGGAACCGGAGTGGATCAGTTGCGCGACATCGTGCTCAAGGTCCTGCTCGAGGCCGACCTGCGCCGTGCCATCACCAACCTGATGTACGACCTGCCTACGGACCTGGGCGGCAAGAACCTGTCGGCCCTGCTGTCGGAAATGCTCGACCTGACCCGCGCGGTCATCAAGAAGCCCGACATCCTGATCCTTGACCAGACGCTTGCCAGCTTCGATGCGGCAGGGCGGCAGGCCGCACATCGCAACGTCCGCCGCCTGTTGCCCGACGCCACCATCATCTACCTGCAGAACCGGTTCGAAGACCCCGCCGAATTCGACCGCCACTTCGAGATCCGCTACGCGCAGATCGTCGGCACCAGCACGGAAGGGGCTGAGGCCGAAGACAATACCGCCAGCGCCGACCTGACCCGCAAGCTGCGTCTTCTGGAAGCGACCGACCTTTTCGCGGGCCTCGACCGCAAGCAACTGCGCCTTCTCGCCTTCGGGGCGCGCTGGTATTCGGCCACTGCCGGAACCTACGTCTTTCGCAAGTTCGACGATCCGTCCGATGGTGCCTACCTGATCGCCGAGGGCGAGGCGGGGCTGTATCTGCCGCTTGAGAACGGCAACGAACAACTAATCGCCAAGGCCGAGAAGGGAAACCTCGTGGGCGAACTTGGCCTGATCCGCAACGTTCCCCGCTCGCTCAGCATGAAGGCGCACACCGACATCACCGCCCTGCGCATCAGTGCCGAGGCATTCATATCAGTGGTGCAGAACGATGCCGCGACCGCGTTCAAGCTGTTGCAGGTCGTCGCGGGTTATGTCGTTCAGAACGCGAAATAGCCCGCCCTGCAATCCCGAGGAGCGTCCGCGATGCACGACTACATCTTTCCTCCTGCGGCCCAGACTGCGGTTCCTGTGCAAGGCACCGACGCCCTGTTTCCCGTCCGCCGCATCTACTGCATCGGTCGGAACTATGCCGACCACGCCATCGAGATGGGCCACGATCCGACGCGCGAGGCCCCCTTCTTCTTCCAGAAGAACCCGCAGAACATCCGGCTGGACGGCACGTTCCCCTACCCCACCCGGTCCCGTGACGTGCATCACGAGGTCGAACTGGTGGTGGCGCTCGACGGCGGCGGGCGCGACATCACGGAAACCGAAGCGCTGGAGATTGTCTTCGGCTATGGCGTCGGTCTCGACATGACGCGGCGCGACCTGCAGGGTGAGGCGAAAAAGACCGGGCGACCCTGGGAAGTGGGCAAGGCCTTCGAAGCCTCCGCGCCGATGGCCCCGCTGGTGCGCGTCGCCGACTGCGGCCACCCCAAAGCGGGCCGCATCAGCCTGAGCGTCAACGGCGCTGTCCGCCAGGACGGCGACCTGGGCCAGATGATCTGGTCGGTCCCCGAGATCATCGCCTGCCTGTCGCGTTTCTACGAACTTGCGCCGGGTGACCTGATCCTGACCGGAACCCCTGCCGGCGTCGGCCCGGTCCAGCGCGGCGACTTGCTGGAGGCCGAGATTGATGGAATAGGCTTGCTGGCCGTGCGGGTCACGTGACCGAACGGCCCGGCTTGCCTTCGCCATCCATTCTGCGGCAAGGCTAGAGGCCAGACCAACCGGCAGGGAGCCACGCCATGTCCAACACACTCGAAAGCCTCCTCGCCATTCATCCTGCAGACGATCCGGCCATCGGCGCACCCGACCGCCCGTGGCTCACCTTCGGAGGCTTGCGCGCGCAGGCAGCGCTCACACGCACCGCGCTGAACGAGGCCGGGATTGGTCGCGGCGACCGCGTCGCCATCGTTCTGCCCAACGGCCCCGAAATGGCCGCGGCCTTCATCGCCGTGGCGCAGACGGCTGTGACCGCCCCGCTCAACCCCGCCTACAAGCGCGAGGAGTTCGAATTCTACCTGACCGACCTCAGGGCCAAGGCGATCATCCTGCCCGAAGGCTACGACGGCCCGGCACTCGACGCAGCCAATGCCCACGCCCTCGCCGTCCTGCGCCTGCGCTTCGATCACGGCGCCCCGGCGGGCGAGTTCGGCCTGCGCGCCGAGGGCAAGCCGCAGGGCATGGCCGACGCCGCCCTACCCGGCCCGCAGGACGTGGCGCTGATCCTGCACACCTCGGGCACGACCTCGCGCCCCAAGATCGTGCCGCTGACACAGGCGAACCTTGCCGCCTCGGCCCGCAACATCGGCACCTCGCTTGCGCTGACCGCTGCCGACCGCTGCCTCAACGTGATGCCGCTCTTTCACATCCACGGCCTGATCGCCGCCGTCTCGTCCAGCCTCGCCGCTGGCGGTTCGGTCTGGTGCGCGCCGGGCTTCGACGCGCTGCGCTTCTTCGGCTGGATGGAGGCCGCGACGCCGACCTGGTACACCGCCGTCCCGACGATGCATCAGGCGATCCTGTCGCGCGCGCCCCGCAACACCGAGACCATCGCCCGCGTGCCGCTGCGCTTCCTGCGTTCGTCTTCCGCTTCGCTGCCGCCGCAGGTGATGCTGGAACTGGCCGCCACCTTCCACGCCCCGGTCATCGAAGGCTACGGGATGACCGAAGCCACCCATCAGATGACGTCGAACCCGCTGCCGCCGCGCGCGCAGAAACCCGGCTCCGTCGGCCTGCCCGCCGGGCCCGAGGTCCGCGTCGCGCATGAGGTCGAGAACCGCCTGACCACAGGCATCGGCGAGGTCGTGATCTCTGGCCCCAACGTCACGCCGGGCTATGAGGGCAACCCCGAGGCCAACGCCAAGAACTTCTTCGAGGCCGAGGGAAAGCGCTGGTTCCGCACGGGCGACCAAGGCAGTTTCGACGAAGACGGCTACCTGAACCTGACCGGCCGTCTGAAGGAAATCATCAACCGGGGAGGAGAGAAGATCTCCCCCCTGGAAGTCGATGCGGTGCTGATGGATCACCCCGCCGTGGCCCAGGTCGTCACCTTCGCCGTATCCCATCCCAAGCTGGGAGAGGAAGTCGCCGCCGCCGTCGTCCTGCGCGACGGGACCGAGGCGACCGACCGCGAGATCCGCGCTTTCTGCGAAGACCGCCTCGCCGCCTTCAAGGTGCCCCGCCGCATCGTGATCCTGGACGAGATCCCGAAGGGTGCAACAGGCAAGCTGCAACGAATCGGGCTGGCCGAAAAGCTTGGTCTCGAGGGCTAGGCCGGTGAAGATCTGCATCTTCGGGGCCGGGGCCATTGGCGGCTACATGGGCGCGAAGCTGGCGCAGGCGGGGGCGGATGTCAGCCTCGTCGCGCGCGGGCCGCATCTGGCGGCGATACAGGCGCACGGCCTGACTCTGATCGAGGATGGTGTGAGCACCACTGTCCCCGTCACCGCGTCGTCCGATCCCGCAGCCCTTGGCCCGCAGGACTACGTCATCATCACGCTGAAGGCCCATTCCGTCCCCGCAGTGGTGCCCGCGATGCAGCCTCTGTTCGGCCCGGACACGACCGTGGTGATGGGCGTGAACGGCGTGCCGTGGTGGTATTTCCACAAGCTCGGCGGCCCGCTGGACGACACGCGCCTCGCCACGGTCGATCCCGGCGGCGCGCAATGGAACGGCATCGGCCCCGACCGCGTGCTGGGCTGCGTGGTCTACCCGGCGGCGGAAGTGGCCGAACCGGGCGTCATCGCGCATGTCGAGGGCAACCGCTTCTCGCTGGGCGAACCCGATGGCTCGAAATCGGATCGCGCCACGCGCCTGTCGGACGCGCTTCAGGCCGCGGGCCTGAAGGCACCCGTCCGCCCCCGCATCCGTGACGAGATCTGGGTGAAGCTCTGGGGGAACCTGTCGTTCAATCCGATCTCCGCCCTGACCCATGCCACGCTCGACGTGCTCTGCACCGATCCCGGCACCCGCGCCACCGCCCGCGCGATGATGGTCGAGGCACAGGAGATTGCCGAGAAGCTGGGCGTGAAGTTCCCCATAGACGTGGACCGCCGCATCGACGGCGGCGCGGCAGTGGGCGCGCACCGCACCTCGATGCTGCAGGATCTGCTGGCAGGCCGCCCGATGGAAATCGACGCGCTGGTGGGGGCCGTTGCCGAGCTGGGGCGGCTGACCGGCACCCCCACGCCGACCATCGACACCGTGCTGTCGCTGGTGACGCTGCGCGCGCGGGTGGCGGGGCTTTACGGGTAGGGTTCAGAAGGCACAGAGCCTTCTTTTCTTGACGGATTTGTCCCGCGACAAATCCGTCCGCGCCAGCCCAGTCAGGCGCGGGCGGATTGGCAGCGTCACGCCAGCGGAAAGCCCCTTGCCAACGGGCTTGCGCCCTCTGGCAACGGCCCGATCAGCGGACCCTACACTGTAGGGTCCGCTGATCGGGCCGAGGCGCTTGCTTCGTCAGGGCATCAAGAAGATCTAACGCTGCTTGCCACGAATTCGGTGTGGCGCTTCTTCACCGCGCCCCGTCGTAGGCCCGGGCCTCTCTCCCCACAGCGCCCCTCACACGATGCCGCCGCCTGCCCCGCTGACCTTCGGCCGCACCGCGGCGACCTGCGCGCGGTAGCCCGCGGTGCGATAGGCCGCGACCGGGTCGACTGCCCCGCCCGCCTCAACCCGCGCCATGGCAAGGATCGGCTCCACGTCCGTGCGGAAGCCAAGCTTCAATTCGCCAGTCGCCCCGAGCGCGTCGTTCGCCTCCTGCGCTGCCTCCAGCGCGCGGCGGTCCACCAGCAACGCCTGTGCATAGGCGCGCTGCACCTCCATGGCGGAAACCATCAGGCTTTCTATCGGGTCGGTCACGTTGTGGCTCTGGTCCAGCATATGCGCCGGGGCGAAACCGGGCTTCGCCCTCGGCATCGACCAGTTCGTTGAACACGAGGAACAGCCGGTAAGGGTCGATCGACCCGGTATCGAGGTCATCGTCGCCATACTTCGAGTCGTTGAAGTGGAAGCCGCCCAACTTGCCCATGCGGATCAGCCGCGCGACGATCATCTCGATATTCACGTTCGGCGCGTGGTGACCCAGATCGACGAGGCAGAACGCCTTCGGCCCCAGCTCGGTCGCGATCAGGTAGTTCGTTCCCCAGTCCTGCACCACCGTGGAATAAAAAGCCGGCTCGTACATCTTGTGTTCGGTGAACACGCGCCAGTCGTCAGGAAGCGCCGCATAGACCTGGCGCATCGCCTCCAGATAGCGGTCGAACTGCCGGGTGAAGCTGACCTGGCCGGGAAAGTTCGACCCGTCCCCGATCCAGACCGTCAGCGCCTTGGACCCCAGCGCGCGGCCGATCTCGATGCATTCGATGTTGTGCGCCACCGCCTGCGCCCGCACCGCCGCATCGGCGTGGCTCAGCGAGCCGAACTTGTAGCTCAGCGGCTGGCCCGGCTGGTCCTGGAACGTGTTGGAGTTCATCGCATCGAACCCCAGACCCAGCGCCCCGGCCTTGGCGAGCAGATCCTCGGCCGGGGCCCTGTCCCACGGGATGTGCAGGCTGACGGTCGGAGTCGCGCGGGTCAGTTGCTGGATCACCGCACAGTCTTCCAGCTTGTCGAAGATGTTGCGCGGCTCGCCCTCGCCAGGAAAGCGGGCAAAGCGTGTGCCGCCCGTGCCGACGCCCCAGGACGGCACAGCCACGCCATAGCGCGCGACCTTCGCCTTGACGGCATCAATTGAAATCCCGCGCCGGTCCAGCCGCTCCCCAAGGCTCGCGTAGTCCGCGGCCAGTGCCGCCATCCGGCGCGCGTTCTCCGTCTCGATCAGCCCTGCGTCGATCATCGCGTCACCTCGTGAAGGACTGGACGTTGCCCGCATCCACGTTGAGGATGTTGCCGGTCGATTTGGCCGACAGATCCGAGGCGAAGAAATAGACCGCCTCGGCAATATCCTCGGGAAGGACCGACCGTTTCAGCAGGCGAGCGCTGGCGATACATCTCCTCCAGCCCGTCCTTGTCGGTCTTGTAGGTGCTGGCGCGCTGGTCCAGCCATTCGCCCGACCAGATCTTCGATCCGCGCAGCACCGCATCCGGGTTGACCACGTTGACGCGGATGCCCGCCTCGCGCCCCTTCCAGCGCAAGGCAGCGCGCCAGGTGGATCTCGGCGGCCTTGGCGGTGCAATAGGCGCTGGCGTTCGGGCTGGCGGCGAGGCCGTTCTTGGAGGCCACGAAGACCACCGCCCCGCCGATCCCCTGCGCGCGGAACAGCCGGAACGCCTCGCGGCTGACCAGGAAATAGCCGGTCGACAGGATGTCCATGTTGCGGTTCCACAGCGCCAGCGTCGTGTCCTCGATCGGCGCGGACGAGGCGATGCCGGCGTTCGAGACGAGGATGTCGAGCCCGCCGAACTCCACTGCGTCGCGGCGAAGGCGGCGAGCACCTGCGTCCTCGCGCGTCACGTCCATGCTGACCGTCCGCGACAACGTCGCGCGCCATGGCGCTGTGCCAGAGCCTCCGCCGTCCGCTCCAAGCGCTGCCTCGTCGATATCGGCCAGCACCACGCAGGCGCCTTCCAGCAGGAAGCGCTCCGCCGTGGCCGACCCGATGCCGCCGGCGCCGCCGGTGACGAAGGCGACCCGGCCGGCAAGGCTCTTCGGCTTCGGCATGCGCTGCAGCTTGGCTTCCTCCAGCAGCCAGTATTCGATGTCGAAGGCCTCCTGCTCCGGCAGGCCGCGATAGCTCCGACACCGTGGACGCGCCGCGCATCACGTTGATGGCGTTGACGTAGAACTCGCCCGAGATGCGCGCCGTCGCCTTGTCCTTGGCGAAGGTGATCATGCCGACGCCCGGGCACCAGGTAGACCACCGCGTTCGGATCGCGCATCGGCGGGCTGTCGGCATGCTTGCAGCGCTCGTAATAGGCGGCGTAGTCGGCGCGATAGGCCGCGACCTGCCCCGCCAGACGCGGCCAGCGTCGCCTCGAGATCCGGTTTCGCCGGATCGAAATCCACCACCAGCGGCCGGATCTTGGTCCGCAGGAAATGGTCGGGGCAGGACGTGCCCAGCGCCGCCAGCGGCTCCATGTCGCTTCGCATTGACGAATTCCAGCACCGCGGGGCTGTCGTCGAAATGGCCGACCTTGCGGCTGATCTTTCGAGATCATGCCGCGGATCGCCGGCATCAGCCGCGCCGCGACCGCCGCGTCGCGCCGCCGGCTCCAGCGGCTGCACGCGCGCGCCGCCGAAGGCGGCTTGCCCGCTGTCTCTCCTTCGAACCAGTCGATCGCGCGGTTGATGATCCGCAGCGTCGTCTCGTAGCAGCGCTTCGGCGTCATCGTCCCAGGTGAACAGTCCGTGGCTTTCCAGCACCACGCCTTTCGCGTCGGGATGGTCCAGGCAGAATTTCTCCAGCCACAAGCCCGAGCTCGAAGCCCGGCCGCTTCCAGGGCAGCCAGCCGATCTCGTCGCCAAAGATGCGCTGCGTCAGCTCGCGTGAATTCGCCGAGGCGGCGATGGCGATGATCGCGTCGGGGTGCATGTGATCGACATGAATTCTTGGGCACATAGGCGTGCAGCGGCGTGTCGATGAGGCGGCGCGCGGGTTCAGGTTGAAGGTGCAGTGCGGCAGGTAGCCCACCATCTCGTCCTCGAAGGCGACGCCCGCGATAGATGCCCTTCAGCGCCCGCAGCTTGTCCATGTAGAGCGTGGCGAACCCGTCGAGCTTGATCGAGCCGACATCGCCGCCCGAGCCCTTGACCCACAGCACCTCGACCGTCTCGCCCGTCAGCGGATCGCGCTCCATCACCTTGGCGGAGGTGTTGCCGCCGCCGTAATTGGTGATCCGCTTGTCCGAGCCGAGCAGGTTCGAGCGGTACAGCAGCTTCTCGGGCTCGGTCATGCCGTTTGCGCGGGCCTCGTCCCACAGGTTCTCAAGCCGTGTTCCGGCGCCCGCCTTTGCCATGCTGTCCTCCTGCGGCTTTGGTGAACCGACTTGTGCCGCATCGCCAGCCAGAATGTCAATCAAAAACGATCATTTCCGATCATGCTGCACCTGCGAAATAGCTTCCATGATTGAAAATGATTGACAGTGATTGGAATTCGATGAAAGCTTTCCGCCAAGGGGAGGACCGAATGCACGAAAGCGAACGCCACAGGATCATCCTGTCCGCCGTCCAGGAGAGGCCGGTGGTGACCGTGGCCGATCTCGTTGCGCTCACCGGCGCGTCCGAGGCGACGATCCGCCGCGACATCGCCGCCCTGCACGTCGCAGAAGAAACTGCGCCGCGTGCGCGGCGGCGCCGAAGCCCTTGCACCCGCCGCAGTTCGTCGGCCTCGCCGGGCGGCCCTTCAGCGTCAACGAAGGCGATCAACATCGCCCAGAAACGCGCCATCGCCCGCGCCGCGGTGGAGCTGTGCGAAGACGGCGATCCGATCATCATCAACGGCGGCACGACCACCTTCCAGATGGTGCATCCTCTGTCGGCCCGCCGGCATGCAGGTCTTCACCAACTCCTTCCCATCGCCGAGCACCTGCTGCAGCATTCCAAGAACACGGTCCTGCTGCCCGGCGGCACGATCTATCGCGAGCAGAACATCATCCTGTCGCCCTTCGACAACGACGTGACCCGCAACTTCTATGCCCGGCGCATGTTCATGGGCGCGCAGGGCCTCAGCGCCGCTCGGGCTGATGGAGGCCGACCCGCTGCTGATCCAGGCCGAGCAGAAGCTGATCGGCCAGGCCGACGAGCTGGTCGTGCTGGTCGATTCAGCTCCAAATTCGCGCGGCGGTCCAGCCTGATCCTCTGCCCGCTCGACGCGCATCGATACCGTCATCACCGACGAAGGCATCTCCGACCGCGAGGCGCGGATGCTCGAAGCGGCCGGACGTCCGGCTGATCGTGGCACCGCGTCGGGAGCCGCGGACAGGAACGAGGCCGCATCAGACGCAGCTGAACGCGGCAGACCGCAACACATCCAGGGAGGACACGGATACCATGAGCATTCTCAGAAAGGCCCTGGCGACGGCGGCGCTCGCCACCGCCCTCATCGCCAGCGGCGCGCACGCCGAGCCCAAGCGCATCGCGCTGGTCGTCAAGGCGCTCGGCAACGGCTTCTTCGAGGCCGCCAACAAGGGCGCGCAGGAAGCCGCCAAGGAACTCGGCGACGTCGAGATCATCTACACCGGCCCGACCGACGACCACCGCCGAAGGCCAGATCGAGGTCATCAACGCGCTGATCGCCCAGGGGGTCGACGCCATCGCCATCTCCGCCAACGACCCCGACGCGCTGGTGCCGGCGCTCAAGAAGGCGATGGACCGCGGCATCAAGGTCATCTCGCTGGGATTCCGGCGTCGCGCCAGGAGGGCCGCCTGATGCACCTGAACCGCCTCGTCCACCGACGCTGATCGGCAGACCATGCATCAAGATGGCCGCCGACAACCTGCCGGACGGCGGCGAGGTCGCCATCCTGTCGGCCACCTCCACCGCGACCAACCAGAACGCCTGGATCGAGGAGATGAAGAAGGTCACTGCCGAAGTATCCCGAACATCAACGTGGTCGCGACCGTCTATGGCGATGACCTGGCCGACAAGTCCTACCGCGAAGCCACAGGGCCTGATCGCAGACCTATCCCGAACCTCAAGGCCATCATCGCGCCGACCACCGTCGGCATCGTCGCCGCGGCGCAGGCGGTCGACGGACGCGGGCATGATCGGCAAGATCAACGTCACCGGCCTCGGCCTGCCGTCGGAGATGGCCGCGCACGTCAAGTCGGGCGCCTCGCAAGTCCTTCGCGATCTGGAACCCGATCGACCTCGGCTATGCCGCGACGATGATCGCCTACAACCTGGCCAACGGCACCGCCAAGGCCGAAGCCGGGCGGCGAGATTCCGATGGGCCGGATGGGCAACGTCAAGCTCGACGACAAGCGCGAAGGCGCGATGGCCGACCCGTTCGTCTTCGACGCGTCGAACATCGACGAGTTCGCGAAGATCTTCTGATCCTCTCGTCGCCGACCGCCCCGCTCCCGGGCGTCGGCGGACATCCTGTCCTTCGCCCGCGACGAGGTTCCCATGTCAGACCGCATGACCGCCCCGTGCTGCGCCTCGCGACGGCATCTCCAAGTCCTTTCCCGGCGTGCAGGCGCTGCAGGATGTCTCGCTGGACGCTCTACCCCGGCGAGGTGACCGCGCTGATCGGCGAGAACGGCGCCGGCAAATCGACGCTCGTCAAGATCCTGACCGGCATCTACCAGCCCGACGCGGGCAGCATCGCGATCGACGGGCCAGCGCCGTCGCATCTCGCCAACGCCGAGGCCGCCGTCGGCGGCCGGCATCACCGCCATCCACCAGGAAACGGTGCTGTTCGACGAACTGACGGTCGCCGAGAACATCTTCCTCGGCCACGCCGCCGCGCACCCGGTTCGGCCTGATCGACTGGGCGGCCATGAACGAGCAGCGCGCGCGCGCCTGCTGGCCCGCATCGGTGCCGACGCTCGATCCCGACGATCCGCCTGCGCGACCTCGGCATCGCCGCGCAAGCACCTGGTCGCGATCGCCCGCGCGCTGTCCATCGACGCCCGCGTCGTCATCATGGACGAGCCGACCGCCGCGCTGTCGCACAAGGAGATCGACGAGCTCTACGAGCTCGTCGAGCGGCTCAAGGCGCGAGGGCAAGGCGATCCTCTTCATCAGCCACAAGTTCGACGAGATCTTCCGCATCGCCGACCGCTACACTGTGTTCCGCGACGGCGAGATGGTCGGCGAGGGGCTGATCGCCGAGGCGACCGAAGGCCAGCTCGTGCAGCTGATGGTCGGCCGCGCGGTCGATCACATCTTCCCCAAGCGCGACGCGCACATCGGCGCACCCGTGCTGACCGTCGCGGGCTACTGCCACCCCACCGAATTCGACGACATCGCCTTCGACGCTGCGCCGGGCGAGATCCTCGGCTTCTACGGGCTGGTCGGCGCCGGCCGCTCCGAGGTGATGCAGGCGCTGTTCGGCATCACCAGGCCGTCGAAGGGCGCGCTGCCGTCTCGACGGCGAGCATCGCCGTCATCCGCTCGCCGGCGGACGCGATCGCGAGCGGCATCGTCTATGTGCCGGAGGAGCGCGGCCGGCAGGGCGTCGTCAGCGGCCTGCCGATCTTCCAGAACATCACGCTGCCCTCGCTCGAGCCGCACTGTCGCGCAGCGGGCTTCCTGCGGCTCGCCGCAGGAATTCGACGCTGGCGCGCGACTACGCCGAGCGGCTCGACCTGCGCGCCGCCAGCCTCGACCAGGACGTGGGCACGCTGTCGGGCGGCAACCAGCAGAAGGTGGTGATCGCCAAATGGCTGGCGACCAAGCCCGAGGGTCATCATCCTCGACGAGCCGACCAAGGGCATCGACATCGGCTCCAAGGCCGCGGTCCATGACTTCATGGCGCGAACTGGCCGCGCAGGGGCTCGCGGTCATCATGGTCTCCTCGGAACTGCCCGAGATCCTCGGCATGTCCGACCGCGTCATCGTCATGCGCGAGGGCCGCATCGTCGGCCGACTTCGACGGCGACGGCCTGACGCGCCGAGACGCTGGTCGCGCGCCGCCGCCGGCATCGGAGGCGGCCGCATGAGCGCCTTCTGAAATCGCGCGAGGCCTGGCTGCTGCTCGCCATCGTCGCGCTGATCGATGCTGATCGCCATCGCGCTTCTCACGCCGGCCTTCGTCGCGCCGCGCAACCTCGCCGGCCGTGTTCAACGACACCTCGCATCCTGATCATGCTGGCGCTCGGCCAGATGATCGGTGATCCTGACCAAGTGCATCGACCTGTCGGTGGCCGCCAACCTCGCGCTGACCGGCATGGTCGTCGGCCATGCTGAACGCCGCCTATCCGGGCGTGCCGATCGCCGCTGATCATGCTGCTCGGCGATCGCGCTCGGCGCTGGCGCTCGGCGCGATCAACGGCCTCCTGGTCTGGAAGGCTCGGCATCCCGCCATCGTCGTCACGCTCGGCACGCTGACCATCTATCGCGGCATCGATCTTCGTGGTCTCCGGCGGCACCTGGGTCAACGCGCACGAGATGAGCGCCGGCCTTCAAGGCCTTGCCCCGCGCCGCAGCTCCTCGGCCTGCCGGTGCTGTCGCTGGATCGCGATCGTCGTCATCGCCGTCGTTGCTGCGTGCTGATGCGCCGCACGCGCGCTGGGCCGCGCGCTTCTATGCCGTCGGCGGCAACCCGGTCGCCGCCGTCTATTCCGGCATCGATGTCGGGCCGCACGCAGTTCATCGCCTTCTGCTCTCCGGCGCGCTCGCCGGGCTCTGCGGCTATCTCTGGGTCGTCGCGCTATGCCGTCGCCTATGTCGACATCGCCGGCGGCTTCGAGCTCGACGTCATCGCCGCCTGCGTCATCGGCGGCGTCTCGATCGCCGGCGGCGTCGGCTCGGTCGCCGGCGCGGTGCTCGGCGCGCTGTTCCTCGGCGTCATCAAGAACGCGCTGCCGGTCATCGACATCTCGCCGTTCTGGCAGATGGCGATCTCGGGCGCCGTCATCATCGTCGCCGTCGTCTTCAACGCCCGCGCGCGAGCGCGAGCAAGGGCCGCATCATCCTCAAAGCGGCGGAGGCCCGCACATGACCGCCACCCCGACCCACGTCCGCGCATCATCCCCGACCGGCTGACCAGCCGCGCTCACGCCGCGCGCTGAACAGCTGGGAGGCGCTGCTGCTCGCCGTGGCCGTCGCCGATCTTCATCGTCAACTCGCTTCGCCTCGCCCTATTTCCTCGAACGCCTGGAACCTGTCCGACGCCACCTTCAACTTCACCGAAAAGGCGATCATCGCCCTCGCCATGGCGCTGCTGATCATCGCCGGCGAGATCGACCTGTCGGTCGCCGCGATCATCGCGCTGGCCTCGACCGCCATGGGCGTGGCCGATGGCCGCAGGCGGCGGACACGCGCGGCCTCGTCGCTCGTCGGGCCTTGCGACCGGCCTCGTCTGCGGCGCCTTCAACGGCTTCCTCGTCACCGGCCTCGGCCTGCCCTCGATCGTCGTCACCATCGGCACGATGAGCCTGTTCCGCGGCATCGCCTACATCGTCCTCGGCGACCAGGCCTTCACCGGCTATCCCGACGGCTTCGCCTGGTTCGGCCAGGGCTACGTCTGGCTGGGTGATCTCGTTCGAATTCGTGCTCTTCCTCGTCGCCGCCCTCGTCTTCGGCGTCCTGCTGCACCGCACCAATTTCGGCCGCCGCGTCTATGCCATCGGCAACAATCCCGTCGCCGCGCTGTTCTCCGGCATCCGCGTCGGCGCGCATCCGTTCCTGCTGTTCCTGCTGACCGGCCTGATGTCGCGGCATCGCCGCGGTCTGCCTGACCTCGCGCCTCGGCTCGACCCGCCCGTCGATCGCGCCGGGCTGGGAACTGGAGGTCGTCACCATGGTGGTGCTCGGCGGCGTCTCCATCCTCGGCGGCTCCGGCACGATCCCCGGCGTCGTGCTCGCCGCCTTCATCATGGGCCTGGTCACCTTCGGCTTCGGCCTGCTGAACGTGCCGGGCATCGTCATGTCGATCTTCATCGGCCTGCTGCTGATCGTCGTCATCGCGCTGCCCCGCCTCTGGGCCCGCGTCGCGGGGCCGAACGGGACGCTGATGCAGAAATACGCCTTCAAGATGCAGCTCAATCCCGGGCATGGAGGCCGAATACAGGCGCCGCCATGACGAGATCTGGCCCGAGCTGGTCGCCCTGCTGAAGGACGCGGGCGTCTCCGACTATTCGATCCATCTCGACCGCGAGACCGACATCCTGTTCGGCGTCCTCTGGCGCACCGAAGACCATGGCATGGCCGATCTGCCCGCCCATCCGGTGATGCAGCGCTGGTGGGCGCACATGGCCGACATCATGGCGACGAATCCCGACGACTCGCCCGTGGTCACCCCGCTGGTCACCGTGTTCCACCTGCCATGATCGCCCCGCCCCGGCATGTCGCCGTGCTCGACATCGGCAAGACCAACGTCAAGGTCGCCGTCGTCGACCTGCCCACGCGCACCGAGATTGCGGTGCTCACCCGCCCCAACCACGTCCTTCCCGGCCCGCCCTAGCCGCATTTCGACACCGAGGGCCACTGGGCCTTCATCCTCGCGGCCCTCGGCCAGCTTCATGCGGCGCATGGGATCGACGCGATGTCCGTCACCACCCACGGTGCCTGCGCCGCCCTGCTCGCCGCCGACGGCACCCTCGCCGCCCCGGTGCTGGACTACGAATACGACGGGCCAGAGGCGTCGCGCGAGGCCTTCCATGCGATCCGCCCGCCCTTCGCGGAGACGGGCACGCCTGCGCTGAAGATGGGCCTGTCGGTAGGCGCACAACTGTTCTGGCAGTTCTCGGTAGACCCTGACCTGCGCGACCGCACCGCGCATATCCTGTTCTGGCCGCAATACTGGGCGCATCGCCTGTCGGGCGGCCTCGCCGCCGACTTCACCTCGCTCGGCTGCCACACCGACCTGTGGAACCCGCAGCGGGGCACGTTTTCCGGGCTCGTCGACCAGCTCGGCATCCGCGACAAGATCGCCCCCGCGCGGCCCCCCGGCGCGGTTCTCGCGCCCATCCGCCCCGAGGTTGCGGCCCACACCGGCCTGTCCCCCGACACGCCTGTCGCCGCAGGCATCCATGACAGCAACGCCTCGCTCGTCCCGCACCTGATAGATCGGCCCGCCCCCTTCGGCGTCGTCTCCACCGGCACATGGGTCGTCGTCATGGCGGTGGGCGGACGTGCCGTCACGCTGGACCCGGCGCGGGATACGCTGGTCAATGTGAACGCGATGGGTGGCCTCGTGAACTCGGCCCGCTTCATGGGCGGGCGCGAATACGAAATCATCCGGGCTGGCCGCGCACCCTCGGCCACGACATCAGACACCGACCGCGTGCTGGATGAGCGCCTGATGCTGCTGCCCTCGGTCCTGTCCGGCGGCGGCCCCTTCCCCGGCCGCAGGATGCGCTGGCACCCCGTCGAACCCGCTGAAGATGGTCTGCGCGACGTGGCGCTCGGCTTCTACCTTGCACTGATGACCGCCGAATGCCTCGCCATAAGCGGTGCCGAAGGCCCGGTGATCGTCGAGGGCCCCTTCGCCCGCAACCCGGCCTTTCTCGACATGCTGGCTGCCGCCACGGGTCGACCAATCCTGCCCTCCACCTCGGCCACCGGCACCGCCATCGGCGCCGCGCTGCTCTATGACCCGAGGCCGCAGCCGCTTGCGGACGTGCCGCATGTGGCGCCGGACGACCCGAGGCGGGCCGCCTATGCCCGGGCGTGGCGGGCCGCCGTCGAAGGGTAGTGGGAACATCGGGGGCAGAGGCCCCGGTCTTCGCCGGGGCGCGATGCGACGAGACAACCCGGCCCGAAGTCAGCATAGGCAGGGAACGGGCAACCTTTCAATTTGAGCGCCCGGCCCGATAGCGAGCCTTGCTGTGAAAGGATTGCCGGGCCGTTGACCGAAGGCGAAAGCTTTGGGGCAAGGTGCTATCCACCGTCCTGACGCTGGTAGTCGGGGCGCCACCGCCCGGGCTGGCGCGGCAACCTGCCTGCCAAACGGCAAGCAAAGAAATGGAAGAACTCCGGGATGCAGTCGTTCGGAAGGCCGTAGAAAGAGCGCGATCTTGGCCGAACGTCCCATCGTCTGGGCGCGAACTGCGGGCCAATGTTGTCGAGGCTCCGCACCACCAGCCCAAACACAAACCTTTCTCATACCGCCCCACCGCCTCGCTTCCCCGGACCTCCATTCCGCGCTATAACCCTCGGACCATACGGAGATATCTGCCATGATGGTCGCCATCTACGTGACGATGCTCGCGGCTCTCGCGTTCGGCTGGCTCGGCTTCCGGCGCCTCGCAATCGCCAGCGCCGCGCTGTGCTTCGCCTGCGCCCTGTGGCTCTTCCAGTGGGAGATCTACTCGCCCACCGATGGCTACCGGATGCCGTGGATCGACACCCGCCTCGACCTGCCTTACCTGACGACGCAGGTGTAACCCATGCAAGGCACCCTTCAACGTCAGCTTGCCCTGCTCAACTGGCTTGCGCTCACAGCCATGCTCGCGGTGATCTGCACCATCCTGCTTGCCGCAATGGGGTTCCAGTATCTTCGCGGAGAGCTTCCCTGCCCGCTCTGCCTGATCGAACGGGCGGCCATGTTCGGCATCTGCTTTGGGATTCTCTTGCAGCTTCGAAGTGGGTTTTCCTACCAGAACACCGGGTTCAGCCTGCTCTCGGCGCTGTTCCTGCTGATCGTCTCCACCCGGCAGACCCTGCTCGACATCTACCCGCGCCCGGGACACGCGTATGTCGGCAGCGCCATCTTCGGGATCCACATGCCCGTATGGTCGATCCTGATCGCGCTGGCCCTGCTGATCGGCTTCGCGCTCAAGCTTGCCGTCCTCGGCGGCGACCGCCACCTGCAGGAGCACCCGGCAGAAAGCTTCGCGCCGATCGCCCGCGCCACCTCCATCCTCGGCCCTCTGGTCATCGCGCTCTGCGCCGTCAACCTGATCTCGGTCGTCGTGCAATGCGGCCTCGGCCAGTGCCACACCACCGGATACCTGCTTATCGACGGCCCGCAAGCGGGCGGCTGAGGCATCAGCCGCGCCGCGCCGCCTCGATTGCCGCGACGTCGATCTTGCCCATCTGCATCATCGCCTCGAAGGCGCGCCGCGCCTCTTCGCCGCCTGCGGCCAGCGCGTCTGTCAGCACACGGGGCGTGATCTGCCATGACAGGCCCCAGCGGTCCTTGCACCAGCCGCAGGCACTTTCCTCGCCGCCATTGCCGACGATGGCGTTCCAGTAGCGATCCGTCTCCTCCTGGTCGTCGGTGGCGATCTGGAACGAGAACGCCTCGCTCTGGCGGAACGTCGGCCCGCCATTCAGGCCCAGACAGGGAATGCCCAGCACGGTAAACTGCACGGTCAGCACATCCCCCGCCTTGCCCGAGGGAAAATCGCTCGGCGCACGGAAGACCGCCTCCACCGAACTGTCGGGAAACGTCGCGGCGTAGAACCGCGCGGCGGCCTCGGCATCGTGGTCATACCACAGGCAGATCGTGTTCTTGGCGGTGGTCATGGGATGTCCTTTCCGAAGGGCGATGCGGCAATCCGATCCGGGTTCGAAGACGCCATTACAGACGCCCTTTGACCGGGCCGTGTCAACGCATTCGGCGCGGATATGTTCCCCATCCCGCGTCGGGAAACGGGCATGGCTGACCGCAGGCGGCCGCCGGAGCGGCGCTGAGGTCTGCCCTCTTACGTGTCCAGAGGTGTGCGAGGGTCTTGACAAACGGTTCACAACTTTGCCGAAATCCTTTGTTTTCAAAGGCGGCCGACGCTGTCGCACTGTGCGACATCTGTCTTGTCCCACACCCCCTCCGCTCCGTTTCCCACTGGAAGAATCCCCCGCCCCGCGCCAATGTCCGCGCAAGGGTCACGGGGGGCGGCATGGCAGGGCAGTATGATCTCGTCGTCGTGGGCGCCGGAATCGTGGGCCTCGCCCACGCCCTCGCCGCCCGCCGCCGCGGCCTCTCTGTCGCCGTCGTGGACCGCGAGGCCGAGGCCATAGGCGCCTCGGTCCGGAACTTCGGGTTCGTCACCGTGACGGGCCAGCAGGCCGGCGACTGCTGGCGCCGGGCCATGCGCTCGCGCGATGTCTGGGAAGAGGTCGCCCCGCGCGCCGGCATCCCGGTGGAGCATCAGGGCCTGCTCGTCGCGGCGCGACGACCCGAGGCGATGGCCGTGCTCGAAGCCTTCCAGATGACCGAGATGGGGGCCGACTGCACCCTGATGACCGCCTCGGAACTGCGCCGCGACCACGGCGCGATCCTGTCCGACGCCCCGTTCGAAGGCGCACTCTGGAGCCCGCACGAACGCCGCGTCGAAAGCCGCCACGCCATCCCCAGGCTCGCCGCCTGGCTGGAGCGCGAGATGGGCGTGGTTTTCCATCGCCGCACCCTCGTGAAGGCCGTGGAGCCGGGCCGCGTCGTCACCACCGACGGCACCCTCCACGCCGCCCGCATCGCCGTCTGCCCGGGCGACGACCTGCTGACGCTGTTCCCCGACCGCATCGCGGCCATGGGCATCACCCGTTGCCGTCTGCACATGATGAAGGTCATGCCGGCCGACCGCGGCTTCCGCCTGCCCGGCTCGGTGATGACCGACCTCTCCCTGGTCCGCTACCTCGGCTATGCTGAACTGCCCGAGGCCGCCCCCCTGCTTGCCCGGCTGAAACGGGAACAACCGGAGCACCTGGCCCAAGGCATCCACCTGATCGCCGTGCAGGGGTCGGATGGCGGGCTGATCGTGGGCGACAGCCACCACTACGAATGGTCCCCCTCGCCCTTCGCCCAGGGCCGGGTCGATGAGCTGATGCTGGACGAGATGCACGCGACCCTCCGCCTTCCCGGTGCCGAGGTGACCGAGCGCTGGATGGGCACCTATGCCTCGCTTCCCGACAAGCTGATGATCCGCGACGCGCCCGATCCCGCCATCCGCCTTGTGATCGTGACCTCGGGCACCGGGGCCAGCACCGCCTTTGCCATCGGCGAGGAAACCATCGCCGAGCTTTTTGGAGACTGACATGACCCATCCCACCCTTCAGGCCGTCGTCTTCGACTGGGCCGGCACGATGATCGACCATGGTTCGCAGGCGCCGATGGGGGTGTTCGTGAAAGCCTTCGCGCAATTCGGGGTGGAGATCACGGTGGACGAGGCGCGCGGCCCGATGGGCATGGCAAAGCGCGACCATATCAAGACGCTCCTGAACCAGCCCCGCATTGCCGCCGCCTGGAAAGCCGCGCGCGGCCACGCCCCCGGCGAGGCCGATATCGACGCTGTCTACGAGGTGTTCATCCCGATGAATGTCGCCGTCGTGACCGACTATGCGACACTCATCGAGGGTGTCCCCGACCTTGTGAAGCGCCTGCGCCAGCGCGGGCTGAAGATCGGCTCGACCACCGGCTACATCCGCGAGATCATGGCCCCGGTCCTGCCGCTGGCCGCAAAGCAGGGCTACGCGCCCGACAACCTGGTCTGCGCAGGCGATCTGGCCGAGGGGCGGCCCACGCCCATGATGATGTACCGCACTTTCCTCGATCTCGGCGTCTGGCCGGCTTCGGCGGTGGTGAAGGTGGACGACACCGAGGTGGGCATCGAAGAGGGCCTGAACGCGGGCTGCTGGACGGTGGGCGTGGCGATGACCGGCAACGTCTTCGGCCTGAACCCGGCGGAAACCGAAGCGCTGGACAGTGCCACCTACCACCATATGCGCGACGCCGCCTATGCCCGGCTGACGCGGTCGGGCGCGCATTACGTGATCGACTCGGTTGCCGACCTCGACCCGGTGCTGGACGAGATCAACGGCGCGCTTCGGCGCGGCGAGCGGCCTTGATCCAGGACGGTCCGCCAGTCGGCAAAGGCGCGATCCTGACTCTGAACGCGGGCTCCTCCTCGTTGAAGTTCGCGATCTATGGCGACGGGGATGCGCCGGTTGCAGGCGGCATGGTGGACCGCATCGGCCAAGGCGGTGCCCTGCGGCTGGTGGATAGTCTCGGGGTGCCGATTGCACCGCCGCCCGCACCACCGGATGCCTTTGCCACCCACACTGCGGCCTTGCAAACAGCGCTTGTGGCGCTGGACGGTGTCCTGCCCGGTCTGACGATCAAGGCCGTCGGACATCGCGTGGTTCATGGCGGCCCGGATTTCGCTGAACCTGTCGTGGTCGACAAGGCCATCCTTGCGCGGCTCGCGGCTCTGGAAGCGTTTGCGCCTCTGCACCAGCCCCACAACCTTGCCGGCATCCGCGCCGCGCAGGAGGCCTTTCCAGGCGCGGTGCAGGTGGCTTGTTTCGATACGGCCTTTCACCGGGGGCATCCGTTCGTGAACGACACCTACGCCCTGCCCCGCGCCTATTACGACAAGGGAATCCGCCGCTATGGCTTCCATGGGCTGAGCTACAGCTACATTGCGGCGGCGTTGCCCGGCGTAGCGCCCGAGATAGCGAGCGGCCGCGTGGTCGTCGCCCACCTTGGCAACGGCGCTTCGATCTGCGGCATGAACGAGGGGCGATCCATCAGCTCGACAATGGGGTTTACACCTCTGGACGGGCTGGCGATGGGAACCAGGCCCGGCCAGATCGATCCCGGCGTGCTGCTATACCTGATGGAGCAGGAGGGGATGAGTGCCACGGCGATCGCCGACCTGCTCTATCGCCGCTCCGGCCTTTTGGGACTGTCGGGAATTTCCTCGGACATGCGCGCGCTCGAAGCATCGTCCGACCCCTCGGCGGCGGTGGCCATTGCCTATTTCACGGCCCGGATCCGGCATGAGATCGGCGCCCTGGCGGCCGACCTCGGAGGCCTCGATGCAATCGTATTCACAGGTGGCATCGGCGAGAACTCGGCTCGGGTCCGATCCGAGGTTTGCGAGCCGTTGCATTGGCTTGGGGTCTGTCTGGACAGGGACAGGAATGTTTCCGGCGCTGCGGAGTTCGGCACGAAAGACTCGCGCGTCCGCTTGCTCGTCGTCCGGACCGACGAAGAGATCATGATCGCCCGCGCCGTCCGAAGGACACTGGCCCAGCACGCGTGAGGCCGCCCCTGACGCGCCGGGTTTTCTGACACCTGCCGCACCAGGAAAATGCCGAGCGGCGGGAACGCAATCGGCAATTGAGGCGTTTTTCGATGCGCTTCCACGGCGGGAGGCTGAAGACAGGAGGAATTGGTGATGGACAAGGACAAGGCATCCGATGGCCGCAGCCTTGGTGGCCAGCGCTCGGGCGGCAACTTCAAGAACGATCCCAAGCGGGCCGCGGAGGCAGGCCGCAAAGGCGGCCAGGAGTTTGGCGGGAACTTCAAGAACGACCCGGCCAGGGCTTCGGAAGCGGGTCGCAAAGGTGGAAGCGCATCGCACAACCGGGGCACGCGCTGAGTTGCCTTGAGCAAGGCACGAGATGGGGAGGTTCCGTGACCTCCCCATTTACAGATCAAAGGCACCGGTCTTTACAAATGACCCAGAACGCCTAGCAATGACGTGGCTTCTCCGGCGCCGCTTCGCTGGTCCGAAAGTCGTTATGGCGAAATGGTGGCCGATTGCTTATCGCACTGCATATCCTGATTCAGCTGGCACTTATTGTCCGCACGCTCCTCAGGCCGAACCGTGACCCTGCCTCCCGTGTGGCATGGGTGGCGGTGATCCTTTCATTGCCGGTGGTGGGGATCGTCGCTTACCTGCTGCTGGGCGAGACGCGGGTCGGGCGGCGACGGACCGAACGGATGCGAGAGGTCCATGCCCGATTGCCCCGGCCATCGGACGTTCCGGCCGAGTGGGTCACAGCCTCGCTGTCCGATGTGCGTGACGCGCACCGACCTCTGTTCGAGGTGGGACGTTCGATCAGCGGCTTCCGACCCGTCGACGGCAACCATGCCGAATTGATGGAGGATTCGGATGCGATGATCGCCCGCCTCGTCGCCGATATCGAGGCGGCGCAGCGCCATGTGCACCTGCTGTTCTACATCTGGCTTGATGATGGCAACGGTACGAAGGTTGCCCAGGCGCTGATGCGGGCGGCCGCGCGCGGGGTGGCATGCCGGGCGATGGTCGACGACCTTGGATCACGCGCCTTCATAAAGTCGCCGCTCTGGGCCGAGATGGGTCGCGCGGGGGTGAAGCTGGGGCGGGCATTGCAGATCGGAAATCCGCTGCTGCGCGTGATCACCGGGCGGATCGACCTGCGCAATCACCGCAAGATCGTCGTGATCGACAATCGTATCACCTATTGTGGCAGTCAGAACTGTGCCGATCCGGCGTTTCTGGTAAAAGCGAAGTTTGCGCCCTGGGTCGATGCCGTAATGCGGTTGACCGGGCCGATCGTTCGGCAGAACCAGTTGCTGTTCGCGCAGGACTGGATGACCGAGACCGGCGAGGACATCAGCGTGATCCTGCAAGAAGCGGTGGAGCGACCGACAGGCGGCTTTCCCGCGCAGGTGATCGCGAGCGGACCGACGGCACGCGCCTCTGCCGCGCCCGAGATGTTCGAAAGCCTCATGTACAGCGCGCGCTCGGAACTGATCATCACAACGCCCTATTACGTGCCCGTGGAGTCGATCCAGGCGGCGCTTCGGGCGGCGGGGAACCGCGGGGTGGACACGACACTGATCCTTCCCGCGCGGAACGACGATTTCGCGGTCAGCGGTGCGAGCCGCAGCTACTACGAGGACCTTCTGCGGGCCGGGGTGCATATCTTCGAGTTCACGACAGGATTGCTGCACACTAAATCCATAACGGTGGACGGTGTCGTAACGCTGATAGGCTCTGCCAACATGGACCGGCGCAGCTTCGATCTGAACTACGAAAACAACATCCTGATCTGTGATGAAGCGGTGACAAGGGCGATGCGCGCGCGGCAGATGCTGTACCTTGCGCAGTCGCGCAGAGTATCCATTGAGGCTGTAACAGAATGGACCTGGTCGACACGGCTGTGGAACAACGCGCTGGCGGTTGTCGGGCCGATCCTCTGAAGGCGGGCAGCAATGGCGGATGAGTTGATCGTCGCGTCGTGGAACATCCACAAGGGAGTGGGCACTGACCGTCGCCGCAACCTCGCGCGCACGCTCGAGGTGATCGGGCAGATCGGTGCCGACATCATCGCGCTGCAGGAGGTCGACACGCGGTTCGGCACGCGAACGGGCTTGCTGAACCTCGATCTGCTTCGGATGGAACATGGGCTGGTGCCCGTTCCGGTCGGTCCAGGTCCAGCGCACGGCTGGCATGGAAACCTGATCCTGGTCCGCGATGCACAGGTGGGCGAGGTCAGCAGGATCACCCTGCCCGGCCTGGAGCCGCGTGGCGCACTGATGGCGGAATTGGACATCGCCGGTCGGGTGCTGCGCGTCGTTGGCGCGCATCTGGGCCTGTGGCCCGGTTCACGTGCGGCGCAAACCAAGCTTCTGGTCGAGAAGGTGATGGAGATGGACGATCGCCCGACCCTTCTGATGGGCGATCTGAACGAGTGGCGTGCGGGGCACGGGGTAGCGCTGGCCCACCTGGCCCGTCACTTCGAGACGGCAGCGACGGTGGCAAGCTTCCCCTCACGCGCACCGATGCTGCCTTTGGATCGGATCATGGTCTGCAATCGTGCGCACTTGCGTGAGTTGCAGACACATGACACGAACCTGGCCCGGACAGCGTCGGACCATCTGCCGATCAAGGCGCGGCTCCGTTTCTAGGCGGTGCCGGCGGCGCGTCAGTCGCGCGCAGTGGGCGTGACCGAAGCAAGATACCGGGCGCGCGCAGCGGCCCTCTGCCGCGCGCGCGCAATCGCCTCATCCGCCGAGACCGCGTGGAAGCGGACGGTGTCATGGGGTCGAAGCTGCACGAAACCGTCGAGGTCGTCGTCGAGAATCGTGGCGATCCGCGGGTACCCCCCGGTCGTCTGGTGATCGGCCAACAGGACGGTTGCCATGCCGTCGCCCGATACCTGGATCGAACCGCGAAGAACCGGACCTGAGGGAATCGACAGGGCTCCGTCGGGCCGAAGGCTTGGGCCGCGAAGTCGCACGCCCATGCGGTCATAGGCATCGGTCAGAAAAAAGGGCTGCGACAGAAGATCAGCCATCGCCTCACGTGGAAAGAACCGCTCCTGCGGGCCGAGCACCACCGAAACCCTTGCCCTTGGCCGGGCTGTCACCGGGCAATCCAGCGTGCGCAGGGAGGTTTCGGTCACGCGGGCATCATCGACAACAAGCTCCATGCCGGGCACCAGACGACCGCCGCCGAAGCCCGACTGACTGTGGGTGGAGGCGCTGCCAAGCCACCTATTCACGACCGGCTGTCCCGCGAAGGCAAGGCAGGTCCAGCTGCCCCATGGACCGGGCCGGATCGACAGGCGTTGTCCCGCTGATATGGTCAGAACCGACCAAGACCCTGTGCGGATCGTCTCGGCCTCGACCACGAAGCCACCACCGGCAATGGCGACGGTGACCTGACCTTCGGTGCAGTCAAGGGTAACGCCGCCGAGTGACACCTCGATCCCCGGCGCAGAGGGCGCATTCCCTAGAGCGCGTTGGGCCGTCGCGAATGCGATACGATCCATCGGGCCCGAGGCGGGCACGCCGAACCGCATCAATCCGGCGCGGCCTGTGTCCTGGATCGAAACATGAGGCCCCGCCTTGATGACGCGAAAGGAAGCCCGGCTCACGCTTCGCCCTCTGCTGCCTCGAAGGCGACCCGGTCGATCCGCGTAAAGCGGACGCGATCCCCCACGTCGAACAGGAAAGGCCGCGCCGCATCGCCCGTCAGGATCCGGACGGGCGAGCGGCCGATGCGCCACCAGCCGGTCGGCATTTGCAGCGTGGTCACGATGCACTGCTGTCCCGCGACGATCACGCTTCCTGCCGCCACGTCGCGCACGGGCGCGGGTTTGCGCGGCAAGTGCAGTTGCGGCGGCACTCCCGCAAGATAGGCGTAGCCGGGGGCGAAGCCGTAGAGGAAGACGCGGTAGTCGCCGGACAGATGCGCCGCGATGACGGCCTCGGTCGAAAGACCCGTCAGGCTGGCGACGTCCGCGAGGTCGCCGTCGAACGGCGGATCATAGCAGACCGGAACCTCGTGCAGCCGCGCCGGTGGCGAGGCGGTGGCCGGCGCTGCGAGGCGGGCGCGCAGGGCCGCTGCGACCGACGCATGGTCGGTGACGGTCGGGTCGAAATCGACCAGAAGGCTGACATAGGCAGGGATCACCTCGCGCTGGCCCGGGGCGGCCTCGGCGGCAAGCGCCCGGTCGAGTTGCAGCACGCGCTCGTGCGCCGCATCGCCGATCTCGTCGGCAAACTCGACAAGAACGGCGTGGTCGGCGACCGGGCGGAAGCGGGGAAATGTCATCGGTCACACGAATGGGCGCAACCGGATGCCGGCCCGGATCAGCCGGTCCCGCACGAGTCGCGTCATGGAGACTGCGGCAGGATTGTCGCCATGCACGCAGACCGAGTGCGCGGCGAGGGGAATGGGCGCGCCGCCCCGGACCGGCATCAGCCCGGTCGCGCAGTAGCTTTCCAGTCGCGCTGCCGCTTCCCCTTCATCCTCCAGCACAGCGCCGGGTTCGCTGCGGGGCACAAGGCGACCGGTCGGCAGGTAGGCACGGTCAGCGAATATCTCGGAGTACACGGTCAAGCCTGCGGCGCGTGCCGTCGTCTCGAGGACTGTGCCCGAAATGGCAAGGACCGCGAGGTTGGGGGAGACGGCGCGCACCGCCTCGGTGATGGCTGCGGCGATCGAACTGTCGTCAGCCGCGAGATTGGCCAGCGCACCATGCGGCTTGACATAACTCACCCTGGCACCCGCAAGCGCCGCCACTCCCGCCAGCGATCCGATCTGGGCCGCGACCATCCTCGCGACCTCGGGCGGTGACATCGGAATGACCCGCCGACCAAACCCGTCGCGGTCGGCATAACCGGGATGCGCGCCGATGCTGACCCCCCGCTCGGTCGCGCGCCGAAGCGTCGCGAACATCGTCTCGGGATCGCCGGCATGGGCGCCGCAGGCAATGCTGGCGCTGGTGACAAGGTCCAGCATCGCCACATCGTCGCCCATGCCTTCGCCAAGATCTGCGTTGAGGTCGATCGTCCGCATGGCCGCCTTGCCTTGGTTTCCACCAGGCAGCCTAAGCCAGCGCGCCCGGGGATTGAAGCCATCGTCGCCGCTTTCGTCGCTTTGACAGCATCCCGCCCGCCCGGGTCGTGGCGTGCAGCGCGACGACAGGTGGTTCGGCCATCGAAGCCTCGCTTGCGGTCGGGTCCGTCGCAGCCAAGCACCGGCGGGCATCTTTCCAAAGCGCGACGATCATCGCTTTTCGTCAAGCTGGCTGAAAGTTTTCATGACATATAACCCAAACTTGCGCGATAGGGGTGTCAGGACGAACCTACCCGAGCAGCAACGGAGTGCGCGTGATGAACAACCCGGTCGGATTGAAGCTCTTTGATCTTACGGGTCGGCGGGCGCTCGTCACCGGATCGTCACAGGGCATCGGCTTTGCCCTGGCGAAGGGTCTGGCCGAGGCCGGGGCGCGGGTCGTGTTGAATGGGCGCGACACCACGAAGCTTGACGCGGCCCTCGCCGCCTTGCCCGGTGCCTCGATCCTTCCCTTCGACGCCACGGACCATGCCGCAGTGCGCGCTGCCATAGACCGGTTCGAGGCAGAGGTCGGCCCCATCGACATCCTCGTGAACAACGCCGGGATGCAGCATCGCGGCCCGCTGGAGGAATTCCCGCCCGAAATGTTCGAGCGGCTTCTGCACACCAACATCTCGACCGTGTTCAACGTGGGTCAGGCCTGCGCACGGCACATGATCGGGCGCGGGGCGGGGCGGATCATCAACATCGCCAGCGTTCAGACCGCCCTCGCCCGCCCTTCGATCGCGCCATACACCGCCACGAAGGGCGCGGTGGGCAACCTGACCAAAGGCATGGCAACGGACTGGGCGAAGTATGGCCTGACCTGCAATGCCATTGCACCGGGCTACTTCGACACGCCGCTGAATGCAGCGCTGGTGGCCGACCCGGCCTTTTCCGCCTGGCTGGAAAAGCGCACCCCTGCCGGGCGCTGGGGCAGGGTGGAGGAACTGGTGGGGGCGTGCGTCTTTCTCGCCTCGGACGCCGCGACTTTCGTGAACGGGCATGTCCTCTACGTGGACGGCGGCATTACGGCCTCGCTCTGATGCGGCGGGTCGTGCTCATGGGTGTGGCGGGAAGCGGCAAGACCACCGTCGGCGAGGCGCTGTCGGCCAGCCTCGGCATCCCGTATCGTGACGGCGACCTGCTCCATCCCCCCGCGAACATCGCCAAGATGAGCCGGGGCGAGGCGCTGGATGATGACGACCGCTGGCCCTGGCTTGCCTCGGTCGGGCAGACCCTGCGCCGCGAGGCACCAGTCATCGTGGGCTGCTCGGCCCTGAAGCGGCAATATCGCGACAAGATCCGGGACGAGGCGGGGGCGGAGGTGACGTTCGTTCACCTGGCGGGCACGCGGGAGGTGATCGAGGCGCGGATGGCGGCGCGGAAGAACCATTTCATGCCGGCCTCGCTGGTCGCCAGCCAGTTCGCGGCGCTTGAGCCGCCGGGGGCGGGGGAACGGGCGGTGACCGTGGAGATCAACCAGCCGCTGGAGCGGCTGGTGGAGGAGATCGTGCTGAAGCTGGGGGAAAACGACAGGGGCGGCCTTTCTGCGTAGGGCCGCATCATCCGGCTCGGGGAGAAGGACACAGTCCCAGACGGCGTGTCGCACGGTGCGACGCTCGGCGGGGCCTTTGTTTTCGCTCACTTTTTCCAGATCTGTTAACCAGATTCGAGACGGCGACGCCGCGCCGTTTCACGCCTGCTTGCCAGTGCGGTGCGGGCCGTGAGAGGGTATGATAAAGCAACGGAGGTTCGATGCCCTGGCTGGATATCCTGAAATCGCAGTTGATGGACCCGTTCCGGATCGCGCTGCTGATTGCGCTGGTCTTCACCATGTGGCGCAACCGGGCGGTGACGGGCACCGTCGTGCCGCTGCTGGCGGGGATGCTGTTCGTGGCGGTCATCATTCCGGCGACGATCTCGGCCCCCGGCGCACTGCCCATGTGGCTGGTGGTGGCGGTGGGGTTCGTCGCGAATGCGGTGATCGTGGGGGTGGTGTTGGGGGTTTGGGCGGTCGTCATGCGGGTCCGGGGATAGGTCGGGGCTGCCGGGGCACAGGGCGGGGTTCACGCCGCCGGGGCACAGGGCGAGCGGGGTGAATCGCGCCGCTGCGGAGCGACCTTGGGCGGGAGAGTGGTACGCAACGAATGCGCACCCGACGGGACGATACCGGCTGGCGGTGCGTCGCGGTTTACCCCGCCCGCCGGGGGCGTCCGTTCGATTGGTAACGGCGGGCAAACGTTGACCGCTACGACACCCGCCCCAACAGCCGGTGCATGTTGTCACGCAGATCCTTCAGGTCGAACGGCTTCAGCACGAAGCCGTCGGCCCCATGTTCCATCCCTTTCGCCCGTTCCTGAGCGGAGCCGCGGGCGGTCATCATCAGGATGCGGACGGTGCCGAGGCTGGGGTCGTGGCGGACGGTGCGGCAAATCTCGTAGCCCGACACCTCCGGCAGCATGACGTCGAGCAGCACGAGATCAGGACGGGTTTCGCGGATGCGGCGCACGGCCTCGCCGCCATTGGCCACGCGGTCGTGCTCGCAGCCTTCGCGGGTCACGATGTATTCGAGCGCGAGGGCAATGTTGTCGTCATCCTCGACGACGAGCACGCGGTGGCGTCTGGGGGCATCGGTCATGGGCAATCTCTGCGCGGGCTGATCCACCTGATGCGAGGCGCGGCACGCGCACCCCTGATGAGAGGGACCGGAAAGTGTGGACGAGGCCGGGACAATCCGGCCTCGTCCTTTGGTCTCAGTGATGGACCTTGTGTTCCGGATCGTCGGCGAAGATGTCCTTCTTGTGCGTGCCGCCCGGCACGAAGATCGCCCCGATCACCACCGTCATCAGCGCGATGACGATCGCGTACCAGAGGCCGGCAGTAGATGTTGCCGGTCTGGGCCGAGATCGCGAAGGCGGTCGCGGGCAGCAGGCCGCCGAACCAGCCGTTGCCGATGTGGTAGGGCAGCGACAGGCCGGAGTAGCGGATGCGGGTCGGGAAGAGTTCGACCAGCATGGCCGCGATCGGGCCGTAGACCATCGTCACCAGGATGATGAGGTAGGTCAGGATCGCGATGATCGTCAGCTTCTGCGCCGGTGAAGATGTCGAAGAAGTTCGACGCCTTGGCCACCGTCGTGTTGTCGGCGGCCACCAGCGGATAGCCGCGCCTTCAGCGCATCGTTCAGGCCTTCGCGAAGCCGGCTTGACGCCTTTCCGTGTCGAGCGCGGCCTGGGCCGCGTCGATAGCGCCTGGTCGGTGCCGGCCTTGGCGCTTCAGCGCTCCGTCGCGCCTTGATGGCAGCGGCGTTGGCGGCGGCGTTGTAGGACGGGATCACCGTGTCGCCGATCTTGACCGCGGCGACGCTGCCCGGCAGGCCCGGCGACCGTCGTGTAGTTCACCGAGCGTGCGCGCGAGCTGCGCCTTGGCGATGTCGCAGGAGTTGGTGAACTTGGCCGTGCCGGTCGGGTTGAACTGGAACGAGCAGTCGGCCGGGTCGGCCGTCACGGTGACCGGGGTCTGCTGCGCGGCATAGAGCGCCGGGTTGGCGGTCTTGGTCAGGAACTTGAAGACCGGGAAGTAGGTCAGCGCCGCGATCAGGCAGCCCGCCAGGATGATCGGCTTGCGGCCGATGCGGTCGGACAGCGAGCCGAAGAACAGGAAGCCGCCGGTGCCGAGGATCAGCGACCAGGCCACCAGCACGTTGGCCGTGAAGCTGTCGACCTTGATGACGTTCTGCAGGAAGAACAGCGCGTAGAACTGGCCCGAGTACCAGACCACGGCCTGGCCGGCGACGAGGCCGAACAGCGCGATCAGGGCGATCTTGGCGTTCTTCCACTGGCCGAAGGCTTCGCGCAGCGGCGCCTTGGAGGCCGAACCCTCTTCCTTCATCTTCTTGAAGGCCGGGCTCTCGTTCATCTGCAGGCGGATGTAGAGCGAGATCAGCAGCAGGAAGATCGAGCCGAGGAACGGAATGCGCCAGCCCCAGGCGTTGAAGGCCTTCATCATCGGCGGCGTGCCGTCGGCGTTCATCATCGCCGCGCCGGCCGCGTCGAGCACCGGCTGGTCGGGATAGTTGCCGTTGACGTAGCCCTGCACCGACAGGATGACGATCAGCGACAGCAGCAGGCCGAGCGTCGCCGTGGTCTGGATGAAGGTGGTGAAGTAGCCGCGCCGGTTGTGCGGCGCGTGTTCGGCCACATAGATCGCCGCACCGCCATATTCGCCGCCGAGCGCCAGGCCCTGCAGCATGCGCAGCGCGATCAGGATGATCGGCGCGGCGATGCCCCAGCGTGTAGTAGCTGGGCAGCAGGCCGACGAGGAAGGTCGACAGGCCCATGATCAGGATGGTCATCAGGAAGGTGTACTTCCGGCCGACGAGGTCGCCCAGCGAGCCGAACAACAGCGCGCCGAACGGGCGCACGATGAAGCCGGCGGCAAAGGCCAGCAGCGCGAAGACGTTGCGCGTCGCTTCCGGGAACGGCGTGAAGAACTGCGCGCCGATGATCGCGGCCAGCGAGCCGTAGAGATAGAAGTCGTACCATTCGAAGATCGTGCCGGCCGACGAGGCCAGGATGACCTTCTTCTCCTCCGCGGTCATCGGACGCGACCGGTCGCGCACGTTCGTCGATGCCGTTGCCATTGCATCCTCCATGTGCCTCGCCTGTGATCCGGGCGGTCCCGTCGATTCTGGCCTCTGCCCGCCCGCGGTAGACGCCTGGTCCTCGGCCCGTCCGGTGCCGGGCCTTGTTCGCAGATCCGCTCGCGCGGTCTCGCCTCCCTTCCGGTCCCGCCCGCCGCTCCTCCGGGCGGCGGAGCCGTGCTTCAGGCCGCGACGCGCCCGACGATGGCGCCGAGCCGCGGCGGATGTCGGCGATGGAGCCCATCGCGTCGATCCGTTCCAGCACGCCCTTGCCGTCGTAATAGGCGATCAGCGGCGCCGTCTGGGCGTGATAGGCGTGCAAGCCGCTCGCGCACCGTTTCGGCGTTGTCGTCGGCGCGGCGCTTGAACGCCGTGCCGCCGCATTTGTCGCAAGTCCCCGCCGCGGCGGGCTGCTTGAATTCGTCGTGATAGCCTTCGCCGCAGGTGGCGCAGGTGTAGCGGCCCGAGACCGCGACCATCGCGTCGCCTCGTCGTCGACCTCAAGGCTGATCGCGGCGGTGACCGCTGCCCGCTGCGCCAGCAGCGCATCCAGCGCCGCGGCCTGCCCGGCGGTGCGCGGAAAGCCGTCCAGGATGATGCCCTGCGCCACGTCGGGCTGCGCCATGCGGTCCTTCAGGATCGCCAGCACGATGTCGTCCGACACCAGCGCGCCCGCCTCCATCACCGCCTTGGCCTGCAGGCCGGCCTCGGTGCCCGCCGCCACCGCCGCGCGCAGCAGGTCGCCGGTCGAAAGCTGGACCAGACCGAAGTCCTCTTCCAGCATCCGGGCCTGCGTGCCCTTGCCGGCCCCGGGGGGGCCAAGCAGGATCAGGACGGGGGGATGCGCCATCCATCGTCAGCCCCGGTTCATGCGGTTGGCGATCAGGTCGTCGACCACCGACGGATCGGCCAGCGTCGAGGTGTCGCCCAGCGCGCCAAAGTCGTTCTCGGCGATCTTGCGCAGGATGCGGCGCATGATCTTGCCCGAGCGGGTCTTCGGCAGGCCGGGGGCCCACTGGATCAGGTCGGGCTTGGCGATCGGGCCGATTTCGGTGCGGACCCAGGCCTCCAGCTCCTTGCGCAGCGTCGTCGGTGGGCTCGACGCCCTTCATCAGGGTGACATAGGCGTAGATGCCCTGGCCCTTGATGTCGTGCGGGTAGCCGACGACCGCGCTTTCGGCCACCTTGGGATGGGCGACCAGCGCGCTTTCGACCTCGGCCGTGCCCATGCGGTGGCCCGAGACGTTGATCACGTCATCGACGCGGCCGGTGATCCAGTAGTAGCCGTCCGCATCGCGGCGGCAGCCGTCGCCGGTGAAGTAGTAGCCGCGGATACTGGCTGAAATAGGCTTCCTCGAACCGCTCGTGGTCGCCCCAGAGCGTGCGCATCTGCCCCGGCCAGCTGTCGGCGATGCAGAGCACGCCGTCGGTCTCGGTCTCGGTCCTGCACCTTGGCGGTGGCGGGATCCAGCACGATCGGCTTCACGCCGAAGAAGGGCTTGGTGGCCGAGCCCGGCTTCTGCGGGATGGCGCCCGGCAGCGGCGTGATGCATGTGGCCGCCGGTCTCGGTCTGCCAGAAGGTGTCGACGATCGGGCAGTGTGCCCTTGCCGACATGGGTGTTGTACCAGTTCCAGGCCTCGGGGTTGATCGGCTCGCCGACCGAGCCCAGCAGCTTGAGCGATGACAGGTCGTGCTTTTCGACCCATTCCGGCCCCAGGCCCATCAGCGAGCGGATCGCGGTCGGCGCGGTGTAGAACTGGGTGACCTTGTGCTTGGCGCAGACCTCCCAGAACCGGCCGGCATCGGGGAAGGTCGGCACGCCTTCGAACATCACGCGTGGTCGCGCCGTTCGCCAGCGGGCCGTAGACGATGTAGCTGTGCCCGGTGACCCAGCCCACATCGGCCGTGCACCAGAACACGTCGCCGTCGTGGTAGTCGAAGGTGATCTGGTGCGTCATCGCGGCATAGACGAGGTAGCCGCCCGAGGTATGCACCACGCCCTTCGGCTTGCCGGTCGAGCCGGAGGTGTAGAGGATGAACAGCGGGTCTTCCGCGCCGATCTCGGCATAGGCGCAATAGGGCGCGGCCGCGGCCATCTCGGCCTTCAGGTCGAAATCGCGGCCCTGCGACCCAGGAGGTCTGGTCGCCGGTGTGCTTGACCACAAGGCATTTCACCTCGTCGCTGCAGTGCAGCAGCGCCGCGTCGGTGTTGTCCTTCAGCGCCGGTCTTCTTGCCGCCGCGCGGCGCGAAGTCGGCGGTGATGACCACCTTGGCCTCGCAATCGTTGATGCGGTTGGCCAGCGCGTCGGGCGAGAAGCCGCCGAAGACGATGGAATGGACCGCGCCGATCCGGGCGCAGGCCAGCATCGCATAGGCCGCCTCGGGGATCATCGGCATGTAGAGAACGACGCGGTCGCCCTTCGTCACGCCATGCGCCTTCAGCACGTTGGCCATGCGGCAGACGTCTGTCCAGCAGCTCGGCATAGGTGATGTGACGCGGCCGGGGTCTTGGGATCATCGGGTTCCCAGATGATCGCGGTCTGGTTGGCGCGGGTCGCGACATGGCGGTCGATGCAGTTGGCCGAGACGTTCAGCGTGCCATCCTCGAACCACTTGATCGACACCTTGCCGAAGGTGAAGTCGGTGTTCTTCACCTTGGTGAAAGGCGTGATCCAGTCGATCCGCTGGCCTTCGCGGGCCCAGAACGCATCCGGATCGCTGACCGAGTCCGCGTACATCGCGGCATAGGTCTCTGCGTTCACATGAGCGTTCTTCACGAATTCAGCCGAGGCGGGATAGACCGCCTCCGGATGACTATGCTCCATCTTTTCCCCCGAACGGGATGCGCGGCATCCCCGTCTGTCCTGTCGCATCAGGCCGGTGACAAGCCGACCTGCGTGTTACTTTACGATATCTATAGAAAAAATCCTAACCTTTTTTAATAAAACAATTTTCTTGTAAATTTTTTGACCTCCATGACCTTAGAATTGCAAATAATCCTGATTGGCAGGAATGTTCCTCCACGGCCATCAAGGGCTTGCGTGTAAGTGTCCGGATGGCCTTGCGCCGGAATTGACATTGCAGACCTGCCTCTGGCCGCACCGTCAAAGGCCTTGCATTGAGCAGACGCGCCTTGGACATTCGATGAATGCAAGACAATGGCCCCTTGTCCCACCCTCCTGCCCGACTCAGGTTGCGCCTGCTGTTCGGCGAGGACGCGATGCTTGGCCCCGGCAAGGCGGATCTTCTTGAGCGTATCCGTGATACAGGCTCGATCTCGGCCGCAGGGCGGGGCATGGCGATGAGCTACAAACGGGCCTGGATGCTGGTGGAGGAAATGAACGCAGCATTCCGCGAGCCACTGGTGGACAGCGCGCGAGGCGGGCCGGGCGGAGGCGGGGCGCGGCTGACATCGGCAGGCGGGCAGGTGCTGGCACTCTATCGCGAGATCGAAGCGGTGGCGGCTGACGCCGCAGCGGGGCGCATCGAACGCCTTGGCAGCATGTTGAGGGATATATCCGAGCGGAAATAACGCTTGCCAGCCGACGCAGGGCCAGGTGATATGTCTGGAGAAACATAACCGGACCCGGAGCGACCCATGTCGGCCTTTGCCCTGACCCGCCGCGCCACGTTGGCGCTGGCCCTTGCCGCAAGCCTTGCCCTGCCGGTTTCCGGCAAGGCGGAAGAGATCACCGTATTCGCCGCCGCGAGTCTGAAGAACGCACTGGATGCGATTGCCGCCGACTGGCAGGCGCAAAGCGGAAACTCGGTTGCGATTTCCTATGGTGGGAGTTCCGCGCTCGCCAAGCAGATACAGGAGGGCGCCCCTGCCGATGTGTTCCTGTCGGCCGCCGTCAACTGGATGGACACGCTGGAGAAAGACGGCCTGATAAAGCCGGGGTCGCGGAAAGACCTGTTGGGCAACACGCTTGTCCTTGTGGCCCATGGTAACGCGGCCCCGGCGGAAATTGGCCCGGATCTGGATCTTGCAGGACTGCTGAACGGGGGCAAGCTGTCGATGGCGATGGTGGATTCAGTGCCCGCCGGCCAGTACGGCAAGGAAGCGCTGACCAATCTGGGTCTGTGGGCTTCGGTCGAAGCGTCTGTCGCGCAGTCGGAGAACGTGCGCGCGGCGCTGACCCTGGTGCAGACTGGCGAGGCGCCGTTGGGCATCGTCTATGGATCGGATGCGATTGCCGACAACGATGCCGGGGGCAAGATCAGCGTGATCGGCACCTTCCCCGCCGACAGCCACAAGCCCATCATCTATCCCGTCGCCGAGGTTGCAACCAGTACCAAACCTGCCGCCGCAGAATTCCTCAAGGCCTTGTCAGCCGAGGCCGCAGGCAAGGTGTTCGAGGCGCAGGGGTTTACCGTTCTGAAGTAACTGCGGCCCGCCCCGCCCGACGGCACGGAGCACGACACCGGGGCCAAGCGTTTTGCGTTTCGCCAAGACGATTTAGGCAAGCGCCAGGGGTTCAATGACGCTCGTGAAAAAAGCGTGAATGGGCTTTGTCGGAAAGTGCCCCTGCGTTAACCTGTCGGCTGCAAGGGGAAACGCGGATACGGCGATGAGCAAGCTGCTCCAGATCAATCTGTTCGGCGCGTGCATCGTCCAGTCGGCGGGGCAAGTGCCTGCCTTCGAGATTTCCGGCTCGAAGCACCGGGCGATGTTCGCGCTGCTTGCGACGGCACCCTTCGGCCGGCGGACACGGACCTATCTGCAGAACCTGCTCTGGGGCACATCGTGCTATGATGGCGGGCAGCAAAGCCTGCGTCAGGCGCTTTCGACCGTCAAGGGCGTGATGGGCGCGGATTTCGATCGCGTCCTGAAGGTGAACAATACCGAGATCACGCTTGACCTTGCCAAGGTGCACTTCATCGGGCGGCCCGGCGGAGGAGAATTCCTCGAAGGGCTGGACATCAAGGACGACGAGTTCAACGACTGGCTGCGGGGGATACGGCAGGCGCCGGAACAGTTGTTCTCGCTGTTCAGCGCCAGCACGCAGCCGCCGCCACCCTCGATCCTGCCGACCATTGCGATCCTGCCGTTCCGAATGGTGGGGGGGACGCCCGAGCACGTGGTGCTGGGCGACTGGCTGGCCGAGGAAATCTGCCGGTCGCTGTCACGCTCCAACCTGCTGGCGGTCATCTCACACCTGTCGGCGCGGGAGCTTTCGACGTCCAAGATAGAACTGACCCGGGTGCGCGAAGCGCTGAAGGTGGACTACTGCGTGGCGGGCAGCCTGCGCGTGGCAGGCGAGCAGGTGACGCTGGATGCCGATTGTCTGGACGCGCAATCGGGGCGCATCCTGTGGACCCGGCAATTCTCAGGGCGTGTGGGCGAGTTCATCGAGCCGCGCAGTGTGCCGGTCTCGGAAATCGTGCGGACGATCGGGCAGACCATCGCCTCGGATGCGGTGAGCCATGCGCAGGGGCGCACGTTGTCGTCGCTGGCCGATCACCAGCTTCTGATCGCGGGCGTGGGCCTGATGCACCAGTTGAAGCTGAGCAGCTTCGCCCGGTCGCGCGAGCTGATCGAGGAAGCGATCCGGCGGGCGCCGCGCGCGGCCGAGCCCCATGCCTGGCTGGGCGAATGGTATGTGACCTCGGTCTTCAACGGCTGGTCGACGAACCGGATGAAGGACATCGGGCTGGCGCTGGACTGCACCGCGCGGGCGCTGGACATCGACCCCGAGAACAGCTTTGCGCTGACCACCGACGGGGTGGCGAACAACAACCTGCTGATGCGGATGGACAAGGCGCAGCAGCGCTTCGACGCGGCGCTGGAGCGCAACCCCAACGAGGCGATGGCCTGGCTGTCGAGCGGGGTGCTGAGCGCCTATCGGGACGACGGCGCAGATGCGATCCAGCGGGTAGAGAAGGCGCTGCACCTCTCGCCGCTGGACCCGTTCGGATATCTCTATAACTCGCTTGCCTCGACCGCGTACCTCGCCGCCGAAGACTTTGCCCGGACGCTGGAGTATGCCGACCGGTCGCTGGTGAAGAACGACCGCCACCTGTCGTCGCTGCGGGTGCGGATCTGCGCGCTGCATCATCTGGGCCGGACGGCCGAGGCGAAGGAGGCGGCGGTGACCCTGATGCGGTTGCAGCCCGACTTCACCGTGGCGGACTACCGGCGCAGCCATCCGGCTGCGGATTTCCGGATTGGCAAGAACGTCTCGTCGGCACTGCTGGCGTCGGGCGTTCCTTAAGGAGGATTTCGATGGCGTTCCTTGGCTTGATGCGCGGCATGCGCGGGATGCGTGGCATGCGGGGAATGCGCGGCATGAGGGGCATGCGCGGGATGCGCGGCATGGCGGACGACGACGGCGGCGATACCGAGGTGTCGGGCATCCAGAGTGCGGCGACGGCGATCCTGCATCATGGCGGGGTCTGCCCCGGTCGAGGCTGCGGCGATCCGGCCGCTGCCGGTGAACTCGGACGCGAACATGCGGCGTTGGGCGCCGGAGGTGCGCGAGACGCTGTTGCAGGCGGCGTTCGTCCGGCGGTTCGGCTGGCGCAACTATGCGGGCGACGGCCGGGTTTCGCTGACCTGGGGCGGCAAGGCCTTTGTCACGCTGCACCGCCCCACGCCCGATACGCTGGCACGGCAGGTGACGTGGGTGCGCCACTATGCCGAGCAGCGGGCGGATCGGAGCGACGAGATCCTGTCGCAGACAGGGATGTTCGGCGAGTATTTCGCGGTGCTGCTGGGCCTCTCGCCGGCGCGCAACGGCAAGACCTACGAGTTCCTCGACATCGTGCAGGGGCTGGCGGGCGATGCGACGATGATGCCGAAGCACATCTTCGCCGTCCGCCGCCCCGACGAGATCGACGGGCGCATTGTGCCGCTGCTGCCGGTCCCGGGGCATGGGGCGTTTCCAAGCGGCCATGCAACGCAGGCCTTCGCCATGGCCACGGTGCTGGCGGGTCTGGTCGAAGCCAGCGGCGACCATTTCTCCGACCCGCAGGCGCGGATTGCGCTGCTCTACGGTCAGGCGCACCGGATCGCGGTAAACCGCACGGTGGCCGGGTTGCACTACCCGATCGACAGCCGGGCGGGGGCGGTGCTGGGCACGCGCATCGGTCGGATCATCCTGGGCCTGGCGGGGCATCCGGGCGGGCTGTCGGCGGGCACATTTGACCCGGCGACGGTCGCGGACAAGGATTTCCTCGCGACGGACGCGAAGGCGATCGTGACTGCCGCCGCGTCCAAGGCTGCCGTTCTGGTCGAGCCTGACCCGCTGTTCGATTGGATGTGGCGCCAATGCACGTCCGAATTCTTGCTGGAAGCCGACAGGAGTTGAGCGTTGGACACGGGGGTTCATGGGACGGTTCCCGGGGCGAGCAACCTGCTTGGTCCCTATGAGACGTGGATGTTCGGCCCGGGGCGGACCTATGATCTGGCGGGATTGCAGCTTGCCGATCAGGCGTGCCTGTCCTGCGTGGCGGAATTTCCGGGCGGCGCGAGCGTTGCCGAGGTCGAGCGCACCTGCAAGGCCCCCCCGGGCAGCGTCCGATACGTGCTTCCGATCCTGTACCGTCCGGACGGGTTCAGGCCATCCTTCATCCCGTTTCTGCTGAACGGGACCGGGCCGGACGCACCGACACTTGACGGGGTGGAGGCGATCACCAACGCACTGGGTCGGTTCATGGCGGCGTCGCAGAAGGGCCGCGGGCAACGGGGCTATTTCCGCCTGAACTTCCCCGTCCGCGCCGAAACGCTGGACCCGCGCTATCCGGGCAGACGGGTCAAGGCGCCAAGCGTGGTGGACCCGGCCCTGGACCGCACGAAGCCCATCGTCATTGCAGCGGTGATCGACGACGGCATTCCCTTTGCCCATGCGGCCTATCGGCACCGGGCGGGAACGCGGATGGATTACTGCTGGTCACAGGGCGCCCGGGGCGCGGAAGCACCCTCGGGCGCGGTGCCGTTCGGGCGCGAGTTTGTGCGGGCCGAAATCAACGAGATGCTGGCAGAGTGCGGCGGCGACGAGGATGCGGTTTATCATCGGGCGGGGCTGTCCAGCCGCCCCGGCCTGCCGCCGATGCCGCTGGACCTCGCCGGATCGCACGGGTCGCATGTGCTGGACCTGGCGGCGGGGCGCTGGCCGGAAGACGAAGCAGCGCAGGTGCGGGTGATCGCGGTGGACCTGCCGCCAACCTCGACCTGGGAAACGTCCGGCTATGGCACGGACATGTTTCTGCTTTCGGCGCTGCATTACATCTTTGACCGGGCGGCGAGGATCGCGGCCTCGGTCGGGTTGCCGGACGGGCTTCCGGTCGTCATCAACCTGAGCTTCGGCTATTCCGGTGGGCCGCATGACCAGACGGGTTTTCTGGAAGCGGCGATGGACGAACTGATCCTGGCGCGGCGCACCCATGCACCGACCGCGCTTGTGATCCCGTCGGGAAATTCGTTCCAGGACCGGCTGACGGCACTGATCGGGAACGACGATTTCCTGCCCCATCCGGACGGCGAGACCGAGGTGGCCGAGTTGTTGTGGGACGCCCCCGCCTGCGACGCCACGTCGACCCTTCTGGAACTGTGGTATCCGCCGGAAACGGAGCGGTCGGATATAAGGGTGCAGGTGATTGCACCGGGCACGGACGTGCCCGCCAATTCCGGCCCTGTCGTCGAGCGCGAGCCGGGGCGTTTCATGGCGGCCGACTTGAAGGTGGATGGCCGGATCGTGGGTCAGTTCGGCATCGAGAAGCACCGCGACCGCCGCTGGCGGGTAAGCGTCATCCTGGCCCCGACCGAGCCGCGCGCGCTGCCGCCCGAACCCGGTCACGGGGCGGCGACGGCCGGCGTGTGGACGGTCCGGTTTCTGCGTAAGCGCGGGGAGAGTTTTCCGGTCCTCGGAATGCCGGACGGAGGCGCCGTGCGCGGCGCGATCCAGTGCCGGGTGCAGATCGACACGAATTCCCTGCAGGGCGGGACCGGCGCGCGGCAGAGCGCGTTCCAGAGCGCGGCATATGTGCCCGTCGGCGAAGACGGCGCTCCGGGCAGCGACGATGCGGCCGGACCGGTCCGCCGGTTCGGCAGCCTGAACGGATTGGCCGCGATGCAGACTGCTCTTGTGGTAGGCGGGACGGTGGAAAGCACCGGTCTTGCAGTGGCCTACAGCAGCGCAGGGGCGTTGCGGACATCTGCCACCGGCACGGGAGTGGTTGCAGTGGACAAGCAGGTGGACCTGTCGGCCCCAAGCGACCGGTCGGGCTGGAAAGAGGGCGTGATCGCGGCGGGAACACGCTCGGGCACCTGCTTTGCGATGCGGGGAACGTCGGTCGCCTCGCCTCAGGCGGCACGGCGGTTGCTGGAGGCGTTCCTGAAGAAGAAGGCCGCACCAAAGACGCGGGACAACTACCTGTCGCTTATGCAGGCGGGCGCCGGCGGGATAACCGAGGCGGTCGTGGACGGGATCGGGCCAGGCGGGCGGCAGCGGTTGGGAAAGATCCGGCTGAAAGCGCTTTCGCGCGACCGGATCTGATGCCGAAACACCCTTTCAGCATAGGGATTTGACGGTTTTTTCACTGATCCATAACTCAGATTGTCGCTAACCTTGACCAATCGAACGGGACCGCCTGCAGCCGGTCCGTGACGGGAAAGGATGGAAGGCCAGGAGAATGTACATGCCGACTTATGAACAGCAGGGCGGACGCTCGCGCACCCCGATTCTTCCAAAGGATCTTGCCGATTTCCATCTGCGCTGGACTGAATTTCGCCCCTTCGCGCTGGAACTCCTTTCTTCGACCAACCTTACCGCGCATCAGACCGAGACGTTGAAATGGATGGTGGCGCTGTCGGACCGGGTCGGTGCGGACGATGTGCTGGACTAGGGTACATGCAGGAATAGCGTGCCGTGGATTTCACGCCTGATCTGCGAAACATCAAAAGGTCAGATCGGATCAGGCGATTCCCCGTCAGTTGAACCGATCCGCGTAAGGCGTCAGGTTGTGGTGGCGATGACCGTCGGGCGGATGCCGGAACGCTCTATGTAAGGAGCGGTGTCGAGGCCGGCAAAGAGACCATGGGCGGTGATAAGGACGGTGCCCATTCCTGCCGCTGCTCCGCCCAGCACATCGGTATGCAAGGTGTCACCGACCATGGCGATGCGGTGCGGGGGGATGCCAGGCAATCGGTTGCGGGCTTCCTCGAAGGCATCGGGAAAGGGTTTGCCGTACCAGCGGGGGTGCAGGCCAAGCGCATCGGCAAGATCATGGGCGTAGAGGCCCGGTTCCAGTGTCAGGCCGCCCTCGCGCGGGGCGACGAGATCGGGGTTGGCCACGACCAGAGGGCGGGGCTTGCGACGGAGCGTCTCGGTCAGGCGGCGTTGCAGCGCCGCGTCCCAGCGGGCGGAGGAAAGGAAAAGGAAGCCCTCAGCCCTGTCCCAGTCGGTTGTGCCGTCGATCAGGTCAGTCACGCGGGCGGGGATGTCGGCGAAGCTGTCGTCGCCCGCGGTGATGGCCGACCAGACGAGGCCGGGGGCCGCGTCGCTGAGGCGGGCCACGGCCACGTCGCGGCTTGAGACAACCTCATCCACGCTGAAGTCGAAACCCAGTCGACGGTACTTGGCGAGCGCCGCTGCTCCGGGGGTAGGAGGCGGCGTTGGTCAGCACGATCAGGCGTTTGCCCATGGCCCGCAGTTCGGCCATGCGGGTGACGGCGCCCGGGATGGCGGTGTCGCCCACGTTCAGCACACCGAAGGCATCGAGCACGAAGGCGTCGTAGCGGTCGGCGACATCGGCCAGCGTCTCGACCCGGAGCGAGGTGGCGGGGAAGGTGGCGGCCGGCAGGCGGGGGCGGACAGCCTCGTAGCGCAGGAAGGCGGCTTCGGCATCGAGCGTTGCGTCAGACACTCGAATACCCGCCCTCGATCATCAGGATCGCGCCGTTGACCAGTTCGGCGGCCGGCGAGGCGAGGTAGAGCGCGACGTCTGCAATCTCCACCGGCTCGCCGAAGCGGCGCAGCGGCGTGCCCGCGATCATCGGGCCGCTCTTTTCGGGCGGCGACCAGACCTTGATCCCCATGGGGGTCAGCACCACCGTCGGGCAGATGGCGTTGACCTGCACGTTGTGGCGCGCCCATTCGGCGCAGAGCGACTTGGTCAGCGCGTTCAGCCCGCCCTTGGACGAGGCATAGGCGGCGTGATCGTCGAGCGCGATCACGCCGGTCTGGCTGGAGATGTTGACGATCTTGCCCCAGCGCTGCGCGATCATGGCGGGGGCCAGCGCCTGCGACAGCAGGAAGGGCGCGCGCAGGTTCACGGCCATCGTCTCGTCCCAGTCCTCCAGGCTGAAGGTCTCGGCGGGTCCGGTGCGGGAGATGCCGGCGGTGTTCACGAGGATGTCGATGGTGCCCCATTCGGCCAGCGCGCGTTCGGCGGTGCGCGGTGCAGGCGGCGGCGATCGGCCAGTTCGGCCGAGATCGTCAGGCAGCGGCGGCCCTGCGCGCGCACGGCGGCGGCGGTCTCGGCCAGACCGGCCTCGTCGCGGGCGACGGCGACGATATCGGCCCCGGCATCGGCGAAGACGCGGGCGATTTCGGCACCGATGCCCTTCGAGGCGCCGGTGACCATGGCCTTGCGGCCCTCAAGGGAGAAACGTTTGATCCAGTCGGCCATGGCCTACTCCAGATTGGTGTGGCGCGCGCGCATGGCGGCGGGGTCGGCGCCGACATGGTCGCGCAGCGCGAGGATGAGAAGCTCGAACATCAGGTACTGCGCGCCTTCGAAGAGCGAGCCCATGGGCAGCACCGAGGCCGGGCTGGGCGCCTGATCGTCCGCCATGGTCTGCGCCGGAATCACCAGCACCACGGTCGCAGGCCGGCGGCGCCGCGCCGCCCGGCTGCGCCGTGATGCAGGCGGTGCGTGCCCCTGCCGCCTTCGCCACGCCGATCAGGCCGTTGACGGTCGAGAAAGCGCCGGGGCCGGCGCTGACGATGCAGCAGGTCGCCGGGCCCGACGCGGCGGGGCGGACATGTCGCCCACCACATGCGCGTCGAGCCCGAGGTGATAGAGCCGCATGGCGAGGGCCCGCATCATCAGCCCCTCGCGCCCCACCCCGTAGGCGACGATGCGGCGGGCGGCCGCCAGTTCCGGCAACCAGCCCGTGAAGGCGGCGGGTCGACGCGCCGCGATGGCGGCGCCGATCTCGCGCGCGCGCCCGTGCTGCCAGATCGCTGCATAGTCCGATCATGCCCTCCCCCTCAGCCCGCGCTTGATCTGGCCGCCCGTCGCGGCGGGCGCGTCGCATCGCACTGCCTGCACCAGCAGACCGCGTCTCGTCCAGCAGGTCAAGCACGCGTGTAGCGGCTGCGCAGGAAGCGGGCCTTGCAGGATGGTGCGGCGCAGGTAGTCGGGTCGACGCCGATCTCGGCCGCCTCGGTCGGGGCACCAGCAGCGGCAGGTGGCGCGCGCATCCGGCGGCGGGCATCACCTGCGCCTGCAGCCGCGCCCGAAGGCTCCGGCCAGACCGCGCGCGATCGTGCCAGCCGCGCGCGCATGGGGCGGCGCGCGACGTGCTTGGCCGGCGTTTCGTCCAGGGCGCGGTCGGCGATCTCGCCGGTCGGCCGAAGGCGGCGGCGATCCGCGGCCTTGTCGTCGCAGCGTCGGGGCCGCGCGAGGATCGCGCCGCGTCGAGCCGGGTCAGGTCGTGCGTCAGCAGCCAGTCGTAGAGCGCGAGCGCTGTCGACGCAGCCGACCGCCACGCAGGCGCCGTGGCTGACCCGCTCGCCGTCTGGCTGAGATCCTCCATTTCCCACAGATGCGCGATCTGGTGATCGGCGCCCGAGGCGGGGCGCGACGAGCCGTGCAGTCTCCATCGCGAGCCCCACCACCGTCAGCCCGACGAACAGCCCCTCGACCGCCGCGCGGTCGCCGCGGCGATGCGCTCGGGGTGCGACGAGCCAGCCGCGCAGCCCGTCCTGCACCAGCGGCCAGGCCGACATCGTCGATGGCCTCGATCCCCAGCGCGTCGGCGATGATCCAGTCGCCCCCGGCGGGCACCTTGCCCGGCAGATCGCCGTAGCCCCAGCCGGTCATCGTCGGGGGGCGCGCGCGCGATCACGTCGAGATCGCCCAGCACGGCGCGCGGCCGGGCGGCACTGGATGGTCTTCTTGAAGCCCGCGCTCCGACAGCGGCGCGCCGGCCGAGGTGTAGCCGTCCATCGAGGCCGCGGTGGCGACGCAGAGATAGGGCCGGTCGAGCTTGAAGGCCGCGTACTTCACGAGGTCGTTCATCACGCCAGAGCCGACGGCGACCGGGGTCGCGCCCGCCTCCAGCACCGCGCGCAGGGCGTTCGCCAAGTTCGACGCGTCGGCTTCGGGCCGGGGCGCGGCGGGCAGGACATGGGCGGCGCACGGCGACCCCGGCCGCCGTCAGCGCCGCCTCCACCGCCGCCCCGGCCGCGGCCCAGGTGTTCTCGTCCGCGATCAGGCAGGCGCGGCCCGGTGGAACTGTCCGCGCGAAACAGCGCGCCCCGCCTCCGCGATCACGCCCGCGGCCGATCATCACCTCGGCCGATCGCCGCGGACCGGGCGACGGCGCCGGCGATCGTCGCGACCGTCGTCATCTGGTCGCGCCCCGCCCGAGGCCAGCGTCCGCCCGTCCGCCGCCGAACAGATGGAGCCGCGCGGGTGGCAGCCCGAGGCCGATCCGGGCGCCGTGGTCGAGCGGGTCTCGCCGTCGGCGCGCACCACCAGCGGTCTGGCCCGGCTCGGTGCGGACATACAGATAGGCGTCGCCGCCCAGCGTCTCGCGCAACGTCGACCGTCGCGCGTCGATGTCGCCCTGCCCTCGGCCGGAGCACCACGATGTGCTCGGGCCGGATGCCGAGCCGTCAGCCGCGCCCTCGAGCGGCGCTGCGAGCAGCGGCACCGGCCCGCCATCGCACGAGCGCCCCGCCCGGATCGTCGAGCGTCGAGGAAGTTCATGCTCGGCGCCCCGATGAAAGCCCGCGACGAATTCGCGTGCGCGGACGGTGATAGAGGTCCAGCGGCGCTGCCCACCTGCTCGATCCGCCCGCCGTTCAGCACGACGATCTTGTCGGCCATCGTCATCGCCTCGACCTGGTCGTGGGTGACGTAGATCATCGTCGCCTCGAGCTCGCGGTGCAGCGCCTCGAGCTCGACCCGCATCTGCACCCGCAGCTTGGCGTCGAGGTTCGACAGCGGCTCGTCGAACAGGAAGACCTTGGGCTGCTTGACGATGGCCCGGCCGATGGCGACGCGCTGGCGCTGGCCGCCCGAGAGCTGGCCGGGCTTGCGGTCGAGATAGGGCTTCCAGTTGCAGGATGCGCGCCGCCTCGGCGATCCGGCGCTTGCGGTCCTCGGGCGGGAAGTTGTTGATCTTCATGCCGAAGTCCATGTTCTCGCGCACCGTCATATGCGGATAGAGCGCATAGGACTGGAACACCATCGCCACGTCCCGCTCGGAGGGCGCAAGTCGCGTCACGTCGCGCCCGCCGATGGAGATCGACGCCGGACTGATCGTCCTCGAGCCCGGCGATCGCGCGCAGCAGCGTGGACTTCCCGCAGCCCGACGGCCCGACGAACACCACGAACTCGCCATCCGTCACGTCGAGGCGTGACGTCGTGCAGCGCCTGCTGCGCGCCGTAGAACTTGTTCACGCCCTTGCAGCCGGACCTCGGCCATTGCCGTCCTTCCTCCCTGCCCTGATGCCGGCCAATTTTCCCGTTGACTCGCCGCCGCTTCGATACATTTATATGGAAGGCGTTACAAATGGAAGTCAACCGTCGAAACGCTACAACCTTATGGGAGGATCAAGATGAAACTGAAACTGCACGCAAGCGCGCTTGCGCTTGCCGCGTCGGCCGTCATGGCCGTCGGCGGACAGGCCGGGGCCTGGTCGCTGGAAGAGGCGGCCAAGCCCTATGCCGGCACCGAGGTCGAACGTGCTGTTCCTCGACCGTCCCGGCTATGCCGCCGCCAAGCAGATGCTGCCCGAGTTCGAGGCGGCGACCGGCATCAAGATGAACATCACCACCGTGCCCTACGAGAACGCGCTCGGCGAACAGGTGCGCGACTTCGTGGCCGGCGGCGACATCGACATCGCGCTGGTCGACCTCGTCTGGATCGGCAACTTCGCCGAGAACGGCTGGATCGTGCCCGGTCGACGACCTTCACCTCGACAACCCCGAGCTGGCCGATCCCGACCTCGACATGGCCGACTTCTTCCCGCTGCTGCTGAACGCGTTCGGCGAGCTGGAACGGCACGATCTACGGCCTGCCCTTCGACAACTATTCGGGCCTGCTGTTCTACAACTCCTGCATGCTCGAAGGATGCCGGCTTCGACAAGCCGCCGGCGACCTGGGACGAGACTGATGGACGTCTACGGCCCGGCGCTGACCAAGGACGGCAAGTACGCCTATCGCGCTGCAGTCCAAGCGCAACGAGACCCAGTCGGCCGACAGCTTCGCGCGCATGCTCTGGCCCTTCGGCGGCTCGTTCCTCGACGCCGAGTTCAAGTCGAACCTGAATTCGCCCGAAAGCCAGGCCGGGCCTGCAGTTCCGCCAGGACCTGATGAAGTACATGCCCGAAGGCATCGTCGCCTATGACCACGCCGAGACGGTGAACGCGCTGGCGCAGGGCGACGTGGCGATGATCACCGAATGGTCGGCCTTCTACTCCACGCTGGCCAGCCCCGAGACCTCGAAGCTCGGCGATTGCCTGGCCGTGGCGCCGGAACCGATGGGCCCGGCGGGCCGCAAGCCCGCGCTCGGCGGCTTCTCGCTGGCCGTGGCGACGCAGGCGGATGACGCCGAAAAGGCCGCGGCCTGGCTCTTCATCCAGTGGGTGACGTCGAAGGCCAATGCCGGCAAGTACCTCGAACTGGGTGGCGTGCCGGCCCGGCAGTCGGCCTATGCCGATCCGGCACTGGCCGACGACCTACAAGTTCATCCCGGCGCTGGTCGAAAGCTGGAAGGACGGCGTGCCGGAGTTCCGCCCGCGCTTCGCCGAATGGCCGGCGATCACCGAGATCGTGCAGGAATGGGGCACGAAGATGATGCTGGGCGAAGTCTCGGTCGAGGACGGCGCCAAGACCATCGGCGAGAAGATGGAAGCGGTCCTGGCCGAGGCCGGCTACTACGACGGCAAGAAGCCGCTGGCCCAGTAATCCGCGCCTGACCACTCGCGGCTGCGGCGACGTCCCAGCGCCGCGCCCTTTCCCTTCCCGGCAGCCCGGAGGCCTTCCATGACCACCCCGCGTCCGCCGCACGGACGCTGTTTGCCTTTCTCGGACCCGGCGGTCTTCGCGCTGGCTGGTCGTGGGCATCGTGCCGCTGGTCTACGCGCTGTGGAAAAGCCTCCACTATCTTCAACCTGACCAAGATCGCGCAGACCCGCTTCGTCGGGCTCGACAACTACACCTTCGTGCTGACGGACCCGGTGTTCTGGCAGGCGATGGGGCGCACGGCGACGCTGTTCGTGCTCGTCGGTGCCGATCCAGATCGCGCTCGGCCTGACCATCGCGCTGGTCCTGCACCGGCCCGGCCTGGCGCTGTTCAAGACGCTGACGCGGCTTGCGCTGGTGCTGCCGATGGCCACGACCTATGCCGTGGTCGGGCCTGCTGGCGCAGGTGATGCTCAACCAGAAATACGGCGTCATCAACCAGATGCTCGGCTGGATCGGCGTCGAGCCGATCAACTTCATCGGCGATCCGACCAACGCCTTCATCGCCGTGATCATCTGGGACATCTGGCAATGGACGCCCTTCGTGGCGCTGGTCCTGCTGGCGGGCCTCTCCACCGTTCCGCCCGAAATCGAGGAGGCGGCGCGGCTGGAGACGAAGATCGCAACTGGACCGTCCTGCGCCATGTGCAGCTGCCCTTCCTGATCCCCAGCCTCGTCGCCGTGCTGATCCTGCGCACGGCCGACACGCTGAAGCTGTTCGACATGCCCTTCACCATGACGCGCGGCGGGCCCGGGCTCGGCCACCGAGTTCATCGCCATCCTGATCGAGCGGGTCGGCAACCGGCAGTTCGACATCGGCATGGCCTCGGCGCAGGCGATCATCATGCTGGTCGATCACCATCGTGCTGGCCCGCCTCTACATCCGCATCTTCTACCGGGAGGTCCGCTGATGGCCGCGACACCGCACGCGGCCGCGGGCTGGCGCCGGAGGGCGCTGCTGCTGGTCGCTCATCTGCCTGTTCTGCGTCTTTCCCGTTCTACTGGATGGTCACGACCAGCCTGAAGACGCAGGTCGTGGCGCTGCAATCGCCGCCGGCCTGGATCTTCACCCCGACGCTCGCGAACTACGTCGAGGTGCTGTTCGAGGACAAGGTCGGCCTCGTCGCTGATCAACTCGATCATCGTGGCGGTCTGCACCACGGTGCTGGCCGTGGGCCTCGGCACGCCCGCCGCCTATGCGCTGGCGCGGTTCGAGTTTCGCGGCAAGACCGATCTGTGGTTCTGGTTCATCACCAACCGCTTCGTCTCGCCCGTCGTGCTGGCCTTTCCGGTGTTCCTGATCGCGCGCGAGCTGGGCCTGCGCGACACGCATCTGGCGCTGATCCTGATGTACCTGACCTTCACCCTGCCGATCGTGATCTGGATCTGCACCGACCAGTTCCGCTCCATCCCGCACGAACTGGACGAGGCGGCGATGCTGGAAGGCGCGTCGCCAATGGCGCATCTTCCGCTCGATCTGCCTGCCGCTGGCGATGCCGGGCGTGGCGGTCTCGGCGATCCTGTCGCTTCATCTTCTCGTGGAACGAACTGCTGTTCGCCTACATCCTCGCGCCCAAGACCGCCAAGACCGCGCCCGCCATGGCGGTCACCTTCATGGAAGGCTACGACGTGCCCTACGGCAAGATCATGGCGACATCGACGCTGATCGTGATCCCGGTCCTGATCTTCGCGCTGCTCGCGTCAAAGCATCTGGTGCGCGGCCTGACCATGGGCGCCGTGAAGTAGCCAGGGACCGAGCCGATGCCGCGCGCGCCGAAACTGCCGCAGATCGACACCGAAGAGCGGTTCCTGGCCCGCAGGTCGCCTGGGCCTACCATGTCGAGGGGCTGACGCAGGAAAAGGTGGCGGACAAGCTGCGGCGCAACCCGCCTGCGGGTGAACAAGGCGCTGTCCGAGGCGCGGCGGCGCGGGCTGGTGCGGATCACCTTCAACACCGCCTTCGCCGCCTGCGCCGAGCTGGAGGCCGCGCTCTGCGAGCCGCTTCGGGCTGAAACAGGCCTATGTCGCCCCGGCGCCGTCCGGATCGCGAAGGACGTGCAGATGATCGTCGGCGCGGCGCCTGGGCAATGTGCTGACCGAGGTGCTGGCCGACCCGACGGTGAAGCTCTTCGGCATGTCCTGGGGCGACACGCTGAACCTCGCCACCCGCTTCGTCGCCGCCGTTGAACGCCCGGATCTCGAGGTGATCTCGGTCATGGGCGGGCTGACCCGCGGGTCGGACCTCAACAGTTTCGAGATCACGACCCGGCTCGCGGACCTGCTGGGGGCGCAGCACAGCTACTTCACCGCGCCCCTCTATGCCGGCTCCGCCGAAAGCGCGCGACACGATCATGCAACTGGACGTGTTCCGCGAGGTGCTGGAAAAGCTGCGCGGCGTGGACGCGATGGCGATGGCGGCGGGCGACCTGTCGAAACGCTCGCTGCTGATGCGCGACGGGCTGCCGTCGGACGTCACCGATCGAGGAACTGATCGCGGCTGGGCGGCGTGGGCGACGTGCTGGGCACGGTGATCGACGCGGAGGGCCAGCCGCTGGACCATCCGATCAACGAGCGGGTCATCGGCATCGGCCTCGCCGGACCTGCGCGCGCATCCCGAACGTGATCCTTGCCGCAGGCGGCGCGCCACAAGGTGCCCGTGATCCGCGCGCTGCTGGGCCGCGGGGTGATCGACACGCTTCGTGACCGACGAGGCCACCGCGCGGGCGCTGCTCGAACGGGGACGCGGATGATGCTGCACCATCGGCATCGACCTGGGCACGTCGGGGATCAAGGCGGTCCTGATCGAGGATGCCGCGCGGGTGGTGGCCGAGGCCGCGCAGCCCATCGCCGTGTCGATCCCGCAGGTGGGGTGGAGCGAGCAGGACCCGCCGACCTGTGGGTGGAGGCGGTCTTGGCCTGTCTGGACGGCCTCGCGGCGCAGGCCCCGCGCGAGATGGCGGCGGTGGAAGGCATCGGGCTGTCGGGGCAGATGCTGGCCGCGCTGCTTCTGGACGCGGCGCTGCGCCCGCTGCGCCCGGCGATCCTGTGGAACGACCAGCGCGCGCATCGCGGAATGCGCCGAGTTGCTGGCGCGCTGCCCCGACATCGGGCTGCGGACCAACGGCACACCCGACCCGGGGATCACCGCGCCGAAGCTGCTTTGGCTGCGCAAGCACGAGCCCGAAGTGATGGACCGGGCGCGGATGCTGATGCTGACCAAGGACTACGTCCGGCTGGCGCTGACGGGAGAGCTGGCGTCCGAGCCGACCGATGCGGGCGGCACGCAGCTGCTGGACTGCCGGCCGGACGACTGGGACCCGGCGCTGTGCGCGGCTGGTCGGCTGGGAGCCCGACGCATCTGCCGCCGCTGGTCGACGTCCTGGGCGGCGGCGGGCGGTCTGCGGCCCGACCTTGCCGCGCGATGGGGGATGCGGGCGGGCCTGCCGGTGGCCGGCGGGTGCGGGCGACAACATGGGCTCGACCCTGGGCGCCGGGGGCGGCGCGCCGGGGGATGCGGTGCTGACCATCGGCACCTCGGGCGTGGCCTGCATCGTGGACGCGGCGTTCCACCCCGGGCCCGACGCGGCGATCCTGACCAGCGCCCATGCGGTGCCGGATACCTTCCTGTCGATGGGCGTGGTGATGAGTGCCACCGCCTCGCTGGACTGGACGGCGCGGATGGGGCGGCGCACGGCGGCAGAGCTGGCGGGCGAGGCGGAAGCCTTTGCGGCGACGGGCCGACTGGCCGATGCGCCGGTGTTCCTGCCCTGCCTGAACGGCATCCGCACGCCGCTGAACCGGCCCGACATGACCGGCCGGATCGACGGGCTGCATCCGGGCGTGACGCATGCCAATGCTGGGCTATGCGATGATGGAGGGCGTGGCCTTTCAGATCGCCGATTGCGTGGCAGCGCAGCGCGACGGTGGGCGTGGTGCCGTCGCGATTCCTTGCGGTGGGCGGCGGTACGCGGTCCGGCCTGTGGCTCCGGCTGGTGGCGACGGCGCTGGACGAGGCGCTGGAACTGCCGGCAGGCGCGGATATCGCAGGGCCGGCGGGGGCTGCGCGTCTGGCCTGCGTGGCGGCGGGCGCGCCGGTCAGCGTGCTGGCGCAGCGCCTTGCAACGCTGCGGGTGGTGCACCCCGACCGAACGCTCGCCCCGCTGCTGGCCGAGCGGAAGGCACGGTTCGACGCGCTGGCGGCGTGGCGATAGAAGGTGGCGGAGAAGGTGGGATTTGAACCCACGGTAGGCTTTCACCTACGTCGGTTTTCAAGACCGGTGCAATAAACCACTCTGCCACTTCTCCACGCCCCTCCCCCTAGCCGCAGCCCGACGATTCGGAAAGCGGGCCGGAGAGGAATTCCGCCGAATCGGTCAGCCGCCCTTTCCAGCGGCGCAACTCGGCAGTATGATGCGCGGTGCACGCGGCATGGTTGAGACCTGCCGTCGGACGGGCAGGGCAGCGAAGCGCGGCACAGAACGCGCAATCACATGGGGGCTTGGGATGGCACGTGCAGGATACCGGCATTGGACGGTCACATTTTTGGCAACCCTGGCGCTGGCGGGCTGTGTCGAGGGCGGAAAATCGCTGGCCCCCGCAGGCTCGGACACGACAGCCAAGGCGACTACCACCTCCAGTTCCACCCGGCTCGTCGACCGGGATGTCGAGGCGCCCGAGGTGTTCCAGGTTACCGGCACAAGGCCTGTGGGACGGTCGACCGTCTTTGGGTGGCGTTTGGGTCGCCACGCCAGACGCGAAGAACCCCGAGCGCGTGCTGATCCGCAACACGTCAAACGGCAAGTTCGTCATCGGCGCCCTCTTCAAGCGCGAACGCGAGAATCCCGGGCCACCGATCCAGATCTCGTCAGACGCCGCAGCCGCGCTCGGGCTGCTTGCGGGCCAGCCCGCCGAGGTGAATGTGACGGCGCTGCGCCGGGACGAACCGCCCGCCGCGGCGCCCGATGCCAGCAAGCCGATCCTCGATGCTTCCGAAACCGTGGCTTCCGAGACCGTGGCACCCGAAACGCTCGACACCACTGCGGTCGCTGCGGCCATCGACAAGGCCGATCCCGCAAAGGCTGACCCCGCCAAGGCCGCCGGTGCCGCTCCGGCTGCCGGTGATGCCGAAGCAGCGACCGCAGCCGAACCCGCACCGAAGAAGAAATGGTGGCAGCGCAAACCCAAGTCGGAGGCCGAGGCTCCCGTCGCGGATGCCGCGGCGCTGGAAGCCACGACCGCCGCCGGGGCAACCGCCGTCGCCCCCGCCGCCGTCACAACCGCACCGCTTGCATCGACCCCGGCCCCTGCCGAGGCAAAGCCTGCTACCCCGGCCAAGGGCGGCAAGTCCCTGATCCAGCTTGGCATCTTCAGCGTCGAAGCCAATGCCCAGCGGGCTGCCGATTCGGTCACCAAAGCGGGCTCGCCCGCGACGGTGCGCAAGGAAACCAGCAACGGAAAGCCGTACTGGAGCGTCGTCGCCGGACCCGCCGCCACGCCCGCCGAACGCGAGGCGCTGATGGCCAAGGTGAAGAGCCTCGGCTATACCGACGCCTATTTCGTTTCGCGCTGACAGAAAGGATGCACCGGTCATGCTTTTTCGTCTGATCCTCGTCCTCGCGACGCTCGCGGCCCTGCCCGCAGCGGCGTTCGACACGCGCGCCTCGGCCGCCTGGGCCTATGACGTGACGACGCAGACAGTGCTTCTGGACAAGAACGCGAACGTGCCCCTGCCGCCCGCGTCGATGTCCAAACTGATGACGCTGAACATGCTGTTCGAGGCGTTGAAGGATGGCAGGGTCACAATGGAGACAACCTTTGCCGTTTCGGCACGGGCGCAGGCGATGGGCGGATCGCGCATGTTTGTCGATCAGGGCGACCGTCCCACGGTGAACGACCTGATCCACGGCATCATCATCAACTCGGGCAACGATGCCTGTGTCGTCGTTGCCGAAGGCCTGGCGGGATCGGAGGAGTCCTTTGCGGCACTGATGACCCAGCGCGCGCATGCGCTGGGGATGACCGCCTCCAACTTCGCCAACTCGAGCGGCTGGCCCGACCCCGCGCAGCGGATGAGCATGCATGACCTCGGCATCCTTGCCGTGCGCCTGATCACCGAATTTCCCGAGTACTATCCCTTTTTCGCGTTGACCGAGTTCAACTACATGGACCGTGTCCCGTCCAATGCACAGAATCGCAACCCCCTGCTGAAACTGGGCACGGACGGCGATTGGCAGGCCGACGGTCTGAAGACCGGCCATACATCTGAAGCGGGCTATGGCATCGTCGGCTCGGCTGTGCAGAAACGGGATGGGCGGCGCGTGGTCTTCGTGATCTCGGGGCTCGCCTCGGATACCGACCGGGCGCATGAGTCCGAACAGATCGTCAACTGGGCCTTCCGCCAGTTCGTGCAGAAAACGGTCGTCAAGACCGGCCAGCGCGTGGCCGAGGCGCCCGTCTGGCTGGGCAGCGCGGATACCGTCGGCCTCGTGCCTGCACAGGACGTGAGCCTGCTGGTCCCCGCGCTGGTGCAGGACGGCGTGACTGCCGAGGTCAGCTATACCGGCCCGCTGACGGCCCCCCTCGCCGCCGGAACCGAGGTTGCCGAGCTTGTGATCCACGTCCCCGACCTGCCCGCTGCGCGCATCCCGCTGGTAACCGAGACGGCGGTGGAACGAGCGGGTGTCGTGGGCCGTCTGCGGACGGCGGCCCAGGTGCTCTATCAACGCTACGTCGCCGAGGCGCCGACCACCTGACATGGCAGGCCGGAGCCTCTTCATCAGCGTCGAGGGGATAGACGGCTCCGGAAAATCCACGCAAGGCCGTCTGTTGGCCGAAACCCTGCGTGCCAGCGGCCATGCGGTGACCCTGACCCGTGAGCCGGGCGGCAGCCCCGGTGCCGAAGAGATCCGCAGGCTGGTGCTGGAGGGCGATCCAGACCGCTGGTCGCCCGAGACCGAGATCTTGCTCTTTACCGCCGCCCGTCGCGACCATCTGGAAAAGACAATCCGCCCGGCGCTGGCGCGGGGCGAGACGGTGATCACCGACCGTTTCGCGGATTCCACCCGCGTCTATCAGGGGATGACGCGGGGCGACCTGCGCGCGACGGTGGATCGCCTGCACGACCTGATGATCGGGGTCGAGCCGGACCTGACGCTTCTGATCGACATCGACCCCGAGGTCGGCCTTTCCCGCGCGCTTGCGAGGGCCGGCGCAAATGCTGCTGGATCTGCCGTGACAGGCGCCGGCGCGCCAGCCGGGTTCGGACTTTCGGGCCAGGCCGAAGGGATGGTGACACGAGAAGGTCTGGAGCAGCGCTTCGAGGATATGGGCCTTGCCATGCAGGTCCGGATGCGCGCGGCCTTCCTGGCGCTGGCCGAGCAGTTCCCGGCGCGGTTCCTCGTCATCGACGGCGCGCACGCGCCCACCGTCGTGGCCGAGGCCGTGGCCCACGCCGTCCGCCAACGCCTCGCCACCCTCTGATGGCCCGCGCCCCGTCCGATAGCGACGACAGTTTTCCCGAGCCCGACCGGGTCGAGGGCGCGCCGCATCCGCGCGAGACGCTGGACCTGATCGGGCAGGCACAGGCTGAGGCCGCCTTCCTCAATAGCTACCGGCAGGGCCGCCTGCACCACGGCTGGCTGATCACCGGGCCGCGCGGCGTGGGAAAGGCAACGCTGGCGTGGAAGATCGCGCGCTTCCTGCTCGCCACGCCCGAAGATGATGGCGGCTTCTTCGCCCCCGCCCCGCCCGAGACGCTCGACATCCCCGCCGATCACCCCGTGGCCCGCCGCAGCATGGCCCTGTCGGAGCCACGGTTGTTCCTTCTGCGCCGCACGCTGAACGACCAGCGCACGGCAATTTCGAACATTATCTCGGTCGATGACGTCCGCAAGATGAAGAGTTTTTTCCAATTTCACGCAACCGACGGCGGGCGGCGCGTGGCGATCGTGGATTGCGCCGACGAGCTGAACCCCAGCGCCGCGAACGCGCTTCTGAAGCTGCTGGAGGAACCGCCGGAGGGCGTGACGCTGCTTCTCGTCAGCCACCAGCCCTCGCGCCTCCTGCCCACGATCCGCTCGCGCTGCCGCGAGTTGCGCCTCGCGCCGCTTGCCCCCGACGACATGGCGCGGGCCTTGCGCAACGCGGGCGGCGAGATCGACGATGCCGGCGCGATGGCGCAGCTGTCGGCGGGCTCCGTGGGCGAGGCGATCCGCATCGCCAATCTCGACGGCCTCGCGCTCTACGCCCGGCGTCATCGACCTCCTGTCCACCCTGCCCCGCCTTGACCGCCCCCACGCCATCGCACTGGCCGAGGCCGGCGCGGGCCGGGGGGCCGAGGCCAGTTTCGACCTGATCCTGCGCCTGATCGACCTTTTCCTTTCACGTCTCGCGCAGGCCGGAACGACCGGCACCATCCCGCCCGAGGCGGCGCGCGGCGAGGCCGCACTGATCGCCCGCCTCGCGCCCGATCCCGTAACCGCCCGGCTCTGGGCCGACCTCGCCCAGACCCTGACCGCCCGTGCCCGGCGCGGCAAGGCGGTCAACCTTGACCCTGCCGCGCTTCTCCTAGATATGGTGTTCAAGATCGACGAGACGGCGGGCACGCTCGCCCCGAGGTGAGCCAGACGATGCCAGACGCCGCCGCATCCCCACCCGAGATCGTCGACAGCCACTGCCACCTCGATTTCCCCGATTTCAACGGCGAAGTGCCTGAATTGCTGGCCCGCGCGCGCGCCGCAGGCGTCACGCGCATGGTCACGATCTGCACCCGCCTGCGCAACGAACCGCAGGTGCGCGCCATTGCCGACGGCAACCCGGGCGTCTTCTACGCCGCCGGCACCCATCCGCTCTGGGCCGCCGAGGAGCCGATGGCCACGGTCGATGCGCTGGTGGCGCTGGCCCGCCATCCGAAATTCGTGGGCATCGGCGAAACGGGCCTCGACTACCACTACACCGCGGAAACGAAGACCGTGCAGCAGCAGAGCCTCCGCCTGCACATCGCTGCCGCGCGGATCACCGGCCTGCCGCTCATCATCCACGCCCGCGACGCGGACGCCGACATGGCGGCCATCCTGTCCGAAGAGCATCGCAACGGCGCCTACGCCTGCGTGATGCACTGCTTCTCGTCCGGCGCGGGCCTTGCCCGGGCGGCTCTCGACCTCGGCTTCTACCTCTCCATGTCCGGCATTGCCGCCTTCCCGAAATCGCAGGAGCTGCGCGACATCTTCGCCGCCGCCCCCGTGGACCGCATCCTGCTGGAAACCGACAGCCCCTACCTCGCCCCGCCGCCCTATCGCGGCAAGCGCAACGAACCGGCCTACACCGCCTTCACTGCCCGCGTCGGGGCCACGCTCTACGGGATGACCGAGGCCGAGTTCGCCCTGCAGACCTCGGCCAATTTCGACCGCCTCTTCACCAAGGCGGCCCGCGCCGCGAAAGCCGCCTGATGGCCCTGCGCGCGACGATCCTCGGCTGCGGCTCGTCGGGCGGCGTGCCGCGCCTCGGCGGGCATTGGGGCGACTGCGACCCCGACGAACCCGAAGAACCGCCGCCGCCGCTGTTCCCTGCTGCTGGAACGGACCGGCCCGGGCGGCACGACCCGCGTGCTGGTCGACACCTCGCCCGACATGCGCGACCAGCTTCTGGATGCGGGCGTGGGCGAACTCGACGCCGTGGTCTACACCCATTCCCACGCCGACCACGTCCACGGCATCGATGACCTGCGCCAGATCGTCTACAACATGCGCCGCCGCCTGCCCGTCTGGGCCGACGGCCCCACGCAGGAGGCGCTCTACTCGCGCTTCGGCTACGCCTTCATCCAGCCGCCCGACTCGCCCTATCCGGCCATCCTCGACATGAACACGATTCATTCCGCTTTCGAGATTGACGGCGCGGGCGGCCCGATCCCGTTCACCCCCTTCCGTGTCGATCACGGCTCGATCGACGCGCTGGGTTTCCGCATCGGCTCCCTCGCCTATCTGCCGGACGTTCTGAGCATTCCCGAGGAAAGCTGGCTTGCGCTGGAAGGCCTTGACTGCTGGATCCTCGACGTGCTGCGCCGGACGCCCCATCCGACCCATGTGCACCTCGCCCTCGCGCTGCAGTGGATCGGGCGCGTGGCCCCGCGCCGGGCGGTGCTGACGAACATGCACATCGACCTCGACTACGCGACGCTCGCGGCGGAACTGCCGCCCCACATCATCCCCGCATATGACGGCCTGACGATCGACATAGCGCCCGAATGAACGCGCTGCTCGAGGTGATCCTGCCGGTATTCGTGGTGATCGGGTTCGGCTATGCCGCCGCCCGTGCAGGCTTCCTGACGGCCGAGATGACCGACAACGTCATGCGCTTCGCCCAGACCTTCGCGGTGCCATGCCTGCTGTTCCGATCGGTGGCCACGCTCGACCTTGGCACGGCCTTCGACCCCGGGCTGATGCTGTCCTTCTATATCGGGGCCTATTGCGGCTTCGCGGCAGGCTTCCTCGGTGCCAAGCTGCTGTTCGGGCGACCCACCGAAGATGCGGTCGCCATCGGCTTCATCTGCCTCTTCTCCAACTCGCTGCTCCTGGGCCTGCCCATTACCGAGCGGGCTTACGGGCCGGACGCGTTGGCGGGCAACTATGCGATCCTGTCGATCCACGCGCCGATGTTCTACGCGTTCGGCATTACGGTGATGGAGATCGTCCGCCATCACGGCAGCGGCGTCTCGGCGCGCGGCATCGCCGCCAAGGCCCTGCGCGCGATCTTCTCGAACGCGCTGGTGCTCGGCATCACGGCAGGGCTCTTCGTGAACGTCACGAACCTGCCGTTGCCCGGCGCGGTCTTCGACGGGGTTGACCTGCTGTCGCGCGCCGCGATTCCCGCGGCGCTCTTCGGCCTCGGCGGCGTTCTCACCCGCTACCGGCCGGAAGGCGACCGGCTGACCATCGCCTATGTCTGCTCGATCTCGCTGATCCTGCACCCGGCGATCACGTACGCACTTGGCCGCTTCGTCTTCGGGCTTGGCACAGACCAGCTCCGCTCGGCGGTTGTCACGGCGGCCATGGCCCCCGGCGTCAATGCCTACCTCTTCGCCGCGATGTACGGGGTGGCCCTGCGGGTCGCCGCCTCCAGTGTGCTTCTGGCCACCGCCACCTCGATCGTGACGATCTGGGCCTGGCTGCACGTCCTGCCGTAACGCGTAGGACCGCCCCCGCCCCATTCATCTTGGAAGAAATATCCCACGGGGGTCCGGGGGTGTGAACCCCCGGCGCTTCGCCACGCGGCCCCTCGCCTAATGCGGCGTCACGCCCCGCAAGCGTTCCGACCGGCGCCGCAGCAGCTCCACCGTCGCCAGCAGCAGGATCGAGATGATCACGAGGATCGTCGCCACCGCCAGGATCGCCGGGCTGATCGCCTCGCGGATGCCGTTCCACATCTGCCGCGGGATGGTCTGCTGCTCGGGGCCCGCGATGAACAGCACCGCCACCACCTCGTCGAACGAGGTAACGAAGGCGAAGAGCGCGCCCGACACCACGCCGGGCAGGATCAGCGGCATGATGACCTTGAAGAAGGTCACGCGCGGGCCTGCCCCCAGCGAGGCCGCAGCCCGGCTCAGCGAATGGTCGAAGCCGGAAAGCGTGGCGGTGACCGTGATGATGACGAAGGGGATGCCCAGCGTCGCATGGGCCATGATGACGCCCAGATAGGTGCTGGTCAGCCGTCCGCACTGCGCCTCGATCCCCACGATCGCCAGCGGTGCGCAGGGGTTCGAGTAGAAGAAGAACAATCCCGTCGCGATGATGATGATCGGCACGATCATGGGCGAGATCAGGATCGCCATGATGACCCGCCGGTAGGGCATCTCGGGCCGGCTCAAGCCAAGTGCCGCCAGCGTCCCGAGGACCGTCGCAAGGATCGTCGCCCAAACCCCGATGATGAGTGAGTTCTTCGCAGCCTTGATCCAGGTCGCGTTCGCCCAGGCCTGTTCCCACCACGCCCCGTCGCGCACGCCGTCCGGCGCGGGCATTCCCAGCGTAAGCAGCTCGTCATACCAGCGCAGCGAATAGCCCGCCGGGTCGAAGGACAGCATCTTGTCGGTGAAGGTGAAGTAGGGCTCCGCATTGAACGACAGCGGGATCACGACAAGGATGGGTGCGATCAGGAAAATGAAGATCAGCGTACAGATCACCAGATAGGCATAGTGCCAGGTGCGCTCCAGCGGGGTGGCAAAGGTCGGAAGGGCCATCGCGTGCGCTCCTCTCAGCCAAGCTTCAGGTTGTCGATGCCGATCAGGCGATCGTAAAGCCAGTAGAGCACCAGCACCCCGGCCAGCAGCATGGCCGACAGGGCGGCGGCCAGCGACCAGTTCGACTTGTCCATGTGGAAGTCGATCAGGTTCGAGATCAGCTGACCGTCGGCCCCGCCCACCAGGCCGGCGTGATGTAGTAGCCGACCGCCAGGATGAAGACCAGCAGCGCCCCCGCCCCGATCCCCGGCAGCGTCTGCGGCAGATAGATCCGGCGGAAGGTCGTCCAGCTTGTCGCCCCCAGCGACCGCGCGGCGCGGGCATAGCTCGGCGGGATCACCCGCATCACCGAGTAGAGCGGCAGGATCATGAAGGGCAGCAGGACGTGCGTCATCACGATGATCGTGCCGGTCTGGTTGTACATCATGCTCAGCCGCCCGTGATCGTCGATCAGTCCGAGCGCGACCAGCAGATCGTTCACCACCCCCTGCCCCTGCAACAGCACGATCCAGCTGGTCGTCCGCACCAGGAGCGAGGTCCAGAACGGCAGCAGCACCAGGATCATCAGCAGGTTCGCCTTGGCCATCGGCAGCGTCGCCAGCAGATGTGCCACGGGAAGGCCAGAAGCAGGCACAGCACGGTGATCACGCCCGACAGAATGAAGGTCTTGACGAAAAGATACAGGTAGATCCGCTGGTTGTCGGCGACCTTCCGCAGCGTGCCGTCGTCCGCCCGCTCGTAATCCATCGCAATCAGGTAGAAGTCGGTCGTATAGGCCGTCGAGGCGCTGCGCATCGCCTGCCAGACCGCGGCCTCACCCCATTTTTCGTCGATCGCCAGAAACGCATCGCGGTACGGCGGCTGTAAGGCTGTCCGCCTTGCGCGCCGTTGCGGTGAAGAGCGAGCGGGATGCTCGGGCAGCGGTGTAGTTCACCCGCGTTCCAGCCATCCCGGCCGTCTTGTCCGCCTTCATCTTCCTGAAATCCTCGGCCAGGGCGGCGAAGGCTGCCTCGTCCGGTTCGGTGCCCGCGGGAGTCTTGCGCGAACCAGGCCTGCACGGTCGGCGCATTGGCCGAAAATCCGTCATGATAGATCGAGCGCTGCAGCATCTGCGCGATGGGCAGCACGAAGGTGAAGACCACGAAGGCCAGAAGCGGCGCCACCAGCAGGAAGGCCCGCCTGCGCGCCTTGCCCTGCGCCTGTGCCAACGCCGCCTTCAGGGGCCGTCCGTCGCTTGTCGTCAGCCCTGCATCTGCGGCGGGGGAAAGGGTCAAATCGGCGGCCATCATCGATCCCGGTCGGTCTGGAATGCGGCAGGGGGGCCGCGTCAGCCCCCCTGCCGGGTGTCATGTCCTCAGTTCGAGGCGAGCCAGGCGTTGAAGCGCTCGTTCAGTTCGGCGTCCTTGTCGACCCAGAACTCGAACGAGGATTCCAGCGCGTTCTTCATGTTGTCCGGCGCCGTCGGCAGGTTCGGCCCCATGACCGTCTTGCCATCCTTGTAGATGATCTCGGTCGCGTTGGCCGAGATTTGCGGGCCGGGCCGTAGCTGATCTGCTTGGCCTGATTCTGCAGACCCTCGGTCGAGGTCGCGAACGCGATGAACTGCAGCGCCTCGTCCTTGTTCGGCGCGCCCTTCGGGATCGCGTACATCTCGTTCTCGTAGATCTGGCCGTCCCAGACGATCGTGAACGGCTTGCCCTCGCCCACGGCGGCGTTGAAGATCCGGCCATTGTAGGCGGTGGTCATCACGACTTCGCCGTCGGCCAGAAGCTGCGGCGGCTGCGCGCCCGCTTCCCACCACACGACGCTGTCCTTGATCGAGTCGAGCTTCTTGAACGCCCGGTCCACACCCTCGGGCGTCCCCAGCGTCGCGTAGACTTCCGACGGCGGCACGCCGTCACCCATCAGCGCGAACTCCAGAACCGCCTTCGCGCCCTTCTTCAGGCCGCGCTTGCCGGGGAACTTCTCGAGATCGAAGAAGTCGGCCACGGTGGTCGGCACGGTGCCGGTCAGCTTGGTCGAGTCGTAGGCGAAGACGTTCGCCCAGATGTCCGTCGAGACGGCGCATTCGGTAACCGCGCCCGGCAGGAAGTCTTCAGCGGCCGGAACCCCGTCCGCACCGGCGGGCAGCGCGTTGATGTCGATGGGCTCCAGCAGGCCCTCGTCGCACAGCCGGATCGCGTCGGCATACTCGACCGAGGCCACATCGACCGTCACGTTGCCGGCTTCGACCGCTGCCTTGATCGGGGTCGCGGGGTTGTCGCTGTCGACCATCACGGTCTTGATGCCGGTCTTTTCGGTGAACGGCTTCAGGTGCGCTTCGGTCTGGGCCGCGCCATAGGCGCCCCCCCAGGACATGACCGTGACATCGGCATGGGCCGCAAAGGCCAGGCCGGTCAGGGCGGTGGACAGGATCAATAGTTTCTTCATTCGGTTAGCTCCCTTGTTGATATCGACTGCTCATTCTTGGCCGCCACATGCGGCAGATCTGGCCCCGCTCAGGGGGCCGACACTACACCGGGTCCAGCGCCCGCGCGTCCTGCGGCGCCCAACCGATCCTGATCTTCTCGCCGGGGTTCAGCACACGCTGGCCCATCGTGTTGCGGCTCTTGATGATGAACTCGTCCGACCCGGCGACACGCAGCCGGGTCCGGAACATGTCGCCCATATAGATGAACTCCATCACCTCGGCGTCCAGGGTATGGGCGCCCTCGGGCAGCAGGTCGGGCTTGTACTCCACCCGCTCCGGACGGATCGACACCAGTGTCGGCTGCCCCTTGCGGTTGACGTTCACCGGCGTCGCGTCGATCAGTTCGCCCGTCGCCAGGCGCACCAGCGCACGCCCTCCGGCGATATCCTCGACGGTGCCGTGGAGCTTGTTGTTCTCACCGATGAAACCCGCCACAAAACTGTTGTCCGGTCGCTCATACAGGTCCGACGGCGGGGCAAGCTGCTGGATGCGACCGTCGTTGAACACCGCGATGCGGTCGCTCATCGTCAGTGCCTCGCCCTGATCGTGGGTCACGTAGACCACGGTGATGCCAAGCGATTCGTGCAGGTGCTTGATCTCGAACTGCATGTGCTCACGCAGCTGCTTGTCCAGCGCGCCCAGCGGCTCGTCCATCAGAACCAGCTTCGGATCGAACACCAGCGCCCGGGCCAACGCGATGCGCTGCTGCTGGCCGCCCGACAGCTGCGAGGGGCGGCGGGCCGCGAACGCCCCCATCTGGACCATGTCCAGCGCGCGCTTGATCTTGACCTCGCGCTCGTCCTTTCCCATGCCCCGAACTTCGAGCGGGAAGGACAAATTCTCGCCGACGGTCATGTGAGGAAACAGCGCGTAGTTCTGGAAAACCATGCCGATTCCGCGCTTGTGAGGCGGCACCTGATTGATGGGCCTGCCGTCCAGCCTGATCTCACCATTGGTGGCCGTTTCAAACCCCGCCAGCATCATCAGGCATGTCGTCTTGCCGGACCCCGACGGCCCCAGCATGGTCAGAAATTCGCCCTTCCCGATGGTCAGATTCAACTCCTTCACCACCAGCGTCTCGCCGTCATAGCTTTTCTGCACGCGGTCGAATTCGACAAAGGCGTCGGTGCGGGCGGTGGCAGCCAAAGTCTTCTCCCCGGAAATCCTGGCAGGTTGTCCTGCACTCGTGTTGGACCTGACTAAAGCGAAACGCCACTCCCAATGCAACGCGGTTGTCGGGAATTTGGGCAGCGCACCGGCAGTGCCGATCATTTAGGCGATTTCCTGTGCAATCTGCGGAGCAGGAAGCGGCCAGACTCTCGCAGGCGTGTCACGCTCGGCCGGACGAAGAAACGGCAAGGGCAGCACGCACGGGGCTGCCCTTGTCAGCCCCGATACAGGCTAGAGCGGACCTAGACGGGCCAGCACGGCCGCCGGATTGGTGATCACCGTATTGTTGCTGAACACCACGTTGTTCGCCGCATCGCCGCCGGAAAAGGACATGGCGCGATTGTCGGCAACCAGCACGTTTTCACTCGGCCGCCCATCTTTGTGGGATGTGATCTTGAGCCAGGGCTTCTTGCCTGCCTCGCCGTTCAGGTTCACGACCGTATTGCCCGTCACAACCGCGCGCCGCGCGCCCATGACGGTGATGCCGTTGTAATGCGTGGTTGCGACGAAATTGTTCTTGATCGTGAGGTCTTCATAAAAGCCGTCGAACAGGCTGATGCCCTGCATGTCGCCCCGCAAGGGGGAGTTTGCCTTGTGCGTCCATGACACGAACACGTTGTTCTCGACGGTCAGGCCGGTCACCGTCTTGCGGGAATAGCTCTGGAAGCCATCGCGGTGCGTCTTGTCCACCTTGAAGGTGTTCTTGACGATGTTGTTGCGAAACACGCTGTTCGACACACCCCGCAGGCCATCCCACGCGAAGCCGTCGATCACGTTGCCTTCGACGAATGAGTTCGTCGGAAACTGTGATGCCCTGCCCGACACCGGTGATCGTATTGTTCCGCACAACACGTCCTTCCGCCGCGCAGTCAGATCGCGTGGTCCACGACGGCCAGCCACTGGTCCTTCGTCCACGAAAGGTAGTTCACCGAATTCTGCGACGGCGCGAATATCGCAGTTCTCCACCGTGATGCCGTTTGAACCGGGATAGGCCCGCACCATGTAGCCCTTGCCGCCCGCATCCCGCCAAATCGACAGGTTCGACAGCGTGATATTCCGTGCCGACGCCGGGAAATCCACCGACCGGATCCGCGCGGCCTTGCGGACCTCTGACGTGATCGTGACGGGCGCGGTGAAGGCCGCGCCGATGGTCATCGCGGGATAGTCGCCACCGGCGAGGAGGATCACGTCGCCTGCCCTGGCGGCTTTGAGAGCGGCGTCGATGGTCTTGAACGGCGCGGCGCGCGAGCCGTCGGCCGTCGCAGCGGCCATGGGGTTGACATGGATGTCGGCGGCAAGCGCCGGGAAGGAGGCAATCGCTAGGGCCGCCAGAAGCGAACGGAAGAACATGGATTTTCCTTTCGGGATTGGGCGTCGTCGTCGGCGGTACTCTGGATCGGAATATAGGTTACTTGCGAACAGACTCCGATATCTCCGAAGGGGTTCGTGACGTCGTGCCCTGCTTCGAACCGGGTGACGAACAGGGCGCTCACCGCATTCTCCTGATTTATAAAATTAAAATCAATATCTTACAGGAAATCTCTTGATTCTTTTCTGCCGGATCACCCTCAACGTAAATCTGAACTTGTCGGAACGCGAATGAACACAGCGGCAGAATACAGAGATGCCACCGGCAACCCAGCATGTCGACGGCCATCGACGGCGCGGCCCATGGATAATCGAACCGCTTCAACCGCTTTGCTTCGGCCTGCGTGAGGGGTCGCGGAGATCAGCGGGCGCATGAGACGGCGTTCGAATTGCCCGGGGACGGCGCACCACGCACCAAAGAAAAAGCCCTGCGATCGCAGGGCTTTATCCATCAAGACTGGTGCGGTCGAGAAAACTCGAACTTCCACGGGAGTTACCCCACAGCGACCTCAACGCTGCGCGTCTACCAATTCCGCCACGACCGCAAACCGTAGACTTGGTGGCGGGCTTTTAGCGAAGCTGCCCTGCGAAGGAAAGACCAAAAAACAGCGCGGCCGACGCCCGAGCGATCAGGGCGACGCCGCTGTCTTGGTCACCGTCGTTCCGCCCAGGGCAAAGGTCGGCACCGCACCTCCATCCGCCTTCCCAGCCACCGTCGCCGCAGCCTTGCGGATCGCATCCATCCGGCCCGGATCGACGACATCGAAGACCTGCACGGGGGCGGCCATCGCCGCGTCGTACCAGTCCAGCGCAAGGTCCGGCCGCCGTGGCACACCGATGCCCTGCGACAGGTGATGACCGGGGAGTTCGGCATAGCCCGTCTGCCCCAGCGCCGTCAGCACCAGCGCCGAACCGATCGCGGTCTGCATATCGTCAGACGCATAGGCCGTCCCCAGGCAGACCTCTGCCGTGCCCGCCAGCAGATCGGGAGCGATCCCGCTCGCCCGCGTCCAGCCCGAGACGCGCTCCAGCACCTCGGCTTCCGGTTGCTCGCCCAGCGCGGTGACGTAATCCTTCAGCACCGGCCCGAAATCGCGGCATTGGGCCGCGATCTGTTCGGGCGTGAAACCCGAAACCTGCGCCGCCAGCCGGTCGCTCTCGTCGATCGTCGCCTGGCGCGCAAGACAGAACTGCTGCGACAGCGTGGCATTCGCGTCCGTCACCACCGCGGCCTGCGTCGTCCCGCCCGCCCCGCCGCCCGGCGCGAGTCCGCCGCAAAAGGCCGACAGCGATCCTGTGCCCGGCGCCGACGCCATGAACGAGGGCATCTTGCCGCCCGTCGCATCTGCTGCCGGAGCGGCCGGCGCAACTGCGCCTGCAGCGACCGGCGCTGTCACCAGCGACTCGCCCGCCCAGGCGGTCAACAGCCCGCGCACCCCTTGCGGATTTGATGCGATCGCCTGTTCCGTCGCGGCCCCGCCCGCCTGCGCCCGGTTGAACGAGGTCAACAGGAAAGACTGTTCGGCCGGTGTCAGCTGCCCGGTCACCGGATAGCCCATGTAACCCTGGAACTCCGCAACCCCGGCCCGGGAATTGGGCCCGATTACTCCATCGGGCGTACCAACGGGAAAGGCAAAGTAGTTGAGCGCACTCTGCACCTGCCGGTTCTGCTCGCGCGTCGCAGAATAGCCCGAGCCGCCCGACGAAGCATTTGTGCCCGTCGAAGAGGTGCCCTGCGCCTTCGCCTGATTCTTCTTCTTGATGTCGCGCACCACGGCGCTGCCGATCACCCCGGCGGCTACTCCCAGCGCGAAGTCTCCGCCATCCGCCATCACCCGCTGCGCCGGTGCCAGCGCCAAAGCTGCGAGGACGGCACCCGTTGCAATTCGTTGTTTCATCATGTCTGTCTCCACCGAATGAAGCCGGTCTGATCCTGTAGAAATAAGGCCGAACGGAATGTACTACATAAAATTCTGCGCCTGTGAGCGACAAGATGCCACCTGAATCCACACTGGGCCCGCCTGAATGGACGCATCTTTCCGGGCTGTCGCCCTATGTCGCGACCATCTCCGCGATGGAGGCGCGCGTCGCAGCCATCGCCGAGGGGAACGCGCCCGAGGCGATCTGGCTCCTCGAACATCCGCCGCTCTACACCGCAGGCACATCCGCCCGGCCCGAGGATCTGACCGATCCCGGCCGTTTCCCTGTCCATGAGGTGCGGCGCGGCGGGCAGTACACCTATCACGGCCCCGGCCAGCGCGTCGTCTACACCATGCTCGATCTCAACCATCGCGGCCGCGACGTGCGCCAGTTCGTCTGCGCGCTGGAAAGCTGGGTGATCGCCACGCTCGCCGAATTCGGCGTGAAGGGCGAGCGCCGGGCGGGCCGCGTCGGCGTCTGGGTCGTCCGCCCCGACCGCCCTCCGAACGCCGATGGCAGCCCGGCGGAGGACAAGATTGCGGCGATCGGCGTCAAGCTGCGGCGCTGGGTCAGCTTCCACGGCCTGTCCATCAACGTGGAACCGGACCTTTCCCATTTCGACGGCATCGTGCCCTGCGGCATCCGCGATCATGGCGTGACCAGCCTTGTCGACCTCGGTCTGCCCGTCACCCTGGCCGATCTCGACACGGCCCTCGCCCGCACCTTTCCCCGGTTCTTCCCCTGAAGGACGAACGGCTGCGGCACCGCTCCGGCTTGCGCGGCCCGCACGGCGACCGCACAATGCCGCAAGACGCCCCAACCCGAGTCCCCGCCATGTTCCGTCCCCTGCTGCTCGCCACGCTCCTCGCCACCCCCGCCCTCGCGCAGGACTCGGGCAAGGGCGAGGCCGAGTTCCGCAAGTGCAAATCCTGCCATTCCATCATCGCCCCTGACGGCACGGCCATCGTCAAGGGCGGCAAGACCGGACCCAACCTCTACGGCGTGATCGGCCGCCCGCTGGCCGCGACCGAGTTCGACTATGGTGCGGGCATCCGCGAAGCCGCCGCCAAGGGCCTGGCCTGGGACGAGGCGAGCCTTGCCACCTATGTCCAGAACCCCACCGCCTGGCTGCAGGAGGTGACGGGCGACCCCGCCGCCCAGTCGAAGATGAGCTTCAAGCTTGGCAAGGGCGGGGCCGATGTCGCGGCCTATCTCGCCTCGGTCGCGAAGTGACCGCCTCGCGCGCAGGAAAACTTTGCCCTGCGACAAAGTCTGAGATTGCCGAGGCTTGCTGCCGCCTCTAAAAGCGGACCCATCTGACGGGGGACGACCCGCCGTCGCCCTACCAACCCTACGGGAGGCAAGAATGGCGGACGCAGCCATCCACGGCCACGCACATGATCAACGCGGGTTCTTCACGCGCTGGTTCATGTCGACCAATCACAAGGACATCGGGATTCTCTACCTTTTCGTGGGCGGGTTCCTCGGTCTGATCTCGGTGACCTTCACCGTCTACATGCGGATGGAGCTGATGCATCCCGGCGTGCAGTACATGTGCCTCGAAGGCGCGCGCCTGACGGCGGCGGCGACGACGGCGGAATGTACACCCAACGGGCATCTCTGGAACGTGCTCATCACCGCGCACGGCGTGCTGATGATGTTCTTCGTCGTCATCCCTGCGATGTTCGGCGGTTTCGGCAACTATTTCATGCCGTTGCAGATCGGCGCGCCGGACATGGCCTTTCCGCGGATGAACAACCTGTCGTTCTGGCTGTTCGTCGCGGGCGCCTCGCTGGCGGTCGCCTCGGTCTTCGCACCGGGCGGAAACGACCAGGCGGGCGCGGGCCTTGGCTGGGTTCTGTACCCGCCGCTCTCGACCACGGAATCGGGCTTTGCGGCCGATCTGGCGCTGTTTGCCGTGCACCTGTCGGGCGCGTCGTCGATCCTCGGTTCGATCAATATCATCACCACCTTCCTGAACATGCGCGCGCCCGGCATGACGATGCACAAGGTGCCGCTCTTTGCCTGGTCGATCTTCGTCACCGCCTGGCTGATCCTGCTGGCGCTGCCGGTGCTGGCCGGGGCGATCACCATGCTGATCACCGACCGCAACTTCGGGACGACCTTCTTCAACCCCGCCGGCGGCGGCGACCCGATCCTTTACCAGCACATCCTGTGGTTCTTCGGCCACCCGGAAGTGTATATCGTGATCCTGCCCGGCTTCGGCATCATCAGCCAGGTCGTCGCGACCTTCTCGCGCAAGCCGATCTTCGGCTACCTGCCGATGGTCTACGCGATGGTCGCCATCGGCGTGCTGGGCTTCGTCGTCTGGGCGCACCACATGTACACGACCGGCCTGTCGCTGACCCAGCAGAGCTACTTCATGCTGGCCACGATGGTCATCGCGGTGCCCACCGGCATCAAGATCTTCTCGTGGATCGCGACGATGTGGGGCGGCTCGATCGAGTTCAAGACACCGATGCTCTTCGCCATCGGCTTCATCTTCCTCTTCACCGTGGGCGGCGTGACGGGCATCGTGCTCAGCCAGGCGGCCATCGACCGCGCCTATCACGACACCTACTACGTCGTGGCGCACTTCCACTACGTGATGAGCCTTGGCGCCGTCTTCGCCATCTTCGCCGGGATCTACTTCTGGATCGGCAAGATGTCGGGCCGGCAATATCCGGAATGGGCGGGCAAGCTGCACTTCTGGGCGATGTTCATCGGCGCGAACCTGACCTTCTTCCCCCAGCACTTCCTGGGGCGCCAGGGCATGCCGCGCCGCTACATCGACTATCCCGAGGCCTTCGCCTACTGGAACTGGTTCTCGTCGATGGGCGCGTTCCTGTCCTTCGCCTCGTTCATCTTCTTCATCGGCATCGTGTTCTACACGCTCCTCGCCGGCAAGCGGGTGACCGAGAACAACTACTGGAACGAATACGCCGACACGCTGGAATGGACCCTGCCGTCGCCGCCTCCCGAGCACACCTTCGAAATACTTCCGAAGCGTGAGGACTGGGACAAGAGCCACGCCCATTAAGGCGCATGCCTTACGAATGGCTGACCGACCACGACGGGGCTGCGGAGCAATCCGCGGCCCCCTTCCATGAGCGGCCGCTGGCCCGTCTGCGCCTCCGGCCCTTTCGCTCGCTGCCGAAGATCGGCTTTGTCTGGTTCATCGGCACCACCGCCGCCCTTCTCGCCGTGCCGCTGGTCGGCCTGATCGGCTCGCCCGTCGTGTGGGGCCTCCTTCCCTTCCTGCTCGCGGCACTCTGGGCGATCTGGCACGCCCTGCAACGCAACTACCGCGACGGCGAGATCACCGAGAACCTTGCGCTTTGGCCTGATCGCATCACGCTCAGCCGCGACGGCCCGCGCGGCCAGCGCAAGACGTGGGAGGCAAACCCCCACTGGGTTCAGGTGTCGCTGCACGAAACAGGCGGCCCGGTGCCGAACTACCTCACCCTCTCGGGCTCGGGGCGCGAGGTGGAACTGGGTGCCTTCCTGTCGGAAGACGAGCGCATCGCCCTGAAGGGCGAATTGGTGATGGTGCTCGCCCGCTCCCGCCAGCGGATGCAGGATTGACAGGGCCGCACCGATTGCAGAGCGTCGCAGCATTCCCCACCGAAAGGACATTGCAATGGACATCAATCGCCCCCTCATGACGATCTGCGTCTCGGCGCTGGCCTTTGCCGCAGTCGACACGCAGGCCTGTACTCGCGTTCTGTGGAACGACAACGGCTACGCGATGATGGTGGGGCGCACGATGGACTGGCCCGAGTCGACCGACCCCGTGCTCACCGTGTTTCCCCGCGGGATGGCCCGCGACGGCGGCAAGGCGGGCGGGGTGCAGGTCGTCACCGACAATCCCGCAACCTGGACTTCGAAGTACGGCAGCCTCGCCACAACGATCTACGGCATCGGAACCGCCGACGGCATCAACGAAGCGGGTCTCGGCGTTCACATGCTGTACCTCAACGCCACCGACTTCGGGCCGCGCGACGCTTCGAAGGGTGGCGTGCAGGCCGGGCTTTGGGGCCAGTACATGCTGGATAATGCAGCCACCGTAGCCGAAGCCCTGAAGCTCTTCGAGGGCCTCCAGGTGGTGATGGTCGAAGCCAACGGCCACAAGGCCAACGTTCACCTCGCGCTGGAGGATGCGACCGGCGACAGCGCGATCATCGAGTACATCGACGGCACGCCGGTCATCCACCACGGGCGCGAATTCACCGTGATGACGAACGACCCGGCCTATGATCAGCAGCTGGAAATCCTGAAGACACAGGACTTTTCGAAGCCTGCCAGCGACATGCCGCTTCCCGGCAACGTAAACCCGGTCGACCGGTTCGCCCGCGCCACCTACTACCTCAACCTGCTGCCCGCACCCGCGAACGAGCGTGAGGCCGCAGCGGGCATTCTCGCCATCGCGCGCAACGTCTCGGTTCCCTTCGGTGCGCCCTACAAGGGCTTCGGCATCTACAATACCGAATACCGCACTGCCGCGAACCTCACCGACAAACGGTACTACTTCGAGCTTACGACAAACCCGAGCGTGCTCTGGGTCAACCTCGGCGCGATGAACCTTGACCAGGGCGCGCCGGTCCGCATCCTCGACCCAGACGACATCTCGCTGTCCGGCAACGTGACGGGCAACTTCAGCCCGGCACCCGCACCGTTCTGACCCGCTGCACCGGCACCGCATCAAGCCATGCGCAAAAGTCGCAGCCGTGCTATGCTTGCAGCCGAGGGGTCGGCACGGACCTCGGGGCATCCCGCCCCTGCCAGCGACCTCTCGAAGGGGGAGGCAAGACATGGCTCATTACATCGTGACGGGCAGATACACGGCTGCCGGGATGAAGGGGATGATGGCCCATCCCACAGACCGCGAAGCCGCCGCGAGGGCGATCATCGAGGCGGGAGGGGGCAAGTTGAAATCGTTCCTTCTCACCACCGGCGACAACGATTTCTCGATGGTCGTCGAAACCGCAGACCTGACCAAAATGCTCGCCTCGCTTATGGTCGTGGGCGCCTCGGGGGCGGTTTCGGGGCTCAAGACCGTCCAGGCCTTCACGTCGGCCGAGTTCACCGCAGCCCAGAAGGCCGCGGGAGCGATGGTGGCGAAATACGCAGCACCCGCCTGATCTGGCGACGCGCGCGCGGCGTCCATATGCGCGCCCCGCGCGCCAACCGGAAACTTGCCAGACGACCGGCCTGACGATACGTCTGGGATAGGTTCTGTCCAAAAGGTGGCCCTGCGATTGCGTTTTACGAGTCTGGCTTGTTTCAACCGGGCAGTGCCCCCGTCTCTCCAATGACGTCCGTTCAGCCCATCCTCGCCCGCGCCGCGCCGCCGGTCGCACGAACGGTGCTGCTCGGCGGTGTCCTGGGCATCGACACCATCGGCCATTGTGTAGCGCTGGCCAGTCTCGCCTTCGCCGGGCCGCTCAGCTTTGCTCTGGGCTACGGGACCATGCTGATCCTGCTCAGCAGCACGATCGTGACCTTCGTGCTGGCCTGGCGCAGCGTGTTCCCTGGCGCGGCGGCGATAGCCGAGGACACGACGATTGCCATCCTTGCCCCGGCGATGGTCCTCGCTGCAGGGAACGTGAACGGCCCGCCAGAGGCGCAGCTGGCCACGGCCGTTGCCATTATGGCGATCTCCACACTTCTCTCAGGCGTGCTGATGCTTCTGATCGGCCAGTTCCACCTCGGCCGCATTGCCCGCATCATGCCCTTTCCGGTCGCTGCGGGCTTCCTCGCCAGCTCTGGCGCCTTGCTTATCGTGTCGGCCCTGAATCTGATGACGGAAACAGGGACGCTGGGAGAGGTGGTCGGCCTGATTGCCACCGAAGGCGTGCCGATGAACCTGATCCTGGGCCTCGCCCTCGCTGGCGTGCTGCTTCTGTCCACGCGGTATGTCGGCGGTGCCCTTTCGGCCCTGGTCCCGCTTGTCGCGGCGATGCTCGCCTTCTACATCGTCACTGCAGCACTCGGCCTCTCGCTCGACGATGTGCGCGAGATTGGCCTGCTGCCCGAGATCCCGACGCAAACCCTTCCCGCCTATCCCGACCCAAGCCTGATCCCGCTGATCGACTGGTCCGTAGTCGCCGCCACCAGCCTGACCATCGCGGTGGTCGTCTTTCTGAACGCCATCGGCTTCGTGCTGAATGTAGGCGGGATCGAGATGGCCGTACGGGCCGACGTGAACATCGACGCCGAGGCACGTGTGACCGGCGCGACCAACATCGGCGTGGGTCTGTTTGGCGGATACATCGGCTTCATCGCCTCTGACTCCACGATCATGGCACATCAGCTGGGGTGCAGCCGGCCCATGCTCGGCGTCGCCCTGGGAACGACTACGCTGATCGGCTTCCTCTTCGCCGCGCAGATCGTGTCGCACATCCCCGTCTTTGTCGCGGCGGGACTCGTGCTTTTCTTCGGCACCTCGATGCTCATCGACTGGATGGTGAACACGTGGGCTCGGCTGCGCCCGCTCGACTGGTCCATCATCCCGATCATCGTGGCGACAACGGTCGCAATCGACATCCTCGTGGCCATAGGTGTAGGCCTGCTCGTCGCTCTGGTGATCTTCGTCTATACGTATGCTGGCCTGCCGGTCCTGCGGTTCCATGGCAGCGGCGCAACCCGACGCAGCCCCGTCGACCGCGCGCCCGAGGACGAGGCGATCCTGTCCCAGCTTGGCAACCGCACCCACGTGCTGGGCCTTCAGGGCTTCCTGTTCTTCGGATCGGTGGAAAAAGTCGTCGATGCGGTGCGGCACCGGATGGAAGCGCCCCCGCCGATCGACGCACTGATCATCGACTTCCACCATGTCACCGGGCTCGACAGCGCCGCCTGCGCCGCCTTCCTCAAGCTGGAACTTCTTGCCGATGCCGGACAATTCCGCATCGCCCTTGCAGGTGTGCCCGAGGGCTTCGTGCAAAGCATGGGGCTTTGGGGGATCGGCACGCCCGATCATCCTGTGTTCCGTTTCTATGCCACGCTTGCCTCCGCGCTCGAGGATGTCGAGGAGGACAGGCTGGTGGTGCGCGGCAAGGACCCTGCCGCGTCTCCCACCCTGCTTGACCGCCTTGCACCGCTGATTCCGCGCGCGGCGGACCTGCTCGGACGGATGGAGCGGATGGAGGCCCGACCCGGTGACGTGCTCATCCGCGCGGGTGGGACGGAAGGCGACATCTTCTTCATCGAAAACGGCCGGGTGAACGTGCAACTGTCCAACCCCTCCGGTGTCCCCATCCGCCTGCGGTCGCTGCGCGCCGGGGCCATCGTGGGCGAGGCCGCGCGCTATCTCGGGCGCAAGCGCACCGCCGACGTGGTCGTCCACGCCCCTTCGGTCATCTGGAAGCTGTCCGACGACGCCATCGAACGGCTGGAGGCCGAGGACCGTGACCTTGCCGCCATGCTGCACGCTTGCATGGCCCGCAGCCTGGCCGAGAAGGTGGAGAAGACAAATGGCATGCTGACGGCGGCGCTCGCATGACCGGCCCGCCCCGCGAGGGTGTCCGTCGCGCCTTGTGCCGCCGGGGGCGCTCGGTCGCCGGGGCATTGACACTTCCGGACCGCCATGTGCTCCTCGCCGCCGCCCATCACACCGCCGCGCAGCCAACCAAGGACAGCCTATGACCGAACGCACATCGCAACGCGCGCTCTGGGTGCTGCTCTTCGGCAACCTCGTGATCGGTACCGGCGTTCTGCTGCCCGCAGGCATCCTGACGGCGCTGATGACGGACCTGGATGTGACCGCAGGGCGCGCCGGGCTGATGATGACGGTGGGCGGCATCGTCGTCGGCATCGGCGCGCCGCTGCTTGCCGCCACGACCTCGGCCATCGACCGCCGCCTCCTGCTGGTCGCGGCACTCATGCTCTATGTCATCGGCCACCTCGCCTCCGCGTTCACCGGCAACCTCACCGTCCTGCTCGCCCTCCGCGCCGTCACTGTCGCCGGGGCCGCGATCTTCACGCCCCAAGCTGCGGCCACCGTGGCTCTGCTCGTCCCGCCGGAGCGGCGCGGCTCCGCCATCGCGTTCATCTTCATCGGCTGGTCGCTCGCCTCGGTTCTCGGGATTCCGGCGGGCAGCCTGCTCGGCAACGCCATCGGCTGGCGCGAGACGTTCCTGCTCATGGCCGCACTGTCGGCCCTGGGCGCAATGATGGTCTGGGCGGTCCTGCCTGGCGGGCTGCGCGTGACGCCCTTGCAGCTTTCGTCGTGGAGCCGCGTGCTGACCGACCGCCGCCTGCTGACCGTGCTTGCCGTCACCATGTTTTCGATGTCGGGGCAGTTCACCCTGTTCACCTACATCGCCCCGCTTCTCACCCAGGTCTACGGCCTCGGACCAAAAGCCATTGCCTTGACGCTGCTGTTCGGCGGCTCGGCGGGTGTGCTGGGCAGCATCCTTGCCACGCGGCTCGCCACCCGGATGGGGCTGGAGCGCAGCATCATGGTTTCGCTCGCCGCAGTGGCGATCGGCCTCGGTCTGATCTGGCTCGGCTGGGGGCACCTCTGGGCGCTGGTGATCGGAGTGCTGCTCTGGAACGTCGGCGGCTTCCCCGCGAACTCGCTCCAGCAGGGCCGCCTCGTGGCGCTGGCCCCGCCCCTCGCCTCGGCAACGGTGGCGCTGAACACGTCTTTCGTGTACCTCGGCCAGTCCCTGGGCTCCGCGACGGGCGGCCAGTTGATCGCAGATGGCCCGAACCCGGCCATGCCGCTGGCGGCAACCGCTTTCCTGATCGCCGCGATGGTGCTGTCGAACCTCGCGATGCGATGGCCGCCAAGCCGGGCGTAGACCACTCCCGAAGGCGGAATGAATGGCTGATCGGTCGCGGAACCGGCTTTTCCCGGTCAGCCGATCACACGTTCAAAGGGCGCGGAGCGCTGCCAGCATGTCACGCGCCGCCGCCTCCGGCGTCACCTCGCCTGCCTCGACCAGTCTGCCAAAGCGCGCCATCTCGGCACGCGCGGCGGGGGCGGCCAGCGCGGCAAGCAGGCCGTGCCGCACTTCTGCCTCGAACCAGCGGCGCGCCTGATGCGCCCGTGTGGTCCGCCAGTGCCCCTCCGCGCGCCGCCAGGCGACTAGCGCCCGCATGTCCTCCCATGCCTCCGCCAGCCCGTGTTCCTCCAGCGCCGAGACGGTCATCGCCTTGGGAAACCCGTCTGGATCCTGCGGGCGGCGGCGCAGCAGGCGCAGCGCGCCCGCATAGTCGGCACAGGTCCGCAACGCGGCGGGCTTCAGCTCGCCATCGGCCTTGTTGACCAGGATCAGGTCGGCCATCTCCATGATCCCGCGCTTGACGCCCTGCAACTCGTCCCCGCCCGCAGGGGCCAGCAGCAGCACGAACAGGTCGCAGAGATCGGCCACCACCGTTTCCGACTGGCCCACGCCCACCGTCTCGATCAGCACCACGTCGAAACCCGCCGCCTCGCACAGCGCCACCGCCTCGCGCGTGCGCCGCGCGACGCCGCCGAGCTGGGTCTGCGCTGGGCGAGGGGCGGATGAAGGCGCGCGGGTCGCGCGACAGCCGTTCCATCCGCGTCTTGTCGCCGAGGATCGAGCCGCCCGACCGGGCCGAGGACGGATCGACCGCCAGCACCGCCACGCGCAGTCCCTGCCCCGTCAGCATCAGGCCGAAGCTTTCGATGAAGGTCGACTTGCCCACCCCCGGCGTGCCCGAAAGCCCGATCCGCAGCGCCTGCCGCCCCGGCTGCGCGCAGCGCCGCGAGCAGCGCCTGCGCCTGCGTCGCGGTGATCGGCGCGCGCGCTCTCGACCAGCGTGATCGCGCGCGCGAGCGCCCGGCGGTCGCCCGCGATCACGCGGTCGGCAAGATCTGCAACATCCATCGGCCACTCCCGGCGGTCCTTCGCGCATCGAGCACGTGCATGCACGCGATTGTCAACGGCCTGTCACGGGGCGGGGTTTTCTTGCGACCTCGGCACAGGGCTAACTGTCGCGAAAGACGGAGGTGGGCAATGAGGCTACTGGCATGACGTCGGGCTGGTCGCTGGCGCTGGCTCTTGCCGGGCGCGGTGCGCTGGCGAGACCAGGCCGTGTTCGATTTCTCAATCCGGGGCCTCCGGGCCGGAACGCTGACCTTCGACGGTCAAGTGGCGGACGGCGCGCTATGCGGTGACCGGGCGGCTCGAAAGCGCCGGGCTGGTCGGGCTGGTGCAGGACCGTGCGCTACGACGGGCAGGCGCAAGGCGCGCACAAGGCCGGGCGGCTTCACCCCCGCGCGCTATGTCGAAAAGGCCGACACCGGCGAAGCGGCAATCCGAGGCCGTGATGGACTACGAGCGCGGCGTGCCGCAGGTGAAGGTCTATAACCCGCCCCGCGCGGCGGGCGAAGGCGGGCTGGACCCCGCGAAGCAGGGCGGCACGGTAGACCCGCTGACGGCAATGTTCGCAACCCTCCGCGACGTGCCGCAGGGGCAGGAGTGCAACCTGTCGCTCCAGCTCTTCGACGGCAAACGTCGCAGCCAGGTGATGCTTGGCGCCCCGGCGCCGGTGGAGGGCGGCGTCGCCTGCGCCGGCGAATACCGGCGCGTGGCCGGGTTCTCGGCGGATGACATGGCCGAAAAGTCGCGCTTTCCCTTCACCGTCTATCTTGAACCCGGCGAGGGCGGGCGTGATGCGGGTGCGCGAGGTGAGGATGGACAGCCTCTATGGCAAATGCGCGGCTGAAGCGCCGATAAGGCGGGCGTGAGCCCGGTTTCGCCAGCCCCCCTGCCGATCGACGACGCCCTGCCCGGGCTGATCGCGGCCCTGCGCGGCGCGCGGCAGGCCGTGCTGCAGGCGCCGCCCGGTGCGGGCAAGACGACGCGGGTGCCGCTGGACCTGCTGGACGCGGGGCTGGTCACGGGCCGCATCCTGATGCTGGAGCCGCGCCGGCTGGCCGCGCGCGCCGCGGCCGAGCGGATGGCCGAGACGCTGGGCGAGCCCGTGGGGCGGACGGTCGGCTACCGCATCCGGGGCGAGGCGAAGGTGTCGGCGCGCCACGCGGATCGAGGTGGTGACCGAAGGCATCCTGACCCGGATGATCCAGTCCGACCCGGAGCTGGACGGGCATCGGCGCTGGTGATCTTCGACGAATTCCACGAACGCTCGCCTGAACGCCGATCTGGGGCTGGCGCTGGCGCTGGAGGTGCGCGGCGCGCTGCGCGACGGACCTGATGCTGCTGGTGATGTCGGCCACGCTGGACGCCGCGCCGGTGGCGGCGCTGATGGGCGACGCGCCGGTGGTCACCTCGGAGGGCCGCGCCTTTCCGGTCGAGACGCGCTGGCTGCCGCCGCCCGCTGGATGCGACCGCTGCGGCTGGAGGCGGTGGTGGCCGGCGCTGGTGCGGGCAGGCGGTGGAGGAGACCGGAGGGCGGCGTGCTGGTCTTCCTGCCGGGCGAGGGCGAGATCCGCCGGGTGGAGGCGCTGCTGACGGGCCGCCTGCCGCGGGGTGCGCGGTGCGGCCCGCTGTTCGGCGCGATGGATTTCGCCGCGCAGCGCGCGGCGCTGGCGCCGGTCGCGCAGGGCGCGCAAGGTGGTGCTGGCCACCTCCATCGCCGAAACCTCGCTGACCCTGCCGGACATCCGGGTGGTGGTCGACGCGCGGCCGCGCGCGGCGGGCGCGGTTCGATCCGGACTCGCGGCATGTCGCGGCTGGTGACCGAGCGGGTGACGAAGGCCGAGGCCGAGCAGCGCCGGGGCCGGGCGGGGCGGGTGGCCGAAGGGCGTCTGCTACCGGCTGTGGACGCAAGGGCGAGGAAGGCGGGCTGGCCCCCTATCCCGCCGGCCGAGATCGAGGTGGCGGACCTGACCGGGCTGGCGCTGGAACTGGCGCTCTGGGGCGGCGAGCGGAGCTTGCCTTCCTGACCCCGCCGCCATCCCGGCGCCGCTGGCCGAGGCGCGGGCGCTGCTGGCGGGCCTTGGGGCGCTGGACGGCGCGGGCCGCATCACCGCCATGGGCGGGCGCTGGCGGCGCTGCCGCTGCATCCGCGGCTGGGCCACATGCTGCTGCGGCGCGGGGCCGGAGGCGGCGCCGCTGGCGGCCCTGCTGGCCGAGCGCGACCCGCTGCGCGGGGCGCCGCCGGACCTCGCGCTGCGGATGGCGGCGCTGCGCGACCCGAAGCGCTTCGAGGCGGACGCATCCTTTCGCGGTCCACCGCCCCACGGTGGAGCGCATCCGGGACGAGGCGCAGCGCCTCGCGCGCGCCGTGCCCGACGGCGGCGGCTCGGACCTGTCGCTGGCCGCAGATGGCGGCGCTGGCCTATCCCGACCGGATCGGGCTGCGCCGCAAGGGCGAGGCGCCGCGCTGGGTGCTGTCGGGCGGCAAGGGGGCGGCGATGGCAGCCGGGCCTGCCGCTGTCGGGCGCGCGGCTGATCGTGGCGACCGACCTGGACGGCGACCCGCGCGAGGCGACGGTGCGGCAGGCGGTGGCGATCACCGAGGCCGAGGTGCGCGCGCTCTTATGCCGACCGGATCGCGCTGGCGCGAGGTCTGCGACTGGTCGCGGCGCGAGGGCCGCGTGGTGGCGCGGCGGCAGGAGACGGTTCGGCGCGCTGGTGCTGGACGACCGGCCCTGGCGACGCCCCGCCCGAGGCGCTGGCGCGCGCGGCGCTGGAGGGGGTGCGCGAGATCGGCCTGCCCTGGACGCGAGCCGGCGCGCCGCCTGCGGGCGCGGGCATCGAGCTGGCGCGGGGCGACGGGCTGGACCTGCCCGATTGCAGGATGCAGGCCTGCTGGCCGGCGCCGAGGACTGGCTGCTGCCGCATCTTGGCAGGCGGCGGACCGAGGCCGACCTGCGCGCGCTGGACCTGACCGAGCCGCTGCAGCGCCGCTGCTGGGCTGGGACCAGACTGGCAGACGCTGGACCGGCTGTGCCCCGCGCAGTTTCGAGACCCCGCTCGGGCCGCAAGGTGCCCGATCGACTATGACGGCGAGGTCCCCGGCCATCGAGGTGCGGCTGCAGGAGATGTTCGGGGTCACGCGCCATCCGGTCGTCGGGCCCGACGCGGATGCCGCTGCGCATCACGCTGCTGTCGCCCGGCGCCAGGCCCGGTGCAGGTGACGACGGACCTGCCGGGGTTCTGGGCGACCTGCTATGCCGATGTCCGCAAGGACATGCGCGGCGCGCTATCCGCGCCACCCCTGGCCCGAGGACCCGACCGTGGCGGAACCGACGCTGCGCGCCAAACCGCGCGGGTCGTGATCTCACCCCACGATTTTCCTGCGAAAAATCAGAAATTTCGCAGAAATTTCGCCGTCGCCCCAGGACCTGCGCCTCCAGGTCTTCCCGCCCGCTCCCCCGGCTTCCGTTCGCCCCGGATTTTCTGTACCAGAGGCCAGCCGCAGCTAGGACAGACCCGATGACCCAGATCATACCAACGCCCGGCGGGGCCGCTGGGCCGTGGCCGCCATGTTCCTGGCCAACGGCTTCCTCTTCGGCTCCTGGGCGCCGCAGATTCCGCTGCTGCTGCCGCGCCACGGGATCACCGAGGGCACGCTGGGCCTGCTGATCCTCGGGCTGGGCGTGGGCGCGGTCGTCGGCCATGTCCTTCTCCGGGCGCGATCATCGCACGGCTCGGCTCGCGCCGCGCGCTGCGCATCTTCGCACTGCTCGCGGTGGGCACGCTGGCGCTGGTGGTCTTTGCGCCGACGGTGCCCATCCTTGCCGCGACCATGGCGGTCATGGGCGCGTTCCTCGGCTGCATGGACGTGGCGATGAACGCCAACGCGGTCGAGGTGGAAAAGCGGCTGGGCCGCGCCATCATGTCCTCGTCGCACGGGTTCTGGAGCCTCGGCGGCTTCATCGGCGGCGGGCTGGGCGGCCTTGTCATCGCCGCGACCGGGCGCGAGACGCATGTGTTGCTGGCCACCGCCGCAGCGCTGGCGGTGATGCTGGCCGCGATGCCCTTCCTGATCGGCGAGACACGCACCCCGGCCCCGGCCAAGGGCGAGAAGCGCAGCGGCGCACTGGCCGCGCGGCTGGGCCATCTACATCCTCGGCATGATGGCGCTGTTCTCGATGGTGCCCGAGGGCGGCGTGCTCGACTGGGCGGCGCTTTACCTGACCAAGGAGCATGGGTCCACACTCGCCACCGCCTCCTTCGGCTTCGCCTGTTCGCGGGCACGATGGCGGTCATGCGCTTTCTGGGCGACGCGGTGCGCAACCGGTTCGGCGCGGTGGCCACGCTGCGCGTCTCGGGCCTGATCGGGGCGGCGGGGATGCTGGGTGCGGCCGTGGCACCCGCCGACTGGCTGGCCATCGCCTGCTTCGCGTTGCCGGGCCTCGGCATCGCCAACATGGTGCCGATCGTGCTGTCGGCCGCCGGAAACCACCCCGGCGCGAGTTCGGGCAGCGGCATCGCCGCCGTCACGATGATGGGCTATTCCGGCATCCTGATCGCGCCCTCGGCCATCGGCTTTGCCGCCGAGCATGTCGGCTATCGGCTGACCTATGGCGTGCTGGCGCTGCTTCTGGTGGTGGTCGCGGTGCTGGCCGCACGCGTGGCCGCCGCCGACCGGATCGGGGCGCGCGGACGCGGTGCCCGCCGCCTGATGCCTCACGCGCCCATGTAGTCGCGCTTGCCCAGCTCCACCCCGTTGTGGCGCAGGATCGTGTAGGCCGTCGTCACGTGGAAATAGAACTGCGGCAGGGCGTATTGCGTCAGGAACTGCAGCCCGGTCATGTTCAGCTCGGCGATGCGCGTCTTGATGGTGATCGGGCGTTCCGCAGCCCCGTGGAAACTGTCCGGCCCATAGGCGGCAGATGTCGGCCTTCACCTTCGCGACACGCGCAAGAAGTTCGGCGAAGCTCGTCTCGGTATCGGGGTAAGACGGCACCTCGGCCCCGGCGAGGCGCGGCGGGATGCGGGCGGCAAAGTCGCAGGCCAGCTGCACCTGCCGGGTGAAGGGGAACATGTCGGGGTAAAGCCGGAAGGCCAGCATCGCCTGCGGGTCGATCCCCTTGGCGGTGCAATGCGCGTCGCCCTTGGTCAGGATGGTGGTCAGCGCCCCCAGCGTACGGGTCAGCGGCGGAATGGTAATCTCGTGGATCATGGGTCTCTCCCTCTCCGGCCAACGGGCCGGGACGAGCGCCACCTGACACCATCGCCGCGGCATCGTCCAGCGACCTTCGGCCTTGTCCGCAGACGTCGGGAATGCGACGGTTCCGGCATGGTCCCGCCATCCGCTTTTCCCGACGACCTGGCCCTTGCCACGCGCGCGGCGTTGCCCGCCGAGTATCGCCTGCTGCTCGCCGACTATCCCCGCGCGGGCTGGCCGGAACACCGCGATTTCAACGGGCTGGCGGCCTTCTGGCTGGACCGGCACCTGGGCTTCCGCCGCGTGATCGGCCTTCTGCGCGCGGATGCCGCGGCCATGATCGACAAGCGGATGGCTCCACAGGCCTGGGGCCAGCGGCTGCTGCGGCTGGGATCGGGATTTCTGGGCGATCTGGTCGGTCACCACCAGATCGAGGATGACGCCTATTTTCCGCAACTCGCAGCGCTCGAGCCGCGCATTGCGGGCGGTTTCGACATGCTGGACCGCGACCATCATGCGCTGCACGGGCTGATCGACCGGTTCGCGTCGGGCGCAAATGCCGCGCTGGCCGAGACGCAGGACGTGGCCCGGCGCGACGCGGCGGCACGGTTCGAGGCGGAGTTGGCTGCGTTCGAGCGAATGCTGGCGCGTCATCTGGACGACGAGGAGGATCTGGTCCTGCCCGTCGTCCTGAAGCACCGGGTGGGGTAGCTCAGAGCGCCGCCGCGACCTCGGCCGTCGGCATGACCCTTGCGAAATCGGACCCCAGCAGGGCCAGCGTCACGTCCAGCACCGTCGCCGCCGGAACGCGGCTTCCGTCCGCACGGGGCACGTCGAAGCCGACCAGCGCGTCACCCGGCAGGATCACGGCATGGCCGAGGTCCGAGGCCGCGCGCGTCGTCGAGGTGATGCAGAACCCCGCGACAGCACCAACCAGCACCACCCGGTCGATGCCTTTTTCCCTGAGATGCGCATCCAGCCCGGTGCCCGCGAAGGCCGAGGACCGCGACTTGACGAGGATCGTCTCACCCGCACGCGGCGCGGCGCAGGGCATGACCTCGCCCCCGGGCTGGCCGAAGGCCACGGGCGTGCCGGGTTCGTCATGATGCACATGGATCACCGGCAGGCCGCGCTCCCGGAAGAGCGCGAGCAGGTCGGCGATATGGCGCTCGGCCTCCGGGTTCACGCGGTCGCGCCCGGCTTCGGTCCGGTGCGCCATCTCCATCTGCATGTCGATGACCAGCAGGGCGGTGGTCATAGCCCCAGGCACCAGCGCATCACCGCCTTCTGCGCGTGCAGGCGGTTCTCGGCCTCGTCGAAGATCACCGAATGCGGGCCGTCCATCACCGCGCTCGTCGCCTCGTCGTTCGCGATGCGCGGGCAGGCAGTGCATGAACAGCGCGTCGGGCTTGGCCTGCGCCATCAGCGCGCTCGTTCACCTGATAGGGGCGCAGCTGGTTGTGGCGGCGCTCCTTGGCGCTTTCGGGGTCGTGCATCGAAACCCAGGTGTCGGTGACCACCAGATCGGCCCCCTCCACCGCGCGTGACGGGGTCGCGCTCGATGGTGACGCGGCGGCCCTTCTCGCGGGCGAAGGCGACGAACTCGCGCCTCGGGGTCCAGCGTCTCGGGGCCGGTGAAGGTGAAGTCGAAGCCGAACTGCCCGGCGGCGTGCAGGAAGCGAGGCGCAGACGTTGTTGCCGTCGCCGCACCAGACCACCTTGCGCCCGGCGATCGGGCCGCGGTGTTCCTCGTAGGTCATCACGTCGGCCATGATCTGGCAGGGATGGGTGCGGTTGGTCAGCCCGTTGATCACCGGCACGGTGGCGTGTTCGGCCATCTCCAGCAGCGTCGCCTCCTCGAAGGTGCGGATCATGATGAGGTCGACATAGCGCGACAGCACCCGGGCGGTGTCGGCGATGGTCTCGCCATGGCCGAGCTGCATCTCCTTGCCCGACAGCACCATCGTCTCGCCGCCCATCTGGCGCACGCCGACGTCGAAGCAGACGCGGGTGCGGGTCGAGGGCTTCTCGAAGATCAGCGCGACCATGCGGCCCTTGAGCGGCTGGTCGTCGTCGGGCGTGCCCTTGGGGCGGCCGTTGCGGGCGGTCTTCATCGCGTGGGCGGTGTCGATCATGGCCCGCAGTGTCGGCGGGGTCGGTCTTGTGGATGTCGAGGAAGTGTTTCATGTCGGTTTCGCTTTTTGGCAGCGGCAGAGCCGGGGGCTTCACGCCCCCGGACCCCCGGGGATATTTGGGAACAGAAGAAAGCTCAGGCCGCGGCCATGGTTCGCTCAAGCGATGGCGGCCGCGCGGTCGAGGCGGGTGAGCGCCTCGGCGATGTCGGCGTCGGGGATGTTGAGCGCGGGCAGCAGGCGCAGCACGTTGTCGGCGGCGGCGACGGTCAGGACGTGCTGCGGCGTAGCCCGCCTTGACCACATCGGTCGTTGGGCGCGCGGCATTTCAGGCCCAGCATCAGGCCCTCGCCGCGCACGGCCTCGAACACCGTCGGGTGGCGCGGCGACGAGGCCCTCCAGCCCCTGGCGGAAGAGCGCGCCCTTGCGGCGCGACCTCGGCCAGGAAGGCGTCGTCGGCGACGATCTCGATCACCGCGGCCCCCACCGCGCAGCCCAGCGGGTTGCCGCCATAGGTGGAGCCGTGGGTGCCCGCCGTCATGCCCGAGGCCGCCGCTTCGGTGGCCAGCACCGCGCCCAGCGGGAAGCCGCCGCCGATGCCCTTGGCGACCATCATGATGTCGGGCGTGATGCCCGCCCATTCATGCGCGAAGAGCCGGCCGGTGCGGCCCATGCCGCATTGCACCTCGTCGAAGATCAGGAGCGCGCCGGTCTCGTCGCAGAGGTCGCGCAGGCCCTTCAGGCACTGGTCGGGCACCACGCGGATGCCGCCCTCGCCCTGGATCGGCTCGATCGATCACCGCGCAGTCTGCTCGGTGATCGCGGCGCGCAGGGCGTCGTGGTCGCCCAAGGGCAGCTGGGCGAAGCCGGGCATCAGCGGGCCGAAGCCCTTGATCATCTTCTCCGACCCGGCCGCCGCGATGGCCCCGGTGGAGCGGCCATGGAAGGCGCCCTCGAAGGTCACGATCTCGATCCGCTCGGGCTGGCCCTTGTCGTACCAGTACTTGCGCGCCATCTTGATCGCCAGTTCGGCCGCCTCGGTGCCGGAGTTGGTGAAGAACACCGTGTCGGCGAAGGTGCTGCTCCACCAGCAGGTCGGCCAGCCGCTCCTGTTCGGGGATGCGGTAGAGGTTCGACACATGCCAGAGCTTCTCCGCCTGTTCGGTCAGCGCCGCCACCAGCGCCGGATGGGCATGGCCGAGCGCGTTCACCGCGATGCCCGCGCCGAGGTCGAGGTATCGCTGCCCGTCCTCGGCGATCAGCCAGGTGCCCTTCGCCCCGGACAAAGGACAAGGGCGCGCGGTTGTAGGTCGGAAGGACAGGCGGGATCATGGGAAGATCCTCGAAAGGCGCGCCATAAGGGGTGCCAAAGGCGGGCGGGCATGTCAACGAATGTCGAAGGTGGGGGGGCCTGCGGACAGGCGCGATCGGCCGATTACGCGCTGTGGCGTCGGCGTCGGGGCAGCGTGAAAGGGTCAAACTGCAAGTGCATCCCGCCCAGATAACGGGCCTTCAGGCCTCTGTCCACCGTCTTGTCGCCGGGGTGGCGGCGCCAGCTTTCCCTTGCGCCGGACCCGCGGCGCTTGTATCTCGTGCTGTCCCGACTAGAATGTGGGGCAATGTCGGGCACCGGGGCAGCCACGCCCGACAGACCCACCCCAGACCGGAGATCGCGATGTCCTGGACCGACGAGCGTGTCGAGACGCTCAAGAAGATGTGGGCCGACGGCCAGTCGGCGAGCCAGATCGCCAAGGAACTGGGCGGCGTGACCCGCAATGCCGTGATCGGCAAGGTGCACCGTCTCGGCCTGTCGAACCGCGTCGGCGGCAAGGCGACGAGGACGAGGCGGCACCTGCCGCTGCCGCGGCCCCTGCTGCCGCAGCCGCGTCGCGCCCGGAATCGCGGGCCACGGCACCGGCCGCCGAGTTCCGCGCCGCGGCCGAGCGTCCGTCGCCCTGAGCGTGCGGCACCGCCTGCGGGTGGCGCCACCGTGACCCCCCTGCCGACCCGCAAGGCGATCATCCCGGCGGGCCAGCCCCTGCCGCCGCAGCCTTCGGCGAACGAGATCAGCCCCGAGGCGCTGGCTTCGGTCCGCGAAGTCGAAAAGCGCGCGCGCCGCCTGACGCTGATGGAACTGACCGAACGGACCTGCAAATGGCCGATCGGCGATCCGGCGACCGACGACTTCTGGTTCTGCGGCCTGCCCGACGCAGCCGGGCAAGCCGTACTGCGAGGCCCATGTCGGCGTGGCGTTCCAGCCGATGAGCGCACGGCGCGACCGGCGCCGGTGACGATTGCCGGGGATGGATACGGGCAGCACCGCTGCGCGTATCCATCGCAAGGCGCAAAACTCAAGCACCGCCGTCGGCACTCTTGAGCAGGCCCTGCACGACATCCGGGGCCAGGGTCTATTCCCCCGCTCCGCCCCCGCCCAGCAACCGCTCCAGCTGGCGTTCGGCCTCCTGTTGCAGCGCTTCCTGCGCGGCGCGGCGGGCGAGGTCTTCCAGGCTTTCGCCGTCCTGCATCGTGATCCCCAGTTCCTCCTGCGCCTTCTGGGCGATTTCGGCGCGGGCTTTTTCCTCCAGTTTCTTCGCCTCTTCCTCCAGCTTGCGCTTCGTCAGCGTCTCGAGGTCCAGCCTGACCTTCGGCGCGGCCCAGGTGCCGCTGATCAGCACCGGCACCTGCACGTCGGTGTCGAGGTCTTTCCCACCCAGCGACAGCGGCGTGACGCGGTAGTCGAGCCGCTGGTTGCCGATATCGACGGTGCCTGCGCCCTGTGCCGTTACCAGTGGTGCCGCCAGCGCAAGATCGCCGTTCGACAGCACACCACCCGCCACGGCGAAGCTTGCGGTCAGGCTGTCGAACACGGTCTTCGCCCCCTCGCCGACATAGCCCGCGTCCATCGTACGCAGCATTCCGGCAAGGTCGAGGCCCCTGACCTCGCCCTGCCGGAAGGCCAGCGAGCCTTCGCCCTCCAGGCTGTGCATCAGCGCGTCAAGGGTGCTGCCCGAGCCGAGCAGGTTGAACCGCACATCCCCCGTGCCGGTCAGCCGGTCGTATCCCGCGAACTGCGAGAGCAGCGGTTGCAGGGCAAGCCCGGCCAGAGTCAGGTTCGCCCGGGTGGAAAACCCTTTGCGTGCGTTCACGATCACCTGCCCGGAGATGCCGCCGCCATAGGCGGCGACCTCGCGCAGGTCGATCACCGCGCGCCCGGCATCGAGCGTGGCGGCAAGCCGCGTCCTGCCGAACGCCGCGCGGCCCAGATCCACGCTGTCGGCGGCAAGCGTGATCGCAGCGTCGATCAGCCCCAGCGCGCTTGCATCGATCGGCGCGGCCGACCACCCCGAGGGGGCGCTGCCGCCCGAACCGCCCGCGCCTGAACCCGAACCACCGCCGCCGTCGCCAAGAGCAGTCAGAGCCAGATCGCCCGTTGCCAGTTGCGCGGTCAACTTGGGCCGCACCTTGCCCGGAACAAGATCGAACGCCCCGGTGAAGCGGTTCTCGTCCAGCGCGATGGTGCCATCGCGCAGGTGGACCGACCCTTCGGGGGTCAGCGTCAGCGCGCCATCCAATGCCATCGACCTTCGCCCCAGACCTTCGGGCAGGTCTGGCGGCGCCATGCCTGCCAGCGCGTAGAGCACGGGCAGGTCGCTCAGCGTTGCCTCGACCTTCCCTTCGGCCGCCAGTGGTGACAGCCCGAAGCGCCCGGCAAAGACCAGCGCCGACCCGCCCGTCTTGCCGGTGACCGACACCGGCACGACCTGACCGTCCAGAAACGGGCCGAAGGCATCGACCGTGCCCTCCACCGCCACGGCCTGCCCGTTCACCTGGGCTGTGGCGGTCAGCGTGGCCTGCCCCGCGAAATCGGGAATGGCGGCATCCAGCGCGATGCCGCGCACCTCGCTGCGCGTGCCCGCCCGATGGTCGAGAAAGACCACCGTTCCATCCTCGACCAGCGCGCGGTCGATGGAAAGCGGCGTCGAACCGCCTGCCGTCGCCTCGTTCCCCGCCACGTTGGCATCGACGCCTGGAGCCGAAGTGATATGCCAGTTCGCCCGCCCGTCCGTCGCCCGCTCCAGCAGCAGCCGGGGCGAGGTCAACTCGATCCCGGTCACCCGCACCGCCCCGCCGATGAGCGCCGGAATATCGACCGAGATCGACAGCGCCTGCGCGGTCAGCATCGGCCCGTCCTCCGACCAGTCGGCATTCGCCAGCGTGACCGCCCCCGTCCGCACGCCCAGATGCGGCCAGATCGTGGGCCGCACCGCGCCGTCGAAGTGCAGCTCGCGCCCCGTCATCTTGCGAAACTCGCCCGCCGCCAGGTTCGCGACCCGTTCCGTCGGCACGAGGAAAAGTGCCGCCACGGCCAGCACCGTCAGAAGCAGCAGCGATCCCGCCACGCGGATGATCCAGCGCATCACTCACTCCCAGCCTCACCTGGGATGACCCTAGGCCGACCGCACCCCGCCAACAAGTGCGCGGCTCGGCAATGGGGCACTTCCCGCCTAAAGCCGGATCAGCGGCATCCCCGCCGTCGCCTGCACAAATACGGCCAACGTCAGCGCGCTCCAGGCCAGCGTGCCGACCGGCACCACGACGCGCCGCCAGCCGCTCCGGTCCGCAAGCCAGCCCAGCAGCGGCAGCACCTGCATCGCGTGCAGCGCCAGGAAATGCGCCGGGCGCAGGTCGCCCACCGCCGTCGACCAGCCGAACAGCGGCACAGTTCCCGCCCCCGGGCCCGGCACCCCCACGAAATGCCCGCCGTTCGACGACATCGCCCCCGCCGTCACGATCGTCAGCACCGTCGAGGCCGCGAACCCCAACAGAACGCCCAGCCGCAGCCCCGGCCCCATCCGCGCCGTCCCGTCGCGCCAGGCAAGCCAGCCCGTCAGCGCCACGACGAGCATCAGCAGCACCGCCCCTACACCCATCAGGCTGTACATCCGGCTCCGGTACGCATCCGAGAAATTGAAATGCGATGCCACCCCCTGCCCGGCCGAGACGAAGAGATATCCCATCTCGCCAATCATCGCGACCACGGCCACCCCCAGCGCGATCCGCAGCAAACGGCCCCGCCGCGCCGCGTCGCCCATCCGGTCCACCACCAGCGCCAGCGTTGCGAAATAGATCACGAAGGAGACCGAGAATTTCAGCGGCTTCACCCAGACGTTGGCCTCGCCCAGCGTCCGCACATCGACCGCCATCCCCGCCACCGCCAGAACACAGAGCGCCAGCGAGAATGCCGCCATCGGCCACATCTGGTCGGCCATCGTCGCCGGGGGCGCCGGGGCGACTCCCGCGGCGATCATGCCGCACCGCCAAGCGCCGCCGGACGCGCCCGCAGCTTCGCGCCAAGCTCGGTCAGCAGCCCCAGCAGCAGCCCCATCGGCCCGAACAGGAACACCGTCACCAGCACCGGGGCCTGGATCACCCGGTGCACCCCGGCCCGGTCCATGCGCTCGGCCACAAAACAGCCGATCAGCAGGTCGAAGGCCAGGTAATGCACCCACCCCGCCAGCAGCAGCGGATCGCTGGCAAACAGCGCCCGCACCTCGGCCAGCGAGCCGAAGCCGCCCTGCGCGGTGAAGAAGAACCCCAGCATCAGCGCCGAATAGAGCACCGACAGCAGCAGCGGGATGGCCAGCCGCGGCACTGCCCCCAGCCATGCGATCCGCCGGGGCGCGAAGATCAGCACCGCCCATCCCAGCATGGCGAGCATCCCCGCATTCCCGAAAATCCCCTGCCAGTCCATCCGCACCTCCATCTTTACACCGTCAATATTGATGCCCGCCCTTCCCCCGGCGGTCAAGCGAAAGTTGACATCGGAAACATCACGCGTCAGGGAGGAGCCATGGAAAAGCGCTACCACCACGGCGACCTGAAACATGCGCTGGTCGAGGCCGGGATCGCCCTGCTCGAAGAGGGCGGGCTGCAGGCCCTCACGCTGCGCGCCGCGGCCGCCCGCGCGGGCGTCAGCCATGCCGCGCCGAAGAACCACTTCGGCTCGCTCCACGGCCTCGTCACCGCGATCGCCACCGAAGGGTTCCGCCGCCACGCGGTCTTCATGCGCGACGGGCTGCCCGACGGCGCCCCGCCCAAGGCCCGCCTGCACGCCGCGATGCGCGGCTATGTCCGCTTCGCCGCCGGACATCCGCACCTGTTCGAACTGATGTTCTCGCCCAGCTACCCCGATTTCGCCGACCCCGCGCTGCGCGAAAAGGCCGCCGACAGCTACGCCATCCTGCGCGACATCGCGACGGGCCTCGACTGGGACAAGGCGACCACACCCGACGGGCAACTCAAGACCGAGATGATGCTGTGGTCGCTCGTCCACGGCTACGCGATCCTGTCGCTCTCCGGCCAGTTCTCGCGCGGCGAGGGCTGCGGCCCGGTCTACGGGATTGACGAGGTGATGCCGGACTTCGGGTATCGGGACTAGGGGAACAGCATCGGCGTCTCCATTCCGGTGAAGCGCCCGGCCCGACTAGCGGACCCTACAGTGGAGGGTCCGCCGGGCCGTTGCCAAAGCGCGCAAGCCGCAGGGCAAGAGGCCCGCCACCAGCCTGACGCCCCCAATCCGTCCGCGCCTGACTGGGCGGCGCGGCAACGCGCCTGCCACGGGCAGGCAGGCGCGGACGGATTTGTCGCGGGACAAATCCGTCAAGAAGATCCAACGCTCAGGTCCTGAAAAGTCACTCAGTTCCGCGTCACCGGCTTCGAGCGCATCCGGCTCACCGTCTCGCGCTCCGCCCGCTTGCACAGCTGCGGCGGCAGCCCCCGGTCGATCAGCGCCATATCCTCCAGCACCATGTCGCCCATCCGCAGGAAGGCCTCGTCCAGCGCCCCCGCCCGATGGGCCGAGCGCAGGAAGCCGTCCAGCCCGCGCACCCGGTGATCCCGCGCCAGCGGCTCCTCGGGGAACACGTCGCTCGCCGCCACGATATGCCCGGCCTCCACCGCATCCATCAGCGCCTCGAAATCCACCACCCCCGCCCGGCTGAGCAGGATGAAGGCCGCACCCGGACGCATCGAGGCAAAGGCCTCCGCCCCCAGGAACCCCGCATTCTCGGACGTGACCGAGGCGGTGACGAACAGCACATCGACTGACGACAGCACGGCGGCCAGATCCACCGGCTCCGCCCCCGCCGCCCGGATCTGCGCCGGCGCAAGCCAGGGATCGCAGACCTTCAGCCGCGGCTGGAACCCGGTCAGCACCTTTGCCACCGCCCGCCCCAGATCGCCGAAGCCCAGGATGCCCACCTCGGCCCCGGTCAGCAGCCGCGCCCGCGCATTGCCCTCGCCGCCCCACCGCTCGCGCCCGGCGCGGAAATCGGCATCGGCCTGCGAGATCTGCCGCAGCAGCGACAGCGCGAAGCCAAGCCCGATCTCGGCCACCGGCTGGGCGAAGACCGCACCCGTGGTCAGCACGTGGATGCCGCGCCGGAACAGCACCTCGTAGGGCATGTTCATGATAAAGGTTCGATCTCGACGTTGAAGATGCAGCGCAGGCTGCGCCATCCGTTCCAGCGCGGCCTCGCCCAGCGGCGGCTGCCCGATCACATGGCGCACCTCGCCCAGGATGTCGTCAGGCAGGTGCTGCACCTCGTCGGCTTCCGCCTCGACGATGCGGTAGCGCTCTTCCAGCAGACGCCGCTGCGCGGGCGCGAAAGATCAGGTCCAGCGTGCGCGGATCGGGGGCCGAGATCACAAGCGGGCGGTCGGTCATGGTCGGGGCCTTTCGGGAAGCGTCACGCGCGCCACCCTAGCCTCCGCGTGCGGGCGGTCAATGCCGTAGGGCGGGGTTCACCCCGCCAAGCCACCCCGCGCCCCGCCGCAAGCCGGGCCTCCCACCCCCACCGTCGCCCCCGTAGGGCGGGGTTCACCCCGCCAAACCACCCCGCCGCAAGCCGGGCCTCCCACCCCCACCGTCGCCCCCGTAGGGCGGGGTTCACCCCGCCAAACCACCCCGCCAAGCCACCCCGCCAAACCACCCGGCCCGCTACAGGTCCAGCGCCCCCTGCGTGCCCCGGTCCGCTTCCCGCGCCGCCCGCCGGAATCCGTCGTCCCGCCGCGCGGGCAGCCGCACCGCCCGGTCGCGCAGCTTCAACGCCTCTTCGATGGTCACGATCTGAAGGCGCGGCACCGGCCCCAAGCCCGGCAACTCGAACTGCCCCGCCCCGGCGGCTTCCGTGACCATCGGCTTCGACGGTTCGGCCAGCGTCAGGAACACGCCGATCCCCGCGCCCTCGCGCTCGATCACCCCGCGCAGGTCGCGGATCATCGACACGCCCACGTTGTCGCCCGCCTTGACCGCGACGATGGCCCGCCCCTCGTGCTTCGGCCCGAAGTAGAGGTTGCCGTCGATCCCCTTGTCGGCCCCCTTCTTCGACAGGTTGCCGGGCTGGGCGGCGATCAGCGACAGCGCCCATTTCTCGAACTCGAAATAGTAATTCTTGTCGTCGCGCCCCCGCGCCGCCAGGTCGCGCGCGCCCGCAAGATCCTGCGGCACGCCATGGGTGGTGAACTGCACCCCCTCGAACGCATCGCGCAGCCGCTTTTCGATCAGCCCGATGGCAAGATGGGTCACGTCGATCCCGATCCACTGCCGCCCCAGCTTCTGCGCTGCATGCACGGTCGTGCCGCAGCCGCAGAACGGGTCGAGCACCACGTCGCCGGGATTGGACGAGGCATTGAGGATGCGCTCCAGCAGCGCCACGGGTTTCTGGGTGGGGTAGCCGAGGCGTTCCTGGGCTTGGGAGTTGAGGGGCGGAATGTCGGTCCAGACAGTCTGACAGCACGCTTGCCCGTCTTGCTCGTCAAGGTAACGCTTCAACTGCGGCGCTTGGAAACGTCGCTTCCCGGCTTCGAGCCTGGATACCAAATCCAGCCCTCGGCATCGAGCTTCTGCCATCGCTCTCGCAGAGAATCGCCAACACCGTTGGCGGACGTTCGAAGCCTCTCCATTCGATACATGCATGTTTGCGGCTCGGTCCGGACCGGTCAGGTTGTCGTCAGCCGGTAAGCGCCGCCCGTCTTCGTCTCGATTGCGATACGTTGTTCGACAGTATTCTTCGGCATAGGCTCGTATATGGCGTGTTCCAAATGCAAGTTCTTGACTCTTTGTGTAAGAACAAGATCGTGTCGTGCAACTCGGCTCCACGTCTTGCTATCGCTATGGCGCGTGGTTCGCTTCCAGATGATTTCGTTCTGATAGTTGCGTCGCCCCAAACACCGCATCCAGCAAAATCTTGAGGTAATGGCTCGCCGTCGGATCGCAGTGCAGATACAGCGCTGCCGGTCGGCTTCAGCACCCGGTGCAACTCGATCAGCCGCACCGCCATCATGGCCAGATAGGCCATCATGTCATTGTCGCCCAGGAAACTGCGGATCGCGCGCAGCATCGTCGCCGGCTGCCGCGTTGCCGCCGCGCATCACGTCGCCGAACGCCTCCTCGGCACTGTCGTTCCAGTGCCAGGTGTCGTCGAACGCCTCGATCTGCGCCGCGCTGTCCGCCCCCTGCGGCCCCTTGAACAGCACGTTGTAGCTGGCGTTGGAGTTGAACGGCGGGTCGAGGTAGATCAGGTCCACCGATCCATCCCGGATGCTTTCGCGCAGCACCGTCAGGTTGTCGCCGTAGTAAAGGTGATTCATCCGGCCCCCGGCGGGCGGCACGACCGGCCCCCCGCCGCGACGATGCCCGCTCGTGCTTAACGGAACGTTACCGGCACCCCTGCGCCGGGCGGGTTCACCCCGCCGCCTCCCGGCACCCCGGCGCAGACCGGGACCGCACCACCCCCCGCAACGCCTCCCCGCCGGGCGGGGTTCACCCCGCCACCCTCCCGGCACCCCGACACAGACCGGGACCGCACCACCCCCCCGCGGGACCGCACCACCCCCCCGCAACGCCTCCCCGCCGGGCGGGGTTCACCCCGCCGCCCCCCGGCACCCCGGCGCAGACCGGGGCCGCGCCACCCCCCCGCAACGCCTCCCCGCCGGGCGGGGTTCACCCCGCCGCCTCCCGGCACCCCGACGCAGACCGGGGCCGCGCGGCGCCCGAAAAGCCCCCCAAACCCTTCCAACGCCTTAACGAATTTCCGGTTTGTTTCTTAAATCAACATCTTGGCAAGCGTCCCCCGCGTGAGACATCGCCTTTCGTGCGGCCTTGCCACCCCCCTTTCACACCCCCCCGCCGATCCTGTATACCCCGCCCATGTCGCAGAACCCGCCCAGCCTCCGCCCCGACCTCGCCCATGCCCATGTCCCCGACGTGCGCCGCGCGGGCCAGCCGACCATCGGCATGGTCAGCCTCGGCTGCCCCAAGGCCCTGGTGGACAGCGAACGCATCCTGACCCGCCTGCGCGCCGAGGGCTACGCGATCAGCCCCGACTACCAGGGCGCCGACGCGGTGATCGTGAACACCTGCGGCTTCCTCGACAGCGCCAAGGCCGAAAGCCTCGACGCGATCGGCGAGGCGCTTGCGCGAGAACGGCCGGGTGATCGTCACCGGCTGCCTGGGGGCCGAACCCGACTACATCACCGGCGCCCATCCCCGCGTCCTGGCCGTGACCGGCCCGCACCAGTACGAGCAGGTGCTGGACGCGGTCCACGCCGCCGTCCCGCCCGCGCCCGACCCGTTCATCGACCTGCTGCCCGCCTCGGGCGTGACCCTCACCCCGCGGCACTACAGCTATCTCAAGATTTCCGAGGGCTGTAACCACAAGTGCAAGTTCTGCATCATCCCCGACATGCGCGGCCTGCTGCAAAGCCGCCCCGCCCACGCCGTGCTGCGCGAGGCGGAAAAGCTGGTTCAGGCGGGGGTGCGGGAACTTCTGGTCATCAGCCAGGACACCTCGGCCTATGGCGTGGACCGCAAGCATGACAGCTCGCCCTGGCAGGGGCGTGAGGTGCGCGCCCATATCACCGACCTCGCCCGCGAACTGGGCGGGCTGGGGGCCTGGGTGCGCCTGCACTACGTCTACCCCTACCCGCATGTGCGCGACCTGATCCCGCTGATGGCCGCCCACAGCTCGGGGGCTGGTGCTGCCCTATCTCGACATTCCCTTCCAGCACGCCCACCCCGACACGCTGCGCCGCATGGCCCGCCCCGCAGCGGCGGCCCGGACGCTGGACGAGATCGCGGCCTGGCGGCGCGCCTGCCCCGACATCACGCTGCGCTCCACCTTCATCGTGGGCTATCCCGGCGAGACGGAGGCGGAGTTCCAGACCCTGCTCGACTGGATGGACGAGGCGCAGCTCGACCGCGTCGGCTGCTTCCAGTACGAGAACGTGAAAGGCGCGCGGTCCAACGCCCTGCCCGACCATGTGCCGGACGAGGTGAAGCAGGACCGCTGGGACCGCTTCATGGCGAAGGCGCAGGCGATTTCCGAGGCGAAGCTGGCGGCCAAGGTCGGCCAGACGCTTCAGGTGATCGTCGACGAGGTGGACGACGAGGGCGCGACCTGCCGCACCATGGCCGATGCCCCCGAGATCGACGGCAACCTGTTCATCGACGAGGGGTTCGACGGCCTCAGGCCCGGCGACCTCGTGACCGTGACGGTCGAGGACGCGGGCGAGTATGACCTGTGGGGCCGGGTCGTCCCCGGCTGACCCACACGCGGATCAGGGTTTTGCGGGCGTGGGCCGGGTGTCGGTCGGGATCGGCTGGCCGGTGCGGGCCGCGAGCAGCGTCGCGGCGCTGTACTTGCGGGGAACCGCGGGCACGTCGTCCATGATCGAATAGAGTTTCGGCTTGGGGGTGGGATCGTTCGGGGCGGCCATCGTCGTGCCTTTCGCTGTGCGACACAGGATGCGCCACCCTTGGCTCATGCGCCTTTGCCGGACGCAAAGCAAACCTTTCCTTTCACCGCGCCAGAACGCCGCAAGCGCTGGTGGCGGGCCGCGGGGCAACCATCGGTCTGCCATGTCCCGGCATGACCTTCATGGCTTGTGCGAAACCTCCCGCAAATGGTCAGGCGGCCCGGCCCCCGGCCTCCAGATAGGCGCGGACGGCCGAGACGACGTGGCGGAACCGGTCGCCACCCAGTTGCGTGCCGCCATACCAGCGCGTCACGACAACGACATGATCCCGCAACTCCGCCCGCTCGAGCATCCGCAGGATCACTGCCCCCGCCCCGGCCTCGCCGTCGTCGCTCTTCAGCGGCCCGCCATCGGCGAAAACCACGGCCCAGCTGTTGTGCGTGGCCCTGGCAAAGCGGCGGTCGGTCTTGAGCGTCACAAGAAAGGCCTCGACCGCGGCCCGGTCGGCAGCAGGCCCGCCCGAGACGGCATAGCGCGACCCGCGGTCGCTGACCACGTTGAGGATCTGGCGCATGGAGCCAGTCTAGCGGGCCAAGGCGGGCACGGCCAGCCTCAGGCCAGGGCTTCGATCTCGTCCTTGTTCCGGCAATAGGCAGGAAGGTCGGGCTGGCGTGGCACGGCGAGCCAATCCGCGCAGAGCGGCGTCAGCCCGCAGCGCTCGCAGGCACAGACGAGGCGAGACACCTCGGGCCGGGTGAGCCACCCCTCGACGATTGCCGTGGGCAGATCGACGCCGACGCGGCGGGCCATCGCCTTGGTCAGCCCCCAAGCCTCCGATCCTGTCGAAATCCCGATCATCGCGGCGCTCCTCCTTCGGCGCGCGATCCCGCAGCGCTCGCCCTGACGCTGCGCGCGCTCGGGCATTCGCGCCTTGATCCAGATCAAGTTCAGTTCAGCGTGGACATCGTCTGCCGGACAACGGCCATGCGCTGCGCATTGGGCGGATGGGTGCCCAGGAACTTGTCGCCCGGATCGGGGATTCGCCCGAAGAACTGCGCCCCGCGAATCGGATCGAAGCCCGCGCGCCATGCAATCTCGGTGCCAAGCGCGTCGGCCTCCAGTTCGTACGTCTTCGAGTAGCGGCGCGCGCCGATCTGCGCGCCCATGTCCTGCGCTGCCTGCACCGCTGCCGCGTCGGCTCCGCCCAGCGTGGCGAGGGTGCCCGCCACGATGGCCCCCGCCAGCGCCTCGTTCTGCTGGCGCTCCATGTGGCCCGCGATGTGATGGGCGGCCTCGTGCCCCATCACGAAGGCCAGTTCGTCGGGATTGCGGGCATCCGCAATCAGCGAGATGGTGAACACGAGGATCGGGTGGCCCGCGTCGTCCAGCGTCTGAAAGGCGTTCGGGGGCGCGTCGATCCGGTCATCTATCGCGATGGTGAAATCGCAGGGCACGTTGCGCGTCCGTTCGCGGCAGATGGCGCTCGCCACGGGCGCGACCCTCTCCACCACCTGCGTAAAGTTCTGCGCCGCATATTCCGGTGTGCCCGGTCGGGCGGAGACGACCGGTGCGGGCAGCGGCGCGCCCTGAGGCACGGCACAGCCCGAAAGCAAAGCCACCAGTCCTAGCCAAACCAGCCAACGCCCTGCCACCTGCACCGCTCCTGCCCGTCTTTTGCAGCAACGCTATCAAGCCTGCGCGGCGGATGCAGCCCCTTCACGCCGAATTGCTTGGCGCGCTGCGAATCCATTGAGCCTTGCCGGCGCCCCGCGTAAGCTTCCGCGCATGTTTACCATCGAGCACGACTTCGACGCGACCGTGATCACCCTTGTGGATGAGGGGGCGGTGAACCTGCAGGAAGATGTCACCATCCTCGCGTTCGAGGATTGCGTGACGATCGAACAGCTCGATCCCCGCACGGACGAGGTGCTGAAGATCACGCTGTCCAACGCCCAGGTCCGCGAACTTGCCGCAGCACTGAACCTGCCCGAGGGCAGCTACCGGCTGACACCCAAGGGCTAGTCCACCCGGAACACCTTGTCGCGGTCCGTGGCCCCCCTGAGCAGCGTCAGCCGACTGGGCGGGAGGCGCAGCGCCTTCGCCAACAGCTTCGTAACGGCCTTGTTGGCCTTGCCATCCTCGGGCGCGACAGTCACGCGGATCATATAGCGGCTGCCATCCAACGTAACCTGCTCGCGCCCCGCATTGGGCGTCACGCGAACGGCGATCAGGGTTCCTGATGCCAGCGGCGGCTCATCGGTCATGTCGATCCCTTCTGAGAGGTGACTCGTGGTGGCAGGCGCCCCCCGCTGGATCTGGATGTAGTCCGCATGCCAGCCGCGCGGCAAGAGCTTCTGCCGCGCAGGTATTGTTTCATAATTAAACACAATATTTTCATGAAATAAATATTGTTGCCAGAGCAACTACAATTCTCCGAATGCGCGGCGGGTAGTGACAAGGTCACGCTCAAAGCGGCGAATCTCAATACCACGGCCAACGACGCCGCGCCGGTCCATGTTCCGGCCGGTGGTCGGCTTACGTCCGGTGGCCGGGGCAGACTCGGCGGCCTGCCGTCACGCGTCCGCGCCTAAGTCACACGGGGATCGCCGCCCCGGGCCGCCCCACTGGTCAATGGTCCCGCTGGCCCTTAGGCTTCCGCCAAAGGCAGGGGGCCGCAACAATGACGACCGCATTCTTCACCGACGAGCGCTGCTTCTGGCATGGCGGGGGCAACTACGCCTTCACGCTGCCGGTCGGGGGACTCGTGCAGCCGCTGGCCGGCGGCCTGCCGGAGAACCCGGAAACAAAGCGGCGGCTGAAGAACCTGGTCGAGGCGACCGGCCTGATCCGCGACCTCGACATGCAGTCGGCCGACCCCGCCGACTGGACCGACCTCGCGCGTGTCCACCCCGAGACATATCTTCGCGATTTCAAGGCGCTGTCCGATTCTGGCGGCGGCGAACTTGGTCTGCGCACCCCCTTCGGTCGCGGCGGGTTCGAGATTGCCGCGCTTTCCGCCGGCCTCGCCAAAGCCGCACTCTTTTCGGTCCTCGACGGGCGGGCGCGCAATGCCTATGCCCTTTCGCGCCCGCCGGGTCATCACTGCCTGCCCGATTTTCCCAATGGCTTCTGCCTGCTCGCCAACATTGCGATCGCCATCAAGGCCGCCCTGTCATCTGGCCGCGCGGCGCGACTTGCCGTGGTGGACTGGGATGTGCACCACGGCAACGGGACCGAGGCAATCTTCATCGACCGGGCCGAAGTGCTGACGATCTCGCTGCATCAGGAACACAACTATCCGCTCGACACCGGCGGGGCCGAGGTGCGTGGCGACGGCGCGGGCTTCGGCGCGAACATCAACATCCCCCTGCCCCCCGGCACGGGCCACACCGGATATCTTCAGGCGATGAACCGGCTCGTCCTGCCCGCCCTGCACCGGTTCCGCCCCGACGCGATCATCGTCGCCTGTGGGTATGACGCGGCGGCAGTCGATCCGCTGTCGCGGATGATGGCCACCGCAGACACCTTCCGCCAGATGACGCGGATGGTCAGACAGGCGGCAGACGATCTCTGCGACGGTCGCCTGATGCTGGCGCACGAGGGTGGCTATTCCGAGGTCTACGTGCCGTTCTGTGGCCATGCGGTGCTTGAAGAGTTGACGGGCAGTTCCATCGCCGCTCCCGACCCCCTGGCCGATACCCTCGCCCGCCGCCAGCCTGGTCCACGTTTCGATGCCTTTGTCGGGCGCTGGATCGACGACCTGGCCACCGCCCTTTCCTGAGCCCCCCTTGCAAGACCGCACCCGCCCGCCGATGTTGCGACGGAAGCGGCGACCGGCCAGCGTTCAACGCCGGACCCCCAACCAAGGATGCCTCATGCCGACCCCGAACCTTGCCGCGCTCGACTTCCTGCTGACGCGTCAATCCCTTCCCGCCAAGACCTTCACCGCGCCCGTCCCCACCAGGGATGAACTGACCCCGCTCCTCACCGCCGCGGCCCGCACTCCGGACCATGGCAAGCTGGAGCCGTGGCGCTTCATCGTGCTGGAGCGCCCCGCCATGGCTCGCCTTGCAGGGCTCGCCGAAGCTCGCGCCCGCGCGCTTGGGCTGGAGGACGAAAAGATCGCCAAGGGCCGCGGTCAGTTCGACGCAGGCCACCTGGCCGTCGTGGTTGTTGCCAGCCCCAAACCGTCCGAGAAGATTCCGCAGATCGAGCAGACGCTCTCCGCCGGGGCCGTCTGCCTTGCTCTGGTGAACGCCGCAACAGCGGCGGGTTGGGGCGCGAACTGGCTTTCGGGCTGGCCCTCGCAGGACGCGACCTTTGCAGCCGAGGGGTTCGGCCTCGCCCCCCAGGAATTCGTGGCGGGAATCGTCCATATCGGCACGCCGACCGTGACACCCCCAGACCGTCCCCGCCCCGACATCGCACGGCTGACCACCTGGATGGCCGAATGATCCTCGGCTCGTTCATGGCCGCCCTCAATCAACTGGGCGATCCGCGCTTCCAGCGCGTGCTTTGGCTCGGGCTGGGTCTGACTGTCGGCCTGCTGATCGGGATCTACCTTCTGTTCCTCGGCGCGATCGGCGTCTTCGTGCCCGACCAGATCACGCTGCCGTGGTGGGGGCCGGTCGGGGGCATCGACCGCGCGCTGTCCTGGGGCGCGATCCCGCTGGTGCTGCTCCTCTCGGTCTTCCTGATGGTGCCCGTCGCCTCGGCGTTTTCGGGCTTCTTCCTGGACGATGTGGCCGAGGCGGTGGAGGAGCGCCACTACCCGCAGGTCGCCGTGCCTCCGCGCGTGCCGTTCGTCACGGCGCTGCTCGAACTCGGTGAACTTCTTCGGTGTGATCCTGGTCGCGAACATACTCGCGCTGATCCTCTACCTCTTCGCCGGTCCGTTCATCCCGCTCGTCTTCTGGGCAGTCAACGGCTACCTGCTGGGGCGGGAATACTTCACGCTGGCAGCGATGCGCCATCTCGGGCGCGACGGCGCGCGTGCGCTGCGCAAGCGCAATGCGGGCACGCTCTGGCTTGCCGGGGCGCTGATGGCCGCGCCGCTCTCGATCCCGGTGGTCAACCTGCTGGTGCCGGTGCTCGGCGCCGCGACTTTCACCCACCTGTTCCATCGGTTGCAGGGGCAGGCCCCATCACGCCGTTAAAATCGAAGTCGCGCACTGAAATTCCGCCCCACAGGATGATCGCGCAGATCAGCGCCCAGATCACCGTCGCAAACCCCGTCGTGATCCAGGCCTTGCGCTTCACGTTTTCTTCCGCTGGCGCCCCCGGCGGCGTGCCCGGCACGACCGAGCCTGCATCCCCCTGCGAGACGAAGCGGATCGGCAGCACGATGAAGAACACCATGAACCACGTCACGGCGTAGACAACGATGACGGCGGTGATCGACATCAGACCTGTTCCAGTTCCACAAGGCAGCCGTTGAAATCCTTGGGGTGAAGGAACAGGACCGGCTTGCCATGCGCGCCGATCTTCGGCTCACCCGATCCCAGAACCCGCGCACCCGAGGCTTTCAGGCGGTCGCGCGCCGCCAGGATATCGTCGACCTCATAGCAGATGTGGTGGATCCCGCCCGCCGGGTTCTTCTCGAGGAACCCTTTGATGGGCGAGGCATCGCCCAGGGGACATAGGAGTTCGATCTTGGTGTTCGGCAGGTCGATGAACACGACCGTCACGCCGTGGTCCGGCTCGTCCTGCGGCGCACCGACCCGGGCACCCAGCGTGCCGCGATATTGCGCGGCCGCCGACTCCAGATCTGGAACGGCGATGGCGACGTGGTTCAGGCGACCGATCATGGCAAGGCTCCGTCGTTTGGATTGCCCGGTTATGCGGCGCGGGGCGGCAGGGGGCAAGGGGCGCGCCGTCGCAGGCGCTGATGCAGACCGGATGCGCGCATTTACCGGATGCAAAGGATGATCTGTTGCACTCGACCGTGTTGCCAATCGCCGCAAGGCCCTGTCCCGGAAAGGCCCGCCGATGCCCGATACCACCGCCCTCGCCGCGTCTGAAACGAGTTCTGCGCGCCGCCTGTTGCCGCTTCACGGCGTCACCATCCTTACCGTCGAAGACAGCCGCTTCGCCTCTGAGGCGCTGCGCCTGCTCTGCCAGCGCTCCGGCGCGCGCCTGCGCCGGGCGGAAACGCTGCAGGCCGCCGCGCGCCACCTGTCGCTGTACCGCCCCGACGTGGTGATCGTCGACCTAGGACTGCCCGATGGCGACGGGGCAGACCTGATCCGCGCCCTGTCGCGCGAAAAGGGAACGAGCCCCGCCGTCCTTGCCACCAGCGGCGATCCGTCAGGCGAGATACTGGGCCTCGCCGCGGGGGCGGCTGCATTCCTGCCCAAGCCGCCTGAGAACCTGGGCGCCTTCCAGCGGGCCATCCTGCGCCTGCTTCCCGGTCCCGTCGCCTCCCCGGAAGACAGTCCCGCCACCCCCCTGCACCCCGACACGCTTGCGCTGCGCGACGACCTGGCCCATGCGGCGGCTTTGCTGGCCGCCGCACGCGGAGCCACCCAGCGACAGTATGTAGCGGGCTTTCTCGGTAGCCTCGCGCAAAGCGCCCATGACAAGCCGCTCGCCCGTGCGGCACATGAAGCGGCGGCACATGAGGCGGGCCTGCCAGGGCTCGCAGCCCTCGTGGGTGAGCGGCTCGCCACCGTGCCGGGGGCCTTTCGCTAGATCCACGGGTCGGTTTGCCTCGACCTCGGCGCGAAATGCCTTAAGACAGGGCGAACAAGGCGCAAGGAGACCGCGATGACCCTGTCCACCCGCCCCTTCGGTCGCACCGGCCGCGACGTGACCGCGATCGGCTTCGGTGCCTGGGCCATCGGCGGGTCGTGGGGCAATGTGTCCGAGGTCGACGCGAAGGCGACGCTCCATGCGACGCTCGACAGTGGCGTTACCTTCCTCGACACTGCGGATGTCTATGGCGACGGGCGCTCGGAACGCCTGATCCGTGCCGTTCTTGCCGAACGCACCGACGCCCGCCCCTTCGTCGTCACCAAGGCGGGCCGTCGCCTCAGCCCGCATGTGGCCGAAGGTTACACCCTTGCAAATCTCGAATCCTTCATCGACCGCAGCCGCGCCAATCTTGGGATGGACATGCTCGATCTTGTCCAACTCCACTGTCCGCCGACCTCGGTCTACTATGATGCGCGGGTCTTCGACGCGCTCGACGACCTGAAGGCGCGCGGCAAGATCGCGGCCTATGGCGTCTCGGTCGAAAAGATCGAAGAGGCGTTGAAGGCCATCGAGTTTCCGGGCGTCGCCTCGGTGCAGATCATCTACAATATCTTCCGACAGCGCCCCGCAGCGCTTTTCTTCCCGCAGGCTCGGGCGAAAGGCGTGGCGATCATCGTCCGCGTCCCGCTCGCCAGCGGAATGCTCACCGGCAAGATGACCTCCGGCAGCACCTTTGCCGCCGACGACCATCGCGCCTTCAACCGCCATGGCGAGGCTTTCGACATGGGCGAGACCTTCTCGGGCGTCCCCTATGACGTGGCGCTCGACGCGGTCGAGGCGATCCGCCCGCTGGTGCCGCAGGGCGCGACCATGGCGCAGTTCGCGCTGCGCTGGATCCTGATGGAGGAGGCCGTCTCGACAGTCATTCCCGGCGCCCGCCGCCCGGACCAGGCACTCGCCAACGCCGGGGCGGATTCGCTGGCCCCTCTTCCCCCAGCCACCATGGCCGCCCTGCGCGAGATTTACACGACCCGCATCGCGCCCCATGTCCACCAACGCTGGTAGCGATCCGTCCTTGCCAGCGGCCCTTCACGGCGGTTAACTCTTTCCCGCAGGAACCGGGTGCGGGGATCTCCATTGGCTGACCTTGGCGCAACCGTTCACGCAGCGGCGACCGATCACATCCCCTGGTTTGTCACCGCCCCCGATCAGACCGACGGGCTTATGACGGCGGCAGCGGTTTTCCTGCTCTTTCTGCTGTTCGCCTTCGGTACGCTCTATCTTCGCCTGCACGCCCTGCCGGAGCACATGGCGCATAGATCGAACAAAATTCAGCTTCAGATCGTCGGTGTGCTGACGCTGGTAGCACTTTTCACACATAACCACATCTTCTGGATCGCGGCTCTGCTGCTCGCGCTGATCGACGTGCCCGATTTCGGCCAGCCGCTCCGCTCGATGGCGCGCGCGCTCGACAGGATGGCGCCGCCCGAGCGAAAACCCGACCCGCCCGAGGAGCCGGACGAGGCTATTCCCGCCTCCCGGCCCGCCGAAGGGGTCTGACCGATGCTGGAACTTCTTCTGTGTTCGATGGTCACCATCCTGCCCGACTTTCTCTATCGCCGCTTCGCGCAGGACAAGCGCATCGGGCGCGAGATCACGATCACCTCGGTCTGGTACGAGCTGCGCTGGGGCATCACCGGCTGCGTGCTTCTGACGCTTGCGCTGATAACGGTGGTCTTTTTCTACCACCCGTCGTCGACCTCTGCCGTCAGCTATTTCCGAACCATCCCAATTCTGCCAGAGGCATCGGGCCGCGTGGAAAAGGTCTATGTCGGCCTCAGCCAGGACGTGAAGGCAGGCGAACCGATCTTCTCGCTTGACGCCTCCGCCCAGCGGGCTGCCGTCGCCGCCGCCCAGGCCCGCGTGGCCGAGGCGGAAGCAGCGATCATCGTTGCCCAGACCGACCGCGCCACCGCTCGGGGCAAGATCGACGAAGCGCTGAGCGCGCTGCAACAGGCGCAGGACGAACTGGACACGAAGCTGGAAATCCAGAAGCGCAACGCAAACACCGTCAGCCAGCGCGAGATCGACCGGCTGCAGAACGTGGTCAACGGCCGCCGTGCAGGCGTGCAGGTGGCCGAGGCAAACCTCGCGTCACTTGACGCGCAAATCTCGGCCCAGCTTCCCGCCCAACGCGACAGCGCGCGCGCCGCCATGGCGCAAGCCGAGGTCGAGCTTGCCAAGACCACCGTCTATGCGGGCGTGGACGGGCGGGTGGAGCAGTTCATGCTCCGCCCAGGCGACATCGTGAACCCGTTCATGCGCCCCGCGGGCCTGCTGATCCCAATCAACGCGGGCAAAAGCGCGATCCAGGCCGGTTTCGACCAGATCGAGGCCCCCGTCCTTCATGCCGGCATGATCGGCGAGGCAGCCTGCGTGGCCAAACCCTTCGAGGTGCTCTCGCTTGTCGTCACCGATGTGCAGGGCGTCATCGCCTCGGGCCAGATGCGGACCGCCGACCAGTTGGTGGACCTGACCGCCGCCGCGCGCGCGCCGGGCTCCTTGACGGTCTTTCTCGAGCCGCTTTATCCCACCGAATTCAATGGGATGCCCCCCGGCAGCAGTTGCATCGTGAACGTCTACACCAGCAACCATGACCGCCTTGCGGATGCAAACGTCGGTTCGGGCGAGGCCCTGTGGCTCCATGCGGTCGATACCGTGGGCCTTGTCCACGCGCTGCTGCTGCGGCTTCAGGCGCTGCTCATGCCGGTTCGCACGCTGGTCCTGTCGGGCGGTCATTGACCACCCGCCTCAGCCGCCCAGGACGGGGTCCGATGCGGCCCGGACCAGGCGCGTCAGGTCCGACAGCCGCTCGCGCTGCCGACCTCTGGCGTCGAAATTCGACGGCGCCAGCCAGGCCTCGAAACACTCCTTCAGCGCGGGCCATTCGCTGTCGATGCAGGCAAACCATGCCGTATCCCGGTTGCGACCCTTCACGATGGCGGCCTGCCGGAAGATTCCCTCATAACTGAACCCCAGCCGCTGCGCCGCGCGGCGCGAGGGAATGTTCAGCGCATCGCACTTCCATTCATAGCGGCGATACCCCGCCTCGAAGGCCCAGCGCATCATCAGGTACATCGTCTCGGTCGACACCACGCCGCGCTGCGCCTCGGGCGCCAGACAGATGTGCCCCACCTCGATGGAGCCCATCTCGGGCGTGATCCGCAGGTAACTCGCGACCCCGCCGCAATGCCCGGTCTCGAGGTTGCGGATCGCATAGAAGGCGGGGTCGGTGCTGCCTTCCTTCTCCTTCGCCCAGCGGTGATAGGCTGAGGCCGAGGCGAAGGGGCCATAGGGCAGATAGTCCCAGATCGCGTCATCGGCGCTGAATGCGCGGAACAGGTCCGCCGCATGTTTGTCGGCGTCCAGCCGCTCCAGCCGCACATGGCGGCCCTCCAGCGCCTCCAGCCCCGGCCATGGCGGGGGTACGAACCCCGGCACGTCCGCCCCGAACCGCCGCTCGTCCTGCATCATGCGCCTCCTCAATCCCTTCCGCGCTTATGCGGGCGGCGTCGGGTGCGATCAATGGCAAAGCATCTGCAGTCGGGCGGATCCGAAGCCCGGCAGCCGCCCGAGACGCGAGGTCTAGAAGCGGAACCCGTGCGGATAGTCGTGCAGGCCATCGAAATCGGCCTTGCCGATCTCGATCCCCTGGCTGCGCAGGATGGCAAATGCCATGGCGGTGTGAAACAGGAAGTTCGGCATCCCGAACAGGTGCAGGAAGCTTGCGCCGTCCTGATCCAGTTGCGCAAATCCCGCCCGGTGCCGGATGCGCCGCACCTCGGCCCCTTCGAACTCAGCCGGCTCAAGCCCGACCAGAGCCGCGCGCGTTGCACCAATCCGTGCGCGCAGCCCCGCCATGTCGGGCGCAGGCTCCTCTCGCACCCGGCAGCGCCCGCCCCGCCAGCGGATAGGCCACCCGCAGCGCGAAGCCCGCCGCCGTGGCCATCTGCTGCCCCGTTGTGAACATGTCCGGTGCCAGCCGCGCCACCAGCACCTCTTCCCGCCCGCCCAGCTTGTCGAGCAGCGCCTGCGACCTGTCGAGGTAGTGCAGGAAGACGGGGACCGAAGCGGTGTAGAGTGGTGGCATCACGCCTCCTTCGGCACGACCCGCAAGCCGCAACTCGCGCAACTGCTCGTTCAGCGGCTCGCTCGGCGCGCCCATCAGCAGGTCCTCGGCGCGCTGGTTCATCGGGAACATGATGACCTCGCGGATGTTCGCCTCGTCGGCCAGCAGCATCACGATCCGGTCGATGCCCGCCGCACAGCCGCCGTGGGGCGGCGCGCCGTAGCGGAAGGCCTTGACCATGCCGCCGAAGCGCTTCTCCACCTCGGACGCCGGATACCCCGCCAGCTCGAACGCCTTGAACATGATCTCGGGCTTGTGGTTGCGGATGCCGCCCGAGATCAGCTCATAGCCGTTGCAGGCCAGGTCGTACTGATAGGCATAGACCTTCAGCGGATCGCCCATCAACGCCTCCAGCCCGCCCTGCGGCATCGAGAACGGGTTGTGGCTGAAGTCGATCCTGCCGTCGTCGGTCTTCTCGTACATCGGGAAATCGACGATCCAGGCGAAGCGGAAGGTGTCCGTCTCGGCCAGCCCCAACTCGCGCCCGATCTCGTTGCGCGCCCGCCCCGCGACCGCCTCGAACTGCTCCGGCTTGCCACCGAGGAAGAAGGCGGCATCGCCGACCTCGAGACCGAGTTGCTGCCGGATCGCCTCGGTCCGCTCTGGCCCGATGTTCTTGGCGAGCGGTCCGGCGGCTTCCATGCCCGATCCATCCTCGGCCTCCCGCCAGAAGATATACCCCATCCCCGGCAGACCTTCCTTCTGGGCGAAGGCGTTCATCCGGTCGCAGAACTTCCGCCCGACCGGTTCGCCCGACGGACCCTTCGGCGCCGGGATCGCCCGCACTTCGGTGCCCTCGTTCTCCAGCAGCTTGGCGAAGATCGCGAAGCCCGAGCCGCGGAAATGCTCGCTCACCACCTGCATCTTGATCGGGTTGCGCAGGTCCGGCTTGTCCGAGCCATACCACAGCAGCGAATCCCGGTAGGCGATGCGCGGCCAGTCGGCGACGACCTTTTTCGTCGGCGCGAACTCCTCGAACAGCCCCTGGATCACCGGCTGCACGGCGGCGAACACATCCTCCTGCTCGACAAAGCTCATCTCCACGTCAAGCTGGTAGAAATCCGTGGGCGAGCGGTCGGCGCGCGGGTCTTCATCGCGGAAGCAGGGCGCGATCTGGAAGTAGCGGTCGAACCCCGCCACCATGATCAGCTGCTTGAACTGCTGCGGCGCCTGCGGCAGCGCGTAGAACTTGCCCGGATGCAGCCGCGACGGCACGAGAAAGTCGCGCGCCCCCTCCGGCGACGACGCCGTGATGATCGGCGTCTGGAACTCGTTGAAGCCCTGCGCCCACATCCGGTTGCGGATGCTCCGCACCACGTTCGAGCGCAGCATCATGTTCTGATGCAGCTTCTCGCGCCGCAGGTCGAGGAAGCGGTAGGTCAGCCGGGTTTCTTCCGGGTAATCCACATCGCCGAACACGGGCATCGGCAGCTCGTCCGCCGCCCCGAGCACGGTCAGGCCCGTCGCATAGACCTCGATCTCACCCGTGGCGAGCTTGGGGTTGACCAACGACGCATCGCGCGCCTTCACCCGCCCGTCGATACGCACCACCCACTCGGCCCGCACATTTTCGATCGCGGCAAAGGCGGGCGAATCGCCGTCTGCGATCACCTGTGTGATGCCGTAATGGTCGCGCAGGTCAACGAACAGCACGCCGCCATGGTCGCGCACCCGGTGCACCCAGCCTGCCAGACGCACCGTCTGGCCCACATGGGTGCTGTTCAGTTCCGCGCAGGTGTGGCTGCGATAGGCGTTCATGGGATGTCCCCTTCACGGGCGTTTTTGCGACGTCGCCGATCAAGCGCGGGATGCGGGCGAAGTCAAGGGACGTTGGCGGAACCGAAGCGACGGCGACGGCGTTGCCACCAGGGAACACCGGCAGAAGCGAGACGAGGCTTGTCACACTCCTCCGAAATGCTAGAAACGCCCGATATTCACCGCGACCGGCCTCACATGTGGGTATCCGTTCTCGACAAACTTTTGCGTCGCCTTGTGCGCGAGGGCCACTTGGTCGTGACCATGCCCGACGGCACGGTCACCTCCTACGGCGACATGACCGCCCGGCCCGTCGCGGTCCAGCTCCTGAATCCTGCCCTGCCCGGCCGTCTTGTTCGCGCCCCGGACATGACATTGGGCGAGGGCTACATGGACGGAACGCTCACGATCACGAACGATGACCTGCCCGGCCTGCTGGCACTCCTACTCTCCAACTCGAACGCCGGTCGTGCAGACTGGTGGCGCTATCCGCTGAGCCGCGCACAGCGCATCCTTCGGATCGTCAGCCAGTTCAATCCCGCCCACCGCGCCCGTGCCAATGTCGCCCATCACTACGATCTGTCCGGCGCGCTCTATGACCTGTTCCTGGACACCGACCGGCAATACTCCTGCGCCTATTTTCGCACGGGCGACGACACGCTCGAACAAGCGCAGGCGCAGAAAAAGGCCCACATCGCCGCAAAACTCCGCCTCCAGCCCGGCCTGCGCGTGCTCGACATCGGCTGCGGCTGGGGTGGCATGGCGCTGACACTTGCGCGCGATCATGGCGCGCAGGTCACGGGCGTCACGTTGTCCGAGGAACAGCACCGCGTCGCAACACGGCGCGTGGCCGAAGCGGGGCTCGACGACCGCGTCGACATCCGCCTGATGGATTACCGCGCCGTTGAAGGCCGGTTCGACCGGATCGTTTCGGTGGGGATGTTCGAACACGTCGGCGTGCCCCACTATCGCGCGTATTTCGGCAAGGTGGCTGACCTTCTGGCCCCCGACGGCGTGGCGCTGATACACACCATCGGACGGTCCGGTCGCCCCGGTCTCACCAGTCCATGGATCACCAAGTACATCTTCCCCGGCGGCTACGTCCCCGCCCTGTCCGAGGTGATGCCCGCCATCCAGGACAGTGACCTCTACACAACCGATATCGAGGTCTGGCGCCTCCATTATGCAGAAACCCTCCGCCACTGGCGCGCGAGGTTCGAGGCGAACATCGACAAGGTTCGCGCCCTTTACGATGAGCGTTTCTGCCGGATGTGGCGCTACTACCTGGTCGCTTCCGAGATGACATTCCGTCACCATGGCCAATGCGTCTTCCAGATCCAGCTCGCGCACCGACAGGAGTCTGTGCCTCTGACGCGCGATTACCTTTACTCCGACGCACAGGCTGATGGAAAAGTCGCCACGCTGCCAAGACCCCCACGCCGGCGCGCGGTTCAGGTGGCCGGCGCGTAGCTCAGTTCAAACCGGCAGGCCGCGGCTCCGGCGGCCTTGCACGCAATCTCGCGGCAGATGATCTGGGCATCGACCAGCCGCTGATACATCCGTTCAAAGGCGGCTGCGTGGAAATGACATACCGGTGCCTTGGCGCTTTCGCCTTTCAGGACAGGATTGTTGCGAAGCTCGAAGACGGTCGCGCTCAGGAACACGAACTCGCCGCTGCCACCGAACGCGCGCGCGTTCTGCTTCTGCGATTGCCGCAGAAGCCAGGCGGCCACGGCCTTGGGCGCATTCTGAAGCAGCTGTTGCGCCCGTTTGGAAATGCGGTGGTCGAGCAGATAGTCGGTCGTCGCCCGGCCCGCCTGCGCCGCAATAGCATCCGCTTCGTCGGGGAACCTTCGCCGCAGCGCCTGGTGAAGCCGCGCCACCTTTTCTTCGCGGACAGGCTCGTTCCACTCAGGAGACCGGCGCAACGCCGCCTCTTGCATGATCTGGTCGCGGGCACGGGCTCCGTGCAACGTTTCTACTGCACGAAGCACCTGAATCACGGCGAGCGGCCCGAGATAGCCCTTGCGGATCGCCATGCGACCATCGTCAACCTTGGAGGCGGCCATCTGCTCAATGTCCACAAATGAATACCGTGGCATTGCATATAGGACGACAAGCACCACGCCGAAAGGGGCAAGCGCCGCTGCGACAGGATCATATGCCCCTTGCGTCAACCAGAGCGACGCGCCGACGATGCCAGAACAGTCTGGCCGAAATGAAACTCGAACCTGCAACTGGGTGCGGCACAGGCGCAACAGCGTGTCTCGCGAACGCTTCCCGCCGGGTCAACCAGTACCTGAAACAGCCGCTCGAACACCGCGGCATGCCAGTGACAGAGCGGCGTGTCGGACTGCTCGCCGCGGACCACAGGATTGTCGGCAAGCTCAAAGACAATCGGGCTGAACGAGGCGATCCGAAACTTTCCCGAACCCGCAAACGTCCAGGCATTCCGAGCGATGGCCTTTGCCAGCAGCCTCGCAGCCACCCTCTTTGGCAGCATCCGCAGCACCCCTTGCGCGACGCGCGGAATGCGGTTCGCAAGAATGTAGTCGGCTGTCCCCACCCCTGCTTCCCTTGCAAGCGCAGCCGCCCGTTCGGGCAACAGCCGTCGCATCGCCCGATGTACCTCGGCAACCGGTCCTTCGGGAATCAACCCATCGGTCCGAACATCTTCTCGCACGCCTCCGGCAAAGAACACCGCGTCCCGCAGCGCCCGCCCGCCGTGCTTCTCCAGAACCGGCGCAAGCTGCAACAGAGCATTTGGCCCGATCTGGCCTGCGGCCGCGCTCAATGCACGCGCTCCCCCTCGGGGATGCGGAACTCAGCCATCTGCTCGGTGCCGCCGCCGCAGGCCGTCACCTTGGTCGCGTTGCGCTCCAGCGCGCGCTCCTTGCCCTGCGCGCGCAGCGCCTCCTGACGCTCCTTGTGCTTGCGGGCGCGGTCTGCAGCCGCCTCCCAGTCGGCGACCTGCGCGGGCGCGATGGTCCGGCTCGCGTCAAAGTCGAAATGCACGGTGTCCTTGGTCTGCGGCCCCCAGTAGCCAACCTTCCCGAGGTCATAGAACGTGCGCTGCACCCCCGCCTTAAGGAATGCCTTCAGGCAGCCCAGCAGGTAGCGGCGGCGGAAACCGGTGCCGCGCCACGGGTAATGGAACAGCGCCTTGCGCATGTAAAAGCGGCGGTAGTTCTTCATCACGCCGTCCAGAAGCTCGCCCCGCGTCAGCGCGTCGGGCTTCATGATCGGCGTCACGAAGTTGTATTTCGAGAAGTCGAACACCTCCACCTTGTCGCCAAGCTCCTGATAGAGCGGGGTGAAGGGCCAGGGCGTGTACATCGACCAGTTGGCAAGGTCGGGCTGCCAGTCCCAGGCCATCTGGAAGGTTTCCTCCAGCGTCTCCTTGGTCTCGTTGTCGAGGCCTACGATGAACTGCGCCTCGGTGAAAATGTCGGCCTCGCGCAGCAGGCGGATCGCCTCCTTGTTCTCGGCCACCGTGGTCTCCTTGTTGAACTGGTCGAGCTTCAACTGCGCCGCGGCCTCGGTGCCGAGGCTCACATGGACCAGCCCGGCCTTGCGGTAGAAGGTGAGAAGGTCGCGGTCGCGGTAGATGTCGGTGACGCGGGTGTTGATGCCCCACTTGATCTTGTCGGGCAGGCCCCGGTCGATCAGCTCCTGGCAGAACTCCACGAACTTCCTCTTGTTGATGGTGGGTTCCTCGTCGGCGAGGATGAAGAAGCCGACGCCGTGGTCGTTCACCAGCCGCTCGATCTCGTCGACCACCTTCTTCGGGTCGCGCACGCGGTAGTCGCGCCAGAACTTCCACTGCGAACAGAACGAACAGGTGAACGGGCACCCCCGTGCCATGTTGGGGATCGCCACCTTCACGCCCAGCGGCACGTAGATGTATTTGTCCCATTCGAGGATGGTCCAGTCCGGGTCGATCCCGTCGAGGTTCTTGACCGTGGGCGCCGCCTGGGTCGCCACGATCTCGTCGCCTTCGCGGTACGCCAGACCCTTGATCTTGCCTCGGTCTGCGGGCCAGCGCTCTTCGGCCACCGCCTGCATCAGCGCCACGAGGATTTCCTCGCCCTCGCCCCGCACGATCACGTCGATCCACGGCGCCTCGGTCAGCACCTGCCGGTACATGAAGGTCGCGTGGATGCCGCCCAGCATCCGCAGCGCGCCGGGCACGACGTCCTGAGCGATCTTCAACACCTCCTCCGCCGCATAGATCGACGGCGTGATCGACGTGACGCCCACCACGTCCGGCGCGATCCGCGCCATCTCGGCCCGGATCGCGCCGGTGTCCAGATTGTTGGTCATCGCATCGAGGAACTGCACGTCATCGAAGCCCGCCGCCTTCAGCGCCCCCGCCAGATAGGCGGCCCAGGCCGGGGGCCAATTGCCCGCAATTTCGGCTCCGCCCGAGTGGTAGTTGGGGTGAACGAGCAGTATGCGCATGACCGGAAAACTCCCTTGTGTCAGGCAAACCTGACACAAGTTGTGTCACGCCGGATTGACTCAGATCAAAACGGCCGCGTCACATTGCCGGAATAGAAAAACACGCCCAGCCCGACTGTGAAGATCACCCAGCCCGAGACGGAATGCAGCACCACGGCCAGAGGAAAGCTGCGCCGTTTGCCGTAGGCCCAACCAAAGACCAGCCCGCCCGCAAAGGTCATCGCTGCCACCACGACGCTCCAGTACATCAGGTGCGCCAGCGAGAAGAGTGCTGCATTGGCCAGAATCAGTCCACCGGCGGGCAACAGCGCGCCGTAGCGACGGAAGAACAGCGGGCGAAAGATGAGTTCCTGCGGCAAGGCCGACAGGATCGGGTAGAAGAGCACGATCATCGCCAGCAGGTAGGGCTGCTCGCGCACCAGACGGAATGCGGCTTCGGGCGCGGTCAGCCAGACCACAACAACCGAAACCGCCAGCGTCACCGCCGCAAATCCCAGCACCACCGGCCATCGCACCGCATCCCAGCCGCGCTTCAACTCGTTCCAACGGAACCCCGGAGTACGTGACAGGAGCCACAATCCCACCATCGTGAAGCCGAACAGAACCGGAAACATCGCGCGCGGCGGCAACACTACGGCCGTCACCACGGGCACCACCACGAACAGGCCGATGAACTCCACCCACAACGCCTCGCGGCTTGCCCTCAACTCTGCAACCCGGCCCATACATCCCTCCAGCGCCCCAAGCACAAATGGGGTGCCATTACGCGGACCCAACCCCCGTGATGGATCAAATTCGACCTACCCCGCCCAGACAGCCGGGATCAGCCCCCGCAACGAATTACCGACCCAGAGCCGCACCCTGGAGAGGTCTGCTACCCGCAACGTCGCCTCGCGGCACAGCCGCGACTTTCCAGCATCTCATCGCGCAATACGCCCGGCAGCAGGCCCGAGGACACGGGCGGCGTGCACATCCCCTCGCCTGCATCGAAAAAAAGCGTCGTGATCGTCCCGTCGCAAACCTCGCCGCGCTCGTTCTGGAAAACCACCTCGTCCAGCCCCTCGGCCAACGCCGCCCGCGCCGCGTCATAGACCGCCCGCCGCGTCGTCTTTATCCCCAGCCACGGATCGCCGGCCACCAGCCGTTCTCTGGCCAGCCCCACCTGCCAGGGGTTCGCCAGCGGCACCAGCGGCCCCTCCGTCACCGCCAGATCGCCCGCCCGGCCCAGCGTCAGCCGCAGCCGCGCAGGCCCTTTCCGTCCGGCCAGCAGCGCCGCACGAGCGGCCTCCACGTCACACTCCCAGCCCAGACGCGCGGCCGACCGTGCCAACCGCGCCAGATGCCGCTCGCCCCGCACCAGTGCTGCACCATCCCAGCCCAGCGTCTCGATCAGCCTCAGGGCCTCGTCACGGCCGCCTTCACGAAGCGCGCTTTCCACAGCGCCTCCTCCCATTCTCCCTGCGCGGTCGAGTTCGGTGACCACCCCGCCGCCTACGTTCATCACCACCTGCCCGTCGCCGAAGACAGACAAAGTCCGGATCGCGACCGAGAAATCCGCCGCCCCGTCCGGCGCCATCCACCCGACCGCCCCGCAATAGACGCCACGGGGCGCAGGCTCCACCTCACGAATTACCTCCATTGCCCGGATCTTCGGCGCCCCCGTGACCGATCCGCAGGGGAACAGAGCGCGCATCAGGTCGCCGAACCCCGGCTGCCCCGTCAACCGCCCCTCGATAGTCGAGGTCATCTGGTGCACCGTCGAGTAGCGCTCCATCGCGAAGAGCGCGGGCACCTTCACGCTGCCTACCTCTGAAAGACGTGCGATGTCATTGCGCAGCAGATCCACGATCATCAGGTTCTCGGCCCGGTCCTTCTCGCTCGCCTGCAAGGCCGCCGCGATTGCCGCGTCCCGCACCGGATCGGGGTCGCGCGGCGCCGTGCCCTTCATCGGTCGCGCCACGATCCGCCCGCCCGCCTCCACCTTGAAGAACAACTCCGGCGAGCGCGAGACCACCACCGGCCCCACGCCCAGATCCACGAGCGCCCCGTGCCCCACCGCCCCGGTCCGCCTCAGCGCACCGTAAAGGCCCAGCGGCGTGCCGCGTTCCAGCCGCGCCGCCATCGGGAAGGTCAGGTTCACCTGATAGACATCGCCCGCCGCGATGTAGTCGAGCACCCGCGCCATCGCCGCGTCATAGGCGTCGCGCGCGATCACCGGCTCGGGCTGGGTCAGGTGCACCGCCCCTGCCATCGCCCCCGCCTGCGCCAGCAGCGGCGCCGCATCCTGTGGTCCCGAGAATATCCCCATCGCCAGCAGCGGCCCGGTGCGCCCCTCGGGCGTCAGCGGTTCCAGCCGCGGCTCCAACGCATACCCCGTCTCATAGGCCACGTATCCCGCGATCCAGGCCCCCCGTGCCCGCGCCGCATCCAGTGCAGCAAAAGCACCCGCCAGATCGCCCGGCCCCTCGGCCGTGATGACAGCCTCAACCCGGCCAAACACTGCGGGACGCCCACCGGGGCCATGCTCGCACAGGATCATGCTCGCCTGTTCCTTCCCGAATCCTCAGCCCGCAAAATGCACCCACGCGGTGAAAACGGCCTGCCTGTTTGCCGCCCTAACTGAACGTTTTGCGACACCAAATCCCCAGATCAATGCATGGCGGGCACAAAACCAGCAATATCTTGTTGCCAGAACGTCAAATTAGGCATTCCCTGAGCGATGAGGGCGACACGCCCTTCAATCAAAAACAGCAGACCGACAGGTCAGAGGGAACACATGGCAATCGATGACTATACCGACAAGGATCGGCATGAGGACATAAAGGTCCTCCACGGCATGGGCTATGCCCAGGAACTTTCCCGCAGCATGTCGAAGTTCTCGAACTTCGCCATCTCCTTTTCCATCATCTGCATCCTGTCCGGCGGCATCAACTCCTTCGCGCAGGCGATCGGGTCAGTCGGCGGCGCGGGCGCGGGCATCGGCTGGATCGTGGGGTGCTTCGTCTCGGCGACCTTCGCGCTTGCAATGGCCCAGATCGCCTCGGCATTCCCGACGGCGGGCGGCATCTATCACTGGTCCTCGATCCTCGGAAACCGCTTCTGGGGTTGGCTCGCCGCATGGCTGAACCTCTTCGGCCTGATCACGGTGCTGGGCGCCATCAACATCGGCACGGCCTTCTTCTTCGCCGGGACCTTCGGCCCGTGGTTCGGCTTCGACGGAGCGTCGCCCCACCAGATCGTCTGGTTCGTTGCGATCATCACCATCATTCAGGCCGTCTTCAACCACATCGGCATCAAGGCGACGACCTTCCTCACCGACATCTCGGGCTACATCATCTTCGTCACCACCGCCGTTCTGGTGCTGGCCTGCCTCTGGTTTGCGCCCGCACTCGACTTCTCCCGGCTGTGGACGTTCACCAACTTCTCGGGCGAGGCGGGCGGCAACGTTTTCCCGCAGTCCGACAGCATGAGCTACCTCTTCCTGCTTTGCCTGCTGCTGCCGGTCTACACCATCACCGGCTACGACGCCTCGGCCCACACCTCGGAAGAAACCGTGAAGGCGGCCCATTCCGTGCCTGAAGGCATCGTCAGCGCCGTCCTGTGGTCGTCGCTGATCGGATGGGTCATGGTCTGCGCCATCACGCTGGCCATTCCCGACCTCGCCGTCGGGGCTTCGCAAGGCTGGGCCATGTTCTTCGAGACTATGAACACGATCCTGCCGAACGGGCTGAAACTGGCGATCTATCTTGGCGTCTTCATCGCGCAGTTGCTCTGCGGTCTTGCCACGGTGACCTCGGCCAGCCGGATGCTCTTCGCCTTCTCGCGCGACAACGGCATGCCGGTCGGCTCCAAGGCGCTTGCAAAGGTATCTCCGCGCTTCCGCACGCCGGTTACGGCGATCTGGACGGCCACCGCGCTCTGCATCATCTACGTGATCCTGGCGCAGTTCATCTCGATCGGCGGGACGAACATCTATACCATCGTCGTGAACTCGACACTGATCTTCCTCTTCGCCTCGTTCACGGTTCCACTCGTCGCCGGTTTCTTCGCCTGGGGCACGCCGAAATGGCCGAACCCCGGCCCCTGGGCGATGTCGGGCGGTCTCTACAAGCTGATACAGCCTCCTGTCCTTCGTCAGCATGGCGATCATATTCTACATCGCCATCCAGCCGCCGAACGACAAGGTGCTATGGATCGTCGTCGGCTTCATCGCCATCGCCATTCTGGTCTGGTTCCTTGTCGAGAACCGCCGCTTCAATGGCCCGCCGATCGGCGAGGAGATCAAGAAACGCGCCGCGATCATCGCTGCGGCCGAGGCCGCAGTCGGCGAGAAAGGCTGAACTGACGGCCAGAGAAACGGGGCGGCCGGTCGATCCGGCCGCCCTTCGCATGTCCTGGATGCAAACCAATGCCCGCATATGTCGACTGGTTCCGCTTCACCGATGTCGCCCCAGGCGTCTGGCGCATCGACGAGCCATTCGTGTCGGAATTCATGCAGGCCAATGCCTGGCTGGTCCGCGGCCGCGACCGCTGGCTGCTGGTGGATACGCTCAATGGAATCGAACGCCTCTCCGATGCGCTGCCGACCGAGGCACGCGCGAACCTGATCGTCGTCCTCACCCACGGCCATGCCGACCATTCAGGCTCCGCCTACGAATTCCCGCACGTCCTTGCGCCGCAGATCGAAGCCGAAGGGATCGCCGCCGCCGATCCGATGACCACGCTTGCGGGCCCCGGCTACGGCCCCGAAAGCCTTGCGGGCCTGATCGTCGGCCCCCCGCGTCTTGTCGGCCCACTTGTCACTCGCCAACCGCCCTCCGGTGCACCCGGCTTCACCGGCCCCCGTCCCGTCGTTCTCACCGGTACGCTCACCGAAGGCGACTGCATCGACCTCGGCGAGCGCAGCTTCACCGTCGTCGACCTTCCCGGCCATTCTCCCGGCAGCATCGGCCTGTACGATGCCGCCGCCCGGCTCCTCATCTCGGGCGACGCTATCTATGACGGCGGCCTCGTGGACGACCTGCACCATTCCGACCGTACCGCTTACCGCGCCACGATGGAGCGGCTTCTCAACCTTCCCGTCTGCCAGGTCTGGCCCGGTCATGGCACGGAATTCGATGGCGACCGGATGCGCGCCCTCGCCCAAGGCTGGCTCGATACCGCAGCGGGCTGACCGCCCCGTTATGTCCTTGCGCCCCGTCCGACCTTGGCTATAACCCCGGACAATTTGCGCGCAAGGGGGCCACGAATGCCGAAGAGAACCGACATCAAGTCGATCATGATCATCGGCGCCGGTCCCATCGTCATCGGACAGGCCTGCGAGTTCGACTATTCCGGCGCACAGGCCTGCAAGGCGCTGCGCGAGGAAGGCTACCGGGTGATCCTGGTGAACTCCAACCCCGCCACCATCATGACCGATCCGGGTCTTGCCGACGCCACCTACATCGAGCCGATCACCCCCGAAATCGTCGCCCGCATCATCGAAAAGGAACGCCCCGACGCGCTCCTGCCTACCATGGGCGGCCAGACCGGGCTGAACACCTCGCTCGCCCTGGCCGACATGGGCGTGCTTGAGAAGTTCGGCGTCGAACTGATCGGCGCCAACCGCCGCGCCATCGAAATGGCCGAGGACCGCGGGCTGTTCCGCGAGGCGATGGATCGCATCGGGCTGGAAAACCCCAAAGCCACCATCATCACCGCGCCGAAGCTGCCGAACGGCAGGTTCGACATCACCGCCGGGGTCCAGGCCGCCATCGCCGCCATCGACTATGTCGGCCTGCCCGCCATCATCCGCCCTGCCTTCACGCTCGGCGGCACCGGCGGCGGCGTGGCCTACAACCGCGACGACTACGAACGCATCTGCCGCTCGGGTCTCGACGCCTCGCCCATGGCACAGATCCTCGTCGATGAATCCCTCCTCGGCTGGAAGGAATTCGAGATGGAGGTGGTCCGCGACCGCAAGGACAACGCGATCATCGTCTGCGCCATCGAAAACGTCGATCCCATGGGCATCCACACCGGCGACAGTGTCACCGTCGCCCCCGCCCTGACGCTGACCGACAAGGAATACCAGATCATGCGCAACGGCTCCATCGCCGTGCTGCGCGAGATCGGGGTGGAGACCGGCGGCTCCAACGTGCAATGGGCGATCAACCCCGCCGACGGCCGCATGGTGGTGATCGAGATGAACCCCCGCGTGTCGCGCTCCTCCGCGCTGGCGTCCAAGGCCACCGGCTTTCCCATCGCCAAGATCGCGGCCAAGCTCGCCATCGGCTACACGCTGGACGAACTCGACAACGACATCACCAAGGTCACGCCCGCCTCCTTCGAGCCGACCATCGACTACGTCGTGACCAAGATCCCCCGCTTCGCCTTCGAGAAATTCCCCGGCGCGAAGGCCGAACTCACCACCGCCATGAAATCGGTGGGCGAGGCCATGGCCATCGGCCGCACCATCCACGAGTCGCTGCAAAAGGCGCTCGCCAGCATGGAAACCGGCCTGACGGGCTTCGACGAGATCGCCATCCCTGGCGCACCCGACCGCGTCGCAGTCATCACTGCCCTCTCCCCGCAGACGCCCGACCGCCTGCGCCTCATCGCGCAGGCCATGCGCCACGGCCTCAGCGACGACGACATCCAGGCGGCCACCGCCTATGACCCGTGGTTCCTCGCCCGGATCCGCGAGATCGTCGAGGCCGAAGCACAGGTGCGTCAGAACGGCCTCCCCCTCACCGCCGAGGGCATCCGCCGCCTCAAGATGATGGGATTCACCGATGCCCGGCTTGCCAAGCTCACCGGCCGGGACGAAGCGCAGGTGAGGCGCGCCCGCCACCGCCTTGGGGTTCAGGCGGTGTTCAAGCGCATAGACACGTGTGGTGCGGAGTTCGAGGCGCAGACGCCCTACATGTACTCCACCTACGAGCACCCCGTGATGGGCGACGTGGAATGCGAGGCCCGCCCGTCCGCGGCGAAAAAGGTCGTCATCCTCGGCGGCGGCCCGAATCGTATCGGTCAGGGGATCGAGTTCGACTACTGCTGCTGCCACGCCTGCTACGCGCTGACGGGCGCGGGCTATGAAACGATCATGATCAATTGCAATCCCGAGACGGTCAGCACCGACTACGACACCTCGGACCGCCTCTACTTCGAACCTCTCACCCTGGAACACGTCCTCGAGATTCTGCGGGTGGAGCAGGATAACGGCACACTCCACGGCGTCATCGTGCAGTTCGGCGGCCAAACGCCGCTGAAACTGGCGCAGGCACTGGCAAGCGAAGGCATCCCCATCCTCGGGACCACGCCCGACGCCATCGACCTGGCCGAAGACCGTGAACGGTTCCAGCAGCTTCTGCACACGCTGAACCTCAAGCAGCCCGTCAACGGCATGGCGCGAAGCCGCGACGAGGCCTTCGCCATCGCCGGGCGCATCGGGTATCCGCTGGTCATCCGCCCGTCCTACGTCCTGGGCGGCCGCGCTATGGAAATCGTGCGCGACGGCGCGCAGTTGGAGCGGTACATCCGCGAGGCCGTGCAGGTCGTCCGGCACCTCTCCTGTCCTGCTCGACAGCTATCTGTCGGGCGCCATCGAGGTGGATGTGGACGCGCTCTGCGACGGCACGAATGTCCACGTCGCAGGCATCATGCAGCACATCGAGGAGGCGGGCGTCCATTCCGGCGACAGCGCCTGCTCGCTCCCGCCCTATTCCCTCTCCGACGCCATCATCGCCGAGCTGAAAACCCAGACCGAGGCGATGGCCCGCGCGCTGCATGTCGTCGGCCTGATGAACGTGCAGTTCGCGATCAAGGACGGCGAGATCTATGTGCTCGAAGTGAACCCCCGCGCCAGCCGCACCGTGCCCTTCGTCGCCAAGGCCACGGATAGCGCCATCGCCTCCATCGCCGCGCGCCTGATGGCGGGCGAGCCGCTGTCGAACTTCCCCATGCGCCCGCCCTATCCCGAAGGCGTCGGCCCCGACACCGCCCTGCCACTGGCCGACCCGCTGACGCTGGCCGACCCCCACACGCCCTGGTTCTCGGTGAAAGAGGCCGTCATGCCCTTTGCCCGCTTCCCCGGCGTCGACACCCTGCTGGGGCCGGAGATGCGCAGCACGGGCGAGGTCATGGGCTGGGACCGCACCTTCCCGCTGGCCTTCCTCAAGGCCCAATTGGGCGCAGGCACGATCCTGCCCACCGAGGGCCGTGTCTTCATCTCGATCAAGGACTCCGACAAGACGCCCGCCATGGCCGAAGCCGCGCAGGGCCTGACCGCGATGGGCTTCGAGATCGTCGCGACCCGCGGCACCGCCCAGTGGCTCAAGGCCGAAGGCATCGCCTCCACCCCGGTCAACAAGGTCTACGAAGGCCGCCCCAACATCGTGGACCGGTTGAAGAACGACGACATCGCGCTGGTGATGAACACGACCGAGGGCACCCAGGCCGTCAGCGACTCGCGGGATATCCGGGCGGTCGCGCTGTATGACAAGATCCCGTATTACACGACGGCGGCGGGGGCGGTGTCAGCGGTCGCTGCCATGAAGGCGCGGCTGGAGGGGGAGATCGGGGTGCGGACGTTGCAGGGGTGACACTCCGCAACCCGTAGGGCGGGGTTCACCCCGCCTCCTGTCGTCGATCGGGCGGATGGCGGGGTGAACCCCGCCCTACCCGAACCCCAAGTCCCGATGCACCGACGACCACGGCCAATCCTCGGGCCGCTCCACCCATCCATGCTTCACCGGGTTGGACCAACAATACGCGACACGCGCCCGGAAATCCTCTTCGTCCTGGAAGTGATGCTCCCAAACCCGCGTCGGCCGCAACCCGACCTCTCCCTTGCGCCGTAGGGCGGGGTTCACCCCGCCGTTTCACGTTGTGACCGGCGACGGCGGGGTGAACCCCGCCCTACGACGCGTCACGCCCCAGCACCTCCCGGACCCGGGCCATGAAATCTTCCCCCCGCTTCTCGAAATTGGGGTACTGGTCAAAGCTTGCCGCCGCCGGGGCCAGCAGCACGACCTCCCCCGCCTCCGCCTCCGCCGCCGCCCGAGTCACCGCCCGATCCATGGTCTCGCAGATTTCGTGCGGGGTGTCCCCCAGCTGCAGGGCAAAGTCCCGCGCCGAATGCCCGATCAGGTAGGCCTTCGCGACCGACCCGAGGAACGGCGCCAGCCCCGCGATGCCACCCTCCTTGCCCAGCCCCCCCGCGATCCAGCGGATCTTCGGGAAGGCCTGCAGCGCCTTGGCCGCCGAATCCACGTTCGTGGCCTTGCTGTCGTTCACGAACCGCACCCCGCCCCGCTCGCCCACCAGCTGGCTCCGGTGCGGCAGGCCCGCGAAGGAATGGAACGCCTCCTCGATCTGCTTCGGCCCCACCCCCAGCGCCCGGACCGCCGCATAGGCCGCGCAGGCGTTCTGGTGATTGTGGGCGCCCGGCAGCCCCGCCACGGCGCGCAGGTCGATCGAGGCCACCTGCCGCCCCCGCCGCCACTCCGCCAGGAACCCCTTGCGGGCGAAGACCGCCCAGCCGTGGGTGTCGAGCTTCTGGCCCGAGGAGATGCGGATCACCCGGTCATCCTCCACCCCCTCGGACATCTGATTGGCGAGGAACCGCCCCTCGATCTCGTCCACCCCGATCACCGCGCGGTCCGGCCCGCCTTCGGCAAACAGGCGGCGCTTGGCGGCGAAGTAGCCGCCCATCCCGCCATGCCGGTCAAGGTGGTCGGGCGAGAGGTTGGTGAACACGGCAATGTCGGGCGTCAGGGCACGGGCAAGGTCGGTCTGGTAGCTCGACAGCTCCAGCACGATCACCTCTCCATCACGCGGCGGGTCGATGTCGAGCACCCCGCGCCCGATATTGCCGGCCATCTGCGTGGGGCGACCGGCCTCCTCAAGGATGTGATGGATCAGGGCGGTCGTCGTGGACTTGCCGTTCGAGCCGGTGATGCAGACGACGCGGGGGGGCTGGTCGTAGGCGTCCCAGTCGGGGGTTGAGAGGGACCGGAAGAACAGGCCGATATCGTTGTCCACGGGGATGCCGAGGTCGAGGGCGCGGGCGATGACCGGGTTCGGGCGGGGGTAGAGGTGCGGGATGCCCGGGCTGACGATGAGCGCCGCGACCCCTTCGAAGCCGGCGGCGCGGGTAAGGTCGGTGGGCAGAAAGCCTGCGGCCTCAGCGGCGGCGCGGGCCTCCGGGCTGTCATCCCAGACAAGGGGGGTGGCGCCGCCAGCCTGAAGGGCGCGGGCAGTGGCCGTGCCAGAGCGACCGAGGCCGAGGACAGCGACGTTTCGGCCTGCGAAGCCCTGGACCGGAATCATGGATGACATCCCTTTTCTGTCTTGGGGTCAGAATGAGGGGGTGGCAGGCGGGCTGCAAGGGCGTGCGTGAACCGAGCGGGTTTCGCATCGAGCGACACCTGTACGCCCCATTGAAGCAACTGGATAATCCATCTTCCGTTCACCAGTTTGGCAATGTCTCGCCCCGTGTCGCGCTCAGATCGGTGGTCGCGGTGGGGGCCCGGCCCCCGCGCCCCGGAATGTCTGCGGACAGAAGCAGGACGAGAACGGTCGGTTGGCCTGTGCGAGGCGCCCTCCACAGGCCATAGCGGGGTGAGGTGAGAAATTGCCGATCAGGTACAAAACTGTAGCGCGACCGTGCGGGAGAGAGGATGTTGGTCCAAGTCGCACACCGGAAGGAATACCTTCAGCAGACAGAGAGGAAACCCCGCGATGAGCCTGACGCTGTACCTGCATCCGCTCGCCTCGTTCTGCCACAAGGTGCTGATCGGGCTTTACGAGAACGATACCCCGTTCCGCGCCGTAACGGTCGATCTGGGGGAAGAGACGGCGCGCTCGGAACTGACGGCGCGCTGGCCGGTGGGGAAGATCCCGGTGCTGCATGACGCGGCGCGGAACCGGACCGTGCCGGAGACGAGCATCATCCTGGATTACCTGGAACAGCATTATCCCGGACCTGTCCGCCTGCTGCCCGGCGATGCCGAGACGCAGCTCGAGGTGCGGCTGTGGGACCGCTTCTTTGATCTGTATGTCAGTGTGCCGATGCAGAAGATCGTCGCGGACCGGTTGCGCCCCGAGGGTCAGGGCGATGCCATCGGCGTGGCCGAGGCGCGGGCGACCCTGGACCTCGCCTATGGGATGATCGACCGGCAAGTGCGGGGCCATGACTGGGCGGTAGGCGATGCCTTCACCATAGCAGACTGCGCGGCGACACCGGCGCTGTTCTATGCAGGATTTGTGCAACCCTTCGGCAACGGGCAGGATGCGCTTGCGGCCTATTTCGAGCGGCTCTTGGCACGACCCTCGGTCAAGCGGGTGATCGACGAGGCGCGGCCCTGGTTCGGGTTTTTCCCGTATCACGAGGCAATGCCAGCGCGGTTTCTTGAGGGATGACGGAGTGCCGCATCACGCGGCAGGATCATGCGAAGCCTGTCACCACGGGATCGGCTGACGGTTGCGGAAGAAGCCACCGCTGGGACCGTCGTCGGGCAGAAGGGCGAGCCAGAGAGGCGTATCGGCACCCTGCTCGGGCGTGAGGGGTGCGTTGGCCCCGCCCATGCGGGTGGCGACCCAGCCTGGGCAGGCAGCATTGACCTTGACGCCTGGCGGAAGATCGCGCGGCAACGCCTTGGTGAGCGCGTTCAACGCGGCCTTGGCGATGCCGTAGGCACCCGGTCCCTCCAGCCCCTCTGCGAAGCTGCCCCAGCCGGAGGAAAGATTGACGATGCGGCCCCACCCCGTCTCGAGTCCAGTGCGGCAGGTTCATCCGGATCAGATCGAGCGGGGCCGCCACCATCACCTCCATCGCCTCGTCGAAATCAGAACGGCGGTCGAGCAGCGAGACATCGTTCAGGATGCCTGCGTTGTTCACGATGATGTCGAATCCGCCCTGTCGTGTCATGACGTCGAATGCCGTATCCGGGTCGGCAAGGTCGAGGCGGGCAAAGGCGGTGCCGACTTCGGCAGCGGCCCTGCGGCCTTCGGCCTCGTCGCGGGCGGTCAGGGTAACAAGACAGCCGCGCGCCTTGAGGCCGACGGCGATCGCGCGACCTATGCCGCGGTTTCCCCCGGTGACGAGGGCGGTGGGATGAAGCGGGCGGGGCATGGCAGGCCTTCGGTTGGGGTGCGGCCAGTCTGGACCGCCCTGCCCGGCTTCACAAGATTTGGTCAGGCCCCGATTTGGTCAGGCCCCGCGCGACAGGCGGCGGGCCTCGGCGAAGGACAGCAGGCGCTGGCGCCCCTCGTCCCACAGGTGGAAACGGGCGCAGTTCAGGCTTTCGCGGAGTGTCATGCGCTTGTGGTTCGCAAGTTCGGCATGGTCGCGCAGCACTTCGGTCAGCCGGTAGAACGGGATGCGGCTGTACAGGTGGTGAACATGGTGGATACCGATGTTACCCGAGAACCATCGCAGCACGGGCGGCAGGACGTAGTGCGAGCTGCCGTGCAGGGCCGCGTCGTGCAGGTGCCAGTCTGGGTCACGGTCCCAGTGCGTCTCTTCGAACTGGTGCTGGATGTAGAACAGCCAGACACCGGCGGAGGCCGCGATGAGGGCCGTGGGCAGAAAGATCAGCAGCACCGGCATCAGGCCGCCGAACCAGAGGATCAGGCCGAGTGCCAGGGCGATGGCCGCGTTGGTGCCCATCGCCGACGTCCAGTAGCGGCTGCCCTCGGACATCAATCCGAACGGCAGGCGGTTCTGGAGCATGAAGAGGAAGGTCGGGCCGAGGCCGAACAGGACCAGCGGGTGGCGGTAGAGCCGGTAGCGCAGGCGACCCCAGCGGGTCAGTGCCCGGTATTCCGCCACGGTGAGCGTCAGCACGTCGCCCATGCCGCGCCGGTCGAGGTTGCCGGAGGTGGAGTGGTGCAGCGCGTGCGAGCGGCGCCACACGTCATAGGGGGTGAGGGTCAGCACACCGAGCGCGCGTCCCGTCCAGTCGCTGAGGTGACGGTTGGGGAAAAACGAGCCGTGACCGCAATCATGCTGGATGACGAAAAGCCGGACGAGAAAACCCGCGTTCAGCACCGCCAGCGTGAAGGCGACCCAGCCGGAAAGCTGCAGCGACCACCAGGCCAGCGCCCATATTCCAAGGAACGGGAAAAGGCTGAGGCCAAGCTCGAGCGCGCTGCGGGCGGGGTTCGGGTCGCGGTAGCGGGCAAGAACCTTGACCCAGTCCTGCGCGGCCTTCGGCTGCCGGGGGGATCGCTGCGCGGAAGGGAGATCGGGCATGGGGGTCTTTCGAACATCGGGGTGGACATAAAACATGCCGCAGGGCGCTGTGCGCCTGCGGCGGGGTAAAGGGAACTGGTCACGCTTTCGGGAACAAGGCAAGGATGGGTCTGCTGGCAGGCAACTGTCGAGGCACGATTGCGTGACGTGAACAGGCGGAAATTCGCGGGTCCGGGGCGCGGTCTGCGGCGCAGTGCGGCGGTCCGGGTCATGCGCGGCCCGCGAGGGCTTCGATGCGTCGGGCGACGAGGCCTTGCAGGTGCCACAGGTAGCGGTCGTGAATGCCGCGATCCTCCAGATGACGGACGGTGCTGTAAAGATATTCCGCCATCGAGCCGCGCTCGCCTGCGGCTGTGGCCAGCGCCTCGACCACCGTGTCCTCGGTAAGGCCGGGAAGGTAAGCTTCGCTCTTGCGGCTGATCGGGAAGGCGATGGCGCGGACGAGGCTCTGATCCGGTCCGGACGGTGACCCAGCGGGTGGGCAGGTTTGGGCGCTTGAGGGGCATTTCGCGACGCAGAAGAATGGTCAGGTTCTTCTCGACTTCGTCGGGCGGCAGGCGAAAGACGACACCGCGGCAGGCGCCACCCCGGTCGAGCGCCAGCATCAGGCCGGGACGCTCGGGCGTGCCGCGATAGATGCGGACCCAGCCGAGGCAGAACGACCGGTGCCAGCCGTGCAGTGTGCCGAGGCGTTCCTCGACGAAGTCGAATTCGGGGTTCCAGATCAGCGACCCGTAGGCGAAAACCCAGACCTCACCCGTAGGGGGGCGCTCGGAAAGGACGGTCTGGACGGCGGCCGCGTAATCCTCGTCCGTCGGGCGGTCGCTGCGGGTAGAGAGCAGTCCCGTCTCGCCGGTATGGGGCGGCACCAGGGAAACGTGATCGGGCGTAAGGGTCATCCGGCGGGGGGTGCGTCGGGGCAACGGTGCGATCCTTTCTTCCCCGCCGCCTGTCAGAGGGCCGCCGTCGCGCGCAGCGCGGCGAGAGCGGCATCCGCAAGGGCTTCGGGCACGAACAGATGGTCATGATGATAGCCCGCAACCATGTTGCAGGGAATATCCGCATCGGCCAGCGCGGCGGCAACGGCGGCGGTCAGGCCGACACCGTCAAGCGCGGACAGCACGGTGAGAGTGATCTGCGCCATCGGCAAAGATGTATCCAAACCCAGAGCCTGCGCCGCGTCCAGCGGCAGCACCTGCGACAGGCCCTCCGCCTCCCGCACGGTGGCGATGGCCGAGGGATGGACGGGGGGCGCACCGGTGCAGAAGACGAACGTCCCTGGTTGAAGCTGCGGGGCCATGCCCGCGATCATGGCGGCCCTGTCGCGGACCGGGCCGGACACCTCAGCGCACCTTCAGCGTGGCAAGACCGATCATCGCCAGGATCAGCGAGATGATCCAGAAGCGGATGACGATCTGCGGCTCGGCCCAGCCCTTCTTTTCGAAATGGTGGTGGATCGGCGCCATCAGGAAGACGCGCTTGCCGGTGCGCTTGTAGTAGAGCACCTGGATGATGACCGACAGCGCCTCGACCACGAACAGGCCGCCGACGATGGCCAGCACGATCTCGTGCTTGGTGCAGACGGCGATGGCGCCCAGCGCGCCGCCCAGGGCCAGCGATGCCGGTATCGCCCATGAACACCGCGGCCGGCGGGGCGTTGTACCACAGGAAGCCGAGGCCGCCGCCGAACAGCGCGGCGGAGAAGATCAGGAGCTCGCCGGTGCCGGGGACGAAATGGACGCCGAGGTATTCGGCGAAGTTGACGTTGCCGACGACATAGGCGATCACGCCCAGCGTGCCGCCGGCGATCATCACCGGCATGATGGCAAGGCCGTCCAGCCCGTCGGTCAGGTTCACCGCATTGGCGGCGCCGACGATCACGATCATGCCGAAGGGCACGAAGAACAGGCCGAGGTTCAGCAGCGCGTCCTTGAAGAACGGCAAGGCCAGCTGGTTGGTCAGCGCCTCGCGGGTGGAAGCGCGGCGGCGGCATAGGCGGCAAGCGCCGGCGATCGACAGGCCCAGCAGGAAGCGCACGCGCGCACGAGACGCCCTTGGTGTTCTGCTTGGTCACCTTGGCATAGTCGTCGGCAAAGCCGATCAGGCCGAAGGCCAGCGTCACCAGCAGCACGATCCAGACATAGGGATTGTCCAGCCGCGCCCAGAGCAGGGTGGAAAACATCAGCGCCGACAGGATCAGCAGGCCGCCCATCGTCGGCGTGCCGGCCTTGGCGAAATGGCTTTGCGGGCCGTCATCGCGGATCGGCTGGCCCTTGCCCTGCTTGCGGCGCAGCAGGTCGATCAGCGGGCGGCCGAAGAGGAAGCCGAAGATCAGCGCGGTGACAGAAGGCCGCCCCGGCGCGGAAGGTGATGTAGCGGAAGAGGTTGAAGAAATCGCCGCCGTCCGAAAACTGCGGTCAGCCAGTAAAGCATTCACTCTGTCCCCTTGATGTCCGCGGGCGACCGCCTGCCCCAATTTGCGCAGGGCGTCAACGACCAGACTGACCTTGATGCCCTTCGAGCCCTTGACCAGCACGATGTCGCCCGCATCGACCAGGCTGCGGGCGCGCGGCACCAGTTCCGGCGGCGGTTTCGCACCCATTCGCCGCGCTGGCGCGCGCGGCAGGGCGGCGTGCAGCGCGCGCATCCGCGGGCCGACGCAATGGATGATGGCGATCGCGGCCAGAGCCGGGATGGCGGGCGATGGCCGCGTGCAGGTCGAGCTCGGTCGGGCCCAAGTTCCAGCATGTCGCCCAGAATGGCGATGCGGCGGCCCGCGCCGACGCGGCCGACGCCGTCGGTCGGCTGGATGGCGGCCAGCACGTCCAGGCTGGCGGCCAGCGAGGCGGGGTTGGCGTTGAAGGCGTCGTCGATCAGGTCGAAGCACGGGTCCTCGACCGGGTCCAGCACGATGCGTTCGCGCGTGCCGCGCCCGGCGGGCGGGTGCCCAGTGGCCAAGGTCATGGGCGGCGATGGTCGGATCGAGCGCCCAGCGCCTCGGCCACGGCCAGCGCGGCCAGCGCGTTCAGCGCGAAGTGGCGGCCCGGGGTGCGGCACCTTGAACAGGAGCGGCGTCGCCCTGCGCGGTGGCCTGGACGACGGTGGCGTCGGTCGGTCAGGTGCGACGTCGATCAGCCGCCAGTCGGCGCGTCGCGGCCGCGCCGAAGGTCAGTGATGCGGGCGCCCAGCCGCTGCGGCCTTGGCCAGCAGGATCGGCGGCGGCGTCGAGATCGGCGGGCAGGACGGCGGTGCCGCCGGGCTCCAGCCCGTCGAGGATCGCGGCCTTTTCGTGGGCGATGCCCTCGATGCTCGTCGAAGGCCTCCAGATGCGCGGGGGCGACGGTGGTGATCATCGCCACGTCCAGCCGCGCCAGCCGGGCCAGCGGCGCGATCTCGCCGGGGTGGTTCATGCCGATCTCGATCACCGCGAAATCGGTGTCGGCGGGCATCCGCGCCAGCGTCAGCGGCACGCCCCAGTGGTTGTTGTAGCTGGCCTCGGCGGCATGGGTGCGGCCCTGCCCGGCCAGGATCGCGCGCAGCATTTCCTTGGTCGAGGTCTTGCCGACCGAGCCGGTGACGCCGACCACCCGGGCGCGGGTCCGGGCGCGGGCGGCGCGGCCAAGGCCGTCCAGCGCCTGCAGCACATCGGGCACGATCAGCAGCGGCGCATCGGCGGCCACACCTTCGGGGACGGCGGCGTGACCAGGGCGGCGGCGGCGCCCTTGGCCAGCGCCTGCGGCCACGAAATCATGGCCGTCGCGCACGTCCTTCAGCGCCACGAACAGATCGCCCGGCTGCAGGGTGCGGGTGTCGATCGACACGCCGTTGGCCTGCCAATCGGCCGTGGACTTGCGCCCGCCGGTGGCGGCGGCGGCATCGGTCGGAGGTCCAGAGCGGGCCATCAGATCAGCCCATCCAGTGCGGCGACGGCGACGCTGGCCTGTTCCACATCGTCGAAGGGATAGACGTCGCCCTCGATGATCTGGCCGCGTCTCATGCCCCTTGCCCGCGATCAGCAGCGCGTCGCCCGGGCCGCAGCGCATCGACGCCGCGCAGGATCGCCTCGGCGCGGTCGCCGACCTCGTTCGCCTCGGGGCAGGCGGCCAGGATGGCGGCGCGGATCGCGGCGGGGTCTTCGGTGCGCGGGTTGTCGTCGGTGACGTAAAGCACATCGGCATGGTCGCGCGGCGGCCTGCGCCCATCAGCGGGCGCTTGGTGCGGTCGCGGTCGCCGCCGGCGCCGAAGACGACGATGATGCGGCCCATCACATGCGGGCGCAGCGCCTTGCAGCGCGGTCTCGATGGCATCGGGCGTATGGGCGTAATCGACAAAGACCGAGGCGCCGTTGCGCCGGGTGGCGGCCAGCTGCATCCGGCCGCGCACGCCGGTCAGGCGCGGCAGCGCGGCGAAGCACCGCCTCGGGCGTCGTCCCCGGCGGCGATGGCCAGGCCCGCGGCCAGCGCCACATTCTCGGCCTGAAAGCCGCCGATCAGGTTCAGGCGGACCTGGTGCGGCTGGCCCTGCCACAGATAGCGCACCTCCTGCCCGGTGGCGTCGAAGCGCTGGCGCGAGGATCCGCAGGTCGCGCCTCGGCCCCATGGCCGACGCGCAGATCAGGCGCTGGCCGCGGGCCGACGGCGATGTGCGGCCATGTCCGGCCCGCGCGGGTCGTTCAGGTTGACCACCGCCACGCCGTCCTCGGGCAGAAGGCGGGTGAACAGCCCGGCCTTGGCGGCGAAATAGGCCTCGAACGTGCTCGTGATAATCCAGATGGTCCTGCGTGAAGTTGGTGAAGCCCGCCGCCTTCAGCCGCACCCCGTCCAGCCGGCGCTGGTCGAGCCCGTGGCTGGAGGCCTCCATCGCCGCATGGGTGACGCCTGCCGCGGCGGCATCGGCCAGCAGCCGGTGCAGGGTGATCGGGTCGGGCGTGGTGTGGGCCGAGGGCGCGTCCCAGGCGCCTTCGACGCCGGTGGTGCCGATGTTGATCGCGGCATGGCCGAGCGCGATCCAGATCTGGCGGGTGAAGGTCGCGACCGAGGTCTTGCCGTTGGTGCCGGTGACGGCGACCATGGTCTCGGGCTGCGCGCCGAACCACAGCGCCGCCGCCCAGGCCAGCGCCGCGCGCGGGTCCTCGGCCACGACCAGCGGCGGCGCCGGAGCTCGGCCAGCGCGTCCTGCGGCGATGCGGCGCGCCCTGCGGCATCGGTCAGGATCGCGGCGGCGCCCTGCGCAAGCGCCGTGGCGATGAATTCGGCGCCATGCGCCGGCGCTGCCGGGCAGGGCCGCGAACAGGATCCCGGGCTGCACCGCGCGGCTGTCGACGGCAAGGCCGGTAACCCGCGCCTCGCGCCCGCCGCGGGCGGTCAGGCCCAGGTCTGCAAGCGATCTTGCCGTGGTCCGCTGTCATGGTCCCCCTGCCCCCGGTTCAGTTGCTGGCGGCTGTTACCGCATCCGGCGCGGCAGGTTCAACCTCGGGCCGCAGGCCCAGCAGCGGCGCGACGCGGCGGATGATCTCGGCCGCGACGGGAACCGCCGTCCAGCCCGCGGTGCGGCGCGGCTTCGGGCCAGTGGTTTCGACCGGTTCGTCCAGCGTCACGATCAGCACATATTTCGGGTCGTTGGCCGGGAACATGCGGCGAAGGTGTTGATCACCTTGTCCTTGTAATAGCCGCCCGTGGCGCTTGGGCTTGTCGGCGGTGCCGGTCTTGCCGGCCACCTGCATAGCCCGGCACATCGCCCAGGCTGGCGGTGCCGTCGGTCACCACCGGCGCAGCATCGTCACGGCCTTGCGCGCGGTCTCCTCCGACATCACCCGCACGCCCGGTGCCGGGCCGTCGCGCTTCAGCAGCGTCGGCTTCACGCTGACGCCGCCATTGGCGATGGCCGCATAGGCGGCGGCAAGGTGCAGCGGGCTGGCCGACATGCCGTGGCCGTAAGATGTTGTGATCGTGACGATCTCGGGCCAGCGCTTCGGGATCAGCGGCTTGGCGCCCGGCGCCTCGATCAGTTCGACCGGCGTCGGCTCGAAGAAGCCCAGCGACTTCAGGAAGGCCTGCTGGCGCACCGCGCCGATCATCAGCGCGATATGCGCGGCGCCGACGTTCGAGGATTTGGCGATGACGTCGCTGACCGACAGCAGCGGGCCGTAGTTGTGGTTCTCGAACTCCTTGATCTTGAACTTGCCCCAGATCATCGGCGCATTGGCATCGACCATGGTGTCGGGGTTGACCAGGCCCAGATCCATCGCCTGCGCGACGGCGAAGATCTTGAAGGTCGAGCCCAGTTCGTAGACCCCCTGCACCGCGCGGTTGAACAGCGGGCTGTCGCCGGGATCGCCCTTGAGCAGCGGCTGCGGCCGGTCGTTGGGATCGAAATCGGGCAGCGAGACCAGCGCAGGATCTCGCCGGTCTGCACATCCATCAGGATCGCGGCGGCGCCCTTGGCGTTCATCATCTTCATGCCGGCGTCCAGCACTTCCTGCGTCGTCGCCTGCACCGTCAGGTCGATGCGACAGCGCCAGCGGGCTTGCCCGGCCTGTGCCGGGATCGCGCAAGCTGCGCATCCAGCGCCTTTTCGATGCCGGCCGTGCCGATCACCTCGGCCGAATGCACGCCTTCGGCGCCGAAGCTCGCGCCGCCCAGCACATGCGCGGCCAGCCGGCCGTTGGGGTAAAGCCGCATCTCGCGCGGGCCGAACAGCAGGCCGGGATCGCCGATGTCATGCACCGCTGCATCTGTTCGGGCGACAGCACCTTGCGCACCCACATGAAGCTGCGGCCGTCGGTGAAGCGGCGCTCGCAGCGGCTTCGGCGTCCAGATCGGGGAAGATCGCGCGCCAGTTCGCCTGGCCACGCGGGCCGGGTCGACCATGTCCTTGGGCTGGGCATAGAGCGAATGGGTCAGCAGGTTGGTGGCCAGAATGCGGCCGTTGCGGTCGGTGATGATCGGCGCGCTGCGCCAGAATTTCGGCGCCCGAGGCGGCCGAGCGCGGCTCGGTCGGCTCGGTCGCGGCCAGCAGGCCCATGCGGCCGCCGATCACGCTGAAGGCGACCGCAAAGGCCAGCGCCCAGCAGCAGCAGGCGCCCTTCGGCGCGGGCGCGGGACTTGTCGCGCGATCTGCTCGTGCCGCAGGCGCAGGTTCTCGCGTTCGATGCGTGTCGGGGTTTTCGCCGCGCGGCGCGGGCCGACAGGATGCGGGCCAGCGGGCGCAGCGGGGTGCGGGTCACGGGACTTGAACCTCGTCGGTGGACGACCTCAGGGTGTCGGCGGCATCGGATCGGTCGCGCCCATCAGGTCGATGGTGCGGATCCGTCCAGCACATCCGGCACGAACTGCGGGCGGCGCGGATAGGCCACCTGGTCGGGCTGGCCGAACTGTTCCGGCTCCAGCGGCAACAGGCCCAGCCGGTCGAAGTTGATCGTGGCCAGTTCGCGCAGCCGGTCGGGGCGGTTGAGATAGGCCCATTCGGCGCGCTGCATCGTCAGCGCCTCGCGCAGGTCGGCGATCTCGGCCTGCAGGCGCGTCGACGTCGCTGCAGCGCGGCTTCTGCGTCGCGTAGTTCTCGCGGTAGGCCCAGAAGGCCAGGGCCATCACGGCGAGGAAGGAAAGCGACGTAAAGCACGGCGCGCATCAGCGGCGTCCTTTCCGTTGGAGGTCTGCGGCACGCCAAGGGCGGCCGGATCGACCGGGCCGGCGGGGGCGGCGGTGCGGCGGGCGACGCGCAGCTTGGCCGAGCGCGCGCGGGGGTTTTCGCGCCAGTTCGGCGTCGTCGGGGGCGATCGGCCCGGCGGGTGACGCAGCGTCGAAGCGCGGCGCGTCGATCTCGGCTTCGCCGGGGCATAGCGGTTGGCATTGGCCTCGCCGCCCGAGCGCAGCTGGAAGAAGCGCTTCACGATGCGGTCTTCCAGCGAGTGGAAGGTCACGACGGCCAGCATGCCGCCCGGCTTCAGCGCGCGTTCGGCGGCCATCAGGCCCTCGGCCAGTTCGTCGAATTCGGTGTTCACCGCGATGCGGATCGCCTGAAAGCTGCGGGTGGCGGGGTGGCTCTGCCCCGGCTTCGGGCGCGGCAGGCAGCGCGACACGATCTCGGCCAGCTGCAGCGTGGTGGTGATCGGGGCACGACCGCGCGCGCGGCGACGATGGCGCGGGCGATCCGGCGCGAGGCGCGTTCCTCGCCGTAGTGATACAGGATGTCGGCCAGAGGCTCCTCGGAGGCGGTGTTCACCAGATCGGCGGCACTGTCGGCCCGTCCTGGCTCATCCGCATGTCCAGCGGGCCGTCCTTCGGGAAGGAAAAGCCGCGCTCGGCCTGATCGAGCTGCATCGACGACACGCCCAGATCCAGCACGACGCCGTCCAGCGGTTCGCCCGCCAGCGTGTCGAGGTCGGAAAAGGTGCCGGCGACCAGACGCAGCCGGTCGCCATAGTCGCGCGGCCCAGTGCTGCCGCCATCTGCAGCGCCAGCGGATCGCGGTCGATGCCGATCACCCGGGCTGCCCCCGCCTCCAGCAGCCCGCGCGCATAGCCGCCCGCGCCAAAGGTGCCGTCCAGCCAGACGCCCGGCACCGGCGCCACCGCCGCCAGCAAGGGGCGCAGCAGGACCGGGACATGGGGCGGGCGGGCGTCAGCCGGGCCGCTGTGCCATGCTCACGCCTCCGGGTCGGGAAGCAGGGCGAGCATGTCGAGCCCGCCGCTCGAGTTCCTCGAACTCCATCGCGGCCTGGGCGGCGATCTCGGCCTCGTAGACCTCGCGCTTCCAGAGCTGGAAGGTTTCCAGCGCGCCGGCAAAGGTGGCCTCGATACCCGACGGCGAGGTCTTCGGCGCTGAGCCCGATCTTGTCGCGCACCTTCTGGCGGCAGCACGATGCGGCCATCCTCGTCGATCTCGACCGTGACCGACAGCGTGATCAGGTTGCGTTCCAGCAGCGACGCGCTGGTCGAGCCCTTGGGCAGCTTGGCGATCAGCTGGCTCGACCCGGCGCATCTCGAGCGATGGAGTAGCATTCGACGAAGTTGCCGCCGCTCGTCGCCATAGACCATGACGAGCTTGGCGGCGCGGTTTCGGGACAGGACGGATCGCCGGATTCGAGGACGCGGCGGAAGGCGGCCGGGATCGAGACCCGCGCCTTGCCGTCAACCTTCTGGTTGAACTCGCCTCTGAACGCTCTCCGCCATCGGCCTTGCGGCTCCCTCACTGTCCGGTTTGCCGGGCCCTGAAACGGACAACGGCGGATCGGGACTGCTGCCACTGCCCGATCCGCCGCCCTGTCCCATCGCTGGGTCCGTCCAGCTACGCGCGCCACCTGGGGGGATGTCTGCTCGCTTGCGCGCCGGATCTCTTGTCGTCTCGATGAAGGCGGGTGCCTGTATGAAACCTGACTTTCGCCTGTTCGGGGTCTTGGTCGCCCCTACTTTGTCGTGTTGCCCGCCGCTCTTCGATGGAAAAGGGATGGCATGGGATTTTATGGGACGCAATGGGATTTGTATGCGAGTACCTCGACGGGTTTCGATTGGGCGAAATTGCGATTTTCGCAGGACCCAGGCGCGAGTCGCTTCGCACAAATTGCGACGAGCGTAGCTTCAGACCACTATATATAGATGAGCTGCGATCAGGCCGACAGTTCCCATGATTTCCCGGAAAATAATGCGATGCCGCCGAGCATTGCGAAGCGAGCGAGAACAAACAACGAAAACAATGCATGGCTCCGGCGCCAATTCACGCCGATCGCGCTGGCGTGATTTGGCGTGATCAGGCGGTCCGGGGCCATGTCCCGGGTTCGTCCCATGAAATCCCGTGAGCGGATTCGGTGCGGCGGTCAGGCCATGCCGCCCGCGATCAGCCGCTGCGGCCAGCGCGGCATAGGCCTGCGGCCATCGGCCCGTCGCCCGCCGCGATCGGCGTGCCGGCATCGCCCGCCACCCGCACGTCCAGCGCCAGCGGCAATCTCGCCCAGGAACGGCAGGCCCAGCTTCGCCGCCTCGGCCGCCACGCCGCCATGGCCGAAGATATGCGCCTCATGCCCGCAGTTGGGGCAGATGTAGGTCGACATGTTCTCGATCAGCCCCAGCACCGGGGTCTTCAGCTTCTGGAACATGTCCAGCGCCTTGCGCGCATCCAGCAGCGCCACGTCCTGCGGGGTGGAGACGACGATGGCCCCGGTCAGATGCGTGCGCTGGCACAGCGTCAGCTGGATGTCGCCCGGTGCCGGGCGGCAGGTCGATGATCAGCACGTCCAGCTTGCCCCAGTCCACCTGCCTCAGCAGCTGCTGCAGCGCCCCCATGATCATCGGGCCGCGCCAGATCACCGCCTCGTCCTCCTTCAGCATCAGGCCGATCGACATCATCGTGACGCCATGCGCCTGCAGCGGGATGATCGTCTTGCCGTCGGGCGAGGCGGGGCGCTTGCGACACCCCCATCATGCGCGGCTGGCTGGGGCCATAGATATCGGCATCCAGCAGACCCGACCCGCCGCCCCTGCCGCGCCAGCGCCACCGCAAGGTTGGACGAGACGGTGGATTTGCCCACCCCGCCCTTGCCGCGAGGCGACGGCGATGATCCGGTCCACCCCGGTAATCCGCTGCGGCCCGCCCTGCTGCGGCGTCGGGTGCTGGCCGATCTTCAGGCTGGGCGGCGGCGCCTTGGCCGCCGGGCCATGCGCCGTCATCACCACCTGCACCTGCGCCACGCCCGGCAGCGCGCGCAGCGCCGCCTCGGCCGCGGCGTGCACCGGCTCCAGCGCGCGCGCCTCGTCCGGGTCGGCCGCCTCGATCACGAAGCGCACCGAGTCGCCCTCGATCGCCAGCGCGCGAATCAGATCGCGCGACACCAGATCGCCGCCGCCGGGCAGTCGGATGCGGGCCAGAGCCTGCATCACGGCCTCGCGGGTGACGGACATGCGTTTCTCCTTCGCCATTGCCATTGAGCATAGGTCGTCGTTTGCGCGGCAAGGGGCAAGGGCGAGTTTACCAAATGCTCAAAATTCAGGCGAAGCGGCTGTAAATACGTAAGAATTTCGTGACTCAAGCCATGCGCATGCTGCATGGCAGCATTGCGACGCCAGAGCATTGTGCATCTGCAGCATTGGGCCATGTTTCCCCTAACAGCGCGACAGAAACGGTCGCTGACCGACAACAAGATTGAGGCTGAAGCACATGGCTTATGTGAACACCACCCGCGCCGCGCAGTGGCAGCTTCGCCGACCGCTTCGCGGCGATCGTGAAGATCCGTGAAGACCGCGCTGCGCAGCGCCGCGATCTACGCCCAGACCGTGCCGCGAACTGAACGCGCTGACCGACCGCGAACTGGCCGACCTGGGCATCCACCGCGTCGATGATCCGCGCAGATCGCCCGCGAGGCGGCCTACGGCAAATAAGGTTTCTTGCGGAGCCCCTACCTCCTCCCGGGGGCGTTCGTAGCAAAAGCGGCGGCACTTCTCCTCCTCCCTGGTGCCGCCGCACTTTCTTCCGAAGCCAAGGGCTTCGACACGGCGTGCGAAAGGCCCCACCTCCTCCCGGGGCCGATCGGACCAGCGGCGGCCCCCTCCTCCTCCCTGGGGTCGCCGCACTCTTTCAGGTTCCGGGGCGGCGACCCGCGCCCAACGGGATACGCGCGGCCCTCTCCTCCTCCCTGGGGTCCGGCGTCACCAGGCGGCGGCGCCCTCCTCCTCCCGGGGTCGCCGCACCTTCGGGGCCTTCGGCCCCGCAGATGCGACGGCGCTCCTCCTCCCTCGGCCGTGCGTTCCGGCGGCGGCGTCCTCCTCCCGGATCGCCGCCGTTTTCGTCTGCGGCTTGCGGTGCGCCGCGCGTTCCGGCTAGTCCGCCGCAGGCAGGAGGGCATCATGCGCGTTTCCCTGATTTCGGCGGCCCTGGTGGCCGCGCTGGTCGGCTATGGCTCGACCATCGCGCTGGTGCTGGCCGCCGCGGCGGCGGTGGGGGCCGACGCCGGCGCAGACCGCAAGCTGGGTCTTGGCGATCTGCCTGGCCAAGGCGGCTGGGCAGCGCCGTGCTGCGGCCTGGTACGCCGGGTGCCGGTGGTGCTGGCCTGGTCCACCCCGGGCGCCGCGCTGATCGCGGCGACCAGCGGCATCACGCATGCCCGAGGCGGTCGGGGCCTTCGTGCTGGCGGCGGCGCTGATCGCGCTGACCGGGGCGGTGCGCCCGCTGGGGCGCGCTGGTCGCGCGCGATCCCCGACGGCATCGCGGCGGCGATGCTGGCGGGGGTGCTGCTGCCCTTCTGCTGAAGCTGGCGGGCGCGGCTGCAGGCGGCGCCGGCGCTGGTCCTGCCGATGATCGCGGTCTTCGCGCTGGTGCGGCTGGGGAACCCGGCCTTCGCCGTGCTGGCGGCGCTGGCGGTCGGGCGCGGCGCTCGGGCTTGCTGGCGGCGCGGCGAGCTGCCGGCGCTGGCGCTTCGCCCTGCCCCGCGCTGACCTTCATCGCGCCCGAGTTCGACGCCGGCCGTCCTGATCGGCCTGGGCCTGCCGCTCTATCTGGTGACCATGGCCTCGCAGAACCTGCCGGGCTTTGCCACCCTGCGCGCGGCGGGCTATGAGCCGCCGGTGCGCCCGGCGCTGGCCGTCACGGGCGGGCTGTCGGCGCTGGCGGCCCTGTTCGGCGCGCATACGGTCAGCATGGCCGCGATCACCGCGGCGATCTGCCTGGGCGACGACGTGCACCCGGACCGGACGCAGCGCTGGAAGGTGGGCCTGGCCTATGCCGGCGGTCTGGGTGGTGCTGGGCGTCTTCGGCCCGGTGGTGCATCGCGCCTGATCGCCGCCCTGCCCGCCGCCGCTGGTGACGGCGCTCGTGGCGCTGGCGCTGCTCGGGCCGCTGACGGGCGCGCTGAGCGGGGCCTTCGCCGCCGCCCGACAGCGCTTCGCCGCCGCCGTCACGCTGACCGTCACCGCCTCGGGCGTGGCCGTCTTCGGCATCGGCGCGGCCTTCTGGGGGCTGGTGGCGGGGCTGGCCGTGTTCGGGCTGGAACAGGCGGCGGAGCGGCTCCGACGCCTGACCTCCTGATCTTCTTCTGTTCAAAAATATCCCGGGGTGCCGGAGCTGGCCTCCGCTGCGCCGGACATCCGGCGCTGCCTGCTTCAGAACGGCACGTCATCCGCCGCCTCGGCGCTGCGACCACGAAGCGCGCGACGATCTTCTTGATCCCGGCCTTGTCGAAGTCGATGTCCAGCTTGTCGCCCTCGATCCCCACGACCGTCGCCATAGCCGAACTTCTGGTGGAACACCCGGTCGCCCAGGGCAAAGGACGACACCGCCGTCGCGTCGATCACCATGCCCCGCGCCTCGCGCGGCTGCGCCACGGGGCGGTTCGCCCGCGCGGTCCTGCATCCGCTTCCAGCCGGGCGAGTTGTAGACATCGGCCTTGGCCGCCTGTTGCCTCCATGCGTCGACCGGCCATGCCGCCGCCGCGCCAAAGCCGCCGCCGTAAAGGCCGGGCGGCGGTCAGCACCTCGACATGCGCCTCGGGCAGTTCGTCGATGAAGCGCGAGGGCAGCTGCCGATTGCCACTGGCCATAGACCCGGCGGTTGGCGGCGAAGGAGATCGTGCAGAGCTCCTCGGCCCGGGTGATGCCGACATAGGCCAGCCGCCGCTCCTCCTCCAGCCCCTTCAGCCCGCTTTCGTCCATGCTGCGCTGGCTGGGGAACAGCCCGTCCTCCCAGCCCGGCAGGAAGACCACGGGAAACTCCAGCCCCTTGGCGGCGTGCAGGGTCATGATGCTGACCTTCTCCGCCGCCTCTTCGGTCTCGTTGTCCATGATCAGCGAGACGTGTTCGAGGAACCCTTGCAGGTTGTCGAACTGCTCCAGCGCCTTGACCAGTTCCTTGAGGTTCTCCAGCCGCCCCGGCGCCTCGGGCGTCTTGTCGTTCTGCCACATCGCGGTGTAGCCGGATCTCGTCCAGGATCATCTCGGCCAGTTCGATATGGCTGCGTCCCGGCCTGCAGCGTCGGCGCGTGCCAGCGGTCGATCCCGTCGACAAAGGCCCGCAACTGCCCCGCGCCCTTGCCGCCGATGCCGCCCTCGGCCAGCAGCATCCGCGCGCCGTCGAGCAGGCGACACGCCGTTCGCGCGCGCCAGCGCGCTGGATCGTCTGCTGCGCCTTGTCGCCCAGGCCGCGCTTGGGCGTGTTCACCACCCGCTCGAAGGCCAGATCATCGTCGGGGCGAGACGGCCAGCCGGAAATAGGCCATCGCGTCGCGGATTTCGTGCCGTTCGTAGAACCGCGGGCCGCCGATCACGCGGTAGGGCAGGCCGATGGTCAGGAACCGGTCCTCGAAGGCGCGCATCTGGTGGCTGGCGCGCACGAGGATCGCCATGTCGTCCAGCCCCAGCGGGTCCATGCGCGCGGCGGCCCCGCTGCAGCGCCTCGATCTCTTCGCCGATCCAGCGCGCCTCTTCCTCGCCGTCCCAATGGCCGATCAGGCGCACCTTCTCGCCCTCGTCGCGCCTCGGTCCACAGCGTCTTGCCCAGCCGCCCCGCGTTGGCGGCGATCACGCCGGAGGCGGCGGCAAGGATATGCGGGGTGGAGCGGTAGTTCTGCTCCAGCCGGATCACCTTGGCGCCGGGAAAATCCTTTTCGAACCGCAGGATGTTGCCCACCTCGGCCCCGCGCCAGCCATAGATCGACTGGTCGTCGTCGCCCACGCAGCAGATGTTGCGATGCGCCTGCGCCAGCAGCCGCAGCCACAGGTACTGGGCGACGTTGGTGTCCTGATACTCGTCCACCAGGATGTAGCGGAACCAGCGCTGGTACTGCGCCAGCACGTCCGGATGCGCCTGGAAGATCGTCACGCACATGCAGCAGCAGGTCGCCGAAATCGATGGCGTTCAGCGTCTTCAGCCGGTCCTGATACGGCCTCGTAAAGCTCGGTCCCGCGGTTGTTGTAGGCCCCGGCTTCGGACGACGGCACCTTCGACGGGCGTCAGCGCGCGGTTCTTCCAGCCGTCGATCAGCCCGGCCAGCATCCGCGCGGGCCAGCGCTTTTCGTCGATATTGGCGGCGACGATCAGCTGCTTCAGCAGGCGCAGCTGGTCGTCGGTGTCCAGAATGGTGAAGTTCGACTTCAGCCCGACCAGTTCGGCATGGCGGCGCAGGATCTTGACGCGAGATCGAATGGAAGGTGCCCATCCAGGGCATCCCCTCGACCGCCTCGCCCAGCATCCGGCCGACGCGGTCCTTCATCTCGCGCGCGGCCTTGTTGGTGAAGGTCACCGCGAGAATCTCGTTCGGCCGGGCGCGCCCCGTGGTCAGCAGATGCACGATGCGCGCGGTCAGCGCCTTGGTCTTGCCGGTGCCTGCCCCCGCCAGCATCAGCACCGGGCCATCCAGCGCCTCGACCGCCGCGCGCTGTGCGGGGTTCAGATCGTCCAGATAGGGCGCGGGCCGCGCGGCCATGGCGCGGCGCGACAGCGGCACGCGCCGCCTCGAAGGCATCCTGTTCGTCGAAGCTGCTCATCACCATCATGGTAGCGCGGGCTGGCCGGAAGTTAAAGAACTGTTCTACTTATGTTCGCGCGGTTTCGCGAAGAGTTCAAATTGCCCCCTATCCGCGAGCGTCGTGGCCAACTGCCGTTGAGGAATGACGACGCCCACCGAGAATTCGTCAGTCGAACCCGGCGGACCTGACTGAGCCGCCCGGAAAACAGGCAGAGCGAAGAACCCTGCCCCGGATACTGCCGCTTTCCTTCGCAAATCCGCCCCGTCGCGCCGCTCGCAGGCCTTGCGCTGCACCGCAGCGGCCCTAGAGTGTTCCGGTCACGCCGCCAACCGGAGCGCACACATGGCCGAATTCCGCAAGATCCTTATCGCCAACCGGGGCGAGATCGCCATCCGCGTGATGCGCGCCGCCAACGAGATGGGCAAGAAGACGGTCGCCGTCTATGCCGAGGAAGACAAGCTGGGCCTGCACCGCTTCAAGGCCGACGAGGCCTACCGGATCGGCGAGGGGCTAGTCGCCGGTCGGGGCCTATCTGTCATCCCCGAGATCATCCGGGTGGCGAAGCTGTCGGGGGCCGATGCGATCCATCCCGGCTATGGCCTGCTGTCCGAAAATCCCGATTTCGTCGATGCCTGCGATCAGGCCGGCATCACCTTCATCGGGCCGACGCGCCGAGACGATGCGCGCCCTGGGCGACAAGGCCAGCGCGCGGCGCGTGGCGATGGCGGCGGGCGTGCCGGTCATCCCGGCGACCGAGGTGCTGGGCGACGACATGGAGCAGATCAAGCGGCAGGCGGCCGAGGTCGGCTATCCGCTGATGCTCAAGGCATCCTGGGGCGGCGGCGGGCGCGGGATGCGCCCGATCAACGGCCCGGAGGAGCTGGCCGACAAGGTGCGCGAAGGGCGGCGCGAGGCCGAAGCCGCCTTCGGCAACGGCGAGGGCTATCTGGAAAAGATGATCCTGCGCGCGCGCCACGTCGAGGTGCAGATCCTCGGCGACAAGCACGGCAACATCTATCACCTGTGGGAACGCGACTGCACCGTGCAGCGCCGCAACCAGAAGGTCGTGGAGCGCGCCCCCGCCCCCTATCTGACGCAGGCCCAGCGCGAAGAGGTCTGCGAAATGGCCGCAGCGCATCTGCGCCCATGTCGAACTATGAATGCGCGGGCACCGTCGAGTTCCTGATGGATATGGACACCGGCAAGTTCTACTTCATCGAGGTGAACCCCCGCGTGCAGGTCGAACACACCGTCACCGAGGAAGTGACCGGGCATCGACATCGTGCAGGCCCAGATCCTGATCGAGGAAGGCAAGACGCTGGCCGAGGCGACCGGCGTGGCCCGGCAGGAAGACGTGAAGCTGAACGGCCACGCCCTGCAGTGCCGGGTGACGACCGAAGACCCGCAGAACAACTTCATCCCCGACTATGGCCGCCTGACCGCCTATCGCAGCGCCACCGGCAACGGCATCCGGCTGGATGGCGGCACGGCCTATGCGGGCGGGGTCATCACCCGCTACTACGACTCGCTGCTGGTCAAGGTCACCGCCCACGCGCAGACGCCGGAAAAGGCCATCGCACGGATGGACCGGGCCTTGCGCGAATTCCGCATCCGGGGCGTCAGCACGAACATCGACTTCGTCATCAACCTGCTCAAGCACCCGACCTTCCTGAACGACACCTACACGACCAAGTTCATCGACACGACGCCCGAGCTGTTCCAGTTCCGCAAGCGGCAGGACCGGGCGACCAAGATCCTGACCTACATCGCCGACATCACCGTGAACGGGCATCCCGAGACGGCGGGCCGGGCCAAACCCGCCGCCGAGCTGCGGACGCCCAAGCCCCCTGCCCTGCGCGGCACCCCCCAGATGGGCACCCGCAACCTGCTGGAGCAGAAGGGTCCGCAGGCGGTCGCCGACTGGATGAAGGCGCAGAAGAAGGTGCTGATCACCGACACCACGATGCGCGACGGGCACCAGAGCGCTGCTGGCCACGCGGATGCGCTCGATCGACATGATCCGGGTGGCCCCGGCCTATGCCGCCAACCTGCCGCGATCTGTTCAGCGTCGAATGCTGGGGCGGCGCCACCTTCGACGTGGCCTACCGCTTCCTGCAGGAATGCCCGTGGCAGCGCCTGCGCGACCTGCGCGCGGCCATGCCCAACGTGATGACCCAGATGCTGCTGCGCGCGTCGAACGGCGTCGGCTATACCAACTACCCCGACAACGTGGTGCGGGCCTTCGTGGCGCAGGCGGCGAAATCGGGTGTCGACGTGTTCCGCGTGTTCGACAGCCTGAACTGGGTCGAGAACATGCGCGTCGCGATGGATGCGGTGATCGAGGCGAACAAGCTCTGCGAGGGCGCGATCTGCTACACCGGCGACCTGCTCGACCCGGCGCGGTCGAAATATGACCTGAAGTACTATGTGCAGATGGGCAAGGAGCTGAAGGCGGCCGGCGCGCATGTGCTGGGTCTGAAGGACATGGCGGGGCTGCTGAAGCCCGCCTCGGCCCGCATCCTGGTCAAGGCGCTGAAGGAAGAGGTGGGCCTGCCGATCCACTTCCACACCCATGACACCAGCGGGATCGCCGGGGCGACCATCCTTGCCGCCTGCGACGCGGGCGTGGATGCGGTGGACGCCGCGATGGACGCCTTCTCGGGCGGCACCTCGCAGCCCTGCCTCGGCTCCATCGTCGAGGCGCTGAAGAACACCGAGCGCGACACCGGGCTGGACATCGGCCGCGATCCGCGAGGCTCTCGAACTACTGGGAACAGGTCCGGGCGCAATACGCGGCCTTTGAATCGGCGATCGCCTGCCCCCGCGTCCGAGGTCTACCTGCACGAAATGCCCGGCGGCCAGTTCACCAACCTCAAGGCGCAGGCGCGCAGCCTGGGGCTGGAAGAACGCTGGCACGAGGTGGCGCAGGCCTATGCCGACGTGAACCAGATGTTCGGCGACATCGTCAAGGTCACGCCGTCGTCCAAGGTGGTGGGCGACATGGCGCTGATGATGGTGGCGCAGGGCCTGACCCGCGCGCAGGTCGAAGATCCGGCGGTCGACGTGGCCTTTCCCGAACTCGGTCGTGGACATGCTGAAGGGCAACCTCGGCCAGCCCCACGGCGGCTGGCCCGCCGGCGATCCAGAAGAAGGTGCTCAAGGGCGAAACCCCGCTGACCGAGCGCCCCGGCGCGATCCTGCCCCCCGTCGATCTGGAAGCGACGCGCACCAAGCTCGCGACGGATCTGGGCCTCGACGAAGATGACGCGCAGGGCGAAACGGTGGATGACGAGGATCTGAACGGCTACCTCATGTATCCCAAGGTCTTCATGGATTACCGCGCCCGCCACCGCATCTACGGCCCGGTCCGGGTGCTGCCGACGCGGACCTTCTTCTACGGCATGGAGCCGGGCGAAGAGATCACCGCCGAGATCGACCCCGGCAAGACGCTGGAGATCCGCCTGCAGGCCGTGGGCGAGACCGACCGACGATGGCGATGTGCGCGTGTTCTTCGAACTGAACGGCCAGCCTCGCGTCATCCGCGTGCCCAACCGCGCCGTCAAGGCCAAGACCGCCGCCAAGCCCAAGGCGGCCGACGGCAACCCCGGCCATGTCGGCGCGCCGATGCCCGGCTCCATCGCCAGCGTCGCCGTGACGCTGGGGCAGAAGGTCAATGCGGGCGACCTGCTGCTGACCATCGAGGCGATGAAGATGGAAACCGGCCTTCACGCCGACCGGGCGGCGACGGTGAAGGCCGTCCATGTCATACCCGGCGGCGCAGATCGACGCGAAAGACCTGCTGATCGAGCTGGAGGTCTGACGACAGGGCCCCGCCGATTTTCGCGGGCGGGTCCAGATTTCCTCTTGCAGAGGCGGCGCGGAGTTTATAGATCAGCCGCACCCAAGGATGCGGGCGTAGCTCAGGGGTAGAGCATAACCTTGCCAAGGTTAGGGTCGTGAGTTCGAAATCTCATCGCCCGCTCCAATAAAATCAAGCCCTTGCGGGGCTGCTGAGGTAAGGGTCTGGGTTCGATGAACCCGGGCCTTTTTCTTTGGCAAACAGACGTTTCACTACTTTGGGACTGCCGGCATGGTACCGGCACCAGAATGTGACTTGTCATGGGGCGACGTTTGCGCGCGCCTCAAACCGGCGCCGCCTTACTGACCGGGGAACTCGTCCAAACGCGGCGGATGGGGAGGCCAAGTCACGCTTAGGCTTGATCTCCCGTTGATCCGTGCGGCAGCGCGGCGTCGTTTCTTGGGGTCACTTACGCGCCGCTTCTCTATCGGCACAATCCTGTTGCTTTACACGTTCCATATCTCCGGAACGCATGAGCAATTGTCGCCAAGAGTATCTGATTTCGATGTGCGGGTTCTGGATATTTGCTGGACTGCCGCCGAACGGTTGTGCCCTTGTCGTTCCGGGCGGCGCGAAAGTCAGCTATGGCGAGGTGTCGAACAGGGCCGACGGGGCGCGAGCCGACGCCCCGATCGGCAACCGCCCGGCCGAGACCTCTATTCGAACATCCGCGGCCTCGCCCGCATCGGTGCGCGCTGGATTTCGACGCTGACCACGATCGCATGCTGACCGAGCGTCTCCAGAATATCCTGTGCGGTCGGTTGGCGGTGGAAGACGACCTCACGGAGTCCGCCCGGCTCCTGGCACGACACGATGAACCGCGTCCTGATAGAGGCGAGCGCTTTCCTGCGGCCGTCGCGCAGCCGGAACAACATCTCGTTTCTCGAAGGCGTGCCGAGTTTCAGGTAAAGCGGTTCGACAGTCACGCAGCACCTCCCGCGGGGTCCGGTGCTTCGCCAAACGTGAAAGTGGCAGGCAGATGAACCGGATGACCGTCGTCTGCGGCCAGGGTTGCGACGCAGTGCAGCAGGCCCGCATCGTTCAGCACATCGCGGTATCTGCGCCGCACCCACGGTGCGGTGGGCAACGATGGCGGCAAGACAGTATCCATGCTCTCCTCACTTTCCAAATGCCGAACGTGAGCGTCCGCAACCGTGCGGCGGATCTGAACGTTCGCCTTAAGCTTTGTTCTCGAACGAAAATCTTTGTGGATATCCCTCTGTGACACAACAAAGCCATAATTTTGTCAAGCGTTTGCCGGATTTGAGAGTTCTCGCCACTGCAAAAGCGCAACCTATGCGCGTTTTCCCGAGGCGCTGTGACTTTCCCCCGCGACAGTCACGGGTGACTGTTTCACGTTCGACGACCAATGCCACCAAACCGACCGAGCCCGCCCCTGCGGCGGACGAAGCGGCGCGCGAATCAGCCCGGCGCAAGAAGGCACCGCGCCCTGCCCCCTTCCCACGCGGTTCCGCGCTGCCTATAAGGCCGCGGAACGCAACGCGGAGGCCCCGATGCGCAGGCAGAGATCACCCGCAAAACGACCGAGACCGCGATCACCGTCTCGCTGGACCTCGACGGGACCGGATCGCACCGAGATGGCGACCGGCGTCGGCTTCTTCGACCACATGCTCGACCAGCTGGCCCGCCACTCGCTGATCGACATCGACCGTGCGCGCCAAGGGCGACCTGCACATCGACGACCACCACACGGTCGAGGATTGCGGCATCGCCCTCGGTCAGGCGCTGGCCAAGGCGCTCGGCGACAAGCGCGGCATCCGCCGCTACGGCGAATGCCGCCTGCCGATGGACGACGCGCAGGTGCGCTGCGCGCTCGACCTGTCGGCGCGGCCCTTCCTGGTCTGGAACGTCGCCTTTCCCGACGCCGAAGATCGGCACCTTCGACACCGAACTGGTGCGCGAGTTCTTCCAGGCGCTCGCCACCCATGGCGGCATCACCCTGCATGTCGACCTGATCCACGGCATCAACAGCCACCACATCGCCGAAGCCGCCTTCAAGGCCGTCGCCCGCGCCCTGCGCGAGGCGGTGGAACCCGACCCGCGCGCGGGCGGGGCGATCCCCTCGACCAAGGGCGCGCTGTGAGCATGCTGACGGTTCTGGTCGACTACGAAGCGGCAACCTGCACTCCGCCGAAAAAGCCTTTCAGCGCATGGCGGCGGAGGTCGGCGGCGGCGAGGTTCTGGTCACCGCGCGCCCCGAGGATGTGGCCCGCGCCGACCGCATCGTGCTGCCGGGCGACGGCGCCTTTCCGGCCTGCCGCCGCGCGCTCGGCGAGCTATGGCGGGCTGTTCGAGGCGATCGACGAGGCGGTGACGCATCGAGGGCCGCCCCTTCCTCGGCATCTGCGTCGGCATGCAGATGCTGGCGACGCGGGGCCTCGAATACGAACCGACGCCGCGGGCTTCGACTGGATCGGCGGCGAGGTGGTCCGGATCGCCCCCGCCGACCCGGCGCTGAAGGTGCCGCACATGGGCTGGAACGATCTGGTGATCGACCGGCCGCACCCGGTGCTGGACGGGCATCGCCACCGGCGACCACGCCTATTTCGTCCACTCCTACCAGTTCCGCGTGACCGACCCCGCGCATCTGCTGGCGCATGTCGACTATGGCGGGCCGGTCACCGCCATCGTCGGCGCGCGACAACGTGATCGGCACCCAGTTCCACCCCGAGAAAAGCCAGGCGACCGGCCTGCGGCTGATCGCCAACTTCCTGCGCTGGCGGCCCTGAAACCCGCAGTCCCCGAAACGATCCACGCCGCTCCGGCCCGCCTCCGCGCGCGACGCGGCCTTGCCCCGGCTAAAGCCGCAGAGAAACCATGGGACGCCCTCGACCCTGCGGCGTCACACGCCGAACGTCACCCGCCCCTCGGCGTCGATGGAGAAGGTGGGATTCCACGCGATCTCCCACGCGTGGCCGTCGGGATCGGCGACATACCCCCGGAACCCCCCGTGTGAAGGCGCATCCGCCCGGGCGCAACACCGCACCGCCCGCGGCCACCAGTGCCTCCATCAGCGGCACGACGTCCTGCTGCCGGAGCACGTTGTGCGCCAGCGCGAAGGCACCGGTCATCGCGGCGGCGGGTCGGTTCATGTCGATCTCCAGCGCGGCGCGCAAGTAGGTGCCCAGCACGAGGCCATTCATCTGGTAGAACACGATCTCGTCATTCTGAAAGACCGGCGCCCAACCGAAGCCCTCGCAATAGAACCTACGTGACCGGGCAAGGTCGAGCGTGCCGAGCGTGATGACCGAAACCTGCTGCATCTCCGTCCCCTCCCCGCCAGAACCCTGCGGCCGCACCGACGACTCCGGTCAGTCCACGCGCGCCCAGCGTCCGCCGTCTCGGCAGATGCCGAAGACGCAGCCCGACACCTGCAGACGTGTCGCCGGTCAGCTGCAGCTTCGAGGTATAGGTCTTGTCGCGGTCGGGCGACCAGATCTTGCCATCACCATAGGCGCCTCCGCCCTGAGGAACCATGTCCCACACGATCTTCCTGCCGATATTGGGCGAGGCAATCTCGGCCCCGGTGTCGTCGAATGCCTTGACCAGCGTTCCGCAGAACGCCGGGCCGCAGGGCGCGATCTGCACCTACCCGAAATGGCCGTTATCATCGGCTCTGGTCTTCCACGTCCCCTCGACCGGATCGGCCAGAACCACACCGGCGCTCAGCAGCAGGGCGGTCGTCAATATCAGATGCTTCATGCTGTTTCCTCCCCGTGATGGCAGAAACTCCCTTGGCCCAGGCACGTTCTGGCAAGCGTGACGTCGGGTTCCGCTCGCACGTCCTTGCGCCTTGGCAACCGCCCGTCCCCATGCGAGATACCGCCGCGACAAAGCCGGAGCCAGCCATGATCCTCTACCCCGCCATCGACCTGAAGGACGGCCAGTGCGTGCGGCTGCTGCGCGGCGAGATGACGGCGGCCACCGTGTTCGGCGACGACCCGGCAGCGCAGGCGGCGGCGTTCCAGGCGGCGGGCTGCGACTGGCTGCATCTGGTCGACCTGAACGGTGCCTTCGCCGGAACGCCCGGTGAACGGCGCGGCGGTCGAGGCGATCCTCGCCCGCGTCATCGTGCCCTGCCAGCTGGGCGGCGGCATCCGCGACATGGCCACGATCGAAGCCTGGCTCGCGCGCGGCCTCGCCCGCGTCATCCTCGGCACGGTCGCGGTCGAGAACCCGGCACTGGTGCGCGAGGCCGCACGCGCCTTCCCCGGCCAGGTCGCCGTCGGCATCGACGCCCGCAAGGGCCGTGTCGCGACGCACGGCTGGGCGGAAGAGACCGAGTGCAGGCCACCGACCTCGCCCGCAGCTTCGAGGACGCCGGCGTGGCCGCGGTCATCTACACCGACATCGACCGCGACGGCGCCATGCAGGGCCCGAACATCGCGGCCACCGACGCCCTCGCCCGCGCCGTGACGATCCCGGTCATCGCCTCGGGCGGCGTGTCATCGCATGGCCGACCTGCTCGCCCTGCGCGACACCGGCGTGATCGCCGGAGCCATCTCGGGCCGCGCCCTCTACGACGGCGCGATTGATCTGGGGGCGGCGATCCGGGCGCTCAGGGGCTGATCGGTCACCATTCTTTGGCTTCGCTGTGAGACCCACCAGCAGGGGTCAGCCCCACGGGGTCGGTTCGTCAAGAACCATATGCCCGAAGACGTTCTCCCGATGCCAACGCAGATTTTGAGGGTGCGGCCATTCACTGGGATCACGAGGCAAGCACAACCTGCCGTGCGGCACTATCAACCGGTCGACGACCTCTGCCGGTACCTTGTTGCGCGAGACGAGGATCGACCAGTCATCTGCCACCGAAAGCAATCCTCGGTCGAACATCCAGTGCAAGTGCCGGACAAAGCAGACCATTGCGGACCGCGTCGCTGCCTTGTCGTTCTACCGGACGGATATGCGCGGCCTGAACTTCGGGTCGTCCCCGCCGTTCCGCAATCGGAGGCCAGACATCGAATGCGCAACGATAGTCATAGGCTTCGCGCACCTTGCGGCGAAACGCAACGTCTCGATACGGGCGGACTGGTCAGCCGCTCGATCGACTGGACGCTCGAAGATCGCCGGATCCATCGTCGACTTCGCTCGGCCTTGTGTCATACCGTCGGTCTTCCTCCGCCTCAAGATCGCGGCGGCAGTCCAAGCCTCACAATCTCGGCGAACTCGCTCTCTGGCAGCCGGCGCACCGCCAATTGCTGCGCACCACCGGCACTTTGGCGTTCCGTCGGCGCGCTGCCAAGGCCGACTCGAAGGGCCGACCGTCTTTCAGTCGCGGCACATCCTGGTCAAATGGGCAGATAACTGCCCGGCTCGATCAGCGCCAGAAAGCGACCGTCGACCTTTGGCTTGGGAATCGACCTGCAGCGATCTTGGCGACGGCGAAGTAGCCTCTTTCGCCTGCCTTGACGGGCTCATAGTAGATCACCCAGTCTCCGATACCTTCCTGGACGGCCTTCAGATAAGTCTTCGGGAAATCGTATCGGACGTCCGGTTCGTCGTCGTAGATCGAGTCCGCCTTGTGGAGTAAGACAAGCTTGGCCATTCGCTTAGTGAATATGCGTTGCCCAATTTTGGCAAGCGAGATTCCTTCCTAGGGTCAGGAAATTGCATGAACAACGGTTAACGCCAGTATCGCTTTTCCTTTCTTTTCAATAACCGGGGTTGATGTCGCACTGTGCGACACCCCTTCCCATTTGTTCCCTGACCGACAAACAGGCCAAAAGGATCGCCCCATGCTCAAGACCCGCATCATCCCCTGCCTCGACGTGGCCGACGGCCGCGTGGTCAAGGGCGTCAACTTCGTCGACCTGCGTCGACGCCGGCGACCCGGTCGAGGCCGCGAGGGCCTATGACGCCGCCGGGGCGGACGAGCTTTGCTTTCTCGACATCCACGCCACCGCATGAAAACCGCGGCACGATGTTCGATCTCGTCACCCGCACCGCCGAGCAGTGCTTCATGCCGCTGACCGTCGGCGGCGGCGTCCGCACGCCCGAGGACGTGCGCGCGCTGCTGCTGGCCGGGGCCGACAAGGTCAGCTTCAACTCCGCCGCCGTCGCCGACCCCGACGTGGTGGCCGAGGCCGCCGACCGCTTCGGCAGCCAGTGCATCGTCGTGGCGATCGACGCCAAGACCGTCGGCCCCGGCCGGTGGGAGATCTTCACCCACGGCGGCCGCAAGCCCACCGGCATCGACGCCGTCGACTTCGCCCGCACCGTCGCGGCCAAGGGCGCGGGCGAGATCCTGCTGACCTCGATGGACCGCGACGGCACCAAGGCCGGCTTCAACCTCCCCCTGACCCGCGCCATCGCCGACGCCGTGCGCCATCCCGGTGATCGCCAGCGGCGGCGTCGGCACGCTCGACCACCTGGTCGAGGGCGTCACCGAAGGCCACGCCTGCGCGGTGCTCGCCGCCTCGATCTTCCACTTCGGCACCTTCACCATCGGCCGAGGCCAAGGCCCACATGGCCGCCGCCGGCATCCCGGTGAGGCTGACATGACCGCGCTCGACCGTCTCGCCGCCACCATCGCCGCGCGCAAGGGCGCCGACCCGGAGACCAGCTGGACGGCGAAGCTGCTGGCCAAGGGGCCCGAGAAATGCGCCGAGAAGTTCGGCGAAGAGGCGGTCGAGGCGATCATCGAGGCGGTGAAGGGCGACCGCGCCGCCCTGACCGCCGAGGCGGCGGACGTGCTCTATCACCTGCTGGTCATGCTGGCCGCGCGCGACGTGACGCTGGCCGAGGTTCTGGCCGAACTGGAGCGGCGCGAAGGCCGTTCGGGGCTGGACGAAAAGGCCGCGCGCGGCTGAGGTTCAGTAGCCCCCTGCGGGCGTTCTGATCCGCAGCCGGGGGATCTCGATGGCCGGGCAGCGGTTCTGAATGACCGTGATCCCCCTCGCCTCGGCCAGCGCCGCCGCCTCGGCGTTCTCCACGCCAAGCTGCATCCAGACGGTCCGCAGGCCCGGCAGGTGGTCCAGCGCCTCCTCCACCACCGGCAGCACAAACTCCGAGCGCCGGAAGATATCCACCATGTCCACCGGCTCGCCGATCGCGGACAGGCTTGCGCGCACGGTTTCGTCCAGCACCCGAAGCCCCGCATGGCCCGGATTGACCGGAATCACCCGATAGCCATGGGCATGCAGGAACTGCGCCACCCGGTGGCTGGGACGCAGGGCATTGGGCGACCAGCCGACAAGGGCGATGACCTTGGTCGCGCCAAGAATATCCGGGATGGAGTGATCGGGCGGCATCAACACACCGTACCATAAAAAAGCGCCCGGGCCAAAGGCCGGGCGCCAGTCGCGGAACGAGGGACAGTGAGTGGAAATGGCTGTGTTCCGAGCTGCCACTTCCTTGCAAGACATAGGCACTGATGCCGCCGATTAAAGCGGCAGTCGCGCAAGCGTGATGCTTCAGTCATCCGCGGTGGCCGCATAGAGCGCGATCGCAGCGGCGTTGGACACATTGAGCGAGCCGAAGCCGCCCGGATAGGGGATACGCACCAGACGGTCGCAGGTCTCGCGCGTCTTCTCGCGCAGGCCCGGTCCCTCGGCCCCCAGCACGATGCCCACGGGACGGCTGCCCGCCTGCGCCAGCCCCTCGGCCAGCGTGGCGTCTGCTTCACCCTCAAGACCGAGCAGGACGAAACCCATGCCCTTCAGCGTTTCCATCGCGTCGGACAGGTTCGTGACCCTGCAGGTAGGGCTGACGTTCCAGCGCTCCGCTGGCAGTCTTGGCGAGCGCGCCGGTCTCGGGTGCCGAATGCCGGTGAGGGGCGATCACCGCGCGGGCGCCGAACACCTCGGCCGAGCGCAGTATCGCGCCCACATTGTGCGGATCGGTTACCCGGTCAAGAAGGACGACCAATGGCGCGCCGTTTCCGGTAGTACAGACGGTCTCCAGATCGCCCCAGTGCAATGGCCGCGCTTCCAACGCTGCGCCCTGATGGACCGAGCCTTCGTCGATGGGCACATCAAAGCGGCGCGGGTCCACGATTTCGGGCGACATGCCGCTGGCAGCGATCGCATCGGTCAGCTTGTCGGCGGCGTTCTTGGTCAGCACCAGGCGCAGACGCTCGCGCGCAGGATTGACCAGCGCGTCCCGCACGGCGTGCAGGCCGAAGAGCCAGACCGTATCGCGCGCCTCGCTGCGTCGGGCGCGTTCCTTTTCAATCACCCAGGCCGGTTTCTGCATCGTTGCCCCCGTTTTCGCGCCCGACAATGCGGCGCACCCTGCGGCCGCGCAAGGCGGAAAACCCCCGCAGTGCCTGCCACATTCGCGCTTGACGCTCCTTGGACCCTTCGCTATCCACCCCGCACGTTGGGCGACGCGCTGCAAGGTGCGGCAGCGGACTGTAACTCCGCCGGGGAGACCCGTGCCTGGTTCGATTCCAGGGTCGCCCACCATTCATTCCCGTGATTTTGCACCGATGACCCCGCGCGCGTAAATGCGCGCGAGTTTCGGGACATACGCGGAGCGGTTTCCGCAACGGATCCGAAATCCCTGACAACAGAGCACATTCCAGGCACGAATCCCGGAATGGCTCTGCGGGCGCTGCCGGCGCGCGGTCTTGAGGGAGTGCCCGGACGAAGGTTCAGATGGCCGGAAAGCCAAGACGCGCGCGCTGATCCACCCAGCCGAGAGGCAGATCCGGCAGCGCCCGCAGGCGCGCGGGCGGCAGGACGACCTCGGGGCAAAAGGAGCGGGCGCCAGCCCGACGCTACGCCACCCCTCAGAAGGAATACGACGCGATCATCGTCGGCGGCGACCACGGGCTTGCCACTGCCCGTTCCCTCGCCAAGACCCATAGGCTGAAGCGGACCGGCCTGATCGAAAAAGGCTGGCTCGCCCGCAGCGATACGGGCCGCAACACCACTGTCATCCGGTCGCCCTGCCTTCACCGGGAAAGCATGGCGCTCACCGAGCCGGCTCGCGGCAGGGTGGTGTCTTCAACTGACTGACCATGGCGGCGTCGTCACGGCCCTGGCGTAAGGACGCGTCCCAAGCAGCAAACTTTTCCTCAGGGCAATTGCCCGGGCTGCAGATGGCAGGCAAGGACATGCCCCTGCGTCAACTCGATCTTTGGCGGAAGGATCTGGTCGCAAAGCCCCTCGACCATGTACGGACATCGGGTGTGGAACACGCATCCTTTCGGCAGGTTGGCCGTACTGGGCAGCACGCCCGTCAGCCGGATCCGATCCGGCGGCGCCTTGCCCAGGCTCGGGGCGGAGGACAGTAACGCGGCGGTATAGGGATGGTGGGGGCCGGAGAACACCGCCTGTGCGGGGCCGACTTCGACCACCTGGCCAAGATACATGACCGCGATCCGATCCGACAGATAGCGCACCACGCCGAGGTCATGCGAAATCAGGATATAACTGACTTGCTTCGTCGCCTGCAGTTCAACCAGGAGGTTCAGGATCGCGGCCTGAACCGAGACATCCAACGCCGAGGTAGGTTCGTCGCAGATCAGTACGTCTGGGTCGCTGGCAAAGGCGCGGGCGATCGCGACGCGCTGCTTTAGCCCGCCGGACAACTGGCGCGGCACAGCTGAGAGGTGCCGCTCGGTCAGCCGGACGGCGGTCGCAAGCTCCTTCACCCTCGCATCCCGGGCAGCGCCGCGCAGCCCTACCAGCACGCCGATTGTGCGCGCCAGCATCCGATAGACGGAATGGGACCGGTTCAGCGCGGAATCGGGGTTCTGGAAAACGATCTGTAGGGCCTTCACCTGTTCGCGTGTCCGCCCTGCGCTGGTACCGGCGAGCTGTTGGCCGTCGAAGCGGATCACGCTGCCGGGGTCGGGCTCTGTCAGCCCAAGCAGGCAGCGGGCAAGAGTCGTCTTGCCGCTTCCGGATTCGCCGACAAGGCCAAGGGTCTCACCGGCCTGAAGCTGAAGGCCGACATCGCGCAGCACGCGTTGGCGCTGGGGCCCCCTGCCGAAACCCTTGGCGAGCGAGGAGATGTCCAGCACTGTCTTGCCCTCGCCGCCAGAAGATGCGGCTGCAGGAACGGCGATGATGTCCTCCAGGCCCGCCACGAGGTCCGGATAGAAGCACTTGCTCGCCCTTCCCCCACTGTGGTTGAACGCGGGGTCTTGGCTGCGACAGGTCGCATCGGCAAGGGCGCACCGCGGAGCGAAGACGCAGCCGGTGACCTTGCTGCCTGGGCCGGGCAGAAAGCCCGGGATCGTGGCCAGAAGCCCCTCGTCCTTGCTACGCCCGGCCTGCGGAAGGCAGCGCAAGAGGCCCGCCGTATAGGGGTGGCGCGGCGCGGCGAATATCTGGTCCGTCCTGGCCTCCTCGACGAGGCGTCCGGCGTAAAGGACGCCGACGCGGTCGCATGTGCGCGCGATGACGGCGAGGTTGTGGCTGATAAAGAGGATCGCGGTCGAAAGCTCGCGCCGCAGGTGCTGGATCAGGTCCAGCACCTCGGCTTCAACCGTGGCATCCAGACCGGTGGTCGGCTCGTCCAGCACCAGAAGCGTGGGGTTGCTGGCAATGGCCATGGCGATGGCGACGCGCTGCTGCATTCCGCCCGACAGCTGGTGCGGATAACGCTCCATCACCAGCCTAGGGTCGCTGATCTGGACCTTGGCGAGACTCTCCTCTACGCGCGCGCGTCGCTCGGCGCGGGGCACGCCGGCGAGTTCGAACACCTCGGCCACCTGCGCGCCGATGGGGACCGAGGGGTTGAGGGATCTCCCCGGGGTCCTGATAGACCATCGAGACCGAGAACTGCCGCAGCTTGCGCAGCTCCGGAGAGGACAGCTGGCCGATATCCTGCCCGTCGATCAGGATGCGGCCGGTGTTGACCACGCCGTTGCGCGGCAGATAGCGCACTGCGGCGAAAGCAGCCGTGGATTTGCCGCAGCCGCTTTCGCCGACCAGCCCGTAAGCCTCGCCCTTCGCGATGGTCAGCGAGACATCCTGCAGCACTTGCCGCAACCGGCCCTTGACCCGGTACGCGACGCCGAGGTTTTCGAAAGCGAGCGCGTCAGTCATTCAGCGTGCTTTCGATGCCGTCGGCGACAAGGTTGATACCCACGACAAGGCTGGCGATGGCAAGGCTGTCAAACAGCACCGTCCACCAGAAGCCACCGCCGATCATCCCGTAATTGGCCGATATCGACAGGCCCCAGTCCGGCGAAGGGGGCTGGATGCCGAAGCCGATGAAGCTCAGTGTGGCGACGGTGAAGATCGCATAGCCGAGCCGCACGGTGGTCTCGACCAGGATCGGCGGCAGGACGTTGGGCAGGATCTCGACGAAGAGGATGTAGAGGATGTTTTCGCGGCGAAGTTCGGCAGCGGCGACATAGTCGAGCCCGACCTCGCCCAACACGGCGGAGCGGACGGTGCGGGCGATGATCGGGGCGAAGGAAAAGGCAATGACGACGAGGACCGTCGTGGTCGAGGTGCCGAGAGCGGTCAGCGCCAGGAGCGCGACGATGACGGTCGGCAGGGCCAGAACGGCGTCGACGATACGGCTCAACACCTCATCCAACAGCCCGCCGAAATAGCCCATCGTCAGGCCGAGCGCCGTGCCGAGGAGTGTGCTGAGCAACGTGGCGAGCGGGGCGACGGTCAGGATGTCGCGGGCGCCGACGATGACACGGGAGAAGACATCGCGGCCAAGCTGGTCGGTGCCGAACCAGTGCTCGGGCGATGGCGGCAGCAACGAGTTCACCAGATCGTCGGCGAAGGGGTCGTAGGGCACGAGGCTGGGGCCGAAGAGGGCGCAGGCGATCCAGAACAGGACGATCACCGCGCCGACGTCAAAAGTGGCCGAGCGCAGCAGCCGGCGCAGGTCGTCACGCCAGCCCTGCTCGGGTGCGTCGGTTTCCGTGGCGTCGGTCACTCTCGCCCCCGATAGCGGATGCGCGGATTAAGGCGCGCGTACAGGAGGTCGGCGAGAAGCGTCGTCAGCGCGAAGAGCGCGCCGATGGCCATGACCCCGGCCTGTAGCATGGGGAAGTCCTTCTTCTTGGCGGCCGTGTAGATCAGACTTCCAATACCCTGATAGTGAAAGAGAATTTCGATTACTACAAGTCCACCGATCAGGTAGACCGTTTGCGTTGCGATGACCGAAATTGTCGGCAAGAGCGCGTTGCGCAGAACGTGGCGCCAGATCACTTGCGGGTACGTCAGGCCCTTCAGAACCGCTGTGCGGGTGTAGTCGGCGTCCAGCGCCTCGATCATGCCGGCGCGTGCCATGCGGGCGATGTAGCCGAAGAGGATCAGCACAAGCGGAATAGAGGGCAGGATCAGGTGGTAAAGTTGATCGAGCGGGCCAGCCCCCTCGGCCCAGGTCGCTGAAATCGGAAACCAGCGCAGCCAGACGCCGAAGATCAGGATGAGCACGATGCCCGAGACGAACTCCGGCACCACCGTCGCGGACAGACCGGCGATGGAGAGGATGCGGTCAGGCGCGCCGGCCCCTGTAAAGGGCAGCGATCACGCCGCCAAGGATGCCAAGCGGGACCACGAGCAGGAAGGCGACCACTGCCAGCTTGGCCGAGTTCATGAGGGCGGTGATCAAGAAGGGCGCGACTGGCGCGCGGTAGGCATAGGACTGTCGCCCATATCTCCCTGTGACGAAGCCTGAAATCCAGTCGGCATATTGCTCCAGAACCGGTCGGTCGGTACCCATCTGGTGGTTCAGGACCTCTACCGCCTTGGCATCGGCAAACGGACCCAGCATGGCGCGGCCGACATTGCCGGGCAGCAGATGGCCACCCGCAAAGATCAGCACGGACAAGAGCCACAGCGTCAGCAGCGCCAGGACGATGCGCCGAAGCACGAATCTGGAAATCGCGGTTCCCCTTCCAGCCTTACGATGCCAGGCCGCCGCGGGGAGCGGCCCGGCAAGAGTTGTCAGAGGCTCGCCTGACCCAGCAGCAAGTGGCCCATGGCGGTGGAGACAACTCCAGTCATCCCGGCCTTGGAGACCGTCAGGAAATCGTAGAAATAGGTCTGCAGCAGCGGAGTTTCGTCCAACAGCAGGGTCTGGATCTTGCCGGCGATGGCGCGTTGCGCTTCAAGGTCAAGGGCGGCGACGAAGCTGGTCACCAGCGCGTCATAGTCCTTGTTGTTGAAATGCGCCGAATTCCAGGTGCCGGTCGCTGGCCAGCGGGGCCTGGAGGAAGACGTTGGGCACGCCGCGATGGCCGTAGTCGGTGATGCCCATGGAACTGTCGAGCCAGGGCGACTTGCCGGGCACGGCATCGCCGTAATAGGCGCCCTGGTCCATGATGTTCAGCTTGAAGGTCGATGCCGATCTCCTTGACCGCATTCTGGATCAGCACGGCATAGTCGGGGATTTCGAGGTACTTTTCCGTGGTCAACGTGGTCTGGAAGCCAGCGCCAACTCCCGCCGCCTCCATCAGCTGCTTGGCCTGCGCGATGTCCTTCTGGCGCTGAGGCACGCTCGGATCGGTCGAGGGGAAAGCCGGCATGAACGGGCTGTCGTTGCCCAGCTGCGCCTTGCCGCGTCATCAGGCCCGCCACGATCTTCGGGCGGTCCAGCGTCAGGGCAACCGCCTGGCGGACGCGCTTGTCCTTGAACGGGTCCATGTCGGTGCGCATGTGCACCTGGCTGTGGGCCGAGGACGGGATGGAGATGATGTTGACGCTGGGATCGTTCAGCAGCCCGGCCGCCTGAAGCACCGGAACCTGCTGGATGATGTCGATCTCGCCCCCCTGAAGGGCCAGGATCTGCGGCTGATAGTCATCGTAGAACTGCACTTCGATCCGGTCCGGCAGCGGCGGAGTGCCCCAGTAATCGGCGTTGCGCACGAAAGAGGCGCCGACCTTGGGAGTGTATTTCTCCATCTTGAACGGACCGGTGCCGATCATCGTGGCCTCGAAGTTCTCCGGGAACTCGGCCGGCACGATGATGGAGTTGTAGTTGTCGGTGGACACCGCATAGGGGAAGTTGCCGTTGGCCGCGTCGAGGTGGAATTCGACGGTGTTGTCGTCGACCTTGCGCGTGCCACCCTTGGACAGAAGGCCCGTGAACACCGACAGCGCGTTCGAGCCGAGAGCAGGATCGGAGAGCCTGTCGAAAGTCGCGACCACGTCATCGGCGGTCATGACCTTGCCATTGTGGAACTTGACATTCTTCCGCAGCTTGAAAGTCCAGACCGTGCCGTCGGCGTTGGGCGCCCAGCTTTCGGCCAGAAGTGGCTGGGCGGAAAGGTCGGGCGCCGACAGGACCAGCGTTTCCCCGAATTGCGACAGGACGGTCAGCCCGCCGCCATCGGCGATGGTCACCGGGTTGATCGCCCCGGCCGGAACGATCTGGCCATAGCGGATAGTGCCACCGGGCGTGCCGGCGCGCGCGGCGCCGGGCGTAAGACCATAGCCGAGCGCGCCGGTAATGCCGCCCAAAAGCGGCGCCGACAGGCCAAGGACCGAACCATAGCGCAGGAACTCGCGCCGGCTGACGGCGCCGCGCACGAGGCCGTCGATCAGGTGGTTTTCATGCGGGCTGCGGCCACGGCGCAAAACATCCAGAAGCTTGTAGTTGATCGTCATGCGTCTCTCTCCTGCTGGGGATGCGCCATTGGTCCGGCGTCGGACTTGGGCCTATTCGGTGTGCGTTGGCCCCGATCTGTCAAGCAATAACGCGGGCGATCCCGGCTTCTTGGCCATGGCTGCGAGCCAGATCCTCACGGCTGCTCCCAAGGGAAGCTGTCGAGCCGTTCGTAACCTGTGGCGGTGATCAGAACCTGGGTTTCCAGCTTGATGCTTTCGCTGCCTTGTTCGGCGATGAGGCTTTCGATGCAGATCACCATACCCTCTTCGAACCCGCCACCGTGGTTTCCGGCGAAGTCCGGGTGAAGCGAGACGACCGGCCATTCATCGGCCAAGCCGACGCCATGAGCAGCGAGCGAATAGCGGTAGGGCTGGTAGGCCTCTGGAATCTTCCAGGATCTCTCGTTGAAGTCTGCGAAAGACAGGCCGGGGCGCAGAAGGTCCATATTGTGATGGATCTGATCCAGCGCCGCACCGTAAAGGCGGCTCTGCGCGTTGGTCATTGGCGCGTAGCCGCAGGTCCAACTGCGCGAGAGGTCGGCGCAATAGCCATACGGGCCGATCATGTCCGTGTCGAAAGAGATCATCTCGCCCTTCTGGCAGACCCGGTCGGTGCATTCCGAATACCAGGGGTTGGTATGGTCCCCGCAGGTCAGAAGCTTGGTCTCCAGCCAGTCGCCCCCCGAGCGGGCGTTTTCGAAATGCAGATGCGCCCAAAGCTCGCGTTCGGTCGCGCCGGGGACGGAGTGTTCATAGATCCGCGCCATGCCCGCCTCGCACACCCTGATCGTCCAGCGCATCAAGGTGATCTCGTCGGGGGACTTGATCGAGCGGGCGATTTCGGTGATCGGGCCGCCGTCCACGAGCTCAAGATCCAAGGTGGAAAGGGCATGATGACCGGGCAACTCCAGCTTGTCGATGGCCAGACGCCGACTGCCCCGGCCATATTGGCGCATCAGATCGCCGATCTCGCCAGCCCAGCGGGTCAGCCGCTCCTCCACCCGGTCGCCAGCCGTCATATACATCCAGGTGACGGCGTTGCGAATCTCGTCAATGGTTTCAATGCCCTTGCACAGATGTTCGCAGCCCTTGAACTCGAACATGATCGCCGGGCCTTCGGCAAAGATCAGGGCGTAGCGCATGGGGTTATGCAGCGTCCAGACCTGCATGTTGGAACAATCAAGCGCGTAACGGATGTTCACGGGATCATACAGCAGGGCTGCAGCGCAATCGTGCTGGCGGAGCAGCTTGCGGATGCGCGACAGCCGATAAACCCGGGCGCGCCGCAGAACCTCGTGCGGGACCGGGCTGCGCAGCGGCTTGTCCGCGCCTGCGGCGTTCAGATAAGTCAGCTTCCGTTCGTCCTTGAACGGGGTCAGCCTCATGCGGGCGATCCGTGCAGCACACCGCTCATTCGTCGGCTGTAGTAGCGGGCAAGGTCAAGCGCCGCACCTTCGTAGTCAGGCTTTGCCAGCGGGCCACGGTCGTAGTGATTGGACTTCAGGCCGCGGACCATCGCGGTCAGGACAGCCTTGTCCTCGGCCATGTACTGATGGAACAGATCCACCGCATAATCGACATCGGCCTGAGCCCAGGTCGGGCCGAAGAACATCAGACCCATCTTCACCCGCACGCGGTCGACAGCCTCCGGCTGGATGCAAATGAAACTAGAATAATCACCGCTGCAGCCGGATACGAGACCGGGCGGAATTGCCATCATGACGCAGTTGGTCGCCTCGGCGTCCGTCAGGTCAGGGTGGCCCTTGTAGCTGCGCGGCAGGTCGGGCGAGAAACCGGCGTTGTAGCCGAACCAGGCGTCGCCCGGCGGGATGTGGCTGCACAGCTTCGTGGGGTTCATTGGGTGAAGCGTAGTCTTGTGCAGCGGCGAGAGGTGATAGGCCTCCATGAAATTCTCGATAAAGCACTTCCAGTTCACCGCCCAGACGTCTTCCACCACGTAGCGGGTTGCCATTTCCTCCACGTGGTAATTGCGTATCAGCGCATCGAGACCCTGCAATCGCGGCGCCAGCGGTGGCGGAGTGAGGGAAAGGTTCGTGAAGACGAAGCCGTGCCAAACCTCGCAGGGGAATTCCGGCAGTCGGCAGGACTTCTGGTCAAAGTCCTTGCGCGACTCCATCCGCGGGGCGGCAGCAAGCTCGCCAGTACGCAGATAGGACCAATGGTGATAGGGACAGACGAGCCGCTCGGCATGGCCGGTGTTGGTGGCAATGATCGAGCCGCGATGGCGGCACACGTTGGAGAAGACCCGGATAACGTCGTCATCTCCGCGGATCGCCACCACCGGCTCATCGCAGAGCTGGAAGGTGATGAAATCGCCGGGATTGGGAAGTTCGTCCGCGCGGCCAAGGCAGATCCATTCCTGACCGAACAGCCTTTCCCGCTCCAGAGCGAGAAGGTCCGGGTCGGTATAATAGGCCGTCGGCATCGACCAGGCTTGGTCGGGGTCCACGCTTTCACTGTGTTTCAGCGCCCCGCCGAGCCGCTTGAGCGTGGATGACATGTTCCGTTCCCCTATGCCGCACGTCCGTAAAAACCTACCTGGTCTTCGCGACTGAACCGCACACCGGGCCGTTCGTAATAGGAAAAGACCGCGATGAAGCGGGATCGGGCGCCGGTGCAGGTGGTCACCTTGTGCAGCGTGTTCTTTCCCTTGAACACGTTCAGCGTGCCGGCCCGCAGGTAGTGCGACTTGACGGCGTTGTCCCGGCCTTCCAGCACGGCGGCGACGCCGTCATAGTTCGGATCGGCGTCGCTGCGCAGATCGGTCCGGTACAGGAATTCGCCGCCACCCGAAGGTTCCTGCAGCAGCAGCGTCGTCGTGAATTCGGACCGGTCGAAGTGCCAGTTCAGCGCCTCGCCATCGCCGTAGCGCATGATGTTCAACCGCGCGAGCGGATCGGCCATCGTGAAGAGCGCAGTCTTGTCCATCGCGGCAGTCAGGAACACCGCCAGATGCGGCCAGTTGTAGATCCAATCGACAACAGTCTGCTCCAGTTGGTCGCCGCAAACCGTGTGATTGATCGTATCGACCGTCTTCAGCGCCGGATGATCCGGAGCAAGTCCAGGCACTTCCTTGCGGAAATAGATGTTGTGGCTGCGTTTGTGCAGGAAGGACAGCCGCTCCATGATAGGGGCCACTTCGACCATGGCCTTGGTGATCGCCTCGGGGCGTACCAGCCCTTCAAGGTTGAACATACCATCCAGCTCGAGATCTGCCTTGCAACGCGCCAGAAGCTCCAGCCAAGCCGGGCTGCCGGGGCGATCGAGCGGATAGCGGTCAAGGTCCAGAATGGTGTGCATGGGGCGATCCTTTCGTTTGGCGGATGGTGAAGAGGTCACTGCCTCTGGGCAAGGCGACAAAAACTTAGCCTGGCATAGATTTACTTGGCCAGGATGCGATGCATCCGCTGTGAGTATTGCTGATCGCGGTCTTAGCACCTGAAATGTGGTCCGCGCGTGTGCTCTGCATCTGTTGGGCATTGCCTCTTTACTCGCTAGCGGGCGATGTCTTCGGCATGCAAAGCTTCGCGTTTCGTCATGAGATGTCGGTGTTTCGGAGAAACCCGGCAGGGGGCAGACTTTACAATCAATGGCTGACGTGCAGATTTAACAAGAAATTCTAAGGCAAGCCTATGCCCCTGACTCTTCCGCCGCTGAACTCTCTGAGGGCATTCGAGGCCGCCGCACGCACCGGCAGTTTCGTGGCCGCCGCCGAAGAACTGGGCGTCTCGCCCGCGGCGATCAGCCAGCACATCCGAAAGCTGGAGGACTATCTCGGCAAGGACATGTTCGTGCGGATGAACAACCGGGTCGTCCTCACCGATGCGGGCCAAGCCATCCTTCTGGGCACGACCGAGGCGCTGCAGCAGATCTCGGAAGCCACACTCGACGTGACCTCAGAGCGGTCGCGGTCGTGGCTGGTGATCAGTGCCATTGAATCGGTCGCAGAGAAGTGGCTTCTGCCGCGGCTTATCGACTATGCCCGGGCGAAGCCGGACTTTCGGTTCGACCTCCGGGTCGAGCCCGACCCGATCGATTTCGCCCGCCACAACATCGATCTGCGGCTGTGCTATGGCACGGGTCATTACCCGGACCACCATACGCAGGTGCTGCTCAAGGACGCCGTTCAACCGATGTGCAGCCCCGACTATCTGGCCCGTCATCCGGACCTGGCCGCCGGCGGCATGGCGGCGGTACTGGGCAGCGATCTCCTGATCACGAGCTGGGGACCGAGTTTCGGGTCGAACCCAAGCTGGCCCGCCTGGTTCCACAAGGCGGGTCTTGAGATGCCGGAGCTTGGCGGATTTCAGGTAGGGCGGTCCAGCCTCGCCCTCGACCTCGCGCGCGCGGGCGTGGGCGTCGCATTGGCACAGCGGATGCTCGGCGCGGCGGATCTGGCGGATGGGCGTCTGACAGCTCTGTCGCCGATTACGATCGACCTCGGCCATCCTTACTGCTTCGTGCACCCGCACGGTAAGGCACGCAAAAGGTCTCTCGTCGCCTTGCTGGACTGGTTAGTCCAATCCGTCAAACCTGTGGGCTTTCCTTGGGGTTGAGGTCACTCACCGCTCTGATGGGCTATGACAGAGTAGTCAGACCGAACCGCTCCCCGACCTATCGCCTAAAATATTGATATAAATAAATATTATCTGTAAATAGAAACTTGAAGTGCGCTTCGCCGCAGACCGCCAAGGCGAGATGTGGCTTGGCAGACTGGTGGAATCTTAAAATGTCCGGCCGGGCACTTGCCGCGCCAGTTGGCGCGCTGATAGCGGCACGTTTTCGCATAACCACTTGTTAATTTCGCCTGACCGGAGGAGATGGCCGGGAACGACGCCCTCCCGGCGCGGTGCGGAAGAAGCGAAGTCCGCCGCGGCCTTGCCGGAGGGAATGTTTTTGTTATGTTCTCATTCATGTCCGTTGGAACGCCCCTGCCCCAACTCGCCCTTTCCCGTGTGCATGAGGCGCAGGGACCGGGTGCAGCGGTCTTTGCGCTGGTCATGGCGGCGCAGGCAAGTGGCCCGGTGATCTGGATTCGTCCGGCCCATACGCCCGAACGGCTGCTGCCCTGGGGGGCCGGACGGCTGATCGCGCCCTCGCGCCTGATGACGGTCGAGGCCAGGGGCGAGGCTGATCTGCTCTGGGCGATGGAGGAATGCCTGCGCTCCGGCGCGGCAGGCTTCGTCATCGCCGCGCCGGAGAAACCGCTGTCGCTGACCGCCGGGCGGCGGCTGCAACTGGCCGCCGAGGCGGGGCGGACAACCGGGCTGATGCTGATCCGCGAAAATGGCGGAAGCAACGCCGCCGAGACACGCTGGCACTGTGCGCCACTCTGGGACGAGGGGCAGGACTCGAACTCTGCAGCACTGGTCCCTTAAAAAGAACAAAAAGGGAACATTGGGCGAGTATCTGGTTCACTGGCATGGCGCGGCGCATTCTGTCCCTCTGGTTGCCCCGGCTGGCGAGCGAGATGTCGCTGCGCCGACGCCCGCATGAAGGGGCCTTTGCGCTGACGCTGCGTGCAGGCAATGCCGACCATCTGCATTGCCTGAATCTCGCGGCCGAACGGGCCGGGCTGTGGCGCGGGATGCCGCTTGTCGATGCCCGCGCGATCTGCCCGGGCCTTGCGACCCGGCCCGCCGATCTGGCGGCCGAAGGGGCCTTCCTTCAGGCGCTGCGCCGCTGGGCGGTGCGGTATTCGCCGCTGATCGCGCGCGATGGGGCGGATGGGCTCTTGGCCGAGATCACGGGGGTCGCGCATCTGTTCGGGGGGGAAGAGGCGCTGGCGCATGACATGGCCACGCGACTTGCCCGCACCGGACTCACCGCCCGCACGGCCATTGCCGATACGCGCGGCGCGGCCCATGCGATGGCCCGCCATGGCGGTGGCATCGCGGCGCCGGGCGCGCTGCTGGCGCCCCTGGGACGCCTGCCCATCGCCGCCCTGCGTGTCGATGCCGAGACGGCGGCGGCTCTGGAACGCCTCGGCCTGAAATGCATCCGCGACCTGACACAGGTGCCCCGTGCGCCGCTGGCCCGCCGTTTCGGCCCTGCGCTGATGCTGCGGCTGGACCAGGCGCTGGGGGTGCAGCCGGAACCTGTCTCGCCCGAACCCGAGGCCCCGCATTACGGGGTGCGCCTGACCCTGCCCGAGCCTATCGGGCTGGTCAGCGACGTGCAGGCGGGCCTTGCGCGCCTGCTCGACCGGCTGTGCGCCACGCTGGCGGCCAATCACCATGGCGCGCGGCGCGTGCGGCTCGAGATGCGGCGGGTGGACCGGGGCGTGGTGACGGCCGAGATCCGCCTCGCCCGGCCGATGAACGATGCGCCCCGGATGGCCGCGCTCTTTGCCGATGCGGTGCAGGACATCGACGCGGGCTTCGGCATCGACCAGCTGCGCCTGTCCGCCCCCGCCACCGAACCGCTCGCCCCCCGGCAGATGGACGCGCCCCACCAGATCGGGGCCGACAAGCTGACCGACCTTGTGACGCGCCTGGGCAACCGCCTTGGCTTCGACGCGGTGCAGCGGATGCTTCCGGCGGAAAGCCACATCCCCGAGAAAAGCTTCCTGACCGTGCCTGCCGCCTATGCCGACCCGGCCGAGGACTGGCCGCCCCATCCCGAACGCCCGCTGCTGATCTTCCCGCCCGAACCCATCGACGCGGGCGGGACAGAGCCGCCCGCCCGCTTCCGCTGGCGGCGCATGTCCTTCACCACCGCCCGCGCCACGGGGCCGGAGCGGATTGCACCGGAATGGTGGCTGGACGACCCCGACTGGCGACGCGGCCTGCGCGACTACTGGAAGATCGAGACGCGCGAGGGTCGCCGCCTGTGGCTGTTCCACACGCCGCAGGCGCCCGGCTGGTGTGTGCAGGGGGAATTCGCATGACCGCGAAGCAGCGTGCGCCTGCCGCCTATGCCGAACTTTGCGTCACCTCGAACTTCACCTTCCTGACCGGGGCGTCGCACCCCGAGGAACTGGTCACACGAGCCGCCGAACTGGGCCTGTCGGCCATCGCCATCACCGACCGCAACTCGCTGGCCGGGGTGGTGCGCGCCCACACCGCGCTGCGCGAGCTGGCCCGGATGCAGGCCGAGGCGCGCCAGGCGCAGGTGACCGTGCGCTCGCAGATCTGGATGGACCCGTGTAGCCGGCAGGATGTCGGCAATTCCTCGCCCCGGCCGGTGGACGAGATCGCCCTTCCGCGCCTGATCATCGGGGCGCGGCTGGTCCTGACGGACAGCCCGGTGCAGTGGGTGGCGCTGCCCACAGATCGCGCCGCCTATGCCCGTCTCTCGCGCCTGCTCTCGCTGGGCAAGCGTCGCGCACCCAAGGGCGAATGCCACCTGAAGCAGGCGGACCTTCTGGAGTGGGCCGAAGGCATGATCCTGATCGCCCTGCCTCGGGCCGAGGGCGGGCTCGCCGACATCCAGCGCATTGCACGGCGCTGCCCCGGGCGCACCTTCCTCGGGGCCGCCCCCCGCTATGACGGGCAGGACCAGCCCCGCTTCGACCGGCTGGCGGCGCTGTCGCAGCGCTGCGGCGCGCCGATGGTGGCGGTGGGCGACGTGCTGATGCACCACGGCGCACGCCGCCGTCTGGCCGATGTGCTGACCTGCCTGCGCGAGGGCCTCACCATCGACCGCATCGGCAGGCGCGCCCTGCCCAATGCCGAGCGCCGCCTGAAAGGCCCGGCCGAGATGGCGCGCCTTTTCCGCCGATATCCGGCGGCCCTGCGCCGCACGGTCGAGATCGCCGACCGCTGCGCCTTCAGCCTGTCGGAACTGTCCTACGAATACCCCGACGAGGAGGACGGCACTGAGACCCCGCAGGCCCGGCTCGAGCGGCTGACCGAGGAGGGTCTGCGCAACACCGCCCGCTTCCCCGACGGGATCAGTGAGCGTACCCGCGCCAAGGTGGACAAGGAACTGCGCCTGATCGCCGAGATGACCTATGCGCCCTACTTCCTGACCGTGCATGACATCGTGGCCTTCGCCCGGTCGAAGGGCATCCTCTGCCAGGGCCGGGGGTCGGCCGCCAATTCGGTCGTCTGCTATCGCTCGGCGTCACCGAGGTGCCGCCCGACCGCATCAACCTGATGTTCGAGCGCTTCATCTCGCACGAGCGCGGCGAGCCGCCCGACATCGACGTCGATTTCGAGCATGAGCGGCGCGAGGAGGTGATCCAGCACATCTACGACCGCTACGGGCGGCACCGCGCCGGGCTGACCGCCACCGTCATCCATTTCCGCACCCGCGCCGCCATCCGCGAGGTGGGCAAGGTCATGGGCCTGTCGCAGGACGTGGTCGCGCGCCATCGCGGGCATGATCTGGGGCTGGTCATCCTCGGCCCCCGAACCGGCGAAGCTTGTGGAACTGGGGCTCGACCCGTCCGACCGCCGCCTGACGCTGACCCTGCAACTGATCGCCGAGATCATCGGGCTTTCCCCGACACCTGTCAGCCAGCATGTCGGGCGGCTTCGTCATCACCCAGGGGCGGCTGGACGAGCTGTGCCCGATCGAGAACGCGGCGATGGAGGATCGGACCATCATCGAATGGGACAAGGACGATATCGACGCGCTCGGCCTCCTGAAGGTCGATGTGCTGGCGCTGGGCATGCTGACCTGCGTCCGCAAGGCCTTGGACCTGCTGCGCGACCATGCGCGCACCGACCTGACCCTTCGCCAACGTCCCGCCCGAGGATCCGGCAGTCTATGACATGCTCTGCCGCGCCGATGCCGTCGGGGTGTTCCAGGTGGAAAGCCGGGCGCAGATGAACTTCCTGCCCCGGATGCGCCCGCGCGAGTTCTACGATCTGGTGTGCGAGGTCGCCATCGTGCGCCCCGGGCCGATCCAGGGCGGCATGGTGCACCCTTACATCAACCGCCGCCAGGGTCTGGAGCCCGTCGAGGACCTTGGCCCCGCGCTGAACGCACGTGCTGGGCAAGACCTATGGCGTGCCGCTGTTCCAGGAACAGGCGATGCAGATCGCCGTGGTCGGCGCGGGCTTCAACCCCGGCGAGGCCGACCGGCTGCGCCGCAGCCTCGCCACCTTCAAGCGCATGGGCACCATCGGCACCTTCCGCGACCGTTTCGTCTCCGGGGATGCTGGCGCGCGGCTACGACGCCGGCTTTCGCGGCCCGCTGCTTCGCCAGATCGAGGGCTTCGGCGAATACGGCTTCCCCGAAAGCCATGCGGCCAGCTTCGCGCGGCTGGTCTATATCTCCGCCTGGCTGAAGTGCCACCATCCGGCGGTCTTCACCTGCGCGCTGCTGAACTCGCCAGCCGATGGGCTTCTACGCCCCCGCCCAGCTCGTGCGCGATGCCTGCGCGACCACGGGGTCGAGGTGCGCCCCGTCTCGGTCAATCACAGCGGCTGGGACAACACGCTGGAACATCGCGCCGACGGCGGCCTGGCCCTGCGGCTCGGCTTCCGGCAGATCAAGGGGCATGCGCGAAGAGGATGCGGCCTGGATCGTGGCCGCGCGGGGCAACGGCTATCCCGATGTCGAAAGCCTCTGGCGGCGCGCAGGCGCGCCCCCCGCCGCGCTGGAGCGGCTGGCCGAGGCCGATGCCTTCGCCGGCCTCGGCCTGACCCGCCGCGACGCGCTCTGGGCAAGTCCGCGCCATCCGGGGGCCCGCGCCGCTGCCGCTGTTCGGCACCTTAGATGGCGAGGGCGATCGACGAGCCGCGCCGTCGCCCTGCCGCACGATGACGCTCGGCGAGGAGGTGATCGAGGATTACCTGGCCCTGCGCCTCAGCCTGCGCGCACATCCGATGGAACTGCTGCGCCCGCTGATGCCCGAAGCCTCGTGCCCCATGCGGCGCTGCCCGACCAGCGACCGGGCCGCGCATCACCGTCTCGCGGCCTCGTCATCACCCGCCAGCGGCCCGGCACCGCCTCGGGCGTGATCTTCCTCACGCTGGAGGACGAGACCGGCGTGCGCAACGTCGTGGTCTGGACCCGCGTCTACGAGACCGTTCCGCAAGGCGGTGATCGCCGGGCGGCTGCTGCGCGTCACCGGCCGGATCGAGCGCGAGGGGCCGGTCATGCATCTGATCGCCGAGACGGTCGAGGATGTCTCGCCCCTGCTGCGCCTGATGGGCCATGTCGACGCGGCGGCCATCGACCCCACCGAGGGCCGCGCCGACGAGGCGCGCCGCCCCGTCGTCAGCCGCGGCCCGGCCCGCAGCGCGCGCCATCCGCGCGAACAGGCCAAGGTGCTGTTCCCCAGCCGTGACTTTCACTGATCCCATCTCGACGCCCCACGCGCCCCGCGCTATCTGCAGAGACACCGATGGAGAGACCATGACCGACCGTTCCTACCGCTTCACCCATGCCATCACCCGCCGCCCGCGGCCTCGCATCACCGGCGGCCTGCGCGCGGTCGACACCGGCACGCCCGACCTTGCGACTGATGCTGGCCCACCACGCCGACTATGTCGCCACCCTGCGCGCCACCGGCGCGACGGTGATCGAACTCGACCCGCTGGACGCCTACCCCGACAGCGTCTTCGTCGAGGATACCGCCCTCTGCCTGCCCGAAGGCGCCGTCATCATGCGCCCCGGCGCGCCCTCGCGTCTGGGCGAGGCCGCCGAGATGGCCCCGCACCTGCGCGCGCTCTACGGCCAGGTCGTCACGCATCGACGGCCCCGGCATTCATCGAAGGCGGCGACATCCTGGTGACCGAGACGCGAAATCCTCGTCGGCCGCTCCGCCCGCACCAATGCCGCCGGCATCGCCGAACTGACCCGCCTGGTCGCCCCCTGGGGCCACACCGTGCGCGAGGTTCACACCCCGCCCGGCGTGCTGCATTTCAAGACCGACTGCTCGCTGCTGGACGCCGAAACGATCCTTGTCCACCGACCGCCTCGCCGCCTCGGGCTGCTTCGACGGCTACAAGGTCATCGACGTCGCCGAGGGCGAGGAAGCCGCCGCCAACACCATCCGCTTCAACGACCTCGTGCTGATGCCCGCCGGCTTCCCGCGCACGCCGAGCGCCATCGCCAGCCGCGGGCTTCACGGTGCGCGAAATCGGCAACAGCGAATGCGCCAAGCTCGACGGCGGCATGTCCTGCCTGTCGCCTGCGCTTCACCCCAGGCCATGACCTGCGCGCACCGGCGCTTACACCCCTCCGGCACCGCTGATCGCCAGGGCAGCGTCCGAAGGCGGAACGGCCCACGCACCATGGCACGCCGAGCGGCAGCGCTTCAACATCCTCGCCGTCGGCCAAGCGGGCGGCTGCAATACGAGGCGGTCTTCTCGCCGCCTCGCTGCGCGAGCGACCCCGACTTCCCGGGCACGCTTTTCATCGCCGAACCGCAGCCCGGCCCGAAGTGGCGCGACGACCCGCGGATCACCGCACGCGCCACCCGCGCGCTGCTCGACCGACCTCGGCGCGAAGATCCTGCCGTTCGAGGCCGCGACTTCGGCGCGGACTACCCGCACGGCAACAAGATCGAGGCGCTGGCGGCCCTGCCCGACGCGCCGTTCCTGTTTCTCGACACCGACACGCTGATCACCGGCAGCTTCGCCGACGTCCCCTTCGACTTCGCCCACCCCTCCGCCTCGATGCGGCGCGAAGGCACCTGGCCGCAGATCGAGCTCTACGGGCCGGGCTATGCCGCAACCTGGAAATCGCTCTACGACCGCTTCGGGCTGGATTTCGCCAGCTCGCTCGACCTGTCGCAGCCCGACGACTACTGGCAACGCTACCTCTACTTCAACGCGGGCTGGTTCTTTCACGCAAGCCCGCGGGCCTTCGGCGAGCGCTTCCGCGACTATCGCCGTGGACGATCCGCGACAATCCGCCCGAGCGAACTGGTCTGCCAGGAGCTTGACCCCTGGCTCGACCAGATCGCCCTGCCCCTGGTCATCCACTCCTTCGGCGGCGGCCGCCCCGGGCCGGACCTGGCCGGGCTGGACGGCGCCGTCACCTGCCACTACCGCACCCTGCCGCTGCTCTACGCGCGCGAAAGCGACCGCGCGGTCGAGGTGCTGGAAAGCGTCGCTGCCCCGAACCCGGTCAAGAAAGTCCTGAGGGAATACGAACCCTTCAAGCGTATGGTCTACCAGGGCGAAAGGGGCACGAGGTGCGGGCGCTGTTCGACCGCGCGGACCTGCCGCGCACGCGAACAGGTCATCCGCAACACGATCAAGCGCGCTGGACTCTGGATGCGCTGAAGCTCGACTGTTCTCTCGCTGCGGGATCGGTTCCAGAAACCCGACGCTGACACATCGCCCCGGTTCACGAAGGATCGGTCACCGCGTAACGATCGCGGACCATACAAGGCTGGCGCATCCTCGCCACCTCCCTGCACTGAATGAGCAAAGAGAGACGAGACCAGACAGCTCGGACCCCGGTACGAGCTGATTGGACCGAAATGAGCGTGCTAGTGCCAGATGACCGGTGCGAGCGAGGCCACCAGCAGGACCGCCATCGTCCAGTTGAAGGCGACCAAGCGCGAGCGGTTCGTCAGCAACGCGCCGCACCTGCTGTCCAAGCACCACCCAGACACCGACCGAGGGCAGATTCACCGCGCCGAAGATCAACGCCACCAGCGCGACGCCGGGCAGACTGCGATCAGGTGCATAAACCGTGACAGCCGTCAGCGCCATCGCCCATGCTTTCGGGTTCACCCATTGGAACGCCGCTGCCTGCAAGAAAGCTCATCGGCTCTGCCCCCAGCCTTCCGCTCGTCTGGCGGCGCAGACTGTGCGATCTTCCAGGCGAGCCAAAGCATGTAGACCACGCTCGCAAGCTCCAGCGCCGTGACGGCGTGAGGATAGGTCTGAAACAGTCCCGCAAGACCCACACCCACCAGAACCGCCATGAAGACAAACCCCAGCGCGACCCCCAGCATGTGCGGTATCGTCCGCTGGAAGCCGAAGTTGGCGCCTGACGCCATCAGCATCAGGTTGTTCGGCCCCGGCGTGAGCGAGGTCACGAGGGCAAAGAGCACAAGCGCTGAAAGGACTTCCCAGGTCATGGTGCAATCCTTACGCAAATGATTGGGCAGAATATTGCAAAGATGCTAAAAGCGGACCAATCTTCACAACAAATGACACGAATGGACGACATAAACCAAAAGATATTGCGCGAGCTGACGCGCGACGGCCGCATCAGCAACCTTGAACTTTCTGATCGGGTCGGCCTTTCGCCCGTCCGCCTGCCTGCGCCGCGTGCAGGAGCTGGAGCGCGGCGGCAGTCATTACCGGCTATCGCGCGGTTCTTGACCCGGCCAAGACCGGCGTCGGGTTCGTGGCCTATGTTGCTGTCGGACTTTCGCTGCACACCAAGGCCGCGCAGGAGGCATTCGAGCGTGCCATGGCCCGCGCCCCGGAGGTCCGCGAATGTCATAACGTGACCGGCAGCATCGAATACATCCTGAGGGTCGAGACGGCAGACCTGGCCGCATACAAACACTTTCATACCGAGGTGCTTGGTGTCGTTCCGCAAGTCGCCGCGCTGACCACCCATGTCGTCATGGGCTCGCCCAAGGACGCTCGCGCCTAGCGCCACTGCATCGGCAACGCGCCCGCAAGAAAATCGTAGAGCAGGCGCAACCGTCGGACTGCGCGAAGATCCTCATGCATTACGAGCCACGGCTCGAGCCGGAAGGCAACCACCCCAGGAAGCACGGGCACAAGCGCATCGTCCCGCTCGGCAATCCCAACCTGACAGATGCCAATACCCAACGCCGCGCGAAGTAGCGCCAACTGTGCAAGGTCGTTGTCCGTCCGATGTGCGAACATAGATGGCACCGCCGGAAGATCGCCGATCCTGACCCCCGCAAGGGCACTGGCGCTTTCCGGCCCGATCAGAGCGTGGCCTGCCAGTGCCGCAACATCGGCGGGAATCCCGCGCCGATCCAGATACTCCCGGCGGGCATAGAGACCCAGTTTCACCACGCCCAACCGCCGCGCTACCAACGTGTCCTGGGTCGGAGTGACCATCCGAACCGCAAGGTCCGCCTCGTTTCGCAGAAGATCCTCGTTACGGTTGCTCAACACAAGGTCAACGCCGATCAGGGGATGCCGCCGGGCAAAGTCTGCCAGAAGCAGGGGCAGCACCTCTGCCCCCACCACTTCACTCGCGGCAAGCCGCACCCGGCCCGCTTCGGAAGCAGCAGGGCCCGAAGCGCGACGCTGCAGTGTCGAGGCAGCCGCGGCCATTGTCCGTGCCTCGGGAATCAATGACATGGCGATATCCGTCGGCACCAGCCCTCCGGGCGTCCGCAGGAACAGTGTTGCGCCAACCGACGCTTCCAGTGCGTCGACATGCCGGCCAAGTGTTGGCTGCGTCAGGCCAAGTTGACGGGCGGCACCCGACAGACTGCCCTCGTCGACAACAGCGAGGAAACTGCGCCAATGATCCCAGTCGCTCATACATTTCCGTATATCAACTAAGCCAAATTCTGCAATTCCCGAATATAGCCAATGGATTTAAAAAGACCTCATCAACCCGTTCACCAAAGGACAATGCGATGACCCTCGCCCTCGCCAACTCTCACACCTCAGCTTCCCATCTGCGAACCGAGATCTTGATCCAGGCAAGCCCGGCCGCCATCTGGCGCGTCATTGCCGATACCGCCCGCTACCCTGAATGGAACCCTTTCATTCGCAAACTTGAAGGGCCGCTGGTTGCCAGGGGGCGGATTGCGGCCACGATCCAGCCGCTGGGCAGGCGCGCCATGACGTTTCGCCCAACCCTGCTGCGCGTCGATCCGGAACACGAATTGCGCTGGCGGGGGCGCGTCCTGGTGCGAGGCATCTTCGATGGCGAGCATGTCCTTCGCCTCGTGCCCGAGATCGGCGGCACGCGGCTGATCCATGAAGAGTTGTTCGGCGGCCTCCTGCTACGCTTCATGAACATTGAAACGTTCCGGCCCAGCTTCGATGCAATGAACAATGCGCTCAAGACCAGGGCAGAGATGTAGTAGTATCGGTGTCGAGAACGACGTTCTCTCGCCGCCCTGTCGGGCGAGAGTCATGTTCCAGGCCAAGAACCGGCTGGGCTGTGGCGCTTTCCAAATGAACCGGAAAGCATGTAACTCCATCCGCCCCCGTTGTGCGGCGCGGTACTTCCGCCTAACGTCCCGCGATCAACAGGGAGGACGATCCATGACCAGACCCTTAGGTTTCGACACGCTGCAAGTTCATGCGGGCGCCAAGCCCGACCCGGCCACGGGCGCCCGCCAAGTCCCGATCTATCAGACCACCGCGTATGTCTTCCGTGACGCGGACCATGCAGCGAAGCTCTTCAACCTTCAGGAAGTAGGTTACATCTACTCGCGCCTGACGAACCCCACGGTGTCCGCTTTGGCCGAGCGGGTCGCGGCACTCGAAGGCGGCGCGGGCGCTGTTTGCTGCTCCTCTGGTCACGCGGCGCAGATCATGGCGCTGTTTCCGCTGATGCAGCCAGGAACGAACGTCGTTGCCTCGACCAAGCTCTACGGCGGCACGATCCAACAGTTCACCAACACCATCCGCAAGTTTGGCTGGTCGGCCAAACTGGTCGATTTCGATGATCCCAATGCCATCGCTGCGGCTATCGACGACGACACCCGTGCCCTGTTCTGCGAAACGATCTGCAATCCCGGCGGAGCAATCTCCGACCTCGACGCGATTGCTCGCGTTGCCGACCGGCACGGGTTGCCGCTGATCGTCGACAACACCACCGCGACCCCTTACCTCTGCCGTCCCATCGAGCATGGGGCTACGCTCGTCGTCCACTCCGCAACGAAGTACCTGACGGGCAACGGGACTGTTACGGGCGGGATCGTTGTCGACTCCGGAAAATTCGACTGGTCGGCTTCGGCAAAGTTCCCCAGCCTCGCCGCTCCGGAACCAGCCTACCACGGCCTGAATTTCCACGGAGCGCTCGGCGGCATGGCGTTCACCTTCCACTCCATCGCCGTGGGATTGCGGGACCTGGGCATGACGATGAATCCTCAGGGCGCCCATTACACGCTGCTGGGAATCGAAACCCTGTCGCTCCGCATGCAACGCCACGTCGAGAATGCTCAGATCGTGGCGGAGTATCTGGAACAGGATCCGCGGGTGGAATCAGTCACATATCCGGGTCTCAAGTCGTCGCCATACCACAACCTCGCCAAGATGATCGTGCCGAAGGGCGCGGGGGCGCTCTTCACGTTCTCGATCAAGGGCGGATACGAAAATGCGGTGAAGTTCGTTGACGCGCTGGAACTCTTCAGTCACGTCGCCAACCTTGGTGATACGCGGAGTTTGGTCATCCACTCAGCTTCGACGACGCACCGGCAATTGTCCGACGAGCAGCGCCTTGCTGCCGGGGCAGGCCCGAACGTCGTCCGTCTGTCGATCGGCATCGAGGATGTGCATGACCTGATTGCAGACCTCGATCAGGCACTGACCAAGGCTACGAACTGATCCCGAAGGTGCCGCGCCCCAGCCGGGGCGCGGCGCGATCTAGTCGCCGATCTTGAATACCATCGTGACACTCGCGGTGGAACTCACCTCTCCTGCCGCGACCGGAACAGGTGAGGCCGCATCGGCTTCCATCCGGTACATCGGAACGGGCGCACCGTAACCGCCGCCCTCGGTGATGGACATGACCGGCCCAAGTTTCACGCCTGCCGCCTCGGTCAGAAGCTTGGCACGCGCCACGGCATCTGTGACGGCGCGCTTGCGCGCTTCGTTCATCGAGGGTTCCGGGTCCGACAGACCAAAGCTCAAACCGTTGAACGTATTGGCCCCATCAGAAATCGTCTTGTCGAGGACCGTGCCGAGACTGTCCAAGACCCGCACCCGAACGGTCAGCATATTGCTGGCTTGATACCCCGAGATTTTCGGAACCGGTTCGGCTTCCGTCTGGGTCCAATTCGCGTTCAAAGACAGACCCGAGGTCTGGATGTCGCGTTCCTCGATCCCGCTGGCGCGCAACTGTTCCAGCACCGCAGCAAGCTGGATCGAGTTGCCGGCCATGGCCTCGGCCGCTGTCGTACCTTGGGTGACGACCCCAAGCGTGACCGTTGCCATGTCAGGCCGTGCTTCGACATGACCCTCGCCAGTCACCGTGATCTGTGCCGAGTCTTCCGCAAAGCTCACCATCGGGGCTGTGATCAGCAAAGCCGCAAGCGCGGCAGACAAGATGCGCATGGATAATCCTCCCTTTACGATATGCGATAATTTCTATCCGGCCCAAGCCGCCGCTGCCAGAGTTACCGTCCTTTTTCTTTTATTTGGCAGAATCCTGCTGTAAGGAGATCGAGCAACGAGTCCCGGACTGTCCGGCACCCGACGTTCTGTGTTAGACCGTCAACATGAAGCCCAGTTTTGCCCTTAACTTTACCGATAGCTCTATCGGTCTTCTGCACCGCACCTCGCGCGGCTGGCTTGAAGTCGGAGTTGTCGCATTTGACGAGCCAGATCTGGCTACGGCACTTACATATTTGCGCGGCTCCGCCCTGGGGCTGGAACCGCGGGGGATCACGACAAAACTCGTGATACCGAACAGTCAGATACGTTACCTGACTTTGCCTGCCCCTGGCCCCGATGCAGCAAGCCGACGTGCACAGATACGCGCGGCGCTGGAGGGCAAAACTCCCTATGCCGTTGACGAATTGGTTTTCGATTGGTCCGGCACCGGCAAGACCGTGCAAGTGGCCGTTGTTGCCCGCGAGACCCTTGAAGAAGCCGAAAGCTTCGCCCGGGAAAACCGCTTCAATCCGGTTTCCTTCGCAGCCATCCCGGAACCTGGACAGTTCGGCGGCGAGCCGTGGTTCGGCCCGACGGCGGTTGCCCCTTCATTGCTTGCCGAGGGCGAAAAGGTAGAGAGGGACCAGGACCCGATCAAGATCGTCGGTCGCGCCCCGAAGGGAGAGTCTGAGAAACCCGCACGCGAGTTCGGCTGGGCCCGCAGCAATCCCCGCATCCCAGCCGGAGCCCGAAGCACAGTCAACGGCGCCATCCGATGTCGTCCACGTTGCGAAGACCGAAGACGCCGCAGCAGAGCCGGTCGCCGAAACGGAACAGAGCGTATCGCCTGGGCAGCAGTCGGAACCAGTTTCGCCCGCGCCGTCCGCTGATCAGTCGGAAGCTGCGCTTCCCGCCCCCATTCCTTCCGTTTCAGCACCCGAACCGTCCCCACCTGTGGTGGAGACCGTCGTCGCTGGCGTGACCGAAAGCGTGATCCCCGAACCGGTGGACCCTCTGGACGAGGATTTGGCCGACATCCCTCCGATCCCGCCCGCCCGGATCGCCGCCGCAGTTCGCGCGGCTGAAGCCGCAAAGGGCCAAGCACGAGCCAGCGAATCTGCCAAAAAGCCTGCTCCCTCGGCGGGTCGGACCAATCCTGCAAAGTCTGCTCAGAAATCCGGCGATCCGCGACCCGCTCCGGCCATGACGCCCCGCCTTACCGCAGTTCCCGGCGGAGGCGGCGCTTTGGGCCAGAGCGCGAGGATTCCGCCGGTCGAGGCCGAATGGCCGCTGGCACGAGTGGCAACAGCCGGGCGAACCGGAAAGGGAGAGCCGACGCGCAGCGGGCCAATGATTACCTCGCCGTCAATCCCGATGCCGCGCGACCGGAAGCTGACAGTCGTCCAAACGCCCGAAGCCGCGAAAATCGTCGACCCGAGCGGGGGCAAGACCCGCACGGAAGCCGAGACAATGACGGTTTTCGGAGCGCGCAAGACCGGTCAGCCGGGGAAGCCGCGTTACCTCTTCGTCATTCTTCTGGTGCTGCTTCTTGCGGTCCTCGCATCAGTCTTCATCTGGTCCTCAATTGTTCAGGCCAAACGTGATAGCGAAGAACCGGCGCTTGCGGTAGCGACCGCAACTGAAGCACAGATGGTTGACGCCACGCCCTCCGCGACGACCGAGGCAGCGGCTGACACGGCGGCAACCATCGAACCAAGCCCCACCGCATCGGTCGAAGTCGGCCCGGTTGCTCCGGCAAAAGACCCGGTTGCTCCAGCAGAGGAGACGTCTGCAGCTGCCGTCCCGGAAGTCGCAGCCGCTGGTTCCGTTGGCACACCGGATCTCGCTGCGTCCGCCGAAGACATGGCAGCCGCAACAGATGCCGGACCAGATCCCAGCCTCGCGGTGCCGACGATTGACCCGGAGGCGGCCGCAGACCTGGCTGCTCTGGTACCCGGTGCCGAACCAGATGCGGCTCCGCTACCTGAACCCGCTCCACTCGACGGCGATGCGCTGGCGTCCGCTGACGGGCACAACAGAGGCCAACCGCACCCCCGGCAATGATCCGCAAGACGAGATTTTCCTTGCGCTCGTAGACAATCACATCGCGACCAGCGACTCCGTCGCACTTGCGCCGCCTGTCGTGGCCACGGATGCCGTCCCCAGTGCGCAGTTGCTTCCACCGCCCTTCGGAACGCTCTACCAGTTCGACGCGCAGGGCCGGATCATTCCCACCGCCGAGGGCATCGTGACGCCCGAGGGTGTGCGCCTTGTCGCAGGCAAGCCGCCACGCGTGCCGCCAGCCCGCCCCGAGCCACGCGCAGCCACGGTTCAGGCGACGGTCGAACCCGCCGCAGCCGAACCTGCGGAAACAGCCGCTGCGCCGGTCTTCGCTGACCCGGCCCTCGCCGGTGCCCGCCCCCGTCCGCGCCCCGAAAGCATTTCCACGTCCCCCTCGGCGGCAGGTGACGACGCGAGCCTGATCGTCGCTGACACCACCCGCCTGACCAGCCTCAAACCGCGCGCTCGCCCGGCGGAGCTTCTGGCGCGCGGCGAAGCAGAATTGGCCGCCAACACAGCCGAGGCTTCTGCTGCAGCACAGGCCGCATCGGCGTCGCTTGTCGCAGGGCTTGACGACAGCACCGCAAGCCCGCTTGCAGTCGCCGTGTCGCGAAAGCCTGCGGCGCGCCCCCAGACGCTCGACCGGTCCATCGAAGCGGCCGTGCAGCTTGCGGCAGCGGACGCGTCTCTCGTCCCCGACACGGCGCTGCTTGCACCGGCGGTCCTGCCGTCCGCCGAACCCCCGCCCGCAGCAGCCGAGCCGGCGCCACTTGCCAAGGCACCGACGCTGAAACTGCCGAAGCAGGAACCGGCGCCTTCTGTCTTCACCAAGGAGGAGGCCAACGATCCTGCCGTCGTCGAGCTTGACGAACCGGATTCCGGCGGCAAGACATCGGGGAGTTCGACGCGGTCGATCGTCGCAAAGAAGGCGACCTATGCAAACGCACTTAACATGTCGAAGATCAGCCTGATCGGCGTCTTCGGAAGCCCGTCCAGCCGTTACGCAATGGTCCGCCAGCCCGGAGGCCGGTTCGTGAAGGTCGAAGTCGGCGACCGGATCGACGGGGGCCGGATCGCCGCGATATCCGAGCGGGAAGTGAGCTATGTCAAGAACGGCCAGACCCACACCTTGAGCATGCCGAGAGGCTGACGCAGAGGCGTCACGCCGGTGGATTTGCCGCTGCTGCTGGGAGTTCAGCCCGCCGAAACCCCTGCCTCGGCGAATGTCGCCATGCCCGAGTGACAAGCGAGCGCCCCCTTTACCACCCCGATGGCAAGTGCGGCCCCTGACCCTTCGCCCAACCGCAAGCCAAGGTCGAGCAGCGGCACTTTGCCAATGTGCCCGAGTAGCCGACGATGCGCCCCTTCGGCGCTGACATGTCCGGCAACCGTGTGATCCAGCGCGCCCGCCACTTCGCGTTCCAGCACTGCGGCGGCAGCGCAGCAGATGAAGCCGTCCAGGATCACCGGGATCCGCTCCGCCCGCGCCCGTGCGATCGCCCCTGCCATCGCGGCTAGCTCTCGCCCTCCGAGGCAACGCAGAGCCTCCAACGGTGTCACCCCGGCATGCCGAGCGACGCCCTGGGCCACGACGGCGGTCTTCAAGGCCAGCCCTGCGTCGTCGACACCCGTGCCACGCCCGGTCCAGTCCGCCGCATCCCCTCCGAACAAGGCACAGGCCAGCGCGGCCGCGGACGTCGTGTTGCCGATCCCCATCTCACCTGTAACCAGAAGGTCGGCACCCGGATCGACCGCCGCCCAACCGACGGCCAATGCCGCCACCACCTCGGCTTCGGTCATTGCGGGGCCGGCGGTGAAATCCTGCGTCGGGCGATCCAGCTCCAGCGCATGCACTTCCATGCGGGCATCGAAGGCTTTGGCAAGCTGATTGATCGCTGCCCCGCCCGCGCGGAAATTGGCAACCATCTGGACCGTCACTTCAGCAGGGAATGCCGATACACCCCGTGCTGTCACACCATGGTTGCCAGCGAAGATCAGCACCAGCGGACGTTCCAGCACAGGGCGATCCGTGCCCTGCCAGGCCGCCATCCACGCGGCGACCTCTTCCAGCCGCCCCAGCGATCCCGGCGGTTTCGTCAGGACCGCATCCCGCGCCAAGGCCTCCGCGTGCGCGCCCGCATCGGGAGACGGCATTTCACCGAGCAGGCTGCGGAAATCGGCAAGGCTCTGGAAAGGCGCAGGCATGGGTTGACCCTCGTTGATTGTCTCAGGCCCCTTCGTTACCTGTCACGCGAAGCAGGGGCCAGCACGGAAGGGGCATTCCCGTGACCAGCGACGACACGACCGACCCACAGACCTTCGACATCCGTGCAGGACTGGGCCTTCTGACGCGCCTTCCAGTGACCGTGAATGGACCGAGGGCCACGGCGCGCGGGGCCGCCGCCGCATGGGCCTGGCCGGTGGCGGGTGCCATCGTCGGAGTGTTTGGCGCAGCGGCAGCCTGGGGTGCGCTGGCTCTCGGCCTCACTCCCGGCATCGCAGCGGCCGTCGCACTTGCCGCTCAGATGATGATCACAGGCGCCCTGCACGAGGATGGTCTCGCCGACAGTGCCGATGGCCTCTGGGGAGGATGGGACAAGGCTCGACGCCTTGCGATCATGAAGGACAGCCACATTGGCACCTATGGTGTCCTGGCGCTCCTGATCGTGTCGCTAATCCGCTGGACAGCCGTGACCACGCTTCTGTCCAGTGGCGCGATCTGGTCGCCTCTGATCGTCGCAGGTGCGCTCAGCCGCGCACCGATGGCAGTGGTGATGGCCGCGTTGCCCAATGCCCGAGGCGCGGGTCTGTCGCAAAGCGTGGGACGGCCACGCGCCGCCACCGCCGCAAATGGCATCGCCGTGGCGCTGGTCATCGCCGTGCTCGCGCTGGGGTCATCCGCGCTTAGCCTCTGCCTGCCTGTCGCGGCAACCACCCTCGCTTTGGCCCTTGTCGCGAAGCGCCGCATCGGTGGTCAGACGGGTGACATCCTCGGCGCCACGCAACAACTTGCCGAGGCCGCGATCCTTGCCACGCTCGCCGCCGGGCTCGCATGAAAAAACCGCGACCCTTTCGGGCCGCGGTTGATTTCCTGGCAGCAAACCCGATCAGGCCGCGCGCGATACCAGCACGTCGCCCACCGTCTTGGCCGCACCAAGTTCGTCAACGCCGCTGACGGCAGCCACTTCGCGGGTCAATCGCTCCAGAGCCGCCTCGTACAGCTGACGCTCGGAGTAACTTTGCTCGCGCTGATCATCCGTGCGGTGCAGGTCGCGCACCACTTCGGCGATGGACAGCAGATCGCCCGAATTGATCTTCTGCTCATATTCCTGTGCCCGGCGCGACCACATGGCCCGCTTGACCTTGGCCTTGCCCTTCAGCGTGTCGAGCGCCTTGGTCACCACGTCAGGCGATGACAACTGACGCATCCCGATCTCGGTTGCCTTGTGCGTCGGAACGCGCAGCGTCATCTTGTCCTTCTCAAACGAAATAACGAAAAGTTCCAGCGTCAGGCCGGCAATCTGCTGCTCTTCGATCGAGATGATCCGACCGACGCCATGGGCCGGATAGACCACGAACTCATTCGGACGGAATTCAGTCTTCTTTGTCTTGCTCATTCAGTCGCTTCCCCAGGCTGCACCCCATCTTCCGACGACAAATCCACCGACCGTGGCCTATCGCCGCGCCGATGATTGCTATTCTGTCGCAGGTTTTCCAGCTCGCGGAACAGCCCGTTCGCAAGCAGTGTCAGGTTCCGTGCTTGTTTGTAACGTTTACATATCACAAAAAAGCCCCGATTCCAACTGGGCCGAGCATCGGCCTTGGTCGGCATTCCGCAACGCAATGTCGCAGACTGCGGGTTTCTCTACCAAATGTGATGTCGGGTGATGCAAATCGGCTTAGCCTCCAAGGCCCGCCGTTTCCGAGAAATACTTCTGCAACTTGTCTTTCTCGCCATCGCGTTCTTCGGCGTCGGGCAGCGGATCCTTACGAGTCACGATTACGGGCCAGGCAATCGAGTACTTGCGATTGAACTCGACCCATTTCTCCATGTCTGGCTCGGTATCCGGACGGATCGCATCCGCAGGACATTCCGGCTCACACACACCGCAATCGATACATTCGTCAGGATGAATGACCAGCATGTTTTCGCCTTCGTAGAAGCAGTCGACCGGACAGACTTCCACGCAATCGGTATATTTGCAGGCGATGCAGTTGTCGGTCACCACATAGGTCATGGCTGGCCCCGTCTCCTCAGGCTTAACCGGGCCTTGCTAGTTCAGTCGCGGCAATCATTCAAGCGGCGACGGCGATACATCGAGGTCGATGTAAAGCGCCTGCGCCTCGTTCGCGGACCCGCGCCGCACCGCCGTCGCCGTAACCCGGACCACCCGGATGCGCGCGCCCTGCGGAAAGGTCAGCGTGTCGCCTTCGCCGACAGCCCGCGCGGGTTTCGAGACCTTGATCCCGTTCACCCGAACGTGGCCCGCTGAAACTTCGTCGGCTGCCCAACCCCGTGTCTTGAAGAACCGCGCATGCCAAAGCCATTTGTCCAGACGGACCGTTGCACGCAACTCCGTCACCGGACGGCCAACATGTCAGTTCCGCATCTTGAGCGCGGCCAGCACCGCAAACGGGTTGTCCGGATCTATCTTCTGCTCGCGCGGCGGACGTGCTTCATAGCTCTTGGGCTGGTTTTCGCGCGGTCGGTCGCTGGCCCGCTCGGGCCGGTCGCCGGGCTTGCCGCCTTTGCCCTTCGGCTTGTTCCCTTTGTAGCCCTCGCGCGGTCCGTCCTTGCGGCGCTCGCCCTCGGGGCGCGGCGGACGGTCGCCGCGCGGCGGGCTAACCGCCTCGGGCTGGCCCTCGGTGGTTGCGACCTGCGGCCCACGACCACGCCCTTCGTTTCGCTCCCGGCGCGGCCCGCGCGCTTCGCCGCCGCGCGGACGAGGTGCCCAGGTGAATGTGTAGAACGACTCCATCTCGACAGGCGCGGCTTCGACAGAGGTGGCTTCGGCCGCCGCTGCCTCAGCAGCTTCATCATTGGCAGAAGCAGCGCCGACTGCCGGGTTCACAACGGCAGACTCTTCAGAAATGGCCTCATTCCCTGCCGACTCGGGTGGCGCACCCGGCGCAACCACATTAGCCGCACCGGCATCGACCCCCACCGACTCCGCAGTCACTTCACCGCTTGGCGATGCAACGACCGACGAGTCCGGGCCGAACTTTCGCACGTTCCCCTTTCACCCCGCGATAGCCGAGGCCCGCCATCAAGTCCGCGAACTGGTCCAGCGTCATCCCGGTGATCGAGAGCATGTCGGGTGTCGCCTCGAACCCAGCGCGGCTGTCCTTCGCGCGCAGAAGATCCGCCAGGCGTTCCAGCATGTCGATGCGGATCGCCCGCGCACCTGCCGGGTGATAGCCCGCCAGCGTGTAGTGGTTCTTCGGCACCTCGGGCAGGTAGGGGATCGTAACGAGCCCCGGCGGCGGGCTTTCCGGAAACTCCTGCAGGCCATTCGCCAGGGACCACAGCACAAGTCGTAACCGGGTGGGCGCCGGCTTCAACAACAATGGCAGGAAGATCGTGAACTGTCCGAACCTCACCCCGTGCTTCCGCAGCACTGACCGGGCTTCCTGATCCAGCGCTTTCACGTCTTCGCCCACCACATCGCGCGGAAGCACGCCCAGCCCCTCGACAAGCCGGAAGGCGAAACCGCGCGCAAGACCGGCAAGCGCCTCGTCCCGGCTCATCGCCAGCAGCGGCTCGAACTGGGTCGCTACCTTGCGGTCAATGAAGTGCTGTAGCCGGCGACGTACCTTCTCGGCCACGTCAAAGCCTGCTTCTTCATCGACAAACGCCTCGACGCCGGGCTTCATGGCCTCGCCCCCGGCCACCAACTTGCCCACGGCGGAAGAACCCCACATCAGTCCGCCTTGCTCGGTGAAATCCAGTTCACTGTCGGGCGCATTGTAAAAGCGGTCGGACCGCAGGCTGAATTCAGGCTTCAGCGCCTCATACGCCGCCTGGCGCAGCGTCCGGGCCTCGTCGGGCGACGCAGAAGCGTCCTGCTTGAAGCGGAACCCCTCAAGGCGGCCGACGAATTCGCCTTCCACCATGACTTCACCCTTGTCGTTCACCTCGGCCACAAGGCTCTCCTTCTGTTTCAACCGCCGCAGCAGCACACTGGTGCGCCGGTCGACAAATCGTTGAGTCAGGCGGGCATGAAGCGCGTCCGACAAGCGGTCTTCTACCGCGCGAGTCTCATCGCGCCAATGGCTTTCGTCTTCAACCCAGCCCTTGCGTTGTGTCACATAGGTCCACGTGCGGATATAGGCCAGCCGCTTGGAGATGGTGTCGATATCGCCATCGATGCGGTCGATCCGCGCAATGTTGCGTGCCATCCAGTCCGTCGGAACCCGCCCATCATCCGACAGAAAGCCATAGATGCGCGCGAGAAGCCCGGCGTGCTCGGCCTCGGAGATTGAGCGGAAATCCGGAATCCGGCACACGTCCCACAGCAGGCGCACCGCTGCCGGGCTTCCCAACCGATCACGGATCTCTGGCATTTCCGACAGGGTCTTCAGTGCGATCAGGTCTTCGGTATCCCGCGATCGCGTCAGCCATTCATTCGTCGTTTGTTTCTCGAGGCTTCCGATCAGTCGGCCCACGCTGCCGAATTCAAGCTGCTCATTGCGCCAGTGCAGCTTCTGCACCGGTGCGAAGCGATGATTCTCGATCGCATCGACCAGATCGTCGTCGAATGGCCGCGCCTCGCCCGTCACCCCGAACGTCCCATGATCTGTATGCCGCCCTGCACGACCTGCAATCTGCGCGATCTCATGAGGGTAGAGCGTACGCATCCGCCGCCCGTCGAACTTGGCCGTAGCCGAAAAGGCGACATGCTGGATATCCAGGTTCAGGCCCATCCCAATGGCATCCGTTGCCACAAGGTAGTCGACATCGCCGTTCTGATAGAGCGCGACCTGCGCGTTGCGCGTCCGCGGACTCAGTGCACCCATCACCACCGCGCAGCCGCCCTTCTGGCGGCGGATCAGCTCTGCGATGGCATACACATTCTCAACCGAAAAACCCACGATTGCACTGCGCGCTGGCATCCGGCTTATCTTCTTCGAACCACTATAGGTCAAAGTCGAAAGTCGGTCCCGCTTCATTAACGATGATCCCGGCACCAGCGCGGCAATTGCCCCCCGCATCGTCTCCGACCCCAGGAACATCGTCTCGTGCAACCCGCGCGCGCGCAACAGCCGGTCGGTGAAGACATGCCCCCGCTCGGGATCGGCACAAAGCTGAATTTCGTCCACCGCCACGAAGTCGGCGCCGATTTCAAGCGGCATAGCCTCGACCGTGCACACCCAATACTGCGTGCGTTCGGGCACGATCCGTTCTTCGCCCGTGACCAGTGCAACGACCGACGGCCCGCACTTCGCAACGATTCGGTCATAGACCTCGCGTGCCAGCAGCCGCAAAGGCAGGCCGATCACCCCGGTGCGGTGCGCCAGCATACGCTCGATGGCGTGGTGGGTCTTGCCCGTGTTCGTCGGGCCGAGGACCGCGACGATCCTGGCTTGGTTTCGCATGGGCGATTTGCCTGTATTGTCAGAGTTCTTGCCCGGCGTCTTCAGCCTCTAGGCGTTCCACCAACTCTTTTATTCCCTCGAGGTGGGGATGTATAGCAAGGGCCGCCTTGTAAGCTTCCAGCGCCCGCTCATTGTCTCCCAACTGCTCGAAGATCATGCCCAGCCCCGAAAGTGCCCCGAAATGGCGCGGGTTCAGCGTCAGGGTCTTGCCGATCTCTTCGATCGACGGCCCGTATTCCCCCGCCTGGAAATAGGCCGTCGCGAGCGCATTCCACCCTTCGGCAAAGTCCGGCGCATGATCGGTCAGCGCCGTAAGGTGCTCGATCGCCCCCTGCACATCGCCTGCCTGCAGCGCAGCCCGCCCGCGCTCCAGCAAAAGGTCCATCGCCGGTGAGCCGGATTTAGACCATTCCGACCAGATTTCGCGCTCGACGCGCTTTGAGTCCGCAGGATCGGCCTGTGACAGTTCCGCGAACAATGCATCCAGTTTTGCCGTCTGTGCCTGTGCAGGCGTAACAAAGAGCAAAATCGGCAACAGTGCCGTAACGATACAATTGAGAAGAGCGTGGCGGACTTTCATAATTCACCCAGTGTAGCGCAGGCCGGGAGACAGTCCAGTTCCCTCCGGTCACGATTGGAGGATCGGGATGAGCGACGTGATCGACGCGGCAGTGACCGCACTCAGAGCAAAGATGGCTGGCGGCTTCGACGGCATCGCCAAGTTCGTCATCACAGATGAGGGAGCGGTCATGATAGATGCTTCCGGCGTCCGCGCAGGGGATGACGCGGCCGACGTGACGTTGACGGCCAGCGCAGATGTCTTCAAGGCGATCCTCGACGGCGACATGAACCCCACCACGGCCTTCATGACGGGCAAGCTCTCGGTCGACGGCGACATGGGCACCGCCATGAAACTTGGCTCGGCCCTGTCCTGAGGCGCGTGTGATCGCCCCCGCGCCCTTTCACTCCGATCTGGCCGAGGGGCCGGCCGGTGGTCACGCTGTCTGGCTAACCACGGCTGACGGCCTGCGCCTGCGCATGGCCGTCTGGCCGGGTGGTAGCAGAGGCACGGTATTGATCTTTCCCGGCCGCACCGAGTCGGCTGAGAAATATGGTCGCACCGCCACAGACCTCGCAGAGCGGGGCTATTCCAGCCTTGCCATCGATTGGCGTGGCCAGGGCCTGTCGGACCGTACGTCGCGCGCGGCGATGACGGGCCATGTGGCCCGCTTCAGCGACTATCAGCTTGATATTGCAGCAGTCCTTGCGGCCCTGCCCGACCTTTCGCTGCCGGAACCACTCTACCTGCTCGCCCATTCCATGGGCGGTACCATCGCGCTGCGATCGCTTCTGGAGGGTCTGCCCGTCCGGGCCGCCGCCTTTACCGCGCCGATGTGGGGCATTCGCCTCGCGCCCTCGCTCCGCCCCATAGCCTGGGCGCTCGCCAGCGGCGCACGCGCGGCCCGCCTCGGTCTTACCCTCGCGCCGGGGACCGACCTGACCTGCTACGTTGCCGTCGCACCGTTCGAGGGAAACGTGCTGACCACCGACCCAGATATGTTCGCATGGATGAAAGCCCAGGTCACCAGGCACCCCGAACTCGGACTTGGTGGACCCAGCCTGCATTGGGTACACGAGGCACTGCTCGAATGTCGCCGTCTCCGTGCCCGCCCCTCGCCGGCGATCCCGACCCTTACATTCCTGGGCGTCGAGGAAAAGATCGTCGACGTTCAGGCGATCCACGAACGCATGCGGCGATGGCCCGGCGGAACACTCACACTCGTCCCGCAGGCAGAGCATGAAGTGCTGATGGAAACTCCCGCGATCCGAAGACACGTCCTTGATCAGCTGGACGCCCACTTCAGCGAAGCGCGTTAAGCCCTTACCTTCATCCAAATCAAGTGTCCTGGTTCAACGTTTGCCCAACACTTGCGCGGGCGAACTCCTGGCCAGGCTATCCGCAACCGCCATCGAGCGCTTCAAGCCACGACACAGTCCTTTCGCGCCACCCCGGCGAAATGATCGAGTATGTTGCGCGCGGCTTCCAACCCCATACGCCGGAATGCCGCCTCTCCGGAGCCCGCTGCATGGGGTGTGAGGATGAGCCGGGGTGCGGCCAGCAACGGATGGCCGAGGGGCAGCGGTTCCTCCTCCGTCACGTCCAGCGCTGCCCCGCCCAGATGCCCGCTCTCCAAAGCGTCCACCAGCGCATCCTCCTTGACCAACCCGCCCCGCGCCACGTTCACGACGAAAGCCCCGCGCGGCAGCAGGGCCAACTCCGCAGCCCCGATCAACCCCTTCGTCTGCGGCGACAGCGCGCAATGCAAGGACAGCACATCCACCTCCGGCAAAGCCGCCCGCAACGTCTCCACCCCGCTTCGCGCTGCAACAGTCGCAACCGTCATCCCGAATGCCGCTGCGAACCCGGCCACCCGTCTGCCCGTCTCGCTCTGCCCCACCACCAGCAGCCTTCGCCCTTCCAGTCCGCCGATCGCAGCCACCCGCCGCCCAAGGCGCGCTGCCTGCTCCTGGCCGGCCAGATCGCGCGCCAACGCCAGCATCAGCATGATCGTCTGCTCGGCCACGGCAGCCGAATTTGCTCCCGGCGTATTCATTACCGCGACTCCCTTCGCGCGCGCGGCGTCGAGCGCAATGTTGTCTACCCCGACCCCGTGTTTCGAAATCAGGCGGAACAAGCCAACACTCTCCGACGACACAGCCCGCGTGCGCACCAGCAAGGCGTCTGCCGGTGCAAGATCCGCGCCCGGCCCGAGAACCTCCCACCCTGCGCTCCGCAACATCTCCAGCGCTTGCTCATGCACCGGTTCGGTCACGATCACGCGCGGCATGAGTCAGATCGGGATCTGCGTGAAGCCGTCGCGAAGGGCCTTGGACCAGGCCTCGCTCATCGCCTTGAATTGCGGATCACCCGCCTCGATCCGCCTGCGCGTTCCCACCCGGCACTGATCCTTCTCGATGGTCAGCAGGTCAAGCGGCATCCCGACAGACAGGTTAGACCGCAGCGTCGAATCCATCGACAGCAGCACCGCCTTCTGCGCATCCGCGAGGCTGGTCGTCGGCTTCACCACCCGGTCAAGGATGGGCTTGCCGTACTTGTGTTCGCCGATCTGAAGAAAGGGCGTGTCCTCGGTCGCCTCGATGAAGTTTCCTTCGGGATAGATCAGGAACATCCGCATCGCCCCGTCGCGCCGTTGCCCCGCCACGATCATCGTGGCCGACGCACCCTGGTTCATCGTTGCCAGCTTTTCGTCGATGTCACGGCGCACCGCAGCCAGGCAGTTGCCGACAATCTCTGCCACTTTCAGCAGCGTCGGCGTTTTCATGATCGAGGTCGTCTCGTCGGCATCCGGGTCGTCGATGGCTTCCTTCAACCGGGCGATCGTGGTCTGGGTGACCGAAAGGCTGCCCGCCGTCAGAATGGCGATCACCCTCTCGCCGGGGTTCTCGAATACGAACATCTTGCGATAGGTCGCGATATTGTCGAGGCCTGCATTGGTGCGGGTATCAGACAGGAGCACCATGCCCTCGTTCAGCAGCAAGCCCACGCAATAGGTCACATCGCCCCCCGGTCCGCACTTGTCGCGAAATTACTGCTGTACCGCCTGCACTGCGACGCTGACATCCAGGATTTCTGCGCCTGGACCGCGCGCGATACCCCGAATCGGCGCAGCATCCTGTGCATCCAATCCCGACGCCAACCTTATATAGCGGTCATCGGGACAGCAAGCATTGGCGGGATCAAACCCGATCCATCCCAATCCTTGCACCCAGATCTCAGCCCAGGCGTGGGCCGCCTCATGTGGCTGTCCGTCGTCGTCCGACAGCAGATAGCCCGACACGTAGCGCGCGGGCAGATCCGCCCTGCGCGCGACCGCAATCAGCGCATGGGCGTGGTCCTGGCACACCCCCGCACCCAGCGCGATAGCCTCGGCTGCCGTCGTCTGTGCCCGCGTCGCGCCGGGTTTGTAGGCGATCGCCTCGGCTATGGCGGCGGAAAGCCGATGGGCTGCATCCAGCGGCCCTTCGGCACCCTCGGCTGCGCGGGCGATCTCGGACAGTGCCGCATCAACGCGGGTCGGCAGGGTATCGTTCAGATAGGCCTCGCGCGGGATCGTCTCCTTGTGCCCGCGCAACAGCCCGGTCATGTCCTGCGTCTCGACCGTTCCCTTGACGGTCACGGCGATCTCGCTCACCGGACCCAGCACCGACCACGACTGCACCCAGTCACCAGCACCGTCGCGGAAGCCCCCACCCTTCAAGCCGTCGCTGACCTCCACGACCCAGTTGCGCACCTTCTGCCCGTCAAAGACCGACGGCGTCAGGCGATGGCTTTGCACCACGCCCCGCACCGGACTGGCGTAGCGATAGGTCGTCACATGGTGCACCGTCAGGATCATCGCACATCCCCGCTCAGATAATCTTCGCGCACCAGCCCGCCGACGGCCGCCACTTCGCCGATGAAGCGCGACAGGAACTCGTGCATCCCTTCCTCGAACACGCTCTCCACCGTCCCGTCCGCCAGTTCCGAAAGCACGCAGCGCGCGCGCTTCTGGGCATCGGTGCTGCGGCCATAGCCCCGCGCCAGTCTGTCCAGATGCATGTTGATCCCTTGCGTACAGGCGATCAGCGAGCGCGGACATTGCGGGTTCAGGATCAGGAAATGGGCGATCTTGCCGGGCGGTGACGTCGCCGCCATAGGCCCAGTGAAACGCCCGATGCGCGCTCATTGCTCGCAACAGCGTCGTCCATTGATAGTTGTCGAGACCCGAACCGACGTACTCGATTCCCGGCAGCAGAACATAGTACTTCACGTCGATCAGACGCGCCGTGCTGTCCGCTCGTTCCAGAAAATAGCCGAGGTTCAGGAAATCCCACCCGTCGTTGCGCAGCAGCGTCGTGTCGATGGCACCGCGCACCATCGCGGCATGGCGCATCGTCCATTCGGTCAACTGGCTCAGTTCCAGTTCGCTGCGCGGCCTGCGCTCCAGTTGCCGCAGTTCCTGGAACGCCGTGTTGATCGCATCCCACACCTGCGTCGTCAGCGCCGTCCGCACGATCCGTGCATTCTCCCGCGCCCGGAACAGGCACGACGCGATGGACGACGAGTTGTCGCGGTCGAAGAACAGATAGCTCTCGATGTTCCTCTGCACCGGATCGCCATACTTCCGGTCGAACCCGATAGCCGTCCCGCTCGCCTGCAAGAGCGAGTCCCATTCGCTGCGATACCCCGTCCCCGACGAAGGCAGCAGCGCGATCCGCGCGCCCACCTCCAGGAACCGGGCCGTCGTCTCCGCCCGCTCGATGTAGCGCGCGATCCAGTAGAGGTTGTCCGCCGTCCGGCTCAGCATCGCGTCACTCCGCCAGAACCCAGGTGTCCTTGACCCCGCCGCCCTGCGACGAGTTCACCACCAGCGAGCCATCCTTCAGCGCCACCCGCGTCAGCCCTCCCGGAACCAGCTCGATCCGCTCGCCCACCAGGCAATAGGGCCGCAGGTCCACATGCCGCGGTGCCACGCCCTCCTCGACAAAGGTCGGCACCGTCGACAGCGCCAGCGTCGGCTGCGCGATGTAGTTGCCCGGATCGGCCTTCACCCGTTCGGCAAACGCCGCCACCTGATCCGCTGTCGATTTCGGACCGACCAGCATCCCGTATCCGCCCGAACCATGCACCTCTTTCACCACCAGTTCGGCCAGATGCTCCAGCACGTATCTGCAGTCATCGTCCTTCCCGCATTGCCATGTCGGCACGTTCTTCAGGATAGGCTCCTCGCCCAGGTAAAACCGGATCATTTCCGGAACATAGGTGTAGACCGCCTTGTCGTCCGCCACCCCAGCCCCCGGCGCCGAACAGATCGTCACCCCGCCCGACCGGTAGACATCCATCAGCCCGGGTATCCCCAGCATCGAATCCGGGCGAAAGCACAACGGGTCGATGTAAGCATCGTCGATCCGCCGATAGATCACGTCCACCTTGCGCGGCCCCTCCGTCGTCCGCATCCAGACGAACTCGCCTTCCACGAACAGGTCCTGCCCCTCGACAAGTTCCACACCCATCAGGTCGGCGAGGAAGCTGTGCTCGTAATAGGCGCTGTTGAAATGCCCGGGCGTCAGGATCACGATCGTCGGATCGCTGTCGCACTTAACCGGGGCCACGCTGGCCAGAGTGCGGCGCAGAAGGTCGGGATAGCGATCCACCGGCTCGATCCGGTTGTTTCGGAACAGGTCCGGGAACATCCGCATCATGATCTCGCGGTTCTCCAGCATGTAGCTGACGCCGCTCGGCGTGCGGCAATTGTCCTCCAGCACGAAGAACTCGTCCGGCCCCGTCCGCACGAGGTCCACGCCCACGATATGCGAATAGACGCCCTTCGGCGGCACGAACCCGGCCACGGCCTTCTCATAGGCCTCGTTGCGATAGACCAGCCGCGCCGGAATGCGCCCGGCACGCACGATCTCGCCCCGCCCATAGACATCGACGAGAAACGCATTCAGCGCCCGCGCACGCTGCTTGATGCCGCGCTCCAGCCGCGTCCACTCGGCATTGGTGAACACCCGAGGGAACATGTCGAACGGGATCAGCCGGTCCGGATCGCCACCTTCCCCATAGACGGCAAAGGTGATGCCGATCCGTCGGAACAGCGCCTCCGCCTCGGCCTGCTTCATCTGCCGGAACTCGGCGGGCATCGCCTTTGTCCAGTCTTCCAGCCGGGCATAGGGCGCGCGAACAGCGCCGCCCTGGTACATTTCATTGAAATAGGTGGTCACCGGTACGTCCCCGCGCGTCGCTGCCTGCAGTAAATCAGCGGGCTTCGCCATGGGGAAGCCCCCGCCGTGAATAAGGGCCGCGTTGTTGGGCAGCCGCCCAAATAATGTGCGCCGTCAGCGCGTGACCTTCCCCGGCGACCGCACTACCTTTTCGCCATGGCGCGCAATCCTGTCCTCACCTTCACCGACCGGGGCATCTACTGCCCGGCGGGTGACTTCCACATCGACCCGTGGCGGCCCGTGCCGCGCGCGCTCATCACGCATGGCCATTCCGACCATGCCCGGCCCGGGCATCACCGCTACCTTTCCACGGTGCAGGCCGCGCCCGTGATCCGGCACCGCCTCGGCCCTGTCGCGCTTGACACCATCGCCTATGGCGAGAGGCGCAGCATCGGCGGCGTCACCGTCTCGTTCCATCCGGCGGGCCATGTCCCCGGCTCCGCCCAGATTCGGGTGGAGCAGGGCGGCGAGGTCTGGGTGGTCTCGGGCGACTACAAGACCGACAGCCGACGGCCTCTCCGAACCCTTCGAGCCGGTCTCCTGCGACACCTTCATCACCGAATGCACCTTCGGCCTGCCCGTCTTCCGCTGGCAGCCGCAGTCGCAGGTCATGGAGCAGATCAACCGCTGGTGGGCCGCAAACGCCGCCGAAGGGCGCATCTCGATCCTCGGGGCCTATGCCCTCGGCAAGGCGCAGCGCATCATGGCCGGCGCTCGACCCGTCCATCGGCCCGATCCTGACCCACGGCGCGGTCGAGGCGACCACCGCGATCCTGCGCGAGCAGGGCTACAGCCTGCCCGCAACCATCCCGCGTCACCGCCGAGGTCACGTCCCGAACCCATCCCGGCGCCATCGTCATCGCCCCGCCCTCCGCCGAGGCGACGCCCTGGGCCAACCGCTTCGGTCCCACCGCCGCGGCCGCCTTTGCCTCGGGCTGGATGCGCGCTGCGCGGCGTGCCGCCGCCGGCGCGGGGCGGAACGCGGGTTCGTCTTGTCCGACCACGCCGACTGGCCCGGCCTGAACGAGGCCATCCGCGCGACCGGCGCCTCCCGCGTCTTCGTCACGCATGGCTACACCTCCGTCTTCCGCCGCTGGCTGGAGACTGCAGGGCTACGACGCCGGCATCGTCGCGACCGAATGGGAAGGCGAAATCCTTCGATGCTCCCGCGACCACCGAGGTCGTGGAATGACCTCCCGCGTCCCCATTCTTCTGTTCCCAAGTATCCTCGGGGGGTGCGGGGGGCAGACAGCCCCCCGTCGACAGCGCGCCATGAAGCGCTTCGCCCGCCTTTTCGCCGCCCTCGACGCCACCACCAAGACCTCGGCCAAGACCGAGGCGCTGGCCGCCTATTTCCGCGAAGCGCCCGAGGACGACCGGCTCTGGACCGATCGCCCTCCTCTCGGGCCGCCGCCCCAAGCGGGCCGTCAACGCCACCGAACTGCGGGAATGGGCGGCCGAGGCCGCAGGCCTGCCGCTCTGGCTGTTCGAAGAGGCCTATCCCGTCGTGGGCGACCTGGCCGAGACGATCACCCTGATCCTGCCGCCGCCCGCCACCGAGACCTCTGCGACGCTCAGCCAGCACATGGCGGCTCTGATCGCGCTGGCGGGCCGCCCCGCCGCGGAACGCCGCGCGCAAATCCTCGCCGCCTGGGACAGCCTGGGCGACGACGAGCGGTTCCTGTTCAACAAGCTCATCACCGGCGGCTTCCGGATGGGCGTCAGCCAGGGGCTGATGACCCGGGCGCTGGCGCAGGCGACGGGGATCGAGGAAACGCTGCTCGCCCACCGCCTGATGGGCGACTGGACGCCCGAGCGGACCAGCTACGCGGCCCTGGTGCAGACCAATGACGGGGCGGGCGAAGGGGCGCGGCCCTATCCCTTCGCTCTGGCCGCGCCGCTGGAGGATGCGGCGGACAGCCTCGGCGCGCCCGGCGACTGGCTCGCGGAATGGAAATGGGACGGCATCCGGGGCCAGCTGATCCACCGGCGCGACGCCTTCGCGCTCTGGTCGCGGGGCGAGGAGCTGATCACCGACCGCTTCCCCGAATTCGCGACGCTCACCGATTTCCTGCCCCCCGGCACCGTGATCGACGGCGAGATCCTGGCCTGGGGCAACGACACGCCCTCTGCCCTTCGCGGCCCTGCAGAAGCGGATCGGGCGCAAGTCGGTGCCGAAGAAGCTGCTGGCCGAGGCGCCCGGCGCGTATCCTGGCCTATGACCTGCTCGAGGCAGGCGGCGAGGACCTGCGCGCAGCCCCGCTGGGCGAGCGGCGGGAGAGGCTGGGCGCGCTGATCGCGGCGCTGCCGCCCGGCCTGCCGCTCGGCCTCTCGCCTGCGGTATCCTTCGAGAGCTGGGACGGCGTTGGCAGGAACGCGCGCCGAGGCGCGCGAGATGGGCGCGGAGGGGCTGATGCTGAAGCGGCTCGGCTCGGCGCTATCATGTGGGGCGGAAGCGGGGGGACTGGTGGAAGTGGAAGCTCGATCCCTACACGGTGGACGCGGTGATGATCTACGCGCAGGCGGGTCATGGGCGGCGGGCGACGCTCTACACCGATTTCACCTTCGCGGTGCGGGACGGCGATGAGCTGGTGCCGTTCACCAAGGCCTATTCGGGGCTGACGGACGCCGAGTTCCGCGAGATCACCGACTGGGTCCGGAAGAACACGCTGGAGCGCTTCGGCCCGGTCCGGCGGGTGCCGCCGGAACTGGTGTTCGAGATCGCCTTCGAGGGCATCCAGGCCAGCCCGCGGCACAAGAGCGGGCATCGCGCTGCGGTTTCCCCGGATGGCTGCGGTGGCGGCAGGACAAGCCGGTGGCGGAGATCGACACGATCGAGAGCCTGCGGGCGTTGCTGGCCGCCCATGACGGGGCGCGCGCGGAGGTGTGATCGGCAGATGTCGCACAGTGCGACATTTGTCCGCCCCATTGAAACGACAGCATAATCCTTCCGCCGTTAACCGGTTTGGCAAGGCCAAGTCCCGTCTCGCACAGCTGCTTCGCCTTGCGCTTCCCCTCTGCCCGCGCCTAGATGACCACTGATCCCGAACGAGGTTTGCCCGATGACCCTGCCCCTGCCCCGCCCCGTATTCGATGCCAACGCCAGCGGCGGGGGCTCTCGGCAAGCTGCCCGACTGGGATCTGACCGACCTCTACACAGCGCCTGACGCCCCGGAAGTCGGCGCGCGACATGGACGTGGCTGGAAAAGGCCTGTGCCGGTTTCGCGGCAGACTACGAGGGCAAGCTGGCCGCGCTGGACGCCGAGGCGCTGCTGGCCTGCGTGCTGGCCTATGAAGCGATCGACGTGATCGCCGGGTCGGCTGATGTCCTATGCGGGCCTGCGCTACTACCAGAACACGATGGACAGCGAGCGCGCCAAGTTCATGGCCGACATGCAGGACCGCATCACCACCTTCACCACGCCGCTGGTGTTCTTCACGCTGGAATTCAACCGGCTGGACGACGCGCATCTGGCGGGCCTGCTGGCGCAGAATGCCGATCTTGCCCGCTACAAGCCGGTGTTCGACCGGATGCGCGCGATGCGCCCCTACCAGTTGTCGGACGAGCTGGAGAAATTCCTGCACGACCAGTCGGTCGTCGGGCGCCGCCGCGTGGAACCGGCTGTTCGACGAGACGATGGCGGGGCTGATGTTCGACGGTCGCGGGCGAAGCAGAGGAGCTGAACCTCGAAGCCACGCTGAACCTGCTGACCGACACCGACCGCGCGCAAGCGCGAGGCGGCGGCGCGCGCGCTGGCCGGCGGTGTTCGACAAGAACATCAAGCTGTTCGCCCGCGTTCACAACACGCTGGCCAAGGAAAAGGAGATCGAGGACCGCTGGCGCAAGATGCCGACGCCGCAGACCGGACGGCACCTGTCGAACCATGTCGAGCCCGAGGTGGTCGAGGCGCTGCGCAACGCCGTGGTCGCGGCCTATCCCAAGCTCAGCCACCGCTACTACCGGCTGAAGGCCAAGTGGATGGGGCTGGACAAGCTGCAGGTCTGGGACCGCAACGCGCCCCTGCCGATCGAGACGCCGAGGACCGTCGGCTGGGACGAGGCGACGAACGACCGTGCTCGATGCCTATGCCGCCTTTCGCCCGAGATGGCGAACCTGGCACAGCCGTTCTTCGACAAGGGCTGGATCGACGCGGGCGTGAAGCCGGGCAAGGCGCCGGGCGCCTTCGCCCACCCCACCGTCACCGACCGTGCATCCCTATGTCATGCTGAACTACCTCGGCAAGCCGCGCGACGTGATGACGCTGGCGCATGAACTGGGCCATGGCGTGCACCAGGTGCTGGCGGCGGGTCAGGGCGAGCTTGCTGTCCTCCACCCCGCTGACGCTGGCCGAGACGGCGAGCGTCTTCGGCGAGATGCTGACCTTCCGCAAGCTGCTCGACGGCGCCAAGACGCCCGCCGAGCGCAAGACGCTGCTGGCCGGCAAGGTCGAGGACATGATCAACACGGTCGTGCGCCAGATCGCCTTCTACGATTTCGAATGCAAGCTGCACGCGGCGCGGCGCGAGGGCGAACTGACCCCCGACGACATCAACGCGCTGTGGATGAGCGTGCAGGCGGAAAGCCTGGGCGATGCGTTCGAATTCATGGACGGATACGAGACCTTCTGGGCCTACATCCCGCATTTCGTGCATTCGCCGTTCTACGTCTATGCCTATGCCTTCGGCGACGGGCTGGTGAACGCGCTCTATGCCGTCTATGCCGAAGGGACGCCGGGTTTCGAGGAAAAGTACTTCGACATGCTCAAGGCGGGCGGGTCGAAGCACCACAAGGAACTGCTCGCCCCCTTCGGCCTGGACGCCAGCGATCCGACCTTCTGGGACAAGGGGCTGTCGATGATCGCGGGCTTCATCGACGAACTGGAGGCGATGGAGGGCTAAGGCCCTCCGCCGCCACAGTTACATGCGGGTCTGCGCGCGTTCCTTGATCGGATCGATATGGGCGTGCATCTGGGCCAGCGCATCTTCGGCATCGCCCGCCATGCCGTCGGCATCGACCAGCGTCATGATCTCGGGGATCAGATCGAGGATCTTGCCACTGACCATGATCCACGAGCCGGGATGGCGGATTCGCAGCGCCACGATCAGGCGGGCGAGCGGGAAAACGCTGCGCTCGCTCGATGCCGAAATGCCGATGACGGGATAGGGGCGACGGTCCGCCTCGGTGAGCAGTTCATGATGGCCAAGGCCGGTGCGCAGGTCGATCTGCCAGCCGCGGCGACGGAAAAAATCGGCCGCCATGGTGACGCCCAGCGTGTGGGTCTCACCGGGCGAGGAGACGAACAGCGCGTGTTCCTGCGGCGGAGTCAGGTAGTGATCCGAGGCGAAGGCCTGACGCAGGCCGCGCATCACGGCATAGATTCGCCCCGCGGCGATGGTCATCTGGACCGAGGTGGTCCGGTCTTCATCCCAGCGCTCGCCCAGCCGTCGCGCGGCCCCTGCAAGATAGCCGAGATAGATCATGTCGACCGACATTCCGCTGAGCCGGGCCTGTAGCACGAGGTCGGCCGCAGCCTCGTCATAGGGCGAGACAAGGGCATCGCACAGGGCCTCGATATCGGCATCCGGCGGGGCTTGCTCGGCAGCGGTTCCGCCGCGCCGCTCCAGCCGGGTAATCACCTCGGCGGCGAGAGCGTGAACTGCCGTCTCGGGCAGGACTCCGTCGCGCTTTGTGAACAAACCGCGTGCCTTTTCAAAGGCTTCCCTGTCAAGGCCACCATTAGCATGGAGCTGTTGAGCCATAAAGTCCCGCTTTCAGAGAGAGCGTATGCGCCACCAGGATCTGGGCCGCCTCTGCGGCTAGGCCCGGATCCAGATTCCCCCGTGTGCTCCCTGCGGGTCAGCTTAGCAAACAATTCCTGTCAATCAAGCCTGACAGTATTCATCGGTATTCTGCAAAATTTGCAAGCTTTTGGATTGGCTTGGAGCCGGGTCTCGACGAATGGGCGGCCTACCGACGGTTGCCGGGCACCGCGCGCACTCGCTTTTTCGTGACTGGATGCGATTCAGCCGCAGTGCAGCATTCGGATTTCGGGTCAGATCGGCGTTTCGGCGGCGAAGACCGCGTCGATCATCGCCTGGTTGCCGCGTGCCTGCTCCAGCGGCCAGGGATAGGGGGCGCCCGTAGTGACGGAGCGCCCGAAGGCTTCGACCTGCAGCTTGTACTGGCGGGCGTCGGGCCAGCGTTGGGTGACGGTCTCGAGATCGGGGCGGTGGAGTTCCAGCTTCGCCACGTCGAAGACGTTGGCGTTGAACGGGGCGGTCAGGCGGATTAGGCCCTTGTCGCCCTGGAACACCACCTCCTGCCGGGGAAAGAGGCGCATCGAGGTCATCGAGGCATAGGTGAAGCGCCCGGTGGGGCCATCGAACAGGCCCGTAACTTCGGCAAACACATCGACGCCATTCTCGCGCCGGATGCGGGACTGGAGCGTGGAGGCGACAGGTTCGGCGCCGGTGACGAAGCGGGCCGAGCCGAACGTGTAGACGCCGATGTCGGGGATCGAGCCGCCGCCGGTTTCAGGACGGTTGCGGATGTTGCCGGGATCGGTGCGGTTGTCGTAGCTGAAGGCGGCATCGACATGCTCGATCCGGCCGATGGCACCGTCGGCAACCAACTGGCGGGCGCGGATGAACTGCGGATGGTGGACGATCATGAAGGCTTCTGCGGCAAGGAGGCCGGTCTGCTCGCGCAGGCTGATGAGCGGATCTATCTGGGCAGCGGACAGCGCGATGGGTTTCTCGCAGAGCACATGCTTGCCGGCGCGGAGGGCTTTCGCCGTCCACTCGACATGAAGGTGGTTGGGTAGCGGTATGTAGACGGCGTCGATCGCGGGGTCGGCCAGCAGCGCGTCATAACCGGTGAGGACACGCAGCGCCGGATTGAACGCCCGGAACCCTGCGGCCTTGGCAGGATCGGATGTGGCGATGGCCGCCAGTTCCGCATCCTCGGCCTGGTGGATGGCCGGGGCCATGTGGTTCTGAGCGAAGTTTGATGCCCCCAGGATGCCCCAGCGCGTGACCTTGCCCATTGTCGTTCCTCCCCGTGGTTCGGGTGAACGCTAGCGTGAGGACGGGGGCGGGGCCAAGGGCAAAACGCCCCGGCCCTGCCAAGCTCTCAGGCCGGGATCAGCATGCCCTTGCCGCGGGCAAGCTCCCTCATCCGGGACTGGAGTTTTTCGAAGGCGCGCACCTCGATCTGGCGGATGCGCTCGCGGCTGACGCCGTAGCTTTCGGACAGTTCTTCGAGCGTTACCGGATCGTCGGAGAGGCGGCGCTGCACGAGGATATCCTTCTCGCGCTCGTTCAGCGCCTCCATCGCCTTCACCAGCAGTTCGCGCCGGGCGTCAAGCTCGTCACGTTCCGCGTAGGCGCCGGCCTGGTCCGCATCCTCGTCCTCGAGCCAGTCCTGCCACTGGCTGGAACTGTCGCCATCCGAGCCGACCGTCGCGTTGAGCGAGGCGTCGCCGCCGGAAAGGCGACGGTTCATGTCCACCACCTCGGTCTCGGTCACGTTCAGGTCGCGGGCGATCTGGGCCACGTTCTCGGGTCGCAGGTCGCCCTCTTCCAGCGCACCGAGTTTGGCCTTCGCCTTGCGCAGGTTGAAGAACAGCTTCTTCTGGGCGCTGGTGGTGCCAAGCTTCACCAGGCTCCACGACCGCAGGATGTATTCCTGGATGCTCGCGCGGATCCACCACATCGCATAGGTCGCGAGGCGGAAGCCCTTTTCGGGATCGAAGCGCTTCACCGCCTGCATCAGGCCCACGTTCGCCTCGGAAATGACCTCGGCCTGCGGCAGGCCGTAGCCGCGATACCCCATGGCGATCTTTGCGGCGAGACGCAGGTGCGACGTAACCATCTTGTGCGCGGCCGCCGCATCCTGATGGTCGACCCAGCGCTTGGCGAGCATGTATTCCTCTTCCGGCTCCAGCAGGGGGAACTTGCGGATTTCCTGCAGATAGCGGTTCAGGCCCTGTTCCGGGCTGGGCGCGGGAAGATTGGTGTAGGTGCTCATCAAAAGACCCCTTTCCATTCCGCCGACATCTACTGCCGCAACGGAAACCGTTAATTTAAGGGCGCAGTCAGGTGGAAACAAGCCCTTTCTGAACCGAACGGTTTAACAAAAGATGAACGGTTTTGCGCCGCGATGGAAGCGGAACCGGACAGGGTCACGCAGATGTCAACGACCGTAACATCCCGATCAGTCCCGCCATGTCCTCCGGCAGCGGCGAGGTGAACTCCAGCCGCTCGCCTGTCACCGGATGGTCGAACCCCAGCGTGGCGGCGTGCAACGCCTGACGGGGGAAGGTGTTCGCAGCCTCGGCCACGTGTTCGCCCACCGCCTTGGCGGCAAGCCGACGCCGCCCGCCATAGGTCTGGTCGCCGATCAGGGCGTGGCCCGCATGGGACATGTGGACCCGGATCTGATGCGTGCGCCCGGTTTCCAGCCAACATTCCAGCAGCGCCGCGGCGGGGGGTGAGCCAAAGCTCTCGATCACCCGCGCGCGGGTCACGGCGTGGCGACCGCCACTTTCCAGAACCGCCTGACGCTGACGGTCGGTCTTGTGCCGGGCAAGCTGGGTTGCGATCTTCACGATCCCGCCCGGCTCGAACGACACGCCCCTGATCCCGCGCAGGCGCGGGTCGGCGGCATCGGGCACGCCATGGACCAGGGCGAGGTAGCGGCGGTGCACCTGATGCGTCTCGAACTGGGCGGCGAGGCCATGATGGGCACGGTCGGACTTCGCGACCACCAGCAGGCCCGAGGTATCCTTGTCGATCCGGTGGACGATGCCTGGCCGTTTCTCACCACCCACACCCGACAGGTTGCCGCCGAAATGGTGGAGGAGTGCGTTGACCAGCGTTCCCGAGGCCGACCCCGGCGCAGGATGCACGACCATGCCGACAGGCTTGTCGATCACGATCAGGTCGGCATCTTCCCAGACGACAGAGAGCGGAATATCCTCGGCCTCGGTCGCCACATCCGCAGCCTCGCCTACGGCAAGGTCGAAGGTGTCGCCTTCGCTGACCTTGGCCTTGGGATCGGTGACAGCAAGGCCATCGCGCGTTACAGCCCCGTCGGCGATCATCCGCATCAGGCGCGAGCGCGACAGCGCGGCGTCCTCTGGCACGTCGCGGGCAAGAGCCTTATCAAGGCGGGACGGCGGGGCGGCGCCGAGCACGACGCGCAGGATGCCCGCATCAGGGGAAGGGTTGCCCATGGAGACGGCTCCGGCACCGGATGGGCTTCCGCCCAGCCTTCGGTTTCTGAAATTCCTCGTGATCGTGCTGACGCTCACGATGATCGTGGGTGTCATAACCATCGTGGCGATCATTGTCACCCGGATGCCGGTGGCGATGCAGGGAGTCCCGAGGATGCCGGACAGTGTGCAATTGCCCGACGGGACGAGGGCGCTGGCGTTCACGCAAGCGGGCGACTGGTATGCGGTGGTGACGGCGGGAAACGAGATACTGATCTTCGATCGGGCGACAGGGGCATTGCGGCAGAGGGTGCAGGTTGAGGCAGGCGGGTCGTAAGCGGGCTTACCCGAGGCAGGCCGTTCAGTTTGCGCGCCGGCCCGCGCAGCGGACCGCACAGCGTGAGGTCCGCCGGGCCGGAAGTGCCCGGGACATCCGGCGTCGAGCAGACAAGACATTCCCGCCAGCACTTTGCGACCCCCAAGCGACGCAAACGGACAGACACCGCGCCCCGACACGCGCAAGCATCGGCGCACAGGAACGGAGATCGCGATGACCTACGGATATGACGGTGCCGATGCCACAGCCCTGGCGCATCTGGTGGCGAAGGGCGAGGTGACGCCCACGGAACTGCTGGATCGGGCCCTCGCGGCGACGGCGGAGCTGAACCCCGCGCTGAACGCGGTGGTGCTGATGCAGGAAGATGTCGCGCGGCGAGCGATCGACGCAGGGTCTGCCGCGCGGGCCGTTCCGGGGGGTGCCGTTCCTGATCAAGGATCTTGGCTGCGAGGCGGTGGATTTCCCCTCGCACAACGGGTCGCGCCTGTCTGGCGAACACCACCTATTCCCGTGATTCGGCGATCTTTCAGCGGATGCGCGCGACCGGCGTGGTGACCTTCGGGCGCACGACCTCGCCCGAAGGCGGCATCGGGGCCGCGACGGAAAGTGCCGTCTACGGCGGGCCGACGCGCAACCCGTGGAACCTCGACCATACGTCGGGCGGCTCGTCGGGCGGGGCGGGGGCGGCGGTGGCGGCGGGGATCGTCCCCTTTGCGCATGGTTCGGACGGGGGCGGGTCGGTGCGCATTCCGGCCTCGTCCTGCGGGCTGTTCGGGTTCAAGCCGACGCGGGCGCGGCTGCCGGACGGCCCGTATGCGGGCGAGGGCTGGGCGGGCATGGCGATCGACGGGTTCCTCACCTGGTCGGTGCGCGACACGGCGGTGATGCTGGATGCCTGCGAGGGGGCCGACCTCGGCGCACCCTACTGGGCGCCACCGCTGCGGACGCGGCCACGCCGCAGCGATCACCCGCCCGCCGCGCCGGTTGCGCGTGGCGCTGTGCGACACGACCTTCACGGGCGAGCCGATCCATCCGGAGTGCCGCAAGGCGGTGCATGGTGCGGCACGCCTGCTGGCGGATCTCGGCCATCACGTCGAACCCGCGCGGCCGCAGGCCGATGTGCATGGCATGATGCGCGCCTGGACCGACATCGTCGGCGTCGGCACGGCGCTGGGGATGCGCAAGACGCTGGCCGCGATGGGGCGTGCCCTGGGCCCCGACGACGTGGAAGGCGTGACGCGCGGGGCCATCGCCCATGCCGCCACCCTGCCGCCCGACCGCTACCTGGAGGCGGTGGGCGAAATCCACGCCTTCGGTCGCGAGATGGCCGGGTTCTTCGAGCCGGAGTCCGGGCACGGCTATGACATCCTGCTGTCGGCCACGCTGGCCGAGCCGCCGGCCCGGGTGGGCCGGTTCGCCCACAAGACCGAGGATTACGTGGCCTATCGCATCGGCAAGGGCGGCATCTTCGACTATTCGCCCTTCTGCGCCGTCTTCAATGCTTCGGGCCAGCCTGCCGCCTCGCTTCCCCTCCACATCACGCCCGAGGGGTCTGCCGGTCGGGGTGCATCTGGCGACGCGCTTCGGTGCGGACGAAACTCTGATCGCGCTTTGCGCCGAGATCGAGGCCGCGCGCCCATGGATTGGGCATCGCCCGCCGCTCACTGCCTAAAAGATGGCGGAAGGCCTTGCCAAAGCCGAAAGCAGCCCCTTAACGTCCTGTAAAGATCAAGGGGAGCGTGCGACGTGAACGACAGACGTGGCGGTCGAAGCCCGCAACGCCGTGAAAGCGTTCGGGCAGGGCGACACCGCAGTGCGTGCGCTCGACGATGTGTCGGTGGAAATCCACAAGGGCGAGTTCTTCACGCTGCTCGGCCCCTCGGGCTGCGGCAAGACCACGCTCCTGCGCCTGATCGCGGGGTTCGAGACGCCGACCTCCGGTCAAATCCTGCTGGACGGCAAGGATATCACCGACGATCCGCCGAACAGGCGCCCCGTCAACACGGTGTTCCAGAGCTATGCGCTGTTCCCGCATCTGACGGTGGCGCAGAACATCGGCTTCGGACTGGAGATGCAGGGACGGCCCAAGGCGGAGGTCGCCGAGACGGTGCGGCGGATGCTGGGGCTGGTGCAGCTGGAGAAGTTGGCGGATCGCAAGACGAGCCAGCTGTCGGGCGGCCAGCAGCAGCGCGTGGCGCTGGCCCGGGCGCTGGCGCCGCAGCCGAAGGTGCTGCTGCTGGACGAGCCGCTGTCGGCACTGGACCTGCAGCTGCGCAAGGAAATGCAGATCGAACTGAAGCGGCTGCAGCTTGAAACGGGCATCACCTTCATCTTCGTGACGCATGACCAGGAAGAAGCCCTGACGATGAGCGACCGCATCAGCGGTGATGAGCGCGGGGAAGATCCAGCAGATCGGCGCGCCGCGCGAGATCTACATGCATCCGGTCAACCGCTTTGTCGCCAGCTTCATCGGCGAGACGAACTTCCTGGGCGGCACCGTCGTGCCGGGCGGGGTCAAGCTGGATTGCGGCGATGTGGTCGAGGCGGGGGGCACGGACGGTCGCAGCGGCCACGTGACGCTCGCCGTCCGCCCCGAACAGGTGCGCCTTGCCCCGGCGGGCGAGGCGGGGGCGATCCCGGCGCGCATCCAGGACTGGGTCTATTTCGGCACCGACACCCATTGCCACCTGCGTCTGTCGGACGAGACGGAAGTCGTGGCCCGCCTGCAAAGCCCGGCAACGGGCGATGCTTGGCCTCTCCGAGGGGCAGACGGTGGGACTGCGCTTCACGCCCGGTGCGGCACAGGTCGTGGGGGATTAGGGGCCATGTCCGCGAACGAGGATCGCCAGATCGCGGCCAGCACCCGCGCCGCATGGCTCCTGTCGCTGCCGGCGCTGGTCGTGCTGGCGGTGGCGGCGGTCGGGCCGTTGTTCATCATGCTGGTCTATTCCTTCCTGACGCCGGGCCAGTACGGCAATGTGGAATGGGTCTTTTCGTGGGATGCCTGGGTCGGCATCCTGTGGTCCCGCGACATCTTCGACGGCACGCTGCAACTCGCCGACGCGCATCTGACGATCTTCTGGCGCTCGGTGAAGCTGTCGATGCTGACGACGATCATCACCTTCCTCGTCGGCTTCCCGACCGCCTGGTTCATCGCCACGCGCTCGCCCAAGACGCGCGCGCTGTGGCTGTTCCTGATCACCATTCCGTTCTGGACGAACCTGCTCATCCGCACCTTCGCGATCAACGAGATCATCCGGAACGAAGGGTTGCTCAATACGCTGCTGTTGAAGGCCGGGGTGATCACCCAGCCGATCAACATGATCTACACCGACATGGCGGTGTTCGTGGGCATGACCTATGTCTACCTTCCGCTGATGGTGCTGCCGCTGTTTGCGGCCCTCGACCGCTTCGACATGAAGCTGCTCGAAGCCGGATATGACCTGTACGCCTCGCGCTGGCAGGTGCTGCGCCGGATCATCCTGCCGATCGTGCGACCGGGGATCGTGGCGGGCTCGATCCTTGTCTTCATCCCGGCGCTTGGCGCCTATGTGACACCGCGCCTTCTGGGCGGCGGCAAGAACATGATGATCGGCAACTTCATCGAGCTGCAGTTCGGCGCAGGGCCGGAACTGGCCGCTCGGTGCGTCGCTTTCGGTGGCCCTGCTGGTGATCGTGACGATCGCGCTGCTGTTCTATGTCCGTGCCTCCACCAAGGGGGCATCGCATGGCTGACCGCGGATTTTCCGTCTCGCGCCTGCCGGGCTTCACGACAACGGCGATCCTCGTCTTCATCGCGCTTTACCTGCCGATCATGATGCTTGTTCTCGGCTCGTTCAATGCCGGCAAGACCGTCGGTTCCTGGGAAGGCTTCTCGCTGCAGTGGTATGCCAAGGCCTGGGAGAACGACCAGGTGAAGGACGCGACAATCCGCTCGCTGTACCTCGCCGCCGTCGCCGCCGTCATCTCGACCACCGTGGCCACGATGGCGGCGCTTGGCACGACGCGAAGACGCGCATTCAAGGGGCAGACCTTCATCTATGTGATGATCAACCAGCCGTTGATGGTGCCCGAGATCGTCACTGCCGTGGCCCTGCTGATCTTCTTTGCGTCGATCAAGGTGGCGACGGGCTACCAGGGCATGGGCTATCTGATCGCCGCGCACTCGGCCTTCTGCATCCCCTTCGCCTATCTGCCGATCCGGGCACGGCTCGAAGGAATGGACCTGACGCTGGAGACGGCGGCGGCCGACCTCTACGCCAACCCATGGCAGACCTTCCGGCGGGTGACGCTGCCGCTTCTGCTGCCGGGTATCATCGCGGGCATGATGCTGGCCTTCGTCACCTCGCTGGACGATGTTGTGATCACCCTGTTCGTCAAATCGGCGGGACAGGACACGCTGCCCACCTATATGCTGGGACAGATCCGGCGCCAGATCTCGACCGAGATCTATGCGATTTCGACCGTTCTGCTGGGATTGACGATGGTCCTGTTGACCGCTGTTCTTCCTGCTGACGCGCAAGAAAGACTAAGAAACCAAAGACCAACCGGGAGACTGCAATGAAGAAGATACTGACTGTCACCGCCCTGCTGCTGGCCAGCACCGGGCTTGCCCGTGCCGAGGGCGAGCTGCAGCTTTACAACTGGGGCGACTACACCAGCCCCGAACTGCTGGCGAAGTTCGAGAAGGAAACGGGCATCAAGGTGACCGTCACCGACTATGACAGCAACGACACGGCGCTGGCCAAGATCGAAGCCGGCGGCGCGGGCTTCGACCTTGTCGTGCCATCGGCCAACTATGTGCCGATCTATGTCGAGAAGGGGCTGATCCAGGAACTGGACCTGTCCAAGCTGCCGCATCATGCCAACATCGCGCCGGAATGGATGGATGTGCCCTACGATCCGGGCCGCGAAATACACCGTGCCGTGGCAGTGGGGCACGACCGGCATGGCGGTGAACCAGAAGGTCTATTCGGGCGACATCAACACCTGCGCCATCTTCCTCGACCCGCCGCCGGAACTGGTGGGCAAGGTCAACGTGACGCCCGAGATGAACGACGTGATTTCCCTGGCCACGATGTATGTCGGCGGCGAGCCCTGCACCGAAGATACGGAGGTGCTGAAGAAGGTCCGCGACGAGCTGCTGGAAGCCAAGCCGAAATGGCTGTCGATGGACTATGGCATGACCGAGAAGATGTCGAACAACGACGTCATGGCCTCGCTCTACTGGAACGGCGCGATCTTCCGTGCGCGTCTGGCCAACCCGGACGTGAAATACGGCTATCCGAAGGAAGGCTATCCCGCTCTGGATGGACCAGGTCGCGCTGCTGTCGGACGCGAAGAACGTCGAGGAGGCCTACAAGTTCCTCGACTTCATCATGCTGCCCGAGAATGCCGCGCTGATCTCGTCCTTCGCGCGCTATGCCAACGGGATTTCGGGGTCGGACGCCTTCATGCCGGCCGACATGAAGGACGCGCCGGAAATCGTGATTCCGGAAGAGTTCAAGGCCGAGGGTCACTTCCTGCCGACCTGCTCGCCCAAGGCGCAGGAATACATCACCGCGATCTGGACCGAGCTGCAGAAGTGACTTGCGCCGCGGGGCTGTCGGCCCCGCGGCGCGGCACGCGGGGGGCCAGCCCCCCGCGACCCCCCGGGATATTTGCAAACAGAAGAATGAGGACGGGGACGTGGGGTTGACCGATCTCTCGGCGTCCGAGCTGTCGCGCGCGGATTGCGGCGCGCGAGGTGCTGCCGTCGGAGGTGATGGCCGCGGTTCTCGACCGGATCGAGGCGGTGAACCCGGCGATCAACGCGGTGGTGTCGCTGCGCGACCGCGATGCGCTGATGGCCGAGGCGCGGGCGGCGGATGCGTGCGGCGCCGAGGGGCTGGCTGCACGGCGTGCCGCTGGCGGTCAAGGATCTGCAGAGCGGCGGCGGGGCTGCGGTCCACCTGGGGCTCGCCGGTGCTGGCGGATTTCGTGCCGAAGGCCGATGACCTGCTGGCCGCGCCGGATGCGGGCGGCGGGGGCGATCCTGATCGGCAAGACCAACACGCCGGAATTCGGGCTGGGGTCGCATCGCTTCAACCCGGTGCATGGGGTGACGCGGCAACCCCTATGATCCTGCGCGGAGTGCGGGCGGATCGTCGGGCGGGGCGGCGGCGGCGCTGGCGGCGCGGCTGGTGCCGGTGGCGGACGGGTCGGACATGATGGGGTCGCTGCGCAACCCGGCGGCGTTCTGCAACGTCTACGGGTTTCGGCCGACCTTCGGGCTGGTGCCGTCTGACCCCGAGGGCGACACCTTCCTGCACCAGCTGGCCACCGACGGGCCGATGGCGCGCTGCCGTCGGAGGATCTGGCGCGGCTGCTGGAGGTGCTGGCGGTGCCCTCGACCCGCCGATCCGCACGCGCGGCGCGTGGGAGCCGTTCGCGGCGGCGCTGGATGCGGAGGTCAAGGGGCCGCGGATCGGCTGGCTGGGCGACTGGGGCGGGGCCTACCCGATGGAGCCGGGGATCCTGGAGCTGTGCGAGGCGGCGCTGCGGAGTCTGGAAGACATGGGCGCGTGGTGGAAGCCGGTGGCGCCGCCCTTCCCGGCGGAGGAGCTGTGGGATGCCTGGATCACGCTGCGCGCTGATGCTGTATGCGGCCGGGCTGGCGCGCGGTTTACGACGATCCCGGCAAGCGGGCGCTGCTGAAGCCCGAGGCGCTGTGGGAGATCGAGCGGGGCTCGGGCTGAGCGCCGCAGACGGTGCATGAGGGCAAGCGTGATCCGGTCGGGCTGGTACGCCCGTGCTGGCGCGGCTGTTCGAGCGGTTCGACGCGCTGGTGCTGCCTGCGGCGCAGGTCTGGCCGTTTCCGGTGGAGTGGCGCTGGCCGGAGGCGATCGCGGGGCGGGCGATGGACACCTATCACCGCTGGATGGAGGTGGTGATCCCGGTCAGTCTGATCGGGCTGCCCGCGCTGTGCGGTGCCGGTGGGGTTCGGGGCGCAGGGCCTGCCGATGGGGATGCAGATCTTCGGGCCGACGGGGAGCGATGCCGGCGGCTGCTGCGGCTGGGGCAGGCCTATCACCGGGCGACGGACTGGCCGGGGCGGAGACCGCCGGGGCTGGGGTAAGGGCGGCGCCGCCCGGCGTGTCGCACGCGTGAGACAGCGGCAGGGCCGTTGAAAATGAACGGCTTTCGGAGTTTCGTTAACCGGTTCCAAACGGACGGGCGCTCCGGCGCAGGAACTGCCCACCCCCCCCTTACCCCAGCGGATAGCGCGCCAGCAGGTCGTAGCGCGAGCCGCCGCGACCGAGCGTGCTTTCGTAGAGATCGAACGCGCGCACGGGCATCGGGCCAGCGCGGAACCCGCCCGCCTCGACCACCGCGCGTTCCAGGCGCATCGTGTCCTCCAGCCCCGGCGGGCGGAAGCGCCCGAGGGTGACATGGGGCAGATACTTGCGGCCTTCGACCGCGATGCCGGCCTGGCGGGCGGCGGCGTCGACCTTGCGGTGCAGGCGCAACAGAGGTTCGCAGGGGGCGATGGCGGCATAGGCGGTGCGCGGCCGGTCGCCGCCGAACAGGCCCAGCCCTTCGACGCTGAGCGAGAAGGCGGGGATGCGGATGGCCGAGAAGAACTCGTGCGCGTCCTCAAGCTGGTGCTCGGGCACTTCGCCCAGAAACGTCAGCGTCAGGTGCAGGTTCTCGACCGAGACTTTCGACGGCAGGGGGAGCAGGAACTGCTGCACGGCGAGCGCGGAGCGCATCGCATCGTCAAGTGCAACGGCGAGGAAGGCGCGGATCATCGGGCGGCCAGCGTTGCCAGGCGGGCGCGCAGATCGGGGCTGACGGGGCCTTCGCGCGGCGCGTCGCGCAGGGTGGTCATCATGTGCGGCGCGGGCGGGCGGCGGACCTGCGGCAGCGCGCGGAGCACGGCCTGTGCGGCGTCGGGCAGGTGCTCGGGGATCGACTCGCCCGCCAGCGTGGCCCAGACGCCTGTCCAGCACCGCCCGACCGACCATGGGCATCGTAGCCGCCCCCGCCGAGAACCAGATAGCGGGGCGACAGCGGGCGCAGGGCGGCCACGACCGACCAGTGGGCATTGTTGGACAGCGACAGGCGCGAGAGCGGGTCTTCGTCGAGCGCGTCCGCCCCGCATTGCAGCACGACCGCATCGGGGCGGAAGGCGGAGATGCGGGGCAGGATCAGGCCGTCGAGCACCGCGCGCATCTCGGTATCGTTGAACCCGCGCGGAACGGGCAGGTTGAAACACGTGCCGCCCCCATCATCCGAAAGCCGTCCCGTGAAGGGCCAGCGGTTCTCTTCGTGCACCGAAATCAGCAGCATGTCGGGATCGCCCGCGAAGGCGTAGTCCACACCGTCGCAATGATGCGCGTCGATATCGACATAGGCGATGCGGCGCGCACCGACCCGGCGCAGCACCAGCATCGCGAGAACCGGATCGTTGGTGTAGCAAAAGCCGTTCGCCCGCCCCGGCAGGCCGTGGTGGGTGCCGCCCGCCGGTACATAGACGACACCGCCGTCCCGCAACATCTCGGCCGCCAGCATCGCGCCCCCGGCCGAGGTGGCGGGGCGGCGGTAAACCTCGGGGAACACCGGATTGGAGAGCGTGCCAAGGTGGAACCGGCGACGATCCTCGTCCGTGGCATGGCCGCGCGCCTCTGCCGCCTGAAGGGCCGCGACATAGGCAGGCTGGTGCCAGAGCGCGAGGGCTGCGGGCTTGGCGCGCGGGCTGCGGCGAAAGCGGGCCTCGGGCAGCCAGCCCAGCGCCCGCGACAGATCCATCACGGTGGACACGCGGGGAATACGCAGCGGATGCTGGCCGCCATAGCTGGAGGTGCGGTAGATGTCGGAGCCGATGAGGATCGGGCCGACGGGCGCGGGCGGCGTCAGTTCAGATACGGCTCGATCTTCGACACGATCGCGCGCGAGGTGGGTCTGGTGGCCGATCCCCATGTCGCGACAAGCTCTCCCTTGGGGCCGATGAGCACCTTGTTGAAATTCCACCCCGGCTGGAAGCCATAATCCTTCTTGAGCCAGGCATAAAACGGATGCGCCGCAGCGCCTTTGACCGACGTGATCTCGGTCATCGGCAGGGTCAGGTCGAAATTGACCGCGCAGAATTCCTTGACCTTTCCGTCGCTGTCCAGCTCCTGCTGGAAGTCGTTCGACGGCACGGCAAGCACGACCAGGCCGCGCCCGCGATACTTGTCCTGCAGCGCCTGAAGATCGTCGTACTGCGGGGTGAAGGCGCAGAGCGAGGCCGTGTTGACCACCAGCACCGGCCGGCCGCCGTAGCTGTCGAGGTCGATGGTGCCGCCGTCGATCGCCTGGAACGTGTAGCCCGCGGCCGCGACTTGCGGCATCAGGGCCGCGAGGCCGAGACAGACCGCCGTTGCAAGTGCCCTGAGCCTCATCATCCGCCTCCCCCGCAAGGATTCCTTAGGAGTTAGGGCGTAAGGGGCCCTCGTCAACCGGATTGCCGCGAGGCTGCCTTGTCAATGCCCGGAACACATGCGATCAGCCTTGACTGCATTCCGAGCCATCATTTCAAGGCTGCCCGCGGCGTGAGCGATACCACCAATGCCCAGTTCCTGCTGAATCCCGGCACGACGCGCACGCAATATGGTGCGCTGTGCTGGCGGCGCCTGCGCGGAACGTTGCAGGTGCTCCTGGTGACCAGCCGCGATACCGGGCGCTGGGTGATTCCGAAGGGCTGGCCGATGCCGGATCGCACGCCCGAAGGCGCGGCCGCGCGCGAGGCGTGGGAGGAAGCCGGCGTCGAAGGCCAGGTTTCGGACCAGTGCATCGGGCTGTTCTCCTACGACAAGATCATCAGCCAGACGGTCTCGGTTCCCTGTGTCGTCGCCGTCTACCCGCTGCGTGTGACCGGGCTGAAGGACCGCTTTCCCGAGCGCAAGATCCGCAGGCGCAAGTGGTTCACGCTCGACAAGGCCGCGCGAAAGGTGCTGGAGCCGGAACTGAGTGCGATCCTTGCAACATTCCTTCCGCCGCCGGAGGCCGGGCCGGTCGCGGCGGGTGGTTGAATTGGCCCTGCAGGTGGTTATGTGAACAAAGTGCGTCCGTTTTGGTGAGACGATGATCCGATACGCCCTGAAATGCTCTGCCGATCATACCTTCGACAGCTGGTTCCAGTCTGCCGGGGCCTATGACACGCTGCAGGGTTCCGGGCGGGTCGCTTGCCCGGTCTGCGGTTCGACCGAGGTTGAAAAGTCTCTCATGGCGCCGGCCCTTCGCGCCGCGCGCGACGTGGCGGTGGTCCCGGACGCGGCCGGACCGCTGGCAGCGCCCGGATCGGATGTGGAGGCGGCGCTGGCGGAACTGCGGCGGCAGGTCGAGGCGAACTCGGACTATGTCGGGCTGAACTTTGCGACCGAGGCCCGGCGCATCCACGCGGGCGAGGTGCCGGGACGCTCGATCTACGGCGAGGCGAACCCGGACGAGGCGCGGAGGCTGATCGAGGACGGGGTTCCGGTGGCCCCCCTGCCCTTCATGCCGCCGCGCAAGGTGAATTGACGCGACGGCGGTCGGACGGTCAGATCTGCTTTTCCGGCATGTGGACGACGCAGGCCATCAAGTGCTGCCGAGACCTTGAGCTGGCAGGTCAGGCGCGAGCGGTCCGGATCGGGTTTCCAGGCGAAGTCGAGCATGTCCTCTTCCATCGCCTCCTTCTTCGGCAGTTGTCGCAACCCAGTCGGGGGCGACATAGACATGGCAGGTGGAACAGGCGCAGGCGCCGCCGCAATCGGCCTCGATCCCCGGGATGCCGTTGTCGCGCGCCCCTTCCATCACGGTCAGGCCGTTGGGCACGTCGACGACATGTTCCTTGCCGCCAAATTCCACATAGGTGATCTTCGCCATCGCTGTCCTCGCATACCGGTCGTCTTCCGCCTGCGGACATAGGCCATCGCCGGGGAATTTGCCAGTGGGGGTGCCACGCTGCGCTGACGCTTTGCGCGGCGCGGCTTTGCAGCTATGGTCAACGCGTTACGGGCAGACCACCGACGGGCCGAATGATCCGACCGCTTCTTCTGGGCACCGCATCGCTCGCCCTGGCGGCCTGCGCGGGGCTGGGTGGACAGCAAGGGGTGGCACAGGCGGACCTGACCTCGGAGCTGGTCGTGGCCGAAGGCGACATGCCGCCAGAGCGGCCCGAAGGGGCCTGCTGGGCGCGTGACCTGACACCGGCTGTGATCGAGACCGAAATGCAGCAGGAGATGGTTGCCCCGGCGCGGGTGGCCGAGGACGGCACGACGGTGCCCGGCAGCTTTCGCACCGTGACGCAGCAGAAGATCGTGCAGGACCGGCGCGACGTGTGGTTCCAGATCCCCTGCGAGGATCAGATGACGGTAGGGTTCGTGGCCTCGTTGCAGCGGGCGCTGAAGGCGCGGGGTCTGTACGTGGCGCCGGTGACGGGGGTGATGGACGCGGCGACCGGCGAGGCGGTGCGCCAGTACCAGGCGGCGCGCGGGCTGGACAGCCCGGTGCTGTCGCTGGCGGCGGCGCGGGATCTGGGGATCGCGGCCCTGGATCGGTCCCGCCTGTAGCGGGCGATGGGCAAGGGCGAAATGCGGAAAGGGCGCCCGTGGGGCGCCCTTTGCCTGGCCGGTGCGGACCGGCTTACTTTTCGACCGAGAGCGCCACGAAGCGCGGGTCGCCGTCGCGGCGGACAAGCAGCAGCAGCGACTTGCGGCCGGCATCGCGGGCTTCGGTGATGCGGGTTTCCAGATCACCGATCACCGCGACCTTCTGCTGGCCGGCTTCGGTGATCAGATCCCCTTCGCGCAGGCCCTTGGCATAGGCTTCCGACGCCGCATCGACAGCGGTGACGATCAGACCCTCGGTATCCGCGGGCAGGCTCAGCTTCGAGGCCTCGTCGGCGGTCAGCGGCGTGACGGTCAGGCCGAGCAGCTGTTGCGTTTCCGGCGCGGTCGGGGCCGGGGCCGCGGCGGGCACGGCTTCCGCTTCGGCTTCCTCGCGGCGACCAAGCTTGATCGTCAGCGACTCGCTCTTGCCGTCACGCAGAACCACGACAGGCGTTTCCTTGCCCACGTCGGTTTCGGCGACCTTGCGGACCAGTTCGCGCGTGTCCTTCACATCGACACCGTCGAAGTTCACGATCACGTCGCCCGACTGCATCCCGGCATCCTTGGCCGGGCCGTCCGGCACGTCGGTCACGAGCGCGCCCTTGGCATCGGCAAGGCCCATCGCCTCGGCCACGTCGGGCGTCACGTCCTGGATGCGGACGCCCAGCCAGCCGCGGCGGGTTTCGCCGTACTGCTTGAGCTGGTCGACGACCTTCGACACCACGTTCGACGCCATCGAGAAGCCGATCCCGATGGAGCCGCCGTTGGGCGACAGGATCGCGGTGTTCACGCCGATCACCTGACCGTCCATGTTGAACAGCGGGCCGCCCGAGTTGCCCCGGTTGATCGCCGCATCGGTCTGGATGAAGTCGTCATAGGTGCCCGAAAGTGCCCGGTTGCGGGCCGAGACGATCCCGGCCGAGACCGAGAAGCCCTGGCCGAGCGGGTTGCCCATGGCCATGACCCAGTCGCCCACGCGCATCGTGTCGCTGTCGCCGAACTTGACGTAGGGCAGCGGTTTCTTGGTATCGACCTTGAGCAACGCGATGTCGGTGTTGGTGTCGGTGCCGACCAGCTTCGCATCAAGACGCTCGCCCGAGTAGAACTCGATCGAGATCTCGTCGGCGCCTTCGATGACATGGTTGTTGGTGACGATGTAGCCGTCTTCCGAGACGACGAAGCCGGACCCCAGCGCCTCGCTGCGGCGGGGGGCCTGGTCGCCCTCGCCCTGCTTGTTCTGGAAATCCTTGAAGAAGTCTTCGAAGGGCGAGCCTTCCGGAACCATCGGCCCGCCTTCGGTCGAGGCGGCCACGACGGACGAGGTGGTGATGTTCACCACCGAGGGGCTGATCTGCTGGGCCAGATCGGCGAACGTGTCAGGTGTGCCGAGGGCCACCGCCTGCATCGCGGGGGTGACCGCCAGAGCAAAACCCAGAACCGCGGCAGCGGCGGCGTGGCGCACTGCGTTCGGCCGGGTGAACAAGGTGGCGTAGGACTGCACTCCAAACTCCTTTTCAAGTCTGACAGGGGCCCGGTCCTGCGCCGGGCTGTGTGGCGACTTACACCGCCATAAATGCCACATCGCAATGCAAACCCGGTCGCGCCGCGTCAATTCGATGTGAGCCTTCCGCGAGGCATGGTGCCCGGGGTCCGGGCGCGGTGCAAGCGGGGTGTCGCGGGGCGGGAAAGGGTGACGCAGGGGCAGGCGGGATTGGGCCGATGAAGGGGGGGCGCCAACGGGGATCGCCTCCCGGCGCGTCCAGACATCCTGTTCTTGGCGGATGTGTCCGTCGACAACTCCGCCCGCGCCTGCCACCGGCCGCGCCACGGGCGCGGCGTTCTTCGCGGAAATCGTCCACGGGACGATTTCTGATCGCTCATCACCCCGTGGCGGGCGCGTGGCCGCGCCGGCCCGGCCAGGCGCGGCCGGATTGGCAGCGTCAGCTGTGTGAAGCTCCCTTTGCAGCCGCGCTTGCGCGCGACGGCAATCGGATCGCAGAAACGCTCCACAGGAGCCTTTCCGGCCGATCCTCTGTTCACACTCGGGGCACTTTACCCTAGTTCGATGCGCCGTCCGGGGCAGTTTCGGGAACGGCCAGCGCGGGTTCCTGCGGCGCGCCCGCGCCAACGGCTTCGGTGTCGCCCGGCGGGCCGCCCACCGGCTCCCCCGTCTCGATGCCCGATCCGGGCACGCCGTAGCCGCGCAGGTACTCGAAGAACACCGAGTCCGGCTGCATCACGATGGAGGAGTTGGTGCCCTTCATCGACCGCTCGTAGGCCGTGAGCGAGCGGGTGAAGGCGAAGAACTCCGGGTCGCGGCCGAAGGCTTCGGCATAGATCGCGTTGCGCTTCGCGTCGGCCTCACCGCGCACGACCTCCGCCTGTCGCCGCGCGTCCGAGGTAAGCTCCACCACCGTCCGGTCGGCGCTGGCACGCACGCGCGAGGCGGCCTCGTTCCCGCGGGCGATCTCGTCCGTCGCCTCGCGCTCCCGCTCGGCCCGCATCCGTGCATAGGTCGCGGCCAGGTTCTGCTCGGGCAGGTCGGTGCGTGTCAGACGCACGTCGATCACGTCCACACCCAGGGCAAGCGCCTCGCGCCGGGCCAGATCCCGGATGCGGTTCATCAGGCCGGTGCGATCCTCGGACAGGACGGCGTTGGACGGAACCGACCCCAGCACCTCGCGGATCGCGGCATTCACGATCCGCTCAAGCCGGGTCTGCGCGGCGCGGACCCCCTCGGCCCCCACCGATTCGCGGAACTCGACCAGGTTCACGATCTGCCAGCGCGCAAAGGCATCCACGACCAGACGACGGTCATCCAGCGGGGTGACCTCCAGCGGCTGCGTCGGCAGGCCCAGGATGCGGCCGTCATAGCGCACGACCTCCTGGATCAGCGGGATCTTGAAGCCGAGGCCGGGTTCTTCCTTGACGGCCTTGACCTGACCGAACTGCAGGACGAGCGCCTTTTCGCGCTCGTCCACGATGAACACGGACGAAAGGGCAAGCGCTCCCGCGATGACGATGGCGGGAATGATGACAGAGGCGCGGTTCATCAGTTGGACCCTCCGGTCGTGGCCGCACCTGCGGCAGGGGCCTGCTGCATCCGGCCAAGCTCGTTCAGCGGCAGGAAGGGAACCACGCCCTGCCCTGCGGCATCGCCGCCCGACACGCCGTCGAGGATGACCTTGTTCATGTCGCCGAACACCCGCTCCATCGTTTCCATGTACATCCGGCGCCGCGTCACGTCGGGCGCCTTCACATATTCCTGATAGACCGACAGGAACCGGCTCGCCTCGCCGCTGGCGTTGTTCACGACCTGCGCGCGATAGGCCTCGGCCTCTTCCAGCAGGCGCGCGGATTCACCCCGGGCTCCGGCGGTCACGCGGTTGGCATAGGCATCCGCCTCTTTCTCCAGCCGGTCGCGTTCCTGCTGGGCGGCCTGCACTTCGCGGAAGCTGTCGATGACTTCGCGCGGCGGATCGGCCTTGTCGAAGTTGACCCGGACGACGCTGACACCCGCATTGTAGCTGTCCAGCGTGCCCTGCACGGCGGTCCGCAGGTCGGAGGCGATGACCCCCCGGTCACGGTTCAGGATGGGCGAAAGTTCGGACCGGGCGATGATGTCGCGCATCGCGCTTTCGCTGACCGCCTTGATCGTGTCGGTCGGGTCCGCCAGGTTGAACAGGTACTTCGCGGGGTCGGTGATGTTCCAGACGACCTGGAATTCGATGTCCACGATGTTCTGGTCGCGGGTCAGCATCAGGCCGGTGTCGGTATCGCCGTCACGCCCGGTGCCGACGTCAGTCTGCCGCTCGCCCGTGACCTGCACGATCTCGGCGGTCACGAAGGGCCAGGGCGCGAAATTCAGGCCGGGATTGCCGACGGCCGAGAACTTGCCCAGGAACAGCTCAACCGAGCGTTCTTCCGGGCGCACGGTGTAGAACGACAGGAACGCCCAGAGCGCCGCCAGCGCCAGCGCACCCAGGGCAAAGCCCTGACGGGTGAAGATCGGGCCGGTGCCGAAGCCGCCGCCATTGCCGCCGCCGCCGCCGCCCGCCGCCGGGAAGGCGGGGCTTGCCGCCCATCAGGACGCGAAGCTGTTCCTGCCCCTTCTTGACGATCTCTTCGATCTCGGGGATCTGCGGACCTTCGCCGGGTTTGCGCCCGCCGCGATTGTCACCGCCCCGCTTGTCGTCGCCGCGATTGTCTCCGCCCGAGCCGCCACCGCCCCAGGGACCTCCGCTTCCAGCCATCCAGTCCTACCTCTTGTTCAGCGTCTTCTCGCTAACTGGTCATTCCTGCGCGAAAATCAAGCTTTCCTGCACTCGCGTGTCGCAGGGTGACACAGCTCTTCCGCCATGGTGGGATGCACCGCCACCGTCCGGTCGAAATCCTCTTTCGTGGCGCCCATGCGGATCGCGACGGCCGCAAGCTGGATCATCTCGCCCGCCTCGGGCGCCACGATGTGGCAGCCCAGCACCTTGCGGGTGGTCGGCGCAGACGATCAGCTTCATCAGCACCCGGTCGTGCCGGCCCGGCAAAGGCCGTCTGCATCGGGCGGAACGCGGTGGCATAAACCTCGATCGGCTCGCTGCGTCGCGCGCGGCTTCCTCGCTGAGGCCGACCGAGCCGAGCTCGCGGCTGGGTGAAGACGGCCGAGGCGACAAGCTCGTGGTCGGCCTTGGTGGGCATGCCGCCGAAAGACGGTGTCGGCAAAGGCATGCCCCTCGCGGATCGCGACCGGGGTCAGGTTGATCCGGTCGGTCACGTCGCCCACGGCAAAGATCGAGGGCACGGCGGTCTGGCTGTAGTCGTCCACCACGATCTGGCCCTTGCGGCCGAGCTGCGACGCCCAGCGCCTCCAGCCCCAGCCCTTCGGTATTGGGCACGCGGCCGGTGGCATACATCACCAGATCGAACTCACGCGCCGCGCGCCGTCGGTGGTGATGGCGCGGATGCCGCTCCCGGTCTGTTCCAGCCGCATGACGTCATGCCGCAGTGCGAATGTCGATCCCGCGGTCCTCGCATCGCCTTGGCCACATGGCCGCGCGCCTCGTCGTCAAAGCCGCGCAGGATCTGCGCGCCGCGATAATACTGCGCGACCTCGACCCCCAGCCCGTGCAGGATGCAGGCGAATTCGCGTCGCGATATAGCCGCCGCCGACCACCAGCGCCGCGTTTGGGCAGCGCGGGCAGGTGGAACATCTCGTTCGAGGTGATCGCAAGGTCGGAGCCCGGGAAACTCGGGCACGAACGGCCGGCCGCCGGTGGCGATCAGGATGTGCTTGGCGCGTGAACACCTCGCCCGTGGCCAGCCGCACGCGTATGCGCATCGTCCAGCACGGCGCGGGCGTCGTGGATGGTGACGCCGGCCTTCTTCAGCGTGTTGCGATAGGCCGCCTCCAGCCGGTCAAGCTCGGCCTCAAGACTGCGTGCGGAAGCGCGGCCAGTCGAAGCCGCCGGCACTCGCCTCCCAGCCATAGGCCTGCGCGTCCGCGGATCATGTCCGGGATAGCCGCGAGGCAAAGACCATCAGCTTTTTCGGCACGCAGCCCCGGATGACGCAGGTGCCGCCCATGCGGTTTTCCTCGGCCAGACCCACCTTCGCGCCGCCCTCGGCCGCGGCGATGCGCGCCGCGCGCACGCCGCCCGAGCCGCCGCCGATGACGAAAAGGTCATAGTCGAAGGTCACCGCGCTCAGTCCCCCAGCATCGGCGAAGATGTTGTCGGTCGGCGGCAAAGATCGATCTGGTCTCGTCCTCGATCGGCCCGCGTTGATGTCGCGCACCGTCACCCGGCCGTCGCCGTGGCCGATCATCACGATGTCGCAGATGTCGATGAACAGCCCGTTTTCCACCACGCCGGGGATCTGGTTCAGCACCAGCGCCAGCTGGCGCGGATTGCCGATGCGCTTCAGGTGCAGATCGAGGATGTAGTTCGCCTCGTCCGTCACCAGCGGGCTGTCGCCGTTCATGCGCAGGCGTGCACGTCGCGGTTCAGCACGTCCAGGCTGACCAGCGTCTCCTCGATCAGCGCCTTGGTGGTCTGCCAGCCGAAGGGGATCACCTCGACCGGCAGGGGAAAGGCGCCCAGCTGCGCCACTTCCTTGGCGGCATCGGCGATCACGATCATCCGGTCCGAGGCGGTGGCCACGATCTTTTCCTGCAACAGCGCCGCGCCGCCGCCCTTGATCAGGTTCAGGTTCGGGTCGAACTCGTCCGCGCCGTCGATGGTCAGGTCCAGCCATTTCACATCGTCCAGCGCTGGTCGACGGTGATGCCCAGCTGCCGCGCCAGTTCCGCCGTGCGGCTGCGAGGTCGGCAACGCCGGTGACCTTCAGCCCCTCCTCGCGCACCCGCTCGGCCAGGCAGCGCACCATCCAGGCGGCGGTCGACCCGGTGCCAAGGCCCAGCTTCATGCCCGTTCTCGACGAAATCCACCGCGCGCTTGGCGGCCACGAATTTGGCCTTGTCGATCGGGGAAAGGTCGGCGGCCATCGGTCTCTCCATGCCTTGCCGCCCCGCTTATAGGCAAAGCGTGCCGTGACGGGCGAGGGGCAATCGCATCGGCCGCTGCCAACCTGCGCTGACGAATCCCGGCCCGCCGCCGTCACCCCGTCATCGGCCGCCGCAAGTGGCCTCCCGCCCCCGCGCCCGGCTGCCGGTTGCCCGGCCAGGTGCGTGTCGTGGCGCGAGCCAAGCCTGCGAACGCATCATCCTCGTCGCTGCCGCCGCCGACAGCCGATGAGAAAGCACCGCCGCTTGGTCGGCCTTGACAGTGGCGCCGCGACTTCTATATTGCGAATAATTCTCATTATCAGGATCACCGAGTGAAGAACGATTTCAGCCTGACGGCGTTGGAGACGGCACGGAGCGGCGGCAGGACTGGCGTGGCGCGCGCGGCGATCCGGCGCTTGCCGAGGTGCACCGGTCGGTTCTGGTGCCCGACGGCGGCTGGCGCAAGCTCTTCGCCTTCATCGGGCCCGGCTACCTGGTCGCCGTCGGCTACATGGACCCGGGCAACTGGGCGACCTCGCCTCGCCGGCGGATCGAAGTTCGGCTACACGCTGCTGGTCGTCGCGCTGATCTCCAACATCATGGCCATCGTGCTGCAGTCGCTCTGCGCGCGCCTCGCCATCGCCTCGGGCCGCGATCTGGCGCAGGCCTGCCGCGATGCCTATCCGCGCTGGGTCGCGTTCCCGCTGTGGTTCTTCGCCGAACTCGCCATCATCGCCACCGACATCGCCGAGGTGATCGGCACCGCCATCGGCCTGAACCTGCTGTTCGGCATCCCGCTGGAAATCGGCGTGGTCATCACCGCGCTCGACGTGTTCCTGATCCTCTGGCTGCAGACCAAGGGCTTCCGCTGGCTCGAGGCGTTCATCATCACGCTGCTGGGCGTGATCGCCGTCTGCTTCGGCATGCAGATCGCGATGGCCGATCCGGACTGGGGCGAGGTGATCCGCGGCTTTGCGCCGACGACCGAGATCGTGACCAACCCCGAGATGCTGTATCTCGCGCTCGGCATCCTCGGCGCCACGGTGATGCCGCACAACCTCTACCTGCACTCCGCCATCGTGCAGACGCGCGCCTACGGCGACAGCCTGCCGGAAAAGCGCGAGGCGCTGAAATACGCCACCATCGACAGCACCGTGGCGCTGATGTTCGCGCTGCTGATCAACGCCTCGATCCTGATCCTGGCGGCGGCGACTTTCCATGCCACCGGCCAGACCGAGATCGCCGAACTGGGCGACGCGCATCAGCTGCTGGGGCCGCTGCTCGGCTCGGCCATCGCGCCGTCGCTCTTTGCCATCGCGCTGCTGTGCTGCGGCCTGAATTCCACCGTGACGGCCACGCTGGCCGGTCAGGCGGTGATGGAGGGGTTCCTGCACCTGCGCCTCGCCGCCCTGGGTGCGCCGCCTGATCACGCGCTGCATCGCGATCATTCCGGCGGCGGGGGTGACGATCCTCTACGGCGCGGGCGAAACCGGGCGCCTGCTGATCCTGACGCAGGTGGTGCTGTCGCTGCAGCTGACCTTCGCCGTGGTGCCGCTGGTGATGTTCACCGACCGACCGGCGCAAGATGGGAGCGATGGTGGCGCCGCTGCTGGCTCGCCCTGTTTGCCGGGCTGATCGCGGTGGTGATCGTCGCGCTGAACCTGAAGCTGCTCTACGACTTCGTGCTCTGAGGCGGGCTACCGCGATCCGCCAGGTGCAACCGTGGTGCGCCAGCCGCGCGCCGGGTATTCTTGCGCCCACGATGCCGTCGGTCGCGCGGCTTTGATCGCGGTTGGGTCGCTTTTCCGCTGGCAAGACCGCGCCGCGCCCCCATAGTGGCGGCAAAGGAGCACGACCGATGTATCTTCTGCACACCATGCCCGACAGCGCCGGGACCGCCGTTCACATCGCCCTGCTGGAACTGGGCCAGCCCTTCGTGATGACCGTGATCGACCGCGAGGCCGATACGCGCGACCAGCCCGGCTATCGCGAATTGCATCCCTGGGGCCAGGTGCCCGCGCTGGAGACGCCGGACGGCCCGATCTTCGAGACGGCGGCGATCCTTCTGTGGCTGGCCGACCGGCATGGCGGAGGGCTGGCGCCAGCGCCGGACAGTGCGGAGCGGGGGCAGTTCCTGAAATGGCTGTTCTTCACCTCGACCAACATCCATGCCACGGTCATGTGCCTGTTCTACCCCAATCGCTACACCGGTGATCCGGCGGCGAACCCGGCCTTCCTGCGGACCAATGCGCGGCGGCTGGAGGATGCGCTGGCGCGGCTGAACCAGGCGGTGTCGAAGCATCCCTCATGGTGTCCGCCGGACGGGCCATCGGCTCTGGGGATCTATTTCAGCGTGCTGCTGCGCTGGCTGGGGCAGATGGAGGCGGACTTTCCGGGCCATGTCGATCTGGCGCCCTACCCCTCGCTTCTGGCCGTGGCGCGGATGCTGGAGGCGCGACCCGCCGCGCTGAACGCCGCGCGGGCCGAGGGGCTGGGCGAGACGATCTTTTCGGCACCGGCGGCCTGACGCGCATGTTCCTTTCCGTCTTCGACATGTTCAAGGTGGGCATCGGCCCGTCGTCGTCCCACACGATGGGGCCGATGGTGGCCGCCGCGCGGTTCCTCGACACGCTGCGCGCCTCGCCCTTCCACTCCGGCGGGGCTGCGCGCCTCGCTGCACGGCTCGCTCGCCTTTACCGGGGTCGGCCATGCGACCGACCGGGCGACGATCCTGGGCCTCGCGGGGTTCGAGCCTGCCACCTATGACGCGGAAAAGGCCGAAGCCGCGCTTGCCGCGATCCGCGAAACCCATGTGATCGACGCGCCGGGCCTGCCGCCCCTGCGCTTCGATCCCGGCCATGACCTGCTCTTCGACTACGGCCCCGCGCTGCCCGGCCATGCCAACGGCATGATCCTGACGCGCCACCGACGCGCAGGGCGACGTGATCCTGCAGGAGACCTACTATTCCATCGGCGGCGGCTTCGTGCTGACCGACGGCCGAACTGGCCGAGGCCGGCGGGGCCAAGGCGAAGGCCCGCGCCGACGTGCCCTACCCCTTCGAGACGGCGGCCGAGATGCTGGCGATGGCCAAGGCGTCCGGCCTGACCATCGCCCAGATGAAGCGCGCGAACGAGCTGACGTTCCGCTCCGCCGCCGAGCTCGACGCCGGGATTGCCCGGATCTGGCAGGTGATGAACGACTGCATCGACCGCGGGATGGAGGGCGAGGGCATCCTGCCCGGCGGCCTCAAGGTGCGCCGCCGCGCCAAGGGCATCCACGACGCGCTGATGGCCGAACGCGGGCTGAACATGACGCCGCCGCACACGATCAACGACTGGATGAGCCTCTACGCCATGGCGGTGAACGAGGAGAACGCGGCCGGCGGCCAGGTCGTCACCGCCCCCACCAACGGCGCGGCGGGCGTGGTTCCGGCGGTCATCCGCTACTGGCTCGACCATGTGCCGGGCGCCGCCGCCAGCCGCGGTCGGGCGAGTTCCTGCTGACCGCCGCCGCCATCGGCGGGCTGGTCAAGCACAACGCCTCGATCTCGCGGCGCCGAATGCGGCTGCCAGGCCGAGGTCGGCTCCGCCGCCGCGATGGCCGCCGCAGGCCTTGCCGCCGTGCTGGGCGGCACGCCCGAGCAGGTCGAGAACGCCGCCGAGATCGCGCTGGAGCATCACCTCGGCATGACCTGCGATCCGGTGAAGGGCCTCGTCCAGGTGCCCTGCATCGAGCGCAACGGCCTGGGCGCGATCAAGGCCGTCTCGGCGGCCAGCCTTGCGCTGCGGGGCGACGGCATGCACCTCGTCAGCCTCGACGTCTGCATCGAGACGATGCGCCAGACCGGCCGCGACATGCACGAGAAGTACAAGGAAACCTCGCTCGGCGGCCTCGCGGTCAACGTGCCGAACTGCTGACGACCCGCAGGGGCGCTCCATCGCGCCTTGGCGGGGGGAGCCCCGCCCTACACGCGATGGAGCGCCCCGGCGGCACTGACCAGCGCGTACAGCGCCATCTCGTCGGCCCGTTCCGTCCCGAACCGTTGCAACAGCGCGTCGGGCAACGGCTCGGACGGGGCCGCGACGGGCGAGAGATTGTGCGGCTCCAGCGCCAGCGGCACGCCCATCCGGTCCGACAGGAACCCTGCAAGCAAGTCCAGACGGCGGTAGTCGAACACATGGTCCACCCCCGGACGCCCCCGCACGACACCGGCGAACCGCGCCTGGTTGCCGATGCGGGCATGTGGCGGGGGGGTGTCCGACAGGCAGTCGGTCAGGAAGTCGGCAAAGCTCATCCCGCGCGTGCTGACCGGTTTGCCCGCCACCTGCGGCCGCTGGCGATAGCGGAACCAGCTTTCGGCGCGGTCCAGCGGATCGCGCACCACGCAGAGCGTCTCGGCCCGGCGGCCCAGATCCTGCGCCAGAGGCTCCGCCCAGACCCGGCGGTACTGCCGCAGGCCGATATGCCGTTCCCGCGTCTTCTGCCGCGCCCAGGGGGTCGTGACCAGCGGTTCCAGCATCCGGCGGATCGCCGTGCTGGCGCATTTCGGCATCTCCAGCAGGACCAGCGCATGATCGACGAGAACCAGCATCGCACCTTCCACCCCGACGACCCCCGCCAGCAATGCCGAAACCCGCGGCCTGCCGCAAGTTCCCGCCGTTTGCGGTCTGGACGAGGGCCTGCCGCCCGGATACCGCTGCGCCCATGACACAGGACCGCATCCTTCCGGGCGTCGCCCTCATGCTGATCTTCTGCGCGATGGCGCCGTTGCTCGATGTCTCGGCAAAGCTGGCGGCGGCGACGATCCCGGTCGGGCAGATCACCACGGCGCGTTTCGTGATCCAGGGCCTTCTGATGCTGCCCGTGGTTCTGGTCATGCGGCTGGACGGGCGGGTGCCGCCCCGCGTCGCGGCACTGGTCGCGATCCGCGCCGTGTTCCTCATGCTGTCCACCTACAGCTTCGTCGCCGCCATCCAGGTCATGCCGATCGCCGACGCGCTGGCCATCGCCTTTGTCGAGCCGTTCATCCTGCTGATCCTCGGGCGGCTCCTGTTCGGGGACGAGGTCGGCCCGCGCCGGATCGCGGCCAGCGTCGTGGGCTTCGGCGGGGCGCTGCTGGTGATCCAGCCCTCGCTCCACGTGTTCGGCGCGGTCGCACTGTTCCCGCTGGGCACGGCGTTCTTCTTCGCCTTCTACATGCTCATCACGCGGCAACTCTCGACCGGCATCCACCCCGTGACGATGCAGTTGCACACCTCCATCGCGGGCAGCCTGCTGTGCCTGCCGCTGATGTGGCTGTTCGACGGTTCGGGGATCGCCTCGCTCGACCCGGTGATGCCGCAGGGCATTGCCTGGCTCTGGCTCCTCGGCGTGGGCTTCTGGGCCGCTGTCAGCCACATCTGCATGACCTACGCCCTGAAGTTCGCGCCCTCGGCCACGCTGGCGCCGCTGCATTACCTCGAGATCGTGGCGGCGGTCGCGCTCGGCTACCTCGTGTTCGGCGATTTCCCCAATCCGCTGACCTGGGCCGGGATTGCCGTCATCGTCTCGTCCGGTCTCTACATCATCGCGCGCGAGCGGCGCGTGGCCCTCCAGCGCCGCGCGGCGGCCGCCACTGCGGCACCAGTGCACTGAGCACGGCATCAAGCCGGGCCCGGGGCACGATCACCAGCATATGCGGCGCGTCGAACCACAGGCGCACATCCGGCGCGCTCACCTCGTTCGACGTGCCGATCAGGGCATGGGGCGCGAAGGCCAGCCCCCGGATCGGCCAGCGCAGGCCGTCGCTCTCGCCCGCGACCGGCCCCATCGGGAACAGCGACAGCCGGTCGCCCACCGCCAGCCGCAGCGTGATCTGTGGCGGACTCAGGAACACCGCATCCTCGGCGCTCAGGATCACGCAGGGCTGGCCGGGGTGCTGCAGAAGCGTATGGAACACCGCCAGGCCGTGATCCACGCGCGCGCCGGAAAACCCCAGCCCCAGCACGAAGGGCGCGCGGATCGACCGCAGCGCCTTGTCGAAATCGGTGGTGTCCTGCTCGGGGATCACGTGCTGGCGAGTCGCGGGGATCGCGGAGCGCCCGAAATCGGAAAGCGAATCGAAATCGCCGATCACGGCCTGCGGCATCAGGCCCGCCGCAAGCACCCGGTCGCCGCCGCCGTCGGCGGCCACCAGAACAGGGGCCCGGCGCAGCGCCATCGACAAGATACGGGCCCCGACCGGCCCTCCACCGACCAGAGTCACACCATCGCTTGAATTGACAATCCGTGCTTTCATGCCGATACTGTTCCCAATTAAGGCAAATTTCCCTGTCCGGGGCCACGATCTGTCCTTCAAATTACCCCCATCTGTCCATTGAAATGAGCAGGACGGGGAAGATACCGGCCCCAATGAACAAGAGCAGAAAGCGAGCATCCGATGATCGGTGCGAGTAAAATCCTGACGGTCAGCTACGGAACCTTCTCCTGTACGCTGGAAGGGTTCGACGATCCGTTCAACACGATGAAGGCGATTGCGGAGTATTTCCGCGATCTGGCCGCCGACGACCGATACTTCGGGGCCGAACCGCCCACGCCGGATGCCGCGATGCTGTCGCGGATCGCCGAGCGCGAAGTGCAGCGCCGGGTCGAGGCAAAGGTCGAAGACAACGGGGTGGTCCTGCGCGCCACCGAATTCACCCCATCGTCTCCCGCCCCGGCGCCGCAGCCGGCGCCCGCCATGGCCCCGTCGGCGGGCTCGGGCCTGCTCGCGGAGGAAAGCGTCGCGGCCAAGCTGCAGCGCATCCGTGCCGCCGTCGCCCGCAGCGCCGCCATGGCCCCGGCCCCGGTGATCGAAGATGCAGTCTTTGCCGAGGAGGACGAGGCCGACATCGTCGTGGCCGCCGTTGCCGTGGTCCCCCTTGCGGTTGCCGAACCGGCCGCCGATGCCCCCGTCGCTGATCTGCGCGACGGCTGGCAGGATATCGACGCAGCCGCCCAAGCCGCCAAGGACGAGGCCGAGGCGATCGAGGTCGCCGCCGCCGAAGAGGAACTGCGCGACGTCTTCGACACCGCCCAGACCGCCGAGGTCCCAGTCGTTGCCGAGGCCCCAGTCGTTGCCGAGGCCCGGTCGCTGCCGAGCCGGTCGATGACGTGGCCGAACTTCCCGAGGCGCACCCCGAGCCGACCGTGGACGACCTGCCCGAAGAAGCGGACGCCGGCAGCTTCGCGGATGATGCCCTGATCGCAAGTCTTTCGTCAGACACCGCACCGGAGGCCGAAACCGCCGACCTGCAAGCCGAAGTCGAGGAGGACACCTCGTTCTCCGGCCTGCTCGCCAGCCTGTCGGATGAGCCGGTTGCCGAAGAGCGCTCCGAGGCCGGGGACGTGACCCCCTATGCCGAGGCCCCCGCCATCACCGTGGAGGAGCCGGAGTTTGACGCGGCTCTGGCCGCAGCGCTGGAGGCCGAGCCGGTCGAGGCCGCGCGTCCGGTGCCGCCGGTCGAGGACAGCTACGAGGACGAGTTCGACAACGCGCCGTTGGCTGCGACCGACTGGGAAGAGATCGCCGGCGAGTTCGAGGCCGAACCTGTGGCTGCCGTTGCCACACCTGCGGACAAGTTCGAGTTCGAGCCTTTCGAAGATACGGTTCCCGACGCCGCCGAGGCCGCCTGGCCCGCAGACCCGGAAGCGCCCGCCACCGAAACCGACGTTTCCGAGAAGCTCCTTCGCGCCCGTGCCCGCGTCATCAAGGTGCGCCGCCCCGAGCCGCTGATCCTGACCGAGGCCGACGTGGCACCCAAAGCCGCAGCACACGGCCGAACCGATGGACGCCGAGGCCGAGGCCGCGCGCCGCAGCGAAGGCGAGGGGCGTACGATCCTCGAATCCACCGCCAAGGACGATGCGGACGTGAACCGCCTGCTGCGCCAGACCAACACCGAGATGGAGGGCGCCGAAAGCAAGCGCCGGATGTCGACGCTCGCGCACCTGAAGGCCGCCGTCGCCGCGACCGTGGCGGAACTGCGTGCCCCAAGCCCGTCGGCAGGCACGGGCGAGCCGTCGCGCCTGGAACGCTACCGGGCCGACCTCGCCCGCGTCGTTCGCCCGAAGCGCGCGGAAGGTGCGGCCGTCACCGAACGCCCGGCCCCGCTCGTTCTGGTGTCGGAACAGCGCATCGACCGGCCGTCGAACACCGATGCCAGCCCCGCCCGCATCATGCCGCGCCGGGTCAACAGCAGCGCCGGCAACCTGGCGCTGGATCATGACGACGTCGCCCTGATCGGCCAGGAAACCGAAACCGAGGCCGAGAACATCTTTGCCTCATCGCGGAACTTTGCCGAGTTCGCCGAGCGGCTGGGCGCAAACGAACTGCCGGACCTGCTGGAAGCCGCCGCCGCCTATACCGCCTGCGTCGAGGGGCGCGAGCACTTTTCCCGCCCGCACCTGATGCGCCATGTCTCGGCCGTCACCAGCGACAGCGGCGAAGCGCGCGAGGACAGCATGCGCAGCTTCGGCCAGCTTCTGCGTCAGGGCAAGATCGAGAAGGTCAAGCGCGGCCAGTTCACGATGACCGACAGCAGCTACTACCTTGCCGAAGCGCGCCGCATGACGCGCTGAGTTCGCCTTCAGACCGACGGAAAAGGGGTCAGACCTGCCGGTCCGGCCCCTTTTTCGTGGCAGCAGGGTCCGGCTGGCCGATCCCCCGGAACACCGCCCGGAACGGCAGCGATCCAGAGGAACCCCAGGCCGACATAGACCACCAGTTCCACCAGCAGGGGCGGGCGGTCGAACAGGTTCACCACCGTCACCGCCGCCACGATGTAAAGCGGCATCCCGACCAGCAGGATCAGCAGCGACAGGCGCCTGCGCGCCTTGTAGCTCAGCGCCATCGGTTCCCCCTCAATCCGCGAAAGGGTCGGTCACAAGGATCGTGTCATCGCGCTCCGGGCGAGGTGGACAGTAGCGCGACCGGACACTGGATCAACTCCTCGATCCGCCGCACATACTTGATCGCCGCCCCCGGCAGTTCCGCCCAGGACCGCGCGCCCGGCGGTGGTTTCCGACCAGCCTTCCATCTCTTCATAGATCGGCGTGCAGCGTGCCTGCTGGTCTGCCGCGGTCGGCAGATAATCCAGCCGCTTGCCGTCCAGATCGTAGCCCACGCAGATCTTCAGCGTCTTGAACCCGTCCAGCACGTCCAGCTTGGTCAGCGCGATGCCCGACACGCCCGCGGTCGCACAGGTCTGCCGCACCAGCACCGCATCGAACCAGCCGCAGCGGCGCTTGCGCCCCGTCACCGTGCCGAACTCATGCCCGCGCTCGCCCAGACGCTCGCCATCGGCATCGTGCAGCTCCGCCGGGAACGGGCCTTCGCCGACCCGCGTCGTATAGGCCTTCACGATCCCCAGCACGAAGTCGATCGCCGTCGGCCCGACCCCCGTGCCCGTCGCCGCCTGCCCCGCGATCGTGTTGCGAGAGGTGACATAGGGATAGGTGCCGAAATCGATGTCCAGCAGCGACGCCCTGCGCGCCCTCGAACAGGATGCGCTTGCCCGCCCGCCGCGCCTCGGTCAGCACCTTCCAGACCGGGCTTCGGCATAGGGCAGCACCTTCGGCGCAATCTCGAGCAGCGCGGCCTTCAGCGCCGCGCGGTCCACCGGCTCCAGCCCCAGACCCGCGCCGCAGCGCGTCGTGGTGCGTCAGCAGCCGGTCCGATCCGCAGTGTCCAGCGTCGCCGCATCGGCCAGGTCGGCCACCCGGATCGCCCGGCGCCCCACCTTGTCCTCATAGGCCGGGCCGATGCCGCGCCCCGTGGTGCCGATCTTGGCCACCGACGTGTCTGCGCCTTCGCGCGCCCGGTCCAGCTCGCCATGGATCGGCAGGATCAGCGGCGCATTCTCGGCGATCATCAGGTTTTCGGGCGAAATCTCCACCCCCTGCCCGCGCAGCTTGTCGATCTCGGCCACCAGATGCCAGGGGTCGACCACCACGCCGTTGCCGATCACCGACAGCTTGCCGCCGCGCACGATGCCCGAGGGCAGCAGCGACAGCTTGTAGACCTTGCCGTCGATGACCAGCGTATGGCCCGGCATTGTGCCCGCCCTGGAAGCGCGCGATCACGTCGGCGCGCTCGGACAGCCAGTCGACGATCTTGCCCTTGCCCTCGTCGCCCCACTGGGCGCCCACGACGACGACATTGGCCATGGCGGCGATCCTTCCCCGGTTGCAAACCGCCTCTGCTATAGCGATGCACCGCCCGGGGCGAAACCGGAAAATCGGCCACCGCTCCGCCCCGCGCCGACGGGCGGCGAAGGGGTTGCAGCCCGCGCGGCTTGGCCCTAGATAGGCGCGTCAAACCGGAAAGTGCGCCCCCATGGAAAACGTCGTCCTCACCGTCCACCTGATCCTCGCGCTCTGCCTCATCGGGGTGGTGCTGCTGCAGCGGTCCGAAGGCGGCGGTCTGGGCATGGGCGGCGGCGGCGCGATGACGGGACGGCGGCGGCGACGGCGCTGGCCAAGCTGACCTGGATCTTCGCCATCGCCTTCATCTGCACCTCGATCACGCTGACGATCCTTGCGGCGCGCAATGCGGCCGGCGGTTCGGTGATCGACCAGATCGGCGGCACCGCCCCGGTTCAGGCGCCCGCAGCACCCGGCGCTGCCCGAAGGCAACCTGCTGCCGCCCGTCCTCGGCCGACGCGCCGGCAACGCCGCCCCGCGCGGATGCGCCCGCAGCCCCCGCCGCGTTCGAACTGAGACCACCAGCAATAGCCCCTCGTGGCGGAACGAAAACAGCATCTTGCGGTGCGGTTGCAGAGCTTTGCATTTTACGCTAAGCCTCAACTCCCGTGATCCTGCGATTCCCCAAGAGCGAATTGCACCCTTCATTCAGGCGCGGGAGCCTTCATGGCGCGTTATGTCTTCATCACCGGCGGCGTGGTTTCCTCGCTTGGCAAGGGCCTCGCCTCGGCCGCCCTCGGCGCGCTGCTGCAGGCGCGCGGCTATCTCGGTCCGGCTGCGCAAGCTCGACCCCTACCTGAACGTCGATCCCGGCACGATGTCGCCCTTCGAGCATGGCGAGGTCTTCGTCACCGACGACGGCGCCGAGACCGACCTCGACCTTGGCCACTACGAACGCTTCACCGGCGTCTCGGCCCGCCAGACCGACAGCATCTCCTCGGGGCGCATCTATTCCAACGTGCTGGAGAAGGAACGCCGCGGCGACTACCTCGGCAAGACCATCCAGGTGATCCCGCACGTCACCAACGAGATCAAGGACTTCCTGAGCATCGGCGAGGACGAGGTCGACTTCATGCTCTGCGAGATCGGCGGCACCGTCGGCGACATCGAGGGCCTGCCCTTCTTCGAGGCGATCCGCCAGTTCGTCCAGGAACGCCCGCGCGGCCAGTGCATCTTCATGCACCTGACGCTGCTGCCCTACCTCGCCGCCAGCGGCGAGCTGAAGACCAAGCCGACCCAGCACTCGGTCAAGGAACTGCGCTCCATCGGCCTCGCCCCCGACGTGCTGGTCTGCCGCTCGCGAACACCCGATCCCGGAGAAGGAGCGCGAAAAGATCGCGCTCTTCTGCAACGTCCGCAAGGAGCCGTGATCCCCGCCTATGACCTGAAGATCGATCTACGAGGCCCCGCTCGCCTATCACCGCGAGGGTCTCGACCAGGCGGTGCTCGACGCCTTCGGCATCTCGCCCGCGCCGAAGCCCAACCTCGCGCGCTGGGAAGACGTGATGGACCGCATGCACCAACCCCGAGGGCGAGGTGCGCGTCGCCATCGTCGGCAAGTACACCCAGCTGGAAGACGCCTACAAATCCATCGCCGAGGCGCTGACCCATGGCGGCATGGCCAACCGCACCAGGTCCGGCCGAATGGATCGACGCCGAGATCTTCGAGCGCGAAGACCCCGCCCCCTAGCTGGAGGGCTTCCACGCCATCCTCGTCCCCGGCGGCTTTGGCGAGCGCGGCACCGAAGGCAAGATCAAGGCCGCCGCAATTCGCCCGCGAAAAGAAGATCCCCTACCTCGGCATCTGCCTCGGCATGCAGATGGCGGTGATCGAGGCGGCCCGCAACCTCGCGCGGCTCGACGAACGCCGGGTCCGAGGAGTTCGACCACGAGGCCGGCGCGAAGCGCTTCACCCCCGTCGTCTATCACCTGAAGGAATGGGTGCAGGGCAACCACGTCGTCGAGCGCAAGGTCGACGACGACAAGGGCGGCACCATGCGGCTGGGCGCCTATACCGCGAACCTCGACCGCCGGCTCGCAGGTGGCGCGAGATCTACGGCACGACCGTGATCGAGGAACGCCACCGCCACCGCTACGAGGTCGACATCAAGTACCGCGACCAGCTGGAAGCCTGCGGCCTGATCTTCTCCGGCATGTCGCCCCGACGGCCGCCTGCCCGAGATCGTCGAGGTCAAGGACCACCCCTGGTTCATCGGCGTCCAGTTCCACCCGGAGCTGAAGTCGAAACCCTTCGCGCCGCATCCGCTGTTCGCCGATTTCGTGCGGGCGGCGGTGGACGTGTCGCGGCTGGTGTGATCGGTCGCAGGGTGCGTGCCCGCACGCACCCCGTCACAAGGCAGCAAGCAGGCAGGGTAGGCGATACCGAATAGCCCGCCGAATCCTCCGCCTCACCCCGCCAGCACCCGCTGCACGATCCCAGGGTCGCGGTCGATCAGCGCCAGCAGCACCCCTGGTGGCGCTTCGGGTCGACAGCGCGACAGTTCCCAGTTCGGATGCGTCGCCGTCATCACCTCGATGCCGCAGGGAAGTCCGCCAGTGCCTCCATGTCTGCGTCAACATCGCCGAGCCCCCACCCGCCAGAATCCTGTCAGTAGCCTGTCGCGACCAGCGACAATCCCGGTTTCCCCAACGCAGCGGCAGGCGTAGCGTGTTACGGGACTTGGTCGGCGGCCGCCGGTCGGAACACAGGAGACCTCTCATGGGTGAATTCTCTCTCGCGCATATCCTCGTCGTCGCCGTGGTGGCGATCATCCTTTTCGGGCGCGGCAAGGTCAGCTCGCTGATGGGCGAGGTCGGTCGCGGCATCAGCTCGTTCAAGAAGGGCATCCGCGACGGCATGGAGGAAGAGGCGGTGGCCCTTCCCCCCGTCGCCGAGACGACCCCGGAGCCGACCCGCAAGGGCTGAACGGGCGCTTCGCCGACCGCTGCTTTCGCTGCCGGTCGGCAGGTTCCCGACTGTTTTTGTCTGCATACGGGAGTCATATGGGTTCTGTATCGAATTCATATGGCCGCCCCGCCTCTTCGGCTTGATCCCCGCCGCTGAACGGATAGGAAGGAACCTCCCTTCCAGCGCGGAGCAGACCGAGTGACCCATCCCCCCCGGCCCTACGACCGGACTGCCTTCTGGCTGGTCCTCTTCGCGCTTTACGCCGTGATCCAGTCGGTGATCCGGGTGCATTACAAGACCTCGCTTTTCGGCGACGACTCTGGAACTTTTCCTTTGGGCGCGGCAGCTTGCATGGGGCTACGGGGTGCAGCCGCCGCTCTACGCCTGGCTGCAATGGGGCGTGAACCAGATCTTCGGCCAGGGCCAGGTCGCCATGGCCGCGATGCGGGCTTTGTGCCTCTGGGGCATCTACAGCGCCGGTTTCCTCCTCGCCCGCCGCTTCGCCGGGGTCCGTATCGCCGGTCTCGCGGCCCTGGGGCTGTTCCTGATCCCCGAAATCTCCCAAACCTTCCTCCGCACCCGCACCCATAATCTTTTGGTAACCGCTCTCGTGCCCATAGCCTGCATCGCCTTCCTCGATCTGATCGGGCAGCGGCGGTGGCGGGACTATGCGGCGTTCGGCCTGTGGTCCGGGCTGGCGATCATCGCGAAGGCGACCGGGGCGATTTTCCTTGTGGCGCTGGTGTTTGCGGCGCTGTTCCGGCAGAACGAGCGGCGGGCGGTGCTTGCCCCCGGGATGCTTGTTGCGCTTTTCGCAGGCGGGCTGGTGCTGGCCGGGCCGACGCTCTGGGCGCTGAACAATCCCGAACTGGCCACGGCGTCGCTCGCGAAGTTCGAACCGGGCGGGGGCTGGCAGGCGGGGCTGGCCGGGCTGGCCTGGGCGGCCTGGGCCACCGGGGGACTGGTCGCGGTCTCTGTGGCGCTGGCGGTCATGTTCACGCGGCAGGCTGACGCCGAACCCATGGATGTCGGCGTGTTCTGGCGCGCAGGCGCAATCTCCATCCTGTTGATTGCAATGGCGATCATCGCCACGGATTCGGCCGAGTTGAAGGAACGCTGGCTGGTGCCGATCGCGGCCCCCCTGACGCCGGTGCTGCTGGTCTGGGTGATGCGGCGGCGCGGCTGGATGCGGTTCCTGCCCGCCGCCGTCGGCGGGTTTGCGGCAATCGCGATGCTTGCTGCCCTGCCCGGCTACTATCGCAAGAAGGAACCCCTGCCGCGCGCCGACTTCGCCGTTCTGGCCGAGGCATTCCGGCAGACAGGCGCCGCAAGGATGCTGATGACCGACAACATGGCCGCGGGGGTGGCGCTTGTTGCCCCGGACCTGCCTGTAGAACAACGCGTCGATCAGGGCAGGCTGCCGTGCGCCGGCAAGCTGCTGCTCGCGAAATGGCCGGAGGAAGACATGATGCTCGACAGATTCAGGGCGCGGTTGCCCGGCTGCACGGTGACCGAGCTATCATCGCAGGTCGTCGATGCAGGCGGCACGCCCGTGGAGGCGCGCCTTTTCCTGCTTGCCCCGGCAGGCTGAGCGTCAGCCCAGAGATGCCTGCACCAGCGGTGCCACCTCGTGCCAGCCGCGCCAGATCATGTCGAGCGCGACATAGAGGATGATCGCAAGGCCGACGAAGGCGATCCAGCCGATGCTTGTTCAGAAGCCGCGCGATGAAAGATGCCGCAAGCCCCATCAGCGCGATGGACAGGATCAGCCCGAAGACCAGCACGGTCGGATGCTCGCGTGCAGCACCCGCCACGGCCAGCACATTGTCGAGCGACATCGACACGTCGGCGATGACGATCTGCATCGCGGCCTGACGCGAAGGTCTTGCGCGGCCGCGCCACCGGCAACGGTTCCGTCCGCATTCAGATCGGCGTTCGCTCAGAGCCTCCTGCGCCTGCATTTCTTCATCGAGATGGCCCGCGCGAAGTTCGCGCCACATCTTCCAGCAGACCCAAAGCAGCAGGATGCCCCCGCACAGCAGCAGCCCCGTGATCGCCAGCAGTTGCGTCGTGATCGTCGCGAAGAAGATGCGCAGCACGGTGGCAGCGATGATCCCGACAAGGATCGCCTTGCCGCGCTGTTCCTTGGGCAGGCCCGCTGCCGCCAGTCCGATCACGATGGCATTGTCGCCTGCCAGCACGAGGTCGATCGTGATGACCTGGAGCAGGGCGGTGAAGCCGTCGGGCGTGAAGATTTCCATCCTGTCCCCGGATCGTTGCAATAGTTCTGGTCTGCCTATTCGTCGCGAACCCGAAGTTCAACCCGCCCGATCCAGAGTCCGTTCCGGCGCGCGGTCTGGCGCGCAACTGTCAAGCTGGCCGATGCGCGACACAGAACTGTCACGTCAGGCTGATCTAACCATGCTGGTCCCTTCCCTCCGCCGGAGTTCCCGAATGCCGACGTCTCAACAATCCCCCGGCCGCGACTGGCTGGAGGCCGAACTGGCCGACACGCTGGACGAGGACTACGAGCTTGAGCTGGAGGATGTGACGCTTTCGGATGAAATCGCGCGGATCTACAAGCGCGAGCATCCTGACCAGATCGACCGGCAGATCTACTTCCGCGAACTTGCTGCGGCTGCAGTCCGAACTGATCCGGCTGCAAGCCTGGGTGCAGCACCACAGGGAAAAGGTCGTCGTCATCTTCGAGGGCCGCGATTCGGCCGGCAAGGGCGGCGTGATCAAGCGCATCACCCAGCGGCTGAACCCGCGCGTGGTCGCGCGCCGTGGCCCTGCCCGCGCCGTCGGACCGCGAAAAGACCCAGTGGTATTTCCAGCGCTACGTCCCGCACCTGCCGGCCGGGCGGCGAGATCGTGCTGTTCGACCGCTCCTGGTACAACCGCGCCGGGGTCGAGCGGGTGATGGGCTTCGCCGACGAGGATCAGGTCGAACAGTTCTTCCACGACGTGCCCGAATTCGAGCGGATGCTGGTCCGCTCGGGCATCCGGGTGATCAAGTACTGGTTCTCGATCACCGACGAGGAACAGCAGATGCGCTTTCTGATGCGCATCCACGATCCGATGAAGCAGTGGAAGCTGTCGCCGATGGACCTGCAGTCCCGCGTGCGGTGGGAGCAGTACACCAAGGCCAAGGAAGAGATGATGGCCCGCACCAACATCCCCGAGGCGCCGTGGTACATCGTCGAGGGCAACGACAAGAAGCGCGCCCGGCTGAACTGCATCGACCACCTGCTCGGCCTGATCCCCTATGAGGACGTGCCGCACGAAGAGGTCACCCTGCCCGACCGCGTGTTCAACCCGGACTACGAACGCGCCGTGCTGCCGCCCGAGCTCTACGTGCCGCGCAAGTATTGAGCTGCGCCTTCGCGGCGTTAGGCCGGGGCATGCTGTCCTATCAACACATCTACCACGCCGGAAACCTGGCCGACGTGCACAAGCACGCGCTGCTGGCCTGGATGCTGGACTACCTGACGCAGAAGGACAAGCCGCTGACCTATATCGAAACCCATGCCGGGCGCGGGCTCTATCGATCTGGACGCGGACGAGGCGCTGAAGACCGGCGAGGCGGCAGCAGGGCATCGGCCGCTGGCCGAGGCGTCTTTCCCGGCCGACCACCCCTACCGCCAGCGGCTGGACGAGGTGCGGGCGCGCTATGGCGCCGCGGCCTATCCCGGCTCGCCCCTGATCGCGGCGCTGAGGCTGCGCGAGACCGACACGATGCACCTGGCCGAGTTGCACCCGCAGAGAAGTCGCGGCATCTGCGCGACGTGCCGCCGCCCTGGGGCGCGCATGTCGCGCCGAGGACGGGCTGTCGATGGCGCTGGCGCTCACCCCGCCGACGCCGCGGCGCGGGCTGATGCTGATCGACCCGTCCTACGAGGTGAAGGCCGACTACGAGACGATCCCCAAGCCGCATCGCCGGCGATCCACCGCAAGTGGAACGTCGGCATCCTGATCGCTGTGGTATCCGATCCTGAGGGTCGGGCGCGCATGGCCCGATGCTGGCCGCGCTGGAGGCAGCCTTCCCCGACGGCCTGCGCCACGAGGTCCGCTTTCCCCCGGCGCGCGACGGGCACCGGATGGTCGGCTCGGGCCTGTTCATCGTCAACGCGCCCTATGGGCTCGCCGACTGAGGCCGTGACGCTGGCCGGGCGCTTCGCCACGCTTGCGTGAGCCTGCCGCCGAAGCGATTGGCAGCGGCAGACGTCCGGGCTATAGTCCGGCCATGTTCGATACCCTCCTGCGCCGCCTGCTGGCCCCCGCCCCCGCCCGCCTGCCCGAACCCGAAGCGCATCTGGCGCTGGCGGCGCTTCTGGTGCGCATCGCGCGCACCGACGGCCTCTATGCCGCCGAAGAGGTGGACCGGATCGACCGGGTGCTTGTGCCGCCGCCATGCGCTGTCGCCCGTTCGCGGCCGCCAGACTTGCGGTCGCGAGGCCGAGGAGCTGGAGGCCGAGGCGCCCGATACCGTGCGCTTCACCCGCGCGCTGAAGGACGCCGTCGCGCTGGAGGACCGCGCCGACGCTGATGGAGGCGCTGTGGTCGGTGGCGCTGGCCGATGGCGCGCGCGACGACGACGAGGACTCGGCTGATGCGGCTGGTGGCGAACCTGCTGGGCCTGACCGATGTGGAATTCGGCGCTGGCCCGGCAGCGGGCCGCGCGGGAATGATCGCCTCGCTTGCCGATGTATGACCGGCGCCGAGACGGCCGCCGCGAATGACCGGCTGTGGGCGCTGATCCGCGACGGGCTGCGCGCCGAGGGGATCGCGGCGCCCGAGGCGCTGACCCGGGGCGCGGCTGATCTGTGGCCGCATGGACAGTCGCCCGATCTGGTGCTTGTCGCAGACCTGCGGCTTTCCCTATCGGGCGCGGCTGCACGGCCAGGTCACGCTGATCGGCACGCCGGATTACGGGGTCGAAGGCTGCCCGCCGGGCTATTACCGCAGCGTCTTCGTGGCCCGGGCCGACTGATCCGCGCGGCAGGCTCTGGCCGATTTCGACGGCGCGCGCTTTGCCTATAACGAGGCGCTGTCGCAATCCGGCTGGGCCGCGCCGCAGACCCATGCCGCCAGCTGGCATCCGCCTGCCGCCGCGCCTGCAGACCGGCGGGCACCGGCTGTCGGCGCTGGCCGTGGCCGAGGGCCGCGCCGATATCGCGGCGCTGGACGCGGTGACCTGGCGGATGCTTCGGCGCTGGGACGCCGACGATGGCAGGCCTGCGGGTGGTGGCGCATGACCGACCCGACCCCGGGCCTGCCCTACATCGCCGGCACCGGGCCGCGATGCCGCGCGCCTGTTCCGCGATCGTTGCGGCGGCCATTGCCGCACTTGTCGGCCGAGGACCGCGACGCGACCGGCATCTGCAGGGCGCTGGTCGCGCATTCCGGCCGACAGGCTATCTCGCCGTGCCCACGCCGCCCGCACCCGACCAGATTGCGCGCAATGACTGACCAAATCGGCAGCGTACGCTGACGGCATCTGCGCGAATCGGCGTTGCAATGGTGCAAATTATCGGCCCTACTGCCGCGTCGTTAACCACAACGCGCCGAGACGTCAGTGCCCAAGCCAGACATCCCGCCGACACCCCGGTCATCGAGATCCGCGACCTGCACAAGAGCTATGGCACGCTCGAGGTGCTGAAGGGCGTCGATCTGATGGCGCCGCGCGGCCATGTCGTGTCGCTGATCGGCTCGTCCGGGTCGGGCAAGTCCACGCTGCTGCGCTGCTGCAACCTGCTGGAAGACAGCCAGCAGGGCGACATCATCTTCGAGGGCGAGGCGGTGCACTGGAAGGGCGACGGGCCTTGGCCGCCATCCGGCCGACCGCGCACAGGTCATCCGCATCCGCACCAACCTGTCGATGGTGTTCCAGCAGTTCAACCTCTGGTCGCACATGACCATCCTGCAGAACGTGATGGAAGCGCCGGTGACGGTGCTGAAGCGCGACCCGACAGAGGTCGAGGCGCGGGCGCGCAAGCTACTGGACAAGGTCGGGATCGGCGACAAGGCCGATGCCTGGCCCGCGATGCTGTCGGGCGGCCAGCAGCAGCGCGCGGCGATTGCGCGCGCGCTGTGCATGGAACCGCGCGCGCTGCTGTTCGACGAACCGACCTCGGCGCTTGACCCGGAACTGGAACAGGAGGTCGTCAAGGTCATCAAGGCGCTGGCCGACGAGGGGCGCACGATGATCCTTGTCACCCATGACATGAGGCTGGCCGCCGATGTGTCGGACCATGTGATCTTCCTGCACAGGGCAAGATCGAAGAAGAAGGCCCGCCGGAGCGGCTGTTCGGGAACCCGCAGACCGAACGTCTGCGCGGTTTCCTGAGCGCGACGGCCTGATAAGACGAAACAACAACTGAACAAGGGAGAGACCGAATGAAGAAACTGATCCTTGGCCGCCGCCGTGCTGGCGCTGTCCGCCGGCTTTGCCGCTGGCGCAGACCGTGCGGCTGGGCACCGAGGGCGCCTACCCTCCCTACAACTTCATCAACGACGCGGGCGAAGTCGACGGCTTCGAGCGCGAGCTGGGCGACGAGCTGTGCAAGCGCGCCGGCCTGACCTGCGAATGGGTCACGAACGACTGGGATTCGATCATCCCGAACCTGCAGTCGGGCAACTATGACGTGATCATCGCCGGGCATGAGCATCACCGACGAGCGTGACAAGGTGATCGACTTCACCCAGAACTACATTCCGCCGGCAGCCTCGGCCTATGTGGCGCTGACGCCGATGCGGACATCAAGGGCGGCGTCGTCGCGGCGCAGGTCGGCACCATCCAGGCCGGCTATGTGGCCGAATCGGGGGCCACGCTGCTGGAATTCGCGACGCCGGACGAAACCGTCGCCGCCGTGCGCAACGGCGAGGCCGACGCGGTGTTTGCCGACAAGGACTACCTCGTCCCGATCGTGGCGGAATCGGGCGGCGAGCTGGTCTTCGTGGGCGAGGACGTGCAGCTTGGCGGCGGCGTCGGCATGGGCCTGCGTGAAAGCGACAACGAACTGAAGGCGCAAGTTCGACGCGGCGATCCAGTCGATGAAGGATGACGGCACGCTGAACGCGCTGATCGTGAAGTGGTTCGGCGACGCGGCCATGACGTTCTGATCCGACAAGGAAACGGCGCGTCCGGCAGGCGCGGACGCGCCCATCGGGGGCCCTCGATGTTGTCAGGCTGCGCCGATCCGTCGTCCCTCGAAGGGCTGACCTGGCTGGGGTGCTACCTGACCACGGGCAAGCATATCGATTTCTACTGGTCCTTCCTGACGGTGCTGATCCTGCTGGCCATCACGCGCCGATTGCGCTGGCCTTCGGCTTTGTCGGCGCGATGGCGGCGCGGTCGCCGTCCTGCCGCTCCGGATGCTGGGCAAGGGCTATACCGCGATGGTGCGCGGCGTGCCCGACATCGTGTTCTTCCTGTTCTTCGTGATCGCGCTGGATCAGGGCATCGAATGGATGGTCCATCAGGTGCGTCTGCCCCGACTGGACCGAGCCGATCCGCCAGGGGCTTGGAGTTCAGGGTCTGCCCGGAGGCCAAGATGCCCTCGGGCGATGCGCCGCAGATCTGGCACCAGGCTCTACGGCTTCGGGCTGGCCGTCGTTCACCTTTTCGCATCGTCTTCGGGGCCTTTGCGGCCAACGTGCTGTACGGCGCGATGCAGGCCGTGCCGCGCGCACAGCTGGAAACCGGCGAAAGCTATGGCATGATCGCAGCGCCAGGTGTTCCGCCGCATCCTCGTGCCGCAGATGTGGGTCTATGCCCTGCCCGGCCTGTCCAACCTGTGGATGATCCTGATCAAGGCGACGCCGCTGCTGTTCCTGCTGGGCGTGCAGGACATCGTCTACTGGGCGCGCGAACTGGGCGGCACCAAGACCAGCGCCTATGCCTATCCGCACCCCGACTGGCGGCTGTACTACTTCCTGGGCCTGCTGGTCTTCTACCTCTGCATGACCAAGGTGTCCGAGATCGTGCTGGGCCGCCTGACGCGGCGGCTGACGCAAGGGCAGGCCACGACTGGCGGCGAAGCCCAGCGGAAGGCCGCCGCATGACGCTGCTGGGAGACCATCGGCGCCTATGCCTTCCGCTCCATCGGCTATCGGCGAACGCCTGCTGCCGCGCACCGATTTCACGCTCTGCCAGCAGGTCACGCTGATCGGATCGGGGCTGATCTGGAACATCTATTTCGGCGCGCTGGCGCTGTGCCTTCGGCTTCTTCCTGGCCAACGCCCTGGCCATGGCCAAGGCCAGCCGCCACCCGTGGCTGCGCAAGCCGGCCGAATGGTTCATCTTCGTCTTCCGCGGCTCGCCGCTGTTCATCCAGTTCTTCCTGTTCTACGAGGCCTTCGTGCTGCTGCCCCGGCCGGGTTCGACATTCCGCTGGGCGTCACGACGATGACGGTCGAGACCGACTGGCTGACCAAGGCCTGGGCCGGGGCGCTGATCGTGCTGTTCCTGAACACCGCCGCCTATTCCGCCGAGATCTTCTACGGCGCGCTGCAGTCCGTGCCGAAAGGCGATCTCGAGGCGGCCGATGCCTATGGCCTGTCGGGCTGGAAGCGGTTCCGCCGCGTGCTGTGGCCGACGATGCTGCGGCTGGCCTGGCCCGCCTATACCAACGAGGCGATCTTCCTGTTCCACGCCACGACGCTGGTGTTCTTTTCCGGCTTTCCGGCCTTCCAGCAGCGGGCGACGCGCTGTATTACGCCAACTACTTTGCCGACAAGACCTTCAACCCCTTCATCCCCTATCCGATCGTTGCCTTCTATTTCATCTGCCTGACGCTGCTGCTGACCTGGGCCTTCGGCCGGGTGAACCGTCACCTGAACCGGCACCTGCCCGTCGAACCACGGTCGCAAGAATCCGCTTGCGTCCGCAACTGATCCGGTAGTATCCATTATTTGATCAAATTATTCGGGCACCCGCCCGGACCCGTCGAGCATGTGCCGTGCAACAGGCGCACGACGGGAGGGGATCGAAGTAGGGGATAGGACCAAGGGCATGGTCCGCGACGGCACGTCGTCCGCGCGCAAGACCCGTGCCCCGACCTGATGTGACACATGAAGAACTGGCTGAGGAAGCACCCCGAGGTGCGGACGATCCGCGTGGCTGCGGCCGACCTGAACGGTCAGGCGCGCGGCAAACGCATTCCGGCACGCTTTGCCGACAAGGTGGTGGAGGACGGAACGCGGTTTCCGTTCTCGGTCCTGAACCTCGACATCTGGGGCGAGGACATCGACGACAGCCCGCTGGTCTTCGAACAGGGCGATGCCGACGGCGTGCTGAAACCGACCGAACGCGGCTTCATGCCGATGCCCTGGCTGGAAGCGCCGACGGCACTGCTGCCGATCTGGATGTTCCGCGAAGACGGCCGCCCCTATGACGGCGATCCGCGCCATGCGCTGAGGGCCGTGGTGGACCGGTTCAAGGCGCGCGGGCCTGACGCCCGTGGTGGCGGTGGAGCTGGAATTCTTCCTGATCGACGACAGCGGCAAGACGCTGCAGGTGCCGCCCTCGCCCCGGTCGGGCAAGCGCCGCAAGGCGTCCGAAACGCTGTCGATCCGCGCGCTCGACGCCTTCGACACCTTCTTCACCGATCTCTACGACGCCTGCGAGGCGATGGACATTCCGGCCGACACCTCGACCTCGGAAACCGGCCTGGGCCAGTTCGAGGTGAACATGATGCATTGCGACGACGCCCTGCGCGCCGCCGACGATGCCTGGCTGTTCAAGATGCTGGTCAAGGGCCTCGCCCGCCGCCACGGCTTTGCCGCCAGCTTCATGGCCAAGCCCTATCTGGAATATTCCGGCTCGGGCCTGCACACGCATTTCTCGCTGATCGACGACGACGGCAAGAACGTGTTCAACAACGGCGGACCGGAAGGCATCGCAGCTGATGCGCCATGCCGTGGCCGGCTGCCTGAAGGCGATGCACGATTCGCACGCTGATCTTCGCGCCCCACGCCAACAGCTTCGACCGGCTGGTGCCCGATGCCCATGCGCCGACCTCGGTCGCCTGGGGCTACGAGAACCGCACGACGGCGATCCGCATTCCGGCCGGCAAGCCCTCGTCCCGGCGGATCGAGCATCGCGTGGCGGGCGGCGACGTGAACCCCTACCTGATGCTGGCCGCCATCCTCGGTGCGGCCCTTGCTGGGGATCGAGGAAGCGGCAGGAACCGCCCAAGCCGGTCACCGGGCAACGCCTATGCGCTGGACCTGCCGCAGATCCCGACCACCTGGGCGCGAGGCGATCGACGCCTTCGAGAACTCGATGGTGCTGGAACGCTTCCTGCCGCGCGAACTGATCCGCAACTATGTCCTGACCAAGCGGCAGGAAGCTGCACTACATGGCCGACCTGAACCGCGAAGAGCAGGTCGAGATCTACCTCGACACGGTGTGACAACTGGTCGGCGCAGGCGCGTTTCGCTGCGCCGACCCCTTGCCTGAAATGCCTAGCCCCGCCTAGCCTCGAACCATCCAACCTTGGGATTTCCCATGCAGATCGGCATCCTGCAGACCGGCCACGCCCCCGACGCGCTGATCGCGCAGACGGGCGACTACCCCGCCATGTTCGCCCGCCTTCTGGACGGGCATGGCCTGACCTTCCGGACCTGGGCCGTGGTGGACGGCGAGTTTCCCGAAAGCATCCATGATGCCGAAGGCTGGCTGATCACCGGCTCGCGCCACGGCGCCTATGAGGATCACCCCTGGATCCCGCCGCTGGAGGACTTCATCCGCGATGGCTATGCCGCCCGGGTGCCGCTGGTCGGCATCTGCTTTGGCCACCAGATCATCGCGCAGGCGCTGGGCGGGAAGGTCGAGAAGTATCCGGGCGGCTGGTCGGTCGGCCCCACGGACTACGACTTCGGCGACGAAACGCTGACGCTCAATGCCTGGCATCAGGATCAGGTGGTGGAAAAGCCGCGAGGCCGCACGGGTGATCGCCTCCAACGACTTCTGCGAGAATGCAGCCCTGATCTACGACGACCGCGCCTTCACCGTGCAGGCGCATCCCGAATTCCGGCCGGAGTTCGTGGACGGGCTGATGAAGACCCGCGGACGCGGGCCTTGTGCCCGACCCGCTGCTGGATGCCGCGACGGCGCGGCTCGACGCTCCATCTGCACGACCGGGCGATCGCCACCCGGATCGCCGAATTCTTCAAGCACCCGCGTGCGCGGTGAAACCCAGAGTGTGACTCATGTCCAAATGGACCGAACAACTGCCCGAGGCCGCGCGCGACTACATATGCCGGCCGCCGGGTCGACGAAGTGGAATGCATCATCGGCGACATCGCCGGCGTGGCACGCGGCAAGGCGATGCCGGCCTCGAAATTCGCGCAAGCAGACCAGCTTCTTCCTGCCCAACTCGATCTTCCTGCAGACCATCACCGGCGAATGGGCCGACAACCCCTCGGGCGCCTTCACCGAACCGGACATGATCCTGGTGCCGGATTTCAGCACCGCCACCGCCGCGCCCTGGACGGCGGATGTGACGCTGCAGGTGATCCACGACGCGCAGGATCAGCAGGGCAGCCCCGTGCCGACCGCCCCGCGCAACGTGCTGCGCCGCATCGTCGAGCTGTACAACGCCGAAGGCTGGCAGCCGGTGGTCGCGCCCGAGATGGAATTCTTCCTGACCGCGCGCAACCTTGACCCGAACATGCCGGTCATGCCGCCGATGGGCCGCTCGGGCCGCCGCGCCGCCGGCAAGCAGGCCTATTCGATGAGTGCGGTCGACGAATACGGCAAGGTCATCGACGACATCTACGACTTCGCCGAGGCGCAGGGGTTCGAGATCGACGGCATCCTGCAGGAAGGCGGCGCCGGCCAGGTGGAGATCAACCTCGCGCATGGCGACCCGGTGCGGCTGGCCGACGAGATCTTCTTCTTCAAGCGGCTGATCCGCGAGGCCGCGCTGCGCCACGACTGTTTCGCCACCTTCATGGCCAAGCCGATCGAGGGCGAGCCGGGCAGGGCGATGCACATCCACCATTCGGTGGTGGACGTGAAGATCGGGCAAGAACATCTTCTCGGACAAGAAGGGCAACGAAACCGAGCCTTCCTGCACTTCATCGCCGGGATGCAGAACCATCTGCCGGCGGGCCGTCGCGCTGCTGGCGCCTTACGTCAACAGCTACCGCCGCTACGTCCCGGACTTCGCGGCACCGATCAACCTGGAATGGGGCCGCGACAACCGCACGACCGGTCTGCGCGTGCCGATCTCGGGACCAGAGGCGCGGCGGCTGGAAAACCGGCTGGCGGGGATGGACTGCAACCCCTATCTCGGCCTCGCCGCGTCGCTCGCCTGCGGCTATCTGGGCCTGAAGGAGGGCAAGAAGCCGCGCCCGGAATGCACGGAGGATGCCTACAACATCGAAACGCGATCTGCCCTACAACCTGGGCGATGCGCTTGACCTGCTGGAGGAGGACACCGCGCTGTTCGAGGTGCTGGGGCCGGAGTTCTGCTCGGTCTACGACAGTCGTGAAGCGCAACGAATACAAGGAATTCCTGCAGGTCATCAGCCCGTGGGAACGCGAACATCTGCTGTTGAACGTATGAACCTTCTGTTCGCCAACGACCGGGCGGGGGAATACCCCCCGTCCTTCTATGCCGCCACGGCCACGCCGCTTGGCTCCGTTCCCCGCGCTTGCAGGGCGAGGTCAACGGCCGATGTCTGCGTCGTCGGCGGCGGCTACACCGGCCTGTCGGCGGCGCTGCATCTGGCGGAGCGGGGCTACGAGGTGGTGCTGCTCGAAGCGCACCGCGTGGGCTTCGGCGCCTCCGGGCGCAACGGCGGGCAGGTCGGATCGGGCCAGCGGCTGGATCAGGACGATCTGGAACGCATGGTCGGCCGCGGCGATGCGCGCCGCCTGTGGGACATGGCGGAAGAGGCCAAGGCGCTGGTGCGCAGCCTGATCGAGCGACCACGCGATGCCCGTCACCTTCCACCCCGGCGTCGCCCATGCCTGCTGGACGCGACGGCGAAGTGCGAGCGGCGCATGCCTATGCCGAGAAGCTGCGCCGCGACTATGGCTATGACCAGCTTGAATCGCTGGACCGCGACGGCATCCGTGCGCTGATCGGATCAGCCGCCTTTCGCGGGGGCGAGATCGACTGGGGCGCAGGCCATGTGCACCCGCTGAACTATGCCCTCGGCCTGGCGGAGGCGGCGGCACAGGCTGGGGTGCGCCTGCACGAAAACAGCGTGGTGACCGGTATCGCGCCAGGCGCGACGGCTGTTGTGCAGACCGACGCAAGGCCGTGTAACGGCCGATCATGTGATCCTGGCCGGCAACGGCTATCTCGGCGGGCTGGAGCCGAAGGTCGCGGCGCGGGTGATGCCGATCAACAATTTCATCGTGGCGACCGAACCGCTGGGCGAGCGCGCACGGGAGGTTCTGGCCGAACCCGTCGCCGTGGCCGACACCAAGTTCGTCGTGAACTACTGGCGGCTGTCAGCGAGGACAACCGGCTGCTGTTCGGCGGCGGCGAAAGCTACGGCTACCGCTTTCCCGACATCATCAAGACCGTTCGCAAACCGATGCTGGAGATCTATCCCGCAGCTGGAGGATGCGCGGATCGACTATGCCTGGGGCGGGACGCTGGCGATCACGATGAACCGGATGCCCTGCTTCCTGCGCGTTGCGCCGAACGTCCTGTCGGCCTCGGGCTATTCCGGGCACGGAGTGGCGCTGGCGACGATGGCGGGCAAGGTGATGGCCGAAGCGGTCGCGGGTCAGGCCGAGAGGTTCGACCTGATGGCGAGCCTGCCGCAGCCGCGCTTTCCCGGCGGAGTGGCCCTGCGCTGGCCGCTGCTGGTGCTGGCGATGACCTGGTATTCGATGCGCGACCGATTGGGCGCCTGACGTGGCGTCTGGTCCAAGATCGGCGAAGAATGACCGATGTCATCACCTTGTCACTCGCCAAATCACGAGACTGCCTTACAGCTTTCCGAAAGATGAGTTTCAGGAAAGGTGCAAGGACATGGCCCCGGACGGACAGACCCTGCCCCCCAATGTCTATGATGCCGAACCGATCCCCGAGGCCGCGCGGGCCGAGATCGACCGGCTGCTGACCTCGGGCGATCTGTTCCGCTACACCGCGCCGGAAGGTGCGCCGGTCGCCCTGCTGGAGGCAGAGTTTGCCGAACTGATGGGCGCGCGCTATGCGCTGGCGGTGTCGTCCTGTTCGGCGGCGCTGTTCCTGTCGCTCAAGGCGCTGGACCTGCCGCGCGGCGCACGCGTGCTGATCCCGGCCTTCACCTTTGCCGCCGTGCCGTCGGCGGTCGTGCATGCCGATTGCGTGCCGGTGCTGGTCGAGGTGGGCGAGAACTACCGCGTCGACATGGCCGATTTCGCGGCAAAGCTGCCGACGGCGCAGCCTGCGGTGCTGATCAGCCACATGCGCGGCCACACGTCCGACATGGACGCGATCATGGCGCTGTGCGATGCGCGCGGCATTCCGGTGATCGAGGATGCGGCGCATTCGCTGGGCACGACCTGGGCATGGCGGAACATCGGCACCATCGGCAAGGTCGGCTGCTTCAGCTTCCAGTCCTACAAGCTGGTGAACGCGGGCGAAGGCGGCATCCTGATCACCGACGATCCGGAAATTGGCGGCGCGGGCGATCATCATGTCGGGCGCCTATGAGCAGAACTGGAAGAAGCATCCGGGCCTGCAGAACAGCTGCGGCACTGGCAGAACAAGCTGCCGCTGTACAACCTGCGGATGCAGAACCTGTCCGCCGCCGTGATCCGCCCGCAACTGCCCGAGGTGGCGCGAGCGCGTGGCACAGGGCCGCGGCGAACCATGACTATGTGGCGGCGCGGCTGAACGGGTCGCGCCTGGCTGCAGGTGCCGCCCGCGCTGGGGCCGGAAGAGCGCGCGCCGGATTCGATCCAGTTCAACCTGGTGGGCTTCTGGACCGATGCGCGAGGCGCTGGCCTTCCAGAGCGCGGCCAAGGCGCGCGGCGTCGCGGTGCAGGTCTTCGGCCTGAGCGAGGGCAACGCCCGCGCCTTCTGGAACTGGCAGTTCCTGGGCGAGCTGCCGGACCTGCCGCAGACCCGCGCCATGCTGATGCGCGCCTGCGACGTGCGCCTGCCGGCGCGGCTGACCCGACGCCGAGCTGGACTTCATCGCCGACGCGCTGCTGGCGGCCGCGGCGATGTGAAGGGCTGACGCGCGGCGATCAGGGCGCGCGACGCTACAGAACCCGCAGGTCGTCCTTGAGCCAGGGCAGGCCGGCGACCGCCGGGTCGACGACCTGTGCCTGCAAGCAGGGGGCGCAGCAGGCCGGCCATCTGCGCGGGCATGTCGCGCAGCACACCGGCCGCGCGCCGACAGCGAGATCGTGCGCGCCAGCGGCGCGAAGGGCAGCGGCAGCACGTCCACCGCCGTCGCGGAACGCGCGCGGCGTGGATGCAGCGCCAGCGGGGTCAGGATCGTCCAGCCCTGCCCCGCCCGCGACCATCGCCAGGATGGCGTGATAGCTGTCGAGTTCGAACCGGTGCGCCAGGCGCAGGTTCTGCCGCGCCAGATGCGCGGCGATCTGGCGGCCCATCAGATGCCGCGCGGTGTACTGGATCAGCGGCAGGGCCAGCAGTTGCGCGGCCACGTCGCCCCCCGCATCGACCGTGCCCTGCGGAGCGGCCACGACGAAGGGCTCGGACAGCAGCGGATGCACCTCGCGCCAGTCGCCGCCGGCCGTCTCCGCCCCCAGGTCGGCCGCCACGACGATGTCCAGCGCCCGGCCGTCCAGCTGGTCCAGCAAGCGGTGGCTGGCGCCGGTTTCCAGCAGGAACTGGCAGCCTTTCAGATCATCGGCCATGACGCTGACAGCAGGCGGGGCGTCACGTCGGCGTCGAAATCCTCGATCATCCCCAGCCGCAGCGTGGTCAGCGCCGGACAGGTCGGCCATCGCCAGTTCGGCCCGCGCCTCGGCGGCGGCGTTCAGGATGGTCTGGGCGTGGCGGCGGAACATGCCGCCCGCCGGGGTCAGCCGCATCGGGCGCGCGCCGCGGTCCAGCAGGACCGCGCCCAGCGCGGCCTCAAGCCCGGAAAGCTGCTGGCTGACCGCCGAGGGGCTGACCCCCAGCCGCCGCGCCGCGGCCGAGATCGCGCCTTCTTCCGGCGGCGGCGAGGAAGACCTCGATCCCCCAGAGCGTCACGCGGCCCGGAGTTCGGCCATCCAGAGCCCCCATCGGCGCGGCGTCAGAGCTTCGACAGCTTCTTCTGCAGCTCGGCCAGTTGCTTCTTGATCTGCGGCGAGGTCGTCGGCGCTGGCGGCGCCTCGGCTGTCCTCGTCGTCGCGCCCGGGCCCGAGCCCCAGCCGGCGCCAGCCCGGCATGCCGCCCATCATGGTCTTCATGAAGGCTTCCTGCTGCTTGCGCAGCGTCTCGAACCCCGGCACGGCGGCCATCGGGTTCGGGCAGCGCCGTCAGGTTTTCCATCATCTTGGACTGGCCGTCGCGCAGCATCTCGAACGACGATGGCAAGGAACTGCGGCACGATCGCTCTGCACGTCGGTGGTGTAGCTGCGCACAAGATCGGTCAGCACATTGATCGGCAGGACGTTCTCGCCCTTGCATTCATGCTCGGCCACGATCTGCAGCAGGTACTGGCGCGTCAGGTCATCGCCGGATTTCAGGTCGACGATCTGCACCTCGCGCCCGGCGCGGATGAAGCCGGCGATATCCTCCAGCGTCACGTAATCGCGAGGTTTCGGTGTTGTAGAGGCGGCGGCTGGCATAGCGCTTGATCAGCAGCGGCTTTTCGGTGTCGGCCATCTGACAGCCCCCCTTGCATGTTGCAGTGCAGAGAAGCTTAGGGCAGCGCAGAAACAAAAAGAAAGGGCGGGCTTTTCGAGCCCGCCCCGCGCGCCAGTCCGACAGGGAGGAAGGTCGGATGCGCGACTCGTTAGTCTGCAGGATCACTTCGCGGCGGTCGCGGCTTTCTTCGCGGCGGTGGTCACTTCGGCGGTGGCTTTCTTCACGGCGGCGGTCGCGTCTTCCGACATGTCCTTGCCGGCGGCCAGCATCAGCTCGACGGTTTCCATCTGCACTTTCTTCGCGACTTCGGCGAAGGCGGCCATGTTTTCGGCAGCCATCTCGGCAGCGGCCGAAGCGAAATCGGTCAGCGGCTTTGGTGTAGTCGGTCGGCTCGGTCTTGGCCTTGGACACGTCGGCCAGCTTGGCGATGCGTGTCCTTGGCCCATTTGGAGGTGATCTCGGTCGACTTTTCGGCGGCTTCCAGCGCCACTTTCGAGAACTTCTCGGCCAAAGCGGCCTGGGTCTTGAACGCGTTCTGGAACGCCGAGGCGTCAACCGGGAACGAAGCCATCATGTCCTGCATCATCTTGGTGAAATCGGGGGTCTTGGTCATTTCATTCTCTCCTGTGCTCGGGGCGCCGCTGCCCGTTTCCTGATGACAAGATATATAGATGCTGCAGCGCAGCATTTCAAGTCTTTTTCTGCACTGCAGCATAAACTTGCGGGTGCGCAGGTAACCCTGCGAAATGCGCTGAAATGTCAGGATCAGGCGGCTGGCACGGCCGACACATAGGTGCCGGGTGCCGGGGCCAGCACCGGATGCGCCGAATCACCGCGGGCGCGCCTTGATCATGCGGCCCGGACCGCGCCGCCAGCCACTCGCCCCAGCGCGGCCACCAGCTGCCCTTGTGGAAGGTGGCGCCCGCTTCGCCAGGCCTCCGGCGTCGCCTGCATCGGGCGCGTCGTTGGTGTAGTGGCCGTACTTGCCCTTGGACGGCGGGTTGATGATCCCGGCGATATGGCCGGACTGCGACAGGATGAAGGTCTTGTCCTTCGATCCCATCTGCTTGATGCCGTTGAAGCTGCCCTTCCAGTGCGGCGATGTGGTCGGTCTCGCAGGCGATGGCGCAGACCGGCAGCTTGATGTCGGCCAGGCTGACCGGGTGGCCGAAGACCGGGAACTTGCCCTTGGCAAATCCGTCGCCGCTGGCAAAGCCCGCGCAGGTATTCGACCGCCATCTTCGCGGGCAGGTTGGTGCCGTCGCCGTTCCAGTAAAGCAGGTCGAAGGCGGGCGGCGCCTCGCCCAGCATGTAGCTGCTTGATCGCGGGCTGTAGATCAGGTCGTTGGAGCGCAGGAAGCTGAAGGTCCGGCTCATGAAGACCTTGCGACAGGATGCCGTCCTGCGCGGTCTGCCGTTCGATGCCGTCGACGAAATCGTCGTTCAGGAACACGCCCACCTCGCCCGGGTCGGAGAAATCGGTCAGCGTGGTGAAGAAGGTGGCGGACTTCACCGATGTGTCGCCCGCCTTTTGCAGATGCGCCAGCGTCAGGCCCAGCGTGGTGCCGGCGATGCAATAGCCGACGGCGTTGATCTGCTTCTCGCCGGTGATGCGGCGCACCTCGGCCATGGCGCGCAGGAAGCCGTCGCGGATGTAGTCGTCCATGCCGACGTCCCGGCATAGCTGGCGTCGGGGTTGACCCAGGACACGACGAACAGGGTGAAGCCCTGATCGACGATCCACTTGATCAGGCGAATTCTGCGGGCTTCAGGTCCAGGATGTAGAACTTGTTGATCCAGGGCGGGAAGATCAGCAGCGGCGTCTTGTGGACCTTTTCGGTGGTGGGCGCGTACTGGATCAGCTCCAGCATCCGGTTGCGGTAGACCACCGCGCCGGGGGTGGTGGCGATGTTCTCGCCGACCTGGAAGGCCTCGCGGTCGGCCAGCGTGACCAGCAGATCGCCCTGGTTCGCCTCGATGTCGCGCACCAGGTTTTCCAGCCCCTGCACCAGGCTTTCGCCATCGGTCTCGACCGCCTTGTTCCAGCGCGTCGGGGTTGGTGCCCAGGAAATTGGTCGGGCTGAACATGTCGACGATCTGGCGGGTGAAATACTCGACCCGCGTGCGGTCGGCGGGGTCCAGCGTCTCCATGTCGCCCACGGCGGTGGTGATCGGCTTCGGCGTTCAGCAGGTACTGCTGCTTGAGGTAGTTGAAGAACGGATGCGTTTCCCACAGCGGGTTGGAGAAGCGGCGGTCCTTCGGGGTCGGGATCGGGCGGGGCCTTGAACTCGCCCTTGGCCAGCGTCTGCTGCGCCTCGACATAGTGCTTCAGGGTCTTGCCCCAGTAGCTGACCTGATGCTCCACGACCTTGGCCGGGTTCTGCATCATCTCGGCCAGATAGGCGGCGGCGGCCTTCATGTAGACGTCCTGGCCGGGGCCGTGCAGCGCCGGGTCGGCCTGTTGCGGCGCTGGGTCAGCGCCGCGGTCAGGCGCTTTGACAACTCCTCGACCTTGGCAAGATTGGCGTTCAGCCGTGTCCAGCTCGCGCCCCTGCGTCGGTGCAGTCTTCAGTTGTCATGCTAACGTATTCCCCCCTATCGTCGCTGCTATGCAGCATACGCGTCGCCTCGACTGGGGGGGCATGCGACGAATCGGCGCCCCTCCGGGCAAGGAGACGCGATGAAGTATATGTCCACCTACGACCTGATGGAAAGTGCCCGCAACACGAATGAGTGGTTGGGTGCGACCGCGCGGGCCATGGCCTCCTATCCGGCCTTCGCGCTGTCGATGAACCCGATGCTGCCGCTGATGGCCGCCTGGGGCGAAGTGACCGAGCGCAGCTTCGGCCGGATGGTCGCCAAGCCCGACTGGGGCATCCGGTCGATCGTCGGCCCGGATGGGCAGGACCATCTGGTCGACGTGAAGCCGGTGGTGGAAAAGCCCTTCGGCAATCTGGTGCAGTTCTTCGTCCGCCGCCGCGCGCCGATGGCGCGCAAGGTGCTGCTGGTGGCGCCGATGTCGGGGCACTATGCCACGCTGCTGCGCTCGACCGTCGCCAGCCTGCTGCCGGATGCCGATGTCTACGTGACCGACTGGCACAATGCCCGCGACATTCCGTGTCAGCGCCGGCAAGTTCGATGTCGAGGATTACACGCTCTATCTGGTCGAGTTCATGCGCGCGCTTGGGCCCGATACCCATGTGATCGCCGTCTGCCAGCCCGCGCCGCTGACGCTGGCCGCCACGGCCTATCTGGCCGCCGAAGACCCCGACGCGCAGCCGCGCAGTCCTGACGCTGATCGGCGGGCCGGTCGACCCCGATGCCGCCGCGACCGAGGTGACCGATTTCGGCCGCCGGGTGACGATGGGCCAGCTGGAGCAGACTGGCGATCCAGCGCGTCGGCTTCAAGTACAAGGGCGCGGGGCGGCTGGTCTATCCGGGGCTGTTGCAGCTGCAAAGCTTCATCTCGATGAACGCCGAACGGCACGGCAAGGCGTTCTCCGAACAGATCATGCGCGTCGCGCGCGGCGAGGCGTCGGACCACGACGCGCACAACCGGTTCTATGACGAATACCTGGCCGTGATGGACATGACGGCGGAGTTCTACCTGTCGACCGTCGAGCGCATCTTCAAGAACCGCGAGATTGCGCGGAACGAGTTCGCGGTGGCGGGCAAGCAGGTGGATATCGGCGCGATCACCGAGGTCGCGGTGATGACGGTCGAAGGCGCGAATGACGATATCTCGGCCCCCGGCCAATGCGTTGCGGCGCTGAACCTGCTGACCGGCCTGCCGGACGGACAAGAAGGCCAGCATCTGGAGCCGGGCGCGGGCCACTACGGCATCTTCGCCGGCAAAAGCTGGCGGCTGAACATCCGCCCGCTGGTGCTGAACTTCATCGACGCCGCAGCGGGCAAGCCCGGCACGGCTCTGGGTGCCAAACCGCGGGTCGTTGCCGTCGAACTGATCAGCGCAGCATCAGCGGTTCATCGAGGAAGGCGTCGATCGCCTCGGACACGGCCTCGGGCGCTTCCAGCGTGGGCAGGTGGCCGGCGTCGGTCGATCCTGCAGGAAGCGGCCCTTCGGCATCAGGTCCGCCGTGAACTCCTGCCGCCGTGGCGGAACGATGCGTGTCGGCCGCGCCCGCCAGGATCAAGCGTCGGCACATGCCAGCGGCGCAGGGTCTTCTGATGGTCCGGGCGGCGCTGCATGGCCCGGGACTGCGCGATGAACAGCATCTGCCCCCAGCACGCGCGGCCATGTCCTCGACCAGCGCCAGCACATCGCGCCCGCGTCTGGTGCCGTCGAACAGCGCTGCCTGCAGGAACCTCTCGCCGCGATCGCCTCGACGCAATTTGCCCGGCGCGCGCGCGATCACGCATCCGCGCCTCGCGCGCGGCCGCAGTCTGCGGCGTTTCGCCCAGCGGATCGGTCGAGATCAGCACGACCCGGGTGACCCGCGTCCGGCGCCCGGCGGATCACGTCCAGCGCGACGGTGCCGCCCAGCCCGTGCCCTGCCAGCGCAAAGCGCGCCGGGAGCTGCCGCGAGCACGGATTGGCGACATGTCCTCGACCAGCGCACCCTGCAGGCGGCACCACCGTCACCGGCCCGCGACAGCGACAATGCGACGATCTGATGGAAGAAGACTCCGCGCATCGCAGGCCAGACCCGGGATCAGGACCAGCGGTTCGCTCATCCGGCAGACCTCTGCCAGGCAGCCTCGCCGCTCGCGATCAGCGTCGAGGCAAGCAGGCGTCGAAAAGCGGTGATCGGCGTCCTTGACCAGCGTCAGGCGGATATCCGGGCCGGTCGGCGTGGTCCAGCAGGCGCAGCGCGACCGATGGCGGCACGTCGGTATCCGCGGTGCCCTGCAGCAGGCGCACCGGGAAGGGCAGGGGCAGCGGCTCGCGCAGCACCAGATCGCGCCCGCCCATCCTCGATCAGGCGGCGGGTGATGACGTAGGGCTCGTCGGAATAGTCCGACGGGCAGCTCGATCTGCCCGTCTCGCATGCAGGGCCGCGCGCTGTCGGCGCGGTGAGCCTGCGCCCACATGCTGTCTTCGGTGAAGTCGGGGGCGGCGGCGATGCCGACCAGCCCGGCGATCCGGTCGGGCAGCGCCCGCGCCAGCAGAAGCGCGATCCAGCCGCCCATCGACGAGCCGACCAGCACCTGCGGCCCCTCGGTCAGCGCCGTCGATCACGGCGACGGCATCCTCGAACCAGTCGCCGATGGCGCCGTCCACGAACGCGCCGCGCGACTGCGCCGTGGCCGGAATAGTCGAAGCGCAGGAAGGCGCGGCCCGTCGGCCTCGGCCCAGGCTTGCAGGTGCATGCGCCTTGGTCCCGGTCATGTCCGACCGGAAGCCGCCCAGAAACACGACGCCCGGCCCTCTGCCCGGCGGTCTGGTCGATAGGCGATGTGGCGGCCCTGCGGGGTGGTCAGGATAGGTTGTCATGCGGTCATACGGTCGCTCCGGTCGTTGCCCGTCTATAGCCTGCGCCCCCAACGGCGCGCCACCCGAACCGCGCACGGCTTGACTTCACGCCGGCGCGCGGGGCAAGAAACCGCCCGACATAACCCGCAACCGGGCGTTTCGTAGGCGCCAAACCGACGAGGAGACGGCCATGGCCCAGATTTCCCTGACATTTCCCGATGGCAACAAGCGCGACTATCGCGGCGGGCGTGACCGCCGGCCGAAGTGGCGGCCTCGATCGCGCCCGTCCTGGCCAAGGCGGCGATTTCGGCCACGGTCGAACGGCGCGCATTGCGATCTGCAATGGCCGATCCACGGCGGATGCGCACGATCGCGCATCCACACGATGAAGGACGAGGCGCCGGCGCTGGAACTGATCCGGCACGACCTGGCGCACATCATGGCCCGCGCGGTGCAGGAGATCTGGCCGGACGTGAAGGTCACCATCGGCCCGGTGCGCGATTACGGCTGGTTCTACGACTTCGACCGGGCGGAGCCGTTCACGCCCGAAGACCTTGGCGCCGATCGAAGCGAAGATGAAGCAGATCATCAACGCCCGCGATCCGGTGAGGACCGAAGTCTGGGACCGCGCGCGAGCCGATCGCGTATCTACGAGGCCGCAGAACGAGCCGTTCAAGGTGGAGCTGATCGACCGCATCCCCGAAGGCGAGGATCTGCGGATGTACTGGCACGGGCACTGGCAGGACCTGTGCCGTGGCCCGCATCTGCAGCACACCGGGCAGGTTCCGGCCGATGCCTTCAAGCTGACGCATGTCGCCGGGGCCTACTGGCTGGGCGATGCCAGCCGCCCGATGTTGCAGCGCATCTACGGCGTGGCCTTCAAGCAACCGCGACGACCTGAAGGCGCATCTGACCATGCTGGAGGAGGCCGCCAAGCGCGACCACCGCAAGCTGGGCCGCGAGATGGAGCTGTTCCACCTGCAGGAAGAAGCGCCGGGCATGGTGTTCTGGCATCCGAACGGCTGGACGATCTACCGCACGCTGGAAGACTACATGCGCGGCCGCCAGCGCGGCGCGGGCTACAAGGAAATCCAGCACGCCGCAGGTGGTGGACCGGGTGCTGTGGGAGAAGTCCGGCCACTGGGAGGCCTACCGCGAGAACATGTTCATCGTCGAGGTGGACGAAGAAGGCGCCAAGGAAAAGCGCATCAACGCGCTGAAGCCGATGAACTGCCCCTGCCATGTGCAGGTGTTACAATCAGGGCCTGAAATCCTACCGCGACCTGCCGCTGCGGCTGGCCGAGTTCGGGTCGTGCCACCGCTATGAAATGCTCGGGCTCGATGCACGGGCTGATGCGGGTGCGCGGCTTCACGCAGGACGACGCGCATATCTTCTGCACCGAAGACCAGATCGAAAGCGAATGCGCGAGCTTCATCACGCTTCTGTCGCAGCGTCTACAAGGACCTTGGCTTCGACAGCTTCGAGATCAAGCTGTCCACCCGGCCCGACGTGCGCATCGGCTCGGACGAGACCTGGGACAAGGTCGAAGGCGCGCTGGAAAACGCCATCAAGAAGACTCGGCTAACGCCTATGAGATCGACCCCGGCGACGGGCGCGTTCTACGGCCCGAAGCTGGACTTCAAGCTGACCGACGCCATCGGGCGCGAATGGCAGTGCGGCACCTTCCAGGTGGACCCGAACCTGCCGACGCGGCTGGGCGCGGAATATGTCGGCGAGGATGGGGCCAAGCACCGGCCCTACATGCTGCACCGCGCGATCCTTGGGTCGTTCGAACGCTTCATCGGCATCCTGATCGAAAACTACGCCGGGCAAGCTGCCGTTCTGGCTGGCCCCGCGGCAGGTCGTCGTCGCCTCGATCGTGTCGGATGCCGACCCGTTGTGCATGAAGTCGTGGCGGCGCTGCGCAAGGCGCGGGGTGCGGGCCGAGGCGGATGTGCGCAACGAGAAGATCAACTACAAGGTCCGCGAACATTCGGTGGGCAAGGTTCCGGTGATCCTTGCCATCGGCATGAAGGAAGTCGAAGAGCGAACCGTTTCGGTGCGCCGTCTGGGCGACACGCGGACCGAGACGATGGCGCTTGATGCGGTGATCGAAGCGCTTGCCGAATGACGCGACTCCGCCCGATCTGAACGCAGATAAGCGCCTGATATCAAGGATCTCTTCGCCGCCTTGGTCACCCCGTTCGGGGTGACATTACTCCGCGCTTGATTTTTCCGCCTGAAGCGGCATGATTTTTGAGGTGCGTTGGCGCGGTGGTGGCCGGCTGGGCATTTCCTGCGCACGTGGCCCGCGGCAATATCGCCCCGGGGGGACAGGTGAAGGAGAGGACGGCATGCCGACGGGCACCGTGAAATGGTTCAACAGCACCAAGGGTTTTGGTTTCATTGCGCCCGATGACGGCGGCAAGGACATGTTCGTTCACATCTCGGCGGTGGAACGCGCTGGCCTGAAGGGTCTGAACGACAACCAGAAAATCGGCTACGAACTGCAATCGGGCCGCGACGGGCGCGAATCCGCAGGGGATCTGCGCCTGCTCTGACCGCGCTTGCGTGGCGCTCAGGCGAGCAGCGCCTGCTGCACTCGGGCGTCCCAGCCGAGGTAGAGCGTTTCGCCTGAGCGGATGACCGGGCGCTTCATCAAGGTGGGTTGGGCGGCGAGCTGTGCCTCGGCGTCCGACGCCTTCAGCCAGTCGCTGAGCCCGCGCCAGGTGGTGGACTGCCGGTTGATCGACGGCGTCCCCGAAGGCCGAGACGATTTCGCCGATCTCGTCGGCACTTAACGGGTCGGCGCGGACGTCGCGGAACTCGACCTCGTGGCCCTGGCGCCTGCAGCGCCTTGAGCGCCGTCTTGCAGGTGTCGCAGGTGGATATGCCGTAAAGGATCATTTTGGCCCTGTATGAAAAGCATATGATTTCCGTATGAAAACCATATGGCAGGTTTTCTGCAGGCGTGCAGGCATAATCTCAGGTCGTGACAGCACGGGTTATCATGACCCCGCCCCAGGCGGCCACCGCCGTCAGCACCGTGCCCCAGATGAAATCGGTCGCGACCATCGAGGGGTGCCAGGCCTTGAGGATGGCATAGCTCGTGAATTCATAGGTGCCATAGGCCATTGCGCCGACGACCGCGCCGGAGATCAGCGCATCCTTCGGCGCGCCCTCCCACAGCGCGGGAAGCGACACCAGCCAGACGAGCCCCGCGACATAGGCGAGGTAGAACAGCGCCGCCGGGATGACCCGGATATCGGCCAGCAACAGGTCGCCGATATGCTGCTCGAACAGCGGGCGCATGACATAGGTCAGCATCACCGCGTCGAGCGCGAGAAAGATCAGGACGGTCGAGACGTAGAGGATGATGACGGACATTGGGGCCTCCGGGCTGGACGCTACAGGTAGCATGACAGCGGGCAGTGGAAAGAGGGCCGCTTTGCCTGTCGTCGAAGCCGGTCAAAAAGCTTTGCCCTGCGGTGCAAGGGACGACCCTGATGCCGCGCTTCACGGCCAACTGCCCGGTCGCGACGGGACGGCTCAGAGCGGTAACAAGCCCGAAACGACTTCGGATGGCCTGGCCATCGGCATCGGCGGCTGGATAGGCTTTCGCCCAAAGCCCGGAGGAACGGGCCAGTCGCATCGGGCATAGGCAAGACTGCCGCGAGCCGATAGACAGATCAGGCGCATCAGACGGGCGGGTAGATCACGTGACTCTGACAGGGTTCGATTGCCAGAGGCTGTCTGTCTATCTGTCCGGCATCGACCATGAGACGGACCGATCGTATCGCGCAGAGGACGACCCTCGCGTCGTGGTCTGCGGCGCGTCGGAAACCAGGCGGCATATCTTCAAACGATATGCGGACCGTTATCCCAAACCCAGATTCAAGGGTCGCTACAAAGACTATATCCTTGCGGCGCAGATGCTTTTCCGGCCCGTCGACGCCCGGGCCGTCTTTGCCGTCTTTCCGGAAGACAACCGGTCGCGCTTCGGTGTGCCGACCATCATGAAATCACGCGCGATCAGTGACCGGCAGGCGGGCTGCGTCCTGTTGCCGCTGGACAGCCAGCGGCATTGGGGGGACGTTGGGGCCATTGCCGAACAGGATATCGCTTTCCGGGACAAGGCGGACCGGCTGGTTTGGCGCGGCGGCACGACGGGCGTATTCAAGAAGTACCACGCCGATACCCGCTATTCGAGCCGGTTCCATGTGGCGACGATCAAACCCGACAACGCATATACCGATATCGGCTACAGCGAGATTGTCCAGTTGACCGAAGACACAACGGACATCCCGCTCGAAACCATCCGCGCGCGGGTTCTGCCGCCCCTGAGCATCGGTGAGCAGTTGCGCTCCAAGTTCCTGCTGTCGCTGGAGGGGAACGATGTGGCGACCGGGCTGAAATGGATGCTGGCGTCCAACTCCGCCGTGGTGATGCCCCATCCGACCTGCGAAACCTGGGCCTGCGAAGGCGACCTTGTGCCCTTCGAGCATTACATCCCGGTGCGTGACGACCTTTCGGACATCGACGCGGTCTGCGACTGGTGCCTGTCGCACCCCGACGACTGCGAGCAGATCGCGATGAACGGCAAGCGGTTCATCGGGAATTTCCTGGACGACGCCCGCGAGCGCGACCTCCGCCGGGCGGTGGTCGCAGAGTATGCCGCGCGGGTCAGGTTCGAGCTGCCCTTCGGCCCGCTGGAACGGCTGGCACAGAGGGGACGGCGTGCCATGACGATGCTGGGCGGACGGGGGTAGGTGGGATCGGCATCGCAAGGCTGCTGCGAAAACCCAGACACGGCAGGAAGGGCCGCCGCAAAAGTTCTGTTGATCGCTTGGCGGCGGTCTGACCCGAGGGCGTGATCCGTATAGCGACGCCAATTACGGGCGCTCTGGGATACCTTCGCGCGGCGCGGCCTACCAGCCTGGAGAAGGTTAACAGTGACGGAGGGATGGCCCCCCCTCACACATCCAACTCTTCCACGAACCGCGCATTCTCGCTGATATACTGAAACCTTAATTCCGGCTTCTTGCCCATCAGCCGCTCCACCAGATCGTCCGTCTCGCCGGGTTCGTCCTCGTCGATGCTCACCCGGATCAGCTTGCGCGTCAGGGGGTTCATCGTGGTGTCCTTCAGATCCTTGGCGTCCATCTCGCCCAGGCCCTTGAAGCGCTGCACGTCGATCCGGCCCTTGCCGCCCAGCCCTTCGGCCAGCACGCGCTCCTTCTCGGCGTCATCCAGCACGTAGACCCGCTTCGCGCCCTGCGTCAGCCGGTAGAGCGGCGGGCAGGCGAGGTAGAGATGCCCCTTGTCGATCATCGGCCGCATCTGCGTGAAGAAGAACGTCATCAGGAGCGAGGCGATGTGCGCCCCGTCCACGTCGGCGTCGGTCATGATGATGACCTTGTCGTAGCGCAGATCGTCGATGCTGAACTTCGTGCCCATGCCGACCCCCAGCGCCTGGCAAAGGTCGTTGATTTCGGCATTCGCGCCCATCTTGCCGCTGGCCGCCCCCAGCACGTTCAGGATCTTCCCCCGGAGCGGCAGCAGCGCCTGGTTCGTGCGATCGCGCGCCATCTTGGCGGAGCCTCCCGCAGAGTCGCCCTCGACGATGAACAACTCGGTCCCCTCGCGCGCGGTGGCGGAACAGTCCACCAGCTTGCCGGGAAGGCGCAGCCGCTTGGTGGCGGTCTTGCGCTGCGTCTCCTTCTCGGCGCGGCGCTTCAACCTTTCCTCGGCGCGCAGCACGAGGAAGTCGAGGATCGCGCCCGCCGATTTCGTGTCCGCCGCAAGCCAGGTGTCGAAATGGTCGCGCACGGCACCCTCGACCAGTCGCGCGGCCTCTTCCGTCGCCAGCCGGTCCTTGGTCTGGCCCACGAACTGCGGCTCGCGGATGAAGATCGAGATCACCGCGCAGCCGCCCGCCAGCATGTCGTCGCGGGTGATGAGTTCCGCCTTGCGGTTCTTCACCCGCTCGCCATAGGCGCGCACACCCTTCAGGATCGCCGACCAGAAGCCCTGTTCATGCGTGCCGCCTTCGGGCGTGGGCACGGTGTTGCAGTAGCTTTGCAGGAAGCCGTCGCGCACCGGCGTCCAGTTGATCGCCCACTCGACCGATCCCGGCACATTGAACTTTTCGGGGAAGCCGACCTTGCCGGCGAAGGGACGGTCGGCATAGGTCGTGGTCTGGGCCAGCTGATCGCTCAGATAGTCGCCCAGGCCGCCGGGGAAGTGGAACACCGCCTCGGCAGGGGTCTCGCCGTCGCTGATGGCCGATTTCCAGCGGATCTCCACGCCCGAGAACAGATAGGCCTTGGACCGCGCCATCTTCAGCATCCGCGCGGGCTTGAACTGAAGGTGGCCGAAGATCTCGGGGTCGGGGTGGAAGGTCGTCGTCGTCCCGCGCCGGTTCGGGGCGGGGCCGACCCTGGTCACCGGGCCCTGCGGCACGCCGCGCGCGAACTCCTGGACGTAAAGCTCCTTGTTCCGCGCCACCTCGACCCGCATCCGGTCGCTCAGCGCGTTCACCACGCTGGCCCCCACGCCATGCAGGCCGCCCGACGTCTCATAGGCCTTGCCCGAGAACTTGCCGCCCGCGTGCAGGGTGCAGAGGATCACCTCCAGCGCCGACTTGCCGGGGAACTTGGGATGCGGGTCGATCGGGATGCCCCGCCCGTTGTCGCGGATGGTCACGCTGTGATCGGCGTGCAACTCCACCTCGATGCGCGTGGCGTGGCCCGCCACCGCCTCGTCCATCGAGTTGTCCAGCACCTCGGCCACAAGATGGTGCAGCGCCCGCTCGTCCGTGCCGCCGATATACATGCCCGGCCGCTTGCGGACCGGCTCCAGCCCTTCCAGCACCTCGATGGAGGAAGCGTCATAGGTTTCGGGCGCGTCGGAGAGAAGGTCGCCCAGCTTTTCAGAGGCCATGCAGATGCTCGATTCTTGTTCTGGTTTGGCCGGTGAGTAGACCATCCAAGCGGGGTCCGGCGCAAGATGTGGGGCGACCGGGCTGCCGCATCACAGCCGTGGTAAAGCACACCCGTGCGACGTAGACTGCCCCGCGACACCCTGCGACGAGGACTCCGTGACCAAAGCCCGTTCTGCCGCCCCTGCGTTTGCCCTCGCCGTCCTGTTGGGAACAGCCGCACAGGCGGGCTGCAAATCTGCCGCAGCACCGGGCGTGGATTGGACAGGATGCTCCAAGGAACGGATCATGCTGGAGGAGAGCGACCTTTCGGGGGCGATCCTCGACTTCGCCTTCCTCTCGGGGATCAGCCTTCAGGGGGCCAACCTGTCCGGGGCAAGCTTCATCCAGACGGAACTGACCCGCGCATCGTTCGCGCAGGCCGACCTGACCGGCGCGAACTTCGAGAAGGCGCTGGCGAGCCGCGCCGATTTCGGCGGCGCGATCCTGACCGGCGCGAACCTGGTCAAGACCGAATTCCTGCGCGTCCGCTTCATTGCCGCGAACCTGACCGATGCGAACCTGAGCGAGGGGATCTTCCTGCGCAACGACTTCAGCGGCGCAAAGCTGCATGGCGCGAACTTCACCGATGCCATCGTGCCCCGCGCCGTCTTTCGCGGCACCGATCTGTCCGGCGCGACCATGACGCGCGCCTTCCTGTATCGCAGCAGCTTCGAGGGGGTCGATCTCAGCGGCGTCACCGGCCTGACGCAGCGCCAGATCGACGAGACCTGCGGCGATGACACGACGATCCTGCCCGAAGGGCTGACCCGCCCGGCCCGCTGGCCCTGCGCCACGGACTGACGCCGCTCAGGCAGGCTCGGCCATCCGGCCCGCCCACATCGCCTGAAACGCGGGCCGCGCCTGACAGCGCGCCAGCCAGCCGAATGTCACGGGAAATTCGGCGACAAGCCCCGCATGGCCCTGGGCATAGCGCAGGCATTCCGCCACGCAGATATCCGCCACGGTGAAGCGATCCAGCAGCCAGTCGCGCCCCGCCAGATGCGCTTCGAGCCGCTCGAGCGGGCGACGCATCCGGTCCGCCGCAGCGGCGATTGCCTCGGCCTCGTCTGCGGGAGTTTGCAGGATCAGGATCGAGACCGGCTCGATCGCCGTCGCCGCGAAGAACGCCCAGTTCAGCACCCGGCCCTCCTCGGCCGGATCCTTCGGCCCAAGCGGGCCACCGTAGGCGCGCGCCAGATACAGTGTGATCGCCAGCGACTCGGTCAGAAGCAGGTCGCCGTCGGTCATCGCCGGAACCTGACCCATCGGGTTCACCGCCCGGAACTCCGGCGAAGCGGTTGTCCACATCCCCGGATCGCTGCCCTCGGGCACGCGGTAATCCTGGATCACCGGCACATGGGTGAAGGGCACCCCAGCCTCGCCCAGCAACCAAAGGGGGCGCGACGCACGCGAGCGGTAAACCCCATAGAGCGTGATCATCACCTTCTCCTCCCCGATCCGGACGCGCTGCTTTTGTAACGGTTTCTTGACACGCATCAAGGCAGCCTGACCCAACTCGGTCCAGCCTTCTCTCAGGCCAATCGACAGGGAGAGTACGATGGAAGATCAGTCACCCACACTGCCGCCACCCGATGCCGACGAACCCGGCGCACCGCGCAGTTTCCCCACACTGAACCAGACAAGTGTGCGCGAAGCGTTCGAGAGCGGGCAATATCCCTATCCCCGCCGCATGGGCGTCGCCGTCTACGAGACCGAGAAAGCCAAGCTTCAGGCGGAACTGCTCAAGGTCCAGATCTGGGCACAGGAGACCGGGCAGAAGTTCGTGATCCTGTTCGAGGGGCGCGACGCTGCCGGAAAGGGCGGCACGATCAAGCGGTTCATGGAGCATCTGAATCCCCGCTACGCCCGTGTCGTGGCACTGACCAAGCCCGGCGAAAAGGAAACCGGCCAGTGGTTCTTCCAGCGGTACATCGAGCATCTGCCCACGACGGGCGAGATCGTGTTCTTCGACCGCAGCTGGTACAACCGCGCCGGGGTGGAGCGGGTGATGGGCTTCTGCACCCCCGCCGAATACCTCGAATTCATGCGCCAGGCACCCGAACTGGAACGGATGCTCGTCCGCTCCGGCATCCGGCTTTACAAGTACTGGTTCTCCGTCACGCGCGAGGAACAGCGGGTCCGCTTTGTCGCCCGAGAAACCGATCCGCTGAAGCGCTGGAAACTGTCGCCGATCGACAAGGCCAGCCTTGACCGCTGGGATGCCTATACCGAGGCGAAGGAGGCCATGTTCTTTTACACCGACACCGCCGATGCCCCATGGACCATCATCAAGTCGAACGACAAGAAGCGCGCCCGCCTGAACTGCATGCGCCATTTCCTCGCGACACTCGACTACCCGGAAAAGGATCACTCCGTCCTCCAGCCGCCCGATCCGCTGATCGTGGGCCATGCAGCCCAGGTTCTCGGCGGAGCGGGACGAATCCTTCAGGCCGCCACCCACCCCGACTGGCGGCGGGCGGCAACCGGCTGAGGGCCGCACCCGATGCTGGCGCGTGCGTCGGCTCTCACATAGGCTGCGGGCATGCGTATCCGGGGCAGCACTGCGGTTCACGCGCTGGTGTGTCTCGCCGGCCAGGCGGCGCTTGCCCTGCCTGCCGCGGCCCACCCGCACATCTTCGTCGACACCGGCATCGACGTGATCTTCGATGACGCCGGTCGCGCCACGGCGCTGCGCATCACCTGGACCTATGACGAAGACTACTCGCTCGGGATCGTCCGGGAGCGGGGGGTCGACCCTGACGGTGATGGCGAGGCGACCCCTGCCGAGAATGCCAGTCTCCGCGGTTTCGACATGCACTGGGGTCCGGGTGCCTCCGGCGATACCTACGCGCTGGCCGGCGAGACGCCCCTGACCCTCGGGCCCCCGCGCGACTGGACCGCAGCCTATCATGCCGGTCGTCTCGTCTCGACGCAGGTCCGCGACATCACGCCACCCGTCGATCCGGCCCGGACCATGCTGATCGTCCAGGTCTATGACCCGGGCTTCTACACCGCCTACAGCATCGCCTCCGATCCGGTCCTGACCGGGCGACAGGGCTGCACCGCCGAAGTGTTCGCGGCCGACGGTCCTGACGAGCGCGACAGGCAGTTGCAGTCGGCCCTTGCGGAGCACGGCGAAGCCGAAGATCCCGAGGTGCAGTTCCCGGCGCTCGGCGCGGCCTACGCCGACGAAGTCCGCGTGATCTGCGCCGACCCGTCCTGCCCCCCCGGCCGCGCGCCTGGTGCCGCTTGTGCCAAGCCTGTCCGGCCCCGCCCCCTGTATGCGCGCCGCTCCGCCCTCCCGGCCCGCCGGATGCGGACCCCGGGGGGCACGCCCTCCTTGCCCTCATCTCCCTCCACCTGCGGATCGGCATGATCTGACCCGCCTTGCCGCGCCCCCTGCGGCGCGATAATCGGGGGGCATGACCACACGCTCAACCCTGTCCTACGGCGCCCATGCGCGGGCGACGCTGACGCTCGGCCTGCCGCTCATCGGCAGCCACCTCGCGCAGATGTCGCTGCATGTGACCGATACCGTGATGCTCGGCTGGTACTCGGTGGAGGCGCTGGCGGCGGGGGTGCTGGGTGCCTCGTCGTTCTTCGTCATCTTCATCCTTGGCTCCGGCTTCGCCCAGGCCGTCATGCCGATGGTCGCGACCGCGATCGGTCGCGGCGACGAAACCCAGGTGCGGCGCGACACGCGCATGGGCCTGTGGCTTTCCGTCGCCTTCGGCATCCTGTGCTACCCGCTGTTCTGGTGGTCCGGCCCGGTGCTGCTGGCGCTCGGCCAGAAGCCGGACGTCGCAGCACTGGGGCAGGACTTCCTGCGCGTTGCGGGGGCCGGCATGATTCCGGCGCTGCTGGTGATGGCACTGAAAAGCTATCTCGCGGCGCTGGGGCGCACCCAGGTCGTGCTCTGGGCCACGATCACCGCCGTCGGGCTGAACATCGTCGTCAACTGGGCGCTCATCTTCGGCAACTGGGGTTTCCCCGAACTGGGCGTGCGCGGCGCGGCCATCGCCTCGGTCGTCTCGCAGGTCGCGACCGTTCTCGTGCTTGCGGCCTACGCCGGCTGGCTGCCGGAACTGCGCCGCTTCCACCTGTTCCAGCGGTTCTGGCGCGCCGATCCCCACGCGCTGCGTCAGGTGTTCCGCCTGGGCCTGCCGATCGGGCTGACCGGCCTGGCCGAAAGCGGCCTGTTCCAGGCCTCTGCCCTGATGATGGGGTGGATCGGCACGCGCGAGCTTGCCGCCCACGGGATCGCGCTCGAGGTGGCGGCGCTGGCCTTCATGGTCCATCTTGGCCTCTCGAATGCGGCCACCGTCCGCGCCGGTCGCGCCGTGGGTCAGGGCGACCCGCAGGGCCTGCGCGATGGTGCCCGTACTGCCATCGCGCTGTCGATGAGCTTCGGCGTGACGATGGTGATCCTGTTCCTCAGCTTCCCGGAGCCGCTGATCTCGCTGTTCCTCGACCGCGCCAAGCCCGGCTCCGAGGAAATCGTCGCCATCGGCGTCACGCTGCTGGCACTCGCCGCGATGTTCCAGATGGCCGACGCGGCGCAGGTCATGGCGCTGGGCCTGCTGCGCGGGATCAAGGACACCCGCGTACCGATGTGGCTCGCCGCCATCAGCTACTGGGTGATCGGCATCCCGGTCAGCTACCTGCTGGCCTTCCCGCTGGGATACGGCGCGGTGGGGCTCTGGCTCGGCCTCGTCATCGGCCTCACCGTCGCGGCTGTCCTGCTCATGACCCGCTTCTGGCTGCGGGCACCGGCCGCAGACTAGAACCCGGCCCTGCATTCATCTTGGCGAAAGTATCCCGGGGGCGTGGGGGCTGGCCCCCACTCTTTCCCCGCGTCACTCCGCCCCGTCCTCCGCCAGCAGACGCTCCGACTTGCGCCGCACCAGGACCGAGCGCAGGTCGTGCATCGCCAGCAGCAGGGCATCGGTCACCGCGTCCAGTTCGGCGTCGGTCGCGCGCGTCTGCGCCCAGTGTGTCGTCAGGTTCAGGTGATCGACCGCGCGCAGGATGTCATCCACCTGCCGCGCCGCCAGCACCGCGCGCCGCTCCGCCAGCCAGTCCTCGATCGCCGCCAGATCGCCGGGCGACAGCACCCGGTCGCCCTGCGGCTTCACCTTGCCGTTCTCGGTGTTCACCGTGGCGACCGGCTCCATGTCGATGCGGCGCTGGCGGTTCTCGGTATCGACGCGGAACACAGTCGCGCCGTTCTCGCGGATGCGAAAATAGTAGTCCGGCAGATCGCCCGCCATTGCCCCTCCGTTCAGTGCAAGCCCGCGCAGAACTGCTGGATGCGGCTGCACGCCTCGCGCAGAGCCGCGTCCGAAGTAGCGTAGCTGACGCGGAAGTTCGGTGAAAGTCCGAAGGCCGATCCGAACACCACCGCCACCCCGGTCTCTTCCAGCAGCGCGGTCGCGAAGACCTCGTCGTCGGTGATCCGTGTACCGCCGGCGCTGGTCAGCCCGATGCAGCCCGAGATGTCGGGATAGACATAGAATGCCCCTTCCGGCACAGGGCAGGTGATGCCTTTCGCCTCGTTCAGCATCCCCACCACCAGGTCGCGCCGCCTCTGGAAGAGCTTCCGGTTCGGCGCGAGGAAATCCTGCGGCCCCGTCAGTGCCTCCAGCGCGGCGTATTGCGAGACCGACGAGGGGTTCGACGTGCTCTGCGACTGGATCGTGCCCATCGCCTTGATCAGAGCAGCGGGACCGGCGGCGTAGCCGATCCGCCAGCCGGTCATCGCATAGCTTTTCGACACGCCGTTGCAGGTCAGCGTCCGGTCATAAAGCGCGGGCTCGATCTGCGCGGGCGTGGTGAACTCGAAATCGTCGAACACCAGATGCTCGTACATGTCGTCGGACATGATCCAGACATGCGGGTGGCGCAGCAGGACATCGCACAGGGCGCGCAACTCGGCCCGGGTATAGCCCGCGCCGGTCGGGTTCGACGGCGAGTTGAAGATGAACCACTTCGTCTTCGGCGTGATCGCGGCCTCAAGCTGCGCCGGCGTCAGCTTGAACGCCGTGTCGATGCCCGCGACCACCGGCACAGGCGTGCCGCCCGCCAGCAGCACCATGTCGGGATAGCTGACCCAGTAGGGCGCGGGAATGATGACCTCGTCGCCGGGGTTCAGCGTCGCCATCAGCGCGTTGTAGAGCGTCTGCTTGCCGCCCGTTCCCACCGTCACCTGCGCGGGCGTGTAGTCCAGCCCGTTCTCGCGCTTGAACTTGGCGCAGATCGCCTGCTTCAGCTCGGGGATTCCGTCAACCGCCGTATACTTGGTCTTGCCCGCCTCGATCGCCCGCTTCGCCGCATCCTTGATGTTCTGCGGCGTATCGAAATCCGGCTCGCCCGCCCCCAGCCCGATAATGTCGCGCCCCGCTGCGGCAAGTTCACGCGCCTTGTTGGTGACAGCAATGGTCGCCGAGGGTTTGACGCGGGCGAGCGTATCGGACAGGAAGGCCATCGGCGAACTCCGGACTGAAGGGGATGCCGCTGCGTCTTAGGCCGCGCAAAAGGGCGCTTCAAGGGGGATCGGGCATGGCTGAGGCGGAAGCGGCGCGGCTGAAACGTCTGACCATGCGCTCGTGGCGGCGCGGCATGAAAGAGATGGATCTGATCCTCGGCCCCTTCGCCGACGCGCAGCTGTCCAGCCTCGATCCTGCCGCGCTCGATCTCTACGACGCGCTGCTGGCCGAGAATGACCAGGACCTGATCGGCTGGATGCTGGGCCAGACCGTCCCGCCCGACCGATTTGCCCCCCTCGTGGGTCGCATCGCGACCTTTGCCCGCACCCGCCTGACACAGGTCCGCTGACGCTTTTTTCGCTGATTTACCGAATATTTGCGCTTTCGCTCGAACTCTGCATCGCCAACAGGTCGAGGACGGAGACAGAGATGAGCGCGGAGAACGGCCCCATTGCCATATTCGAGGGCACGCAGAAGGTGCAGCTCGCCGCCTTTCTCGAAAGTCTCGTGCTTCTGGAACGCCTTCACCGACTGCTGCTCGACGTGATCAAGGACGAGTTCGAACGTCTGGGCGTGCTCGAGATCAACTCGGTCCAGGCCCTCTTGCTGTTCAACATCGGCGACAACGAGGTGACGGCGGGCGAGCTGAAATCGCGCGGCTACTATCAGGGTTCGAATGTCAGCTACAACCTCAAGAAACTGGTGGAGCTTGGCTACATGCACCACCAGCGGTCCCAGCTCGACCGGCGTTCGGTCCGTGTCCGCCTGACCGACAAAGGTGGCCGCATCCGCTCCATCCTGACCGAGCTGTTCGCCCGTCAGGCCGAACAGCTCGACCGCCGCGGCATGATGAGCCCGCAGGCGATGGACGAGATCAACATTTCACTGAAACGGATGGAGCGGTTCTGGACCGAGCAGATCCGCTACATCTACTAGCGAACGGCGCGGCATCACCTGCGCGGGCCTGCGGAAGGACCGATAATGCCAGCCACTCCGCTTGGCGATCCCGGCAGGTAGCACTCTCCGATCGCGCATCAGGTTTACGCGACAGGCACCTTCCGGCCTGCGAAACCTGAACGCAATCTCAGGACTTTCCAGCATTTGCATGTATGAACTCTGCAGTGCAGAGCGATGCCGTGAGATCGCCGCGCCGCAGCCTCACGACTTACGCCTAGTGCTGCCGGGCGGGATGCGGCGAATGTGACGGGCGGACCAAGCGCCCCAAGCCGTATCTGCCGGACAGCGATCGCGGTCACGTCGTACCACGCACACGGTTCAGCGGCGGGCTTGCATCACCTCGCCCGCCCCGCCGGGGCCGCCCAAGAAAACCTCCCGCCACGCCGGGATTTCTTTGCTAACCTCGCGCCGTCACAGTCTTGCACCGCGAACGGAGTCCCGTATGAGAACCGTCCTTCCTGCGCTCGCCTTTGGCGTACTCGGTCTTGCCCTCGTCGCCCTCGGTGGTTGGCTGGTGAGCCTTGGCGGCAGCCCGTTCTACGCGGCACTCGGCCTCGGTCTGCTCGTGACCTCGGCGCTCCTCTTTCGCCGCAGCGCGACAGCTCTGCCGGTCTACGCGCTGATTCTGCTGGCGTCGCTCGGCTGGGCGGTATGGGAGGTGGGCTTCGACTGGTGGCAGCTTGCCCCGCGCGGCGGCTTGCTCGTGCTCCTCGGCATCTGGCTCTGGTTGCCGCCCGTCCGGCGCGGCCTGCGGACCGAGCAGGGCCGTCCCGCGCCCGGCCTCGCCATCGGCCTCTCGCTGCTGATCTGCGTGGCCCTCGCCGTCTGGTCCATGTTCCAGGAGCCCTCGGCGATCAACGGCCAACTCAGCGCCGAGGCCGTCACGCCCAACGCCAACACCGGCGCGACCTTCGCCGATGACGACTGGCATCAATACGGCCGCACCCCCTACGGCCAGCGCTATTCGCCGCTGACCCAGATCACCACGGAGAACGTCGCCACGCTCGTCCCCGCCTGGACGTTCCAGACCGGCGACGTGAAGCGGCCGGACGACATCGGCGAGACGACCTATCAGGTCACCCCGCATCAAGATCGACGACACGCCTCTATGTCTGCACGCCGCACAACTGGGCCATCGCGCATCGACGCGGCGACCGGCCAGCAGAAGTGGAAGTTCGATGCCAATTCCGGCCTGAACCCCAGCCGCCAGCACCAGACCTGCCGGGGCGTGACCTACTGGCGCGACCCGGCGCGCGAGGCGGGCAGCCCCTGCGCCGAGCGCATCTACCTGCCCACCGCCGACGCCCGCCTGATCGCGCTCGACGCGCGTTCGGGCAAGGTCTGCGCCGATCTTCGCCGAAGGCGGCACGCTGCATCTGGAACGGGGCATGAAGTACGATCCGGCGGGCTACTACTACTCCACCTCGCCGCCCGTGGCCGTGGACGGCAAGCTGATCATCGGCGGCGCGGTCAACGACAACTACTCCACCAAGGAGCAGTCCGGCGTCATCCGCGCCTTGACATCGACACCGGCGCGCTGCTGTGGAACTGGGACAGCGGCAATCCCGACCGCCACCGCGCCGATCGACGTCGCAGCGGGCGAGACCTACACCACCAACTCGCCCAACAGCTGGTCGGTCTTCTCGGTCGATGAGGCGCTGGGCCTGGTCTACATCCCGATGGGCAATCAGACGCCCGACCAGCTCGGCATGGGCGCGCTCGGCCAATGTCGAAAAGTATTCGGCGGGCATCGTCGCGCTCGACATCGACACGGGCGCGGACCGCTGGATGCAGCAGTTCGTCCACCACGACCTGTGGGACATGGACGTGCCCGCGCAGCCCGTCCTGGTCGACCTGACCGGCCCGAACGGCGAGGCGCTGCCCGCGCTGGTCGCCCCCACCAAGCAGGGCGATATCTATGTGCTCGAACCGCGCGACCGGCGAGCCGATCCTGCCCATCACCGAAGAGCCGGCCCCCAGCGGCGCGATCCCCGAGGATTTCAGCGCGCCCACCCAGCCGACCTCGGCGCTCAGCTTCAAGCCGCCGACGCTGCGCGAGGCGGACATGTGGGGCGTCACGATGTTCGACCAGCTGATCTGCCGCATCGACTTTCACCGGCTGAACTACGACGGGCGCTACACGCCGCCGTCGCTGAAGGGCTCGATCATCTATCCCGGGCAACTTCGGCGTGTTCAACTGGGGCTCGGTCGCCGTCGATCCGGTGCGGCAGGTGATGTTCGGGATGCCGACCTACCTGCCCTTCACCTCGCGCCTCGTCCCCGCCGCCGACATCCCGCCGCCGGGCGAACGGGTCAAGGGCAGCGAGCAGGGCCTGAACCGCAATGACGGCGCGCCCTACGGCGTGTTCCTCGGCCCCTTCCTCGGGCCGCTCGGCATCCCCTGCTCCGCCCCGCCCTGGGGCTTCGTCGCCGGGGCCGACCTGCGCACGGGCGAGATCGTCTACCGCCACAAGAACGGCACCGTGCGCGACATGACGCCCCTGCCCCTGCCGTTCGAGCTTGGCGTGCCCGGCATCGGCGGGCCGATCATCACGGCGGGCGGTGTCGCCTTCCTTGCGGCGGCGGTCGACGATTACCTGCGCGCCTATGACCTGACGACGGGCGAGAAGCTCTGGCAGGCCCGACTGCCCGCCGGCGGCCAGTCCACGCCGATGACCTACGCCATCGACGGCAGGCAATACGTGGTCATCGTCGCGGGCGGCCACGGCTCGGTCGGGACCAAGCCGGGGGATTTCATCCTGGCCTACACGCTGCCCTGAGCGGGCCTCACCAGTGGCCGACGTTCGGCATGCTCAGCCACGGCTCCGCCGGCGGCAGCGAGGCATCGCCCCATTGCAACAGCTCGACCGACTGGTTGTCGGGCGAGCGGACGAAGGCCATCCGCCCGTCCCGCGGCGGGCGGTTGATGACCACGCCGTTCGCCTGCAGATGGGCGCACATCTCGTAGATGTTCTCGACATCATAGGCGAGGTGTCCGAAATGGCGGCTGTCGCCGGGCAGCCCGTCATCGCCATCCCAGTTGTAGGTCAGCTCCACCGGGCAGTCCGGCTGACCGGGCGGCGACAGGAACACCAGCGTGAAGCGCCCCTTGTCGTTCACGATCCGCCGCGTCTCTTCCAGCCCCAGAAGTTTCCAGAAGGCGATCGACTTCTCCAGATCCTTCACCCGGAGCATCGTGTGCAGATAGCGGACTTTCATGGCATTCTCCCTGTTCGCCTGTATCCGGGCGACCCTAGCGCCGGAACGCGGCAGAGGAAAGCGACCAGACCCTCGCGCCGCCGCCCGCCCCTGCGCCCTGCACGGGCAGCGCCCGAACCGCCCCCGCGGGCAGGGCGCTTCTCGCCCCCCCCTCGGTTCGGGCACCGCACAAGCTCCACCTCATTCCCTGTGGACAACCCGCACCCCCCGCTTGCCCCCATTCCCCACCCATCGTAGCATCATCAACAACCAACCCCATATCTAGCGCCCCACAGGAGGCCCCGATGCCCCTCTCCCCCGAACAGACCGCCGAGATCGAGGCCGCCCGCGCCACCCCCCGCCCCACGCTGCGCGCCGTGTCCGAAGGGATGGAGGCGCATCTCTACCGCGCCCACCCGGTGCTGGATCACGGCTTCATCCGGGTGATCGACTACATGGGCGACGATGCCGCCATCGTGCAGGCCGCCCGCGTCAGCTATGGCGCGGGCACGAAACACGTCTCCAACGACGAGGGGCTGATCCGCTACCTGATGCGGCACTGGCACTCCACCCCGTTCGAGATGTGCGAGATCAAGCTGCACGTGAAGCTGCCGGTCTTTGTCGCCCGCCAGTGGATTCGCCACCGCACCGCCAACGTCAACGAGTACTCGGCCCGCTACTCGATCCTCGACCGCGAGTTCTACATCCCCGATCCGTCGCAACTCGCCGCCCAGAGCACCGTCAACAACCAGGGCCGGGGCGAGGTGCTGTCCGGCCCCGAAGCCGCGCGCGTGCTCGACATCCTGAAATCCGACGCCGCCCGCAGCTATGACCATTACGAGGCGATGCTGTCGCAGACCCAGCCCGACGGCGCCCCCCAGCAGGGCCTCGCCCGCGAGCTTGCCCGCATGAACCTGCCCGCCAACATCTACACCCAATGGTACTGGAAGGTGGACCTGCACAACCTGTTCCACTTCCTCCGCCTCCGCGCCGACCCCCACGCCCAATACGAAATCCGCGTCTACGCCGAGGCCATTGCGGCCTGCGTGGCGGACTGGGTGCCGATCGCCTACGGGGCCTTCGCGGACTACCGGATGGGCGGGGTGACGCTGTCCGCGAAGGCGGTGGAGTGTGTTCGGCGGATGCTCAAGGGCGAGGTGGTGACGCAGGCGACGAGCGGGATGAGCAAGGGGGAATGGCGGGAGTTTGAGGGGGTGTGGGGGTGAGGCGAACATCAAACATAAAGGCGAATTGATTGCCTAGAAATCGACGCAGTCTGCTACCCACCAGCGTCAAGTTTTGTGTGTTTTGTGGTGGTTCTGAGCGCGCAAGTACGATTGAACATGCTCCACCGCGAATAATGTTCACAAGAAAGTTCCGCCCTAAAGGCCACGAGTTTCCTGCATGTCGCAGATGCAATGGAGGAACGTCGCAGTGGGATCAAGTCTGCTGCGCTCATGGTATTCAGTGCTGGGGCCGCCTTCTTTCCTGAAAAATTCAAAGAAGAGTTCGAAAAAACGGCTAAAGGTGTCGCAAACAATACACCAGAAGTTCTCTCGTACATTGACACCCATTCAGAGGAGGCCAGCCTGTCGGTGAACGGCTTTGGCGATCTATTGGAGGTTGCTGTAAACAAAAGATTATTTTCGCAATGGCTTAATCCATGGGCCGCAAAGCAGACTTGTGCGATGTGGAGCGAGCAGACCGGAAAACCTATCACTACTGAGCAAAGAATTTTAATAAGGTGGCTTCCTAATCCTTTTGATGTTCAATTCTAAGTTTATTGCACTTGTCGAAGAGAGTTTTCATGGAAGGTATTGGCTGAAGCAGGGCAAAGAGACTTTTGAAGATCAATTCTTTTATAGATTTGCAATAAGCGACGACAAAGAATACGGCGCATTTTTTGTCATCATTCACGACGTACTTGCAATTTTTTGCATTGTTGCGGAAAGTCACTACTTTGCCAATAGACACGAGATTAACTATGGTGAGCTTTTTGCAACAGGTCCACGCACAGGAATTCTCTCGTGTTTTTCCGGAAATTTAGCAAGCCGTGACAAGTCGTAGTCGTAGGGTGCGCATTCATTGCGCACCCTCCACTTTCCACTCTCGCCGCAGTGCGCAATAAATGCGCACCCTACCCTTTCCCGTACCCGTCGCGCAGCGGTGCGCAATGAATGCGCACCCTACGGGCGGTTGTCCCGATGCCACGACGAATAGGGCCATTCCCATGGTTCCGAGACGAACCCGTGCTTCACCGGGTTGATCCAGCAATACTGCACATGTGCCTGCCAATCGGCCTCGTCCCGGATGTGATGTTCCCAGAACCGCCGCTGCCAGATGCCGACGCTCGCCCTCTCCGTAGGGCGGGGTTCACCCCGCCATCGCGGTGCGGCGGGGTGAACCCCGCCCTACGGATCGCCATCGAAAACCGCGCCTTGATCGCGCCCATGCGCACCGCATACTCCGTATCCCCCTCCGGCAGGGTCCAGACGCAATGCAGATGGTCCGGCAGCACCACCCAGGCGTCGATGCCGAAGGGTCGCTCTGCCCGTGTCTGGCGCACCGCCGCGCGCAGCAGATCGACATGCCGCACCAGCCGGTCCGTCCCCCGTTCGGCCAGCGTCACCGTGAAGAAGATCGAGGCACCGGGCCGTCTTGGGCGAAGATAGCGCGACATGCCGCCATGCTCGCAAGTCACGGTTAACAATCTGTTGGCCGAAGGTCTCCGCCCGATCCCCCCATTGCATCGACGCGGTGAACCTCGCCCTGCACGTCGGACAGGGCGCGCGGCAATCCCGCCGCGCGGGCTCACGCCACGCCGCGCCCCCCCATGCGCCACCTGCCTCCAAACCTTTCGAAATCGCTAACGAAATCGCGATAATCCCATGATAACAACTGCTTGAAAAACGTCACGCGCGTGGGACATCTGCCGTCCCGGCCAAAATTGGTTGACCCGATCCGCTCCGCCGCCGACAAGCAATCATTGCCCGCAGCTTTCCCGTCCGGACCCCCATTTCCCAGAAAGCCCTTGCCATGCTCCGCCCCGTTCTTCGTGCCCTGACTGCCGCGCTCCTGCTCTGCACCCCCGCCCTCGCCCAGACCCCGCCCGAGATCGAGGCCGCGACGGCCGAGAATTTCGCGGCCTGCACCGAGGCGGGCGGCACCCCCTCGACCGGGCCGGACTACCTGACCGAGGTGGACCTGAACGGCGACGGCAGGCCGGATTACGTGATGAACCTGGCGGGCCTGACCTGCGAGAATGCGGTCAGCTACTTCTGCGGCTCCGCCGGCTGCCCGGTCAGCGTCTGGCTGTCCGGCCCGGCGGGCCACACGGTCGCCTGGTCCGACTATGCCCAGGGGATCGAGATTCAGGGGCAGACGGTGGTGGCCTATCTGCACGGCCAGTTCTGCGACCCGCCGACAGCCGGGATCGACGGCTGCGAGAAGCGGCTGGACTTCGCGGGCAAGACCGGCGTCGCTCCGGCACCCGAGGCCGCTGCCGAAGCGCCCGCAACGCCCCCCGCCGACACAGCACCCGACCCGGCCCGGTGGGAGTTGCGGCGGCCCGACGGTTCGCCCCCCGTCGCGGTTGTCGGCGGGCCGGGAGGTCTGCGCAGCATGGCGGCCTTCTGTCTTGCCGGGCAGCCCTGGCTCGCGCTCCTGTTCCATGAGGCGCCAGCCGCCGATCAGCTTGCGCTGGAGTTCCGCTTCGCCTCGCACGGCCCCATCGGCGGCCCGGCCCGGCGCGAGGCGACCAGCGGCGGCGCTTACATGGTCACGCTGAACGGCAGCCCCCTCGCGTCGTGGCTGGCCGGACGGGACAACGTCGCCGAGCTTGTGGTGGACGGCAGGGCGATCGGACCCGTCTCGCTCGCCGGTTCGAGCAAGGCTTTGCGCGCAGCACTGGACCAGTGCTTGCAGTTCTGAGGCCAGCTCCCCGCGCGGCGGCGAACCGCCCCCCGCCTGCGACACAGTCCGCCCTCCTATACGTTTGCGCGCCTTCGGCTTGTTGCAAACGGGCGGTAGGGTCCGCGCCGGGGTCGGCACGGCATCGGCCCAGAGGACAAGATCAGGGAGAGATGATGGTACGGTTCTCGAGTGTTGTTGTTGCATGTGCAACTGTTGCGATGCTTGCCACTGCGGCCTCTGCCGCAACGACGGGCGGCTATACGAGTTTCTTCGTTTTCGGTGACAGTCTTTCGGACCCCGGAAACCTCTTTGCCTCTACCGGGGGGACCGTGCCGGGCGCACCCTACGCCGACGGGCGTTTCTCGAACGGTCCGGTCTGGGCCGAAAGCGTGGCGGCGCAGTTTTCAAATTCAGGGCGAGCCACTGCCAACTTCGCCTATGGCGGTGCGACCGTGATCGAGAATGGCGATTCCATCCCCGATCTTGGCCTGCAGGTGTCGTTGTTCGATCAGATGGTCCCCGACGCGGCACTTGGCGACTCGGCTCTGGCTGCGATCTGGATGGGCGCGAACGACCTGATGAACGCATTGGATGCGCTTGTCGCGGGAACCGTGGACACCGACGGCGTGATTGGTGCGGGCATTGCGGCGGCGAAGGGTGTGGCGGGCGCGATAGCCTCGCTGTCGGGCGGTGGCGTGACCAGCTTCGTCGTTCTGAACCTGCCGGACCTGGGGCGGGTTCCTGCCTATGCCGCCACCGCGTTGTCGCCGCTCGCCTCGGCCGCGACGGCGGCCTACAACGCGACGCTTGCAGCCGAACTTGCCGGACTAAAGGCGGGTGGGCTGGACATCATCGAGATAGACATTGCCGGTTTGTTCGTCGATCTGCTGGCGGACCCCGCTGCGTTCGGCGTGCTCGACGCATCGACCCCCTGCTACATTCCCGACGTGGTGACCTGCAGTCCGGATGTGGCGAGCCAGCTTGCCTTCTTCGATCCGGTACACCCCAGCGACACGGTCCACACGGCGATCGCGGGCGTGGTGAACGAGGCCATCGCACCGGTGCCGCTGCCTGCGTCGGCCATCCTGCTGCTGGGGGCGCTGGCGGGGCTGGTCCTCGGACGGCGGCGGCGGCTCACGTTGGTGTGACAGGCCTGTTCGGGGCGCGGCACGGCACTACACTGCTGCAGATGCGCCGCGTCCTCTTCGCCCTGGCCCTTTGCCTCGCCGCCCCTGCCGCCGCGCAGGAGGTCGATCTGGAGCTGGTGCTGCTCGCCGATGCGTCGGGGTCGATCACGGATCAGGAGATCGCCTTCCAGAGGCAGGGCTACGCGACCGCGTTCCGGGATGCGGCAGTGCAGGGGGCGATCCTCAACGGGCTGACCGGACGGATCGCGGTGACCTATGTGGAATGGGCCGCCAATCAGGCCGTCGTGGCGGACTGGACGGTAATCGACAGCGAAGCTGCGGCGGAGCGTTTCGCCGCTGCGCTGCTGGTGCCATCCCGCCAGGCCTATGGGCGGAACGCCATCGGGGCAGCGCTGGTCGAGGGGCAGCGGCTGATCGAGGCGAACGGGATCGACGGGCTTCGGCGGGTGATCGATTTCTCGGGTGACAGCGCCAATAACTATGGTGCACCGCCGGTTCCGATTGCGCGGGATCAGGTGGTCGCGGCTGGGATCACGATCAACGGCCTGCCGATCCTGTGCAAGGAGTGCCGGAGTTGGTCGGGGGTGAACCTGGAAAGGGCCTATGCAGAGCAGATCATCGGCGGGCCGGGGGCCTTCGTGGTGGCGGCCGAGGGGCGCGAGAGCTTCGCGGCGGCGGTGCGGCGCAAGCTGATCCTGGAGATTGCGGGGCTGACACCGGGGGATATGCCGGACCTGGCGGCAGCGAAGTAGCGCAGGTGTCGCACAGTGCGACACGCGAAACCCCGTTGATCCCGCCGGGTTTTCCGCGGCGCGTTAACCGCTTTCAGCCCTTCGGCACCTGCAGTCCCTTCACATACTGCCCGAGTTGTACCAGCCGGACCGGCGTGGGCGTGGCGATGCCGTCGCCGCTGTCGAACAGCACGATGTTGCCGTCAAGCAGCGGGGCGAACTTGGGCATGACGCGGCCGTTTTCCTGCGCGTAGCCCCAGATATGGGCCATGACACGGGTCATCGGGAAAGTGCCGCCATTGCGGCTGGCGATGGTGGTCAGGTTCGCGGGACGCTTTTCGAGGCCCGCCGCGTCCGGCCCGTCGCCGATGCCGGTCGGGCCATGACAGCGCGCACAATAGCTCTCGAAATCTTCGGCGCCGGTCGGGATTGCCTCGGCGGTCGTTGTTCCCTGCGGCAGGCAGGCGGCAAGCAGGCCGACAAGAGCAAGGGGCGCCAGCAGCATGGCGGGCGAAACGGACTGCATCGGGGCCTCCCTTGTGGTTTGGCACGATCAAACCACGCGGGCGGCCCCTGTGCAACGTCAGACGACGTGGCCCGCCTGCAGGTGCACGATGCGGTCCATCCGCGCCGCAAGCTCCAGGTTGTGGGTGGCGATCAGCGCCGAAAGGCCGGTTTCGCGCACCAGCTCCATCAGCGTCGCGAACACCTGGTCGGAGGTGTCGGGGTCGAGGTTGCCGGTCGGTTCGTCGGCCAGCAGCAGCTTCGGCGCATTGGCCAGCGCCCGGCAGAAGGCGACGCGCTGCTGCTCGCCGCCCGACAGGGCTGCCGGACGGTGCCGGCGCGCGCGGTGCGATGCCGACGCGCGTCAGCAGGTCCATCGCGCGCGCCTCGGCCTGTGCCTTGGGCACACCGTTCGCCAGCTGCGGCAGGACGATGTTCTCCAGCGCCGAGAACTCCGGCAGCAGGTGGTGGAACTGGTAGATGAAGCCGACCTCGGCGCGCCGCGCCTCGGTCCGTGCCCGGTCGCCGAGGCCGTTCATGTCGCGGCCGGCAAGGCGCACTTCGCCCGCGTCGGCCATGTCCAGCAGCCCCGCGATGTGCAGCAGCGTCGATTTCCCCGCACCCGACGGCGCGACCAGCGCCACCACCTCGCCCGGTTGCACCGTCAGGGTTGCGCCCGCGCAGCACCTGCACTTCGGACGGCTTGCCCCGGTTGTAGCTCTTCTCGAGGCCGTCGAGAACGCAGCATCGGCTCACTCATAGCGCAGCGCCTCGACCGGGTTCATGCGGGCCGCCCGGCGGGCCGGGAAGATGGTGACGACGAACGACAGGCCCAGCGACAGGGCCACGGCCGACAGCACGTCGTGCCATTGCAGTTTGGCGGGCAGCGCGTAGATGCCCCGGATCGACGGATCCCAGACCCCGCCGCCCGAGACGTAGTTCACGAGACTGAAGATCGGGTCGATGTAGATCGCGAAGAGGCAGCCCAGCAGCACCCCCATCGCCGTGCCGATCACCCCGGTGAACGCGCCGCAGATGAAGAACACCCGCAGGATCGAGCCTTCGGTCAGCCCCATCGTGCGCAGGATGCCGATGTCGCGGCCCTTGTTCTTCACCAGCATGATCAGGCCCGAGACGATGTTCATCGCCGCGATCAGCACCAGCACCGACAGGATCACGAACATCACGTTGTCCTCGATGTTCAGCGCCCGCAGGAAGCCGCCCGCGCTGTCGCGCCAGGTCCAGAGAAGCGTGCGCTCGTCGCCCGCAGCCAGCATCGGCGGGCGACAGATCCTCGACATGGTCGGGGTCGTCGACCATCACCTCGATCTCGTCGGCCATGCCCTCGCGGTTGAAGAAGCTCTGCGCCTCGGCGAAGGGCATGTAGATGCGGGTCTGGTCGATGTCATAGCGCCCGGCGGTGAAGATGTAGACCACCTCATAGGCGTTGACGCGCGGGCTGGTGCCGATGGCCGTCTTGACGCCGTCGGGCGAGATCAGCCGGATCCGGTCGCCGACCGTCACGCCCAGTTCGCGCGCCACGCCCGAACCGATCGCGATGCCCCTCGTCGAACCGCGCGAGGTCGCCGAGCTGTCGGCGCGGATGGGCGATGCGCGGGATGGTCGCGAGATCGGCGGCGCGGATGCCGAAGACCTCGGCCCCGGTGCTGCGGCCCTGGGCCGTCACCATGACCTGCCCCTTGATCAGCGGCGCGGCCCGGGTCACGCCGGGCACGGCGGCAAGGCGGGTCGGCCAGGGCGTCATAATCCGCGAATCGTGCGCAGCGTCTGGCCCGGTCTCGTTCTCCCACGGGGTGGAATAGACGGTGACATGGGCGTTCGCGCCCAGGATCGTGTCGACGAACTCGGCGCGGAACCCGGCCCGCACCGCCAGCGTGGCGATCAGCGCGAAAACCGCCAGCGTGATGCCGATCAGGCTGATCCAGGTCATCACCGACACGCCGCCCTCGGCCCGGCGCGCGCGCAGATAGCGCCAGGCGATCATCCATTCGAAGGCGGCGAAGGGCGGTGTGCGGATGGCCATCTGGTCCTCTTCGGCGAAGCCGCAGTCCGGCCCGGCTTTCATCTTGGCGAAAATATCCTCGGGGGGTCCGGGGGGCAGACGGCCCCCCGGCCTTTCCGCCAGCGCGACGTTCAGCGCCCGGCGTAGATCGCCGCCACGCGCGCCACGGCATCTTCCGCCGTCATCTCCTCGCTGACGCCGGTGCGGCGCGAGGTCAATTCAACTTTCCCGGAGGCAAGGCCGCGGGGGCCGACGGTGATGCGCCAGGGCAGGCCGATCAGGTCCATCGTGGCGAACTTGGCACCCGCCCGCTCGTCACGGTCGTCGTAAAGCGGTTCCAGGCCGCGGGCGATGAGCGCGTGGTAAAGCTTGGCACAGGCCTCGTCGGTGGCGGCGTCGCCCTGCTTGAGATTGACGATGCCGACCGGGAAGGGTGTGACGCCCTCGGGCCAGATGATGCCCTTGTCGTCGTGGCTGGCCTCGATGATCGCGCCCAGAAGGCGGCTCACGCCGATCCCGTGGCTGCCCATCTGGACCGGCACACGCTCGCCGTTCTCGTTCGTGACGAAGGCGCCCATCGGTTCGGAATACTTGGTGCCGAAGAAGAAGATCTGGCCCACCTCGATCCCGCGCGAGGATTTGCGGCGCGCTTCGGGGATGGCGTTGAAGATCGCCTCGTCATGCGTCTCGTCCGTGCGGGCGTAGGGGGTCGTCCATTCCTTGACGATGGCCGCGCATTCGGCGCGGTCGTCGTAGTTCACCACGCGGTCACCGAACTTCAGGTCGGTGATGGCGCTGTCATAGAAGACCTCGCTTTCACCGGTGGAGGCGAGGACGAGGAATTCATGCGTGTTGTCGCCGCCGATGGGCCCGGAGGCCGCACGCATCGGGATCGCCTGCAGGCCCATCCGCTCATACGTGCGAAGGTAACTGACCATGTGGCGGTTGTAGGCGTGCAGCGCGCTGTCCACGTCCACGTCGAAGTTGTAGCCGTCCTTCATCAGAAACTCGCGGCCCCGCATCACGCCGAAGCGGGGGCGGATTTCGTCGCGGAACTTCCACTGGATGTGATAGAGCGTCAGCGGCAGATCCTTGTAGCTGCCCACGTGGCTGCGGAAGATGTCGGTGATCATCTCCTCGTTCGTGGGACCGTAGAGCAGGTCGCGCTTGTGACGGTCGGTGATGCGCAGCATCTCTTCGCCGTAGTCGTCATAGCGGCCGCTTTCGCGCCACAGGTCCGCCGATTGCAGCGTCGGCATGAGGAGCGGAATGTGCCCTGCCTTCTGCTGTTCCTCGTGCACGATCTGCTCGATCCGGCGCAGCACGCGGTAGCCGAGCGGCAGCCAGGAATAGATGCCGGCAGCCTGCTGCTTGATCATGCCGGCGCGCAGCATGTAACGGTGGCTGACGATCTGCGCCTCGGAGGGGTTTTCCTTCAGCACGGGCAGGAAGTAGCGGGACAGGCGCATGGTCTCTCTCTCTCGGGCATCCGGTTGCGCATCGCTTATGCGATCCGCATGTTCTGGGCAAGGGAGCGGCAGGCATGGGGTTGCCCGACGCGGTTTCGTCGTCCAGAAGGAAGGGTGACAGCGGGGGATGCACATGATGGCCTTGCCGGTACGGGATCAGGTGAAATACTGGGGCATCGCCGCCCTGGTGTTCTTCGCCGTCCTTTATCTGCTGGGCGACGTGATCCTGCCGTTCGTGGTGGGCAGCGCCATCGCCTATTTCCTCGATCCGCTGGCGGACCGCCTGCAGCGCCTGGGGTTGAGCCGGGTGGCGGCGACCGTCGTGATCTCGCTGCTCGCGATCCTCGTTTTCGTGCTCCTGGTGCTGGCCGTCATCCCGACGCTGATCAGCCAGTTGGGCGCGCTGATCTCGTCGGCGCCCGAGATCAGCAAGCAACTGCAGGCCTTCCTGCTGTCGCGCTTCCCCGAATTGAGCGACAGCACGAGCACCATGCGCCAGACGCTGTCACAGATCGGCGATGCGATCAGCGCGCGGGGCGGGGAACTGCTGGACGGCCTCGTGACCTCGGCGCATGAGCCTGATTTCGGTAGTGGTGTTCATCGTGGTGGTGCCGGTGGTGGCCTTCTACATGCTGCTCGACTGGGACCACATGGTCGAGCGGGTCGACAGCTGGCTGCCGCGCGACCACGCGCCGACCGTGCGGATGCTGGCGACGGAGATTGACCGCGTGCTGGCCGGGTTCGTACGGGGGCAGGTGAGCGTCTGCGTCATCCTCGGCACGTTCTATTCCATCGCGCTGATGCTGGCGGGGCTGCAGTTCGGGCTGGTCGTGGGAGCGATTGCGGGTGCGATCACCTTCATCCCCTATGTCGGGTCGCTGGTCGGTGGGGTGCTGGCGATCGGCCTCGCGCTGTTCCAGTTCTGGGGCGACTGGTGGTCGATCGGGGTGGTCGCCGCGATCTTCGCCTTCGGCCAGTTCTTCGAGGGCAACATCCTGTCGCCGAAGCTGGTGGGAGGGTCTGTCGGGCTGCATCCGGTGTGGCTGCTGTTCGCGCTGTCGGCCTTCGGGTCGGTCTTCGGGTTCGTGGGCATGCTGGTGGCGGTGCCGGTGACGGCGATCATCGGGGTGCTGGCGCGCTTTGCCATCGGGCAGTATCGCGACAGCCTGCTGTATCGCGGGGTAGAGGCGCGCATTCCCGAATGGGAGGATGAGGGCGGGCTGTGACACGCCAGCTTGCCTTCGATCTGCCCGCGCGCGTGGCGCTGGGGCGCGAGAACTTCTTCGTATCGCCCGCCAACGCGCTGGCACTGGCGGCGCTGGACGGCTGGAGCGGATGGCCCGGTGGGCGGATGCTGCTGTTGGGGCCGCACGGCGCGGGCAAGACGCATCTGGCCCATGTGTGGGCCGCGGAAAGCGCAGCACTGGTGGTCAGTGCAGAGGGTCTTGGCGGGCGCGATCTGCCGACGCTGGCAGAAGCGGGTGCCGTGGTGATCGAGGATGCCGAAGCGGTGGCCGGGGCGGCTGGCGACGAGACCGCATTGTTTCACCTGCACAATCTGATGAGCGCGCGACCAGGAGCGCTGCTGGTGACGGCGAGCCGGCCTGCGCGCGACTGGGGGCTGACCCTGCCCGATCTGGAGAGCCGGATGCAGGCGATGCCGCTGACGCGCCTTGATCCGCCCGACGACGCGCTGCTGTCAGCCGTTCTGGTGAAGCTGTTTGCGGACCGCCAACTCGCGGTGGCGCCGGCGCTGATCCCCTATCTCGCCAGCCGCATGGACCGGTCCTTTGCCGCCGCGCGCGATCTGGTGGCGCGGCTCGACGCGCTGGCGCTGGCCGAAGGGCGCGCGGTGACGCGGCAATTGGCGGGCACCTTGCTGGACAGGCCGCGGGACGCAGGCTAGCCTTCGGAAAAACAAGAGGTTCACCAGTACGATGACCCAAGCCGATTTCCTGAAGGCCCCCTTTGCCAAGCCTGTAACCCTGCCCGAGGCGGACCGTACCGGCCCGAAGCGCTTCTTCAACCGCGAATTGAGCTGGCTTGCCTTCAACTGGCGGGTGCTGGAAGAGGCCGCGAATCCGAGGGTGCCACTGCTGGAACGGCTGCGGTTCCTGTCGATCTCGGCGACCAACCTCGACGAATTCTATACCGTTCGCGTGGCGGGTCTGCGCGAGCTGGCGCGGGCGGGAAACTCGATGGCTTCCGAAGACGGGCTGACGCCGGCGGAGCAGCTTCTGCTCATCAACGCCGATGCGCGCCGCCTGATGCAGACCCAGCAGGCCACATTCAACAAGCTGAAACGCGAGATGGAGGTGCAGGGGATCAGCCTGCTCACACGCTCGAAACTGACGGCGCGCGACTTCAAGTTCCTCGAAACCCATTTTCTTGCAAAGGTTTTCCCGCTGCTGTCGCCGCTGGCCATCGACCCGGCGCATCCGTTCCCCTTCATCCCGAACACCGGCTTCTGCCTGGGCCTGCAACTGGAGCGTGCGCGCGACGGGCGCGCCTTGCAGGCGCTGCTGCCGATCCCGCAACAGATCGCCCGCTTCGTGCCGCTGCCCGCAAAGGCAGGCGAGCATCGCTTCCTGCCGCTGGAAGAACTTCTACTGCTGCATCTGGGAATGCTGTTCCCCGGCTATGTGGATCGGGGACATTGCACCTTCCGCGTGCTCCGCGACAGCGACCTGGAGGTCGAGGACGAGGCAGAGGATCTGGTCCGCGAGTTCGAGACGGCGTTGAAGCGCCGCCGCCGGGGTGAGGTGATCCGCCTGAAGATCAGCGCCGGCGCACCGCACGACCTTCAGGCCCTTATCATGGACGAATTGGGCGTTACCGATGCCGAAATGGTCGAAGTGCGCGGGCTGCTCGGAATCGCGGACCTGAAGGAGCTGGTGATCGACAGCCGCCGCGATTTGCTGTGGCCCACCTTCATTCCGCGCGTGCCGGAACGGGTACAGGATCATGAGGGCGACATGTTCGCCGCGATCCGGCAAAAGGATATGTTGCTGCATCACCCGTACGAAACCTTCGACATGGTGATCCGCTTTCTGCAGCAGGCGGCGCGCGACCCGGATGTGCTGGCGATCAAGCAGACCCTTTACCGCACCAGCCGCGACAGCCCGATCGTCGAAGCCCTGTGCGAGGCGGCCGAAGCGGGCAAGTCAGTGACGGCGCTGGTGGAGTTGAAGGCACGCTTCGACGAGGCCGCGAACATCCGCCAGTCGCGGCGGCTGGAACGGTCGGGCGCGCATGTCGTCTATGGCTTCATCAACTACAAGACCCATGCCAAGATCAGCACCGTCGTGCGCCGCGAGGGCGAGAACCTTGTCACGTACACCCACTACGGGACCGGCAACTATCATCCGATTACAGCCCGCATCTATACCGACCTGAGCCTGTTCACCTGCGACCCGGCACTGGGGCGGGATGCGACCAAGGTGTTCAACTACCTGTCCGGGTATGTGCAGCCCGAGGGGCTGGAAAACCTTGCGATTTCGCCGATCAACCTGAAATCGCGGCTGATCGAGATGATCGCGGCCGAGGCGGATCACGCAAAGGCGGGGAAACCGGCCGCGATCTGGGCAAAGATGAACAGCCTGATCGAGCCCGACGTGATCGACGCGCTGTACGCGGCGAGTGCTGCGGGCGTGAAGATCAGCCTTGTCGTGCGGGGGATCTGCGGCGTCCGGCCGGGCGTGGCCGGGTTGAGCGAGAACATCAGGGTCAAGTCGATCGTCGGGCGGTTCCTGGAGCACAGCCGGATCGTCTGCTTCGGCAACGGGCAAGGATTGCCGTCGAAGAAGGCACGGGTGTTCATCTCGTCCGCTGACTGGATGGGGCGGAACCTGACGCGGCGGGTCGAGACGCTGGTCGAGATCATGAACGCGACGGTGAAGGAACAGATCGTAAGTCAGATCATGGCTGCGAATCTTGCGGACGAAACGCAGAGCTGGGTATTGCAGCCGGACGGGCGGTTCGTGCGGGAATTGCAGGCGGCTGATGCCAAGCTGTTCAATTGTCATCGATTCTTCATGGAAAACCCGTCCCTCTCGGGGCGGGGAACGGCGGGGGCCAAGGACGTGCCGCGGCTGGCACTGGCCGCCGACTGACCTATGCCGGGTGACACTCGCCGATTGACCCTTGGCGCGCAGGGCGGCATGGTCGCCCCGACCTGGGAGTACCTCTTATGCCTGACCGATCCGATCCTGCCACCGATGATTGGGGGCCTTTCGGGCGGCCCCTGTTCGAAGACCCTTCGGCCAGGGCGCTGAGCCGGGTCGGAGTGGTCGATGTCGGCTCGAACTCGGTCCGGATGGTGGTTTTTGACGGCGCGGCGCGGAGCCCCGCCTACTTCTACAACGAAAAGATCATGTGCGGGCTGGGTCAGGGTCTGGCCGAGACCGGGCGGCTGAACCCGCGCGGGCGCGAGCGGGCGCTGGCGGCGCTGAAGCGGTTTGCGCTGCTGGCCGAGGGGATGGACATGGCCCCGCTGACGGTGGTGGCAACGGCTGCGGTGCGCGAGGCATCGGACGGGCAGGAGTTCCGCGATCAGGTGCTGCACGAAACCGGCCTGAAGCTGTGGGTGATCGACGGCGACGAGGAAGCGCGGCTTTCGGCGCAGGGCGTGCTGCTGGGCTGGCCCGATGCGCGCGGTGTCGTCAGCGATATCGGCGGGTCGTCGATGGAACTGGCGGAAGTGGGCGACGGCAAGGTTGGCGCGCGGGCGACCTCTCCGCTCGGGCCATTCCGGTTGCAGCAGCTGGAGGGCGGGGCGAAGGCGCGGCGGGCGCACATCCACCAGGTCGTCGGCGAGATGAAGAAGCTGTTCCACCAGAAGCATCCGCGCCTTTACCTCGTCGGCGGATCGTGGCGGGTGATCGCACGGCTCGACATGGAGCGGCGGGCCTATCCTCTGACGGTGCTGCACGAATACCGGATGATGCCGGAGCAGATCCTGGAAACGCTCGACTGGATCGCGGCCAGCGACCTGCCGCTGCTGCGGGTGCGGACGGGGACGTCGCAGGAGCGGATGGAACTGGTGCCGCTGGCCAGCGAGGTGCTGCGCGGGCTGGTCGAGGTGCTGGAACCGCGCGAGGTGGACGTCTCGGCCTATGGCATCCGCGAGGGCTTGCTTTACGAACAGATGCCCGACCGGCTGCGGGCGCGCGACCCGCTGATCGAGGCGGCACGGATGGCCGAGGCCACCTCGGCCCGGATGCCGGGTTTCGGCAAGAAGCTGTTCGGGTTCCTGATGCCGTTGTTCCAGGATGTCGATCCCGAGCGGCTGCGCCTGATCCGGGCGGCCTGCCTGCTGCATGACACGGCGTGGCGAGCCCATCCAGACTATCGCGCGGAGGTGTGCTTCGACAATGCGACGCGCGCGAACCTGGGGGGGCTGGACCATCCGGGGCGGGTATTCCTGGGGCTGGCGCTGCTGCACCGCTACAAGAACAGCCGGGCGGGATCGCGGCTGGAGCCGTTGTTCCGGCTGCTGACCGAAGAGCAGATCCGCGATGCCGAGGTGCTGGGCAAGGCGATGCGGTTCGGGGCCATGTTCTCGGTGGCCGATCCGCAACTGGCAGGGACGCTGAAGCTGAGGCCGAAGAAGAAGGAGCTGGAACTGGCCCTGACACCGCTGGGCGAGGGGCTGTTCGGTGAGGTGGCGCAGGCGCGGTTCAACTCGCTCGCGCTGGCGCTGAAGGCGGCACCGGTTGTGTTGAGTGCGGTTGCGGCATGATGCGGTTCGACCATCTGGCGGTCTCTGCGGCGACCCTCGCGGAAGGCGTGGCGCATGTCGAGGATGTGCTGGGCGTTGCGCTCGCGCCGGGCGGGCAGCATCCGCACATGGCAACCCATAACCGGCTGCTGGGCTTGGGCGATCTGTATCTGGAGGTGATCGCCGCCGACCCGGATGCAGCCCGCCCGCTTTGGCCACGCTGGTTCGATCTTGACAATTTCAGCGGCCCGCCCCGGCTGACCAACTGGATCGCGTCCTGCGATGATCTGGACGCCGAGGTGGCGCGCGGGCCGGAGGGCGTGGGCGTGCCGGTCGCCCTGTCGCGAGGAGATTTCCATTGGCGCATGGCGGTACCCGAAAGCGGGCGTCTGCCGCTGGGCGATGCCTTTCCGGCGCTGATCCGCTGGGAGGGGACGGCCCACCCCGCGCAGCGTCTGCCTGAAGCGGGGGTGCGGCTTGTCCGGCTCGAGATCGCGACGCCCTTTGCGGCGGAGTTGCGTGCGGCGCTGGAGGGGCGGTTCGACGACCCGCGCGTGGTGATCGTGCAGCGGGCCGAGAAGGCCATGCGTGCAGAGTTCTTGACGCCGGGAGGGCTGCGTTGGCTGTAAGGTTCGCAACGCCCGCCGACGCGGAAGAGGTGGCAGCGATCTGGAACCACTACATCCGCGACACGACGGTGACCTTCAACCCGGTCGAGAAAAGCCATGCCGAGGTCACGGAAATGATTGCGGTGCGGCCCGCGTTCTTCGTCGCCGAGCGGGGCGGTCGCATCGCGGGTTTCTCGACCTATGGCGCGTTCCGCCCGGGCGTGGGCAACATCCGGTCAAGGGAGCATTCCATCCTGCTGGCGCCTGGCGCACAGGGCAGCGGGCTTGGTCGCGCGCTGCTGACAGCGGTGGAGGACCATGCGCGCGCCGGCGGGGCGCATTGCCTCTTTGCCGGTGTCAGTGCCGAGAACGACGCGGGGCGGCGGTTTCACGCCCGGATGGGCTATGCGGAAGTGGCGGTCCTGCCTGATGTCGGCTGGAAGTTCGGGCGCTACATCGACCTTGTGCTGATGCAGAAAATCCTGGCCTGACAGCCTTGGCCCGGCTCGCTATGCTAACCTCATGTCGATCTGGACCCGTATTGGCGAAGCCCTGTCTGCCCTTGCCCAAGGCGAAGGCTTGTCGGCGGTGTTCGACAAACTGCGCGCGCCGCCAGAGCAGTCGGTCGGGTTCACCATCGCGGTGATCGCCTTGGGCGCGAAGATGGCCAAGGCCGACGGCGAAGTGACCCGGAACGAGGTCAATGCCTTTCGCCAGATATTCTCGATCCCGACGGGCGACGAGGCAAATGCGGCCCGCGTTTTCAACCTGGCGCGGCAGGACGTGGCGGGGTTCGATGCCTATGCCCGCAAGATCGCCGCGATGTTCCGTGATGACCGCAGGGTACTGGTCGACCTGCTCGAAGGATTGTTCCACATCTCGGTGGCCGACGGACACTGGCACCCGAACGAGGAAGAATTCCTGCACGAGGTGGCCCGAATTTTCGGCGTCGGCGAGCCATGTTACCGCGCCTTGCTTGCCCGCTTTGTACCCGATTCCCATCCGGACCCCTATGACGTTCTGGGCATCGCGCCGGGCGCGACGCTGGACGAGGCGCGGGCGGCCTGGAAACAGGCCGTGCGCGACAGCCATCCTGACCGGATGCAGGCGCGCGGCGTGCCGGAGGAAGCCGTGAAGCTGGCCGAGACGCGGTTGATCGCGATCAATCGGGCCTGGGAAGAGATTTCCTCGAAGCAGGCCGCGTGATGGCGCTGCGTCTGGCGACCTACAACGTCGAATGGTTCACGCAGCTGTTCGACGACCGCAACCGGCTGCTGGCGGACCGGGAATGGTCGGCGCGGTACAAGGTGACGCGCGCCGAACAGGCCGAGGCGCTGGGGATCGTGTTTACGGCGATGAACGCCGATGCGGTGATGATCATCGAAGCGCCCGATCAGGGATCGCGGCGGGATACGGTGGTGCAACTGGAGACCTTTGCACGCACATTCGGGCTGCGGACGAGCCGGGCGATCAAGGGGTTCACCAGCGAGACCGAGCAGGAGATCGCGCTGCTCTATGACCCCGACCGCGTGACGGTGCACCACGATCCACAGGGAGAGGTCGGGACGAAGGTCGAGCGGCAGAAGGCACCGCGGTTCGACTCGGTGCTGTATTTCGACATCGACGTGGACGCCAGGCCGGAACCGATCCGCTTTTCGAAACCGCCGCTTGAACTTGCGGTCAAGGCTGACGGGCGGACCTTGCGAATGATCGGGGTCCACGCCAAATCCAAGGCCCCGCACGGCGCACGGACCGAGGCGGAACTGATGCGCCTTGCCATCGACAATCGCCGCAAGCAGCTTGCGGAATGCGTCTGGCTGCGCCGCCGTGTCGATGGGCACCTGGCGGCCGGCGACAGCGTGATCGTGATGGGCGATTTCAACGACGGCCCGGGACTGGACGAGTATGAACAGCTCTTCGGCCATTCGGGGGTAGAGATCGTGCTGGGGCTGGATTGCGCGCCCGACCAGCAGCTTTTCGACCCGCATGCCGCGATGGTGCTGACGCGCAAGGGCGGGCTTCAGCCGACCACGTCGCGGTTCTGGCTTGAACCGCAGGAACGCTACTTCGAGGCGTTGCTCGACTACATCATGGTTTCGGCCGACATTGCCGCGCTGAAACCGAAGTGGCGGATATGGCATCCGCTGAACGATCCCGGATGCTTCAGGGTACCGGAACTGCGCGAAGCCCTGCTGTCGGCGTCGGACCATTTTCCGGTGACGCTCGACCTGCCCGGCTGAACACCGCAGTGCTGCATCGAATGCAGCACATGTCTGCAAACATTGCAGCAGATTGCAGCGCGGAAACATGTGATAGTCCCCCGGCGCAACACATGGCGGTGACCGTGGTGAAGCGAAATCCTCGTCGGTTTTGTCCTGGAGTGATCAGTACGATGAAGACCTATCTGACCCACATACTCGGCGCGGTGCTTTTGTCCGTCTGCGGCGCCTTGGGTGCGGGGGCCGAAGCAGTGGACAGCGTCGTTGCGGGATGTGATGTAAAATCCGCCCCCCAAACCGACACGATGCCCCTGAAACCTCGGCGGCACGGGGCCGCTCAGGTTGCCGACGCACCGGTTACGGAGGATGATCCCGCACTTGCGCCGGGAACGGCCGAGGGACGTGGAACCAGAGATGTGGCCGACGTGGGTGCCACCAAACTGACAAGCGCCAAGGGGTTCCGACAGCCCTGCTCCTGACGACGGGGGAATGGAAACATTGGGCTTTCGCGGACGGTTTTGATATGATCGAAACATGTCGACGCTTCGAGCAGCCCTGATCTCTGTCCTGTTGTCACTTGTCGCACCGCCGGTCGCGGCGCAACTGCAACCCGCGCCCGATCCGGAGGAAGACGGGACCGACCTGATTCAGCGCGGGATGCAGTCGATCCTGGAGGGGCTGTTCTCCGAGATGCAGCCCGCGATTTAGGACATGGGCCGCGCGCTGAACGAGATGCGCCCGATGGCCGAACAGTTGCTGAAACTGATCGACGATATCGGGAACTACGAGGCGCCGGTCGTGCTTGAGAACGGCGATATACTGATCAGGCGCAAGCTTCCGCCGCCGAGGCCGTTGCAGAACGGCGAGATCGAGCTTTAGCCTGACCCTTTGGGGGTCCGTTTTGGACTGTCCCACATGGGTTTCATGCGCGTGTCTCGCGGATCAGGCGGAGTATGTCCTTCGCGGCATCGGGGATGTTTGTGCCGGGGCCGAAGATCGCCTTCACGCCGTGGTCGAAAAGGAACTGATAGTCCTGTTGCGGGATGACGCCGCCGCAGATCACAAGGATATCGCCTGCGCCAGCCGCATTCAGCGCCTCGACCAGTTTCGGGGCGAGGGTCTTGTGGCCTGCCGCCTGGCTGGAAATGCCGATCACGTGCACGTCATTGTCGATGGCGTCCTGCGCGGCTTCCTCGGGGGTCTGGAACAGGGGGCCGACATCGACATCGAAACCGATGTCGGCAAAGGCGGTGGCGATGACCTTGGCGCCCCGGTCGTGCCCGTCCTGGCCCATCTTGACGACAAGCATCCTCGGGCGGCGGCCTTCTTCTTCGGCGAAGGCTTCGACATCCCTCTGGATGGCCGCAAAACCATCGTCTCCCTCGTATGCGGCACCATAGACCCCGGCGAGGGTTTTCACTTCCGCGCGGTGGCGGCCGAAGATCTTTTCCATGGCGAGGCTCATTTCTCCGACTGAGGCGCGCGCGCGGGCGGCGGCGATGGCGGCGTCAAGCAGGTTGCCGCCCTGGGCGGCGCGGCGGGCGAGTTCGGCGAGCGCCGCCTCGCAGGCCGCAGGGTCGCGCGTGGCACGGATACGGGTCAGCCGTGCGATCTGCGCGTCGCGGACGGCGGCGTTGTCGATGGCGCGGAAGTCGATCGGGTCTTCGGTCTCGAGCCGGTACTTGTTGACGCCGACGATCACCTCGTCCCCCCGGTCGATGGCGGCCTGGCGGCGGGCGGCGCTTTCCTCGATGCGCAGCTTGGGCATTCCGCTTGCGACGGCCTTGGTCATGCCACCCATCGCTTCGACCTCTTCGATGATCTGCCACGCCTCATCGGCCAGGTTCGCGGTGAGCGTTTCGACATAATAGCTGCCCGCGAGCGGGTCGATGACCTTCGCCACACCCGTTTCCTCCTGCAATATCAACTGGGTATTACGGGCGATGCGGGCGGCGAACTCGGTGGGCAGGGCGATGGCCTCGTCCAGCGCGTTGGTATGAAGCGACTGGGTGCCGCCAAGCACGGCCGCCAGCGCCTCGTAGGCGGTGCGGACGACATTGTTGTAGGGGTCCTGCTCCTGCAGGCTGACGCCCGAGGTCTGGCAATGGGTGCGCAGCATGGAGCTTTCAGGTTTGGCGGGCGAAAATTCGGACATGATGCGGTGCCAGAGCAGGCGCGCGGCGCGAAGCTTCGCGGCTTCCATGAAGAAGTTCATGCCGATGGCGAAGAAAAAGGACAGGCGCGGGGCGAAGTCGTCCACGTTCATGCCACGCGCCAGCGCTGCGCGGACGTATTCACGGCCATCGGCAAGGGTGAAGGCCAGTTCCTGCACAAGGTTCGCGCCGGCTTCCTGCATGTGGTAGCCGGAGATCGAGATGGAATTGAATTTCGGCATCTCGCGCGCAGTGAATTCGATGATGTCCGCCACGATGCGCATCGAGGGTTCGGGCGGGTAGACATAGGTGTTCCGCACCATGAACTCTTTCAGGATGTCGTTCTGGATCGTTCCGGACAGGGCGGCGCGGGGCACACCCTGTTCCTCGCCCGCGACGATGAAGCTGGCGAGAATGGGGATGACGGCGCCGTTCATCGTCATCGAAACGCTGACCTTTTCCAGCGGTATGCCGTCAAAGAGCAGTTTCATGTCCTCGACCGAGTCGATGGCGACCCCGGCCTTGCCGACGTCGCCCACGACGCGGGGGTGGTCGCTGTCATAGCCGCGATGGGTGGCGAGATCGAAGGCGACGCTGACGCCCTGCTGCCCGGCAGCGAGTGCGCGGCGGTAGAAGGCGTTGCTTTCTTCGGCGGTGGAAAAGCCTGCGTATTGCCGGATGGTCCAGGGGCGGCCGGCATACATCGTGGCGCGCGCGCCGCGCGTGAACGGGGCAAGGCCGGGCATCGACCCAAGATGGTTCAGGCCCGCAAGGTCGGCCTCGGTGTAAAGCGGCTTGACCGGAATGCCTTCGAGCGTGTTCCACGTCAGCGCGTCAGGCGACTTGCCCCGAAGTTCCTTCGCAGCGAGCGCGGCCCATTGGTTCTGCGCGTCGGTCATTGGCCTGTCCTTCCTGTTCCCCGGCGTCGAAAGACGGGGCAATCCGCTTTGGTTTCGTATCCCCCTGCCCTATATCGAGACGGAGGGAGACCGCATGAAACTGCACCACATACTTGTTCTGTCTGTCTTTCTGCCTGCCTTCGCATTCGCGCAGGAGACTGCTGCGCCCGACCCGGCCGCAGCAGTGGCGGTGTATGCACCCGTGCCAGCATCAGAGGTGACGCTGGAGCAGTTTCTGTGGACCAAGCGCCCGCTGGTGGTCTTTGCGGATACGCCGAACGATCCGAACTTCCAGCGGCAGATGGATCGCATCAACGCCGAGCTTGGCCCGCTTGAGGAGCGCGCGGTGGTCGTGATCTTTGACGCCGATCCGGCGGCGAATACAGCCGTGCGGCAGAGGTTACGCCCTCGCGGGTTCTCGCTTGTCCTGATGGACATGGATGGCGAGGTAAAGCGACGTGTGCCGTCGCCCTGGCATGTGCGCGAGATCACCCATGCGATTGACCGCTTCCCGCAGCGCCGCGAGCAGATGCGCGCCCCGCGCGGATGAAGGCGGCCGGTCATGCGGCGGTCCCCTGCCGAACGGGCGGCGCGTAGAGGGTGACGCCCGGAAGACGGGCAATCCGGGCGATATCCTGCGTGTAGCGGTCTTCCATCCGGCGCAGTTGTTCGGAGTCGAAGGGGGCGTACGGCGGCGGCGAGGGCAGCGCGGCGAGGGCTGCATCCAGCGCAGTGTCGGTCAGATCGGGCATATCCTGCCGCAGCGCATGGATTTGCGGGATGGCGGCGCCAGGCGGGCCGCCGTTCACATTCGCGGGGCCGGGTTTCAATCCTTGCGCGCCACGCCCTATCAAAGCGCAGGCAGCGTCGAGTGTGCCACCTTCGCGCAGCGATTCGGCTGGCCAGACGAGCAGTTCGGAGTGAGGGAAGACGGCGCGGATGTCGGCCACGACCTCGACCCAGCCGCGATGGTCCGGCTCCCCCACCCGGACGAGACCGGGGACGAAACTCTCGAGCGGGGGCAGTGCGCGGCGGCGCAGGACATAGGCGTAGGACGAAATCCAAAGGGCGGCATAGGAGCGGACGCCAAGGCCGATCCGAAGCGGTTCCTGGACGAAGAGTGCGGCATAGGCCTCAAGCCGTGCGCGCGCATCGGGGTAGAGCGACGCCTGGCGCAGGTTGATCTCGATGGAGCCGAGCAGGTTTTCCTCGCTGAGCACGAGGGCGTCGGCACCCGAGGCGTTCGCCGCCACCCAGAAAGCCTCGCCCGCCTCGGTCAGCCGCGCGGCCATCTCTGTCCGGCGGGCGGCCTTGGCAGCGAGATTGGGCACCTGCCTGAATCCCGGCAGGCGGCGCAGGCGGGCGGGTTTCCAGATCACGGTCCCCTCCCGGCGCAGCCTTCGCGCGTTGACCGACAGCGCCTGTTCGAAGGCGGTCGAGCCGGTGCGGTGGGCGCCGAGGTGCAGGATCAGGTCCATCGCGCTACTCGAATTCCAGGATCACATCGTCGACCTTCAGGCTGGCGCCCGGGGCCGCGTTGATCTTGCGGACGATCCCGCGGCGTTCGGCGCGCAGGATGTTCTCCATCTTCATCGCCTCGACGGTTGCCAGCGACTGCCCCTCCTGCACCTCGTCGCCTTCGGCAACGTCGATGCGGACGATCAGGCCCGGCATCGGGCAAAGAAGATACTTGGACGTGTCAGGGGGGGCCTTCTCGATCATCAGTTGCGCAAGTTCGTGCTGGCGCGGGCTGCGGACATGGCACTTCAGGTCGGCCCCGCGCAGGCGCAGGCGGAAGCCCGAGGGGATCTTGCCGACCTTCATCACCAGCGGCGCGCCATCGACGAGAAGCCGGGCGAGCGGTTGCCCGGGCGTCCAGCGGGAGGTGACGCGGTACGACGAGCCATCCGGGAAACGGACGGTGGAGCCGGTGCGGTCGGCCTCGATGGTGACGGGCTGGCTTTCGCCTTGCAGCGTGACCACCCAGTCGTCGCCCACGCGGCGCTGGTGATTGTCCATCGTGCCGGAGATGCGGGTGCGGCGGATCTCGGCTACACGGTTCATCGCCGCTGCGGCCGCGGCGATGCGGCGGATGGTGTGACCGTGCAGCGTGGCACCCTGAAATCCCTCGGGGTACTCTTCGGCGATGAACGCGGTGGTGATGTTGCCGGAGACGAAGCGCGGATGGTCCATCACCGCGCCGACGAAGGGCAGGTTGTGGCCGATCCCCTCGACCTCGAACGTATCGAGCGCCAACCGCATCTCCTCGATCGCCTGCGCGCGGGTGGGTGCCCAGGTACAGAGCTTGGCGATCATCGGGTCGTAATACATGCTGATCTCGCCGCCTTCGAAAACGCCGGTATCGTTGCGGACGATGCCGCCCGTGTCAGTCGGCCCCTCGACCGGCGGGCGATAGCGGGAGAGACGGCCGATGGAGGGAAGGAAGTTGCGGTAGGGGTCTTCGGCGTAGAGGCGGCTCTCCATCGCCCAGCCGTTGATCTTGAGGTCGTCCTGCGCGAAGGGAAGCGGTTCGCCGTTCGCCACGCGGATCATCTGCTCCACAAGGTCGATGCCGGTGATAAGTTCGGTGACAGGATGTTCGACCTGAAGGCGCGTGTTCATCTCGAGGAAGTAGAAATTGCGCGCGCCATCCACGATGAATTCGACGGTGCCCGCGCTGGTATAGCCCACAGCCTGCGCCAGCGCGCAGGCCTGTTCGCCCATGGCGCGGCGGGTGACATCATCGAGGAAGGGTGAGGGGGCTTCCTCGATGACCTTCTGGTTGCGCCGTTGGATGGAGCATTCACGCTCGTGCAGGTAGACGCAGTTGCCGTGCTGGTCGGCGAGCACCTGAATCTCGATATGGCGGGGCTGGGTCACGAACTTCTCGATGAAGATGCGGTCGTCGCCGAAGCTGGAGGCCGCTTCGTTCTTTGACGACTGGAACCCCTCGCGCGCCTCGGCGTCGTTCCAGGCGATCCGCATGCCCTTGCCGCCGCCGCCCGCAGACGCCTTTATCATCACCGGGTAGCCGATCTGCGACGAGATCCGTGCAGCCTCATCCGCGTCGGCGATCAGGCCCATGTGGCCGGGCACCGTGGAAACGCGGGCGTCCTGGGCGATCTTCTTCGAGGTGATCTTGTCGCCCATCGCCTCGATGGCGCCGGAGGGCGGACCGATGAAGACCACGCCCGCCGCTTCGAGCGCCGCGGCGAAGGCGCGGTTCTCGGACAGGAAGCCGTAGCCGGGGTGGACGGCCTCGGCGCCAGTTTTGCGGACGGCATCCATGATACGGTCGATGACGATGTAGCTTTGAGAGGCCGGCGCGGGGCCGATGTGAACCGCCTCGTCCGCCATCCGCACATGCAGGGCATTGCGGTCGGCGTCGGAATAGACGGCGACGGTTGCGATGCCCATCCTGCGCGCCGTCTTGATGACGCGGCAGGCAATCTCGCCGCGGTTCGCGATCAGGATTTTCTTGAACATTGTTTTCCCCGTCCGATGACCGTGCCGATCCGGCGCGGGTCCGCGAAAATGAAAGCGCCGCCCGGAATGGCCCGGACGGCGCTCTGTGAAGTAGGTTGGCTCCCGCCGTTCAGGCGGGCGTCAGCGCACTCAGTTGCTGCAGGCAGGTGCACCTGCGACACCGCAGCTCGCGATACCGGCGAGGGCACCGATCGCGGCGGTCGTTCCGATGTTGTTATCGGTCGCATCGGCCAGCAGACCGCCCGCCAAAGCCCCGGTAAGCGCACGCTCGGTCTGGGTCTGGCCTTCACAGCCTGCGAGAAGTGTTGCGACGGCAAGAATTGCGCCGACCTTTTTGATTTGCATGGTGCTCTGCCTCCTGAAGCGAAAAATGCAGCCGAAGTATTGGCAGAGGTTCCCTTGCTTTCAAAGGGGAAAAAACCCCGGAGACTGTTGCGAAAAACGAAACGCCCGCACTGTTCGGTGCCCGGCGGGATCGAAAGGATTGTGCCGGGACCGTGTGATGCAAGGGTGCGGACAGGCGCGCCCGCCCGGGCTGAGGATCGCACCTGGCTCGTCCGGTAAGCAACGCAGCCCGTCCGGCGTGCCCGGTGTTGGGCTGCCCTTTGCCGAGGCGAAGCGGGGTTGAGCGGAAACATGCTCAATCGTCCCCGTCCCAGTCGTCGGCTTCCGGGGCTGCGACATCGCCCGAGAACACCTTGGGAAAGGCCGCCTGCGCCCGTGGCAGGTCGATGCGCAGCATTGCCTCGTAGCTCTCGGGGTCGAACGGATCTTCCGCGGGCACCACCTCACGCCCGAAAAGCCAGGACAGGCGACCCGCGTCGAGATTGCCGCGTTCGAACGGTTCCGCACCGAAATGCGCCCAGAGGGCGGCCATGAACGCCTCGTCCGCCAGGCGGTCCACGTGCTTGCGGTCCTTGAACCGTTCGCGCCTTATGATCCGGGCCGGGCCATCCCTGTGGTTGGCGCGACGGATCGTGAACTGATGGTCTGTGCTCGGAAGACGGCCCGGAAAGCCCCGGTGTTTCAACATGCTGCGCCCTCCGAGATGCGGGCCAGCAAGAGGGCGGAACAGTCCGGCTGTGCCGGACGGCCCCGCCCGCTCAGCTTACTTGTACTTGCCGGTGTAGGTCGGTTCGGTGGTGATGGGCTCCTGTACCACGACCGGTTCCGGTTTCGGTGCACACGCGGCCGCGAAAGCCACGAGGCAAAGGGCGAGTACGATTTTTGTGCTCTTCGACATCCTCTACTCCTATGTTCTTGGGGGGTCGGACGGAGTGACCGTTCACCCGCAAGCCCCCTGCGCGAGGTTTCGGCCGCTTGGGACGGACCGAGGTTGTCCATACCCTGAAGCGCCCCGAATGCCAATCGCAAAGGCTGTCCATGCCGCTTCTCCATCGACGGGCCGGGGCTTTGAGTCACACCGGCCTGCCACGCTGCGCACCGGGCGCGCCGGGTCAGAACACCGACCATACGCATTCTCCATCCGTCAGTGTGTAGGCTTCGAACAGTTGCAGAGCGTCCGGCGCCGCTTCGCCGAAGGGCAATTCGCGGTCGGCGACCGAGATCACGATCTGGGCCGGTTGCGGCCCGGTACTGGGCACGCGCGGCAGCGCATAGGTCTGGCACAGCCAGAGCATGTCATCGGAGGTGCTGGCGATTGTTTCCTCGGTGGCACCGGCAAGGGCGGGGGCCACGAAGCGGAAGCGCAGGGTCAGGCCATCGGGGCCGGGAGCGTTCCAGACCACGTCTTGCAGTTTCAAGACAAGGCCGGAGGGCGCAGCGATCTCGGTCTTGTCACCGGGCAGCACCTGGTCGCCCTCGGCCTGTGCGGGGATCGGTTGCAACATCTGGTCCTTGTCCATCCTGCGCTCGTCCTCTTTGGCTACAGCGGGATGTTATCGTGCTTTTTCCATGGATTGGTCAGCTTCTTCGTGCGAAGGGCAGCGAAGGCACGCGCGACACGGCGTCGCGTGGAATGGGGCATGATGACCTCGTCGATGAAGCCGCGTTCCGCGGCGACGAAGGGGTTGGCGAAGCGGTCCTCATATTCCTTCGTGCGCTCTGCGATCTTGGCGGGATCACCCAGTTCGCTGCGATAGAGGATCTCGACCGCGCCCTTGGCTCCCATCACGGCCACTTCCGCCGTCGGCCAGGCGTAGTTGAAATCGCCTCTCAGGTGCTTGGACGACATCACCACATAGGCCCCGCCATAGGTCTTGCGGGTCAGCACCGTCACCTTCGGCACCGTTGCCTCGCCATAGGCGAAGAGCAGCTTCGCACCATGCTTGATGACGCCGCCGTACTCCTGCCCGACGCCGGGCAGGAAGCCGGGCACGTCGACAAAGGTGAGGATCGGTATCTCGAACGCATCGCAGAAGCGCACGAAACGGGCCGCCTTCCGGCTTGCGTCGATATCGAGGCAGCCGGCAAGCACGATCGGCTGGTTGGCGACGACGCCCACCGACTGGCCTTCGATGCGGATGAAGCCGGTGATGATGTTCGCCGCGAAGTCCTTCTGGATTTCGAAGAAATCACCTTCATCCGCGACCTTGAGGATCAGTTCCTTCATGTCGTAGGGCTGGTTGGGATTGTCGGGCACCAGGGTGTCGAGGCTCATCTCCACCCGGGCGGGGTCGTCGAAAAACGGCCGCACCGGCGCCTTCTCACGATTGTTGAGCGGCAGAAAGTCGATCAGGCGGCGCGTTTCGGCCAGCGCTTCGACATCGTTCTCGAACGCACCGTCGGCGACCGAGGATTTGCGGGTGTGGGTCGATGCTCCGCCCAGTTCCTCGGCCGTCACGACCTCGTTCGTGACGGTCTTCACAACGTCGGGGCCGGTCACGAACATGTAGGACGAGTCCTTCACCATGAAGATGAAGTCGGTCATTGCAGGAGAGTAGACCGCACCGCCTGCGCAGGGGCCCATGATAAGGCTGATCTGCGGGACGACCCCCGAGGCGAGGATGTTCCGCTGGAATACCTCGCCATAGGCGGCGAGCGAACCCACGCCTTCCTGGATGCGCGCGCCGCCCGAAGTCATTGATGCCGATGACCGGCGCACCGTTCTGCACCGCCATATCCATGATCTTGCAGATCTTCGCTGCGTGCGTCTCGGAAACCGAACCGCCGAGAACCGTGAAGTCTTGGGCGAACACATAGACCATGCGGCCATTGACGGTGCCCCAGCCTGTCACCACGCCGTCGCCGGGGTACGTCACCTCGTCCATCCCGAAATCGACCGAGCGGTGGGCCACGAACATGTCGAACTCTTCGAACGAGCCATCGTCGAGCAGCAGGTCGATGCGTTCGCGCGCTGTCAGCTTGCCCTTCGCATGTTGCGCGGCAACCCGCTTCGCCCCACCCCCGGCACGGGCCACGGCGCGGCGCTCTTCCAGCTCTTTCAGAATGCCGTTCATGGTCCCCTCCCCAAGGAATTGGCGGACCATAACGGGGGGCGTGGTCTGCCGGAAGCAGAATTCAGTAAATTTGCAAACTAGGCACTACATTGAAACCGCAAACTGCAATTTTGCGAATACTGGCCTGGGCGTGGCAGCCACGCTATGTGCCGGGTACAATTTTCCAGCACGCGAGAGCGCCATGCAATCCCTGCCCGTTCCGGTCGTGACAATCGGCCTGCTTCTGTTGTCGAACATCTTCATGACCTTTGCCTGGTACGGTCATCTCAAGTTCACCTCTTCGCCGCTCTGGATCGTGATCCTGGCAAGCTGGGGGATCGCGTTCTTCGAATACGTCCTGCAAGTGCCCGCGAACCGCGTCGGACACACACAGTTTTCGGGAGCCGAGTTGAAGACGATACAGGAAGTCATCACTCTGTCGGTCTTCGCGGTATTCTCGGTTCTTTACCTGAAAGAGCCGCTGACCTGGAACCATGCGGTCGGCTTTGCCTTCATCGCCTGCGGCGCGTTCTTCATCTTCCACAAGTGGAGTTGAGGCTGCACAAATGCTGTGCGTGGCGACAATGGACAAGCTGTCATTCGCAGCGTAGCGGAACCGCATGACATCAAAGCCCGAGATCCGCTTCCTCGATCGCAGGACGCCGCCGCATATCGCCACGCTGATCCTTATCGCGGGGCTTGCCGCGCTGTCGCTGAACATCTTCCTGCCGTCGCTGCCGTTGATGGCCGGGCATTTCGGTGTGCCCTATGCCGCGATGCAGCTTTCGGTTTCGCTCTATCTGGCTGCGACGGCGGTGCTGCAGGTCTTTGTCGGACCGATATCTGACAGGTACGGCCGGCGTTCCGTGATGCTGGTGGCGACGGCGATCTTTTCGCTGGCGACGCTCGGTGCTGTCCTTGCGCCGGACTTCATCACGTTCATGGTCTGCCGGATGTTGCAGGCAACCATCGCAACGGGCTTCGTGCTGTCACGCGCCGTCGTGCGCGACATGGTTGCGCAGGATCAGGCGGCGTCGATGATCGGGTATGTCACGATGGGCATGTCGGTGGTGCCGATGGTTGGTCCGGTGATCGGCGGCACGCTGGACGAGGTGTTTGGCTGGCAGGCGAGCTTCGTTCTGCTGGGCGTCGGCGGGCTGGGCCTGCTGGCGCTCGTCTGGGCGGATCAGGGCGAGACAAAGCCGATGCAATCGGGCGGTTTTGCAGCCCAGGTGCGCCAGTATCCGCAGCTTCTGCGTTCGCAAAGGTTCTGGGGTTACTGTCTGGCGGCGGCGACGGCATCGGGGGCATTCTTCGCCTATCTCGGCGGGGCGCCGTATGTGGGAAGCGAGGTGTTCGGCCTCGACCCAGCAACGCTCGGTTTCTATTTCGGCGCGCCTGCGGTGGGGTACATGGCGGGCAATTTTCTGTCCGGGCGATATGCCGTGCGGGTGGGGGTGAACCGGATGGTTCTGGCGGGCGGGCTGGTGACGACGCTGGGGCTGGGCATACTTGGGGTGTTCTGCACTGGCCGGAGTCATGTCGCCGCCGATCTTCTTCGGCCTTGTCATGACGGTGGGGCTGGGCAACGGGATGCTTCTGCCCAGTGCAAATGCGGGAATGCTGTCGGTTCGCCCGCAACTGGCCGGATCTGCGGCGGGGCTGGGCGGGGCCTTCACGATTGGCGGCGGGGCAGCTCTTTCGGCCCTGGCGGGGGGGCTTCTGTCGCCCGGGTTCGGGCACGCTGCCGCTGATCGCATTGATGTTCGTCAGTTCGGCGCTGTCGATCCTGTGCATCCTGTGGGTCATGCGCCGGGCGCGGCAAATCGGGCTTTGAGCGCTTGCGCGGCGGGGTTTGCAAAGACTAGGGTCAGGTTTAGCAAATCCGGACGCGCAGATGGCCCCACAGAAGCTTTACGCCGGAACCACGCTGCGCGAGTTGCGCGGCCGCGTGGGACTGACGCAGAAGGCGTTTGCCGCAAAGCTTGGCGTCTCGCTGCCCTACCTGAACCAGATGGAGAACAACCACCGCCCGATCTCGGCGGGCGTCGTGCTGGCGCTGGCGCAGGAGTTCGGCTTCGACGTGACGGGCCTGAGCACGGGCGACAACGCCCGCCTTGTCAGCGACATGCGCGAGGCGCTGGCAGACCCGGTCTTTGGCACCGGCACGCCACCGCTGGCGGACCTGCGGCTGGCCGCGTCGAACGCGCCCGCTTTGGCGCGTGCCTTTCTGGACTTGCACCGGGCCTACCGGCAGAACCATGAGCGGCTTGCCTCGCTGGACGAAGCGCTGGGGCGGGACGATTCCGCGCTGCGCCCCTCGCCCTGGGAGGAAGTGCGGGACTTCTTCCACTACTGTGACAACTACCTCGACGCGGTCGATCGCGCTGCGGAACACTTCGCGATCGAAGACGGGGCGCGACGCGACCCGCTGGTGATCGCCACCGAGGCGCTGGGGGCGCGGGCGATCACGCCTGGACTTCGTCGATGCGCCGACGCTGCGGGTCTACGATCCTGTCAGACGCTCGATATCCATCTCCACCCGCGCGACCGGACCGACGCAGCGCTTCCAGTTGCTGCATCAGATCGCCCTGCTGACACAGAACGATCTGCTGGAGGCGACGCTGGACCTCGCCCGCTTCCAGACGCCCGAGGCGAGGGATATCGCGAAGATCGGGCTGGCCAACTACTTCGCCGGAGCGGCGCTTCTGCCCTATCGCGTCTTCCAGCGCGCCGCACAGGAAACACGGCATGATCTGGAGCGCCTCGCCGACCTGTTCGGAGCGTCGATCGAGCAGGTCGCGCACCGGCTGGCCACGATGCAACGGCCCGGCGCGAAGGGTATTCCGTTCTTCTTCGTCCGGGTCGATCAGGCGGGCACGATCACCAAGCGCCATTCGGCAACGCGCCTGCAATTCGCACGCTTCGGCGGGGCTTGCCCGCTGTGGAACGTGCATCAGGCATTCGAGGCGCCCGGGCAATTCCTGCGGCAACTGGCCGAGACGCCGGACGGGGTGCGCTACCTGTGCCTTGCGCGCGATGTGTCCAAGCCCGGCGGGCTCGTTCGACGCGCCTGTGCGGCGCTTTGCCATCGGCCTTGGCTGCGAGGTGCAGCATGCGGGCGCGCTCGTCTATGCCGACGACCTCGACCTGACGCGAAGGTTCGAGCCCATCGGCATTTCCTGCCGTATCTGCGAGCGGGCCGAGTGCCACCAGCGTTCGGTCCCGCCGCTGGAACGGCGGCTGAGGGTCAACCCCGACCGGCGCGGAACCCTCCCCTACGAGATCGCAGCACGTCAGCAGCGCCGCCGCGATCTGCTCCTTCGGCGCGACCGGGTCTTGCAGCCGATCTTCCTATCATCACGGTCAACGAATCGCCCGTGCGCCTGGATCGTTCACGGCGTCGTAGTCGCCAGGCTTGGCAAATGCGCGTCCGACGCCTTCAGCGCTGATCTTCTGGGCGTCGACGGAAATCTGTGCACGTGTGCGGGGTGTTCGACATGCTGCTCCATTGATCCGAAGCGAATTGCGGCCTACCGCTGGGTCCGAGCGCGCCCACCGCCAGCGGGCTGATCCACGGCTCCAGATTCAGCGGGGCAAGCGGCGTGCGGCCCAGCACATGATCCGCCGCCTTCTCGCCCACCATGATCGACGGCGCGTTCAGATTGCCGTTCGTCACGCTGCGGGAAGATCGAGCTGTCGGCGACCCGCAGCCCGTCGACGCCGATCACCCGGCATTCCGGATCGACCACCGCCATCGGATCGCTCGCCCGGCCCATGCGCGCCGTGCCGCAGGGGTGATAGGCACTTTCGGCATGCTCGCGGACGAAGGCATCGAGTTCGTCATCGGTCTGCATCCGTTCACCCCGGCTGGATCTCGTGCTTGACGAAGGGCTTCATCGCCTCTTGCGCAAAGATTTCGCGCGTCAGCCTGATGCAGGCCCGGAAATCTTCCCAATCCTCGGGGTGCGACATGTAGTTGAACCTGATGACCGGAGCGGCCTGCGGATCGGAAGACCGCAATGTAACCGTGCCGCGCGATTTCGACCGCATCGGGCCGACATGAGCCTGAAAGCCATGCCCTTCGGCCGATGCCCGGCCGTCATAGCGCACAGCCATCGGCAGGAAGTGGTACTGGATGTCCGGATAGTCCACGCCGGGTTTCGAGCGGATGAAGGCGCAGGCCTCGAACTGGTTCGACGCGCCAAGGCCACGCCCGGTGAACAGCCACTGCGCGCCGATTCGTCGCCTTGCCCCAGAGGTTCCAGTGCTTGAAGAGCGTGATCGGCTGCCGCGAGGCATATTGCAGGTAAAGCTCCATATGGTCCTGCAGGTTCGCCCCCACTCCGGGGCGGTCGGCCACGATCGGGATGCCATGCTCCGCCAGATGCGCGCCGGGTCCGATCCCCGAGAGCATCAGGAGCTTCGGAGTATTGATCGACGATGCGGCAAGGATGACTTCGCGCGTCGCCGGTATGACCTTGATCGTGCCCCCCTGCGACACCTCGACCCCGGTTGCACGGCCGTTCTCGGTGATGACGCGCCGCGCAAGGGCACGGATGACCTGCACATTGCCCCCCTTTATCGCGGGGCGCAGATAGGCATTGGCGGCGGACCAGCGGCGGCCCTTCCAGATCGTCGCTTCCATTGGGCCGAAGCCTTCCTGCGCCTCGCCGTTGTAGTCGTCGGTCACCGGATAGCCGGCCTGCCGGCCAGCCGCGATGAAGGCATCGAACAGCGGGTTGTCGCGCGGGCCACGGGTGATGTGCAGCGGGCCCTCGTGGCCACGCCATGCCGGATCGTCGCCACCATGCCAGCTTTCCATGCGCTTGAAGTAGGGCAGCACGTCGGCAAAGGACCAGCCGTTTGCGCCCTGTTCGGCCCAATGGTCGAAATCGCGGGCGTGACCCCGCACATAGACCATGCCGTTGATGCTGGACGACCCGCCCAGCACCTTTCCGCGCGGAGTGGCGAGGACGCGGCCGCCAAGATGCGGCTCGGGCTCGGTATGCAGGCCCCAGTCATACAGCGCCATGTTCATCGGATAACTCAGGGCGGCGGGCATCTGGATGAACGGTCCCGCATCCGTCCCGCCATGCTCGATGACAGCGACCTTCAGGCCCGCCTCGCCCAGCCGATACGCCATGGCGCAGCCCGCCGATCCCGCACCCACGATCACAACATCCGCCGTCATGTCCTACTCCGTCCCGACGAGGGAGACGAAGCGGTCAAGCGCGACATTCCCCCCCGTCGCAAAAACCAGCACGGTGCGCCCGACAACCGGGACTGCACCTTCCAATACAGCCGCCAGCGCCACGGCCCCCGAAGGCTCCAGCACCAGCTTCAGTCGCTCGAACGCAAAGCGCATGGCGCGCGCCACCGCCGCATCGCCCATGGCCACGCCGCTCACCCCAGCCTCGCGTGCCGCCGCCAGCGGAGCGGTGCCGGGTGCGGTCGCCTGCAATGCGTCGGAAATCGTGGGCCTGTCACCAGCCACGCGGCGCATCTCACCCGCAGCCAGCGACAGGCCCATGCCGTCATAACCTTCTGGCTCGACCGCCCAGATACGTGTTTCGGGCGTCGCATAGTGCAGTGCAAGCGCAACCCCGCCCAGCAAGCCGCCACCGCCTACCGGGCACGCCGCGACATCAACGGTGGCGTTGCGTTCGCGCAGTTGCTCCAACGCCTCCAGCCCCGCGCCCGCCTGCCCCGCGACGATCATCGGGTCATCGAAGGGATGCAGCAGCACCAGCCCCTCGCGCACCGCGATCTCGCGGGCCAACGCCGAGGCGACCTCTTCGCGCGGGCGGTCTCCGTGCTGCGACAGGATCACCCTCGCACCGAAACCTTCGGTCGCCTCGCGTTTCAGCGCAGGCGCGTCGAATGGCATGACGATGGTCACCGGCACGCCAAGGCTGCGTCCCGCTGCCGCCAGCCCTTGCGCGAAATTGCCGGAGGAAAAGGCCACGACCCCGCGCGCGCGCTCTTCCGGCGTCAGGCAGGACAGGCGCCAGTAAGCCCCCCGGATCTTGAACGATCCCGTGGACTGCAGGCTTTCCGCCTTGACGAACACCTGCGCCGCACCGCTCGCCTTCGCCAGCGCCTCGCTTTCGATCAGCGGCGTACGCTGCGTCGCGATGCGCGTCACGGCATAGGCCGCCGCCAGATCGGCTTGTGAGGGCACCATCCGCTGCATCACTCGCCCCTCGGGAACCGCTTGGCGGATTCCAGCACGTTCAGGTCCATGTGATTGCGCATGTACTGCTCGGACGCCTTCTGGAGCGGCTGGAAGTCCCACGGGAAATAGGCACCGTTCCGCAGCGCCTCGTAGACCACCCAGCGCCGCGCCTGGCTGGCGCGCACGTCGGCATCGAAACGCGCAATATCCCAGCGTGCATATGCCTCGGCCTTCAACTCGGCCAACGTCTCGTTGTGGTTCGGATCGGTCGCGAGGTTGTGCAACTCCTGCGGATCGGCCTGCATGTCGAACAGCATGTCGGGGTCGAGCGGACAAAGCATCAGCTTCCACCGCCCCTTGCGCAACGCGACGAGCGGCGCCTCGCTGGCTTCGGCCGCATACTCCATCGGGACCGCCCGCCGTCCGCCCGTTCCCGTCGCCAATGGCAGCAGCGAGACTCCGTCCATCCACTCCGCCACCTCGTCCAGCGGAATCCCCGCCAGCGCGCAGAGCGTGGGTGACACATCGAGCGTGGAGACAGGCTGATCCACCCGGTGCGGGGTCAGGCCGGGGGCTGCGATCATCAGCGGCACCGCCGCCGAGTGATCGAAGAAGTTCATCTTGAACCAGAGGCCGCGCTCGCCCAGCATATCGCCGTGGTCCGAGACAAAGACGATCACCGCGTCCTGGCCCACAGACTGCATCGCTGCCAGTATCTCGCCGATCTTGTCGTCAATGTAGGAGATGTTGGCGAAGTAGGCACGGCGGGACCGCGCCACCATGTCGTCGGTGATGGTATAGCTGTGCCAGTCCGACGCGTCGAAGATGCGCCTCGAATGTGGGTCATGCTCGGCATAGGCGATCGGCCCGACGGTCGGCGCGAGATGCGCACAGTCCTCGTAAAGGTTCCAGTATCTGCTCCGCGCCACATAGGGATCGTGCGGATGTGTGAAGCTGACTGTCATCATCCAGGGCCGATCATCCGCACCCCGCGCAAGGTCATACACCTTCTGCACCGCGTTGAAGGCGACCAAATCGTCGTACTCAAGCTGGTTTGTGATCTCGGCCACGCCCGCGCCGGTGACCGAACCCATGTTGTGATACCACCAGTCGATCCGCTCGCCGGGGCGGCGATAGTCCGGCGTCCAGCCAAAATCGGCCGGGTAAATGTCGGTCGTCAGCCGTTCCTCGAAGCCGTGCATCTGGTCGGGGCCGACGAAATGCATCTTGCCGGACAGAACGGTACGATAGCCCGCCCGGCGCAGGTGATGGGCGAAGGTCGGGATGTCGCTGCGGAATTCGGCCGCGTTATCATAGACCCCGGTGCGCGAGGGCAGTTGCCCGGACATGAACGCAGCCCGCGCCGGCGCACAAAGCGGCGACGCGGTGTAGGCATGGGCAAAGCGCACCGACCTTGCCGCCAGGTGCTTCAGGTTCGGCGTGTGCAGCCAATCCGCCGGGCCGTCGGGAAAGAGCGGCCCCGCAAGCTGATCGACCATCAGGATCAGGATGTTGGGCGCGGTCATGGCGATTTGTTCCGCCCGAGTTCGGCGTCCAGAACCCCAAGCACCAGATCCACCGCAGCGGCCCGGTCCGTCGCCCCGCCTGACAGAACCTGACGCAGGTAAACCCCGTCGATCAGCGCCGCCAGGGCTTCGGCCACGGCTGACCGCCCGTGCAGCGATCAGCGGGCGCAACGCGTGGCGGCAGGTTCGAGCGCAGCCGCCGCTGATAGATCGCCAGCAGCCGCTGCGCCTCGGGCACGGTCTGCGCCAGGACCCAGAAGTTCAGCCAGGCGCCGACCACCTCGCGCCGGAAGTTGGCGGGCGTGAACGACGCTCGCACGACGGCCTGCACCCGTGCCTCGGGCCCTTCGGCCACCGCCAGCGCACCACGCACCTCGGCGCCGTAGAGCGTCAGGATATGCCGCATCGCCGCCAGGAACATCTCTTCCTTGCCGCCGAAATAATGATGCGCCAGCGCCGAAGACATGCCCGCGCGCTTGGCGATCTGGCTGACCGTCACGTCAAGACTGACCTGTGCGCCCGATCTCGACAATCGTGGCTTTGACCAGAGCGGCCTTTCGGATAGGCTCCATCCCAAGCTTCGGCATCGGTGCGGCCCCTTGCAAAAAACGCTTGCCAAACCGAAGCTAGCTTGAAGTTTATTGACTCGTCAATCAACAAAAAACCCGGGGAGCTCCATGACAATCCGTTCCACGCCTTCTGGCCACCGCCGTCGCCTTCGCGCTGGCCGGCGTCTGCCTTCGCCGAAGGCTGCGACAAGGTCATCTTCTCCGACGTCGGCTGGACCGACATCACCGCCACCACCGCCGCCACCACGCTGGTCCTGGAGGCGCTGGGCTATGAGACCGAGACCAAGGTCCTGTCCGTCCCGGTCACCTATACCGGCCTGGCCGAAGGCGACATCGACGTGTTCCTCGGCAACTGGATGCCGACGATGGAGGCCGACATCGCCCCGTACCGCGACGCCGGCACGGTCGAGACCGTCCGCACCAACCTGGAAGGCGCGAAGTACACGCTGGCCACCAACGAGGCCGGTGCCGCCCTTGGCATCACCGATTTCGAGGACATCGCCGACGCACAAGGACGCGCTGGAAGGCAAGATCTACGGGATCGAGCCGGGCAACGACGGCAACCGCCTGATCCTCGACATGATCGCCTCCGGACCCTTCGGCCTGGACGGCGTTCGAGGTCGTCGAAAGCTCGGAACAGGGCATGCTGGCCGAGGTGGCGCAGCGAGACCGACGCCGGCAAGCCGATCGTCTTCCTCGGCTGGGAACCGCACCCGATGAACGCCAACTTCAAGATGACCTACCTGACCGGCGGCGATGACTACTTCGGCCCGAACTTCGGCGGCGCCGATGGTCGACACCAACACCCGCGCAGGGCTATGTCGCGGAATGCCCGAACACCGGCAAGCTGCTGCAGAACCTGTCGTTCACGCCTGCCGATGGAAAACGAGATCATGGGCGCGATCCTGAACGACGGCGACCGATCCGCGCCGATGCCGCCAAGGCCTGGCTGGCGGCCAACCCCGACGCGCTGGAAGCCCTGGCTGGACGGCGTGACCACCAAGGACGGTGGCGACGCCATGGCCGCCGTCGACGGCCGCGCTGCAGTAACCGATGACATGGCCCCGGTGCGCAACGCCGGGGCCGCTTTCTTCTGACACGGGGGGACGCGCATGGACTGGCTGACCAGACGACAAGATTCCGGTCGGCAAGGCGGCGAAGACCGATCTTCGACTGGATGAAGGACAACCTCTGAGCGGCCTGTTCGACGCGATCTGCTGCCGTCATGGACCGCGATGATCGACGGCATCCTGTGGCTGCTGCAGGCGCCGCCGCCGCTGGTGATCGTGGCGGTCTTCGTGGCGCTGACCTGGTATCTGCAGCGCCGCTGGAAAGTCTGTCTGCTGGTGCTGCTCGGTTTCCTGTTCATCCTCAACCAGGGCTACTGGGAGGAAACCACCGAAAGCCTGACGCTCGTCCTGTCGTCCTGCGTCGTCTGCATGGGGCTGGGCGTGCCGATCGGCATCGCTGCCGCGCACCGGCCCCGGCTCTACGCCGCGATGCGTCCCGGTGCTGGACCTGATGCAGACCCTGCCCACCTTCGTCTACCTGATCCCGGCCATCGTCTTCTTCGGCCTCGGCATGGTGCCGGGCCTGATCGCCACGGTGATCTTCGTCCTGCCCGCGCCGATCCGCCTGACCCATCTTGGCGTCTCCTCCACCCCGCACGTCGCTGCTGGAGGCGGCGACCGCCTTTGGCGCCACGCCGAAGCCAGCGGCTGTGGAAGGTCGAACTGCCCTACGCCTTCCCGCAGATCATGGCCGGCCTGAACCAGACCATCATGCTGTCGCTGTCGATGGTGGTGATCGCGGCCCTGGTCGGCGCGGACGGGCTTGGCGTGCCGGTGCGTGCGGGCGCTGAACTCGGTCAACACCGCGCTGGGCTTTGAATCCGGCTTCGTCATCGTCGTGGTGGCCATCCTGCTGGACCGCATGCTGAGGGTGACGCGCAAATGACCGACATGACCGCCGATGGTCGAATTCGACCGCGTCTCGATCGTCTTCGGCGACACGCCGGACGCGCCCTGCCCCTGATGGACCAGGGCCAAGACCCGGGCCGAGGTGCAGCAGGCCTGCGGTCAGGTGCTGGGCGTGCATGACTGCTCGCTGACCGTCGGCCGAGGGCGAAATCCTTGTCCTGATGGGCCTGTCCGGCTCGGGCAAGTCCACGCTGCTGCGCGGGGTGAACGCGCTGAACCCCGTGGTGCGGGGCGAGGTGCGGGTGCATGACGGCGACCGGATGGTCTCCGTCACCAAGGCCGATCCCGACACCCTGCGCCGGCTGCGGCTGTCGCACATCGCGATGGTGTTCCAGCAATTCGGCCTGCTGCCGTGGCGCACGGTGCGCGAAAACGTCGGTCTTGGGCTGGAACTGGCCGGGCATGACGCCCGAAGAGCGGCGCGCCAAGGTGGATGAGCAGCTGGCGCTGGTGAACCTGACGCAATGGGCCGACCGCAAGGTCGGCGAGCTGTCCGGGCGGCATGCAGCAGCGCGTCGGCCTTGCCCGCGCCTTTGTCACCGAGGCGCCGATCCTGCTGATGGACGAGCCGTTCTCGGCGCTCGACCCGCTGATCCGCACGCGGCTGCAGGACGAACTTCTGGACCTGCAGGCCGAAGCTGAAGCGCACCATCATCTTCGTCAGCCACGATCTCGACGAGGCGTTCAAGATCGGCAACCGCATCGCCCTGATGGAGGGCGGTCGCATCGTGCAATGCGGCACCGCGCGCGAGATCATCGCCAATCCGGTCGTCGGATTACGTCGCCGATTTCGTCGCCCACATGAACCCGCTCGGCGTGCTGACCGCGCGCGACGTGATGCTGCCCGGACAGGTCGGGGAAGGTCCACAGGTGGCGCCATCCGCCCCGGTGCGCCAAGTGATGGAGCAACTGCGCGACGGCGCTCCCAGCGTGACCGTGGTGGAGGAAGGCAAGGTCATCGGAACGATCAGACCGGACGGGTTGATCGGCCGCCTGCTGAACCCCCAGGGCTGACACCGGACTGCGCGGCAGTCACCTTTGGCAAGGCATCGGGCCGGGGGTCTAGGGGGTCAGACACCCGGCGCCGTCAGCGAGGCTCAGCGCCGTGCGCGGATCACCACCGTTCCGCCTGCGTAAAGGTCCAACGCGCCGCTTTCTGCGAAATCGAACCGGTCGACCGTCTCCAGCGATTTCAGGAATGTCTGCTCCACTGCCATCAGATCCTGCGGGCAGGCCATCATCGTTCCCGCCGCCGGGCCGAAGGAAAGCCCCTCGCCGGTCAGTGTGAAGCCACCGTTGTACCGGTTGCAGGCGCTCTTGCCGTAGACCCGCCCTGCCCCCGCGTCAAAGATCATGCTGACCTCGGAACCTTCCGGCAGAACGGCCCCCTCCACATGGTCGACCGTCCACGCTCCTGCCAGAAGGTCCACCGGCGCGCCGCCGCAGCCGGAAAGCACGCGGTCCTTGTCGGTCACCACCACGGTCAGCGGATAGGGCATCCCTGCCATCGTATCGCGGCAAAGCGTGCGCGAGATGGTGAATGCAAGCCCTTCGCCCGCATCGAAGCGCACACCATCCTCTGTCTCCACCCCCTGCGGCAGCGCTCCTTCGCGGCGCGTCTCGCCCATGTTAAGGTCAAAGACATACCCCGTCTCGGTGAGCGATAGCGACCAGAACGGTTCGTTCCCTTTCGCGGTCACCGGCAGCAACGGCGGGTCGATCATCGGCTCGCACTCCGGCAGATCCTTGCCCTCCAAGGTCAGGGTTGCGTTGTTTCCCTTGTTCCAGAACACCGTCTCGGGGCTCGCTCCGTCAGAAAAGCGCGCGCCCGATCCGCTGACCGTCTGGGGCAGCACCAGCACCTGATCTCCGATCCTGACGCGCACGCTGCGCTCCAGATAGCCCGCCTCGATCACGGTTGCTCCGCACCGCATCCGCGACATGAACCCCATTGCAACATGGCGTGTCAGCGGGATCACACCCAGATCGGCATCCGCCTCGCCCGCTGCAATCGCGACCGGGGCCGAGACCCACGAAGGCCGACCATCGACGAAAATCGCGCCTTGCAACGTGAACTCACCTGCGTCCGGCGCGACGATCAGGAACGGCAGCGGCACCTGCCGCCCTTCCGTGTCGATGGTGACCTCTGCCACGATCCCCTCGGGGTTGCGCAATTCCACCTTCAACTCAGCCCCATCGGGCAGCGCAATACGCTCGCGATAGGCCATCTGGCCGGTCAGGTCGCGCGCCAGCGCCACAGGCGCAGCAAGCATCAGGGCAAGGACGAGCATCAGGCGGCAGTGCATGGGCGGCTCCGTCAGGTTTCGCCCTTCCTATGCGGCCCTGCCCCCTCGCGTCAAACGGAACGCGCGCTGCCCGCTTTACCCTGCCCGCCCACCGGCTATGCTACGCACCAGGCACCGCAAGAGCGGCAAGGCCCGCGTGGTGGAATGGTAGACACAGGGGACTTAAAATCCCCAGGCCGCAAGGCCATGCCGGTTCGAATCCGGCCGCGGGTACCAAAGCAGCGTTACTCGGCGGCAATTGCCGGACGGTTGCGCGAGGTCATGGCCCGACGTCGCATCTGCACGGACACGACGAACACATCCGGCCCGACCCGATCCACCAGTTCGCCAAGCGTCGGCGGCTGTTCGAAGTACGTCTCGCGCGTCTGGACCCCGTCATCGGTCACGACAACGTACACTCTGGAGATCGCCCGCAGCGCGTGGCGTCGATTACGTTGGGCAAGCTCAAGCAGTCGCCGCCCGGTCTCTGAACTCAGCCTCTCAATCAATGTTGTGGTAACTGTCATGCTGTCCCCCATCCTCGGCCGGTCACCAGTGGCAGCGGTGATCGGCTGCCCTCAGTGCTATTGGCATTCGCGGCCGGGTTCAACGAAGACGGGCAGATGCAGGCTTCTGTTGCCGGGAAACCGCCGACACGTACGGAAATCCGCCGGTTCGCTTGCGGTACAGCCAGAACTCGGCATATTTCCGCCGATCCGGATCACGCCTGCAATGAAGCTGACACGTGGCGCCGCGTCAGGTTGCCTCAATAATCGGCAGATCCGGCGAATCTGACTTGCCAAGTTAGAACCCCTCACATAATGTTAGTGTCACTAACTTAAGAATTGCGCCGCGTCGCGGCTTCGATGAAAGAAGGGTTTCGACCGATGAGCCGCATTGGGCTGGGCAGGGCGCCGCTCCTTCGATTTGCGCTCGTCGTGGTAGTAGGCGTCGCGGCATCTGCCCTTGTGATCGTCGCCAGCCGCGCCGCGACCAAAGGCGAATCGCCTGCGCCTCTCCCGTCCGACCGCCCCCAGCCCCTGCGTGTCACGCAGGTCAGCCTACAACCAATGGTTCGCACGACGACGTATACCGGCACTGTTCGCCCGCGCTATTCCAGCGCGGTCGGCTTCCGGATCGACGGCAAGGTGACGGAACGGCTGGTCGAAGTCGGCCAGGTCGTGCGCGCGGGAGAGCCGCTCGCAAAGCTGGATGAAACCGATATCCGCCTTGCCATCGCCTCTCTCGAGGCCGACCTCGCCGCAGCGCAGTCGAACCTTTCGCGGCTGGAAGCAGAGGTGTCACGCAATCAGAAACTGTTCTCCGAAGGGCATGTCGCGAAGGCGGCGTTGGATGTCGTCGTTTCAGAGCGTGATCAGGCCCGCGCCACAGCCGATGGCACGGCGCGCTCGCTTGACCAGACCAGAAACCAGCTCGCCTACACCACGCTTTCGGCGGATGACGACGGGGTCGTGACGGGCGTTCTGGCCGAAGCCGGGCAGGTGCTCGAGGCGGGCACGCCCATTGTCACGATCGCCCGAAGCGATGCGCTCGATGCCGTCATCGCCCTGCCGGAACAGCGCCGCTTCGGGTTGGAGGTGCAGACGGCCACGGCAACGCTCTGGGACAGCACGCATCCTGCTTATCGCCTTACCCTGCGCGAGGTGTCTCCCGACGTCGATCCAGCCTCGCGGACCTACACGGCGCGCTTCACGATCGACGCGCCTGATCTCGCACTCAGCCTTGGGCGCACGCTGACCGTCCATCTCGTCCCACCGACGAGCGACGCAGTCGCGGTGATCCCGCTCGCCGCACTGCTCAATGATGGCCGGGGCAGCATGGTATGGAAGCTCTCGCCCGACGGCACGCGCGTACAACCCAACCCGGTCGAGATTTCAAGTCTGACAGAAGAGACCGCAGTGATCGCCAGCGGCCTTGCATCGGGAGACCGGATCGTCAGCCTCGGGGTGCACAAGGTCGACCCCGGCCGGCCGGTGCGCGTGATCGAGCAAACCGCCCCCCCCGTGGCAGACTGACGGCGCAACCGGATCATGCAACGCTTCAACCTGTCGCTCTGGTCGATCCGCAACCGCGCGGTCACGTTGTTCCTGATCCTGATCGCCATCGCGGCGGGCACCTCGGCCTACCTCGGTCTCGGGCGTGCGGAAGACCCGTCGTTCACGGTCAAGAGCATGGTCGTGCAAGCCGTCTGGCCGGGTGCGACGGCAGAAGAGATGCAGAACCTCGTCGCCGATCCTCTTGAAAAGCGGATACAGGAACTGCCCCAGCTCGACTATGTCCGGACCTATTCACGCCCCGGCACGACCGTTCTGACCGTTCAGCTGAAGGATCGCTACCGCGGGGCGGAAGTGGCCGACATCTGGTACCAGATCCGCAAGAAGGTGGGCGACGCAAGGGCCGACCTGCCGCAGGGCGTGCTCGGCCCGTTCTTCGACGACGAATATGGCGATGTCTTCTCGGCGGTCTACATGCTGTCGGGGGACGGCGCCTCGCTTGCCGACCTGAACCGCTATGCAGAAGCTTTGCGCTCGCGCCTTCTGCGGGTGGGGGATGTGGCGAAGGTCGCGCTGATCGGCGATGTGGAAGAACGGATCTACGTCGAGATCAGCCAGTCGCGTCTTGCCACCCTGGGCATCCCGGCCCAGTCGGTCTTCGACGCGATCGGCAACCAGAACGCCGTGACCACTGCGGGGTCGATCCAGACCAGCGCCGACCAGGTCGCGATCCGCGTAAGCGGCGCACTCGACAGCATGGCGGCACTTCGTGACCTGCCGGTGAAGGTGGGCGGGCAGACACTCCGGCTCGGCGACATTGCCACCATCCGGCGTGGATACGAAGATCCGCCGGCCTACCTCGCCTTTCACGAAGGCCGGCCTGCCGTGGGTGTCGGCGTCGCGATGGCCGATCGCGCCAATGTCGTGGCGCTGGGTGACGCGCTGCACAAGGCGGTCGATGAGGTCCGCGCCGACCTTCCCCTCGGCATCGACGTGGCCCAGATCGCGGACCAGCCCGCGGTCGTGACGGAAAGCTTCCATGAATTCATCAAGGCCTTCGTCGAAGCCCTGGTGATCGTGTTGATCGTGTCCTTCCTGACGCTCGGCTTGCGGACCGGAATCGTCGTGGCGCTTTCGGTGCCGATCGTATTGGCGATTGTGTTCGTCATCATGCAGATGATGGGACTGAACTTCGACCGCATCACGCTGGGCGCGCTCATCATTGCGCTGGGATTGCTGGTGGACGATGCGATCATCGCGATCGAGATGATGGTCGTGCGTATCGAACAGGGCTTCGACCGGACGGCGGCCGCAACCGCCGCATGGGAGTCGACGGCGTTCCCGATGCTTACCGGCACGTTGGTGACGGCAGCAGGTTTCCTGCCCGTCGGCTTCGCGCAATCCACCGCCGGGGAATATGCGGGCAACATTTTCTGGGTCGTGGGCATCGCCCTTGTCGTCTCGTGGTTCGTCGCCGTAATCGTCACGCCCTACCTCGGTTACACCTTGTTGCCGGAGCCGAGGCCCGGCAGGGCGCATGACCACAACCACGGCTATGATGGCCGTCTTTATCGCGCGCTGCGTGCCGGGGTGACGCGGGCCGTCCGTGCTCGCTGGACGGTCATCGCGCTGACACTCGGCGCATTTGCAGCCGCCGTCGTCGGCATGGGTTTCGTCCAGCAGCAGTTCTTCCCCAGTGCCTCGCGGCCCGAACTGTTCATCGAAACCCGGATGCCCGAAGGGACAGGGATCGAAGCCACCACCAGGGCCGCCATGAAGGCCGAGGCGTTGCTCGACGGCGACCCTGACGTGGTGACCCGCACAACGTATGTCGGAGCAGGTTCGCCGCGATTCTTCCTGTCGTTGAACCCGGCCCTGCCCAACCCGAATTTCGGTTTCACCGTGATAATGACCAAATCCGCCGAGGCGCGCGAACGGGTCAAGGCGCGCCTCCTTCAGGCCATCGAGGACGGTGCCGTGCCCGAAGCACGCCTGCGCATCGACCAGTTGAATTTCGGGCCTCCCGTGGGTTTCCCCGTCCAGTTCCGCGTGACCGGACCCGATCCGTTGAAGGTGCGCGAGGTTGCGGATGCAGGTCCGCGGCGTGATGAACACCAACCCCAACGCCGTCGACGTGCAGTTCGACTGGAACGAGCAGGCCAAGGACGCGCGGCTGACGCTCGATCAGGACCGCATGCGCGCCCTCGGCCTCAGCTCGCAGGATGTGGCGAACACGCTCCAGACCCTGCTGACCGGGACCAAGGTTACAGAGTATCGCGAAGGAACCGAATTGATCGACGTGATGGTCCGCGCCCCCGAAGAAGAGCGCGCAGCCCTCGCCGCCCTGGGCGATCTGAACATCCTTCTGCCGGGCGGCCAGGCCGTGCCGCTCTCGCACGTCGCAAAGATCAGCTACGGCTTCGAGGAGCCGATCCTCTGGCGTCGCAACCGCGATATGGTCCTGACGGTCCGCGCCGACGTGATCCCCGGAGTGCAGGCGCCAACCGTCACCGCACAGATCGAACCGTTGCTGCAACCGATAAGGGCGGCGCTTCCTGCCGGTTACCGGATCGACACGGGCGGCGCGATCGAAGAAAGCGCAAAGGCCAACGCCGCGCTCTTCAAGGTGTTTCCGGTGATGTTCGTGGTGATGCTGACGTTGCTGATGTTCCAGCTCCGCAGCTTCTCGAAGCTGGCGCTGGTCTTTTCCACGGCACCCCTGGGCATCATCGGCGCGGTTGCCGCCCTGCTGCTGTTCAACGCCCCCTTCGGCTTCGTCGCCCTCCTCGGCGTCATCGCGCTGGCGGGGATGATCATGCGCAACACCGTCATCCTCGTGGACCAGATCGACCATGATCTGGCCGCAGGCAGCACGCCATGGGATGCGATCGTCGAAAGCACTGTCCGCCGCGCCCGTCCTGTCGTGCTGACGGCGCTGGCCGCGATCCTTGCGATGATCCCATTGGCGCGATCGGTGTTCTGGGGACCGATGGCCCTGTCGATCATGGGCGGGCTGATTGTGGCCACGCTGCTGACCCTGTTCTTTCTTCCCGCGCTTTATGCCGCATGGTTCCGCGTCAAACGTCCCGACACCACCCCGGTGAAAGCCGCGGTCGACCCTGCGGCAGCAGTGCCGCCGGCGACGTCCGCCTCGCCCCCGTATCGCCTCGCAGGGGAATAGCGACGCAGACACCTAACACCATGGAGACACCCTGTTTTCATGATTAAGACATTGTTTACCTGTTTCTCGCTCGGCAGGGCACGCCACAGGGGCGCTTGCCCGCGCGGAGGCGATGCGAGCGTTGGATTACACGGCGGTCCTGATCCTGGCCTGCATCTTCATTCCGCTGGAGCGGCTGGTGCCGCTTCACGACCAGCCGATCTTGCGGCGAAACTGGAAGAATGACCTCTTCTACCTGATCTTCAACGGCTTCGTCATCCGCAGCGCGTTTACGGTCGTCGCGGGTGCCATCATGTACGCCTATGGCGGCCTCGTCGACGACCAGGCGACGGCATGGGTGCGCGCCCTGCCGCTGTGGGTACAGGTCATCGCCGTCGTGATCCTTGCCGACCTTGGCTACTATACCGCCCACCGACTCTCGCACGCCGTACCTTTCCTGTGGAGGTTCCACGCCGTCCATCACAGCGTCGAGGATATGGATTGGCTCGCGACCCATCGCGTCCACCCGGTCGATCAGCTGATGACGAACACGGTCTCGCTGATGCCGATCTTCATGCTCGGCTTCTCAGCCTCTGCGGTGGCGATATATTTCGCCATCTATCAGGCCCACTCCCTGCTGCTGCATTCGAACGTGCGTTTCCGCTTCGGGCCGCTCAAGTGGCTCATTGCCTCGCCGGAATACCATCACTGGCATCATGCCAACCAGCGCGAGGCCTATGACCGCAACTTCGCCTCGCAACTCGCCATCATCGACGTCATCGCCGGCACCGTTTTCATTCCGAAGCACGCGCCCGAGGCTTACGGCCTGACCGAGCCGATGCCCGACCTCTATCACCAGCAATTCCTTCACCCCTTCCGCAGCCTGCTGAAGTCATGGCGCAGGCATTTCGATGCAAAAGGCACCAAACATGAACAAGATGCTTGAAGACCGCGCCGGCAAACTTCTGATGTTGCTGATCTTCGGTTACATGCTGTTACAGCAGGTTCAACACTTGGTGGCAGTCGTCCAACATCGCGACGTTCTGGCCTTATGGCAACTGCTTCTGATCTCCAAGGTGACGGGTCTGATCTTCCTGCTGCTGATCGTCTATTTTACCGCAACACGCCTGCCGCCCCGCAACAGCGCCAACGGCGCAACCGTCAGACTGACGGCAATCGGCGGAACCTTCGTGATGATGAGCCTTCTGATCCTGCCATCTGCCGATATCGGCTATGAACTGCGTCTGATCTCGACGGGACTCATCATCCTCGGCACGGTCCTGTCGGTCTATTGCATCTGGCATCTCGGTCGCTCGTTCTCGATCATGGCGACCGCCCGCAATCTTGTCACCGCAGGCCCCTACAGCCTTGTCCGCCACCCGCTTTACGCGGCCGAGCTTGTCACCGTCATTGGCGCGGTGATCGGCAACTGGTCGGTCGCAGCGTTCGCCGTCGGTTCCATCTGGTTCGGCCTGCAGGTCTGCCGCGCCCGGAACGAGGAAGCCGTGCTGCGCGAGACGTTCCCGGACTACGACGATTACGCGGCCCGCGTGCCGATGATGGTCCCGGGTCTGTCCTTGCGGGTGCTCTCCCGCACCTGAGCGTATCGCAAAGCCGGGGCTTTGGCCTGTGCCCGACGTGATCGCTCCGCTAGGCCCCGCCATCCTTCACCGCCTCCATCGCCACATAGGTCGAGGTCGAGGCGACATGCGGCAGCGCCGACAGCCGTTCGGCCAGCACCCGGCGATAGGCCTGGATGTCGCTGGTGCGCACCTTCAGCAGATAGTCGAAGCGGCTGGCGATCATGTGGCATTGCTCGACCTCGGGCACCGTCAGCACCGCGCGGTTGAAGGCCTGCAGCGCCGCCTCGCGCGTGTCGGACAGCCGCACCTCGACAAAGGCCACATGCGCCTGCCCCATCCGGATCGGGTCCAGCATCGGCGCGGTAGCCGGTGATCACCCCCGCCTCCTCCAGCCGCTTCATCCGCGCCTGCGTCGGGCGATTTCGACAGCCCGATCCGCCGCGCCAGTTCGACCGCCGGAATCCGCCCCTCGGTCGCCAGCACCCGCAGGATCGCGTGGTCGAAATCGGTCCAGTTCGACACGGTCGATGGCATCGGCATTTCCTCCAGTCTTCAGGCGATCCGCCTGCAAATCCGCCAATCATCGGGAAAACCGCCTGCCATCTTGCCGTGTATCCTGCCGCAAAGCAGGAGCGCTGCCCATGCCGCGCGATCACGCCCGACACCGCCTGGTCCGTCATCGACACCGCAAGCCTTGCCGACGAGGCCGCCCTGGTCGCGCCGCCTGATCGCCGAGGCCGCGCCTGGACGCCGCCGCCCGCGCCCGCATCACCGCCGCCGGGGCCGACCTCGTCGCGCCGCATCCGCGCCAGCGCCAAGCCCGGGCTGATGGAGGTCTTCCTCGCCGAATACGGCCTGTCCACCGACGAAGGCATCGCGCTGATGTGTCTGGCCGAGGCGCTGCTGCGCGTGCCCGACGCCGAGACGATGGACGCGCTGATCGAAGACAAGATCGCGCCCTCCGACTGGGGCCGCCATCTGGGCAAATCGGCCTCCAGCCTGGTCAACGCCTCGACCTGGGCGCTGATGCTGACCGGCAAGGTGCTGGAAGACCGCGAGCCGGGCGTCGTCGGCCACCTGCGCGCCGCCGTCAAGCGGCTGGGCGAACCGGTGATCCGCACCGCCGTCACCCGCGCGATGAAGGAAATGGGCCGCAACTTCGTGCTGGGCGAAACCATCGACGTGGCGATGGACCGCGCGACCGGAACTGGAAGCCAAGGGCTATACCTACAGCTACGACATGCTGGGCGAGGCCGCCCGCACCGAAGCCGACGCCCGCCGCTATCACCTGACCTATTCCCGCGCGATCACCGCCATCGCCGCGCGCCGCCAAGCGCAGCGACATCCGCACCAACCCCGGCATTTCGGTCAAGCTCTCGGCCCTGCACCCGCGCTACGAGGTCGCCAAGCGCGACCGCGTGATGGAGGAACTGGTGCCCCGCGTCCGCGCGCTGGCCGGGCTGGCCAAAGCCGCCGGCCTCGGCTTCAACATCGACGCCGAAGAGGCCGACCGCCTCGCCCTGTCGCTGGAGGTGATCGAGGCGGTCCTGTCCGACCCCGCGCTGCAGGGCTGGGACGGCTTCGGCGTCGTCGTGCAGGCCTATGGCCGCCGCGCCGGCGCGGTGATCGACTGGCTTTACGCCCTGGCCACACGGCTTGACCGCAAGATCATGGTGCGGCTGGTGAAGGGCGCCTATTGGGACGCCGAGGTGAAGCGCGCGCAGGTGCTGGGGCTGGCCAGCTTCCCGGTCTTCACCCGCAAGCAGGCCACCGATGTCAGCTACATCGCCAATGCCCGCAAGCTGCTGGGCATGACCGACCGCATCTATCCGCAATTCGCCACCCACAACGCCCACACCGTCGCCGCCATCCTGGACATGGCGGCCGGACAAGATCCGCGCTTCGAATTCCAGCGCCTGCACGGCATGGGCGAACGGCTGCACGACATCGTGCTGACCGACAGCGGCACCCGCTGCCGCATCTATGCCCCCGTCGGCGCGCACCGCGACCTGCTGGCCTATCTCGTCCGCCGCCTGCTGGAAAACGGCGCGAACTCCAGCTTCGTCAACCAGATCGTCAATGAAGAGGTGCCGCCCGAACACGTCGCCGCCTGCCCGCTGACCGCGATGGAGGCGCTGGCGCCCATCGCCAGCCCCGCCATCCCCACCGGCCCCGCGCCTGTTCGGCGCCCGCGCGCAACTCGCGCGGCTTGGACCTGACCGATGCCGCCGACCTTGCGCGCGATCGAGGCCGCCCGCGCCCCGCACCGCGACGCCCTGTTCGACGCCGCCCCCCGCCTTGCCGGCCGCGCTGCCGGCGGCCCGCGCCGACCGGTCCTGAACCCCGCCACCGGCGCGCTCGTCGGCCATGTCGCTGCCCGCCAGCGCCGCCGACGTGCGAAACCGCCCTGCCGCCTGGCCGAGCCCTGGGCCGCCGCCGCCGCCGAGCGCGCCGACGGTCCTGCGCCGCGCCGCCGACCTCTACGAGGCCGACTTCGGCCGCGATCTTCGCGCTGCTGGCGCGCGAGGCCGGCAAGACCCTGGCCGATGCCGTCTCCGAACTGCGCGAGGCGGTGGATTTCCTGCGCTACTACGCCGACGGCGCCGACCAGCCTCACCGCACCCGCCGCGCGGCATCTTCGCCTGCATCAGCCCGTGGAACTTCCCGCTCGCCATCTTCTACCGGCCAGATCGCCGCCGCCCTGGCCGCCGGCAACGCCGTGCTGGCCAAACCCGCCGAGCAGACCCCGCTGATCGCCGCCCTCGCCGTCGACCTGCTGCACGCGCGCCGGTGTTCCCGCCGACGGCGCTGCAACTGCTGCCCGGCGACGGCGCACGTCGGCGCCGCCCTGACCCGCGACCCGCGCGTGAACGGCGTGGCCTTCACCGGCTCGACCGAGACCGCGCTGATGATCCGCCGCAGCATGGCCGACCACCTTGACCCCACCGCGCCGCTGATCGCCGAAACCGGCGGCCTGAACGCCATGCTGGTGGACAGCACCGCCCTGCCGGAACAGGCCGTGCGCGACATCCTCGCCTCAAGCTTCCAGTCCGCAGGCCAGCGCTGCTCGGCGCTGCGCTGCCTCTACGTGCAGGAGGATGTGGCCGACACCGTGCAGCGAGATGCTCTTCGGCGCGATGGACGAACTGACCCTGGGCGATCCCTGGCACCTGGCCACCGACATCGGCCCGGTGATCGACGCCGAGGCGCAGGCGGGCATCCGCGCCTATATCGACGCCGCCCGCGCCGAGGGCCGCGTGCTGAAGGAACTGCGCCGCCCCGCGGCCGGGCACCTTCATCGCCCCGACCGTGATCCGCGTGCCGCGGCATCGCAGCAGATGCCGCGCGAGATCTTCGGCCCGGTCCTGCACATCGCCACCTTCAAGGCGCGCGAGATCGACGCGGTGATCGACGCGATCAACGCCACCGGCTACGGCCTGACCTTCGGCCTGCACACCCGCATCGACGACCGCGTGCAGCGCATCGTCGAGCGGCTTCAGGTCGGCAACACCTATGTCAACCGCAACCAGATCGGCGCGGTGGTCGGCAGCCAGCCCTTCGGCGGCGAGGGGCTGTCGGGCACCGGCCCCAAGGCGGGCGGGCCGCACTACCTGCCCCGCTTCACCGCCGCGCCGGCCCCCGCCGCGCAGGCCGATGACCGCACGCACCACGCCGACAGCGCAGCGCAGGCCGCGCTCGATCGCCGCCGCCGCGCCAGCCCGCCCGCACGACACGCTGGACCTGCCCGGCCCGACCGGCGAATTGAACCGCCTGACCTCGGTCCCGCGCGCGCCGCTGCTCTGCCTTGGCCCCGGTCGCCGCGACCGCGCTGGCGCAGGCCGAGGCCGTCCGCGCGCTGGGCGGCCACGCGGTCGAGGCGCCGGGCCTGCCCGCCGAGGCGCTGGCCACGCTCACCGGCTTTTCCGGCGCGCTGTGCTGGGGCGACGCCGAAGCGCGGCCGCCCCTATGCGCAGGCGCTCGCGCAGCCGCACCGGCCCGATCCTGCCGCTGATCGGCCGACGCCGGACGCGGCCCATGTCCGCCTGGAACGCCACGTCTGCATCGACACCACCGCCTCGGGCGGCAACGCGCAGCTGCTGGCCGCAGGTCGCCGCACGGCTTGACGCCACCGCGCGGATCGGAAACGCTGCGGCGCATGTTTCCGATCCGCGATCACAACCCCTCGGGCCGCACGCCCTACGTCACCTTCGCGCTGATCGCGCTCAACGTCGCGGTCTTCCTGGCCTACTGGCCGTTCCTGCCGATCCGAACTGTGCGCTGGCGCAGTTCTTCGATCACTGGGGCCTCGTGCCCGCCGTATGTGACCGAGGGGCATGATCTGCACGGCATCCTCACCTCGATGTTCCTGCATGGCGGCTGGATGCACCTGGTCGGCAACATGCTGTTCCTGTGGATCTTCGGCGACAATCTGGAAGACGAGATGGGCCATCTGCCGCTTTCTGCTGTTCTACCTCGCCTGCGGGCTCGCCGCCGCCGGCGCTGCAGATCGCTGGCCGATCCCGTACTCGCGCGATCCCGATGGTCGGCGCCTCGGGGGCGATCGCCGGGGTGATGGGCGGCTATCTGCTGCTGTTTCCCCGGGCCCGGGTCGACGTGCTGTTCTTCTTCATCATCTTCTTCCGCATCTTCCCGGTCCCGGCCTGGATCATGCTGGGCCTCTGGTTCGCGCTGCAGACTCTTCAGCGGCCTCGTCGACGCCCGCCGACGACGGCGGCGTCGCCTATCTGGGCGCATGTCGGCGGCTTCGTCGCCGGGCTGGTCTTTGCCGCTGCCGCTCTGGCTGCGCCGCGGCGGGCCGGCCTTCTGGAACCGCACCCACGGCGTGCCGCCGCATCCGCGAGACGCAGTCTACGCGGCCGCCGCAGCCGCATCCCGGTCATCCCGCGCCGCAGATGCCGCGCGGCGCCGATTTCATCTTGCGAAGATATCCCCGCCGGAGCATCCCGGCTCGAACGCACGCCTCGGCTGCAGACCGGTGCCGCTCACGCCGCGGATCATCTTGCGGAAAGCCTCGAACAGCGCGCTCGTTGCCGGCGATCACCGCGCCCTTCTCCAGCGGGTCGTCGCCCTCGCGGATGCCGCTCGACCATGCCGCCCGCCTCGCGCACCAGCAGCATCCCCGCCGCCATGTCCCAGGGCTGAGATGCCGCGCTCCCAGTAGCCGTCGTAGCGCCCGCCGCGACATAGGCCAGATCCAGCGCCGCCGCCCCCCAGCGCCGCACGCCGGCGCAGACCGGCATCAGCCGCGCCAGATCCTGCAAGCGTCGCGGGCAGGGTGCCCTTGCCGCCGAACGGCACGCCGGTGGCAAAGATCGCCTCGATCATCGCGCGCCGCCCCGACACCCGCAGGCGGCGTTGTCGTTCAGCCAGGCGCCCGCGCCCTTCTCGGCCCAGAACATCTCGTCCTTGGCCGGCATCGAACACCACGGCCGGACACGATCTCGCCCTTGTGCTCCAGCGCGATCGACACCGCCCAGTGCGGCAGCCCGTGCAGGAAGTTCGTGGTGCCGTCCAGCGGATCGACGATCCAGCGCCGCGTCGGGTCGGCCCCGTCGGCCTCGCCGGTCTCCTCGCCCAGCCAGCCATAGGTCGGCCGCCCGCCCAGCAGTTCTTCCTTGATGATCCGCTCGGCCTCGCGGTCGGCCTTGGTCACGAAATCGCCCGGCCCCTTGGTCGAGACCTGCAGGTTCTCGACCTCGCGGAAGTCCTTGACCAGGCTCCGCCCCGCCTTGCGGGCGGCCTTGATCATCAGGTTGAGGTTGGCACTGCCTTGCATCGCGGGGCTCCAGACTGTCAGGGCGTGCGTATAGGCGCGACGGACCGCGAAGGAAAGAGGTCCACCCGATCCGCCCGGACCAAAACGGGCGTGCCGCGTCGAAAATCCGCCTGCCCACAGGAAAACGCCGCTTCGCTGTTCGCAACCTGTAGCGTTTCCTGCGGCAACTGTCGTATTGTCGCGCGCATTGCAACTTAGGAGCTTCACAGATGAGAGCTGTTATCCTGATCGCCGCCCTTGCCTTCACCGGCGTCGCTGGCTGCGTCAACACCGGCACCACCAGCACCGTATCGCAGGCCCAGACGCTGAGCGGCACGATCGTCAGCGTCCGTCCGGTCACCGTCAGCAACAACACCGATCAGGCCGCGGGCGCAATCGCCGGGGCCGTGGTCGGCGGCCTGGTCGGCAACCAGCTCGGCAACGGCACCGGCAACGACGTGATGACCGGCCTTGGCGCCCTCGGCGGTGCGGCGGCAGGCAGCCGCTTGGCCGCAGGCGCCAACACCAAGACGTCGAACGAATGGACCGTGCGCCTGGCCGATGGCCGGACCGTCGCCGTGGTTCAGGATGGCACCTTCCGCGTCGGCCAGAAGGTCAACGTGATCGTTCAGGGCAACTCGACCCGTCTCGTCGCCGCCTGACCCTGGCAACAGGCGGGGCGCGCCTGACGCGCCCCGCCCGGTCTAGCCGCGCGGCCCCACTGGAATTGACCGCCCGCCCATCATCTGCTGGCTGACTTCGCGCAGCAGCTTGCGGCGAATCGCGCGTGGAAAATCACGCGGCCCGTCCGCCACCTCGACAAAGGCATCCGGCCCCCGGATCACCTGCTCCTCGTAATAGCGCACGATGTCCCGCTCGTAGGAGCGGATGGCAAGGCCGTTGACCTGCACATCCCCGAAATCCTCCAGCTCATAGACCGCGCCCGGCGACAGGCCCGCGTTGTTCTGCCCGTCGCCCGACACGTCGATCACCTGCTCGTCGCAGACCGGACCCTCGGCCAGCAGACTGCGCCCGAACAGAAGCGCCTCGCCCAGCGCCGTCGTGCCCCCTGCCGTCACACGCTCATGCGCCGCGACGGTGGACCGCACGTTCGCCAGATCGGCCGGACTGCGGATAACCGTCCACTCCACCACCATCGTCTGCTGGCCGACCCGGCTCCACTCGTACAGGGCCAGCGCCACGGGCGGGCCGGAGGCGAGGAAAGCCGCAATGACCGCCGGATCATCCAGTGCGGCCAGCAACCCCTGCTTCTGCGTGGCATAGTCCTTCGCGCCGACCGAACGCGAAACGTCGAAGGCCAGCGCCAGCGCCAGCCGACACTCCGCCGCCGCCGGTCCCGCCATCAGAACAAGGGCCGTCACCCAGCCCAGAGCAGATGCCGCCATCGCCACGCCCTCCTCGGCATATCCTACACCGGCAGAGCGACTTGGCACCCCTGTTCCCTGCGGGTCAGTCTGCGTCCTGCGCGACGTGATGCGCCCCGGGATCACATTGGTGCGCCCGCCCCTGCCGTTTGATGTGGATCAATGCAGGTGACCTTGACGCCACAGAGATTAAGATGGGTTAACGCATTATCGCAGCGCTCCAGCAGAGAAGGCCCGATGACCAGGCACAGCACGCAATTCGACCGTATGTATCAGGCCTATGTCGACGACCTGCGGTCCATCGCCAGCACGCCCGGCGAGGATCATTTTGCGGCGCGCCAGCTTCTGGAGCTTCACGCGGAGGCCGCAGGGCGCAGGGCGCCGACGATCCTGGAACTCGGCGTCGCCCGCGGACAGAGCACCCATGCCTTCCTGAATGCCATCGACGGCAAGCCCGGCGCCCGCCTGATCTCCGTCGATATCAATGACTGTTCATCAGCCGCCGCGTCCGACCAGTGGACTTTCGTTCAGGCGGATTCGGGCGATGCCGAGCATGTCGTTGCCCTGCAACCCGTCCTGCGGCAGGGGATCGACATCCTCTATGTCGATTCGCTCCATACCGCGGAGCATGTCCTGAAAGAGGTGGCCGGCTTCTATCCGTACCTCAACAAGGGGGCGGTCGTGTTCCTCGACGATGTCGACAGCTTTCCCTACATGCGCGGTCAGCGGAAGGACAATGTCGGCAAGGAAATCTCCAACCGCGCCATCGACCGGCTGGTCGAGCGCATCTTCCAGTCGAACATCGCGGACCTCGACCTCACCGTGTACCGGGGTTCCACCGGCCTTGCCCGGTTCGACAAGCGCAGCCCGCGCGGAGCGCCCTTCACGCAGCCCGGCATCCTCCGCGCCCGCCACAGCAAATGGCTCTGGTCCCTGATCTACCGCATTCTCGGCCGCAAGACCTATAAGCACCACAAGGCAGGGACGAAAAGCCTGTTCCTCGATCCCGCCAAGTATAACTGATCGCCGCTGGCGGCAGTTTGCGTATCCCGGTATGCCAACCGCACCACGCCCGCGCGCCAGCGGGTGCCCAATGCGCCTGTTGTGCCCAACCGGGGTTTGCGGCAATAGCAGGACAGAACCCGCCGCAGGAAAGGGCATCACGATGGATTACGGAAAATCGGGAAACCCCGCCACCCGCAAGAACGCTCCCCGCCACGTCGAGCACAACGCCAAGGGCACCGAAAAGAACCCCTACGGCCAGCCTGCGCCGAAGGCCGAGCTTCTGGAAAAAATGAAAGCGGCGGCGAAAGCGAAGAAGAAGGGGTGAACCGGGCACGACGGCAGACCATGGTTCAGCTCCGGCGCTGACCGGCAGGCGGGACCGCGAGGAATCCGTCTGGCCCGTTCGACCGGGCGCGTCCAGAATCGCCAATCGTTCCGGTCGCCGCGACGCGACGCCCAGATCCCGACCAGGCCGGGTCCGATCCTCTCGGTGCGAGGTGCTCAGGTCCGTGCCGTGGGCGCCGTCCCGAAAAGATGTGAAGGAATGAGATCGCCTGAATCCAGTGCGCCTTGACGCCCTCGGGCGCTTGCCAGACGGCTGGCTGCCATTTCCTCTCCCACGAGAGACGCCAGAGACCGGATCGCGGGCCCTTCCAGCGCCTTGACCTCGTCGCGGTTGGAACGTTGAAGCGGTATCCGCTGATCCGTAATCCGGACGTCAACAAAACCTGCCGCGCGCATGGCCTCCGCTGCCTCGGCCGCCGTCGTGAAGGCGAATTTCAAGGGTCCGGCCGAGAGCCACGCCTTGACGACAGGGCTGTGTTCGGCACCAGGCGCCCAGAGCCAGTCCGCCACCACGAACCTGCCCCCGGGGCGAAGCACCCTGAGCACTTCGGCATAAAGCGCCGCCTTGTCGGGCACGTGAACCATCGCATCCTTGGAAAAGACCAGATCGAAACTCGCATCCGCAAAGGGAAGCGCACCGGGTTCGACAAGTTCGAACCTGATCCGCGAGTCGAGGCCCTTGCCCGCGATAAGGGCACGCGCGGCAGTCACCAGTTGCTCCTCGACGTCGATCCCGACAACCTCCGCCGCGCCATGCCGCTCCACGAGAAGCGCATCGACACCACCGACGCCCGCGCCGATGTCCAGCACGCGCTTGCCATGAAGATCTTCGTCGGCAAGCATCTTCGCCACTTCCTCGGGACCACCCGGAGACAGAAATCCCTCACCCCACATGAACTGCAGGGCGTCCGTGAATGCCTTTGCGTATTGCATGCGCGCTCCTCCCCTCTCTGGCAGACCGCCTTGATCCGCTCGGCAGTCGAAGGAAACATGGTAAGCCAAAAACCCCTGCAGCACGAGCCGACGATGGCCCTGCCCTGCCAAGGAACAGGCGGGAGTGCGGCGCGGCAGCACCGGCAACCGCGGCGCCGTCGTGCGGTAACCGGTGTGGAGCGCGGCGCGTGCCGATTCGCGGTCGGTCGCAGGGGCGTTCGCCCGGTGCGGCGAGGCCGGTCCCGGCATATCCCGCTCCGGGATGCGCTGTCCTTGCGGACGCCGCGCTACGGCAGGCCGGGTTCCCGGCTTGCGCCTCGATTGCATCCCTTGACGGCCCCGACGTCCCGCGCGCCGACCTACCCGGCGCGTTCGACCGACCGGGCCCGTGTCAACCCCGCTGCAGCTTCACCGGCTCGGTCCGCCCCAGCCGCAGGAAATGCGCCATGAAGGGCTTGGTCGCATCCTCGTCCGCGTCGCCGCATAAAGCCGCTTCGTGATCACCCCCGGCCCCAGCGGCCGCGTGACGTAGTCGGCATTGGACTTCACCTCGCGCAGCACCCAGTCGGGCAGCACCGCCACGCCCCGGTTCGCCGCCACCAGCATCAGGATCACCGCCGTCAGTTCCACCTGCCGCTGCGCCCGCGGCTCCACCTTGGCGGGGGTCAGCAGTTCGGTGAACACATCCAGCTTGTCGCGCGCCACCGGATAGGTGATCAGCATCTGGTCGCGGAAATCCTCGGCCGCGATCACCGCCTTCGCCGCCAGCGGATTCTGCGCCGACGCGACGAAGATCGGGTGATAGTCGAACAGCGGGTTGAACGATCGATCCCGTCCAGCTTCACCGGATCGGACGAGATCACAAGATCCACCTCCTCGCGGTTCAGCGCGGGCAGCGCCTCGAACGCCAGCCCCGCGCGGATGTCCACGTCCACCTCGGGCCAGGCGTGGCGGAACAGTTCCAGCACCGGGAACAGCCAGTCGAAACAGGCGTGGCACTCGATGGCGATGTGCAGCCGCCCGGTCTTGCCCGACTTCAGCGCGCGGAACTCCTCCTCCAGCGCGTCGATCTCGGGCAGGATGCGTTCGGCCAGCCGCAGCATCCGCATGCCCGCCGCCGACAGCGTCATCGGCTTTGACCGCCGCACGAACAGCTCGATCCCCGCCTGATCCTCCAGCCCCTTCACCTGATGGCGACAGCGCCGACTGCGTCATGTTCAGCATGTCGGCCGCCCGGGCCAGGCCCCCGGCCTGATGGATCGCGCGGATCGTGCGCAGGTGGCGCAACTCCAGATGCATGCGCAGTCACCTCATAATGATGATGAGAATTATGAATTTGTCTCACATCGGCCGATCTGCGACAAGGGGGGCAACCAAGGAGCTGCCCCATGACCACGTCCCCGCGCATCTCGCTTCGAATTCTTCCCGCCGCAAACGCTCGATGCCTCGTTCCGGCTGTGGGAGACGGTGCAGGCGCTGGCCCCGATGAAGCCCGACGTTCGTCTCCGTCACCTACGGCGCGGGCGGCACCACCCGCAAGCTGACGCATGAGGCGGTCACGCACCATCCACCGCAACTACGGGCTGAACGTGGCGGCGCACCTGACCTGCGTCGATGCCACCCGCGCCGAAACGCTGGAGATCGCCGCAGTCCTATGCCGAGGCCGGCGTGACCGAGATCGTCGCGCTGCGCGGCGACGCGCCGAAGGGCGCCGCCCGCTTCACCCCGCATCCCGAGGGCTTCGCCAACTCGGTCGAGCTGGTCGAGGCGCTGGCCGCGACCGGCAAGTTCACGCTCCGCGTCGGCGCCTACCCCGAACCGCACCCCGATGCCGCCGACAGCCACGGCCGACGTGCACTGGCTCAAGCGCAAGATCGACGCCGGCGCCTCCAGCGCCATCACCCAGTTCTTCTTCGAGGCCGACACCTTCCTCCGCTTCCGCGATGCCTGCGCTGAGGCCGGCATCACCGCCCCGATCATCCCCGGCATCCTGCCGATCACCAGCTGGGACGGGCGCGAAGAAGTTCGCCGCCCGCTGCGGCGCCCATGTGCCCGCAGCGGCTGGACGAAGCCTTCCACCTGGCCGCCCGCGACGGGCGCGAAGAGCTGCTGGCGCTGACCCACTGCACCGACGCTGTGCGACCCGGCTGATCGAGGAAGGGGTGCGAGGATCTGCACTTCTACACCCTGAACCGCCCGCACCTGACGCGCGAGGTCTGCCACGCCCTGGGCGTCACGGCCCCGGTCGCGCTGGAGAAGGTCGCCTGACGGCGCGGCCCGACGGACCGCTTGCCCGCCCGCCGCCAATCGGCTATCGTCGGCGCGACCCTGCATAAGGATCGCGCGACCGTGTCGGAAGCATGCCGAAGCTGTCACTGCTGAACGGCCCGAACCTGAACCTGCTTGGCCTGCGCCAGCCCGAGATCTACGGCCGCGAGACGCTGGACGACGTGGTCGAAGCGGCTGCGCGGCGCTGGCCGAGGATCTGGGCCTGCGCATCCGCGCGCTCCAGTCCAACCATGAAGGCCAGCTGGTCGACTGGATCCAGGAGGCGCGCGGCACTCGGCGCGGGCATCATCATCAACCCCGGCGCCTATTACCCACACCTCGGTCGCGATCCTCGACGCGCTGAACGCCTTCGACGGCCCGGTGCTGGAGGTGCACATCTCGAACATCCACAAGCGCGAGGCGTTCCGGCACCATTCCTATGTCTCGGCCCGCGCCGACGGGGTGATCGCCGGCTTCGGCACCGAGGGCTATCTTCTGGCGCTGCGCCGGATGGCCACGCTGGTCGGGGGAAACTGATGGACCTGCCCGTAAACCGCTTCAAGCGGGCGCTGCGCGAGGGGCGCCAGCAGATCGGCCTGTGGAACTCCATCCCCGGCCCGGTGGTGGCCGAGGCGCATCGCCGACTGCCGGCTTCGACTGGATCGTGATCGACACCGAACACTGCGCTGACCGACGTGCCCGACACCTCGCCATGATGCAGGCGATGGCGCCCTATCCGGTCTCCGCCGGTGGTGCGCGCCGCCGCGAACGACCCGTGCTGATCAAGCGCCTGCCTGGACCTCGGCGCGCAGACGCTGCTGATCCCCTATGTGCAGTCGGCCGACGAGGCGCGGGCGGCCGTCGACGCCATGCGCTACGCGCCGCGCGGCATCCGCGGCGTGGCGGGCATGACGCGCGCCAACCGCTACGGCGCCGTGCCGGATTACATGGCCCGCGGCCGAGGATGAGCTCTGCCTGCTGGTGCAGGTCGAGACCGCCCTGGCCCTGTGAACGGATCGAGGAGATCGCGGCGGTCGACGGGGTGGACGGGCTGTTCATCGGCCCGACCGACCTTGCCGCCAGCATGGGCTTTCCGGGCCAGATGCGTCACCCCGAGGTGGTGGCCGCGATCGAGGACGCCGTGCGACGCATCGTCGCCACCGGCAAGGCGGCGGGCATCCTGACGTTCGATCCGGCCTTCGCCCGCACCTGCATGTCCTGGGGCACCCGGTTCACCGCCGTCGGCATGGACCTTGCCCTGATGGTCAATGCCGCAAGGCGCTGGCGACCGAGTTCCGCACCGCCTGACCGGCGCGCATGGGGCGCTGCCGGATGCCTCCGGCGGGGATATTTCTGCCAAGATGAAAGGGCAAGGCGAGACGATGGACCGGTTTCGCTGGCATCCCGAGGCGCGATTGTTCGGCGCGGATGGCACGGAGCGCGCACGGGGGGAAGTCCGCGTCGCCACCTTTGCCGACCGCCCCGGCGTTCAGGCCCTCGCCTCGGCTCTCGCCGTCGCGGCCGGGGGGCACCCCTTCCGCATCGGCGGCCAGACCTCGGCCCGCCTGCGCCCGGTCCCGTCCCGGTCTTCGAAACGCTGACCTCCGGCTCCACCGGCACGCCGCGCCGCATCCGGCGGACGCACGCCTCGTGGATCGCCAGTTTCGCGGTCAACGCGAGGCTGTTCGGCATCGGCCCCGGAAGGATCGTTGCCGTTCCTGGCGCGCCTTGGCCAGTCGCTGTCGCTCTATGGCGCGCTCGAGGCGATGCACCTGGGCGCGAGGCTGCACCTGCTGGACGGTCTGCGCCCGGACCGGCATGGCGGTTGCGCTGGCGGACCGGCGGCGCGCACCTGCTCTACGCCACGCCTGCCCAGCTTGCGGCTGATCCTCGACGACCCCCGCGGCCGCCGCCGCCCGAGCTTCGCCTGATCGTCTGCGGCGGCGCGAAGCTCGACCCTGCCACGCGCACGGCCCTCGCCGCCCGCTTTCCCCAGGCCGAGGTGCGCGAGTTCTACGGCGCAGCAGAGGCCAGCTTCATCACGCTGGCGGACGCGTTGACACCCCCGCAGCTCGGTCGGCGCGCCTATCCCGGCGTGGAGATCGACCTGCGCGGCCCTCGGGCCCCAGCAGGTCTGGGTCCGCTCGCCCTATCTGTTCGAAACCTACGCCGCCGATTGCGCCCGCTGCGCGCTGGCAGGACGGCTGGCTGTCCGTGGGCGAGATCGGCCGATTGGGACGGCACCCATCTGTTCCTGTCCGGCCGCGCCGACCGGATGGTGACGGTGGCCGACCAGAACGTGTTCCCCGAAGAGATCGAGGCCTTCCTGCTGTCCCTGCCCGGCGTGACCCGCGCCGCCGTCCTGCCCCGCCCCGACCCGTCGCGGCCATGTGATCGAGGCGGCCGTGCAGGGCGGCGACGAGGCGACGATCCTCGCCGCCGGCCGGCGGGCCCTCGGCCCCCTGGCGGCGCCGAAGCGGCTGCACCTGATCGCCGACTGGCCGCTGCTGCCCTCGGGCAAGACCGACCTCGCGGCGCTTGCCGGCGGCTCGGATGACCGCCTTCCTCATCGCCGCCTTCCGCACCGCCGTCATGCCGCGGGGCGGCGCCTTCGCGGCGCTCTCGCTGCATGAGCTTGCTGCCCCCTTGTCGGCGCCTGCCTGACAGCGGGCGGCATCTCGCCGGCCGACATCTCCGACCTGATCCTCGCGAATGCCCTGGGCGCGGGCGGAAACCCGGCCCGGATCGTGGCGCTGGCCGCAGGGCTGCCTGAGCGGGTGGCGGGCCTGACCATCGACCGCCAATGTGCAGGCGGTCTCGATGCCATCCTGCTGGCCCAGGCCCTGGTCGAAAGCGGGATGGCCGACGCCGTCCTGGCAGGCGGGGTCGAAAGCTTCTCGCGCCGCCCGCTGCGCCTGCGCACCGATCCGGCAGGGCGCGCGCCCCTGCCCTATGACCGCCCGCCCTTCACGCCCTGGCCCGATCGCGACCCCGACATGGCCGAGGCCGCGGCCAGCCTCGCCGCGCGGCTGGCACATCCCGCGCGAGCGCAGGACGACTGGGCCGTCGCAAGCCACGCCCGCGCCCGCGCCGCGATGCCACGGATGTCGGCCGAAATCGTCCCGCTGATGGGCCAGGCCGCCGACGGCTTCACCCGCGACCTCACCTCCCGCCTCGCCGCCCGCGCGCCCATCGTCGCGGGTCCGATCACCGCCGCCAACGCCGCCGTCGCAGCCGATGGCGCCGCCCTCTGCCTGATCGTCTCGCGCCGCCTCGCCGCCCGCGCCCCCCGCGCCCTGCGCCTGACGGGCGGCCTCACCCTCGGGGCCGCGCCGGACGACCCCGGCACGCCCCGATCGCCGCCATTGCCGCAACGCTCGCCGCCGCTGGCCTCAGCCCGCAGGATCTGTCGGTGGCCGAGATCATGGAGGCCTACGCCGTGCAGGCCATCGCCTGCGTCGAAGGCGCGGGCCTGGACCCCGCCATCGTCAACCCCGGCGGCGGCGCGCTGGCGCGCGGCCACCCGATCGGTGCCTCCGGCGCAATTCTGGCGGTGCGGCTGTTCCACGAGCTGCGCGCGGGCCATGGCCTTGCCGCCATTGCAGCAGCCGGAGGGCTGGGGACCGCCCTTGTCCTCTCGGCCTGACCCGCCGACCGTCAGCTCCGCGACAACAGCGCGCCGGGCCGCATCCGCGCCAGCGCCTGCGTCACCAGCCCCGCCAGCACCGCCTTGATCAGATCGCCCGGCAGGTACAGCGCAACCAGCGCCAGCGGCAGCGGCAGCCCGTCGCGCAGCGCCATCCCCGCCGTCTGCGCGTCGGTCAGGCGCGCCGCCAGCCCGGGATGCCGAAGGCATAGAGCACCACGATCCCGCCGATCACCGCACCCGCGAACGCCGCGATCCCGACCGGCGCCCGCCACTTCTCCACGATCCAGCCGGCCACGAAGGCCGCGACCGGAAAGCCGAGCAGGAACCCCGCCGACGGCCCGGCGAACACCCCCAGCCCGCCGCGCCCGCCCGACAGCAGCGGCAGGCCCAGCGCCACCAGCAGCAGGAACAGCAGCACCGCCAGCGCCCCGCGCTTCGCCCCCAGCACCGTGCCGCAGAGCATGATCCCCAGCGACTGCGCGGTGATCGGCACCCCCACGGCAAGCGTCGATCTGCGGCACCAGCCCCAGCACCGCGATCAGCGCCGCGAACAGGGCGACATAGGTCACGTTGCGTTCCATGACTGTCTCCTTCAGGTCCGGCTCCGCAGAGCATATCAGGGAACGTGTGCCGTGGTTTACCCGCGTGATCTGCGGGAAATCAGAAGGTTAGCGCCATTCATGCAATTCCTTCGTCGCCCCGCTGATCTAGCCCACTCCGCCCCGCGCCCGCAAGGCGTCGGCCGCATGCTCGGCATCGTCCAGCGCCGCCAGCGTCGCCGGCACGAGCACCCGCCAGCCCGCCCGCCGGGCAGAGCGCGCGCGCCACGCCTCGCGCAACTGCGCCGCCCGCTCGCTCAGCACCGGGATGAAGCGGATCACCAGAGCGACCGCCAGCGCCAGCATCCGGGGCGACAGGCCCAGCCGCGCAAGCGGCCGCGCCAGCCGCTCCACCACCGCGATCATGTCGGACAGCCGCGTCGTCATCGTCACCAGGTTCGCCGCCGCCACCGCCGCCACCAGCCGCAGCACCACCGCAGCCCCGGCCCCCGGCATGCCGATCCACCCGTGCCAGGCCCCCGCGATCACCACGAAGGGCCAGAGCGGCCGCAGCATCCGCACCCCGGCCCGCAGGAACACCCCGCCCCCGCGCGCATACAGCGACACCACGACGGCCAGCGCCCCCGCCAGCGCCCAGGGCCCGTCCAGCGCGAACAGCCCCACCGTGAACAGGCACAGCGCGCCCAGCTTCCAGCCCGCCGGCACCCGGTGCCACGGCGTCTCAACCGGCGAGGTCAGTGTCAGCATCCGCCCCTCCCAGCCGCGCCATCTCGGCGCTGAATGCCGCCAGAACCTCGCCGGCAGGCCCATCCGCCACCAGGTGCCCGCCCTCCAGCCACAGCACCCGGTCCATCCCCGCCAGCGCCGCCGGATCGTGGCGAGATCACCACCAGCCGGCGGTCCATCCCCTCCAGCACCCGCGACAGCCGCATCCGTGCCGGCAGGTCCAGCGCGGCGAAGGGCTCGTCCAGCAGCACCGTCGACGGCTCCATCGCCAGAACCGCCATCAGGCACAGCATCTGCCGCTGCCCCTGGCTCAGGGTCGAGACGGCGACTTCCGCCCAATGCCCCCGCCCCGCCCGCGCCAGAACGTCCCGCGCCAGCGCCCGCGCCTCGGGTTCGCTCCGGCCCTGCTGGCGCAGGCCGAAGGCCAACTCCTCCTCCACCGTCGGAAACAGGATCTGGTGGTCGGGGTTCTGGAACAGGATGCCGATCCGCGCCAGCACCGCCTTGCGGTCGCCCGCCGGGTCGATCCCGTCGACCCGGACCCGGCCCGCCGTCGGCACCATCAGCCCCGCGATCAGCCGCAGCAGCGTGGTCTTGCCCGACCCGTTGCGCCCGACGATCCCGATCCGCGCCTCGGTCAGATGCGCGCTCACCCCCGACAGCAGCGGCTTGCCCCCGACCGCATAGCCCGCATGCTCCAGAAGAAGCCCGGTCTCGGCGGAAGGGAGCGGAGGACATTGCAGGAACCCGGTCAGACGCGATCATGCCGCCTGATACGCGCCCGCGACGGTTTTTCAAACGAAAAGGGGCCAACCAAACGGCCCCCCGTTTCATCTTGGCAGAAATATCCCACGGGGGTGCGGGGGTCGTGAAGACCCCCGCCTGGCCGTGCCGCAGGTGCCGCGTCAGGCCGCGCGCGCGGCCGCGACCGACTCTTCCAGAATGTCCATCGCTTCGGCGAAATGCGCGTCCGGGATGGTGATCGGCGCCAGGAAGCGGATCACGTTGCCGTAGACGCCGCAGGTCAGCAGGATCAGCCCGCGCTTCAGCGCCTCGAGCCGCACCCGGCCGGTGAAGCCGGCGTCGGGTTCGTGGTTCGCCGGATTGGCGAATTCGACCGCCACCATGAAGCCGGGGCCGCGGATGTCGACTGATCTCGGGCGTGACCGACGCGGATCGCCTCCAGCCGCTGCTTCAGGCGGCCGCCCAGTTCGTTGGCGCGGGCGCAGAGGTCTTCCTCCTCGATCACGTCCAGCACGGCATTGGCCGCGGCGATGCCCAGCGGGTTGCCGCCATAGGTGCCGCCCAGGCCGCCGGGATGGGCCGCATCCATCAGGTCGGCCTTGCCGGTGACGGCGGCCAGCGGCAGGCCGCCGGCCAGACCCTTGGCCATCGTGGTCAGGTCGGCGGCCACGCCATAGCGCTTCCATCGCGAACAGGTTGCCGGTGCGGGCAAAGCCGGTCTGCACCTCGTCGGCGATCATCACGATGCCGTGCTCGTCGCACAGCTTGCGGATGCCGCGCACCAGATCGGTCGGCGCCGGGTAGAAGCCGCCCTCGCCCTGCACCGGTTCGAAGATGATCGCGGCGACGCGGGCCGGGTCGAGATCGGCCTTGAACAGCTTGGTCGATGCCCGCCATCGCATCCTCGGTGGAAATGCCGTGCACCTCCTGCGGGAAGGGCACGTGGAAGACGTCCGGCATCATCGCGCCGAAGCCCTTCTTGTAGGGCTCGACCTTGCCGGTCAGCGACATGCCCATGAAGGTGCGGCCGTGGAAGGCGCCGCCAAAGGCGATGACGGCGTTGCGGCCGGTGGCGATGCGCGCGATCTTGACCGCGTTCTCGCAGGCCTCGGCGCCGGTGGTCACGAAGATCGTCTTCTTCGCGAAGTCGCCCGGCACCGCGGCGTTCAGCCGTTCGGCCAGGCGGATGTAGTTCTCATAGGGCAGCACCTGGTGGCAGGTGTGGGTGAAGCGTCGTCATCTGCTCGGTCACGGCCGCCATCACCTTGGGGTGGCAATGCCCGGTGTTGACCACGGCGATGCCGGCGGCGAAGTCGATGTAGCGGTTGCCCTCGATATCCCAGACCTCGGCAGTTCAGCGCGCGATCGGCATAGATCTGGGTCATCATCCCCACCCCGCGCGAAATGGCATCGTCGCGGCGCTGGGCTACTTCGGCGTTCAGCATGGTCTGGCTCCGTCATGGCCCCGCGGCGCCGCGGGACAGGGCTGCTGTGTCCCGCCATTTGATCAAATTCCGCGCCGGGTTCAATCGGCCGGATGGCGCAGATCAGCCGATGCGGCGGCAGATATTCGCGTCCCGCGGGATTTCGGTTTACACTCCGTTAACCTTGGCGCGCGCATGCTGTGACCCTGCGAATGAGGCGAGGTTGCGATGGCGGAAGGTCTGTTGTCGTCCACCACACCCTCCACCCCACACACCCCGGAGGATGACCGGATCGTCGTGGCTGCGTCTCATTCGCTCCCGCCGGGTCGGGCCGGTGACCTTTCACCGGCTGATGGCCGAACATGGCATCGGCCGCGGCGGCGCTGGCCGGCGCTGCCCGGCGATCGCCCGGGCGGCGGGGGTGGAGGATTACGCCGCTCTGCCCGATCGAGGTGGTGCGCGCATGAAATGGCGCAGGCGCGCGCTTGCCGGGGCGCGGCTGCTGCTCTGGGGCGGGCCGGACTATCCCGCGGCGCTGATGGACCTGCCCGATGCGCCGCCGGTGCTGTGGGTGCAGGGCGATGTGGCGCTTGCTGACCCGGCCGATGGTGGCGCTGGTGGGCGCGCGCAACGCCTCCGTCGCTTGGGCTGCGGATGGCGCGGCGGCTGGCCGAGGGGCTGGGCGAGGCCGGGCTATGTGGTCGTCTCGGGCCTGGCGCGCGGCATCGACGCCGAGGCGCATGACGGCGGCGCTGGCCACCGGCACGGTCGCGGTGCAGGCCGGCGGGGTGGACGTGATCTACCCGACGGAAAACGCGGCCCTGGCCGCGCGAGATCGCGGCCGAAGGGCTGCCGGATCTCCGAACAGCCGATGGGGCTGGAGCCGCAGGCGCGGCATTTCCCGCTGCGCAACCGCATCATCGTCGGGCCTGTGCCCGCGCGGTGGTGGTGGTCGAGGCGGCGGCGCGGTCGGGCAGCCTGATCACCGCGCGCACGGCGCTCGATCAGGGGCGCGAGGTGCTGGCGGTGCCGGGCCATCCGTTCGACGCCCGCGCCGCGGGCTGCAACATGCTGATCCGCGACGGGGCGACGCTGGTGCGCAGCGCCGCCGACGTGATCGAGGCGCATCGGCCGGCATGCGCACCGGCCGCGCCCGCGAGCCGGCGCCGCGCCTGCCGCCGCTGCCCGGCCCGGCGCCCGCCGCGCCGGCCGCTGGCGGACATGGCGGCGCTGCACACGGCCGATCCTGGCCCGGCTGGGCCCCAGCCCGCTGGCCGAGGATCAGCTGATCCGCGACCTGGCGCTGCCGCCGCCGCAGCTGGCGCCCGGAGCTGTCTGACGCTGGAACTGGAAGGCCGCATCCTGCGGCAGCCCGGCGGGCTTCTGTCGCCGGGTCGGATGCTGACAGGCCGCCCGCGGCCGCACGGCGCTGGACACGCTGGTCGCTGCGTCGCCGGACCGGACAGTTACGACCAACATCTGAACAACGGCAGTCGCTGCGGTGCGGCGCCGCTGCCGGCACTGGCCCCCCGGTTGACAACCGCCGCCGCTTGCTCCCACATGGTGCCGCGCCATGCCTCCCAGGGCCGTCTGCTTTGAATAGAGGTATTGCATGCCCGTCGTCGTCGTCGAATCCCCGGCCAAGGCCAAGACAATCAACAAGTATCTCGGGCCCGACTACACGGTCCTCGCCTCCTACGGCCATGTCCGCGACCTGCCGGCCAAGGATGGCTCGGTCGATACCGAGCACGATTTCGACATGATCTGGGAAGTCGCCGCCGAAAGCAAGCAAGCACATCCGCGCCATCGCCGAGGCGCTGAAGACCGACGACACGCTGATCCTCGCCACCGACCCCGACCGCGAGGGCGAGGCGATCTCCTGGCACCTGCAGGAGGCGCTGGCCTCCAGCCTCAAGAAGGGCAAGAAGGTCAGCCGCGTCACCTTCAACGCCATCACCAAGGACGCCGTGACCGAGGCGATGAAGAACCCGCGCCAGGTCGACCAGCCGCTGGTCGACGCCTATCTCGCCCGCCGCGCGCTGGACTATCTGGTCGGCTTCACCCTGTCGCCCGTGCTCTGGCGCAAGCTGCCGGGCGCCAAGTCGGCGGGCCGGGTGCAGTCGGTCTGCCTGCGCCTGATCGTCGAGCGCGAGATGGAGATCGAGGCCTTCCGCGCCCGCGAATACTGGACGGTCGACGGCCACTGCTCGCCACCCCGCGCGGGCAGGAATTCGAGGCCGCGCCTGACCGTCCTCGGCGGCAAGAAGCTGGACAAGTTCGACATTCCGACCGCAACCGCGGCCGAACTGGCGGTGCAGGCCGTCACATTCCCGCACCTTCACGGTCGCAGTCGGTCGAGGCGAAGCCCGCCACCCGCAACCCCTATCCGCCCTTCATGACCTCGACCCTGCAGCAGGAGGCCAGCCGCAAGTTCGGCATGGGCGCCAAGCAGTGCATGACCGCGGCGCAGCGCCTGTATGAGGCCGGCCACATCACCTACATGCGGACCGACGGCATCGACATGGCGCCCGAGGCGGTGATGGCCGCGCGCGACGAGATCAAGCGCCGCTTCGGCGCGCCTTACGTGCCCGACAGCCCGCGCATGTACAAGAACAAGGCCAAGAACGCGCAGGAAGCGCATGAATGCATCCGCCCGACCGACATGGCGCGCGGCGCCGGACAAGCTGCGCGCTCGAGGCCGACCAGCGCAAGCTCTACGACCTGATCTGGAAGCGCACCATCGCCAGCCAGATGGCCGCCGCCCGGCTGGAACGCACCACGGTCGATGTGGCCAGCGCCGACGGGCAGGTCGACCTGCGCGCCACCGGGCAGGTCGTGCTGTTCGACGGCTTCCTCAAGATCTACGACGAAGGCCGCGACGACGACGGACGACGACGAAGGCCGCCTGCCGCAGATCATGCAGGGCGAGCCCGCCGAGAAGCGCAGCGTCACGCCCGAGCAGCACTTCACCCAGCCGCCGCCGCGCTATACCGAGGCGACGCTGGTCAAGCGGATGGAAGAGCTGGGCATCGGCCGCCCCTCGACCTATGCCTCGATCCTGACCACGATCCAGGACCGCGAATATGTGCGCAAGGACAAGAACCGCCTGATCCCCGAGGACAAGGGGCGGCTGGTGACGGCCTTCCTGACCAACTATCTTCCGCAACTATGTCGAATACGATTTCACCGCCGATCTCGAAACCGCAGCTCGACGACGTCTCGGCGGGCGAGCGCGACTACAAGGAAGTGCTCGCCCGGTTCTGGCGCGATTTCTCCGCCGCCATCGCCGAAACCGCCGATCTGCGCATCGGCGAGGTGCTGGACAAGATCGACGAATTCCTGGCCCCGCACCTCTACCCCGCCGCGCGCCGACGGCTCCGATCCGCGCGTCTGCCAGGTCTGCGGCACCGGGCGGCTGCACCTGAAGACCGCGCGCGTCGGGCGGGGCCTTCATCGGCTGCGGCAACTACCCCGAGTGCCGCTACACCCGCCCGATCTCGGTCTCGGGCGACGAGGGCGCGACGGGCTTCGCCGACGGCCAGGTTCTGGGCCAGGATGAGAACGGCGCTGCCGATCACGCCTGCGCACCGGCCGCTTCGGCCCCTATGTCCAGCGCGGCGAGGCGACCGAGGCGCAGCCCAAGCCGCCCCGCGCCAGCCTGCCGAAGGGCTGGGCGCCGGACAGCCTGACGCTGGAGCGCGCGCTGGTGCTTCTGTACCTGCCGCGCCAGATCGGCCCGCACCCCGAGGACGGCGAGCTGGTCGAGGCCGGGATCGGCCGCTTCGGGCCCTACGTGAAGCACGGCTCGATCTATGCCAACATCCCCGACGTGGACGAGGTCTTCACCATCGGCATGAACCGCGCGGTCGAGGTGCTGGCCCAGAAGGCCGCGCGCGGCGCGGCGCGGCGCCGCCCCGGCCGGGCCGCTGCGCGAGCTGGGCGACGCATCCCGACGGCGGTGTGGTGCAGGTGATGCCGGGCAGCTACGGGCCTTACGTGAAATGGGGCAAGGTCAACGCCACCCTGCCGAAGGAGCTGGCGCCCGAAGCGGTGACGCTGGACGAGGCGCTGGCGCTGGTCGCCGAGAAGGCGGGCAAGGGCGGCAAGGCCAAGGCCCCGCGCAAGGCCGCCGCCAAGACCTGACAAGCCCGACGGCCAGAACGAAGGCGGCCGCGAAGAAGGCCGCCGCGAAGAAAGCCGCGCCGGCAAAGACAGGCCGCAGCCAAGGCCGCCAGCCGCCTGAACGCGTGATCGCTGCGGCGCGGCAATTGACATGCCGCGCGCCACGCCGCAAATACGGCGCGCAGAGTGTGCGGGAGGGCTCTGATGAAGAAGATCTATCCCAGCGCGGCGGCGGCGCTCGACGGGCTGCTGTTCGACGGCATGCTGATCGCCGCGGGCGGCTTCGGCCTCTGCGGCATCCCCGAACTGCTGATCGCCGCGATCCGCGACGCGGGCACGAAGGACCTGACCGTCGCCTCGAACAACGCGGGCGTCGACGGTTTCGGCCTGGGCGTGCTGCTGGAAACCCGGCAGGTGAAGAAGATGATCTCGTCCTATGTCGGCGAGAACGCCGAATTCATGCGCCAGTACCTGTCGGGCGAGCTGGAGCTGGAATTCAACCCGCAAGGCACGCTGGCCGAACGGATGCGCGCCGGCGGCGCGGGCATCCCCGGCTTCTACACCAAGACCGGCGTCGGCACGGTGATCGCCGAGGGCAAGGAGCACCACGACTTCGACGGCCAGACCTACATCCTGGAACGCGGGATCGTGGCCGACCTGTCCATCGTCAAGGCCTGGAAGGCCGACCCGTCGGGCAACCTCGTCTTCCGCAAGACCGCGCGCAACTTCAACCTGCCGGCCGCCACCTGCGGCAAGGTCTGCGTGGTCGAGGTCGAAGAAATCGTGCCGCTGGGCAGCCTCGACCCCGACACGCATCCACCTGCCCGGCATCTACGTGCACCGCATCGTCCAGGGCACGCACGAAAAGCGCATCGAACAGCGCACCGTCCGCAAGCGAGCCTGAGGCGAGCGCAATCATGTGGGACCGCAACCAGATGGCCGCCCGCGCCGCGCAGGAACTGCAGGACGGCATGTATGTCAACCTCGGCATCGGCATCCCGACGCTGGTGGCGAACTACATCCCCGAGGGCGTGAACGTGACGCTGCAATCGGAAAACGGCATGCTCGGCATGGGCCCCTTCCCGTTCGAGGGCGAGGAAGACGCCGACCTGATCAACGCCGGCAAGCAGACGATCACCGAACTGCCGCAGACCGCCTATTTCGATTCGCGCGCAAAGCTTCGCGATGATCCGCGGCGGCAAGATCGCCATGGCGATCCTCGGCGCGATGGAAGTGGCCGAGAACGGCGACCTGGCGAACTGGATGATCCCCGGCAAGCTGGTCAAGGGCATGGGCGGCGCGATGGACCTGGTCGCGGGCGTGGGCCGCGTGGTGGTGGTGATGGACCACACCTCCAAGCACGGCGAATCGAAGGTGCTGAAGGCCTGCACCCTGCCGCTGACCGGCAAGGGCGTGGTCGACCGCATCATCACCAACCTCGGCGTGCTCGACGTGGTGCCCGAGCGGCCTGCAGATCGTCGAACTGCGCCGACGGCGTGACCGAGGCGGAACTGCGCGCCGCGACCGAGGCGACGATCGTTGGCTGATTTCGTCGATCAGCCGCGAAGTCGAGCGGCCCAAGGGCCGCTACGTCATCCGCCGGAATGGCGAAGAGGCGGAACTGACCTATTCCATCACCACGCCCACGCTGGTGATCGCCGACCATACCGGCGTGCCCGACAGCTTCCGCGGCACCGGCGCGGGGCTGGCGCTGGTCGACGCGGCTGGTCGCGGATGCGCGGGCCGAGGGGTTCAAGATCATGCCGCTCTGCCCCTTCGTGAACGCCCAGCGCAAGAGCCACCCGAATGGGCCGACGTATTTCGGTCTGACAGCGCGACGTTCCCGAGTGTCTGTCTGCATACGTGTCATAGGATACAGCTTCAGCCGGCCGATCGCCCCGATCAGTTGCTGGCCGAAATCACCTTGAACACGCAAGGATCGGTCACCAGCTCCGGCGGCGTCAGGCACAGCCCCTGCGCCACCTGCCAGGCCGCCAGCACCTTCGGCACATAATCGCGCGTTTCGGCATAGGGCGGCACGCCGCCATTGGCCGTCACCGCCCCCTCGCCCGCGTTATAGGCGGCCAGCACCATCAGCGGATCGTGGTCGAACTCGCTTCATCAGCCAGTCGAGATAGGCCACGCCGCCCTTGATGTTCTGCACCGGGTCGGTCGAATCGGTGACGCCGAAGCGCTCGGCCGTCGCCGGGATCAGCTGCATCAGCCCCTGCGCCCCGGCCGAGCTGACCGCATCGGCCTCGCCCGCGCTTTCGATCCCGATCACCGCCAGCACCAGCGCCGGTGAAACCTCGGTGCCCAGCGTCGCCTTCAGGATCTCGGTGCCGTATTTGTCGGCCATCTCCTGCATCTGCTGCATCCGGGGCGCGCGTACCGACGTGCCCGCCCGGCCCCTGTGACAGCGTCGCCAGCGCCAGCGGGAAGCGCCCGTCGCGCGGCCTCTATCGCGGTCGGAACCTTGTCCCAGAACCAGGCATAGCTGGCGGTGGGCACGGGCACCGGCGTCATCGCGGGCGGCGCGCCGTCTGGCTTGGTCACGGGATCGAGTTTCGTCTCCTCGGTCCGCGCCTCGACCTTGGGAAGGCCGCCAGAACGCGCGCCTGCTCGGCGGGGTCGATCTGCACGGTGATCCGCTTTTCGCCGGCCGCGGGCGGCTTGACCCGCTTGAACGTGAAGTCGCTGCCCGCGCTCAACGCCTCGGCGCGCGCCGGAACGGGCGCGGCCAGGAGCCCCGCGAGGATCGCCAAAGTGAGAAGCCGCATTGTGCGGATGCCTGTTCTGCTCGTCTTTTTCTGACGGCGACGATCTCAGAAAAACAGGCGAAACGCTATCTTTTCGGATGGTTTGCGTCCCACGAATTGGCCTGCTGCGGCAGAAATACATGGAAGCGGGCGGATGGCCGCAAGCACTCAAGATATTATATTTATATTTTTCAAATACTTATATCTTTTTTCCGTTTTTTCGTACCTTGTCAACAAATTCCCTGATCCCGCCCAAATCGGGCCACGATTCAGGGGCCATATATACCCATGCCGAACGGAAATCGGACCGGTTCAGAGGCCGGAAGTGAAGAGACCCGACACGGCTTAGTGAGTGACTGCAAGCAAATCTCCTTTGAAAGGGACACACCATGAAACTGCTGAACATCTTCAAATCCTTCAAGAACGACGAAGCCGGCGCCGTGACCGTTGACTGGGTCGTGCTGACCGCTGCCATCGTCGGCCTGGGCCTCGTTGTCATGACAGACCGTCGGCGGCGCGATCACGACCGCTTCGGACGACGTTGCAACCGACATCACCGCGAAACGCGGCGGCCGCTGCTTCGAGCACCTGATCGTAAGCTGACAACGATATCTGATGTGAACGGCCACTCTAGTGGGAGTGGCCGTTTTTTTATGCGTTGCCGAGCGACAACCGACGGTCGCTGACAAGACCGCCATTCGCCTGGAAACGATGTGTCGCCCGAATGGACTCGATTCAGCTGCGACCATCGGTTCCGGTCAGAGCCAAATTTCAGCCACAAAGACTGCGGATAACTAGCTTAACCGTGGTGATGACTGATCGCACCGCCCTGATTACGGAGAAGGCAATGATGGAAAGCTTGCAAAGTTTACACGAACGAAACCGATGGCGCAGTCACCGTCGACTGGGTGGTGCTGACCGCAGTCGTCATGGGCATGGCCCTGATCCAGCTCGGCCCGATCGGCACCGCGATTGCGGCTCCGCGACCGGTCTGCTGAGCGACGGATAGCGCCGGCAACGACCGTTCCAGCACGCCCTGATCGTTGCCGATCGCGGATCAATCCTTACAAGCTGCCGCTATTGTTTCATCTTTATGCCTTGGTTGCCGATCATCCTCAGGTTAATGCCCTACGTGCACACGTCGCGACCGGGGCCACGGCACAACACGTCCAGGAGGTGAAGGCATGCGTTTGGTATTCGGACTGGTCCTGATCGTCGGCCTCGCACTTGCGGGCTTCGCGGTCTACATGGCGCAGGGCTTCATCAGTCAGACGCAGGCAGAGCTCGAGAAAGAGCGCGCCACCCTCGCCAAGCTCGGTCCCCTCGGAGATGTCTTCATCGTCACCAAGCCTTTCGCCTATGGCGATGTGCTGACCGAGGCGGACGTGCGCCAGATCCCGTGGCCGAAAGCCGCAATGCCCGAAGGTGCCTTCCTCGACAAGGCAGCACTGTTCCCGGAAGGCGCGAAGCCGCGCCTCGTGCTGCGCCAGATGGAAACCTTCGAACCGATCCTGGCCTCGAAGGTCACCGAACCGGGCGAGGATGCGGGCATCACCACCCGCCTTGCCAAGGGTATGCGCGCCTTCGCGATCAGCGTCGATGTGTCGTCGGGAGTGTCCGGTTTCCTCCGCCCGGACGACAAGGTGGACGTATATTGGACCGGCTCGGTCGCCGGAACCGACGGCGACCTGACCCGCCTGATCGAATCCGGGGTGAAGCTTGTCGCGGTCGACCAGCAGGCGAACAACGACAGCACGTCGGCCGCCGTCATCGCCCGCACCGTTACCGTCGCCGTCACTCCGCAGCAGGTTGCGCGCCTGGCTCAGGCACAGGCCACCGGCCGGTTATCCCTTTCGCTTGTCGGCACGGGTGACGATCTGGCTGCCGAAGCGATCGACGTTGACAGCAAGGAGCTTCTCGGCATCCAGCCCGATGCGGTACCCGAAGCAATTCCGGAAGAGCGTGTCTGCAGCGTGACGACCCGCAAGGGCGCCGACGTCATCGAAGTGCCGATCCCCTGCACCAACTGACAGCACGCCCGGACACCGCATCTAGCGGTAAGCCGGGCGACTTTCGGCAAGATTTTCCTACCGTGGCAGCGGCGCTACATCAAAACAGCTTCCCAACTGATTGATTCTTGCAAAAAAACCCGCGCTGCTGCATCCTTCTCTTCAAATACGGGCAACAAGACCCGGGTCGAGGCGTATAAAAAGGCAGGTCACATGAGCAGCCGCTCTCTCTGGAAGGCCGGATTTCTGGCTGTTGCGCTGGCGTCTTTCACGCTTGCGCCAGCTCAGGCAGAAACCCTCCGCGTAATGCAGGGGACACCATCGCAAGCCTTGAACGTCCCCATGAACCGGGCCGTAGTCGTGGAAAGCGATGTGCCCTTTGCCGAGTTGTCCATCGCAAACCCCGGGATCGCCGACATCTCCACCTTGTCGGATCGCTCGATCTACGTTCTTGGCAAGGCACCCGGTCGCACGACGCTCACGCTTCTGTCGGCGGATGGAAAGCTGATCTCGAACGTCGACGTGCATGTCAGCCCCGACGTGGCCGAGTTCAAGGAGCGTCTGCGCCAGATCCTTCCGGACGAGCCGATCGAAGTTCGCACCGCGAACGACGGTGTCGTTCTGTCCGGCCAGGTTTCCAGCACCGCGAAGCTCGACCGCGCGCTCGACCTGGCGGAACGCTATGCGCCGGAACGGGTGTCAAACCTGATGACCGTCGGCGGAACGCAGCAGGTCATGCTGAAAGTCCGCTTCGCCGAGATGCAGCGTTCGGTCAGCAAGAACCTGTCGGCGTCGCTCGGCATCCGGGGCGGCGATGTCGTCGGCGGCGTCGGGAACCTTCTGGACAACAATGCGCTCGGGAACGCGATCGACAATAACAGCTTCCAGCTCGGAGCCGATTCGGTCGGCGCCATCGGGGCAAGGGGCTCAGTCGGCGGTCTAGAATTTGCCGTGTCTGCTCGAAGCGCTTGAGGCCAAAGGAATGGTTCGCACGCTTGCGGAACCGAACCTGACCGCTCTGTCCGGCCAGGAGGCAAAGTTCCTCGCCGGTGGCGAGTATCCCATCCCGGTATCGAGTGGCAACAACGAAATCGCCATCGAATACAAACCCTTCGGTGTGGAGCTGAACTTCACGCCGACCGTGGTCGACGGCAATACGATCAACCTCGTCATCAACGCGGCCGTGTCGTCCATCGACTCGACGGTCACGGTTGAAAGCGAAGGCTTCACCATCAATGCCTTCAAACGGCGCGAAACCTCGACGACCGTCGAGATGCGCGACGGTGAAAGCTTTGCGATCGCGGGGCTGCTGCAGGACGACTTCCGTGACCTGAACAACCAGGTGCCGTGGCTGGGCGACGTGCCCGTGCTCGGCGCGCTGTTCCGCAGCGCCGAATATCAGCGCGCGCAAAGCGAGCTGGTCATCATCGTGACCCCGCACCTTGTCACCCCGACCCGCGGCGAGGCACTTGCGCTGCCGACCGATCGCGTCCGCATCCCGACGGAGAAGGAGCTGTTCCTCTTCGGCAAGGTTATCGGCAAGCAACAGACCGGTGCGGCCGGAGAGGTCGCCAAGCAAGACTTCACCGGCTCCTACGGCTATGTGATGGAATAAGCCATGTGGATGAAATCAACCTCCGCACTGTTCGCAGCCACGCTCGCACTCACTGCCTGTAACCGCGAACTCGGCTACGAGGTGAACAACAGCAGCTTCGGCAACGCCACGATGAACAATACCGGCCTCATGTCGGGCGAGATCAGCGCGACGCAGGCCCTTGGCCAGCGCTTCGCCCAGGAAGTGCCGAACACCGTCAACTTTGCCTTCAACTCATCGCAGCTTGACCAGACGGCAATGGCCATCCTTGCACAACAGGCGAACTGGATCCGGCAATTCCCCGAGATTCGCTTCCGTGTCTATGGCCATACCGACCTCGTCGGCAGCAAACAGTATAACTATGCCCTCGGCAAACGCCGCGCTGAAGCGGTCGTGCGCTTCCTGTCCACCCAGGGCATCAGCCGCTCGAGGCTCGAGGCACTTGTATCGTACGGCAAGACGCGGCCGCTGATTCAGACCACTGCACCTGAACTCCTGAATCGCCGGACAGTTACCGAAGTTTCGGGATTCGTGCGGAACAGCTCGCCGCCCCTGAACGGTAAATATGCCGCCATCATCTTCCGCGAGTACGTCAAGTCGGCTGTGCCGCCGCACCCGCAGAACGAGATTATCGAGACCCAAGTGGCGCCGACGGGCAACTGATAGCTCCATGGTTGGCCACAAAAGGGCCAACCATCCACAGACAGTCGCCGAATACCAAACAATGAAGGCAATTTAGCCTAATTCTCGCCACCATTGCCCAACACCTTGCACCCATTGGCAGCAGTGCGCGCGCAGACGAGTCGCGTGCGGGCCAGACGGGAGACTGCGGAACGCCCTCACTCGGGGACTGAACCGCGCGACCGTCCGGCTCATGGTGGAAAGGGACTGAGGCAATGACGATCATGGCAAGCTTGCAACCGGAACCGGCACCGATCCTCGCGTGCACCGTGTCCCGCGACGTGCAGAATTTCGATCTCCTGATCGACGACATGGAACTGGAGCTTGGCGAAAGCTGGGGAGACCTGTCCTTCGAGGATGCTGCGGTCTTTCTTGACCAGCCCGAGGCCGCGACGCTGGAGTTCATCGCGATCGCCGTCGATGGCGACGACGAGAGCGACCTGACGCGCATCGCAGAAATCATCAAGACCGCCAAGACCCGCCAGATCAAGGTGATCCTGATCGCCGATCAGGTCAGCCCGATCGCCCTACACCAACTCCTCCGCCTCGGCGCCGAGGATTTCGTGCCATATCCCCTGCCCGAAGGGGCGCTTCGCGATGCCATTGCCCGCATCCGCGAACCCGCCCCGGCACCTACCTATCTTGCCGCCGTTCCGTCCGAGCCGGCACCCGCCCAACCCCCTGCCTTCAAGGCCAAGGGCGATCGCGACGGGGTTCTTCTTCCCGTCCACGGCGTTTCCGGCGGCGTGGGTGCGACCACCTTCGCAACGAACCTGGCCTGGGAACTTGCCACGGTCAGCAAGACCGACGCCCCCCGCGTCTGCCTGATCGATCTCGGATTCCAGTTCGGCTCGGTCGCAACCTACCTCGACCTTCCCCGCAAGGAAGCCGTGTTCGAGGTCTTGTCCGATGTCAGCAATGTCGACAGCGACGCCTTCCTGCAATCCATGCTGACCTTCAACGACAAACTGCACGTCTTTACCGCGCCCGGCGACATGCTCCCGCTCGAAATCGTGACGGGCGAGGATATCGCCCGGCTGATCGAGATGGCCGAGGCGAATTTCGACTTCGTGATCGTCGACATGCCAACCACCGTGGTGTCCTGGACGGAAACGATCCTCAGCCGCGCGCATGTCTACTTCGCACTGATGGAGCTTGATCTGCGCTCGGCCCAGAACGTGCTGCGGATGATCCGCGCGCTGAAGGCAGAGGATCTTCCCTTCGAGAAGCTGCGCTTCGTCCTCAATCGCTCGCCAAAGTTTACCGATCTGTCGGCCCGCAGCCGGGTGAAACGGATGGCGGAAAGCCTCGACATCGACATCGAAGTGCAGCTTCCGGATGGAGGGAAGCAGGTGACGCAAGCCAACGATCACGGCCTGCCGATCTCGGAAAGCGCGGCAAAGAATCCACTTCGCAAGGAAATCCAGAAGCTTGCGAAGTCGCTCTATGACCTGAACAAGGCCGTCGAAGCCGGGAAAGGTTGATCCATGTTCTCTCGTTACAAGAAGGCGTCCGATCCAGCTCCGAAACCCGCCCCCACCTCCGCCCCCGCCGCTACCGCCGCGCCGAAAGCATCCTCGATACCGGATATCCGCCCCCCATCGCAACAACGGGCAGGTACCGTGCAGGTGCGCCAGCCCGCCGAAGTGGTCGCGGCCGAGAAGGACAAGAAGCGCAAGGAAAAGCTGGGCGAGCTGAAGGTCGAGTTGCACAAGCGCCTGCTCGACAACCTCAACCTCGCCGCCCTTGAAACGGCGTCCGAGGCCAGCCTGCGCTCTGAGATCGCGTCGATCACGGCGGAAGCCCTTGAAGAAATGAGTGTCGTCCTGAACAAGGATGATCGTCAATCGCTCCACCAGGAACTGTATGACGAGGTGATGGGCCTCGGCCCGCTGGAGCCGTTGCTCAAGGACGAAACCGTCAACGATATCCTCGTGAACGGCCCGCGCCGCATCTTTGTGGAACGCGGCGGCAAGCTGCAACTGACCGACATCACCTTCAAGGATGAACGCCACCTGCTACGGATCATCGACAAGATCGTGTCCGCCGTGGGCCGCCGCGTAGATGAATCGAACCCTTACGTCGACGCCCGCCTAGCAGATGGCTCGCGCTTCAACGCGATGGTGCCGCCGGTGGCGGTTGACGGCTCGCTCGTCTCCATCCGGAAGTTCAAGAAGGAAAAGCTCGGCATCCCCGATCTGGTGCGCTTCGGCGCCTTCACCGAGGAAATGGCCGCCTACCTTCAGGCCGCGGTGGCGACCCGGCTGAACATCATCGTTTCTGGTGGTACGGGTTCGGGTAAGACGACCACGCTCAACGCGCTCTCGTCCTTCATCGACAACTCCGAACGCGTGCTGACGATCGAGGATACGGCGGAACTCCAACTCCAGCAGGTCCATGTGGGCCGCATGGAAAGCCGCCCGGCGAACGTCGAGGGCAAGGGCGCCGTCACCCAGCGCGACTGTCTGCGCAACGCCCTCCGGATGCGTCCCGACCGCATCATCGTCGGCGAAACGCGCGGCGAGGAAGTCATCGACATGCTCCAGGCGATGAACACCGGCCACGACGGCTCGATGACCACGATCCACGCGAACTCTGCCCGCGACGGCGTCAGCCGTCTGGAAAACATGATCGCGATGGCCGGCATCGAAATGCCGATCAAGGCCGTGCGTGCCCAGATCGCAAGCGCCGTGAACCTGATCGTGCAGGCCTCGCGCCTGCAGGACGGCTCGCGCCGGATGACCTCGATCACCGAGATCACCGGCATGGAAGGCGACGTGATCTCGATGCAGGAAATCTTCCGCTACGAGCGCCTCGGCCTTGCCCCAGACGGCAAGATCATCGGTCGCTTCAACGCGACAGGCGTACGTTCGCACTACTCCGAACGCTTCAAGCAATGGGGCTACAACCTGCCCGCCAGCATCTACGATGCCATCCCGTAAGGACAGATCATGACGATCAGCGCAGCACCTCTCATCTACATCCTGATCTTCGTCGCCGTGCTTGTGCTGGTCGAAGGCATCTATCTGACGGTCTTCGGCAAGTCGATCAGCCTGAACAGCCGCGTGAGCCGCCGTCTGACGCTGATGGAAAAGGGTGGCAACCGCGAACAGGTGCTCGAACAGCTCCGCAAGGAGATGGGCCAGCACATGTCGGCCAAGGGCATCCCGCTCTACTCGATCCTCGCCAACAAGGCGCAGAAGGCCAACATCGCCTTCTCGCCCAAGGCGCTGGTCGGGATCATGGCGCTGCTCAGCGTGTTCAGCTATCTGGGCCTGACTGTCGGAACCGAAGCATCAACCCCGATCCGCGCCCTGATCGCCGTCGCGATGGGCATCGGCGGCGTCTACACCTGGGTCAACCGCAAGGCCAAGAAACGCCTCTCGGCCATCGAGGAACAGCTTCCCGACGCCGTCGAACTCATGGTGCGCTCGCTGCGCGTGGGCCACCCCTTCTCCTCCGCCATCGGCATCGTTGCAAAGGAAGTGCCCGACCCGCTGGGCACCGAATTCGGCATCATCGCCGACGAGGCCGCCTATGGCCGCGACGTCTCCGAAAGCCTGAAGGCCTTTGCCGAACGGATGGACATGCAGGATCTGCGCTTCCTCGCCGTGGCGGTTTCGATCCAGCAACAATCGGGCGGCAACCTTGCCGAGATTCTCGAAGGCCTCGCCAAGGTCATCCGCTCGCGCTTCAAGCTGTTCCGCCGGGTCAAGGCGATCACCGCCGAGGCGAAATGGTCGGGCATGTTCCTGTCCGGGCTTCCCGATCGGCGCGCTCGTCATGATTCAGGTTCTGCAACCGAACTACTACGACGGGGTGAAGGATACACCGGTCTTCATTCCGGCCTGTCTCGTGGTCGGTACCTTCCTCGTCATCAACGTGATCTTCATGAAGATCATGGTCAACATCAAGGTCTGAGGTCCACAGATGAACTTCCTGGCTTCGCTGAACCAGACTCTCGTCGATCTGCATCGGCCCCCTCGGCCCGCTGGTTGCGGTCGGCGGCCTTGGCCTAGTCCTCGTCCTGCTGACGTTGCCGATCGCTGCTGAAAAAGCAGATCGACCCGCTGGACAAGATCCGCCAGGCCGTCAGGAAGCCCGATCAGGAAGCGGGAATGCCGGTTCTGCGGCGGGGCGACAAGACCGACAAACTGCAGAAGTTCGCGACCTTCCTGGAACCGCAGGACGAACAGCAGATGTCGACCGCGCGGCTCAAGATGCTGCGTGCGGGCTACCGCTCCAAGAACGCCGTGCGCACCTTCCACGCCGCCCAGTTCGCGCTTGGCATCGGCCTGCTGCTGCTCGGCGTGATCTACGCCATGGTCAAGTCGGCCACGGCCGAAGTCAGCACCGCAGATGCTGGTGATGATGACCATCGGGCCGGGCGCTGCGGGCTACTACCTGCCGCAGTACTGGGTGCAGCGCCGCCTGCAGACCCGGCAGGGCAACATCACCTCCGGGCTTCCCCGACGCGCTCGACATGATGCTCGTCTGCGTCGAAGCGGGCCAGTCGCTGGACCAGTCGATCCTCCGCGTCGCCAAGGAGATCCGCGCCGGCTATCCCGACCTCGCCGACGAGTTCGACATCGTCGGCCAGGAAGTGAGCGCCGGCAAGGAACGCATCTCGGTGCTGAAGGACATGGCCGAACGCGTCGGCCTGCCGGATGTGTCGTCCTTCGTGACCGTGCTGATCCAATCCGCCACCTTCGGTACCTCGATCGCCGAAGCGCTGCGGGTCTATGCTAGCGGAAATGCGTGACAAACGCGTGATGCGTGCGGAAGAGAAGGCAAACACCTTGCCGACCAAGCTGACCCTCGGCACAATGATGTTCACGGTGCCGCCGCTGATGATCATCCTGATCGGACCGTCGATCCATGGCATCGCGACCCAGCTCGGAGGAGGCTGACCGTCAGCATGCAGAAGCCCTGGACAGTTGCGGTGCGTGGCACTGTGTCTGCTTGTGGCCTGCGTCGATGGAAGCAACCCGAATTCAAGCAATGACACCTCCGCCGGTCGATCCGAACGGCGTACAGCGAGGATCGCGCTGATCGTCGGTCACCGGCTGATGGCCGCGGGCGAATACGAACTGGCGCTGAAGGCCTATCTTCGCGCCGCGAGCGAGGACGGCGTGAATGCCGACGTGCTCTCGGCCATCGGCTCGGCCAACCTGAAACTGGGCCGTCTCGGTCAGGCCGAACAGATCCTGCGCCGCGCACTGGAAATGGACCCGACCTTCGTGCCCGCCCTGAACAACCTTGGCGTCGTGCTGATGGAACGAGGGCAAGACCGGCGAGGCCCGTCGCATCTTCGAAGCAGGCCTACGCGCTGGACAGTGGCGCAACGGACTCGATCCGCGAAAATCTGCGACTCGCTATCGCGCAAACCGAACAGACCGTGTATCCTGACGCAGATGAGGCAAACGGGTTCTCGCTGGTGCGTCAGGGGCAGAACGAATACCTGCTGCTTATCGAACCTCTGAGAGCCGAGCAGAAATAAGGACGCGAAATGCGCCAACCGGTTCTTCTAGCACTGTGCCTTGGCGGCACGGTTGCCCTTTCAGGCTGCAATCCGCGGCCCTTCCGATGAGGAAGTCAAACGCGCCGTCAAAAGCGTGAACGTCATCGACGAGAGCAACCTCAACGACATCATGCTGACAGTCGGCGACCCGAACGAGGCGGTGACCTATTTCGCAGGGCGCCGCCGAACAGGAGCCAGACCGCATCGACCTCAAGCGCGGTCTGGCCAAGTCGCTGATCCGCGCCAGCAAGCCGAGCGAGGCGGCCAAGGTCTGGGCCGTCGTCGTGGCCAGCCCCGAAGCGCACGAATGACGACCGCGTCAGCTACGCCGACGCGCTGATCCGCGCGAACGAATGGGACAAGGCCGAAGCCGATCCTGAACCAGATCCCGCCCACCCACGAAACCTTCGAGCGCTACCGGCTCGAGGCGATGGTGGCCGACAGCAAGAAGCAGTGGAAAAAGGCCGACAGCTTCTACGAAACCGCGCAGGGCCTGACGACCAAACCCGCCGGCGTGCTGAACAACTGGGGCTTTTCCAAACTGACCCGCGGCGATTATGCCGGGGCCGAAAAGCTGTTCATCGAAGCGCTCACCTACGATCCGACCATGTTCACCACCAAGAACAACCTCGTCCTCGCCCGCGGCGCGCAGCGCGAATATGACCTGCCGGTCGTGCACGATGACCCAGACAGAACGTGCCGAACTGCTCTACACGCTGGGCCTCGCGGCGATCAAGCAGGGCGACGTGGCCATCGGCAAGAGCCTGCTGGAAGACGCGATCGACACCCATCCGCAATATTTCGAAGCCGCCGTTCGCAGCCTCGAGGCCCTTGGAGGACAACGTGCAGCGGATGACCTATACCGACGCCGCCACTGCCCTCTGGTTTCTGCCCTTCATCCTGCCCATCGCGATCTGGGTGGCGTGGTCAGCGACATGAAGTTCATGAAGATCCCGAACAAGGCCGTCCTGGCGCTGATGGCGGTATTTGCTGTCGTCGGCCTCATCGCCCTGCCGCTTGACGTCTGGGCCTGGCGCTGGGCGCATTTCCTGGTGATCGTGCTGGTCATCGGGTTCGTGCCAATGCCGCCGGGCTGGTTGGCGCCGGCGATGCCAAGTTCGCCGCCGCCATGGCCCCGTTCTTCGCGGCGACGATCTGCGTTTTGTGCTGGCACTTTACGCTGCGGCCATGCCTTGGGCGCCTTCTGTCAGCCACCGCATGCTGCGCGACGGTCGGCCCGATCCGTGCGGCAACGCCTGACTGGGCAATCCTGGACCACGCAAAGACTTTCCGATGGGCCTCGCGCTGTCCGGAATGCTGGTCTTCTACTTTCTCGCCGCCCTCCGCTTCCGCCGCAATCTGGCCAGGTTTCACCTTGTCTTACGCAGGCCGCCCGCTGCCCCCGTTCGCCCAGGTGTCGCCGATGAACATCCAGACAACGCCGAACGTGATCGCCCCCGCCCGCGCCCCGCACGCTGGCCGAGACCGGCCTCGGCGTTGTCATGATGCGCGACATCCTGCTGAAGACGATGTTCCGCATGAACCTCGATCTGGTCACCGTGATCTCGCGCCGATGATCTGCCTGCCGGTGCACGCTGACGCAGGAACTGGTCGACCTCGCCCGCAGCCAGAGACTGCTCGAAGCGACGGGCACGCTGCACGCCACCTCGGGCAACGAGATGGGCTATCAGCTGACCGATGCCGGCAAGCGCCCGCGCGCTCGATGCGCTCGTCCAGTCCGAATACTACGGCGCGATGCCGGTCCCGCTCGACATCTACAAGGAGCAGGTGAAGCGCCAGTCGATCCGCAACATCACGCTGACCCGCGCAGCAACTGATGCGGGGCGATGGGCCACCTGATCCTGCCGCCCGACCTGATCGACAACCTTGGCCCCGCCGTCACCTCGGGCCGGTCGATCCTGATGTACGGCCCGCCCGGCAACGGCAAATCCTCGATCTCGAACGGCATCCGCGCCGCCCTGGGCGACAAGATCTACGTTCCCCGCGCCATCGAATATTCCGGTCAGGTCATCACCGTCTATGACCCGATCGTGCACTCCGCGCGCCGAAGAGGCGGTCGATGACCCGAACTCGCCTGCGCCGCTCCTCGAACCGCTTCGACAACCGCTATGTCTTCTGCGAACGCCCCTCGGTCATCACCGGCGGCGAGCTGTCGCTCGACATGCTCGACCTGACCTACAACCCGACCGCCCGCACCTATCAGGCGCCGCTGCAGCTGAAATCCACCGGCGGCATCTTCATCGTCGACGACCTTGGCCGCCAGGCCGAACCGCCGCAGAAGCTCGTCAACCGCTGGATCGTGCCGCTGGAAGAAGGCAAGCGACATCCTCGCCCTGCAATCGGGCGAGAAATTCACCGTGCCCTTCGACACGCTGGTGATCTTTTCGACCAACTTCCACCCGAACGAGATCTTCGACGGCGCGGCCCTGCGCCGGATCTTCTTCAAGATCAAGATCGACGGCCCGAACCAGGAGAACTTCCTGAAGATCTTCGCCATGGTCGCGCGCAAGAAGAAGATGCCGCTGGACGAGGCGGCGCTGGTGCACCTGATGAAGGTCAAGTTCCCGACCATCGCACAACAACTACGCCAACTACCAGCCGGTCTTCCTGATCGACCAGATGATCGCGATCTGCGAGTTCGAGGGCATCCCCTACCAGATGACGCCCGACCTGATCGACCGCGCCTGGGGCAACATGTTCGTGCGCGACGAGAAGATCGCGAAGCTAGGCACCGGGCGAACCCCAGATCTTCTTCGAAGAATTCCCGCAAACCCGTCCAGGCGGTTTGCCTGCGGCCCATCCCGACTACTTTCGTGCCATGGCCACGCTGCCCCCACCCCTCGCCGACTGGTTCGCCGCCAAGGGCTGGTCGCTGCACCCGCACCAGCTGGACATGCTCGCCCGCGCGGCCGACCCCGCGACCCTGCTGATCGCCCCGACCGGCGGCGGCAAGACGCTGGCCGGGCTTCCTGCCCACCCTCGCCGAACTGGCCGACGGCACCGCGCAAGGGCCTGCACACCCTCTACATCTCGCCGCTCAAGGCGCTGGCCGCCGACATCCGCCGCAACCTGCGCAGCCCCGGTCGAGGGCGCGGGCCTGCCGATCCGGATCGAGGACCGCACCGGCGACACCACCTACACCCAGCGCCGCCGCCAGCGCGCCGACCCGCCGCATATCCTGCTGACCACGCCCGAAAGCCTCGCCCTGCTGCTCAGCTACGAAGACGCCCCGCGCATCTTCGCCGGCCTCGCACGCGTCATCGTCGACGAGATCCACGCGCTCGCCGAAAGCAAGCGCGGCGACCAGTTGATGCTCGGCCTTTCCCGCCTCGCAAACCCTCGCCCCCGGCCTGCGCCGCGTCGGCCTCTCGGCCACCGTCGAAGACCCGCCCGCCCTCGCCCGCTTCCTCGCCCGGCACCCCGATCCCTGCGCCATCCTCCTCGCCGATCCGGGGCCGGAGCCCGACATCTCCATGCTGGAGACCGAAGACGCCGCCCCCCTGGGCCGGCGGCGGCGGCCGCTACGCCATCCCGGCGATCCTGGACGAGGTGAAGCGCCACCGGACCACGCTCGATCTTCCACAACACCCGCGCCCAGGCCGAGCTGTTCTTCCACGACCTCTGGCTCGCAGAACGCCGACGCGCTGCCGATCGGCATCCACCACGGCTCGCCTCGCCCGCGAACAGCGCGAGCGGGTGGAGGCGGCGATGGTCGCGGGCCAGCTGCGCGCCGATCGTCTGCACCGGCATCGCTCGACCTCGGCATCGACTGGGGCGACGTGGACCTCGTGATCCAGGTCGGCGCGCCGAAGAACGTCAAGCGCCTCGTCCAGCGCATCGGCCGCGCCAACCACCGCTACAACGCGCCGTCCAAGGCGCTTCTCGTTCCCGCCAACCGCTTCGAGGTGGTCGAATGCCGCGCCGCGCTCGACGCCGTCCGCGACCACGACCCTCGACGGCGAGCCGCGCGGCCCCGGCCCGCGCGACGTGCTCTGCCAGCACATCCTGCTCACCGCCTGCGCCGGCCCCTTCGACGCCGACGCGCTCTACGCCGAGGTCACGCACCGCCGGCCCCTACGCCGCCCTCACCCGCGCCGACTTCGACGCCTGCCTCGATTTCTCCGCCACCGGCGGCTATGCGCTGCGCGCCTACGACCGCTGGCAGCGCCTGATGCAGACCGACGGCCGGTGGCACCTGCGCGACCCGCGCGCGGCCGCGGCGATCCGCATGAACCTCGGCACCATCATCGACACCGAAACGCTGAAGGTCCGGCTGCAAGAGCCGCTTCGGCGGCACGCCGCTGGGCGAGGTCGAGGAAGACTTCGCCGCCACCCTCACCCCCGGCGACACCTTCCTGATCGGCGGCGCAGGTCGTTCGCTACGAAGGCCTGCGCGAAATGACCGTCGAGGTCACCGCGCCAGCCCGGCCGCGACCCCAAGATCGCCGTCTTCATCGGCACCAAGTTCGCCACCTCCACCCTGCTTACCCACCGCATCCTCGACATGTTCCAACAGCCAGCCTGGCCCGACCTGCCCGCCCACACCGCGCGCGTGGCTCGCCCTGCAGCGCGAGGTCTCGCGCCTGCCCGAACCCGACCGCCTGCTGGTCGAAAGCTTCCCCTACGACGGGCGCGAGCACCTCTGCGTCTACGGCTTCGCCGGGCGCAACGCCCAGCAGACGCTCGGCCTGCTGCTGACCAAGCGGATGGAGGAAGACGGGTCTCGCCCCGCTCGGCTTCGTCGCCACCGACTATGCCACCCTGATCTGGGGCCTCGACCCCGTCACCGATCCCGCGCCGCTCTTCGACCCCGACCGCCTGCGCGACGGGCTGGAGAGCTGGCTCGGCGGCAACGCGGTGATGAAGCGCACCTTCCGCGCCGCCGCCATCATCGCGGGCCTGATCGAGCGCACCCACCAGGGCCGCCGCAAGTCCGGGCGGCAGGCCACCTTCTCCTCCGACATCCTCTACGACACGCTGCGCAAATACGACCCCGACCACCTGATGCTCCGGCATCACCCGCGAAGAGGCGCTGCGCGGCCTCGTCGATTTCGGCCGGATCGAGGAGATGCTCGCCCGCATCGGCGGCCGCATCGACACTGATCCGCCTGCCCCGCGTCACGCCCGCTCGCCGCGCCGCTGTTCCTCGAGCATGGGCCGCATCCCGGTCGACGGCGCGGGCCGCGACCGCCTGCCGCCGAGGCTGCCGAGCGGCTGATGGCCGCCGCGGGCCTCGCCTGACCCCTTGCCATCCCGACCGCGCAGATTGCGCCATCGAACGAAGCATGAACGCCTACTGCCTTCACCCTTCGCGGGCGCCGACCTCGCTCGCCCTGCCCTCCGGCGCGCTCGCACTGGCCCGCCGAAGCCTGCTCTGCGTCTCCGACCTGCATCTCGGCAAGTCCGAGCGCCTCGCCCGGCGCGGCGGCGCGCTGCTGCCGCCCTACGAGACGCGCGAGACGCTGGCGCGCCTGGACGCCGACCTCGCCCGCACCGCCGCGCGCACGCGTCATCTGCCTCGGCGACAGCTTCGACGATGCCGACGCCGCCGACGGCCTGCGCGGACGACGGACGCCTCTGGCTCGCCCGCATGATGGCCGGGCCGCGACTGGACCTGGATCGCGGGCAACCACGATCCCGCGCCCCTTCGACTTCGGCGGCACGCCACCGGGCCGAACTGCGCCGAGGGGCCGCTGACCTTCCGCCACATCGCCGGCGCGGCACCGAACGCCGAGATTTCCGGCCACTACCACCCCAAGGCCGCCGTCGCGGGGCGCAGCCGTCCCTGCTTCCTGGTCGACGCCGACCCGCGTCATCCTGCCCGCCTATGGCGCCTACACCGGCGGGCTGCGCGCCACGGACCCGGTGCTGGCCGCCCTGATGGCACCCGGCGCGCTCGCCGTGCTCACCGGCATACGCGCGCTCGTCATGCCGATGCCGCGCACGGGCACACCCGCCGACGCCCTGCCCGGCTGACCGTCCGCCCGTCATTCATCTTGGCGGAAATATCCCGGGGAGGCCCGGAACGGGCCGGGGGCAGCGCCCCCTTACGCCGTCAGCCCCTCCGGCTCCGGCAGGCCGTTCGCCCGGCAGCAGGCCGTCAGCGTGTTGGCCAGCAGGCAGGCGATCGTCATCGGCCCGACCCCGCCCGGCACCGGCGTGATCGCCCCGGCCACGTCGGCGGCGCTGGCGAAATCCACGTCGCCCACCAGCCGCGTCTTGCCGTCGCGCTCGACCCGGTTGATGCCCACGTCGATCACCGTCGCCCCCGGCCTCACCAGTCGCCGGTGATCATCTCCGGCCGCCCGACCGCCGCCACCAGAATGTCCGCCCGCCGGCACACCGCCGCCAGATCCTTGCGTCCGGCGAATGCGCGATCGTCACCGTGCAGCTGTCGCCCAGCAGCAGCTGCGCCATCGGCTTGCCCACGATGTTCGACCGCCCCACCACCACCGCGTTCATGCCCGGCAAGCGATGCCGTGATGATCGCGCAGCATCATCAGGCAGCCCAGCGGCGTGCAGGGCACCATCGCCTTCTGCCCGGTGCCCAGCAGCCCGACGTTCGAGATGTGGAACCCGTCCACATCCTTCGCCGGGTCGATGCGCGTTGATCACCAGATCGCTGTCCAGATGCCCCGGCAGCGGCAGCTGCACCAGAATGCCATGCACCGCCGGATCGGCGTTCAGCTGCGCGATCAGCGCCAGCAGGTCCGCCTCGCCGTGTCGCCGCATCAAGCTGGTGCTCGAAAGATCGCCATCCCGACCTCGACCGTCTGGCGTGCCCTTGTTGCGCGACATAGACCTGGCTCGCCGGGTCCTCGCCCACCAGCACCACGGCCAGCCCGGGCGTGATCCCGTGCTCCTCGCGCAGCCGCGCCACATGCGCCGCCACCTGCGCCCGCACCCGCGCCGCGAAGGCCTTGCCGTCGATCACCGTCGCCGTCATGTCCTTCATTCCTCTCGCGCAGGCTGTCCGGCCCCAGCACCGACTTTCCTCGCGCGCGATCGACCAGTCGATCAGCCGCCGCCACAGCTTTTCCACCAGTTCCGGCGGCAGCCCGTGCGCCACCGCATGACGCCGCACATTCGCCACCACCTCCTCCACCCGCGCCTCGATCCGCGCGGGCAGGCCGATCTCGGCCTTGATCTCGCCCGCGCGGTCGATATAGGCCGCGCGGGCGGCGAACAGCGCGCACGAGTTCCTCGTCCACGCCGGTCGATCTCGGCCCGGATCTCGGCCATCGTCGTGCAGTCTGCCGGGGTCTTCATCGCGATCGCCTCCGCTCTCACGGGACCGCCCGCGTCATAGCGTGGCGCAGGCCGCCGCCGGGCAACGCGACACGCCGTCAGAACAGCCCTTCGACGTTGCCCGCCTCGTTCAGCCGGATCACCTCGGCCGACGGCACCTTGGGCAGGCCCGGCATCGTCATGATCTCACCGCAGATCGCCACGACGAACCCGGCCCCCGCCGACAGCCGCACTTCGCGCACCGGCACCGAGTGACCCGGTCGGCGCGCCGCGCACGTTCGGATCGGTGGTGAAGGAGTACTGCGTCTTGGCCATGCAGACCGGCAGATGGCCATAGCCCGCCGCTTCCCAGGTCTTCAGCTGGTCGCGGATCGACTTGTCGGCCATCACGCTCGTCGGCGCGGTAGATGCGCTTGGCGATGGTCTCGATCTTCTGGAACAGCGGCATCTCGTCGGGGTAGAGCGGCGCGAAATTCGCGCCGCCCGACTTCGGCCAGCTCGCACGACCTTGTGCGCCAGTTCCTCGATCCCTGCCGAACCCTGCGCCCAGTGCTTGCACAGGATCGCCTCGGCGCCCTGCTCGGCGACATAGGCCTTCACCGCGGCGATCTCGGCATCGGTGTCGCTGAAGAAGTGGTTGATCGCCACCACCACCGGCACGCCGAAGCCCTTCACGTTGGCGATGTGGCGGCCAAGGTTCGGGCAGCCCTTCTTCACCGCCTCCACGTTCTCGGCCCCAAGGTCGGCCTTCGCCACGCCGCCGTTCATCTTCATCGCGCGCACCGTCGCCACGATCACCGCCGCCGACGGGCTTCAGCCCGGCCTTGCGGCACTTGATGTCGAAGAACTTCTCGGCCCCGAGATCGGCGCCGAAGCCCGCTTCGGTCACCACATATTCGCCCAGCTTCAGCGCCGTCGTCGTCGCGATGACCGAGTTGCAGCCATGGGCGATGTTGGCGAACGGCCCGCCATGCACGAAGGCCGGGTTGTTCTCCAGCGTCTGCACGAGGTTCGGCTGCATCGCATCCTTCAGCAGCACCGTCATCGCGCCGTCGGCCTTGATGTCGCGGCAATAGACCGGCTTCTTCTCGCGGGTATAGGCCACGACGATGTCGCCCAGCCGCTTCTCGCAGGTCGTCGAGATCGTTCGACAGGCACAGGATCGCCATGACTTCCGACGCCACCGTGATGTCGAACCCGGTCTGGCGCGGGAAGCCGTTCGACACGCCGCCAAGGCTGACCACGATATCGCGCAGCGCGCGGTCGTTCATGTCCATCACGCGCCGCCAGACGATCCGGCGCGCGTCGATGTCCAGCTCGTTGCCCCAGTAGATGTGGTTGTCGATCATCGCCGACAGCAGGTTGTGCGCGCTGGTGATCGCGTGGAAGTCGCCGGTGAAGTGAAGGTTCATCTCCTCCATCGGCACGACCTGCGCATAGCCGCCGCCCGCCGCCCCGCCCTTCATCCCGAAGTTCGGGCCAAGCGACGGCCTCGCGGATGCAGACCACGGCCTTCTTGCCGATCCGGTTCAGCCCGTCGCCCAGACCCACCGTCGTCGTCGTCTTGCCCTCGCCCGCCGGCGTCGGGTTGATCGCGGTGACGAGGATCAGCTTGCCGTCCGGCTTGCCCTGCCAGCGACTTGATGAACTCCTGCCCGACCTTGGCCTTGTCATGGCCGTAGGGCAGCAGATGCTCCGACGGGATGCCCAGCTTCGCCCCGATCTCCAGGATCGGCTTCTTCTTCGCCTCGCGCGCAATCTCGATGTCGGTCTTCACGGCCATGACAGTCTCCCTGAGGGGCGTCGCGCCCCGTTGGACGCTGTGTATCGACAGGATCGCTTCGTGGAAGGCAGTTTTCCGACCCATACCGCGCAAAATTCGCCGCGTTTCGTTTCCGACGGGAAAGCCGCGTCGCGGGGGCGGACGGCAACGCACCGCACGACCGGCACGTAGGGTCCTGCTGGACACCAGGCGGGCACGACGGGTGCGACGCCGGAGGATCGACCGGAAAGGCCCCTGACGGGCCGTTCCACGAGCGGATCGCCAGAGGGCACAAGGAAACCAGGCGAGCGGCTCTCCATTAGAGCCACGCGGCCGGATTTGACGCGTGTCAAATCCGACAGGAACTCGCCGGACCCTATCCCCGCCGCACTGCCGCCAGATGCGCCCAGACGGGTTGGTCCGGCACGAACAGCCGCAGACTGTCGCCGACTCGCAGCACACCTTCGCGCTCCACCCAGGCCGTCACGCCCCTCCGGCCCGCGGCGGCGGGCTTGAAGGCGCGGCCCTTCCCGGGCAACGCCGCCTCGATCGGCTTCGCGGGCAACACACAGGGGCGGTTCTCCATGTCCACCACCAGCGTCGCCCCTCCCTCTGCCTGCAACCGGGACGAGGGCGGCAACCGGCTGAAATCCGGGATACCTTCAACCACCATGGTGGCCCCCAGCAATGACGGGTCGAGACGCTCCACCCCCATGCGTTCGGCGATCTCCGCCAACTCCTCGGCGCTCAGGACCGAAAACTGCCGGACGTTGCGTATCTCGGTATCCCGCGCATACAACCCTGCCACGCGCGAGCAGGCCGGACGCACCAGCCCTACATGGGCTTCGCCCTCCGGCCCCGCGAACGTGGCCCGCAATTCCCTCGCAGGCACCGAGTCCAGCGCTGCATCCCGGTCCGGAACGCGGCCCAGCCAGACGATGCGCGCTCCGAAGGGCGCCGGGATCAGGGTCGGCATCGCACACTCTCCATCCGCAAAAGGAAAGACCCCGCGGCCGTCAGGCCCCGGGGTCCGATCGCTCTCGATCACCCATCAGGATCAGGCCGAGGGTTCCGGCTCCATCCCGCCCCCGGCGCGGGGCACCTTGGGCTTGGTCTTGGGGATCGCCACAAGACTTGGCGCATTGCCGCCGCTCGGCGGGGCATCCGCATCATCCTCGCTGTCCAGCGACTCGCCCGCGATCACCTTGCGGATCTCGTCGCCGGTCAGCGTCTCGTACTCCAGCAGGCCCTTCGCCAGCCGCTCGAAATCGTCGGCCTTCTCGGTCAGCACGCGATAGGCCGTCTCGTAGCCCTCGTCGATCAGTCGCTTCACCTCGGCGTCGATCAGCGTCTTGGTGTCGGCGGACACCGAAAAGCCGGCCGTGTTGCCCTGATAGCCCTGCATGCGCCTCGGCATAGTCGATGTTGCCGACCGCGTCCGACATGCCCCAGCTGCATCACCATCGCCCGCGCCATCGCGCTGGCCTGCTGGATGTCGCCCGCAGGCCCCGAAGACACGCCCTCCGGCGCCATACTTGATGATCTCGGCGGCCTTGCCGGCCATCGTCATGGCGATCTTCTGCTTGCCCTCGTCCTTGTGCATGTTCAGCCGGTCCATCTCCGGCAGGCTGACCACCATCCCCAGCGCACCGCCGCGCGGGATGATCGTGGCCTTGTAGACCGGATCGCACTTCGGCATGTTCATGCCGACGATCGCATGGCCCGCCTCGTGATAGGCGGTCTTTTCCTTCTGGTCCGCGGTCAGCACCATGGACCGACGCTCGGCGCCCATCATGACCTTGTCCTTGGCATTCTCGAAATCGACCATCGTCACGAACCGCCGCCCGACGCGCGCCGCCATCAGCGCCGCCTCGTTCACGAGGTTCATCAGATCGGCGCCCGAGAAGCCCGGCGTGCCGCGCGCGATCACGCGCAGGTCCACGTCCGGCCCCAGCGGCACCTTGCGGGCGTGCACGTTCAGGATCTTCTCGCGCCCCTTGATGTCGGGGTTCGGCACGTGGATCGTCCGGTCGAAGCGGCCCGGGCGCAGCAGCGCCGGGTCGAGCACGTCCTTGCGGTTGGTGGCCGCGACGATGATCACGCCCTCGTTCGCCTCGAAGCCGTCCATCTCGACCAGAAGCTGGTTCAGCGTCTGCTCGCGCTCGTCGTTGCCGCCGCCGATGCCCACGCCGCGGGCACGGCCCACGGCGTCGATCTCGTCGATGAAGACGATGCAGGGCGCGTTCTTCTTGGCCTGCTCGAACATGTCGCGGACGCGGCTGGCGCCGACGCCCACGAACATCTCGACGAAGTCGGAGCCCGAGATGGTGAAGAACGGCACGCCCGCCTCGCCCGCGATGGCGCGGGCGAGCAGCGTCTTGCCGGTGCCGGGCGGGCCGACGAGCAGCGCGCCTTTCGGGATCTTGCCGCCGAGGCGGCTGAACTTCTGCGGGTTGCGCAGGAACTCGACGATCTCCTCGAGCTCTTCCTTGGCCTCGTCGATGCCCGCCACGTCGTCGAACGTCACGCGGCCCTGCTTTTCGGTCAGCAGCTTGGCCCGCGACTTGCCGAAGCCCATCGCCCCGCCGCGCCCGCCGCCCTGCATCCGGTTCATGAAGAAGATCCAGATGCCGATCAGCACGAGGAACGGCAGCCACAGCGACAGCAGCGAGAAGAAGCCCGACTGTTCCTGCGGCTCGACCCGCACTTCCACGTCCTTGGCGATCAGCTCGGTCGGTCACTTCCTCGCCCGCGGGCTTGATCGCGACACAGCTGGTTGCCATCCTTGCGTGCCGGATCAGCACGCGCTCGCCATCCAGCGTCACGCTGGCGACATCGCCCGCCTCCACCCGGGCGATGAAATCCGAATAGGAGATCGACCGCGACGACATCGTGCGTCTGTGCCGCCGCTGAACAGGTTGAAAAGCGCGAGGATCAGCAGAAACAGGACGACCCAGAATGCGATGTTCCGCGCGTTGCCCACGAAGTGCTCTCCATTGAAAGCCGTGCCGCAGGGCGTGCCCGCAGCCTTGCCGCCTAAGATAGCCATTCGCGGCGGGGTTCAATGCGATAAAGCGGAAAGAAAAAATGCATCGTCGTCCGCCGACCGGCTCTGCCGCCACGCGGGCTCTGCCCGCGCCAGGGGTGCTGCGACCAGGTTCTGCCCCGCGCCAGACGGCCGGGCGTGGCCAGCAGGCTGCGCGCGCGGCAGCCCCGTCGCGCGCCAGGCCGGGCACAGCGGCCAGCCCCGCCGCCGTCCAGCGCCCGCACCTCCAACCCGCTGATTTCCGGCCCGGTGATCTGCCAGCGCCCGTCCCAGACCTCGCCTGGCGCCGCCGTCGCGCCCGCCACCGCCTGCGCCTCGCGCGCGACGCGCAGCCGTGCCCGTGCGCACCAGCACCCGGCAGCCCGCCAGCGTGCCGCCCTGCCCCTGCGCCACCGCCGACAATCAGCGCCTGCCAGCGCGTCGGCCCGCGGGCCATATTCCGCCGACCCGACCCAGACCAGCGCGCCGCGACCAGCAGCCGCCGCCGGATCTCTGCCGGGCAGGGCCAGGAACCCGGCTCGGTCGATCACCACATCGCCGGCCTCGAGGCGCACCAGCGCGCGGCCGCGCCGCCGCCAGCGTCTGCACCTCCAGCGCCTCGCGCGCCGCGGCCATCTGCGCTCGCCGATCCCCGCCAGCGCTGCCGCGTCGATCCCGAGCGGCGCCAGCGCCGCCAGCGCCCGCCGCGCCTTCACCCGGTCGAACCGCAGCGCCTCGTTCGACGGATCCTCGATCCAGCTCCTGCCCGCGCGCCGCCAGATAGTCGCGCAACTCGTCCGCGCGCGACGCCCAGCAGCGGCCGCAGCCAGCGCACCCCCAGTGCACCCGCTCTGCGCCGCCATCGCCGCACAGCCCGTCCACGCCCGGCCGCCGCGCCAGCCGCATCAGCACCGTCTCGGCCTGATCGTCCTGCGTATGGCCCAGCGCCACCGCGCCGATGCCGCGCGCCCCGCGCCCAGTCCGCGATCAGCCGCAGCCGCGCCCGCCGCGCCTGCGTCCTGCAGGTTCCCGGCCCCGTCCCAGCCCGTGCCAGCGCAGCATCTCATGCGGACACGCCCGAGCCGCGCGCAGAGCGCGGCCACCCAGGCCGCCTCGGCCGCCGCTTCGGGCCGCAGCCCGTGATCGACCGTCACCGCCGCCACCGGCACGCCCGGCCTCCACCGCCAGCAGCAGCAGCGCCACGGAATCCCCGCCGCCCGAAACGGCCAGGCCCAGCGGACGATCCACCGGGCCGACGGCCGCGCGAAACCGCCGCAGCGCGCCGCGCGCGCCGCTCAAGAGCAGCCGAGCCCCTGCATCGCCGTCGCCGCTTCGCGCCGCCGGGTGCCGATCCCGGGAAAGCGCACGCCCACCTCGGTCAGCGTCACGCAGGCCTCGGGCGTCTGGCCGAGCTTGCCCAGGCTCTGCCCCAGCTTCAGCAGCGCCTCGGCCGCGCGCGGCCCGTTCGGCGCGCCCGAGAAGCTTCCAGATAGGCCCGCGCCGCGTTCGCCGTCTCGCCCAGCTGGCCAGCGCCTCGCCGCGCAGGAACTGCGCCTCGCCGCTCAGGGGGCCGCCCGGGTAGGTCTCGGTAAAGGTCTTAAAGAGGTCCGCGGCGGCGCGAAAGTCACCCGTGACCGAGCACCGCCTTGGCCCGGTCAAAGTCTGCCTGTTCGCTGACCGCCAGCTCCGGCCGCACCGCGCTCCGGCGTCGGAGCCGGCACGGCCGGCGCCGCCGGCGTCCCGGCATCGCCGCCCAGCGGTCGGCGTCGCGCCGAGCGCGCTCACGTCGCCGCCCTCCAGCTCGGTCAGGCGGAACTCGATGTCGCCGATCCGGTTGCGTCCCGTCCGTGACGACCTGGTTGATCCGGAACTCCAGCGCCTCGGTCTTCGACGTCAGCTGCGCCAGCGCCGCCTCGATCGCATCCATCCGCTGCAGCGCCGTCGCCGCCGGCCGTCCCGGTCTGCGCCGCGCCGGTCGCCACCAGCTCCTGCTTCAGGCCGCTGACCTGCGGCCGTACAGCTGCGCCAGCTCGGCCCGGAGGTCGGCCAGCGTCTGCGCCTGGTCCTGCGCCGCCGCCCCGAAGGGCAGCAGCGCGCAGCACCAGTACGCGCAAGGATGCGCCGCATCAGCGTTCCCTCAGCCGCGCCGCGCCCATCGACAGCACCGTCACCGCGCGGCGGTTCTTCGAATAGCATTCCTCGGTCGAGCAGATCTCGATCGGGCGTTCCTTGCCATAGCTCACCGTCCGCATCCGGCTCGGCGCCACCCCTTGCGAGATCAGGAAGTCCTGCACCGCACTGGCCCGCCGCGCGCCCAGCGCGAGGTTGTATTCCCGCGTGCCCTGCTCGTCGGCATGGCCTTCGATGATCACCGCGTAGTCCGGGTTGGCGTTCAGCCAGCTGCGCCTGCCCGGTCAGCGTCGCGCGCGCCGCGTCGGTCAGCGTCGCTCTGGTCGACCAGGAAGAACACCCGGTCGCCGACCGTCTGGTTGAAGTAGGCGGGCGAGGCCGGGTCCGACGCGGTCGCCGAGGCCCGATCGTGCCGATTCCCCCGGCCCCGCCCGCGCCGCCCGCGCCCGCCGGCGCCGACCCGCGCCGAAGCGGTCGGGGTTGTTGCAGGCCGCAAGGCCGAGAACCGCCAGTCAGCAGCACGACTTTCGGAAAAATGCGTCATGGGACGTCATCCTTCTTGGTCTTGGCTCGATTTGCTCAGGATTTTTCTGACGATAGCAAGCTTCGCGCCGCCCTGCAAACCAGGGCGGCGCGCGCAGTTACGGCAGCAGCGGCGACCAGGCCGGGTCCGAGGCCGGCCCCTCGGTCGGCACCTTGCGCAGGTTGCGGCCCGAGATGTCGACCGAATAGAGCGCAGGCTCGCCGCTCGCCCCGGCGCTCTCGCGGGTGAACATGATGCACCCGCCCGTTCGGTGCCCAGGTCGGGCCTTCGTCCAGGAAGCGAGGCGGTCAGCAGCCGCTCTTCCGACCCGTCGGTGCGCATCACGCCGATGTGGAAGCGCCCCTGATGCTGCTTGGTGAAGGCGATCAGGTCGCCGCGCGGCGACCAGACCGGCGTGCCGTAGCGCCCCGGCCCGAAGCTGATCCGCGCCGGCTCGCCGCCGCCCGCCGACATGACGTAGATCTGCTGCGTGCCCGACCGGTCGCTTTCGAACACGATCTGGCTGCCGTCCGGCGAATAGCTGGGCGCGGTCTCGATCGAGGGCGCCGAGGTCAGCCGCGAGGCTGCGCCCGATCCGCTGTCCATCGAATAGATGTCGGTGTTGCCGCCCTGCTCCAGCGAGAACACCACCGTCCGCCCATCCGGCGCAAAGCGCGGCGCGAAGGTCATCGTGCCCGGGCTGTTCGTCCAGCGCGCGCCGACTGCACCGATCCGACGTCCATCACATAGATCTGCGGGAAGCCGCTCTCGAAGCGAGGTGTAGAGGATCCGGCTCGCCCGTCGGGCGAAAAGCGCGGCGCCAGCACGATCGTGGAACTGTCGGTCAGGTACTGCACGTTCGCGCCGTCGTAATCCATGACCGCCAGCCGCTTGGCCCGCTGCGTTCTTCGGCCCGCTCTCCGACACGAAGACGACGCGGCTGTCGAAATAGCCGCCCTCGCCGGTGATCCGGCTGTAGACCTGATCGGCCACCTTGTGCGCCATCCGCCGCCAGCCCTGCGCCGAGCCCGCGAATTGCAGCCCCTCGCCCAGCGGCTGCCCCGAGAAGACGTCGAACACCCGGAACTTCACCGACACCCGGTCGCCGCTGAGCGCTGACCGCGCCGGTGATCAGCGCCTGCGCGTTGATCGCCTTCCAGTCGGCATAGGCCACCGGCGCGTCGAAACTCGTGACGCTCGCGATATGGGCCGCGGCCGGGATCTCGCGGAACAGGCCGGTCCCTTCCAGATCGGCGGCCACCACCCGGCTGATGTCGCGGGCAAGGTCGGTCGCCGCCGCGTTCTCGGCCACGAAGTCCGGCACCGCGAAGGGCAGCGGCTCGATCACGCCCTCGGTGATCTCGATCCGAAGCGGGCCGTCTGGGCCAGCAGCGGCGGGCACGGCCCGACAAGGCGGCGAGGGCCAGCGCGAGCAGCGGGGGTGAGCGTTCTGAACAGGGTCATCTGATCCTCATCTTCTCCGGGTTGAATACCATTTCGATCTTGCGCCACTGGTCGTACTTCTCCGGTGGCAGCTTGAAGCCGTTCTTGCCGCAGCGGATGATCGCGCGCCGCGCCGCCTCGTAGGCCTGCCGTCGCCGCGGCTTCGACTTCCACCCTCGAAGCCGATCATCTTGATCGATCCCGCATCGGGCATGCCGTCCTGCGACACCGAAACGCCGACCGTCACCGTCGTCCGCAGCGCATCCGACGACAGCGAACCGACGTTCCAGCATTGCTGCACCGCCACCCGCAGCGCATCCTTCTCGCCATCCGTCATCGGCGGACCCGAAGGGCCATCCGTGCCCGATGCGCCCGAGGTCTCGGTCGATGCCTCGGCCAGCGCCGCCGCCACCGCATCGTCGACAGCCGCCTCGTCGGCGGTATCGGCAGCAGCCACCTGCGTTTCCTCGGCCTGCGTCACCTCTTCGGCGACGGGTTCTTCCGGCTGCACCGGTTCCGCCGTCCGCACCGGCTTTTCGGGCTTCACGCGGGGCCGCGTGCTCGATGTCGGCGCGAGCGAAGGTTTGTCGGTCGTCTCGGTTGCCTCGGTCACGATCTGCGTGGTCGCGGCTTCGGGCGCGGCTTCGGGCCGCTCCTCCTGCTGCACCTGCTCGCCCACGGCATCGGGCGTAACCGCAGGCGTCGGCGTTTCTGCGATCTCGGCCTCGGGCGACGGCGTCTCTGCGGGGGTGGGGGCGACGCGCGGCGCGTCCTGCGGTTTCGCCTCTTCGGTCTGCGGCACCAGCACGGGTTGGTCCTGCTCGGCCAGCGGCGCGATCGGATCTGGCGCCTCGATCACCTCGGGCTGCGCCACCGGGGCGATGTCGGTCACATCGGGGTTGGGGTCCGTCTGCGGCTCCGGCTCGGGTGCAGGGGGCGTCGCGCGCTGCGGCTTCGCCGCCGGGCGAGGAGACTTCACCGGGTCGGTCTGGGCGTCCTCGGGCTTGGCCTGCTGCGGTTCGGCCACCGGCGGGCTCGGGGCGGCCGACTGCATCGCGTCGAACTCCGCACTCGAGATCAGCGACACCGACGTGACGGCGACCGCAGGCGCATCATCATGCTGCTGGAAGAAGCCCCCCACCAGCACCCAAAGGATCAGGCCCGCATGACCCGCCCCCGAAATGATCTGCCCGCTGTCCATCCGCACCGGCCTCAGCCGCCGCCCGCGCCGAAGCTCGGCCCGTCGGTGTCCGTCACCAGCCCGATATCGCGGAACCCGCCCGCATTCAGCGCACCCATCACCTGCGCCACGCGCTCATAGGGCACGCTGCCGTCAGCGCGCAGGAACACCTTGTTGCTCGTCCGCTCCGCCGCGATGGCGGTCAGCTTGGGGATCAGCTCGGCCTCGGGCGTTTCCGTCGTCTGGATCGCGATGCGCCCGTCCGCCGTGATGGTGATCGTCAGCGGCTCTTCCTGCTCGGTCGGCAGCGCCGTGGCGGCCGTCTCGGGCAGCTTCACCGGCACGCCCACCGTCAGCATCGGTGCCGCGACCATGAAGATGATCAGCAGCACCAGCATCACGTCCACGAAGGGCGTGACGTTGATCTCGGACATGGCCGCGCTCTGTCCGCGCCGCCGCCGCCCGCGCCGCCCGCCGCCCGAAGCGCCCTTGACGACCCCCGCGCCCATCTCAGGCCGCCGTGTCGAGCTGGCGCGACAGGATCGTGGCGAACTCGTCGGCAAAGGCCTCGTAGCCGCCGATGATCCGCTCGCTGTCCGCGTTCAGCTTGTTGTAGAACACCACCGCCGGAATCGCCGCGATCAGGCCCACGGCCGTCGCCAGCAGCGCCTCGGCGATCCCCGGTGCCACCACCGCAAGGTTCGTGTTCTGCGAAATCGCGATCTGCTCGAAGCTGTGCTTGATCCCCCAGACCGTCCCGAACAGCCCGATGAACGGCGCGGTCGAGCCAACTGTCGCAAGAAAGCTCAGCCCCTTGTTCAGCACTTCGCTTTCCTTCGAGATCGCCACATCCATGCTCCGGTCGATCCGCGCCTGCGCGCCTGCGATCAACGCGCCGTCCTGCCGATGGCTCCGCCGCCACTCCAGCATCCCGGCGGCGAAGATCCGCTCGCTCGCGCCCTCGGGCTGCGGCCCGATCTTCTCGAACAACTCGTCCAGCGGCTCGCCCGACCAGAAGGCCCGGTCGAAGATGCTCGCCTCGCCCCGCGCCTTGCGGAACAGGATATGCTTCTGGATGATGATCGCCCAGGACCAGAACGACGACGCCAGCAGCAGCAGCATCACCACCTTCACCGTGAAGGTCGCGCGGAAGAACAGAGCGAGCAAGGAGAAGTCGATCTCCTGCGCGGTCGCAAGGGTTTGGGTATCCATCAGGCCTGCTCGTTTGCTTGGCCGCATCTGACCGTGCGGCTTCTTGCGCGTGATTCTACCCGGAAATGAAGGGGAATGCCAACACATCTGCGTCAGGCGGCGAAGCATCGCCACCCACGCCGCAGCGCAGCATCATCTCCCGCCCGAAAACGTCGCGCGCAAACCCTCGCTCAGACGCACGGCACGGCCGTCCAGTGACATCGCCACCAGCGTCACCACGGCCTCGAACAGTCGCTCCCCGTCCCGCAGCACCGCCTGCCGCAGGACGATCCTCGCGCCCCCCAGATGGTCCAGCACCGTTTCCACCACCAGCGCGTCGTCGAAATGTGCAGGCCGAAGGTAATCCGCCTCCACCCGCCGCACGGCAAAGACGATCCCCTCGTCCCGTCGCAGCGCGACCTGATCCATCCCAAGCGAACGCACCCATTCGCTGCGCCCGCGCTCGATGAATTTCAGGTAGTTCGCGTAATAGACGATCCCGGCCGCGTCGGTGTCCTCATAGTAGACACGCAGCGCGAACCGATGCGTCCCGGCCGCGCTCAACTGAACGGATTGCAGGCGGCAAGGACGGTCAGGAGGGGAAGCAGCACAAGGGTCAGACGCATCGTAACCTCCAGTCGATGAACGGACGGAAGGCTAGTCGCATCGCCGCCCCCAAGGCAACGGAAATCCCGCACGCCGGGGAACCGCGCCTACTGGACGGCTCCCACCCGCGCCGCAACGCGCAGCGCATGGCTCGGATCGCGGGACATCGCGGGCAGCACCGGGTCATAGACCGCCCGGATCACACCGGCGATTTCGGGCCGCAGGATCACCGTCTCTCCCGCCCGCGCGAGGGGCGAGACCTCGGTAAACGCCCGGTCCGACCACAGCACGATCACCTGCACCGCCTGGCTCAGCGCCAGCGTCTCGACCGGAACCGCATCCAGATGTCCGTCCACGCAGATGAAGACGAAGGCGGCGCGGATCGCCCCCGCCGCGTCGAAGCGGAATATCCGGTATTGGTTCGCCCCGGCCTCCGCCAGCCGCGCGCAGAGCGGCCCGAGATCCGGCACCAGCCGATCCAGGTTCGGAACTTGCGGCAACTCCGCCCAGTCGCGGAAGAAGAACACCATCAGGTTCGCGCCAAGCTCGGCATCGGTTTCGGCCATGCGATGGTTCGCCAGCGCCACCACCGCCTCCAGCGCGCCCTTCACGACGCGCAGCGTGGCCTCCTCCACCCCGAAAACCACCGGCACGATGGGTCGCCCCCAGCGCGCACAAAGGTAGCTTCCATCGGCGCGGGTGAACAGCGCCTCAACATCCTGACCCGTCATCACGCCCCGCGCCACAGCTTCACGGGTCCGGCTTACCGGGCAATCCGCAGCACGCCAAGGGTCTCCGGGCGGCGGCGAGGGAACCCCGCCGCCCGGAACTGCCCGCCCTAGAGCGTGCCCTCGTTCGTCAACGACATCGTCTCGGCGACGATTCCGTTCTTGACCAGGCAGCGCCACCTGGCCTGCTGCGGGCCAACCCCGACAATGACCGTGTTGTTGGCCTCGGATGTATCGGATTCGAGCACGACGCCGGTGTTGTTGGTCTGGGCGGCCACTGCGGCAAGGCACGCGGCCTCGTCGGCGGCACCCGCTGTCCGCAGCGGCACGGGCGAGGTCGTGTCGGTTTCCACGCAACCGGCAAGTGCCGCCAGCGCCAGCACCAGAACACCAAGTGTCGTCTTCGTCATCGTCCGCTCTCCCCGGAGGTTAGGGCCTGCCGACAGGGCCTGCCCGGTTTCGTCAGCTGATCCCCATCGACAGCATGAAGGGCACGGTCGCCCCGCCATCGGCGTCCGCGCCCATCAGATAGACACGAATCGTATAGTCGCCCGATTTGGGCAGCTTGATCCCGGTCGCGTCATTTCCGTCGATCGAGGAATTGTAGATGGCCACATCGGTGCTGCCCGGCGGCAGAATGTTGAAATAGGCCGAGCCGTCGGTGATCAGTGACACCGCCATGGTCTGTCCGGCCTTCGCACCCAGCAGGTAATCATGATAGCCTGATCCCGTTACCTTGCCATTTACGGACGTATTGTCATTGCCCTTCGCGAATTTGACCCTCTTCCGCGATTGCGCCGATGCCGGATGCGCCAAACCGGCAACAAGCAGCGCTGCACCCACCAACACGGTGCGTCGGGAAGGGGAAGAATTTAACATGTCTCGACCTCCGATTTCATGGTTCTGCGCGACCGGTGCAAATGTGCGTCCGCGAAGCGGGGCACAGGACGCGGTTGCGCTCACTCTGAGAGCCAAGTCTAACCGGCGCCCGCCGTCCCGCTATCCGTTTTGCGCGGACGGACGGAATTGCGGCTGCGTCGGCCCGGCACACAGCTCATGATCCCCCTGCGCAATCCTCCGGGCTGGATCGAGGTTCCCTTGACCGCAGGTCGCAAGGCGACCGGCTCAGGCATGTTCCGGCACGTACACTATCTCGACATCACCGATGGTGATGATGGGCGCGCCGTCGTCCGCACGCCCGGACCGGAAGGCGCAGACACCGGACTGTCGCAGGTGCTCAGCACCGGGCATGAAATCGGGCTGGAAGAAGACCGCTTCACAACGTTCCTTTTGCCCGTCGCAGGCCAGGTTTTCTGCGCCAGCGAAACGGTTGATCTGAAGGCGCAGCCCGGAACGGCGCTCATCCTGCCACCCGGACGGCGGCGGACCCTGACCCGCCACGACGGGGGCCGGCACTTTCAGGCGATCGTCCTCAACCTCACCGACCTGCCCCGACCTCCGGACCGGGCTTCGTCGGTCGAGCTGGAATCAAAGTCCGATCTGTCGCTTGCCGCGCGCCTGCTCGGGGTGGTCTGCGCTGCTCCGGCCTGTGGCGCGGGCGAGGTTCTGTCCTCCGTCCGGCGTCTGGTGCTCGATACGCTCCTCTGTGACACCCCGGAAAGCGTGCAGGGTTTGACCCATGTACGCGGCGTCCCGACCGCGCTTGCCCGCGCCGAGGCGCTCCTGCACGACCGCTTCACCGAAGACCTCTCCATCGGTGCCGTCGCGGCCGAAGCAGGCATCAGCCCGCGCCAGCTGCAGGAGTTGTTCCGCCGCAGGCATGGCCTTTCGCCCCATGCCTACCTGACCCGCCTTCGGCTGGAGCATGCCCACCTCGCGCTCAAGGGTGCCTTGCCCGCCCTCTCGGTCACCGAAGCGGCCCTGTCCGCCGGTTTCTCGCATCTCGGACGCTTCCCCGGAACCTACCGCTCCCGCTTCAGCACGCTGCCCTCCGATACCCGCGCCAGCCTTCGCTGAACTGCGCGCCCTGCCAGGCCCGCCAAGACCCGTCGGGGGCGTTCCCCCGCCTTTGCCCGACACCCCCCCTCGGCGTCGCGCGCGCACGGCGGACCGCCGCGGCACAGGTGTGACATACCCGCCAACACCTTTGAAATCCGCTTAACGCAGACCATGAAAATACAATAATATCAAAGGCATGGAAAAGTGTCGCACTGTGCGACATTGTCCTGCCTCACCCCTCGAACAGGTCCGCCTGGCCCGGGCCTTTCGGTGGCTCCAGCCCCAGATGCCGCCACGCCTTCGTGCCCAGCATCCGCCCGCGCGGGGTCCGCAGCAGCAGGCCCTGCTGCAGCAGGAACGGCTCGATCACCTCCTCGATCGCGTCCCGCGCCTCGCGACAGCGCCGCGGCGATCGTCTCCACCCCCACCGGCCCGCCGCCGTAATTCTCGGCCAGCAGGCCAGATAGCGCCGGTCGGCGCCATCCAGCCCCAGATGATCCACGCCCAGCCGCGTCAGCGCCCGGTCCGCGATCGCCTTGGTCAGCCGCCCGTCCCCCTCGACCAGCACGAAATCCACCACCCGCCGCAGCAGCCGCCCGGCGATCCGCGGCGTCCCCCGCGCCCGCCTCGCGATCTCGCGGCAGCCCGCGGTCTCGGCCGGCACCCCCAGCAGCCGCGCCCCCCGCGTCACGATCTCGTGCAGTTCATCCTCGGTATAGAACTGCAGCCGCGTCGGAATCCCGAAGCGGTCCCGGAGCGGCGTCGTCAGCAACCCCAGCCGCGTCGTCGCCCCGACCAGCGTGAAGGGCTGAAGGTCGATCCGCACCGTCCGCGCCGCCGGCCCCTCGCCGATCACCAGGTCCAGCGCGAAATCCTCCATCGCCGGATAGAGCACCTCCTCCACCATCGGGCGACAGGCGGTGAATCTCGTCGATGAACAGCACGTCCCGCGGTTCCAGGTTCGTCAGGATCGCCGCCAGATCGCCCGCCTTGGCCAGCACCGGCCCCGAGGTCATCCGGAACCCCACGCCCAGTTCCCGCGCCATGATCTGCGCCAGCGTGGTCTTGCCCAGCCCCGGCGGCCCGTGGAACAGCGTGTGGTCCATCGCCTCGCCCCGCATCCGCGCGCTGTCGATGAACACCCGCAGGTTCGCCCGCGCCTCGGCCTGCCCGATGAACTCCTCCAGCACCTGCGGACGCAGGGCGCGGTCGGCATCCTCGGGCAGGGATCGGGGCGCAGGGGTCGGGGTCGGGCATGGCATCGCCTGGTCACGGGCAGGAACAATCCCCGAACGGACGGCGCAGCGCAAGGCCCCGCAGCGTCACCCCCACGGCCCCGCCTGCCCCGCCCCGTCACCGGCACGCCGGAAGCTCGCCTGCTCCGTCGCAGGCCGCCATCGCCCGCAGCGCCGCGATCCGGTTCGCGGTGGCCGGATGGGTCGAGAACAGCTTGTCATAGGAATGGGCATGCAGCGGATTGATGATGAACATATGCGCCGTCGCCGGGTTCCTCTCCGCCGCGTTGTAGTCGATCCGCCGCGCCATCTGCGTCAATCCTCTCCAAGCGCCGAGGCAGCCAGTCCGGCTCGCCGCAGATCTCGGCGCCGATCCGGTCGGCTTCATACTCGCGCCCGCGGCTGATCGCCATCTGCACCAGCGCAGCCGCCAGCGGCGCGAGGATCATCAGTGCGAGCGTACCGAGGATCCCACCGGGCCGGTCGCGGCTGCCACCAAAGAACATCGCGAAGTTCGCCAGCATCGAAATGGCACCTGCGAATGTCGCCGTCACCGTCATGATCAGCGTGTCATGGTTGCGGATATGGGCCAGCTCATGCGCCATGACACCGGCCACTTCATCCGGCGCTCAGTGCGCCGCAGAAGCCCGGTCGTCGCCGCAACCGCCGCGTTCGCGGGGCTGCGGCCGGTGGCAAAGGCGTTGGGCTGGTCGGCCTGGATCAGAAAAACCTTCGGGCGCGGCATCCCCGCCCGGTCGGCCAGTCCGTGGACCATCGACACGAACTGCGGCGCGCTGCGGATATCGACCTCCTGCGCGCCATACATCCGAAGCACGGCCTTGTCGGAACCCCACCAGGTCAGCAGGTTCATCGCGGCGGCAACGATCAGGGCGACGATCGCGCCCGCCTGCTCCGCCAAGCATCGCACCCACGCCCATGAAGAGCGCGGTCATCGCGGCCATCAGAATGGCGGTACTGCGTGTATCCCATCGGCTGACCCCGCAAGGCAGACCTCACAGAGATATGGTCCCAGCCGCGTGTCCTCCCGACAAGAGGCTAGCGCGGAGCGAGGCAGACGCAGCGCAGGCGGATCAGGGTGCGGCGTGTCCGCCTCCGGCGCAGTCCTGCCCGACGGTCGCGACCGCCTGCGCCGCATCGCCCTGACCGTAGCCGAGGTTGACCAGCGCCGACAGCGCATCGGCCGCGACAGCCGCTTCGGCCTGCGCCGCCGACGGTGACGCATCGCGGCGCGCTGAGGCGCGGCGCCACGGGTTCCGCTTCCAATACCTCCGCCGCAGCCACCGAAGCCAGCGCCACCCCATGCGCCATCACCGACGGCGCCTTCGCCTTCAGCTCCAGCACCACACGCTGCGCCAGTTTCGGCCCGACGCCCGGCGCCGCCTGGATCGCCCGGGCATCGCCCAGCGTGATCGCCCGCGACACGCCCTCCGGCCCCAAGGCGCCGAGGATGGCCAGACCGGCCTTGGCCCCGATGCCCTGCACCGTGGTCAGCAGCCGGTGCCATTCCTTCTCGAGCAGCGTCGGAAAGCCGAAAAGCTGCAAGCAGGTCCTCCCGCACCACCAGTTCGGTATACAGCGCCACCGCCTCGCCCGGCCCGGGCATGGCGGCCAGCGTACGGTCCGAGACATAGACGATATAGCCGACGCCCGCGCACGTCGATCAGCACGTGATCCGACGCGCGATAGTCCAGCCGCCCCGAAAGCTTGCCGATCATCGCGCCCCTGCGACGCTCGGCTCGGTCCAGCGCCGCCTGAAACCGTCCCGCCGATTGCAGGTGATGCGCATGGCAGATCGCGACCGCCAGCGCGTCCGCCGCATCCGGCCCGGCAATCTCCACCCCCGGCAGATGCAGCCGCACCATGTGATCGACCTGCACCTTGGCGGCATGGCCGACGCCCACCACCGTCTTCTTCACCGCATTCGGCGCATATTCCCCGACCGTCAGCCCGAACTGCGCCGGCACCAGCAGCGCGATCCCGCGCGCCTGCCCCAGCTTCAGCGTCGCCACCGCGTCCTTGTTGACGAAGGTATGCTCCACCGCCGCCGCCTCGGGCGCAATAGCGCGTGCAGCACCTCGGTCAGTTGGCCGTGCAGGCTGCAGCAGGCGCCGCGCAAGGTCGCCGGCCTCGGAATGGCAGATCCCGTTGGCGACATGGGTGAGACGCGCACCGGCCACGTCGATCACGCCCCATCCGAGATTGCGCAACCCTGGATCAATCCCGATTACCCGCATCACGGCCCCCTTCGTTTTTTTCCGGGTTAGCACGAAAAGGGAACATCCGGCCAGTGACCTGCGGGACCACGATGAGACAGGCCCTGCTCGTCGCCAAATTGCGACACTCTGCCAGCGGAGACCGACGGCATTTCGCTATGGTGCCGAAATTCATGGCAATTTCGTGAATTCTGCCATGCACGGCGCGCAAGGGCGGCATGAGTTTTCCCCAGCTTGCTTTGCGCTCGCCGCACGACTAGCTATCAGCACGAGGGCAAAAACGCCCCGAAATCAGGCAGTATAAGTAAAGGATAACATCATGGCCGCCTTTGAAACGACCCGCCCGGCGCCGTTCGGTGCCATCGCCACCTTCCACTTCATCCAGTTCGTCAGCAACGTGCTGGCGTCGGTGAAGAACTGGAACGACGCCCGCGTGACGCGCAAGGCGCTGTCGAGCCTGTCGGACCGTGAACTGGACGATATCGGTCTGTGCCGCGGCGACATCGAACACATCGGTGCCTGATAGAGCGCACCGGCGCGACGCCGGTTACGATTGCCCAGGAATGAGATAGGCCGCGCCCGAACCGGGACGCGGCCTTTGTCTTGGCAGTCAGCGACCAGGCGAGATTTACTTCGCCATTTCCTTGATGAAGCCGGAAACCCAGAGGGTCGCCGGATCGGCCTGCATCAGCCAGCCGCCCAGCCTGTCGAAGCTCTGGCCGGCATGCAGCGTTTCAACGCGCTCGTTGTAGGTGGACGCACCGACCTTGTAGTGGATGGTCCCTTTCAGTGCGAGCGCCATGACAACCGCCACGAAGATCGGCCCGAAGATTGATCTGCGACGGCGCTCGACACGGCGGTAATGGGAAAGACCGAGCGTTCCGGGCGCCTCAAAGCCATATCCTTGAGCCCGCGCTTCTTCGATGCGCGAGATGCGGCCGTAAAAATCCCGCAGATTCGGGTCGCCCATGATCGATACTCCAATATCAGTGGCCCCCGCCTCGTATCGTAATACGCTGGAAATGTGGCAATTATTGGGCAATGCGGCGGTGCCCGCCCTGTCAGGCGCGGCGCAGGACCAGGGTCGACCATTCGCCGATGTCTTCGCGCTGCCAGTTGCGAAAAGCCGCAGCGACATAGGCGGCCAGGATAGCCTCGGCCTGCACGACCAGAAGGCCGGACAGAATCGCAAGTGCCTCCGGACGCCACATGGGCGGCCATGTCGGGGCAAGCTCGATCAGCGGACCCTTCAGGATATTGGCGAACACCAGGTCGAAGGGCGCCGCTGCCTGCAGGACGGCGGTGATCGAAGCCCGGCCGCCTCCAGGCAGTCCACCCGGTCTGGCCAGACCGTTCACCTCGGCATTGGCGCGGGCGACGTCCACCGCCACCTCGTCGATGTCCGAGGCGATGACCGGAGTTGGGAAACACCCGCGCCGCCGCCATCGCGAGCACCGCCGTGCCGCAGCCGATATCGGCCACATTCCGCGCCACGTCAGCCGTCGATCGACCAGCCGGTCGAGCGCGCGCAGGCAGCCAAGCGTGGTGCCGTGGTGGCCGGTGCCGAAGGCCACCGTCGCCTCGATCAGCAGCGGCGATGCGCCCCGTCGGGCACCTTGTCGGCATCATGGCTGCCATAGACGAAGAAACGCCCGGCCTCGACCGGGCGTCAACTCGCGGCGCACCTTGGCGACCCAGTCGATCTCGGGCAATTCCGACAGCGCGAAGGGCTGCGCCTTGAAGGCCATCGCCAGCAGCGTCAGCGCGATCTCGTCCGGCGGCTTCGAGGAAATAGGCGCCCACCTCCCACAGACCGGAGCCATCCTCGATCTCGAAGACGCCGACGCCGGTCGGTTCCGGCTCCAGATCCTCCAGCGCCTCGGCCAGCGCCTCGGCGGCCTCCTGCCCCGGAAGGGTGGTCAGCGCGGTGAAGGTGGGCATGGCGGCATCCTTGCGGTTTGGCACGGTGGCTGGGTGCGGGATAGCCGGCGGGGCCAGGCGCCGTCAAGCAAGCTCAGCCGCCTGGCGCGCCGCAGCAGCTTGCGCAAGCCGAGCCGGGGCAGCGCATGCCAGCCAAGGTCGGCATAGTCCAGATCGCCCGCCAGCAGCGCACAGGTAGCGTCGCTGCAAGCCCGGCTCGCGCGCCAGCAGGCGCAGGAAGGCCGGCTGCAGCCGGGGCTGATAGACCAGCGCAGCGCAGCGCCCGCGCGCGACGCAGTTCGGTCTGGATCGGGCGCAGGCCGCGACGCATAGTGCGCCAGCGCCCGATCCGGTGCGCCCGCACGATGGGCTTGCACGGCTGCGCTTGCTGCGAGCTGGCCGCTCTTCATCGCCCAGGCGATGCCCTCGCCGGTGATCGGATCGACCAGCCCCGCCGCATCGCCTGCCAGAAGGACGCGTCCCTTGCCGGGAATGGGCCGCACCTCGCCGAAAGGCAGAAAGGCCCCCTTGCAGCGCAACCGGGTCAGGTCGGCTCCGTGGCGCGCTGCGAAGCGCTTCGAACGTGGCGCGCAGGTCGGGATTGCGGCGATGGACCCCGCCGATCCCCAGCGTCACCGACCCGTCCTTGGGAAAGGCCCAGCCATAGCCCCAGGCCGTCGCCCCAAGGTCGATCTCGACCGGTCCGGCCCCCTCGGTCGCGATGCGGGGCAACTCGACCTCCAGCGCGAAGCCGATGCGGGCGGGGTCGTAGGCCCGCCCGAACAGCGCCTTCGCGACAGTGCTGTTTGCCCCATCGGCACCGACCAGCATCGGCGCGGACAGGCACGTGCCGTCAGCCAGAATCACGCTGCCGGACTGCACCTGCATCTTCCGCGATGCGCTGACCGGTCAGCACATCGCACCCGGCCTGTCTTGCGGCGTCCAGCAAGCAGCGCATCCAAGTCGCGCCGCTGTGTCATCCAGATGGGCGGCGCTTCGGCGACCTCGGCCAGCGTTCGCCCGCCGTCCGTCAGCCGCAGCCGGTCGCAACGCAGGAACCCCGGGCGTTCCACATCCAGACCGAAGATCTCGCGAAGGTGCCGGCGACTGCGCCCGGTGAAACCGCCTCCGCACAGCTTGTCGCGCGGGAAATCGGCCTTGTCCACCAGCGCGACGCGAAGGCCCGCCCGTGCCGCCGTCAGACCCGCCGCCGCCCCGGCCGGCCCCGCGCCGATGACGATCAGGTCATGTGTCGAACTCATCTCGAGTGGTCAGCCTCTCTCAGAATTGTTCCGGTCGCGAAGACCGATGCGGCAGCATCGCCTGTCCTTGACCCAGCGTCATACTGCGTTCCGCAACGTCAGGCGAGTACCTGGAAAAACCGGGGACTAGAGAAAGCTCTGCGGGTCGATGTCGATGGCAAGCCGCAGATTTGCGGGCTGCTTGATCTGCGCCACCCACTCCGCCAGCGCAGGCTGAAGCTGAACCGTCTTGTCGGCCTTCACCAGCAGTCGCACACGGTGACGGCCGCGCACCCGGGCGATGGGGGCAGGTGCCGGGCCGAAGACCTGCGCGCCAATCCGGCGCAACGGCCCGTCGCGACGCGCCAGTTCGCCCGCGAAGTCAAAGACCTGCGCCACGTCAGGCGACGACAGGATGATCCCCGCCATTCGTCCGAACGGGGGCACACCGGCCGCGCGTCTCTCGGCGGCCTCGGCCGCCCAGAACGCCTCCTCGTTGCCACCAAGGATCGCCCGTATCACCGGATGCTCGGGCTGATAGGTCTGCAACAGCGCCTCGCCCTTGCGCTCCGCCCGCCCCGCGCGCCCCGCGACCTGTCGCATCAGCTGGAACGTCTTTTCCGCCGCCCGCAGGTCGGAGCCCTGCAACCCGAGGTCCGCATCGATAACCCCCACCAGCGTCAGCAGGGGAAAGTTGTGCCCCTTGGCCACGATCTGCGTCCCGATGATGATGTCGGCGCCCCCCGCCGCGATGAGCCCGATCTGCTCTTTCAGCGCCCGCGCCGAACCGAAGAGGTCCGACGACAGCACGGCAATCCGCGCATCGGGAAACCGCGCGGCCGCCTCCTCCGCCATCCGCTCGACCCCCGGGCCGACCGGGGCCATCCGCCCCTCGACCTTGCAACTGGGGCAGGCCTGCGGGATCGGCCTTGTCGTTCCGCACTGGTGGCAGACCAGCCGCTTGAGGAACCGATGCTCGACCATCCGCGCATCGCAATCGTCACACCCCACCTGATGCCCGCAGGCACGGCACAGCGTGACGGGCGCATAGCCCCGCCGGTTCAGGAACAGAAGAGCCTGTTCGCCCCGCCCGATCCGCGCCTCGACCGCGCGCGCCAGCGTTTCCGACATCCAGCGGTCCGACGGCAGCTTTTCCGCCCGCATGTCGATCGCCGACATCGCGGGCAGTTCCGCCGTTCCGAAGCGCGAGCCAAGGTCGAGCCGCCCGTACTTCCCCGCCTCGGCATTGGCCCAGCTTTCCAGCGACGGCGTGGCCGAGGCGAGCACCACAGGCGCGCCCACGATGGCGGCGCGCAGCACGGCCATGTCGCGGGCGTTGTAGAGCACGCCATCCTCCTGCTTGTAGGAACTGTCGTGCTCCTCATCCACGATGATCAGGCCCAGCTCGCGGAACGGCAGGAACAGGGCCGAGCGTGCGCCGACCACCAGTTGCGCGCCGCCTTCTGCCACCATCCGCCAGACCCGCCGACGCTCGGTCATCGTCACGCCGGAATGCCATTCGGCGGGGCGCGCGCCGAAGCGCGCCTCGACCCGCGTCAGGAACTCGGCCGTCAGCGCGATCTCGGGCAACAGAACCAGCGCCTGCCGCCCCTGGCGCAGACATTCAGCGACAGCCTCCAGATAGACCTCGGTCTTGCCCGACCCCGTCACCCCCTTCAGCAGGGTGCAGCCATAGCCCCCCATCGCCACAGCGGCGACGAGCGCGTCGGCAGCCGCCACCTGATCGCCGGCCAGAGCCACTCCGGGGCGCTCAGGGTCCAGGCGCGGATATGGCAGGTCGCGCGGCGCGTCCTCCTCCAGGATGGTGCCCGCCTTGATCAGGCCCTTCACGACAGAGGCCGTCACCCCCGCCTCGGCGGCAAGCTCAGCCAGTGTCACAGCCGCGCCGCCGAACTGGGACAGCGCGTCCATCACCCGCAGGCGCGGCTCGGTCATCCGGTCCGGCTCTGCCCGCCCGGGCCGCAGCACACGGCGCATCGAGGGCGGGTCACCCAGTCCCGGCGCGCGCGTGGCAAGCCGCAGCATCGAGGGCAGCGGCGTCAGCGTGTAGTCCGCCGTGCGCATCAGGAACTGGCGCAACTCCTCGCGCATCGGCTGCACCTCCAGCACCCGCAGCACGGAGCGCAGCCTGGCCGCGTCGAACCCGCCGTCGCCTGGCCCCCAGACGACGCCCAGAACCCGGCGCGGACCCAGCGGAACCTCGACGAAATCACCTGTCCCGCAGCCGCCCTCGGGTGCGCGGTAGTCCAGCAGGCCGCGCCAGCCGCCCAGCGGTTCCGTCGTGACGACGCCGATGCGCGCGCCTTCGGGAAAGACTTCATCCGCCACCTGCGCCCACCGACCTTTCGCCTGCATTCATCTTGCGCTAATACGGGGCCGCACCCCCCGCAACCCCGATCAGGATCAAGGACGGAACCGCGATGAAATTCTTTGTGGATACAGCCGACGTTGCAGCCATTTCCGAATTGAACGACCTGGGCATGGTGGACGGCGTCACCACGAACCCCTCGCTGATCCTGAAATCGGGGCGCAACATCCTCGAAGTCACGAAAGAGATCTGCGATATCGTCTCCGGCCCCGTCTCGGCCGAGGTCGTGGCGCTCAAGGCCGACGAGATGATCGCCGAAGGCCGCAAGCTGGCCGCCATCGCGCCGAACATCGTGGTCAAACTTCCGCTGACATGGGACGGGTTGCGCGCCTGCAAGGTGCTGACGGGCGAAGGCCACAAGGTAAACGTGACGCTGTGCTTCTCGGCCAACCAGGCACTGATCGCGGCCAAGGCGGGCGCGACCTTCATCAGCCCGTTCATCGGCAGACTCGACGACATCAACCTCGACGGGCTCGAGCTGATCTCGGACATCCGCACGATCTATGACAACTACGACTTCAAGACGGAAATCCTCGCCGCGTCGATCCGCACGGCGAACCACGTCACGCAATGCGCGCTCATCGGGGCTGACGTCGTTACCGCGCCGCCCGCCGTCATCAAGGCGCTCGCCAGCCACGTGCTGACCGACAAGGGCCTGGAGCAGTTCATGGTGGACTGGGCAAAAACGGGGCAGAAAATTCTCTGACGGCGTGTATGATCGCATCGCGTCGGCACGAAGCGGGGGTAGCATGATCAAGCAGGACTTGCGCGACGTCATCATCGCGGAACCCGAGGTGATTCTGGAAGACCCGCGACGTGATGGCGGCCCTGATCGCCGCCAACGAGCGGGCGATGGGCGTCAAACATCGTCGACCTGCGCGGCATCGCGATGGAACGGATGGAAGCGCGCCTCGACCGGCTGGAGGATACGCACCGCTCGGTCATCGCGGCGGCCTACGAGAATCTCGCGGGCACCAACCAGGTGCATCGCGCCATCCTGCAGATGCTCGATCCCGTCAGTTTCGAAGACTTCCTGAAAGGGCTGGGCAACGACGTGGCGCAGACCCTGCGCGTCGATTGCGTGCGGCTGGTGCTGGAAAGCGCGCAGAGCACGGGCGACGATGCCCTGCCGCGGCTGGGCGACACGTGTCTGCGTCGGTCGAACCCGGCTTCGTCGCCGAGCTACATTTCAAGCGGCCGCAACGTCCCCGCTGCGCCCGGTGACCCTGCGGCAGACAGTGCCGCCATCGGAGCGCGATCTATGGTCGACCGCGCGGGCTGGATCCGGTCCGAGGCGCTGCTGCGGCTCGATTTCGGCAAGGGTCGCCTGCCGGGCCTTCTGGTGCTGGGGGCCGAAGATCCGCACCGCTTCAAGGCGGCGCAGGGCACCGACCTTCTCGCCTTCTTCGGCGGCGTGTTCGAGCGCACGATGCGCCGCTGGCTGGCGTGAGCGCCGACGCGCCGGGCATGTTCTCGGCCGGCGCAACGGGCGGCGCTGGCGGAATGGCTGACGCCACCTCAGGGCGCTGAACGGTGCTGCGGCCAACACGGTCGACCGCCTATGCCGCCGATGTGGCGCGCTATCTCGACTTTCTGGCCCGCCATCGTGGCGGTGCCGAGGGCGCCGCCGCCCTCCTCACCGTCCCGCAGACCGACCTGCGCGCCTGGATGGCGCATGAACGCGCGCGCGGCCTCGGGCCCCGCTCGCTCGCCCGTGCGCTGTCGGCGGTGAAGGGCTTCACCGGCTGGCTGGCCGAGCGCGAAGGCGTCGACGCCACCGCCATCCTGTCCGCGCGCGGCCCGAAGTACCGCCGCAAGCTGCCCCGCCCGCTGTCCGAGGACGGCGCGCGCGACATGATCGGCACGGTGCAGATGCAGGCCGCCGAAGACTGGGTCGCGGCCCGCGACGCCGCCGTCCTCACATTGCTCTACGGCTGCGGCCTGCGGATCTCCGAGGCGCTCGGCCTGACCGGCGCGGCCCATCCCGCTGCCCGAGGTGCTGCGCATCACCGGCAAGGGCGCCAAGACACGGATCGTTCCCGTCATTCCCGCCGCGCGGGAGGCCGTCGCCCGCTACGCCGCCCTTGTGCCGTTCGAACTGACACCGGCCGAACCCCTGTTCCGTGGCACGCGCGGCGGCCGGTTGAACCCCCGCCTGATCGCCCGGGCGATGGAAACTGCGCGCATGCAACTTGGCCTGCCCGCGACCGCCACGCCCCACGCCCTGCGCCATTCCTTTGCCACGCACCTGCTCTCGGCCGGGGGCGACCTGCGTGCGATCCAGGAACTTCTGGGCCACGCCTCGCTCTCGACCACCCAGGCCTATACCGCCGTCGATGCAGCGCGGCTGATGGAGGTCTATGAAAAGGCCCATCCGCGTGCCTGAAGCGTTGCGCCGAAGCACGGTTTCCGCTATGACGGTAAAATGCTGACCCCGCGCCTCAAGGCCCTTTCCGTTCATCTGCTGACCGCCACTGGCGCAGTCCTGTCGATGCTGGCCATGCTTGCCGCGGTCGAGGGAAGTGGAGCCTGATGTTCCTCTGGCTGGTGGTCGCGCTGATCGTGGACGGCATCGACGGCCCCCTCGCCCGGCGCTTCGACGTTCACAAGAACTGGCCGACCTATGACGGCGTGCTGATGGATCTGATCGTCGACTATCTGACCTATGTCTTCATCCCGGCCTTCGCCCTGTTCAAATCGGGCCTGCTGACCGGATGGACCGGATGGCTCGTCATCATCGCCATCGTCTATGGCAGCGTCGTCTATTTCGCCGATACCCGCATGAAGACAAAGGACAATTCCTTTGCGGGCTTCCCCGCCTGCTGGAACATGGTGGTGCTGGTCATGTTCGCCCTGAAGCCGGGCGAGTGGACGATCCTTACCATCGTAATCCTGCTGACCGTCGCGATGTTCACCAACCTGAAATTCGTCCATCCGGTCCGTACGGACCGCTGGCACTACCTGAATCTTGGCGCGGTTCTTGGCTGGACCTTCTTCGCCGGTTGGGCCGCCTGGATCGACTTCGACCGGCAAAGCTGGGCCCATTGGGGGCTGGTGACGACCTCGCTCTACCTTGCACTCGCCGGAGTCGCGCAGCAGATCGTGCCCGAGCGGGCCGTGATCCGCCGTCGCCCCTGAGCATCAGATCAGCAGCGAGGCCGCACCTTCCAGCCGCAGCAGCGCCACCTTCGTCTCGACCCCGCCCTTTGCCGAAAAGCCGCCCAGACCATCGGCCGCCAGAACCCGGTGACAGGGGATCAGCACCGGCAGCGTATTTGCGCCACAGGCCTGGCCCACCGATTGCGCCGGTACGCCAAGCGCGCGCGCCAGGTCGCCATAGGTCCGCGTCTCGCCATAAGGGATCGCCGCCATTGCGCGCTGCACCCGACCGTTCAACCCGCCGCTGAAAGCCAGCGGCAGGTCGAACGCCGTGCGTCGGCGATTGAAGTAACCGTCAAGCTGGCGCAGCGCCTCGTCCAGCACATCGGAGCTTTCGCCCCTCTCGTCGCGCCAGTCGAGTGCTACGATCCAGCCGTCACGCTCGGTCAGCGTGAGCGGCCCGAGCGGCCCGTCGCAGGACGCCCGCCGGATCATCCCAAAGCCGCGTTGCACCGGGCGCAGGTGTGCGGATGCCGGTGCGTGTTCACGTCCGGCAGGATCTTCCAGCAGCGCTGGCATTTCGCCCCGTCCGCCAGTTCGAACACAATGCCGACTCCCGGCACGTCGGGCAGGCGGAATGCCTCCTGCGGCGCAGGATCGTCCGTCAGCGACAGGCCGGAGGTGATGCACAACTCGGCGAAATCGACCGACTTCAGGGCGGCCAGCGCACCCCGATCCTCGACATGCACCACGGGCGCGGCCTCCAGCGACGCACCGATCACCTTGGCCGTGCGCTGAACTTCCAGCGCCGCAGTCACCGCGCGGCGCAGCTTGCCGCAACGCAGACCATTTCACCGCCAGCGCCTCGTCAAGCCAGCCCTCGGGTGTCACGGGCATGTCCTGCAAGTGCACCGACTGGTCCTCGCCCGGAAAGCGCGACAGCCACACATCCTCGGTCGTGAACACCAGGATCGGCGCAAGCCAGGTCGTCAGGCGATGGAACAGCAGGTCGAGCACGGTGCGCGCCGAGCGGCGTGTCAGGCTGGCCGGCGCATCGCAATAAAGCGAGTCCTTGCGGATGTCGAAATAGAGCGCCGAGAGGTCGACCGTGCAGAACTGGAACAGCTTCTGGAACACGCCCTGGAAATCGTACTTCGCGTAACCGTTTCGCACCTCGGCATCCAGTTCCGCCAGCCGGTGCAGCACCCAGCGCTCCAGTTCCGGCATCTCGTGGGCCGACACGCGCTCTTCATCCGTAAACCCGGAGAGGTTGCCCAGAAGAAAGCGCATCGTGTTGCGCAGGCGACGATAGCTGTCGGCGGTCCCCTTCAGGATCTCCGGCCCGATCCGCTGGTCCACCGTAAAATCGGCCTGCGCGACCCAGAGCCGCAGGATATCCGCGCCATACTCCTCGATCACCTTGGCCGGAACGATGGTGTTGCCCAGCGACTTGGACATCTTCATGCCCTTCTCGTCGAGCGTGAAGCCATGCGTCAGCACGCCGCGATAGGGTGCGCGCCCGATCGTCCCGCAGGCCTGCAGCATCGAGGAATGGAACCACCCCCGGTGCTGGTCGGTGCCTTCCAGATAAAGGTCCGCGATCCCGTCGGCCGAGCCATCCGCCCGGTCGCGCAGCACGAAGGCATGGGTGGAGCCTGAGTCGAACCACACGTCCAGCACGTCGAAGACCTGATCGTAGGCCGCCGGATCATGGTCGTTGCCGAACACCTTCTCCTTGAAGCCCGGCACATACCAGACATCCGCGCCATCCGCCTCGAACGCGGCGATGATGCGCGCGTTCACGGCAGGGTCACGCAGCAGATAGTCGGGATCGGTCGGTTTCGCCCCCGTCTTCACGAAGCAGGTCATCGGCACGCCCCAGGCGCGCTGGCGGGACAGTACCCAGTCGGGCCGCGCCTCGATCATCGAGAACAGGCGGTTCCGCCCGGTCTGCGGCGTCCACTGCACCAGCTTGTCGATGCTGGTCAGGGCACGGGCGCGGATCGTGTCGCCATAGGTGCCCATGCCGTCGTCTAGCGGCTTGTCGATCGCCACGAACCATTGCGGCGTGTTGCGATAGATCAGCGGCGCCTTCGAGCGCCACGAATGGGGGTAGCTGTGCTTCAGCTTCGCCTTGGCGAACAGCGCACCGGCATAGGCCAGCTGCTTGATGACGCTGACATTCGCCGGGCCTTCCTTGCCGTCCGGCAGGATGATGTGCTGCCCGCCGAACAGCGGCAGATCGGCGCGATAGCTGCCATCCGGCTCCACGTTGTAGGTCATCGGCAGGCCGAACTTCTGGCCAAGCTGATAGTCGTCATCGCCGTGCGAGGGCGCAGTGTGGACAAAGCCCGTGCCCGCATCGTCGGTCACATGCTCGCCGGGCAGCATGGGCACGTCGTAGTCCCACTCGCCATTGCCATTCTCGACGCCCCGGAAGGGATGGGCCAGCACCAGCCCGCCAATCGCCTCAGCCGTCACGTCCTCAAGACGCCGATACATCGACGCATCCAGCTTCGCCGCAGCGAACACCTGTTCGGCCAGCTTGTCGGCCACCAGATAGCGCTCACCGATGGTCGCGTTGCTCTCCTGCGGACGGCCCGTCACCTCATAAAGTCCGTAAGCGATCCCCGGATTGAAGGCGACCGCCCGGTTCTGGGGTATGGTCCACGGCGTCGTGGTCCAGATCAGGACACGTGCATTCATCTTGGCGAAAATATCCCCGCCGGAGGCATCCGACGCCACCACCTTGAACGGCACCCACACCTGATGGCTCGTGTGGTCGTGATACTCCACCTCCGCCTCGGCCAGCGCGGTCTTCTCCACCGGCGACCACATGACGGGCTTCGACCCCTGGTAAAGCGAGCCGTTCATCAGGAAGGTCATGAACTCCGCCGCGATCACCGCCTCGGCGTGGTAGGCCATGGTCAGGTAGGGGTCGGCCCAGTTGCCGGTCACGCCCAGCCGCTTGAACTCCTCCCGCTGCACGTCGACCCAACCCTCGGCGAAGCGGCGGCATTCCTGGCGGAAGGCCACCACGTCCACGTCGTCCTTGTTCAGGCCCTTGGCGCGGTACTGCTCCTCGATCTTCCACTCGATCGGCAGCCCGTGACAGTCCCAGCCCGGCACGTAGCGGGCGTCGCGGCCCATCATCTGCTGCGACCGCACCACCATGTCCTTCAGCACCTTGTTCAGCGCGTGGCCGATGTGCAGGTGCCCGTTCGCGTAAGGAGGGCCGTCATGCAACGTGAAGGGCTGCCGTCCGGCGGCCTTTTCGCGCAGACGGTCATAGACCCCGATCCGCTCCCACCGCGCCAGCCATTCCGGTTCGCGCTGCGGCAGACCCGCGCGCATGGGAAACTCGGTTTCGGGCAGAAAGACGGTGTTGCGGTAGTCGGGCGTCTCGTCGTCGGAAGGCGGGGTAGGGCGGGCGGTATCGGCGCACATCGGATGCGGTCCTCGAATGCAGGGAAAGGGTCAGGCTTTGGGGCGGCGCGAGGCGCACAAGCGCCTTGTCCCGGCGTCTGAAGGATCAGAGCGCCGGGCCGGTAATTCGACGGACAGGGACCGGACCCGAAAACATGAGCGCGTTATAGGCCGCAGCCCCCGCCGCGTAAAGCCAGCTCAATGCCGGTTCAGGTGCCGCCACGCCTCGGAAATCACCACCGATCCCTCGCCCACCGCCGAGGCAACCCGCTTGACCGACCCGGCGCGCACATCGCCCACCGCGAAGATGCCGGGGCAGGAGGTGGCATACTGCCCATCCACCCCCGCCGAGTCGCCGGTCAGGACAAAGCCCTTGTCGTCGGTCTTCACCCGCCCGTCGAGCCATGCGGTATTCGGCGCGGCCCCCACCATCACGAAGACCGCCCGCGCGGCAAGACGCCAGTTCTCGCCCGCCGCCCGGTCCCGGATCACCACAGAGTCCAGCCGGTCCTCGCCCTCCAGCGCCGAGACCTCGGTGTTGTAGTGGATCGAGATCGCCGGGTCTTTCTGCAGCCGTTCGATCAGGTAGCTCGACATGCTCGCGGCCAGCGACCCGCCCCGGACCAGCAGGTGCACATGCTTCGCCGTCCGGCACAGGAACATCGCCGCCTGCCCCGCCGAGTTGCCGCCGCCGATCACCACAACCTCGGTATCCCGGCAATAGCGCGCCTCGACATCGGTCGCGGCATAGTAGATGCCCGCCCCCTCGAACTCCGGCAGCTTCGGCAGCGGCAGGCGGCGGTACTGCACCCCCGTCGCCACGATGACCGAGCGCGCAAGCACCCGCGCGCCGCTGTCCAGCGTCAGGCACCAGTCGCCATTCTCCGGCTCGATCCCCGTCACACGGTGCGGCATCGCAAAGCGTGTGCCGAACTTCATCGCCTGGATCTCGCCGCGCCAGCACAGGTCGGCGCCCGAAATCCCCGTCGGAAAGCCCATGTAATTCTCGATCCGGCTCGACGTGCCCGCCTGCCCGCCGATCGCCAGATCCTCGACCACCAGAGCGCACAACCCCTCGGCCCCGGCATAGACTGCCGCCGCAATCCCTGCCGGGCCGCCGCCCACGATCACCACGTCATGGGTGCGCGCGGCGCCAGCCTCGAACCCCATACCCAACCGTTTCGCCAGCAGGGCGGGTGTGGGGTGCTCCAGCACCTCGCCTTCGCCGAAGATCACATGTGTGCTGTCGTCCACAGTGAAGCCGCAGACCTGCGCCATCTGCTCCAGCTCCGGATCGCCCGGTTCCAGAAGCCGGATCGGGATGCGGTTGCGCCCCGCAAAGGCCGTGATCTCGCGCAGCCGCCGGTCATCTGGATGACCCACCAGCGTGATCGCGCTCGTCCCGTTTTCCAGCGAGGCGCGGCGCCGCGCGGCCACCACGCTCACGATGATGTCCGACATTTCGGGTGTTGCCGCCATCAGGTCCAGCACCTCCTGCCGGGGCGTCTTGACAAGGCGCCCCGCCTTTGCCGCCCGCACGAAGTAGAGGGCGGCACCGCCGGTCAGGAACGCAATCTCCGCGATGAATTGCCCCGGCCCGAGGCTTGAAACCCCGATCCGCTTGTCCTTCGCCGGATCGTACAGTTCGAACTCGCCGTCGAGCACGAAGTAGAAGTGATCGCTCGGTTGCCCTGCCCGCACCACCAGCGTGCCCTCCGGCACGTCCACCACCTCGCCCGCCCGACGCAGAAGGGCCACATGCCCTTCGGTCAGCGGCCGGCGGATCATTGTCGCAAGGTTTTCGGCAAGGCTTTCCATCAGACCTTCGCATCCTTTCCGTCCTGATCCGCGAACAGCCCCGCAAGCCCGCGCGAGATCAGGTTCGAGGTCTTGGGCCGGGGCAGCGCGCGGAACGGAAGCGGGCGACACACCTCCATCGCGGCCACGCCCACGCGCGCCGTCAGCGCCCCGTTGACCACGCCCTCGCCAAAGCGGCGTGACACGCGCGACAAAAGACCCCCGCCTGCGACCGAGTGGATCATGTCGTCCCCCACGGCCAGCGCGCCTGTCGCCGCCAGATGCGTGAACACCCCCCGCATCAGCCGCAGCGAGCCCAGCGTGCCCGACCGACCGCCATAGATCGCCGCAATCCGCCGGATCATCCGCAGGTTCGCGTACAGCGCTGTCGCCACATCGGCCAGCGCCAGCGGCACCAGCGCCGTCACCGCCGCCACCTGCCGCGCAGCACCCTCGATCTCGCGCCGCGCCGCCTGGTCCAGCGGCCCGAGGAACTCCGCCTCGGCGAGCGCGATCAGCCCGTCCGCATCGAACTGCTCGGCCCCCCGCGCCTTGACGCGCGTCTGCGCGGCGGCCAGCTCGGGCCGGTTCGCGTACAGGCTTTCCAGCCCCCCGATCACCCCCCGCGCCTCGCGGATGTTCGCCGTGGCGATGGCATCCACAGCCCGCGTCCGCAGCGTGTCAATCCGCGCCATGCGCGCGAACCCCGCCGCCTCGCGCAGCGCCAGCGCCAGCGCCACCAGCACCGCCGCACCCACCAGCACGAAGGCAATCCACCCCAGAAGGCTGTCGCGCGCCAGAAGGTTGGTCACGAAATCCCAGGCCGCGACCGACAGCACGAAGCTGAACAGCGCGCCGAACACCCACGCCGCAATCCGCGACAGGGCCGAGCCGCGCGGCGCGCTCAGGCGCGGCGGGGCCACGGGAAGGTCGAGGTCGGGCACCGGCGCGACCGTGGCGGGCGTCTCGCCCAGCGGATCGTCCTCGCGCTCGATCAGCAGGGGTTTCAGGGGCGCGTCGCTCACAGCCGGTCTCCGATCAGGAATTCCGCAGCCCGGTCCAGCCGGATATGCGGCGGGCCGTCGCCCGGCGGCAGGGCCACGCGCGCGGGCGCAAAGGCCATCACCTGGTAATCGGCATCCAGCCAGCGTTCCGCCCCCTCGCGCGCGGGCGCCATCAGCCGCGCCGGATCAGCGGGCAATTCGCCCGCATACATCGTCGCCATCTTGCCCGTGCTCAGCAGCCTCCCCCGGACCGAGGGCAGGATGCGCCCGTCATGCGGCACCTCCTCCTCCACCGTGGCGCGGACCGAGGCGATGGCCATCGCTGCCGTCTGGGCGCCTGCGAAATCGGCCCGGTCCCTGGCGTCGCGCAACATCGCTTCCATGATCGCGGTCAGACGCGGATGCTGGGTGTGGTGCAGATGATCGGCCTTGGTGGCCGCAAACAGCACCTTCTCCACCTTCTGCCCGGTAAAGATCGAGGTCAGGAAGGCATTCCGCCCCGGCCGGAACGCCATCAGGATCTCGGCCATCGTGCGGCGCAGATCCTCCACCGCCTGCGGTCCGGCATGGATCGCGCTCAGCGCATCCACCAGCACCACCTGCCGGTCGATCCGCGCAAAATGGTCGCGGAAGAAGGGCCGCACCACCTCGCGCTTGTAGGCGTCATAGCGCCGTTCCATCTCGCGCCAAAGGCTGCCGCGCGGCGTGTCGGCAGGCTGCGGCAGCGGCGCGAAGGTCAGCGCGGGCGACCCCGCCAGATCGCCAGGCATCAGGAAACGCCCCGGCGTGCAATCCGAAAACCCCGCCTCGCGCGCCACCGTCAGGTAGGACGTAAAACGTGCCGCCAGTGCCTGCGCCCGCACCTCGTCCAGCTTCCGCCCCGCGTCCTCGGCCCGCGCCTCGGCCAGATAGTCCCGCGCCTGCGGCCGCTTGGCGATCCGCGCCAGCGCGTCCTCGGACCAGTCGGCATAGGACTTGTCCATCAGTGCAAGGTCCATCAGCCATTCGCCCGGATAGTCCACGATATCCAGATGCACCGTCCGCGGTCCGCCCAGCGAGGCGAAGATCCCCACCGGCTGAACCCGGAACGACAGCCGCAGTTCCGACACCGTGCGGGTCGAGGACGGCCAGCGCGGATCGTCGCCCGTCAGCGCCGCCAGATGTGTCTCGAAATCGAAGCGCGCGACCGTGTCATGCGGCTGCGGCTGCAGCCAGGCCGCCGAAATCCGCCCCTCCGCTGCCGCCACAAGCTGCGGCATCCGCCCCCGGTTCATCAGGTTGGCGACCAGCCCGGTGATGAACACCGTCTTGCCCGACCGCGACAGACCCGTGACGCCCAGCCGGATCACCGGCTCGAAGAACATGTCGGACACGGTCGAGAACGCGCCTTCCACGCCCCGCGTCAGCCCTTCGGCTATGGTTCCCAGCACGCTGCCCGCCTTTCGCTGCCCTGCGGCACAAGATAGGCAGGGGCGGCGGCAATGGATAGGGGGCCTTGGCGTTGCGTCACCCCGAGGCTTCGGCTAACCGAAGGCCCATGCCCAGATACGCGCTCCAGATCGAATATGACGGCGGCCCCTTCGCAGGCTGGCAGCGCCAGGCGGGCCAGCCTTCCGTCCAGCAGGCGGTCGAGGAGGCGCTGCGCAAGCTCGAACCCGACGCGCCCGGCATCGGTGCTGCGGGGCGCACCGACGCGGGCGTTCATGCCACGGCGCAGGTGGCCCATGCCGACCTCTCCCGCGACTGGGATCCGTTCCGCCTGTCCGAGGCGCTGAACTGGCACCTCAAGCCCTCGCCGGTCGCGATCCTCGCCGTCGCCGCTGTCCCCGATGACTTCCACGCCCGCTTCTCGGCGATCGAACGGCGCTACACCTTCCGCCTCGTCTCCCGCCGCGCCCCTGTAACCCATGACCGGGGCCGCGTCTGGCAGGTACTGAATCGGCTTGACCCGCACGCGATGCGCGAAGGCGCGGCCCACCTCATCGGCCACCACGACTTCACCACCTTCCGCTCGGCCATGTGCCAGTCGAACTCGCCTGTCAAAACCCTGGACCAGATCACGGTCGAGACGCATCCCTATCCCGGTGGCGCTGAAATTCGCTTCCACCTGCGGGCCCGCAGCTTCCTGCACAATCAGGTCCGATCCATCGTCGGCACGCTCGAACGGGTCGGCAGCGGCGCCTGGCCCCCGGATCGTGTGCGCGACGCACTCCAGTCTCGCGACCGCAGCCAGTGCGGCCCGGTCTGCCCGCCGCAGGGCCTCTACCTTGCGGGCGTCGGCTACCCGACCGACCCCTTCGCCTGACGCGCGACCTCCAGCGCCTCGGCCACATCAGGCAGGTAGGAGACGTCCGGCGCGTGCACCTCCTGTGCCAGCAGCACGCGGCGCACGGCCGACGACGTGCCGGTCAGGTACAGATGCCCCCCGTTTCGCGCCATCTTTCGCGCCAGCAGCGCCACGGACCGCGCCCCGGAACTGTCGATCAACGGAACTTCGCTGAAATCCAGCACGAAGGCGCGGGGACTGTCCGCGATCCGGTTCAGGACCGATCCGAGCAACGCCGCCGCGCCAAAGAAATACGCCCCCCGCATCCGGTAGACGATCGCATCGTCCTCCTGCCCGGCAAGGTCATCCTCTGCCGCATGCGCCTGCACCTCGGTCGCCTCCGACATCCGCCGGATGAACACCAGCCCGCCCAAGCGCGAAGCCCACGACGATCCCTTCGGTCAGGTCGCGGAACACCACCAGCAGGAAGGTCACGATCACCACCATCGCATCCCCGCTGGACGACCGCACAAGTGACCAGAACTCCTCCTTCTCGGCCATGTTCCAGGCCACGACGGCCAGCACCCCCGCCAGCGCGGCCAGCGGAATATAGGCCGCAAGCGGTGCCGCGACCATCATGAAGGCCAGCAGGAACAGCGAATGCAGCATCCCCGACACCGGCCCGCGCGCTCCGGCCCGCACATTCGTCGCGGTCCGCGCGATGGTGCCCGTCACGCAGAACCCGCCGAACAGGGCCGACGCCCATGTTGGCCACGCCCTGCGCCATCAGCTCCGCATTGGACCGGTGCTGCGCGCCCGGTCATCCCGTCGGCCACCACCGCCGACAACAGCGACTCGATGGCCCCCAGCAGCGTGAAGCTTGCAGCCCAGGGCAGCGCCGCCTGCACCGCCTCCATCGAAAGGCCGGGCAGCGCGGGCGCGGGCAGCATCCGGGGCAATTCGCCGAACCGTGCTGCCGATGGTCGCGACCGGCAGCCCCAGCGCCGCCGCCGCGACCGAGGCCAGCGCCACCGCGATCAGCATCCCCGGCCAATGCGGCCGCCAGCGCTTGCACGCCCAGGATCACCGCGATCGTCAGCGCAGCGCCACCGCAACGGCGGCCGGGGTCACCGTGCCGCGCGCCTGCCCACAAGGCCTGCAACCTTGGCGATCAGCTCGCGCCGGCTCGGCCCCGGCCAGGGTCAGCCCGAACATCTCGCGCAGCTGGCTGGCAAAGATGATGACCGCGATCCCGGCGGTGAAGCCCACCGTCACCGGATAGGGAATGATAGCGGATATAGGTCCCCAGCCGCAGCGCCCCGCCGCGATCAGGAGCACCCCCGACAGGAACGTGGCCAGGATCAGCCCCTCGAGCCCCGTTGCCGTCACGCAGGCCGCGACCAGCACGATGAACGCCCCCGCTGGCCCGCCGATCTGGATACCGCGACCCGCCCAGCACGCGACACGAGGAAGCCGCCCACGATGGCGGTCGTACAGCCCCCGCTCCGGCCCGACACCCGACTGGCGATGGCAATCGCCATCGACAGGGGCAGCGCCACGATGGCCACCGTCAGCCCCGCCAGCGCATCGGCCCGCAGATCCGCCAAGCCGATAGCCCTCGCGCCAGCACCGTGACAGCATCTTGGGCAGGAACTCGGTCGGCATTGGAGCGGAGGCGGTGTCGGTCTTGTCTCCGGACATGGACGGCCTGTACCGACTGGCATGTCGGTCTGACATGCGCAGAGACGCCCGCCAGGCGCGCACTGTCAAGCACCGCAGCGGAGCTTCCGATGCCCACCTCGCCCCGATCCCGTCAGCCCGCCGACGACGCCGCCCGCGCCCTGTCGCAGCGCGCTCCTCGCCGCCGCGCGCCATCGCCGCGCTGGCCTACACCGATCCCGAAACCGGCACCCCGGCCATCAGCCGCATCGCCTTGGGCCTGCGACGCCGAGGCGTGCCCCTCACCCTGATCTCGCAGCCTTGCCCCGCATTTCCGCGCGCTGCGCGCACAGCCGCTCGCCGCCCTGATGGTGGGCGAGCCGGGGCCGAAGGGCGATCCGCTCACCCATCCCCGCCTGATGATCCGGGCTCGAGGCCGCGCTTCGTCGCGCCGCACGGATCCCGACCGCCCGGCGCTGCGGGACCGCTGGCTGCAGCGATCACCCGAAGTCGACGCTCTACATCGACTTCGCCGATTTCGCCTTTGTCCGGCTCACCCCGCTTGCCGCCCTGCTGAACGGCGGGTTTGGCCGCGCCATGCGCCTTGGCCCGGCGACCTGATGCAATGGGCGGCCCTGACCGCCCTCAGATCGGATTGTCGCAGCGGCAGCCGTCACCTGCGCCGTGCCCTTGACCGCCACCGGCCAGCGCAGGTTGACGCATCGCCGCCCTGCGCCCCCTGCTCGGTCAGCGACATAGGGAAATCCGTAGCGCGCCGCGGTCGCCGCCGTGGTGATCGCCCCCTCCGGCACCACGGCCCGGCACATTCCGCGCCCGCCCGCCGAACGGCAGATAGGCCGACCGCGTCCACGTCCCAGGTCTCCGCCGCCGTGGTCTGCGTGTGCTCGATCGTCACCGGGCTCATGATCGTGAACTGGCTCACCCCGTTGAAGCGTGTTGCCCTCGAACACGACGTTGCGCGAGCCGCGTGACAGTCCAGCGTCGGCATAGGTCGTGTCCACCAGCTCCACCCGGTCGATCGGTGCAGTTCAGCGCGCGGAAGCTGTTGCCGCGACATGCAACCCGTTGAGGAAATGCCCCGGCCCGTACGGCGTCACCACGATCCAGCGAAACGCACGACGCCGCATCGTTCGACGCGATGAAGATGTTGCCCGTCGACGTTCAGCCCGCCGAACGAGAACTCGCTGCTGAACTCGGGCGTCGGCATCGTGCTCGTTGCCCCATTCGATGAAGCAGTTGTCGATGTAGTTGCCGGTCACCACGGCTTGACACGTTCGGTCTGGGTGAAGACCAGCCCGGCGCGTGCGCACCCCCGCCGTCTCGTCGTCGCCCTGGAAGAAGTGGTTGCCGATGAATCAGGTGGCCCGCTCCCGTTCACCACCGCGAAATGCGCGAAGCGCACGATCCGGTTGTCGCGGATCTTGACGTCATTGGCGTTGCACGTTCAGCGCGATGCGTGGTGCGGTCCTGCGCCCGGAGCGACTGCTCGTTCGACAGGAACTGGCACGTGTCGACGAACATGCCCCTGACATCCCGTCCCGGTCGAGGTGATGCCCCGGTCCTGTGGCCGGTTGAACGACGCAGCGGCTGAACCGGAAGGTCGACGCCCGTCGGGCGGCAGCAGGATGCCGCTGGCGATGCCCGTTGCACTGGAACTCGATGTCGTCGATCTCGAACCGCGACAGCGGCGCGAAGCCGCCGAAATCCAGCATGTACTTGAAGCGCCGGAAGGTGAAGGTCCGCGTGCCCGCCGCCCGCCCAGAGCGGCTGGCTCAGCTCGACCGTGCCCGCCGCCCACGTTCTTCGACCGCACATAGACCTCGCGCCCCACCCCCGTGCCGCTCACCAGCGCGCCGACCGGCACGTTGGCCACGTTCGCCACCGCCGTCAGCGTGTCGGCTGCGCTGACCGAATAGGTCGCGACCGAGGTCACCGTCGTCGGTCGCCCAGCCGGCCCCCGCCACCGCGTTCAGCTGCCCGTTGCGCCAGCACCCGGCGCTGTGCAGAGGTCGTGATCCCCGCCACGCGCGGCCACGTCGATCGGCTCGGTCAGGTCGATCCGCCGCCCGCTCAGGTCCAGCGTCACATGGTCGGTGAAGATAGAACAGCGCCTGCAGCGCCTTGCGGAACCCCACCAGCTCGGTGCCGAAGGCCGCCGCATAGGTGTCGAGGTTGTAGTTCCGCGTGCAGGCCAGCCGTGCGGTCGGCAGGCATCGACACCGTCCCCTCGAACCGCACCCGGCTTTCGAAGGTGACGTTCGACCCGCAGGTAGTAGTTCCCGGCCGACACCAGAACCTCGCGCCCCGCCGCCGCGCTGTCCGCCGCCTCGAACGCCGCCGCGTCATCGGCCAGCCCGTTGCCGATCGCGCCATAGTCGCGCACATCGACCCAGTCCATCAGCTTGCGATGAAAGACCGCCGTCACATCCTCGACCACGATGTCGTCGATCCGCACGACCCCGCCCGTCGGCCCGGTCAGGTCAAGCCCGAGATGCCCATAGACCGGCGCCGTGCCCCAGACCATGTCGCAGCCCCTGCCGGTTGCCCGACCCGATGATCGCGCTGACTGTCACCACCGCGCCATAGGTGGTCAGCGTCACCTCCGGCCCCGTCTGCACCGCCGCAGCGACATTCGCCGCCCGAGGCGTTCGCCGGCATAGCCCGCGATCCGCACCGTGGGCAGGTTGCCCGACAGCGCCTTCACCCGCGCCGTCACCCGCAGATACATCCCCGGCTGGAACGGCGATCTGCTGCGAAACAGCGCAGCTTCTGCACGCTCTGCGTCTTCTGCAGCTCGAGGCACCCGCCGAAATCCTGCATCCGCCGGCACATAGGCCGCGTTCGCCTGGCCCTGGTAGCTGCCCGACCCGGCTGTGCCGTTCTCGCGCGACCACAGGGTCAGCCCCGCCGAAAAGGGCGGCGGCATCAGCACCAGCCCGTCGGTAATCGCCTTGTTCATGCATGTCCTCGTTCGTTGCCAGTGGATGCGGCGGCACGAACGGGACAGCCAGGGGTCATGCAAACACCGCGGGCCGCCGCGCCCGGGGCCACGGTCAGGACCGGAGACCTAAGCCCAGGTCGTAAACCTCGGCTGACCGCGCCGCACGACGCTGACCCGGCGGACGCAACGCCTCAGGCGCCGATGCCGACCTCGGGCAGAAGCTGGACGGCGTTGATCTGCCAGCCGTCGGGCGTCTGAACCATCTGGTAATCCAGCAGATGCGTACGCCCGCCCTGGTCGGTCACCATGACCCGCTGCCAAAGCTGGCCCGCAACCTCGCGCAGCTCAAGATACTTCACGCCCGAGGGCCGCCAGACCATCGGATAGCCGTTCTGCACCATCCGCCCGAAATTCTCCGGCGTTCCGAACAGCCCCTTGATGTTGGGTGAGGCGAAGGAAAACGCGGTGACCACGTCATCCTTCAGGAAGGCATCGAACTGGCTCTGGATCGTGCTTTCGATGGCCGGATCGCGCGCAACCTGCGCGCGGGCGTCGGGCACGAAAACGGCAAGGGATGTCGCCACGACAAGGACGACCGACAAGATGAGACGGCGCATGCGGATTCTCCTGACGTTTCCCCTGCCAAAAAGGTCTAGGCTGGCAAAGCGGCGCGGCAAGCCCTAGGTGAGGGATTACCGAACCGCAGATGGACCCGAGCGATGCCCTTCCGCTTCCAGGCCGACGACCGAAGCCTCACCGCGGCCCTCCATCGCCTGGCCAATGGGGAGCTGAGCGCGGCCATCGCCCAGCTTCCCGCCACCGGAGCACCCGACGCGGGCAGCGTCCACGACATCCGCAAGCGCATCAAGAAACTCCGTGGTCTCCTTCGCCTCCTTCGCCCCGGCCTGCGCGCCTACGCGGCCGAGAACGCGGCGCTTCGCGACGCGGCGCAGGGCCTGTCCTCGATGCGCGACAGTGCCGTGCGGCTCGCCACCTTCGACACGCTCGTCGCAGACCCCGCGGGCCCCCTCGCCGCATTCCGCCAGCACCTCGCGGACGAGGCGCAGGCCACTGCGGCTGGCCCGGTCCCGGTTGCCGAGACCCGCGCCCTGCTCCTAGCGGTGCAGGCGCGCAGCGCAGGCTGGCACCTCGCGGGCAGGGACCGCGCGATCCTGACCGAGGGCCTCGCGACCACCCGCCGCCGCGCCCGCAAGGCGATGGCTGTCGCCAAGGCCGATCCCACCATCGAGGCCATCCATGAATGGCGCAAACGCGCCAAGGACTACTGGTATCAGGCCCGCCTCTTCACCCCCGTCTGGCCCGAGTTCATCGGCCCACTCGCCGCCACCGCCTCCGATCTGACCGAGGAACTCGGCCGCCACCACGACCTCGCCGTGCTGGCCGACCATATCGCCGCACTCCCGCCCGAAAGCTTGGCCGCGCAAGCTGCCCCGCACCTCAACGACCTCATCCTCGCCGCCCAGCGGACGATCGAGGAGCAGGCCTTCCCTCAGGGCGCGCGGCTTTTTGCAGGCGACCCAAAGGCGATGGCCGCCCTCTGGGTGGACTGGTGGCACACCTGGCATGACTAAGACGCCATGCCCCTGATCCGCCTCGTCTCTGCCCTCGCCATCTTCTCGGTCTGGACCACGATCACCGTCGTTGGGGGACAGGCATTCAGCGCGGGCAACACCTCGTTCCTTGCGGTGGTCACCGGCGGCATCGGCTGGCCCTTCGCCGCCGCTGCGGCGTTCCTGCTGGTGATGATCCGCCTCACCCGATGGCCCGGCATCGGCCTTGGCCCGCCGCGCCCGGTTGGTTCGCTGCTCGTCCTCTGGCTGCCACTTCTCTACGTCGCGGGCTTCATGGTCGTGGCAGCGACCCTCGGTCTGCCACCCCCTCCGGTGATCGGCATCATCGCGCTGAACTGCCTGCTTGTCGGACTGTCCGAGGAACTGATGTTCCGCGGCGTCCTGCTGCAAGCGGCGCGTGCTGTTCTGCCGTTCTGGCCCGCAGTGCTCGGCAGCACGCTCGTTTTCGGTGCCGTCCATAGCCTCAACGTCTTCCTGACGGGCGAACTGGCGCCCGCCCTCGTCCAGTCGGCGGCGGCCTTCATCAGCGGACTTGTCTTCGTCGCGATCCGCCTCTGCACCGGATCGCTCTGGCCGGGCATCATCCTCCATGGCCTCTGGAACGCAGGCACCTTCCTGATGCTCGCCGCAGGCGACGGCGCGATGCTGCGCGAAGCGACGACCGAGGCGACAGCGCCTGCCATCTACCTCCTGCCAGTGCTGTTGGTGCTGCCGAACGGCCTTTATGCGCTCTGGCTGCTCCGACGCTGGCGGCGACGCAACCCGGTGCATTTCACCTGATCGCCGGCCACCCAATGCCACATCGGGTTACACACCCACCGCCGCCACGCCCACGTCGCCCTGCGCCACGGCGACCGACTTGACCACGGCGAACACCGTCACACCCGGTGCCAGCTCCAGCGCCTCCGCCGACCGCCGGGTGATCCGCGCCAGCAGCACGTCCGTGCCGACCCGTAGCTGAACCACCGCGCCCGGCCCCTCGCCCAGCCGCACGGCCAGCACCTCTCCCGGCAGGATGTTCAGCGCCGACAGGCCCTCGGGCCGTGTGCGCGACAGGATCACGTCCTGCGCCGCAATCCGGACCCGCACCTGCGCCCCCACCTCGGCCACCACGCGCGGCAGCCACAGCGGCCCCGCCGATGTCGCAAGCCGCGTCAGCCCGTCCGCCTCCTGCGCCTCGACCCGCGCGGGCAGGATCGCCCCCGCCTCGCGGATGCCGAGCGAGGGCACGGCGCCCGGATCGGCCAGAACCTCCGACACCGGCCCGGCCCGCAAGACGCGCCCCGCCTCCATCACCACCAGCGTCGTGGCCAGCCGCGCGACCTCGGCCATCGCGTGGCTGACATAAAGGATCGGCAGCCGCGTCTCGTCCCGCAGCCGCTCCAGATAGGGCAGGATTTCCGCCTTGCGCGCCTCGTCCAGCGAGGCGAGCGGCTCGTCCATCAGCAGCATCCGCGGGTCTCGCCATCAGCGCCCGCCCCAGCGCCACCCGCGCCTTTTCGCCGCCCGACAGCGCGCCCGGCCGCCGCTCCAGCAGCGCCCCGATGCCCAGCATCTCCAGCACCCGGTCCAGCTCCGGCCCGCCCGATCCGCCGCGCATCCAGCGCCCGTAAAGCAGGTTCTGCCGCACCGTCAGATGCGGGAAAAGCCGCGCCTCCTGAAAGACATAGCCGATCCGCCGCCGATGCACCGGCACCCGGATGCCCGCCTGCGTATCCAGCAGAACGCGCCCGTCCACCACCACCCGGCCCGCCTGCGGCCGCAGCAGGCCCGCCACCGCGTTCACGACCGTCGTCTTGCCCGACCCCGAGCGCCCGAACAGCGCCGTCACCCCCGGCGGCGCGGCAAAGGCCACGTCCAGCGCGAAGCCGGGAAACGCCTGGCTGCAGCTGCACCTCAAGGCTCATGCCCCCGCAATCCTTCGCGCCACGGCCCGCGCCCCGCCACCTCCGACAGAAGAAGCGCCCCCATCGCGACTGCGACCGAGATCAGCACCAGCCGGAACGCCTGCCCGTCCCCGCCCGGCACCTGCAGGAAGGCATAGATGGCCGAGGGCAGCGTCTGCGTCTGCGCCCGGAATGTTCGACACGAAGGTGATCGTCGCTCCGAACTCCCCCATCGACTTGGCGAACCCGAGGATAGCCCCCGCCAGCACCCCCGGCAGGATCAGCGGCAGCGTCACCGTCGCGAACACCCACAGGCGCGAGGCGCCCAGCGTCCCCGCCGCCTGCTCCAGCTTAGGGTCCACCGCCTCGATCGCCAGCCGGATCGCGCGGACCATCAGCGGAAAGGCCATCACCGCCGCCGCCAGCGCCGCCCCCGTCCAGCGGAACGCGAAGACGAGCCCGAACGTCTCGTCCAGAAATGCCCCCACCGGTCCCTTCCGTCCGAAACTCAACAGCAGGAGATACCCCGTCACCACCGGCGGCAGGATCAACGGCAGATGCACCAGCGCCATTCAGCAGTTGCTTGCCCCAGAACTCGCCTCGCGCCAGCGCATAGGCCACACCGATCCCCACCGGCAGGCTGCACAGCGTCGCCCAGAACGACACCTTCAGCGACAGCAGAACCGCCGCCCATTCCTGCGGCCCCAGCCACTCCGTCATATCCGGTAGACCATATCGCCCATCGGGCCACGCTAGCGAGTCGGCCTCACCCTGTCAGCCCGAAACCCGCGGCATGGCCGGGAACCCAGGCGCGGCAGCGCACATCAACTTTCGCCGTGCACCCGCCCGCCTGTCCGGATAGCCTGCCCCATGCACAAAGGGGGGGACCACATGCGCATCCTGATTACCGGCGGAGGTGGCTTCATCGGCCAGAAACTCGCCCGCCGCCTCGCCGGCGACACCGCTCTGCGCGGTCACGCCATCACCCACCTCACCCTCATCGACCTGGCCGAACCTGCGCCCGTCGACGCGCCCTTCCCCGTCACCCGTATGGCCTGCGACATCTCCGATTCCGTCGCCACCTCTGCCGTCATGTCGCAAGCCTTCGACGTGATCTTCCACCTCGCCGCCGTCGTCTCCGGCGCGGCCGAGGCCGATTTCGACCTCGGGATGCGCGTCAACCTGTTCGGCACGCTGAACCTGCTGCAATCCGCCCGCGCGGGGGGCAACTCTCCCGTGTTCGTCTATGCCTCGTCCACCGCCGCCCATGGCGGCGAAGAGCCTGACCAGATCACCGACCGCGTCCGCGCCCAATCCCCAGACCTCCTACGGCACGCAGAAAGTCATCGGCGAATACCTCCTCACCGACATGTCGCGGCGCGGCTTCCTTGACGGGCGTGGCCTGCGCCTGCCCACCGTCTCGATCCGTCCGGGCAAGGCAAACGCGGCCGCCTCCTCGTTCATGTCCTCGATCTTCCGCGACACGATGCAGGGCGGAACCGCGAACTGCCCCGTCGGACCCGAGTTTGAGGTCTGGCACACCGCCCCGCGCACGGTCGTCGCCAACCTGATCCACGCCGCCGAACTCGACGCCGCCGCCTTCGGCCCGAACCGCTGCTTCGATCTGTCGGGCCGAACCGATACCATCGGCACCATGATCGCCGCCATGACCCGCGTGGCGGGCCCCGCGCCTGCGTCCCGCATCAGCTGGAACGCAGACCCGGGGATCGAGCGCATCGTGCGCGGCTGGCGCAACCGCATTGCTGCCGAGAAAGCCCTCCGCCTCGGCTTTACCGCAGATGCAAGCTTCGAGGACAGCGTGCGCTGGTTCCTCGAAGATGACATCGAGATCCAAGCCTGACCGGACCCTGAAGCGAAGCGGCCCAATTCTTCTTGATTTTCATTAAACCTTAACGCAGCCTTGAAGAGCGACGTTAACCTATCGACCACTGTCTGCTCCAAAAGGCACAGTCCCTCGATCTTGCGCTGACTGAGCCGGGCCGCCGCATCTCCGCGGGCGGCATGTGTAGAGGAGACATCACGATGGCCAAGGGCACCGTGAAATGGTTCAATGAAACCAAGGGCTACGGCTTCATTGCCCCTGAGGGCGGCCGCAAGGACGTGTTCGTTCACATCACCGCGCTGGAGCGCGCCGGCCTTCGCTCGCTGAAGGACGGTCAAGCCGTGACCTTTGACATCGAAGCAGGCCGCGATGGCCGCGAATCGGCAACCAATCTCGCGCTGGCCTGATCGTCAGAAGCGGGTAGCATGTTGAAAAGGCGGGCCTCGGTCCGCCTTTTTTGACGTCAGCGGCGATGCCAGGCCATCCGGTCGCGCAAGGCATGTTCCATGCCAAGCCGCATCGCAGCCGCCGACATCCGCGCGCGCAGCAGGATCGGTTCCCCGCGTGTTTCAGGGAAGATCTGTTTGTCGCACTCTTCCGAAATCAGGATCGTCGGCATCCGATCCACCACATCGCCCAGCATCCGATGGGCGCGACGGCCCACATCCACGCCGCCCAACCCGTCACAGGCAACCACGAACACGTCCCAGTCCCGAGGGTCGTCGATCACGGCCGACAGCGCCGCGTATAACTCCACCTCCTGGTCCACCAGCCCGCCGAAGCCGGCGATCAACCGCGACAGCCGATCCGCTTCGCCTTCATCCGGTGCCAGCAACAACACGCGCGCTCCGATCCCCACAAGACCGGAATTTTCCGTTTCAACTATGCGAAGCGCGCGCATGACAGTCTCCGGCACCTTGAAGGTTACTGACGTCCTGAATGCAGGGCTGCTATGGCGACATGATGGACAAATGATGCCTTAATCCTTTCGGCGAAGGCTGCATTGTGTCGTGATGGTGACTTATCCGCACAATTCCTCTCAGTCTGCAACCTGTGCGGGAATCCCCTTCTCTGTCGTCAGTTCTGGTCAGCCAGAATCATCTCTGCGCCCTTCCAGCCGACCATGATCGCGGGCGCATTGGTGTTTCCCGCGATCAGTGTCGGAAAGACCGAGGCATCGCAGACCCGCAGCCCCGCCACCCCATGGACCCTCAGGCGCGCATCAACCACAGCCGCCTGCGCCTCCGGTCCCATCCGGCACGTGCAGGACGGGTGATAGACCGTCCCGCTCCGCGCCCGGAAATCCGCGATCAACGCCTCGTCGGTCCGGCACGTCCGGTCCCGGACGCAGCTCTTCGGCGATCAGGTCGCGCAGCGGCTCCTGCGCCGCGATGCGGCGCAGGAATTTCACCGCCGCCAGCATCTCCTGCACGTCATGGTCGGTCGAATAGGCATTGGCGAGATCACCGGATGCGCCAGCGGGTCGGCTGACCCGATCCGGATATGCCCCCGGCTGGTCGGGCGGCAGTTCGACAAGCCCGATCGACATGCCCGAAAACGGATCGGGCGTCAGCATCGGTCGCTCGCCGTCGCGCGGGATCAGCGTCGAAAACGCCTGCAAGTAAAGCTGCATGTTGGGCCGTGGCAGATCGGGCCGGGTGCGGAAGAACCCGCCGCCATGGTTGATCGACAGGCTCAGCGGCCCGCGCCCCGTCAGCAGGTATTCAATCCCCGACCCGCAGCTTGCCCCACCACGGCCGCAGCACATCGTTCAGCGTCGGCACCTTCATCCGCCAGGTATAGTTCAGTCCCTGATGGTCGTTCAGGTGATCGCCGACATTCGGATTGTCGCGCAGCACGGCAATGCCATGCTCCCGCAGCAGCTCGCCCGGCCCGATCCCCGACAGCTGCAGCAGTTGCGGCGAATTGATCGCCCCGCCCGACAGGATCACCTCGCGCCGCGCCCGGATCACCTCGCGCTGGCCGTTCCGGTCGATCTCCACGCCGACCGCCCGGCCGTCCTCGATCACCACGCGCGTCACCTGCGCGTGGGTCATCACCTGCACGTTCGCCCGCTTCATCGCCGGTCGCAGAAAGGCCCGCGCCGCCGAATTCCGCCGCCCGCCCTTGACCGTCAGCTGATAGCTGCCCGTCCCCTCCTGCTCCGCCCCGTTGAAATCGGGCGTGAACGGCAATCCCGCCGCCTCGCAGGCCGCAATATAGTCGGTCACCAGAGGATGCAGATCGCGCCGGTTGGCCGAGATGAACAGCGGTCCGCCCGTGCCGCGCCATGTCGTCGCCGCCGGCCTCGGTGTCCTCCATCGCCCGGTAGGCCGCCAGCACCTCGTCCCAGCCCCAGCCGGGATTCCCCGACGCCTTCCAGTCCTCGTAATCGGCCCGGTGCCCGCGGATATAGACCATCGCGTTGATCGACGGACGAGCCGCCAAGCAGCTTGCCCCGCGGCCAGAAGTCCCGCTGCCCGGCCAGACCGGGATCGGGCTCGCGTCCTGTACATCCAGTTCACCGCCGGATCGTAGAACAGCTTGCCATAGCCCAGCGGCAACTGCACATAGAACCGCCGGTCCGTTGCCCCCGGCCTCGATCACCAGCACCCGGAAGCGCCCGAGCGCACTCAGCCGCTCGGCCAGCACGCGATCCCGCCGACCCCGCCCCCACGATGATGAAATCCGGCCGTTCGTCCTGCACGCCCGCCCCCGTTTCGGCGGACACTTATATTGACTGTCGAGTCAAGCATCGCACTTTGCGACAGGTTCGTGTCGCGGATGGCATGCGGCCCCGACCTGCCCCGGCCCGCGCTACGCCTCCCAACCCCTGTCCGGAAAAGGGAGCGCTCCGATCCCGCGTCGACGCCTGCGGCCTCGGCAAATGCGCCGTATCCGCGCAACAAGACCCGCGCTTCGTGCCCTCGTCAAATGCCCGGCAGACTGCCGGCCGACGGCAGGATCGCCGCGGCGTCCGACCAACCCTCTTCCGCGCTTCTTCATGTCGCGCAGATATCCCCGGCACCGGATGCGCGATGGGCTGCGCCCCCTCGCTTCGAAGCCCGCAGACGCGCCCGCTTCGACCTGTCCAAAAAGCCGGTTGCGGAACACATACCACATCCAGTGGCTGACCCTGCAATTCGGTCACATCGCCCGCGGTCGAAATTGTCGCACTGTGCCGACAACGGTCGAGCCGCCTCAGCGCCCCTTCCACACCGGATCGCGCTTTTCGGCAAAGGCCCGCGCCCCTTCCAGCTGATCCTCGCTGGAATAAAGCCGGTCCACCGTCGGCATCTGCCGCTTGGTGACCCGGTTCAGCGCATCCTGGAACCGCAGTGCTCTCGGCCTCGCGCACCACTTCCTTGATCGCGGCATAGACCAGCGGCGGCCCGCTCTCCAGCAGCCGCGCCAGCGTCCCAGGCCTTGGCCAGCAGGTCCGCCGGCGGCGGTGATTTCCTTCACGATGCCCCCAGCGCAGCGCCTCCTCGGCGTCGAACCAGCGCCCGGTCAGCAGCAGGTCCATCGCCACATGATAGGGGATGCGCTTGGGCAGCTTGATGCTGGCCGCATCCGCCACCGTGCCCGACCGGATCTCCGGCAGGGCAAAGGTCGCAGTTGTCCGAGGCACAGGATCAGGTCGCAGGACAGCGCCAGTTCCAGCCCGCCGCCGCAGCAGATGCCCGTTGCACCGCCGCGATCACCGGCTTGTTCAGGTTCGGCAGTTCCTGCAACCCGCCGAAGCCGCCCACGCCATAGTCGCCATCCACCGCATCGCCCGCCGCCGCGGCCTTCAGATCCCAGCCGGGGCAGAAGAACTTCTCCCCCTCCGCCCGCAGGATCGCAGACCCGCAGGCTGTCGTCATCGCGGAAGGCCCGGAACACCAGCCCCATGATCCGGCTGGTCATCAGGTCGATCGCATTGGCCTTGGGTCGGTCCAGCGTGACCTCCAGGATCGCGCCCTCGCGCCGCGTCCGGATCGGCCCTTCGGTCGGAAACATCGCTCATGTCGTCATCCTCCCAGATCACCGCATCCACCGCCACGGCGCCGCTGTGTCGCGCACCATCAGCGGGTTGATCTCGATTTCCTCCAGCCGCCGCGTCGCCAGCATCAGCGCCTGCAGGCCAGCGCCGCCTCGACCGACGCGCCGCCACGTCCGCCTTCGCCCGCCCGCGATAGCCGTCCAGCAGCGGCCACAGCCGCAGCCGCCGCAGCGCCGCCGCCGATCTCGGCGCTCGCGTCACCGGCGCCACCAGCGTCACCGTATCGGCCAGCACCTCGGCCGTCACCCCGCCCATCCCCAGCGTCAGCGTCACGCCGTAGACCGGATCGCGCCGCAGCCCCAGCAGCACCTCGGCCACCGCGCCCGTCACCATCTCCTCGGCCAGATAGCCCGTCGGCCCCCGGCATCTCGGCCTGCCCCTCCAGCGAGGCAAGCCCCAGCCGCACCGCCCCGGCCTCGGTCTTGTGGGCAAAGCCCAGCCCCTTCAGCGCGCAGCGGCGCGCGCAAGGGCGCCGCCCGCACCGGCAAGCTGCGTCCAGCGTCGGCGCCGCGACTGCCGCGCGGCACGGCGACCCCGGCCTCGGCCAGCAGCGCCTTGGCCTCGGCCTCGCCCAGCATCCGCGCGGTCCCGCGCGGCGCCAGCCGGCACCGGCCGCCAGCCCGGCGACCCCGGCCGGCGTCTGCGCCGCCTTCATCGCCCCCAGCGCCGTCTCCAGCCCCATCAGCGGCGACAACGCCCTGGGCCATCATCGCCTCGGCCCGCGTCCTCGCTCGAAATTCTCCGGCAGCGAGGCGACGGGAAAGGCCGGTTTGCCCGTCGCCTGCTGCGCCGCGACGATCGCCTCCAGCGCCGGGCCGATAGCACGACGGATCGCAGCGGTCCGGCGCGCGGCGGGTCGATGATGAAGATGCCGGCGTCATAGCCCGCCAGCATGGTCGTGAAGACATCCGTCGTCCGCGGCCCGTCGCCCCAGATGAAGGTGTGATAGTCCAGCGGGTTGGCAATCGTCACGATCGGCCCGAGGATCTCGCCCAGCCGCGTGCCGCTGCGCCTCCGACGGCGGCGGAAAGTCGATCCCCGCACGGCGCCGCCAGATCCGCCACCAGCCCCGCCTCGCCCCCCGAACAGGACAGCGAACAGAGCCGCGTCCCGATCTGCGGCCCGTGGACATGGAAGATCTTCAGCGTCTCGAGCAGTTCGCGACAGCGTGTTCACCTCCGCCACGCCCGCCTGCCGCAGGAAGGCGCTCGACGCCGCCCCGCCGCCCGCCAAGCGAGGCGGTATGCGAGGCCGCCGCCGTGCGCGACGGCTCGGTCTTGCCCGACTTGATGCAGACGATGCCCTTGCCCGCCGCCCGCGCCGCTTCGGCCAGCGCGGCAAAGGCCGGCGCATCGTCGATCCCCTCGACATACAGCCCCAGCGCCGTCACGCGGTCATCCGCCAGCAGCGCGCCGGCCAGTTCCGCCAGCCCGACCTGCGCCGCATTGCCCAGACAGGCGACATAGGCCACCGGCAGGCCGCGCTGCTGCATCGTCAGGTTGATGACGATGTTCGAGGATTGCGACAGCAGCGCCACGCCCCGCTCCACCCGCCGCCCGCCATGCTGGTCGGGCCAGAGGAGCGCCCCGTCGAGGTAGTTGATCACGCCGTAGCAGTTCGGCCCCAGGATCGGCATGTCGCCCGCCGCCGCGACCAGCTGCGCCTGCAAGTCCGGCCTCGCCCGCCTCGGTCCAGCCGCGAGGCGAAACAGATCGCCCCGCCCGCCCCCATCGCGGCAAGCTCGCGCACCACGTCGAGCGTCGCATGCCGGTTCACCCCGATGAAGGTCGCATCCGGCGCTGCCGGCAGATCGGCCAGCGACGGAAAGGCCTTCAGCCCGCCGATCTCGGCCTTGCGTCGGATGCACCGGCCAGACCGGCCCGTCAAAGCCCATCTTCGCGCATTGCTCGATGACATTCTGCGCCCAGCCGGAGCCGAGCACGGCGATGGAGCGCGGGCGCAGCAGGCGGCGACAGGTCGCGCTCATGTCCGTGCCCCGTGCCTGTGGCGAGGCCGGGGGCCGTCTGCCCCCGGACCCCCGAGGATATTTCCGAACAGAAGAAATGCAGGAACGGACGAGCCCCCTGCCCCGCAAGCGGACCGAGGGGCCTTCTCCCGTTACGGTCATCGGCGTCCCCGCCTGTACCGTAAGCGCAGTGTCTTGCGATTCGCGGTTAACATTTCGTTGCTTCTTCTGTTCTCAAATATCCCCGGGGGTGCCCGGATTATCCGGGGTGTGGGGGCAGACGCCCCCGGTCCCGGCTGGTCAGGCACCCAGCGGCCGCAGCAATCTCGCGGCTGATGATGTGGCGCTGGATCTCGCGACGTGCCTTCCCAGATCCGCTCCACCCGGGCATCGCGCCAGATCCGTTCCAGCGGCAGGTCGTCCATCAGCCCCATGCCGCCGTGGATCTGGATCGCCTCGTCGGCGATCATGGCCAGCACCTCGGTCGCCTTCAGCTTGGCCATCGACATGTCGGCCTCGGTCACCGTGCCCTGGTCGTACTTCCACGCCGCCTCGCGCGTCAGCAGCTCCGCCGCCTTCAGCTCCATCGCCATGTCGGCCAGCTTGAAGCGACACGCCCTGGAACTTGCCGATCTGCTGGCCGAACTGCTTGCGCTCTGCGGCATAGGACAGCGCATGGCCCAGCGCCCGCTCGGCCCGGCCAAGGCAGGTCGCGGCGACCTGCAGCCGGGTCGCGCCCAGCCAGGTGTTCGCCACCTCGAACCCCTTGTGCGCCTCGCCCAGCACCTGGCCGCGGGCACCCGGCAATTGTCGAACTCCAGGATCGCGTTGGTGTAGCCGCGGTGGCTGACGTTGCGGTAGCCGTCGCGCACCGTGAAGCCCGGCGTGCCCTTGTCGACGAAGAAGGCGGTGATCAGCTTCTTCCGGCCGCGCGGCGTGTCTTCCTCGCCCGATGCCATGAAGACGATGGCGAAGCCCGCCAGATCGGCATGGCTGATGAAATGCTTGGTGCCGTTCAGCACCCAGTCGCCGCCGTCCTGCCGGGCCGAGGCCTTCATGCCCCGCAGGTCCGACCCCGCGCCGGGTTCGGTCATCGCCAGGCAATCCCAGGTCTCGCCCCGGATGCAGGGCATCAGATAGCGCTCGCGCTGCTCGGCGTTCCCGGCCAGCAGGATGTTCGACGGCCGCGCCACGCAGGTCCAGTGCAGCGCATAGTTCGCCCGGCCCAGTTCCTTTTCGTACAGCAGCCAGGACAGCGTATCGAGCCCCGCGCCGCCCACCTCTTCCGGCATGTTGGCGGCGTAAAGCCCGGCCGCCATCGCCTTGGCCTGGATCTCGCGGATCAGGTCCATCGGCAGATGCGCCGGTGCGTTCGACCTCCGTCTCATGCGGGTAGAGCTCGGTCTCGACGAAGGCGCGCGTCGTCTCGACGATCATCTGCTGTTCTTCGGTCAGTCCGAAATCCATCACGCCCTCCCTCTGTCCGACGTGCGCGGCCCGGCCGCCTCGGGCCGCGGCAGCGCCGCGTGGGCCTCGGCGATCGGCCGCAGCCGCGCCAGCACCTCGGGCGCGGCGGGCAGGTCTTGCCCGCCTTCATGTCGACATGCAGGCACATCTGCTCCACCGTCGCCACCACCTCGTCGTCCCTTGCAGGATCCGGACGAAGATGTGCAGCCGCTTTTCGTCCGCGCGAGCACCTGCACCGTCCCGGTCAGCCGGTCGCCCAGCTTCGCCTCGCCCAGGTGCAGGATATGGCGTCTCGGCGGTGTAGTAGCTGTGCCCGCCCGCCACATAGTCCATCTCCGCCCCGATCAGCCGCAGGAAGTTGTCCGACGGTCTCCGAGGCGCAGAACAGATAGCGGCTTTCGGTCATGTGGCCGTTGTAGTCGATCCAGCCCGGCAGCACCTGCATCCGCGCCATCACCAGGGGCGCGCGCCGTATCGTGCCGGATCGCTCGCGGCAGCGCCAGCGGCCAGCCGCTGCGTCATGCTCGCGCAGCACCTTGCCCGCGCCCCAGTTCGCGGTCCTTCAGCGCGCGCAGGAAGCCGATCAGGTTCTGGTCGCGGATGCGTTCCAGCTCGCGGATGCCGTACATGCCCCGACTGCGCGTCGGACTGGCTCGCGATCAGGTCCACCAGCTCGTCGTTGAACTCGGGCACGTCCATCAGCTTGGTCCAGGGCCATTTCAGGCCGGGCCGAACTGCGCCATGAAATGCTTCATCCCGGCCTCGCCGCCCGCGATGCGATAGGTCTCGAACAGCCCCATCTGCCCCCAGCGCAGGCCAAAGCCCATGCGGATCGCCTCGTCGATCTCTTCGGTCGTGGCGATGCCGTCCTTCAGCATCCACAGCGCCTCGCGCCAGACCGCCTCGAGAAAACGGTTGCCGATGAAGGCGTCGATCTCCTTGCGGATCACCAGCGGGAACATCCCGATGTCGCGCATGATCTGCGCCGTCCGCTCGACCACCTCGGGCGGATTTGCGGGCGAGCCGGACACTTCGGCCAAGCGGCAGCAGGTAGACCGGGTTGAACGGATGCGCGACGATGATGTTCTGCCGGGCGGGCGCGCCCTTCTGCAAGTCGCTGGCCTTGAAGCCCGCGGTGGACGACCCGATCAGCACGCCCGGGGCTGACCTGCTGCAACTGGGCGTAGACCCGGTGCTTCAGCTCGATCCGCTCGCTGACGGATTCCTGCACGTATTCCGCGCCCTCCACCGCCTCGGTGATGGTGCCGGCGAAGGTCAGCGCGCCCTTCGGCGGCATCGGCACGTCGGACAGCGCGGGCAGGGCGGCCCGGGCGTTGGCCAGCACCTCGCCGATCTTGCGCTCGGCCTCGCGGATCGGGGTCGAACACCGCCACGTCCCAGCCGTTCAGCAGGAACCGCGCGGCCCAGCCGCCGCCGATCACCCCGCCGCCGATGATTGCTGCCTTGCGCTGTCGTCATTGCTCGTCTCCCGTCCATTCCCTGCGCTGCGGAACCATCGCCTACCTCAGCGCGCTGCGCTGCAGCGCCGCGATGTCATAGCCGTTGCGCTCGAACACGTCGCGCGCCCGGTCCATGATCTCGGGCGAGACATACCGGTCGCGGCGCAGCACCCAGCCGCCCAGCCGGGTCGGATCGCCCACGATCAGCGTCCGTCCGTCGCGCGAGATATCCAGCACCCAGTACTTCGCGGGCAAGGGCACCCCTGCCAGCCGCACCTGCAACTGCCCCGGCCCCACCAGCCGCGCCGTGCCCGCGATCTGCCGGACCGTCCCCGGCGCACCTTCCACCTCGCAGCGGTTCAGCACGGCCATCGTCCCGTCCGGCTGCGGCGTGTAGGTCGCGGTGGTCAGGCCGCAGCCCTGCTGGAAGCGCTGGGGAAAGCTTGCGACCTCGTACCACGTCCCGGCCAGCTGGCCCGGCTGAAGGTTCGACACGACGAACATCGGCGTGCCGAGATAGCGGGACGAGGGCAGGAACGGCGCGCAGGCCGAAAGCGACAGCGCGGCAGCAAGGGCGAGATATTTCATCTGGCGGCAACTCCTCGTTTGGTCAGCTTCAGCCGCGCCCGCACCTCATCCGGGCCCGATCACCCGGGCCCCGAGGTTCTCGATGATGGTCACCGCGCGCTCGACCAGCTGAGCATTGGTCGCAAGCACGCCCTTTGTCGAGCCACAGGTTGTCCTCCAGCCCCACCCGCACGTTGCCGCCCGCCAGCACGGCTGCGGCGACATAGGCCATCTGGTTGCCGCCCGATGCGCAAACGCGCTGACCAGTGCCAGTCGGCCGGCACGTTGTTCACCATCGCCATGAAGGTGTTCAGATCGTCCGGCGCGCCCCAGGGCACGCCCATGCACAGCTGCACCAGCACCGGATCCGGGATGACGCCTTCCTTGACCAGTTCCTTGGCGAGCCACAGATGCCCGGTATCGAAGGCCTCGATCTCGATCCGCACCCCCGCCGTCGCCATCCGCGCGCGCCATGTCGCGCAGCATGCCCGGGGTGTTGACCATCACATAGTCGGCCTCGTTGAAGTTCATCGTGCCGCAGTCGAGCGTGCAGATCTCCGGCCGGCACTCCACCACATGCGCCACCCGCTCCGTCGGCGCCCGCCATGTCGGACCGCGGCGACATGCGGCTCATCTCCTCGGTCCCGTCGAAAAGCATGTCGCCGCCCATCCCGGCGGTCAGGTTCAGCACCACGTCGGTCGCGCTGTCGCGGATGCGCTCGGTCACTTCGCGGTAGAGCGCCGGGTCGCGCGAGGGCTTGCCGGTTTCGGGGTCGCGCACATGGCAATGCACCACCGCCGCCCCGGCCTTGGCCGCCGCAATCGCGCTGTCGGCGATCTGCTGCGGGCTGCGCGGCACATGCGGGCTGCGGTCCTGCGTGCCGCCCGATCCGGTCACGGCACAGGTGATGAAGACCTCGCGGTTCATGGTCAGCGGCATGGACGTCTCTCCTGGCTTTGCGCGCCACCCTAAGCGGCCTTGCAGCCCGATGCTGTGCACTTTACGAAAGCAACATGACAGAAAACGCAACGATCTTCGCCCCTTCGACGCAGCCCCTGACCATCGCGCTGCTGGTGCTGCCGCAGGCCTCGATCCTGGAGGTCGCCTCGGCGCTCGATCCGCTGCGCTCCGCCAACCGCCATCTCGGGCACGAGGCCTACCGCTGGCGCGTCGTCTCGCCCGACGGCGCGCCCGTGCCGCTGACCTGCGGGATCGAACTGCCCTCCTCCGGCCCGCTGGCCCAGCGCCGAGGGCGCCGATGCGCTGATCGTCATCGCGGGCTTCCGCCAGGCCGAGGTCGCGACCCGCCCCCTGATCCGCGACCTGCGCCGCATGGCCCCGCGCTTCCGCGCCATCGGCGGCATCGACGCCGGCCCCTGGGTGCTGGCCCGCGCGGGCCTGCTCGACGGCCACCGCGCCACCGTCCACTGGGAGGACCTGGAAGACCTCGCCGCCGCCCATCCGGAGATCGACGTGGTGCCCCGACCGCTTCGTGATCTGTCCGGCAACCGCGTTTCACGGCAGGCGGCGCCGCCCCGGCCGCCGACCTGATGCTGCACCTGATCCGCGCGCGGCACGGCGCCGGCGCTGGCGCTGCAGGTCGCGGCCTCGTTCATCACCACCGCCCGCGACGGCGCCGAACCGCAGATCGCGCCCCAGCGCCCGACACCCGCCTTGACCCGCGCGTCGCCGCCGCCATCGCCCGGATGGAGGCGCGCCTCGACACGCCCGAACCCGCAGCCGCAGACCGCCCGCGCGCTCGGCCTCTCGCCGCGCCGCCTGGAAACGCTGTTCCGCGAGGCCCTTGCGACCACTCCGGCGCGCCATGCGCTTGACCTGCGGCTGCAGGCGGCGCGCCGGATGCTGACCGACACCCGGCACCCGGTCGAGGAGGTGGCGCTGCGCACCGGCTTTTCCTCGCCCACCACCTTCGCCCGCGCCTTCCGCCGCCGCTTCGGGACCAGCCCGCTGAAGACGCGGACAAACGCAAGGCGCCAGTGACCCGCATCACGCCACCTTCTGCGGAACCCGCTTCTCAAGCCGCCGGAAGGCCAGAACGATGAGGCCGGTAATCACCATGTAGACGACCGCCAGCAGCAGCAGCGGCTCATAGACGATGAAGGTGTCCTGCCGCACGCGGCTCGACACCGCATAGATATCCATCACAGTGATCGTCGCCACCAGCGGCGTCGCCTTGAGCTGGAGCACCGTCTCGCCCCCCAGCGTCGGCAGCGCGCGCTGGATGGCCTGCGGCAGCCAGATGCGGCGCAGAATGGTGAAGCGCGGCATGCCCATCGCCTTGGCCGCCTCAAGCTGGCCGCGCGGCACGCCCTTGAACGCCCCCCGCATCACCTCGCCCTCGTAGCCTGCGAAACTCAGGGTCAGTGCCAGCACCGCATAGGGCCAGGCCTGCCGCAGGATCGGCCAGAGATCGCTTTGCCGGATCCAGGGAAACTGCGGGAACAGCGACCCCAGCCCGTAGTACAGCAGCCAAAGCTGCAGCAACAGCGGCGTCCCCCGGATGATCGTGCAGAACCACTGCGCCGGTTGCGCCAGATACCACGGCCCCGCCGCCTGCGCCAACCCCAGCGGGATTGCAAGCAGCATCCCCAGCACTGTCGTCACCGCCAGGATCCAGAGCGTCGTCCAGACCCCCTGCACCATCAGCGGCAGATACTTCGGCAGCCAGTCCCAGCGCAGCGTCGTCACGCACCACCAGACCAGAAGCAGCGCCAACCCCGCCATCACCAGCCGATGCGGTTGCGCCAGCGCCTTCACCGCCCACCCCCGAGACTCTGTGGCTCACCCCGCCGCGCCCAGCGCTCGATCCGCCCGAACACCCGCTGCGAGATGAGCGACAGAGCCAGGTAAAGCACCCCTGCCGCGATGAAGAAGGTGAAGTAGGCCTTGGTCGAGCCTGCCGCCTGCCGGGTCTCCAGCGTCAGCTCGCCAAAGCCCACCACCGCCAGCAAGGCGGTATCCTTGGTCGCGATCAGCCACAGGTTCGCCAGCCCGGGGATCGCAAAGCCCAGCATCGCGGGTAACGTGATCCGCCGCGCCAGCATCATGGGCGGCATCCCCATCGCCCGCGCGGCCTCGATCTGACCTGGCGGCACAGCCAGGATCGCGCCCCGCAACACTTCGGTCGCATAGGCCCCCTGCACCACGCCAAGCACCGCGATTCCCGCCATGACGCCCGAGATCTGCACCCGCTCGTAGCCCGAGGCCACCAGGGCCTGGTTCACGGCATCAGTCACGGCGTAATAGAGGATCAGGATCAGGATCAGTTCCGGCACCGCCCGGACGATCGTCGTATAGACCGCCAGCAGATCGCGAATGATCGGTCCGCCATACAGCTTGCCGTAGGCGCCGAGCGTTCCGATCAGCAGTCCCAGACCGAACGCCCCGAGCGCGATCTGGACCGAGTTCGCCAGACCGCGCAAAAGGTTGCCCCCCCAACCGGGGGGGCTCAGCGAAAGAAGATCGAGCGTGGATTGAAGTCCAAGCGCCACGATCAGGCTTTCCAATCCTCAGCCCCCGTAGATCGACGACTTGAAGTATGGGGCCGAGATCTTGTCATAGGTTCCGTCCGCGATCACCTTGGCAATCGCCGCGTTGAACTTTGCAAGCAACTCGGTGTCACCCTTGCGAACCCCCGCGCCCACGCCCGCGCCAAGAATTTCGGGATCGTCAGCGACAGCCCCGACCGACTCGCAGCAGGCCATTCCGGCGTCGCTCGCGAGGAAGGCATCCACGGCGATGCTGTCGGCCTCGGTTGCGTCGATCCGCCCGGCGACCAGATCCTGGAATGCCTCGTCCTGGGTCTGGTAGACCTTGACCTCGGCAGCCACGTCGGCGAAGTGCTTGGCTGCGTAATCCGCATGGATGGTGGAAGTCTGCACGCCAATGATCTTGCCCGTCAGGCCCGCGGGATCGGCTGTGATGCCCGAGCCCTTGGCGGCGGCGACCAGCGCCGGGGTCTTGTAGTACTTGTCCGAGAAATCGATCGTCTGCTTGCGCTCGTCGGTGATCGACATCGACGACATGATCACGTCGATCTGCCCCGAGGTCAGCGACGGGATGATTCCGTCCCAGGCGACCGGGGTGACCATGCACTCAAGCTCGGCGGCGGCACAGACGGCCCCGATCATGTCAATCTCCCAGCCCATCCAGTTGCCCGCGGCATCGGGCGAGGCAAAGGGCGGATAGGGTTCGGCCGCAACGCCGACCTTGATCGGCTCGGCAATCGCCGCGCCGGTCATCGCAAGGGCGGCGGCAAACGCAAGTATGGTGGTCTTCATCGTCTTCCCCTTCATTTAGATCTGGTCCGCGGTTCATCCCACGGATTTCAGGAACTGCTTTAGCCGCTCCGATTTCGGCGCGCCAAACAGTTCTTCGGGTGGTCCCTCTTCCTCGATCACCCCGTTGTGCAGGTAGATCACATGGTTCGCCACTTCGCGGGCGAATTTCATCTCATGCGTGACAAGGATCATCGTGCGCCCCTCGGCGGCCAGATCGCGGATCACGTTCAGCACCTCGCCCACCAGTTCGGGGTCGAGCGCGGTGGTCGGTTCGTCGAACAGCATGGCGCGCGGTTCGATCGCCAGGGCGCGCGCGATGGCGGCGCGCTGCTGCTGGCCGCCCGACAGGAAGGCCGGATAGGCTCCCGCCTTTTCGGCCAGCCCGACGCGCGCCAGAAGTTTCTCAGCGCGCACGATCGCCTCGGCCCTGGGCACGCCCAGCACATGGACCGGCACCTCGATCAGGTTCTCGAGAATGGTCTTGTGGGTCCACAGATTGAAGTGCTGGAACACCATGCCCAACCTGCGTCGCGCGTGCTCGATCTGGCGGCGGCTCGCCGGCGTGCCGTCCGGGCGCAGCGCGATCTCCTCGCCGCCGATCACGATCCGGCCCGAAGTCGGCGTTTCCAGGAAGTTGATGCAGCGCAGCATGGTGGATTTGCCAGAACCCGAGCCGCCGATGATCGCCACGACATCGCCCTCGCAGGCGCGCAGCGAAACGCCTTTCAGCACCTCGATCGACCCGAAGGATTTCTGCAGCGCATCGATCCGAATGGCCTCAGGGCGCGTGGATTTCGGGCTCTGCGTCGCTGATGTCTTGCATCCAGGATCCGGCTGTTCCCCATTGCAGTAAGACCGACCGCCTGCAATTATGCAAGCGTATAATTAGGATGGGCATGACCGGCGAGCGGCGGAAGTTCCGGCGGGAAGGCGAAGAGACGCGGCGCGATGCGCTGATCGCTGCGGCCCTTGCACTGGTCGCCGAAGGCGGCGCGCAGGCCGCCACCGTGCGCGCCATCGCCGACCGGGCCGGCGTCACGCCGGGCCTGATCCGGCACTACTTCGACACCAAGGAAGACCTGACCCGCGCCGCCTATGCCAGCGCTGATGGACGGATGACGGACGACAACGCCTCGGTCCTCTGACACCGCCCCGGCGACGCCCGAGGCCCGGCTTGCGGCCTTCGTCGCGGCCTCGCTGCGCCCGCCGGTCGTCGATGCCGAGCGCGCTCGGCCTCTGGGCCGGCTTCCTGCACAGGGTCCGCAGCGACCCCGCGATGCGCGCGGTGCACGAGACCGGCCTATCTCGCCTACCGCGACCGGCTGCAGGCGCTGATCGCCGACCTGCCCCGCGCCGCCGACGAGGCCACGCTGCGCGCCGCAGGCCATCGCCTGCAACGCGGTGATCGACGGGCTGTGGCTGGAAGGCTCGGCCCTGCCCGAGGCATTCGACCCCGGATGAACTGACCCGGATCGGCCTGACGCTCGGTCGGCGCGATCCTGGGGATCGACCTGCTGTTCACCACCTGCCCGAAGGCCAGACGCCATGAGATACGCCACCGTCACCGACCGTCTTGCACGGCCTTGGCGGCGCGAAATGGGAGGTGCACGCCCGCGCCCGCGCGCTGAAGGCCGCAGGGCCGCGACGATCATCGAACTGACCATCGGCGAGCCCGACGTGCCGACCCCGCCGCGCTGATCGAGGTCGCCAGCCGCTCGATGAACGCCGGGCCGGACCGGCTATTCCAACGGGCGCGGCGAGCCCGCCGTCGTTGCGCGCGCTGGCCGCCCGCTACACCGCCCGGCGCGGGCGCGCCGATCGGCACCGATCAGATGATGTGCTTCCCCGGCACCCAGACCACGCTCTTCGCCGTCTCTGCGCGCGCTGGTCGCAGACGGGGGACGAGGTGCTGGTGGGCGACCCGATGTATGCCACCTACGAAGGCCTGATCGCCGCGACCGGTGCAGCCGCTGGTGCCGGTGCCGCTGCGCCCCGAGCACGGCTTCCGCATGCAGGCCGCCGATGTGGCCGCCCGGATCACGCCGCGGACGCGCGTGCTGTTCCTGAACACGCCGCACAACCCCACCGGCGCGGTGCTGCGCGCGGACGACATTCGCGGCCCTGGGCGAGCTTGCCGCGCGCGCATGACCTCTGGATCCTCTGCGACGAGGTCTACGAGGATCTGGTGCTTCGGCGGACGTGCCCTTCGCCTCGCCGCTCGCCGACCCGCCGCTGGCCGACCGGGTGATCGTCGCCTCGTCGATCTCCAAATCCCATGCCGCGCCCGGCTTCCGCTCCGGCTGGTGCGTCGGCCCGGCCGAGTTCTGCGCGCGCCTGCTGCCGCTGTCCGAAACCATGCTGTTCGGCAACCAGCCCTTCATCGCCGACATGACCGCGCTGGCAGTCTCCGCAGCCCTCGCCCGTCGCCGCCGGAATGGCCGAGCGGTTCGCGCGCCGCGCCGCACTGATCGCATGCGCGGCTGGACGGCGTCGGCGGGCCTGCGCGTCCACCGCCCCGAGGCGGGGATGTTCGCCCTGATCGACGTGCGCGCCACCGGCCTGTCGGGCGAGGACTTCGCCTGCGGCCTGCTGGAACGCAGCAGGCGTGGCGGTCATGCCGGGCGAAAGCTTCGGCGCGGCGCTCGGCGGCTGGGTGCGCGTTGCGCTGACCCAGCCCGACGACGCTGATCGGAGCCGCCTGCGACCGCATCGCCGCCCATGCTGCCAGCGCTGGGGCAAGCGCGCATGACGACCGTCGGGCAGGCGCTGGTCGCAGGGCTTGCGCGCGCGCGGGGTCGAGGTCGTCTTCGGCATCCCCGGCGTCCACACGATCGAGCTTTATCGCGGCCTGTCCGGCGGCGGCATCCGCCATGTCACCGCCGCGCCACGAACAGGGCGCGGCCTTCATGGCCGATGGCTATGCCCGCGTGTCGGGCAAGCCCGGCGTGGCCTTCGTCATCACCGGCCCGGGCCTGACCAACGCGCTGACCGCGATGGCGCAGGCGCGGGCGGATTCCGTGCCCGATGCTGGTGATCTCGGGCGTCAACCGCCGCGACAGCCTCGGGCACGGGCCTTGGCCTGCTGCACGAACTGCCCGATCAGGCCGCGATGGTGCGCCGCGCTTTGCCCCAGCTTTCACGTCGACCGACCCGAGGCGCTGGACGGCGCTCTGGACCGCGCCTTCGCCGCCCTGACCACCGGCCGCCCCGGCCCGGTGCATATCGAGATGCCGACCGACGTGATGCCGCCTGCCCTGCCCCGACCTGCCGCGCCGCGGCAGCCCGCGGCCCCGCCGCCGCTGCCCGACGCTGACCGAGCGCCGCCGCCCGCCTGGCTGCGCGCGCAGCGCCCGGTGATCCTTGCCGGCGGCGGCGCGCGCCGTGCCGAGGCGGCGCTGCGCGCGCTGGCCGAACGCGCTGGACGCGCCGGTGATCCAGACCGCCAACGCGCGCGGCCTGATGCACGGCCATCCGCTGACCGTGCCCGCCTCGCCCAGCCTGCGATGCCGTCCGCGCGCTGATCGCCGCGTCCGATCAGGTGCTGGCCGTCGGCACCGAACTCGGCCCCACCGACTACGACATGTATGTGCGCGGCGGCCTGCCCGACCTGTCCGGCATGATCCGCATCGACCTCTGCGCCGACCAGCTGGCCCGCCACCCCGCCGCGATGACGCTGCAGGCCGATGCCGGACCGCGGCACTGGCCGCCCTGCTGCCCTGCTCGTGCCGCAGAAGCAGGCGCGACGGCGCCGCCCGCGCCGAGGCCGCCCGCGACGCCGCCCGCGCCGAACTGACCGCCCGCCGATGCAGGACCAGCTGGCCATGCTGGAGGCGATCCGCGCGACGCCCTCCCCGGCGCGATCATCGTCGGCGACAGCACCCAGCCGGTCTATGCCGGCAACCTCTACTACGACCACGACCGCCCCGGCGGCTGGTTCAACGCCGCCACCGGCTATGGCGCGCTCGGCTATGGCCCCGGTGCCGCCGTCGGTGCGGCCCTCGCCGCCCCCGGCACGCCAGTCGTCTGCCTGATCGGCGACGGCGGCCTGCAATTCAGCCCCGGCGAATTGCGCACCGCCGTGGACGAAGAGCTGCCGGTCACCTTCCTCGTCTGGAACAACGCCGGCTTCCGCGAGATCGCCGAGGCGATGCGCGACGCCAGATACCGAGGTCATCGGCTGCACGCCGTCGCCCCTGCAGACTCGAACCCTTCGCCGCCGCCTGCGACCTGCCCTTCACCAGCAATCCCGCCTGACCCCGAGGCGCTGAGCCAGGCGCTGAAGCACCCGCTCGTCCGGTCCGAACCTGATCGAGATCCGCGACCTCTGATTTGCGTGCCCGCACAATGCCCTGGACCTGGCATGGTCCAGACCATGCCTTTGCCGTCCGCGCCATTTGCATTTGATCAAATTTTCCGCCATAAGCGGGGCGACCCACCGGAAGCCCTGCCCATGCTGAAGAAAACCGATACCGATCGCCGGCATCCGCCGCGACCGCCTGGAGGCCTTCGCCGCGCGCGAGGCCGCCCGCTTTGCCCGCAGCCGCCCGAAGACCCGCGCCGCCCTGGCGGACGGGGCCGAAGCCTATCTGGACGGCGTGCCGCTGCACTGGATGAAGGACTGGCCGATGCCCCACCCGATGCTGGTGGCCGAGGCCAAGGGCGCGCGGCTGACCGATATCGACGGCTTCGGGATCGACGATTTCTGCCTGGGCGATACCGGCTCCATGTTCGGCCATTCGCCCGCGCCCGTCGCCAAGGCGATCCGCAGGCAGGCCCGGCGCGGCCTGACCTACATGCTGCCGACCGAGGACGCGCTGGAGGCGGGCCGGCTGCTGACCGAACGCTTCGGCGACTTCCGCTGGCAGATCGCCACCACCGCCACCGATGCCAACCGCTTTGCCCTGCGCGTGGCCCGCGCGATCACGGGCAGGCCCAAGGTGCTGGTCTTCAACGGCTGCTATCACGGCACGGTGGACGACACCTTCGTCACGCTCGACGAGCACGGCAAGACCGTCAACCGCCCCGGCCTGCTGGGTCAGGTCGCCGACCTGTCGCTTGGTCGCCACTGCTGTCGAATTCAACGACATCGCCGGCGTCGAGGCGGCGCTGGCAAACCGGCGAAATCGCCGCGATCCTGACCGAACCGGTGATGACCAATTCCTGCATGGTGCTGCCCGATCCGGGCTTCCACGAGGCGCTGCGCAGACTGGCGCCCCGCTATGGCGCGCTCCTGATCATCGACGAGACGCACACGATCTCCGTCCGGGCTCGGCGGCTACACCCGCGTCCACGGCCTGCACGCCCGACATGTTCGTGGTCGGCAAATGCGTGGCGGGCGGCATGCCCACCGCCGTCTGGGGCATGACCCGCGCATTGGCCGACCGCTACATCGCCGTCAATGCCGGCCGCGCCTCGGGTCATTCCGGCATGGGCACCACGCTGTCCGCCAACCCGATGCAGTTCGCCTGCCTGCGCGCCACCCTGTCCGACGTGATGACCGCCCGAAGCTACGCCCACATGGAAAAGGGCGCCGCCCGGCTGGAAGAGGGGCTCGCCCGCGTCATCGCAAGGCACAAGCGCGCCCTGGCATGTCGTGCGCGTCGGCGCGCGGGTCGAATTCATCTGCGCCCCCGGCCCGCTGCGAAACGGGGCCGAGGCCGCCACGGCCCATCAGCCGCAGGTCGAGGCGGCGCTGCATACCGGCCTGCTGAACCGGGGCTGCCTGATCGCCCCGTTCCACAACATGATGCTGGTCAGCCCGGCCACGAAAAAACGCCAGATCGACCGCCTGATCGCCGCCTTCGACGAAATCCTGACCGAACTGTTCGACTGACATGCTGATGACCAGACCAGCCCAGCCCCTCCGGTTCCACCGTCGCCGAAGCGGAAGCCTTCCTCGCCGCCCATCCCGAGATCGAGGCCTTCGACATCGTGCTGCACGACGCCAACGGCATCGGGCGCGGCAAGATCATCCGCCGCCACGAACTGCTGTCGTTCTACAAGGGCGGGCGGCATCTGCCGATCTCGATCCTCGGCCTCGACATCTGCGGCGAGGATGTGCACGAGACCGGGCCTGATCTGGGACCAGGGCGATGGCGACCGCCGCGCCTGGCCGATCCCCGGCACGCTGGTGCCGCTGCACGGCACCACCCCGCCGCGCGGCGAGGTGCTGATGTCGAGTCTATGACCTCGACGGCGCGCCGATGACCTCGGACCCGCGCCACGCCCTGCAACGGCAGGTCGATGCGCTGGCCGCCGAAGGGCTGCTATCCCGCCGGGCGCGTTCGAGCTGGAGTTCTTCCTGCTGGAGAACGAACGCGGCCCGCGATGGCAAGATGGTCCCGGCGCGCGACGTGCTGGACGGCCGCCGCAACCGCAAGACCGACGTCTATTCGGTCGACCACCTGCACGGCATGCTGCCGCTGTTCAACGACGTCTATGCCGGGGCCGCAAGGCGCGGGCATCAAGGCCGAGACGCTGATCTCGGAATTCGCCCCCGGCCAGTACGAACTGACGCTGCACTACCGCACCGACGTGATGCAGGCGGCGGACGATCTGATGCGGCTGAAGCGGATCGTGCGGATGCACGCGCGCCTGCACGGCGTGACCGCCTGCTTCATGGCCAAGCCGAACGAGGACTATGCCGGGTCGGGCATGCATTTCCATGTCTCGATGATGGACGAGGCCGGGCGCAACGTCTTCGTCGAGGCGGTCGAGGGCAAGTGGAACGACACCATCCTGCACGCCCTGGGCGGCCTGCGCGCGACGATGGGCGAATCGATGCTGGTCTTGGCGCCGCACGCCAATTCCTGGCGCCGCTTCGCCAGCCAAAGCTATGCGCCGGTCTCGCCGACCTGGGGGGTCAACAACCGCTCGGTGGCGCTGCGCATCCCGGCGGGCGACATCAAGGCACGGCGGATCGAGCATCGCCCCGCCGGGGTGGACGCCAACCCCTATCTCGTGGCGGCCACCGTGCTGGCGGGCATCCGGCACGGGCTGGCGCACCGGATCGACCCCGGCCCGGAAACCACCGGCAACGGCTATGCCGATGCACCGGACGCGCCGGCGATCCCGGTCGACTGGCGCTCGGCGATCGAGGCGGCGAAGGCTTCGGCCTTCCTGAAGGATGCCCTGGGCGAGGACATGCACCGCACCTTCACCGCGATCAAGGCCGCCGAATACGCCCGCGTCGCGCGCACCGTGTCGGAAGTGGATTTCGACCTGTACCTGCACACGGTCTGACCGGGCGATCCGCCCCGGCACCCGCCGCAGGCCTCTCCAACAACGCCCTGATGCCCAAAGCGCCGCCCGCCGCGCGGCAGTCTTGCCCTGCGGCACCGATCCCTGCCGCTTCATCTTGGCGGAAATATCCCGGGGTGCGGGGGCAGGCCCCCGCCCGGCGTCATCGAAGCGTCGACCTTCGTGGCTACAGCAGGTTGTTGTCGCGCGCGATCATCGCGGCATGGGTGCGGTTCTTTGCGCCCAGCTTGCGGCTCAGTGTCTTGACATGCAGCTTGACCGTGACCTCCTGCAGGTCATGGTCGCGCGCGATCTCCTTGTTGGACTTGCCCTCGCAGATCCCGCGCAGCACTTCGATCTCGCGCCGCGTCAGGTTGAACGGCCCCTCGCCCGGCGTCTGTCGGCGGCAGCACACCGAAAGGCAGGAACGTCTCGCCCTGCCATCATCAGCCGCATCGCCGATACCATGCCCGCGAACCCAGCGTCTTGGGCATGAAGCCGATCGCCCCCGCCCTCACCGATGCTTCGGCCACCTCGCGCGAGACGCTGCCCGACAACACCGCCACAGGCTTTGGCGCATTGGCCTTCATCGCCACGGACAGACCGTCCAGACCATTCATTCCCGGCATCATGGTAGTCGAGCAGCACAAGATCGAACGGGCCGGATCGCTCGATCCGCTGCAACGCTTCGGGCAGGGTTGCCGCAACGGTGACCGTCCTGAAATCCCTCTGCCTGTCAGAAACACCGCGATCGTTTCCCGGACAAGGTCGTGATCGTCGGCCAGCAGGATCTTCATTTTTTGCCCGAACGCGCTGCGCCCCGGTCTCCTCGATCAATACAGCGCATTGAACCCCCAGTATAACACCAAAGTGATTTAGGTGGCAGCCTTGCAAAGGAAAGCCCGAAATTTCTACGTCGCATTTTTCCGATGGTCAGCCCACTGGCGCGAAAACACGTGGCGAGCTAGTGTCTTGACGCAAACAGGGTCACGGAGTCCGTCGGGGAGCAGGCGAAAAGATGTCGAATTCCGGCAAGAACTGCTCAGTGCTGGAAAGGCTGAACGCCGGCGCTATCGCGCTGGTCCTGGTGGTCTGCGTCGGCGTCATCGCAACACTGGTGCTCGACGTGCAGCGCCGGCTCGATGCGCTCGCCCGCGCCAACTCTGACAGTGTCCAGTGGGCCCTCGCGCAACTCGAGGTCGAGACCCAGCTGATGCGCCAGGCGCTGGGCAGCCCCGGCGACCTTGCCGAGGTCCGCAAGCGCTACGACATTCTCTATTCCCGCATCGAGATCTTCAGCACCAGCACACTCTACGAAGCGCTGCGGACGAGACCTAACTTCGACGCCAATTTGAACAAGGTGGAAGCATTTCTCAAACGCGCCCTTCCCCTTGTCGATGGCCCCGATGCCGCCTTGCGCGCCGCCCTGCCGTCGCTCTATGTCGAGGCCCGCGACCTGCGCCCGTCGGTTCGTGCAATGTCGCTCACCGGCATCGACTTTTTCTCGTCGGAGTCAGATCGCCAGCGCAGCGAGATGGCCCTTACCCTGCGCCGCGTCGCTGGCCTGACCGGTTTCCTGATCGTCGCGCTCTCGGTTCTCGCCACGGTGCTGCTGCGCCTCTACGAACGCAGCCGCGAACAGGCTGTCGAGAACCGGCTGACGACCACGCGCCTTGAAACCATCGTCACGACCTCGGCTGATCCGATCGTTGTGGTCAACCGGCGTGGCATTGTTCTGTCCTTCAACCCCGCCGCCGAAACGACCTTCGGCTTCACCGCAGCCGAGGCGCTTGGCAATCAGGTGACCGATCTGATCTTTCCCCCCGATGCCATCGGCGACACCATAAACGCCATCGAGACCCATCTCATCAGCCCCGAGGGCCAGGAAGCAGGTCGCCAGCGGATCGAGCTGGAGGCCGTCCGCAAGGACCGCACCCGCTTCCCGGTCGAAATCTCGGTCGCCCGCGCCGAGAATGCCGAGGGCGAGATCTTCGTGGCCTTCATCCGTGACATTTCCGGCCGCAGGCAAAGCGAACGGGAACTGACCGAAGCCCGGGACCAGGCGCTCAAGGGCGAACGGGCCAAGGCCGAATTCCTTGCCGTGATGAGCCACGAGATGCGCACGCCGCTGAACGGCCTGCTGGGGTCCGTCGATCTTCTCGGCGCAACGCCCCTGGCCGCACGACAGCGAGAGATCCTCGAGGTCATCGAAACCTCCGGCCAGGTTCTGCTCCACCACGTCAACTCGGTGCTCGATCTCTCCAGTGCCGAAGCAAATGCCCTGCGTCTCGAAAACATCCCCTTCGTGATCGAGGCGCTTGTCCGCGAAGTCGTCGCAAACCAATCGGGCCTCGCGGCCGCCAATGGCAGCCGGATCGAGATCACAGGCGTGGCCGAACCCGCAGGCCGTGTCACCGGCGATCCCGCACGCCTGCGCCAGATCCTGCTGAACCTCGTCGGCAATGCCGTGAAGTTCACCCGAAACGGCCAGATCTTCGTCGAGGTCGAGGCCGAGCCCGCCGACCATGGCACCCGTTTCGTCGAATTCCGCATCATCGATTCCGGTATAGGCGTCGCAGAGGCCGACCAGGCGCGCGTCTTTGACGATTTCGTCACGCTCGACAGCTCCTACGGTCGCGAAACCGGTGGCACTGGCCTCGGCCTCGGCATCACCCGCCGTCTTGTCCATGCGCTGGGGGGCGAGATCGGGATGGAAAGCGAGCCAGGTGAGGGCAGCGTCTTCTGGGTCCGCCTGCCCTTCGGGGTCGAGCCTGCCGCCCTGCCGACCCCGATTGAAATGACCGCCGAGGCCGAAACGCCCGGCGCGCCCTGCATCTCGGTTCTCGTGATCGAGGACAATGCGATCAATCGCTTCGTCCTGCGCGCCCTGCTGGAAGAGGTGAACCACACGGTGACCGAGGCGACAGACGGGTTGGTGGGCGTGGCCGCCGCCGAGGCCAAAGCTCACGACGTGATCCTGATGGACATCTCGATGCCCCGCCTCGACGGAGTCGAGGCCGCGCGCCGCATCCGTTCCGGCACGGGGAAATCCCGCAATGCCCGGATCATCGCCGTCACGGCCCATGCCATGCCCGAAGAACTCGACCGTTTCCGGGATGCCGGGATTGACCATTGCCTCATCAAACCCGTCACCCGCAGTTCCCTCGCCCGTGCCATGTCGGTCGGCCCCTTGTCCGCAAGCAGTCCCATGTCCGCGAGCGGTCCCACCTCCCAATTCCCCATGTCTGCAAAGGGGATGGCATCCCGGCCCCTCATCGACGACCAGCAGCTTTCGGATCTTTTTGGCAGGCTGAGCGACGCGACAGCGAATGACCTGCTTCGCCGCTTCATTCTGGAAGGCGACCAGATCATCGCCGCGCTGACCTCCTGCCCTCCCGCACCGGACCGGCATCGCCTCTGCCATCGGCTGGCCGGCTCGGCATCAACCTTCGGCGCACAGCGCCTTTCGGCACTTCTCCAGATGATGGTCGAAAGCCAGACGACCGAAAGCGCGATCTCGGGGCTGCAAGGTCAGCTCACCGAAACCTGGCCCGCCACCCGCGCCGCCCTCGCAGACGCCCGGCCGACCTTCGCGATCGCGGTCTAGGGCCTGTCCGGCAAAACCGGACTCCGGCTTTATCCCAAGACCGGCGGGAAACAGGAAAGCCATAGCCTGTATGGCATCTCCACCTGCGCCAGACAGGCTGCGGAGAAAATCAGGGAGAACCGTGCTGGCGTGTTCCCGCCCGATGTCCAGGAAATCAAAAGGCCAGACCGGTGCGGATCTCTCTCTAGTCGACCGAACCGACCTGAAGCGTCTGGCGCAGCGCCGCCGCGATCAGGCCCGGCACCCGCCCGTCGGTTCCCACGGGGTCGAGCAGACTGCCTTCGAACGCGGCCTCGGCCAGCGCCGCAGGCAGATCGTCGATCACATGCCCGCCCCGCGCCGCGAAGAACGGCAGGCACAGTGCCCCCGCCGCAAGACGTGCCGCCACCTGGGCGATCCGGGGCTCCTGATCTATGAAGGCAGCCTCTACCCGCCGAAACCCGCCCTCCCGCGCCACAAGCCCGGCGACGTTCCGCGCCACGGCGGCGGGCGCATCGCTGCGGAACGACCCGTGCGCGGCCAATAGCACCTCGGTTGCACCCGGCTCCCGCCCCGCCCTGGCGGCGGCTTCCAGCGCGAGGGTCACCGTCAGCGCCTGCACGGCCGGGTCCACCCCGAACGGTGCCAACTGGATGACTTCGCCCGCTCCCGCCTCTTTCAACCGCAAGGGCAGGTGCGTCTGCGTGAACCATCCGTCTGCCATGAACAGCGGGTAAACCCGCGCCACACTGTCGGCCCCGTCCAGCGCCCGCGCCAGCGCCCCCGCCTTCGCCAGGGTGGCCGAACGCACCAACCAGCCCGGCAGATGCCGCGCCACCAAAGCGGCCAGCGCCGCCACGTCAGCCTCTGCGGGCTCCGGCTCCGATGGCTGGCCGTGCGACACGATCAGCGCAAACGGCATCCCGGCCTCCCGTTCCAATTCACCCGCCATCCCGCTGCCCCCATCGTTGCCTCCAAGCTAGACCTGCTTGAACCCGTTGCAAGCGCGAGGTGCCCTGCACGACGCATTCCTGGTGACCGCCCAGCCGTTAACCAGTTGCATCTTGTGCAGTCCTGCTTCATTCAGCGTAAAGTGAGGGAGCGAACGATGCAGGCAGAGAACACCACCGAAGCCAGCAGCCCCCTCTCGCGGGAACTCGGCCTCCTTGCTCGACGCGTCAGGCGCTTTCGTCAGGCCCGGCGTCTGTCGCTGCGGCAGTTGGGAGAACTCACCGGCACCTCTGCGAGTTTCCTGAGCCAGCTCGAGCGCGGTCTTACCGGCGCCACCGCCTCCACGCTCATGCAGATCGCACAGGCGCTTTCCATCTCGGTCGCCGACCTGTTCGAAGAACGTGTCGGCTCCACGCACCGCGTCCTGCGCCGCGACCAGCGGCCATCCCTGCCCGAGGCAGACGGCTATCGCAAGACCCTCCTGTCCCAGCGCCCGATCCACGATTTCGAGGTCTATGTCGGCGAGTTCGAAATCGGCGGCTCCACCGGTCCGGATCTTTATACACACGGCGACAGCCACGAGATGATGGTCGTGCTGCAAGGCTCGGTCGAAATCACGCTCGGTGCCGAGCGTTTCCGGCTCGAGGCGGGCGACAGCATCGAATACTCCTCCTCCACCCCCCACCGCATTGCCAATCACGGCAAAGGCCGGGCCGAAGTCCAGTGGATCATCGCGCCCCCCACCTCGGCTCTGACTGAGCTCGACCAGTTCATCCGAACAGACACCAGCGAAAACCAGGATTGAGAATGCCCCGCCACCTCGACGTTTTCCGGGCAAACGTGCTGCCCCGCGCATACGACTGGGATCTCTGACATGACCGCCCCCACCCGCACGGGCGACATCTCGTTCTGGTATGCCGATATCGGCCTGCCCGCCCCCGCGCCCGCCGCTGCAGGGCGACACGACGGCCGATGTCTGCATCATCGGCGCGGGCTATACCGGGCTGTGGACCGCCTAGTACCTGCGCAAGGCCGAACCCGGCGCTGCGACGTCGCTGATCGTCGAGAAGGAGTTCGCCGGCTTCGGCGCCTCGGGCCGCAACGGCGGCTGGCTGACCGGCGGCTTTGCCTGGAACCATCGGAAATACCTGACCACCGGCACGCCGAAAGCGTGTCCGCGCCATGGTCCAGGCCATGAACGGCACGGTGGACGAGGTGATCCGCGTGGCCGAGGCCGAGGGCATCGACGCCGACATCCGCCGCACCGACGAGCTGATGGTCGCCACCAACCCCGCGCAGCTGGCCCGCGCTGCGGGCCGAGGTGGCGCATCGCCAGCACTGGGGCGAGGGCGGACCGCGTCTTCGAGATCGGCGCCGACGAGACTTGCAGGCCCGCGTCCGCATCCCCGGCACCCTGGGCGGCATGGTGGTCACCGGCGTCGCCCGCATCCAGCCTGCCAAACTGGTGCGCGGGCTTGGCGGCGCGCGGTCGAACGCGCGGGCGTCACGATCGCCGAGGGCACGGCCGTCACCGCCATTGCCCCCGGCCACGTCACCACGCGACCGCGGCACGGTCCGCGCGCCCGATCATCCTGCGCTGCCACCGAAGGCTTCACCACCACCCTGCCGGGGCTGGAGCGCGACTGGCTGCCGCTGAATTCCGCCCAGATCGCGACCGAACCGCTGCCGCCCGAGGTCTGGGACCAGATCGGCTGGCAGGGCCACGAGATCCTCGGCGATATCGCCAATGCCTATTGCTACTGCCAGCGCACGCGCGAAGGGCGCATCACCGTCGGCGCGCGCGGCGTGCCCTACCGGTATGGGTTCCGGACTCGACCACCACGGCGCGCCCGATGCCGAGACCATCCGCCGCCTGACCGCGATCCTGCACCGGCACTTCCCGGCCGCGGCCGCTGCCGCATCGACCACGCCTGGTGCGGCGTCCTGGGCGTGCCGCGCGACTGGTGCGCGACCGTGGGCCTGGACCGCGCCACCGGCATCGGCTGGGCGGGCGGCTATGTCGGTGTCGGCGTCTCCACCTCCAACCTCGCGGGCCGCACCCTGGCCGACCTGGCGCTCAACCGCGACACCGACCTGACCCGCCTGCCCTGGGTCAGCCGCCGCGTCCGGCGATGGGAACCGGAGCCGCTGCGCTGGCTGGGCGTCACCGGCATGTACGCGCTGCTGAACGCCGCCGACCGCCGCGAGACCGCCACGAACGGCCCGCCCTCGCGCCTTGGCCGCCTCGGGAACTGGCTCACCGGGCGCTGAGCTCCTTTCCGGATCGGTGTTCCGCCTCTAGGTTGGGCTGCGCGCCAGAGCCATTTCAACCGGGCGCCCGATTCTGGGAGACTGTATTTTGCTGTATATCGACCTTCCGACCCGCACCGAGATCCTGCACCTCGCCGGTGCCCGCGCGGCCCCGGCCGTCACCATCTACGTCTCGACCACACCGCTGACCGAAGCCGCGCAGGTCGACCGGATTGAACTGAAGAATCTCGGAAAGGAGGCCGTGGCCCAGCTTCAGGCCGCAGGCACCGACAAGCGCAGCATCTGGCCCATCGAAGCCGCCCTTGCCGAGATCGAAGGCGATGACGAATTCTGGGCACACCAGGCCAACAGCCTCGCCATCTTCGTCACGCCCGACAGCTTGCGCACCTTCCGCCTGCCGTCGAAGCTGGAAAGCAGCGTCCACGTCTCCGACCGCTTCCACATCAAGCCGCTGCTGCGCGCCGTCACCTTCGGGCAGGATGCCTATGTCCTTGCCATCGGCAAGGGCGCCGTGCGGCTGGTCGAGGTGTCTGCCGACCTGCCGCCGCACACCGTCTCTGTTCCCAAACTGCCAAAGGACATGGCCGACGCGATCCACCGCCGCAGCCACACCGAACGCAACCACCCCGGCCAGAGCGGCGAGGCGACCAGCGAGAACGCCCTGCTCACCCGCTACGCCCGCGTCGTGGACGAGGCGCTGCGCCCCGTGCTCAGCGGCCACGAACGCCCGCTGATCGTCGCCGCCGCCGAACCGATGAGCTCGATCTACCGCTCGGTCAGCAGCTACGCCCATACCGCCGCGGAAAGCCTCGGCGGTTCCGCCGACCACACGCCAGACCACGTCCTCGCCTCCGAAGCGCGTGGCGTCCTCGACCGGCTGCACGCCGCCCGCATCGCCGACCTCGCAAAGCTGTTCAGCGAACGCGAAAACCAGGGCCGCACCACCACCGACATCGCCGCCGCAGCCCGCGCCGCCACCTTCGGGGCCATCGACACGCTTATCGTCGATATCGACGCCGTGATCCCGGGAACCGTCGAGGACGAAACCGGCGCCGTCAGCTTCGCCGCCACCGACGATGCCACCACCTACGGCGTGGTGGACGAGATCGTCAGCCGCGCCCTCAGATCCGGCACGCACCATTATCGCCGCCCGAAAGGACGATGTGCCGGGCAAGGGCCCGCTCGCAGCGATCCTGCGCTACGCGCTCTGACCCGACCGCGCTTCGCTGCCCGGCGCATCCACCCTGCCGGGCAGCGAAGCGCAAACCTGCACTGCCTCGCGCAGCCCCCGGCCCGGCCCCGTCACCGGAACCAGCGCCCCCCGAATCCCGGGCCCGGCGTCCAGGTGCCGGGCACCTGCCACACGTCTTCTCTGCTCCCCGGTTTCACTTTGGTTAAAATATCCCACGGGGGTGCGGGGGTGTGAAACCCCCGCCGACCCCGCAACCCACGGGAGCGCTTCCAATCCGGCCCCATACCACGCTACGCTTGCGACGGACAATGCGGGGACGCAGCGCATCATGACAACGGACACCCGACCGGGCTTCTTCCGCTCGTTCACCGCCCTCGGGCTGATCCTCGGCACGCTCTTCTTCGCGGCCTCCCTCACCCCCAGCCTCGTGCCACGCGGCCCGCTGGTGCAGGGCGTGCTCAGCGGCGCCTGCCTCGGCGCCGGTTACGGCATCGGCGTCGCGCTGCGCGCGCTCTGGTATGCCCTGCAACTCCCCGTTCCGCAGGAGCGGAGCCTGCGTGCGGGTCAGATCGCCGCGATCGTGCTATGTGTCGCCGTGGCGGCATGGGCGCTGTGGAAGGCATCCGAATGGCAGAACACGCTGCGCGCCCTGATGGGACTGGAACCCGTAGATGGCGCACGGCCGCTCTTCGTCGGCGCGATTGCCCTCGTGCTTTTCCTCGTCCTTCTGCTGATCGGCCGCCTGTTCCGCACAATCCTCTTCCGCCTCTCCGGCTGGCTTTCGCGCCGCATCCCCGGCCCCGTCGCGGCGATCGTGGCGCTTGCCATCACGGCCATGCCTGTTCTGGCAGGTCGGCAACGGCGTCATCGTCCGCCAGGCCTTCAAGGTGTTCGACGCCTCCTACGCCCGCTTCGACGCGCTGATCGAAGACGGCAGCCCGCAGCCCACCGACCCGCTGAAAACCGGTGCACCGGGCTCGCTGCTCACGTGGGAGGGGCTTGGCCGTGCGGGGCGCGAAACCATCGCCCGTGCGCCCGACAAGACGAAGATCGAAGAGATGACCGGCGGCCCGGCCCTCGAACCCCTGCGCGTCTATGTCGGCCTCAACTCCGCCGAAACGGTCGAGGAGCGCGCCCAGCTTGCGCTCGACGAACTCATCCGGATCGGTGCGTTCCAGCGGTCCTATCTGGTGATCGTCACGCCCACCGGCACCGGCTGGGTCGATCCTGAAAGCCAGATGGCGCTGGAATACCTGCTGCGCGGCGACGTGGCGAGCGTCTCGGTCCAGTATTCCTACCTCGCGAGCTGGCTCGCCCTGGTGGCCGATCCCGAATACGGCATCGAGACCGCCCGCGCCGTCTTCGCCAAGGTCTACGAACACTGGCACAGCCTGCCGCGCGACGCGCGGCCCAAGCTCTATGTCCACGGCCTCAGCCTTGGTTCCTTCAACTCCGACCTCAGTCATGACCTCTATCAGGTCATCGGCGATCCCTATCAGGGCGCGTTCTGGGTCGGCCCCCCCTTCCCCAGCCGCACCTGGACATCCGTGACCCGCCAGCGAAACGCAGGATCGCCGTTCTGGCTGCCCACCTTCCGCGACGGCTCCGTGATCCGCTTCACGTCGCAGACCAACACGCTGAACGACGCGCCCGCTCCCTGGGGGCCCTACCGCGTGATCTACCTTCAATATGCCAGCGATGCGATTTCCTTCTTCGATCCCAACGCGCTCTGGCGCAGACCGGCCTGGCTGGCGAAACCCATCGGTCCCGATGTCAGCCCCGATTTCACCTGGATTCCGGTCGTCACCTTCCTGCAACTCGGCATCGACATCATGACCGCCGTAAAGACCCCGTTCGGCCATGGCCACAACTACCTGTTCGGGCACTACCTCGACGGCTGGGCGTCCCTCACCGATGCGCCCGGCTGGACACCCGAGGGACTGGAGGGACTGAAGGTCCGGTTCGAGGCGGCGCGGCAAACGGCGGCGGACTAGCCCGTTCTGCCTTGGTCCACGGCACCGCTCCGTTCCCCGACGCCTCGCGGATGTTCCGCTACCGGGTGACACCTCGCAAAGAAAGTTATATTTTCCATAACGCCGAAGGTAAACTTCAACCATATCAGAGGCATAGAATGTGTCTCACGCGTGAGACATGCCACCTGCCGCATGCCTCCGCCTCCTCCGCCTCGCCGACAAGGTTGAAGCCGCGGCCCCCCCGCGCTACCCTTCCCCAAAGTCATTTCCCCCCCGGAGTCTCTATGCCCCAGCCCCCAGCCCCCAAGCCCATCAACCTCGCCCTTCAGGGCGGCGGGTCGCACGGCGCGCTGACCTGGGGCGTCCTCGACCGCCTCCTCGAAGACGACCGCCTCGCCATCAGCGCCATCAGCGGCACCAGCGCCGGCGCCATGAACGCCGTCGCCCTCGCCGACGGCATGGCCCGCGCCGGCCGCGAGGGGGCCCGCGACGGCCTGACCAAGCTCTGGAAGGCGGTCAGTGACTCGGCCCGCTTCTCCCCCATCCAGCGCACCCCGCTGGCCCGGCTCACCGGAAACTACAGCCTCGACACGACGCCCAGCTACCTGTTCTTCGAAGGGCTGAGCCGCATGTTCTCGCCCTATGACCTCAACCCCCTCGGCACGAACCCCTTGCGCGGCCTGCTCGACGACCTGATCGACTTCCGCCTCGTGAACGAGGTCAAGGATGTCGCGATCCACGTCACCGCCACCAACGTCCGCACCGGCCGCCCCCGCGTCTTCGGGCCGGGCGAACTCAGCACCGATGCCGTCCTCGCGTCGGCCTGTCTGCCGCAGATGTTCCCGGCGGTCGAAATCGACGGCGAGGCCTATTGGGACGGCGGCTTCAGCGGCAACCCCGCGCTCTATCCGCTCCTCACCAGCACCGAGTTCCCCGATATCCTCGTCGTCCAAATCAACCCGCTCGTCCGCGGCGAACTGCCCCGCTCCGCCCGCGAGATCATGAACCGGGTGAACGAGATCAGCTTCAACTCCAGCCTCGTGAAGGAACTTCGCGCCATCGGCCTGATGCAACGCGTGGCCGAGGCGAAAGGGATCGACCTTGGCGTTTATACCCACACCTACCTGCACCTGATCCATACCGACCTCGAAGTGAAAGACCTCGTCGCCTCCAGCAAGCTGAACGCCGAGTGGAGCTATCTGCGGCTTCTCTTCGACCTGGGCCGCAAGTGGGCGGACACCTGGCTTGCCGAAAATTTCGACGCCATCGGCCACCACTCGACCCTCGACCTCGACATGCTGGAAGGCGACGGCCGTCTCCCCCAGCCGGGTCTTGGCAGACAGGCCGCGGCCGAGTGACCGATTGGCCGGCGAGCGGAGGATGAGCGTGTTCCTGCGGGCCGCTGCACTTGCTTGCCTGCTGCTCGCTGGCTGCGCCCCGCGTGGAGCGATTGCGGTCGACCCTGGCGCGGCGGACGTCGGTTCCGTCGAGACCATGTACATTGCCTCCAGCCGCAAGCCTGGCCCGACGGCCGTCGACTACCTGCGTGACGCCGGAACAGGTCTCAGCTTTTCGCGGATGGACGTTTCGGTTCCCCCGATCCGCCGTCTGGGGACGGTCAGTTTCCCCCATCCGGATCGCCCGGATCCGGAACGCGACTTCCTGACCGTCGACGGTGCCCGCATCGCCGACAGCGCAGCTTTCATCCGCGCCGTCAATGCAGCCGTCGCCAAGCAGCCGCGCGGCCAGCGCGAGGCGTTCCTCTTCGTCCACGGCTTCAATACGAACTTCGCCGAGGGCCTCTACCGACAGGCCCAGATGCGCCACGATTTCGGCGCGCCGGGCGTGTCCGTCCACTATTCCTGGCCGTCCGCCGCGCGCGCGGCCTCCTACGCGACCGACCGCGAGGCCGTGTTGCAGGCGCGGGACGACCTTGAGGAGCTGATCGACCTTCTGTCCCGAACGAACGTCTCGCGCATCGTGATCGCGGGCCATTCGATGGGCGCGATGCTGGTCATGGAGGCTCTGCGTCAGAAAGCGATCCGCAACCAGCCTGGCGGCTTTTCCAAGATCGAGGCGGTTCTCCTTATGGCCCCCGATATCGACGTTGGCGTTTTCCTGAAGCAGGCTCAGGCGCTGGCGAGACAGAACGTGTCGATCTACGTCTTCACCTCGACCCGAGATCGCGCGCTGCGTCTGTCAGCGGCGCTGCGCGGCACGGGCGCCCGCCTTGGTTCGTTGACAGATGAAAGCCAGTTGGGCGGCCTGCCCGTCACGGTCATTGATCTTTCGGACGTCAGCGGGAACGAGGATTCACTGAACCATTTCAAGGTTGCGACCTCGCCTATGATGATCTCCGTGATGCGGGGCATGTCGACCTATGGCACCAGGGTATTTGCGGATGCGGCGCGCGACCCGGGCCTCATTGGAGGAGGACTCGGTCTGGTCCAGGAGGTGACGTCGATTGCGCTTGCACCGGCCGCCGAACGCTAGTCCCGCCATAGCCTGTGGGCCGTCCAGGTGGAACACCCCGCGAGCACGCCCAGAATGGCGAAGGTCCAGCTCATGCCCAGTGCCGCTCCAAGCCAGCCTGCAAGCGAATAGGCCACCAGCAGGCAGCCGTTGGCGATAGACATCTGCGCGGCAAAGAGCGTCTGCAGGTCGGCGGGCGCAGCGATGCGGCGGATCAGGTAGGTGACTGGCGTCAGGGTCCAGGCGACGCCGAAACCGAGCATGGCCCAGAGCAGCAGAAGACCGGTAAGGTTGGATTGAAGGACGCCCAGAAGAAGTCCGACCGCCACGGTCATCGCGCCGATCATCATCAGCCGCCGCTCCTCCACCATCGACAGGGCAATCGGCAAGACCACCGCGCCGACGATGGAGCCAATCCCGAAGGCAAAGAACGCGAAAGCTGATCCTTCGCGCTGCAGATGGAACAGGCCCTGCACGATAACGACCGTGTTCACCATCACCATCGCGGTGGCCAGCGCCACTGCCACGTCCAGCGCAATCACTGCGCGAAACTGGGGGATAGCCACGAACAGGCGCGGGCCTCGCGTCAGTTTCTGCCAGGCCCCGCCCTCTCGCGCTGCGATCTGTCGCGGCAGACGCGCGGCCCGGACGAGCAGCGCCGAGGCGGCAAACATCCCCGCAGCCAACGTGAAAATGCCTGTCGCCCCCAGAACCAGCATCAGCGCCGCGGCCATCAGCGGGCTGACTGGCCCCTCCAGCTCGGACGCGATCCGCGATCTGGCGAGCGAACGGGTGTAATCCTCCTCGCTGCCCAGCAGGTAGGGGACCACCGCAAGATAGATGAAACCGAAGGTCGCTGAGGCAACCGCGAAGATGAAGACGAGAAGATAGACCTGCCAGACCGCCGTGACGAAAGGCAAAAGCACCAGACTGCCCGCCCGGATCAGGTCCAGCGCAATGAGGAACTGCTTCCGTGGCAGTCGGTCGGTCAGCACCGTCAGCACGGGTGCGGCAAAGACATAGGCCAGCATCTTCAGCGACAGCGCCGTGCCGATCACCGCACCGGAATCGTCGCCAGCCAGATCGAAGGCCAGCAAGGCCAGCGCGACGGTCGCAATGCCCGTGGCGAACAGCGCCAGAACGTAACCCGCAAACAGCCGGTAGTAGCTTGGCTTGTCGCTGACGCCACTCCACCCGAGCGACGGCGCCGCATCAGCCATCGGCGATCTCGGGCCGCGCGCTCCGGCCGCCGTGGACGGTGACATAGAGCGTCGGCAGGAACACCAGCGTCAGCAGCGTGGCTATCAGAAGCCCGCCCATGATGGCGAACGCCATCGGCCCCCAGAACAGGGTGGGTGCGATGGGCAGCAGACCGAGGATGGTGGAAAGGGCTGTCAGCATCAACGGGCGCAAGCGACTGGTCGCCGCCTGCACCGCGGCCTGTTGCACCGACAGGCCCGAGGCGCGATCTTCGCTGATCTGCGTAATCAGGATGACCGCATTCTTCGCAATCATCCCGATCAGCGCAAGGATACCGAGGATCGCCACGAAGCCCAGCGAGCGGTTGAAGAGAAGAAGCGCACCTACAACACCGATCAGGCCAAGCGGCAGAAGGATCAACACCATCCCCGCATCCTTGAAGCTTTGCAGCTGGATCATCAGCAGTGAGATCATCAGAAAGATCATCACGGGCACCACGGCAAAAACCGACTGCTGGCTTTCTGCGCTCGTCTCGACCGTGCCACCGAGCTGGATCTCGTATCCCACGGGCAGCGAGGCGTTCAGTTTCGCGATGTCATCCGCCAGCGCCGCCACGGCGGCCTCGGGCGTGGTGCCGGGCGCCACATCGGCCAGCACGGTCAGCGTCGGCAAGCGGTCGCGCCGCCAGAGGAAGGGTTGTTCCTGGTCATAGGAGAAGTTCGCGAACTGCCCCAGCGCCACGGTGCGACCACCCGGCACGGGAACCTGTAGCGTCGCAATGGAATCCAGCGAGACGCGATCCGCCTCGTCTGCGCGGGCGATGATCGGGATCAGGTATATGTTGTCGCGCAGTTGCGACACGGTCGTGCCCGACACCGCCGTGTTCAGGATCGAGGCGACCTGTGCGCTGGTCAGACCCAGCCTGCGGGCACGGTCCTGGTCGATTTCGATCCGAAGTTGGCGGGCCGGCTCGATCCAGTCGAAATGCACCTCGCGCGCGTCAGGATAACTGGCGACGACACCCGCGAGTTCCAGTGCCCTCGACCGGAGCACTTCCACATCCGGGCCGGTCAGGCGGTACTGGACAGGCCAGCCGATCGGCGGGCCAAGCTCCAGCGGGCTGACGCGGCTGATCGCCTGCGGAAAGGTTTCCTTCAAATATGTTTCGATCGAGGTTTCAAGCCGCTCGCGTGCCCCCAGATCCTTGGCCATGACAACGATCTGGGAATGGTGGTCACTTGGCGGCTGGATGGCCAGCGGCAGGTAGAAGCGGATGACGTTGCGCCCAATGTAGGAGGTGAAGAACTGTGCATCCCCGGTCGAGGTGATGAAGTCCTCGATCGACTTGATCGCCGTCTCGCTCGCAAAGATGGAGCTTGAACGCGGCAACTGGAAATCGACGATCAACTCGTTGCGGTCAGAGGCGGGAAAGAACTGCCGGTCGACCCGTTGCAGCCCGAGCAAGGCAAGCACGAACATCGCCGCGGTAATTGCAAAGGTGATCCAGCGGAACCGGATCGCAAGGTTCAGAAGGCGCTGATACGCCTTGAGGATTGCGCCCGGTTCCGGAGCCGCAGTTCCCGCCGCCGGCGGTTTCAGCAGCACGGAGCCGATGATCGGTGTGAACAGCACCGCAACGAACCAGGACGCGATCAGCGCAATACCGACGACGAGAAAGAGCGAGATCGTGTATTCGCCCGCCTGGCTTTCCGCAAAACCGATGGGCACGAACCCCGCGATCGTGATCAACGTTCCGGTCAGCATGGGGGCGGCAAGGGTGCTGTAGGCAAAGGTCGCGGCCTTGTCGATGGAATCCCCGACCGCGAGGCGCCGCAGCATCGCATCCACCGTCGTCATGGCGTCATCCGTCAGCAGCGCCAGCGCGATGATCAGCGCGCCGAGCGACACGCGGTGCAGGTCAATCTCAAGGCTCTGCATGACGAGGAACACTGCCGACAGCGTCACCGGAATGGCGATCGCCACCACCGATCCAGGTCGCACGCCGAGGCTGAGGAAGCTGACCACCAGAATGATGATCACCGCCTGCATCAGCGAGGTCGTGAAATCCCCGATGGCCAGATCGACCACCGCAGGCTGGTCCGAAATCAAGATGGGCTCGATCCCGATGGGCAGGTTCGCCGTGATTCCGGCCATGGCCTTTGTCACGTCATGGCCGAGCTCAAGGATATCACCGCCCTCGGCCATCGAGATGGCGAGCGCTATGGCGCGCTTGCCGTTGATGTGAAGAAGCGGCTGGGGCGGGTCGGAGAGAGTGCGGCGCACGGTTGCGATATCGCCCAGGCGGATCATCCGGCCATTGGCGACAAGCGAGACGTTCAGCAGATCGGTTTCATTCTCGAAACTTCCCGAGACGCGGACGGCGAGGTTCTCGGTTCCCGTGTTGATGACACCTGCGGGCCGCACCACGTTCTGCGCGGCGATGGCGTTGAAGATCTGCCCGTAGTCGAGGCCCATGGCAGCCACGCGATCCGGCTGAAACTCCAGCAGCACCTGTTCGTCCTGCGTGCCGATCCACTCGATCTTGGAAATGCCATCGACCTGCCGCAGCAGTTCCGACCGGACGACATCGACATTGTCCCGCAGTTCGCGGTCGCTGAAGCCGTCGGCCGTGAATCCATAGATGATGCCGAAAACATCGCCGAAATTGTCGGTGAAGAACGGTCCCAGCACGCCCGGCGGCAGCGTATGACGGATGTCGCCGACGCCATTGCGCACCTCCTGCCAGACGTCCTTGACACGCTCGGGCGGGAACTGGCCGTCGAGATCCACATAGATCGTGACGATGCCGGGCCGGGTGATCGACCTGACCGCGTCAAGTCCGGTGGTTTCCTCCAGCTTGCGTTCAAGCCGGTCGGTCAGCTGGGTCTGTGTCTCTTCCATCGTGGCCCCGGGCCAGACCGCGGTGACCAGCATCGTCTTGATGGTAAAGCTCGGGTCTTCGTCCCGGCCCAGGTTGATGAAGGCGAACGTGCCCGCAATGATCGAAACGATCATCATGTAGATCGTCAGCTGGCGCGACCGGATCGCCCATTCCGAAAGGTTCGGCCCGATCATGACCCGGCCCCGGGAAGGCGAACAAGCTGTCCCGGACGGAGCGCCTGCACCCCGGCGGTTACCACGATGTCGCCAGGCGCCAGGCCAGAGGCGACGATAACCGAGGCCGGCAGGAACCGCTCCACCTCGATGGGCCGCAGCGAAACGGTCGTGGCTGCCGGATCAACGACCCAGACGGCAGGCGCGCCGTCGGCGCTTGTCAGCGCCGCGGCAGGAATCTCGATCGCACTCGTTTCGCCAAAGATGGCGCGGCCGGTAACGGTAGACCCAAGCCGCAACTCGGCCGGCGGGTCGATCAGGCCGACGCGCACGCGAAACGTACCCGTGACAGCATCGGCGCGGGGGGAGACCTCGCGGATGCGGCCCTTGGCGCTGACGGTGGGCGTCTGCGATAACGCCACCGTAATCTCTGGATCGGCGGGACTTGTCTCGATCAGCGCGGCGGGCACGTCGAAGACGGCATCCATTCCGCCATCGCGCGCGACCTGCACGATCATCCGGCCCCCGGCCACGACCTCGCCCGGCTCGGCCCCGATTGCCGTCACAACACCCGGCGCATCGGCATAAAGCGCAGTGTCATTCAATCGACGGTTCGCGATTCCGTACTGCGCGGCAGCCGCATCTGCCATCGACGTGGCCGTGGTCAGCGCCGCCTCTGCGCGCTCCAGTCCTGCGCGCGCCAGGAAACCGCGATCATAGAGTTGCCGCTGGCGGTCATAGTTCGCGCGCGCCTCGAACAGTTGCGCTTCGGCAGCCGCCAGATTGGCCTCCGCCGCGCGCAGCCCGTTCTCTTCATCCGTGGGATCGAGGCGGGCAAGAGGCTGGCCTGCCGTCACCGCCTCACCGACATTGACCAGCCGTTCCAGAAGCCTGCCCCCGATCCTGAAACCGAGATCGACCTGCACCTGGCTTTCGACAGTTCCCGCCAGCGAAACAGTGTCGCCCGCCACCCGCTCTTCCACCGTCACGACGCGCACGGGGCGCGCCTCCGGCGGCAGAACCTCGTCCGTTTCGACGCAGCCAGCCAGTATCGCTGCCAGTGCGATCGCCAGGGCGAGGCGGGTGAACGAAGTGGCTTGCGGCGCAAGGGTGAACATCGGAATACCTCCTGCAGGTCGGTTCTTGGGTCGCGTAGACCGGAAACATGCGCCGCACGGAAGCGCGGCAGAGGGGCTCAGCCCCTACGGCGTGCTGGCTGACAATGCTATGCCGGCCCCAACGGGATGCCGAACGAATACCACAGGACCAGCATCAGCGCCCAAAGCACAAGCAGCGTGGCCGTATAGGGCAGCATCAGTGCCACGATTGTGCCAATCCCGGCATCCTTCTGGTACTTTTGCGCGAATCCCACCATCACGGCGAGATAGACGTTCAGCGGCGTGATCACGTTCATCGGGCTGTCGCCGACGCGATAGGCGGCAAGGACAAGGTTCGGATCGCCCCCCAGCCGCATGAAAAGCGGCACGAAAACGGGTGCGAGGATCGCCCATTTCGCCAGCGCGCCCGTCAGGATGATGTCGATGATCGCGACCACGATCACGAAAAGGATGATATAGGACGTAGCCCCCAGCGAGGTGGTTTGCAGGAAATCGGCAAGGTTCACGGCCAGAACGGTTGCGAGATTGGTGTAGTTGAAGAAGGCTATGAAGTTGGCGATCACAAACAGAAGGAAGATCATCCCCGCGAGGTTACTCCACGTCTTTACCACCAGGCCGATCGCTGCGGTGACGTTCGCGATGGTGCCCGCACCGCGCCCGTAGGCGTAGCCTACGAACAGGAACAACAGGCTGATCAGAACGATCAGCCCCGTCATGAAGGGCGAGCCGGCCATGATCCCGCCGGTTTCCTGATTGCGCAGGACACCCCAGGGCAGCGGTGGCGCCGTCAGCGCGCCGATGACAAGCACAAAGATCAGAAGCGCACGGCCTGCATTCCGCAGACCTTTCGATTCGGCATCGGACAGCCCGACCGAGGATTCCACCGGCAAGCCGCCGGTATAGGCGCCGAGGCGAGGTTCGACGAACCGCTCGGTCAGCACCGTGCAGATGATGCCCATCACGACGGACGATGCGATCATGAAGAAAAGGTTCCCCACCACCGAGATCTGGGCGGCTGGGTTGACGGTACGGATCGAGTCGTTCGTCACCTCGACCAGCAACGCGTCCGTCGGCGTCACAAAGACGTTCACAAGAAACACGGCCGCGACACCCGAGAAGCCTGCCGCAAGTCCGGCCAGCGGATGGCGGCCCATGCTGTGAAACGCGGCAGCCGCCAGAGGCACGAGCACCAGATACCCGGCATCCGCCGCGATTGATGACAGCACGCCAACCATCACGATCATGAACGTAAAGATCGCGCGGGGCGCGATGGCGACGAGTTTCCGCACCAGCGTGGCGATCAGGCCCGACTTTTCCGCCAAACCAACGCCGATCATCGCGACCAGTATGACACCGACCCCGGTGAAACCGAGGAAATTGGCCACCGGTGTTGTCAACATGAAGCGGATGCCGTCGGGTGCGAGCAGGCTTCGAACAGACGACGTCTGCGTGACGATGTCGCCGAGCGACTCGTCAAACCCCTCGTATGTGACCGAAGTTCCCAGCGCAGCGAAGATCACCGACAGAATGATGACGGCGCCGATCAGCAGGAAAAAGATGATCGCCGGATGGGGCACCATGTTGCCCACACGCTCGACAGTCGCGAGGAATCCGGACGGTGCTTCCTTCTCGGCAATGAGTTCCTTTTCAGGCCTTCTCGAAGATGCAGCCATGGTTTCCTCGCGCTTGCCTTAACCGACCCGCGGGTCCGGAATTACCCAGTGCCCGAATGATATTCCACAATCCCTGACCGCGTCCTTCGAGCACAACGCGCCAGCCAGAGCTTGGACGGAAAGGGCTACAAAGAAGCGAAGCCGATCAACTTGAAGCCAATCTTCAACACCGTTGATAGCGCGCCCCGGAAGTTGCTGTCAAAGCAATCTTCGGCTTCAAACGGCGCGATGAAGTCTTGGCGCATCACGACATCTTCATGACATGTCATACAATTGCACCACGTTCTGCACCTTGGCGGCAGACCGGTGCAGCATCGGTCCGATCCGTCGTCGACACACCAAGAATTGCCTTGTGGCACCCTGAAGGTTTGGGCAATGCTCTCGCGAACAATGCCGGGAGGGCCTGCCGTGACCGACATATGGATCGTTTTTGCGATCGTCGCGGGCATCATCGTTCTGTTCATATGGGACAGGATTCCGGTAATCGCCGTTTGCATGGCGGCGGCGCTGGCGCTCTGGGCGTCCGGCATCCTGACGCTCCAACAAAGCCTGGCGGGCTTCGGTGATCCGGCTGTCATTTTCATTGCCGCGCTTTTCGTGGTCAGTGCAGGACTTGAGGTGTCGGGGGTGACGGCCTGGGCGGGGCAGTTGCTGATCAAGCAGGCGGGCGAAAGCCGCTCGCGGCTGATTGTGCTGATGATGGCGTTCGTGGGCGTTCTGGCCGCGCTCATCAGTGTGAACGGCGCAGTGGCGGCCCTGCTGCCGGTGGTGGTCGTCATGGCGATCAGGTTGGGCCGGTCGCCGTCGCAACTGCTCATGCCGCTGGTTTTTGGCGCGCATGCGGGTTCGCAACTGATGTTGACGGGCAGCCCGGTGAACGTTCTCGTCGTCGAGGCGTCCGAGAATGCCGGCGGCGGAGGTTTCGGCTATTTCGAGTTTGCGCTGGTTGGCATCCCGATCGTGATCGGGTGCGTCGCGATCGTCGTGATGTTCGGGCAGAAGCTGCTGCCCGAACGCACGAGCAAATCGCTTCCCCCCGATCTCAGCCGTCACGCGAGCACGTTGTTCGAACAGTACCGGTTGTCTGGTGACGTGCATCAGTTCCGCGTTCGTGCCGGTTCCCCGGCGATCGGACAGCCGCGCGCGTCAGTCGCTCTTTACAAACAGCCCGACCTTGCACTGGTCACGGTCAAGAACGCGAGCGGTCAGCCGACGCGTGAAGATACAGTGCGCGAAGACGATATCCTCGTCATTCGCGGACCGGCCGACCAGGCCGCAGAACTGGCAACCGACATGGGCCTCGCCTTCCGCGAGGACACCCCGGCGGGCGGCATCTCCGATACCCTGTTCAACCGCGATTCCGGCCTTGCGGAGGTCCTCATCCCGCCGCGCTCTCCTCTGATCGGCGCGCGCTTCTTCCCCGGCATGGTCACGGAAAGCGGAGATCTGATCGTTCTGGCTATCCAGCGGCAGGGTGAGGATGTGCCGCCCGGCTCGCTGCTGGCATCGGGGGATACCCTGTTGCTGCAGGGCACGTGGAGCGCGCTCGACACGCGCCTTGAACAACGCGAAGTCCTTGTCGTCAACGCGCCCGACCTCGTGCGGCGGCAGGCCGTACCCATGGGTCCGGGTTCCAAAACCGTGCTGGCTGCTCTGGCTCTCATGGTCGCCCTGCTGGCAACTGGCCTTGTTCCGCCCGCAGTCGCGGGACTGCTGGCTGCGGGGATAATCCTGATTTCGGGCGTGCTCAGCGTCGATCAGGTTTATCGCGCGATCAGTTGGACGACGGTGATCCTCGTCGCTGCGCTGACGCCCCTGTCCACTGCAATGCAGGTAACGGGGGCGGCCCAGTTGCTGGCCGACGGCCTTGTGTCCGCCGTCGGGGAGTCCGGACCTTATGCACTTTTGGCAGGCCTCTTCATCCTGTCGGCGATACTCGGCCAGGTCATCTCGAATACGGCGACATCGCTTATCATCATCCCGATCTCGGTCGTTGCCGCCCAGCAGATGGGCATTTCTGTCCAGCCCGTTCTGATGTGCGTCTGCATCGCCTGCGCGGGCGCGTTCCTTACGCCGGTCGCCACGCCAACCAACCTGATGGTGATGGAACCGGGCGCCTACAAGTTCGGCGACTACTGGAAGCTCGGCCTGCCGATGCTGATCTGGTTCTTCGTGATCGCCGTCTTCCTCGTGCCGCTGATCTGGCCGTTCTGACCGACCAAGGCGGCAACCAGACCGCCGATTGAAACAACCCAGTCCATATTTGCCTTCGGGAGGTTCCGCTGATGTCCGATCTCGACAAAGTCCTTGCCCATATCGACGCCGATCTCGATCACGCTCTTGATCGACTTTTCCAGACCGTGCGGATGAAGTCGATCTCGACCGACCCCGCCTATGCCGCCGAGACGCGCGCCTGTGCCGAGTGGCACTCAAAGGATCTTGCCGCAATCGGCTTCAAGTCCGAAGTCCGCGACACGCCAGGCCACCCGATCGTACTGGCCAAGAACCATGACGCCAAAGGCACCAAGGTGCTGTTCTACGGCCACTACGACGTGCAACCTGCCGACCCGCTCGAATTGTGGACCGCCGAGCCGTTCGAGCCGGTGATCGTCACGCTGGACGATGGCAGCAAGGAAATACGGGGCCGGGGCGCATCCGACGACAAGGGCCAGATGATGACCTTCATCGAGGCCTGCCGCGCCTGGAAGGCCGTGACCGGAAAGCTGCCGATCCCGATCACCATCCTGCTGGAAGGCGAGGAAGAGTCCGGCGGCGCAAACCTGCCCGGCTTCCTCGACGCCGCGAAGGACGAGTTGAAGGCCGATGTCGCCATGATCTGCGACACGAACATGTGGGACAAGGAGACCCCAGCGATTACGACAAGCCTTCGCGGCCTCTGCGCCGAGGAGATCCACATCCACGCCTCGGACCGCGACCTGCATTCGGGGTTCTACGGCTCGGCCGCCGCCAACCCGAACCACATCCTCGCCCGCGTCATCGCCGACCTGCGCGATGCCGACGGGCGCATCACCCTTCCCGGGTTTTACGACGGGGTGCCGGAACCCTCGAAGGCATTGCTCGACGGCTGGGCAAAGCTTGGCTTTTCCGAGAAAGCCTTCCTCGGGGAGGTCGGTCTTTCCGTCCCCGCGGGCGAAAAGGGCCGGTCCGTCCTGGAACAGACCTGGTCGCGCCCGACCTGTGAGGTGAACGGGATGACTGGCGGCTACACGGGCGATGGCTTCAAGACAGTGATCCCAGCCGTTGCCTCGGCCAAGATCAGCTTCCGCCTTGTCTTCGACCAGGATCCGCACAAGATCCGTGCTGCATTCCGCAAGTTCGTCCAGGACCGGATACCCAAGGATTGCCGCGTGGATTTCACCGAGTTCGGCTCTGGCCGCGCCGTGGCGTTCGAGGTTTCTGCCCCCGTCTTCCAGAAGACGCAGCAGGCGCTCAGCGACGAATGGGGCAAGCAGGCGGCCTTCGTCGGCGGCGGCGGCTCGATTCCGGTCACGACCATGATCAAGGAAAAACTGGGGATGGATGTGGTGATGGCGGGTTTCGGTCTCAGTGACGATCGCATTCACAGCCCGAATGAAAAGTACAGCCTCACCAGCTTCCACAGGGGCATCCGCTCGTGGGCGCGGGTGCTGGCCGCGTTGTGATCCATGACTGATCGGCAGGGGCTGGACCAGTTCGGGCCGCTCGGCCCTGCCGAAGTGACGCTGATTGAGGGCATTGGAACAGGTGCCTTCGATCGTGTCGGCGCAGGCGGCCTTCCCCAGGGCAATGACGAGTCACGGCGGGTGCGGGCCGACCTTGTGCGCTTCCTGCTGCTGGCCCGCTCTGGTGCGCCCATGATGCACGAAAAAGGGCTTCGCCTTGGTGGAGCATGGATCACCGGCGTTCTCGACCTTGAAGGCTGCCGAGTGCCTCGCGATATCGGGTTGCTCGACTGCCGCTTCGAGGCAACACCAGTCCTGCGCTCGGCAGTGATTGACACGCTCGCCTTCGACGGCTCCGATCTGCCGGGCTTCGCCGCTGACCGGCTTGAAGCGCGGGGCGACCTTCTGTTCCGCTCCGCCACGGTGCGGGGCCCGATCTCCCTACGCGGAAGTCGTATCGGGGGCGACCTGAACTTCGACGGCGCGACACTGGACAATCAGGGCGACCGTGCCCTGTCCGCAGAACGGAGTTCGGTGCGGGGCGGCGTATTGCTGCGCGGGGCGAAGATCCGCGGCGGGTTGGCCGTGCCCGGCGCGAGGATCGGCGGCGATCTTGACCTGATCGGGGCAACGCTAGACCGGCCTGACGGTCTGGCACTTGAATCGGATTCCGTTCAGGTGGACGGCGACGTGGCCCTGCGCCTTGCTGCCGTTTCCGGGGGTGTTTCGCTTGTGACGGCGCGGATCGGCGGTGACGTGGACCTGACTGGCGCACATATCTCGCGCGCCGGCGACATGGCGGTAAACCTCAACCGGGCGACAGCCAAGGGCGCTCTCTTTCTGCGGTCCGGTGCCAGGATCGAAGGCGCTCTCAGCCTCAACGGCGCGAACTTCGGCGCCATCGTCGACGAACCCGCCTGCTGGCCCGCGAAAGGTGACCTTCTGCTCAACCGTTGCCTCTACGGCGCGCTTCTTGGCGGTGCGGTCGAGTCCACGACCCGTCTCGACTGGCTGTCACGCCAGACGCCGGAGCGCTGGGGCGAGGATTTCTGGCCCCAGCCCTACGAGCAACTGGCGACCGTCCTGGGTGAGATGGGGCATGACGAAGACAAGCGCCGCGTGCTGATCGAGAAGGAGCGGCTCGCCCGACGCGCCCGGCGCGGCCGGGCGAGCTATGGCGTGACGAGGGCGCTGCTTGCCGTCAAGGATGCGGCAATGGGGGTTTCAACCGGATACGGGCGCCTTCCTCTGCTTGCCCTGGTGTGGATCTTCGCGATCTGGGGGATCGGTGCCGGCGTCTATGCCTATCTCGACCATGAGCACGCGATGCGGCCCAACGCACCCGTCATCCTTCGTTCGCCGGAATGGGTGCTGTGCGCCGTGCCCGCCGACAGCCGGGCCACGCTGCCTTCGCTCGGACAGGAAAGGGCGGGCCTGGCGCAGCCGGGCGAGGCGCAGCTCGCCTGCTACCGCCGCCAGCCCGAAGCCTCGGCCTATCCGAAGTTCAACGCGGCCATGCTCTCGGCCGATGCGATCGTGCCGGGTCTCGGCAGCGGTCAGAAGGATTACTGGTCGCCCGACACGCGCAGCGCGCATGGCTATGCAGGCAAGTGGTTCATGTATTTCCAGACCGTGGCCGGCCTCGCCCTTGGCCTTCTCGCCGTGGCGGGATTCTCCGGGATCGTGAAGTCCAACTGAACTGTCAGTCTGGCAACCCGACTTCGATCCGCGCCCCCACCAGCCGTACAGGATAGGTGCCAAGCGCGATTGTCGCAGGCCCCCGCTTCACCGTGCCATCCCGGATGTCGAACAGGCAAAGGCTCTGTGGACACTCGACGAGCGAACCTTCCAGCATGCCCCCGGCCAGATGTGCGCCATCATGGCTGCAAAGGCCTTCAGTGCAGAACACATCGCCCTCGTCCGTCTGGTAAAGCGCATAGGTGCGGCCCGCGTGATCGAACCGCAGGGCATCCTCGGCGTCGACATCCTCCAGCGAACAGGCGTCGATCCACTGCATCATCTGCCCCTCACGGTCGCTTCAGGCAACCCTAGCAGCCACGGCCACCTCGGCCAAGTGCAAGCCAAGGCTTAATATTCTTGCGAAGATCTGCGTTTCGCCGCACTGTGGCGGCAATCATGCACCGGGGGGCATTATGAAGCATTGGTTTCTTCTTCTTATCGCCGGGATCATCGCAGTTGCGGGCGGCATACTTGCGCTGTTCAACCCGATCGCGGCGACATTGACGGCAACCACCATCGTTGCCTGGCTTTTCTTGATCATGGGCGCGCTGCAGATCGTCGCGGCCTTCGGGGACATGGGCACAGGTTCGCGGATCTGGACGGCGGCGCTGGGGGCGCTTGCGATCTTCATCGGCGGCTGGATCCTCAGCAACCCCATCGCGGGGACGCTGGCGCTGACGTGGACGATTGGCCTGCTGTTCTTCGTCGAGGGCGTTGTGAAGCTGGTCCTCGCCTTTGCGACGCGCGGAACTCCCTACTTCTGGGCGCTGCTGCTGTCGGGCGCGATCTCGGTCCTGCTGGGCGGCATGATCCTTGGGCGGTTCCCGGAATCGGCGATGACGATCCCCGGCATCCTGCTTGCGGTCGACCTGATCTCGACGGGCGTGTCGATGGTCGCCCTGGCGCTGCACTTCAAGGACCGGACCGCGGCGGCGTGACGCCGGACGAGCGGACACGGTGAAGGGCGCGCCGTTCCTCAACCTGGTCCTCGCGACCGGGCTGGTCCTGATGGTCGGCTGGCTGCTGGTCATCGGACAGACCATCCTTCTGCCCATCGTGCTGGCCATCATCGCCGTCTACGTCCTGACCACCGCCGCCGTGGCGCTGGAACGGGTGCCGCTGGTGGGGCGGTTGCCGCTGGTGATGCGGCACGGGCTGGTGCTGCTGGGATTCACGCTTGCCGTGGTGGCGCTGGCGCTCGTGGTGTCGGTCACGCTGAACCAGCTCGTCGCGGTGATGCCCAGCTATCAGGCGAACCTAGAGGCACTGGCAATCAAGGTCGCGGACTTCAGCGGGTTCGAGCATCCGACCTGGGACGATATCGTGGAGGTGACACTTGGCCGGGTGAACCTGCAGGCGATCCTGTTGCGGCTCCTCGGTGGGTTGACGAGCCTCGGGCTGACGGTGTTCCTCGTGGTGATCTATGCGGGCTTCCTGATGGCCGAACGGGGGAAGTTCGCAGGCAAGCTGGCCGCCGCCTTTCCGCAGGGGGAGCAGGCCGAGCTGACGGAGCGGCTGGTGCGCGAGATCAACCGCAAGATCGGGGACTACCTTGCCGTGAAAACCGGGATCAATCTGGTGCTGGGCGCGATTTCCTTTGTGATCCTGTGGGGAATGGGCGTAGATTTCGCGCTGTTCTGGGCCGTGGTGATCGGACTGTTCAATTACATCCCCTATGTGGGGTCGATCGTCGGGGTGGCGCTGCCTGTGATCCTGTCGCTGGCGCAGTTCGGCTCGCTGGGAACGACGGCGGTTCTGGGGGCGCTGCTGATCGCGGCCCAGACCTATGTGGGCAACATCCTGGAGCCGCGGGTGATCGGGAAACAGCTGAACCTGAGCCCCTTCGTGGTGCTGGTGGCACTGGCGGTGTGGTCGAGCCTGTGGGGGCTGCCGGGGGCGATCCTGGCGATCCCCCTGACGGCCATGATCGCGATCATCTGCGGGGCCTTCCAGTCCACCCGCTTCATCGCGGTGCTGCTGGCGGACCGGGCCGGCGGGGTGGAGGACGGGCCTGATGTCGCACGCGTGTAACGCTTGCGAGGGCGTTGTTTCCGCAGGATTTCCCGAAATTCGTCAAGCTGATGGAAAGGATTTCGGCCCAGTGCGGCGCCCTTTCGCCGGGCGTTCGGCGGCATCGGACGCTGCTTGCTGCAAAGCCTGGGAATATCCACGCAGGCAAGGCCTTCACGCGGTCCTGATCTAATTCATTCTGGAGGGATTTGGTGGAGCCGAGGAGGATCGAACTCCTGACCTCGTCATTGCGAACGACGCGCTCTCCCAACTGAGCTACGACCCCACTTTGGCGGTATGTGGCGGATGGGGGGCGGCTTGTCAAGCCGCGCTCAGGCGGGTTGGGGCACGCTCTGGCGGACGAAGGACGCGATTTCGGCGGCGGGGCGGGCGCCGGGGAGGCGGGCGATTTCGCGGCCCCGGTGCCACAGGATCAACAGGGGGATGCCGCGGATGCCGAGGCGCTGGCCGATCTCGGGGTGGTCCTCGGTGTTGATCTTGGCGAGGCGGGCACGGGGCGAGAGGGTTGCAGCGGCCTTGGCGAATTCGGGGGCCATCATGCGGCAGGGTCCGCACCAGGGCGCCCAATAGTCGATCAGCAGAGGCAGGTCGTCGGTCTTCGTCGCCTTGTCATGGATGCGGGGGTCAAGCTCGGCCACCTTGCCGGTAACGAGGGGGTCGCCGCAGCTGCCGCATTTCGGCTGTTCTGCGAGGCGCGCGAGGGGGACGCGGTTGGACTGGCCGCAGGTGGTGCAGGTGATCCGGGCCGTGTCGGACATGGGGCGCCTCATCGCATTCGAGTTGACGAATATGTGGGGAGGCGGGGGGAGGGTAGCAAGGGGGGAATGGCGGTGGCGATGGCGGAATGGGGCCCCGGCCTTCGCCGGGGTGCGGTGTCATGGCGGCGGGGTGAACCCCGCCCTACGAGTGTGCGCCGGTCACTCGGCGGCTTCCATGTAGCTTTCGACCGGCGGGCAGATGCAGACGAGGTTGCCGGTCGCCATAGACGTTGTCGACCCGGCCGACGGGGGGCCAGTACTTGTCCACCCGGAAGGACGCCGGGCGGGAAGCAGCCCTGCTCGCGGGTATAGGGGCGGTCCCAGTCGGCGACGAGGTCGTTCACCGTGTGGGGGGCGTGCTTGAGCGGGTTGTTCTCGCGGTCGATCTCTCCGCGCTCGATCTGCGCGATTTCGTCGCGGATCGAGAGGAGCGCGGTGACGAAGCGGTCGATCTCGGCCTTCGTCTCGGACTCGGTGGGTTCGACCATCAGTGTGCCGGCGACGGGCCAGCTCATCGTGGGGGCGTGGAAGCCGTTGTCGATCAGGCGCTTGGCGATGTCGTCCACGGTGACGCCCGCTTCGGCGAAGGGCCGGGTGTCGAGGATGCATTCGTGGGCGACACGACCGCGATTGCCCATGAAGAGCACCTCGTAGGCGCCGCGCAGGCGGGCGGCGATGTAGTTGGCGTTCAGGATCGCGACCTTGGTGGCCTGCGTCAGGCCGGGGCCGCCCATCATCAGGCAATAGGCCCAGGAGATGAGCAGGATGCTCGCCGAGCCGTAGGGGGCGGCCGAGACGGGGCCTTCGGTAAGGGTGTCGTGGCCGTCGGGGTGCCCCGGCAGGTGGGGCGCGAGGTGCGCCTTGACGCCGATCGGGCCCATGCCGGGGCCGCCGCCGCCATGCGGGATGGCGAAGGTCTTGTGCAGGTTCAGGTGGCTCACGTCGCCGCCGATCTGACCCGGTTTCACAAGGCCGACCATCGCGTTCATGTTGGCGCCGTCGATGTAGACCTGCCCGCCGTGGTCATGCGTGATCTGGCAGACCTCGCGCACGGTTTCCTCGAAGACGCCGTGGGTGGAGGGGTAGGTGATCATGCAGGCAGCGAGGTTCTGCGCCCGCCTCGGCCGCCTTCGCGCGGAAATCGTCAAGGTCCACGTCGCCGTTGGGGGCGGATTTCACGACGACCACCTTCATGCCGGCCATCTGGGCGCTGGCGGGATTGGTGCCGTGGGCCGAGACGGGAATCAGGCAGACGTCGCGGTGATGATCGCCACGCGCACGGTGCTAGGCCTGGATCGTGAGCAACCCCGCATATTCGCCCTGCGCGCCGGAGTTGGGCTGCATCGACATCGCGTCATAGCCGGTGATGGTGCAGAGCTTCTGCGACAGGTCGTCGATGGCCTCGTGGTAGCCCCGCGCCTGATCGCGCGGCGCGAAGGGATGGAGCGAGCCGAATTCGGGCCAGGTGAGCGGCATCATCTCGGCCGCCGCGTTGAGTTTCATCGTGCAGGAGCCGAGCGGGATCATCGCGCGGTCGAGCGCCAGGTCGCGGTCCGAGAGGCGGCGCATGTAGCGCATCATCTCGGATTCGGCGCGGTTCATGTGGAAGACGGGGTGGGTCAGGTAGTCTGTCTGCCGCAGCATCGCCTCGGGGAAGCCGAGCGTCGCGCGGTGGGGCGGCACGCCGTCGATCCCGAAGGCGTTCAGGATGCGGATCAGCACCTTTTCGTCGGTCGTCTCGTCGAGGCTGATGCCGACGCGGTCGGTGCCGATCTTGCGGAAGTTGAGCCCCTCGTGCCGGGCGGCGGCGAGGATGCCGGCCTGACCGACGCCGACCTCGACCGTGAGGGTGTCGAAGAAGGCCTTTGGGCGAGACCTTGGCCCCTGCGGCGCGCAGCGCGCGGGACAGCCGGTTGGTCAGGAAATGCACGCGCTCGGCGATGGCGCGCAGGCCCTTCGGCCCGTGGAAGACGGCGTAGAAGGAGGCCATGACGGCGAGGAGCGCCTGCGCGGTGCAGACGTTCGACGTGGCCTTCTCGCGCCGGATGTGCTGCTCGCGGGTCTGGAGCGACAGGCGGTACGCCTTGCCCGCCCCGCGCGTCGACCGAGACGCCGACGATGCGGCCCGGCATGGCGCGCTTGAGATCGTCGCGGCAGGACATGAAGGCGGCGTGCGGGCCGCCATAGCCCATCGGCACGCCGAAGCGCTGGGACGAGCCGATGGCGATGTCGGCCCCCATCGCGCCCGGCTCCTTGAGAAGGCTCAGCGCCAGCAGGTCGGTCGCGACGATGGCGATGGCCTTGGCCGCGTGCAGCGCGGCGATCGGGGCGGTGAAATCGCTGCACATGACCGTAGGTGCCGGGATACTGGAAGATCGCGCCGAAGACTGGCGCCCGCGTCCATCTTCTCGGGGTCGCCCACGATCGTCTCGATCCCCAGCGGCTCGGCGCGGGTCTCGATCACGGCGATGGTCTGCGGGTGGCAGTTCCGGTCGACGAAGAAGGCGCGTGGCTTTCGATCTTGGCACTGCGCTCGGCCATGGTCATGGCCTCGGCGGCGGCGGTCGCCTCGTCGAGAAGCGAGGCATTGGCGACGGGCAGGCCGGTCAGGTCTGCCACCATCGTCTGGTAGTTCAGGAGCGCCTCCAGCCGGCCTTGCGCGATCTCGGGCTGGTAGGGGGTGTAGGCCGTGTACCAGGCGGGGTTTTCGAGGATGTTGCGCTGGATCGCCGGCGGCGTGACCGTGCCGTAGTAGCCCTGCCCGATCAGGCTGGTCATCACCCGGTTCTTTGCCGCCACGTCCCGCATGTTCGCCAGGAGCTCATGCTCGGCCAGCGGGTGCCCAGTCCAGCGCGTCGGTCTGCCGGATCGAGGCGGGAACGGTCTCGTCGATCAGCGCGTCGAGACTGGACACCCCCACCACCTTGAGCATCTCGGCCATCTCCGCGGGCGAGGGGCCGATGTGGCGGCGGTTGGCGAAATCGTAGGGATTGTAGTCGGTGGGGGTGAAGGTCATCGGATGTTCCTTGGGCGGCACGGGTGCTGCCGGAGGCGGAATCCCTCGAAGGATTATCGCAAGGGGTCTGAAGACCTCTTGCGCGCTCCGGCCCGGATGTCAGGCGATCAGGTCCTTGTATTCGTCCTCGTCCATGAACTCGTCGAGCACGGACAGGTCATCGACCTTCATCTTGAAGAACCAGGCGGCCCCCAGCGGGTCGTCGTTCACGAGGCCGGGTTTGTCGGCCAGCGCGTCGTTGACCTCGACGATCTCGCCGTCGAGCGGGGCGAGGATGTCGGAGGCCGCCTTGACGCTTTCGATCACGACGACCTCGTCGCCCGTGGCGACCATCGCCTCGACCTCGGGCAGTTCGACGAAGACCACGTCGCCGAGTTGCGTGGCGGCATGTTCGGTGATGCCGACGACGACGAGATCGCCCTCGACGCGCAGCCATTCGTGATCTTCGGTGAATTTCATCTGGTGCCTTCAGCGTTTGTAGGTGGAGGGTCGGAAGGGCAGTGCGCGAGACGGTGACGGGCAGGCGCTTGCCGCGCACCTCGCCCATGAGCCGCGGTGCCGGGGGCGGCGAGCGGCGGCGGGCGACATAACCCATGGCGATGGGCGCGTCGACGCGTGGGGCCGAAGCCGCCCGACGTGACGGTGCCGACGGTGCGCCGTCGCCGTGGAACAGCGGGGTGCCCTCGCGCATCGGCGCGCGGCCTTCGGGGCGCAGGCCGACGCGGAGGCGGGTCGGGCCGTCGCTCGAGTTCCGGCAGGATGCGGTCGGCGCCGGGGAAGCCGCCTGCGCGCGCGCCGCCGCGTGCGGCGCACCTTCTGGATCGCCCAGTCGAGCGCCGGCCTCGACCGGGGTGGTGCGTGGCGTCGATGTCGTGGCCGTAGAGGCAGAGCCCGGCCTCGAGCCGGAGCGAGTCGCGCGCGCCGAGGCCGATGGGGGCGACCTCGGGCTGGTCGAGAAGCGCCTGCGGCGAAGGCGCGGCCGCGGGCGTCGGGGACGGAGATCTCGAACCCGTCCTCGCCGGTGTAGCCCGAGCGGCGAGATCCAGAGGTCGGCCGCCGTGCCAGGGCATGGGTCGCCACATCCATGAAGCGCATGTCGCGTGACGCCAGGCACCAGGCGGGCCAGCGCCGCTTCGGCCGCGGGGCCCTGCAGCGCGAACAGGGCGCGGTCGGTGACCGCGATCGACGTCGGCGGCGCCCGACAGGTGGGTCGCGCAGATGGGCGATGTCGGCGGCCTTGCAGGCGGCGTTGACCACGACGAACAGATGGTCGCCCCGGTTGGCGAACATCAGGTCGTCGAGGATGCCCGCCTCGCTCGCTGGTGAACAGGCCGTAGCGCTGGCGGCCCCGGCTTCAGGCCGAGCACGTCGACCGGCACCAGCGCCTCGAACGCCGAGCGTCAGCGGCTCCAGCCCCAGCCGGGGCGCAGGATCACCTGCCCCATGTGGCTGACGTCGAAGAGGCCCGCCGCCATGCGCGGGTGTGGAGATGTTCCTTCATCACGCCCGCGGGGTACTGCACCGGCATCTCGTAGCCCGCGAAGGGCACCATCCGGCCGCCGAGGGACACATGCAGGTCGTGCAGCGGCAGGCGTTTCAGGTCGGTCACGTCAAGGTCGGCCACGTGGCACACTCCGCTTCCGCCGGCCTGAACGGGTTCCGGCATCCTGCGGACAGGCGGCTGCCTGCCCGATGATGCCCCCTCTGTCCCTTGCGCCTGAGAGTGTTATCCCGTCGGCGGGCCATGACCGGCCTCTCTCCAGAGTTTCGATGCCAGCACGGTCCCTTGCGCCTGAGAGTTTGCCGGGGCGGCTTGCTCCTTCGGCACCGGCGCGGGTCGCGGCCCCGCCGGATTCTCCCGAACCTGACACCCTTTGGGTAGCCTGCGGGGATCGGGGCTGGCAAGGGGGAAACGGTTCCGGGCCGACGGTGACGGCTCAGCCCTCGGCCCGCCGGGGTCAGGTCAGGCGGTCGGGGCCGAGACGCTCTGCGGTGTCACCGGCTGGGCCGCGGGAACGGCACCGCGCCGGGGTGCGGGATTTTCGATCACGCGCAGCGCCAGCCACCAGGCCAGCGCGCCGAAGAACACACCGCCCGCCGCCGGACCGAGCAGGACACCCGGTGCGCCCCAGAGCGCACCGAACCCCAGCGCGAAGGGTATGGTGCCCAGCGTATGGCGGCCCCAGTTGACGAGGGTGGACCAGAACGGCCGGCCGAGATTGTTGCACACGGCGTTCGAGACGAAGATCACGCCGTTGAAGAAGAAGGCGAGCGAGAGCGGGCCGCAGAACAGGTAGACCAGGTCGCGCGTCACGCCGGTCGTCGAGAACAGATCGGCGATCGGGCCGCGCAAGGCGAAAAGCAGCGCGGAGACCAGCAGGATCACCAGCGCGGTAAAGATCAGCCCGTCGAGGAAGGCGCGGCGGACCCGGTCGATCCGCCCTGCGCCGTAGTTCTGGCCGACGATCGGCCCGATCGCCCCCGACAGCGCGAAGAGCACGCCGAAGGCGACCGGCGTCATCCGCCCGGTGATCGCCATGCCTGCCACCGCCGCCTCGCCATACTGCGCCATGATGCGGGTGACGAAAGCCGCGCCGACCGGGGTTGCGACCTGCGTCAGGATCGCGGGGAAGGCGATGGAAAAGACCGGGCGCAGGTCGGCCATGACCGAGCGCAGGCGGGGCGTGTCGAAGCCGCCGTGATGGCGGACGATGGGGATCAGCGCGACGGTGGCGATGACGATGCGGGCGACGACGCTTGCGATGGCGGCACCGGTCAGTTCCCAGCCGAAACCGAAGATCAGGATCGGGTCGAGGATCGCATTGGCAAGGCCGCCCAGCACGGTCGCCAGCATCGCGCGCCGCGCATCGCCGTGGCTGCGCAGGATCGCGCCGCCGATCATGCCGACCATCAGCAGCGGCTGCGAGGGGATGACGATCTGCAGGTAGTGCACCGTCAGGTCATGCGTGTGCCCCGTGGCGCCCAGCAGCGAGACCAGCGGCGACAGGAACACCCAGACCAGCGCCGCAAAGGCAGCCCCGAAGGCGATGCCGTGGATCAGCCCGTTCGTCGCCCGCGTCCGCGCCTCGGCGGGCTCGCGCGCCCCCAGGGCGCGCGCGGTCAGCGCGCCCACGCCGATGCCCATGCCGATCCCGAAGGAGGTGGTGAAGAACAGGATCGCCCCGGCATAGCCGATGGCCGCCGCCAGTTCGGCCCGGCCCAGCATCGAGATGAAGATCATGTTGACGAAATCGACGGCAAAGACCGACATCAGCCCGACGGACGAGGTCAGCGACATGACCGTCACGTGGCGGAACAGGTTTCCCTCCAGAAACCGCGCCTGTGTTCCCGTCGCCGCCATCCACCGGGCCCTCCCGCCGGGGCAGGGAACAAACCCCTCTGCCCTTCTTCTGTTTCCAAATATCCTCGGGGGCGGGGTCCGGGGAGGGGGCAGACGGCCCCCTCCCCGGCCTTGCCGCTGGTCCGAAGATCAGGCCCGGATGCGCACCGTCTGCAGCAGCGGCATCACGTCGGCCATCTCCGGCCCCGCATCGCGGCCGGTCAGCGCGCGGCGCAGCGGACGGAACAGCGCCTTGCCCTTGCGGCCCGTCGCCTCTTTCACCGCCGTCGTCCATTCGCCCCAGGTCTCGGGCGTCCACGGGCGGGCGGGCAGCAGGTCCAGCGCTTCCTTCACGAATGCCTCGTCCTCGGGGTCGATCAGCGGTTCGGTTCCTTCGGAGAACAGCGTCCACCACTGTGCGAGGTCAGCCTTGACGGTGATGTTGTCCTTGGCAACGGCCCAGAACCGCTCGGCCAGCGCATCGGGCACGCCCAGGGCGCGAATCCGGTCCGCCATCGCGGCATAGGGCAGAGACTGGTTGTGGGCGCGGGTCAGGGGAAACAGGTCTTCGGCATCGAACTTGGTGGGCGCGGAACCGAAGGAGGAAATGTCGAAGCCATCGATCAGATCCTGCATCGAATGGGCCAGTTCCACCGGCCTGGAGGAGCCGAGCCGCGCCATCAGCGACAGAAGCGCCATCGGCTCCACCCCGGCGGCACGAAGGTCGCGCAGCGACAGCGTGCCGAGGCGCTTGGACAGTTCCTCGCCCTTGGCGCCGGTCAGCAGCGAGTGGTGCGCGAAGGCGGGGGGCGTCCCGCCCATCGCCTCCATGATCTGGATCTGGGTCGCGGTATTGGTGACATGGTCGGCACCACGGACGATGCTGGTCACGCCCATGTCGATGTCATCGACCGACGAGGCAAAGGTATAGAGGATCTGCCCGTCCGCGCGGATCAGCACCGGGTCCGACACGCTGGCCGCATCAATGGAGATCGGCCCGAGGATGCCGTCCGGCCATTCGATACGGGTCTGGTTCAGCAGGAAGCGCCAGTAGCCCTCGCGCCCCTCGGCGCGCAGTTTCGTCTTCGCCTCTTCGGTCAGGTGCAGCGACGAGCGGTCGTAGACCGGGGGGCGCCCCATGTTCAGCAGCTTCTTGCGTTTCAGATCCAGCTCGACCGGGCTTTCGAAGCATTCGTAGAAGCGTCCCGCCGCCCGCAGTTGATCCGCCGCCTCGCGGTAGCGGTCGAAGCGCAGCGACTGTTTCTCGACCCGGTCCCAGGTCAGGCCGAGCCAGTCGAGATCCTGCATGATCCCGTCGGCATATTCCTGCTTCGACCGCTCCTGGTCGGTGTCGTCGAGGCGCAGGATGAAGGTGCCGCCCGCCTTGCGCGCGATGAGCCAGTTCATCAGCGCGGTGCGCAGGTTGCCGACATGGATGTAGCCGGTGGGCGACGGGGCGAAACGGGTGATCGTGGGCATGAAACGGGCACTCCTGCTGCGCCTGCTCTTTCACAAGGGGGGCGTTTTGTCCATATCGGGGGCAGGAGATACGCAGAAGGAGAAGCTGATGACCGATGCCGAAGCCGGGGCCCCGGACTGGTCGCCGATCCTGCCGCCCGACATCGCGGATATCGAGCGGCTGGCGCGGGAGGCCATTGCCGGCCTGCCCGAGGTCTATCGGGCGGCAGCGACCGCTGTTTCGCTGCGGATCGAGGAGTTCGCCTCGGACGAGATCCTGGACGAGTTGGACTTGCACGATCCGTTCGAGTTGTCCGGCCTCTACGAAGGGACGCCCCTGACCGAGAAATCGGTGATGGACCAGCCGCAGGGACCGGATGTGATCTGGCTGTTCCGGCGCGCGATCCTGGACGAATGGATCGACAGGGGCGAGGTGACGCTGGGCGAGATGGTGGCGCATGTGCTGGTGCATGAACTGGCGCATCACTTCGGCTGGAGCGATGACGAGATCGCAGCGATCGACCGCTGGTGGGAATAGGCGCACATATGCACATATCCTGTGCAGGGGCGCAGGCCAGATGACGGAATAGTCAATGGCCGGGGGCGACCCGCAGGTTACCTCACACCCCTTCAAGTTCGAGAAGGAGTGACCATGACCTCGCCCATCCTGTCCCGCCGTCAGGCCCTGCTGGCCGGTGCCGCCCTGCCCTTTGCGGGCGCGTTCGTGTCCTCTCCCGCCGTCGCCGCGGCCGAGATGAAGGGGTCGGGGTTCGCGCCCTATAACCGCTTCAAGCTGGGCGGCTTCGAAGTGACCGCGCTGCTGGCGGGAACCGCGACCGTGCCGCAGCCCGACCAGATCTTCGGGCTGAACGTTGCCCCGGAAGAGTTTGCCACTGTGTCGCGGGCCGCGTTCATCCCGACCGACAAGGCGCAGTTCTTCTTCACGCCGACGCTCATCAACACCGGGGCAGAGCTGGTCCTGTTCGACACCGGGATGGCCCCCGAGGGCATCACGGCGGCGCTGGCCGCGGCGGGATATGCGCCGGACCAGATCGACGTGGTGGTGCTGACCCATATGCACCCCGACCATATCGGCGGGCTGATGACCGCCGGCGCGCCGACCTTTGCGAAGGCGCGCTATGTGACCGGTGGCGTGGAGCATAGCTACTGGATGGGGGCCGCGAACGAAGGCTTCGATGCGAACGTTCGCCCGCTGAACGACAGGATGACCTTCCTCGACGATGGCGGAAGCGTCGCGTCGGGCATCACCGCGAAGATGGCGGCGGGACATACGCCGGGTCACATGGTCTACCTGATCGAAAGCGGCGGGCAGCAGCTTGCCCTGACCGCCGACACGGCGAACCACTATGTCTGGTCGCTGGCGCACCCGGATTGGGAGGTGAAGTTCGATGCCGACAAGGCCGGCGCGGCAGCATCCCGCAAGGCTGTGTTCGGGATGCTGGCGGCAGATCGCATTCCCTTCATCGGGTATCACATGCCGTTCCCCGCGCTCGGCTATGTCGAGGCGCAGGGCGACGGGTTCCGCTATGTGCCCGCGAGCTACCAGATGATGCTGAACGGCTGAGCGACCGATGCCTGAACGGCGAAGGGCGGCCCAGACGGGCCGCCCTTTTCATACATGAGGCGAATGATCAGGCGGCGAGCTTGGCCGCGATCTCGACCAGACGCTTGGCCTGGTGGCCGATCGAGGCCTTTGCGACCTCGTCGAAGTCCTTGCCCTGCGTGTGGCTGTAGCCGTAGGGGTTGCCGCCCGACGCGAAGATCGCGCCGTCGGTGTAGCCCGGCGCCACGATGATCGACCCCCAGTGCAGGAAGGTGGTATAGAGGCTCAGCAGCGTCGCCTCCTGCCCGCCATGCGGGTTCTGGGCGCTGGTCATGGCCGAGACGGCCTTGTTCGCCAAAGCGCCGGTGAACCATTGTCCGCCCAGCGTGTCGATGAATGCCCGGACCTGGCTGGCCGCACCGCCGAAACGGGTGGGGCTGGAGAAGAGGTAGGCGTTCGCCCATTCCATGTCGGCGGGCGTGGCAACCGGGATCGAGGCGGCACGTGACACCTGCGCCTTCCAGCCGTCCTGGCTGTTCACGACGCTTTCGGGTGCGGTTTCCGCGATGCGGAGCAACCTGACCTCCGCCCCGGCGGCCCGTGCGGCTTCGGCGGCGATTTCCGCCATCGTCTGATTGGTGCCGTAGGTCGAGTAGAACAGGATGGCGAGTTTGACGGTCATGATCTGGTTCCCTTCACAAGAATTGGCGCGACCTTAGCCCGCTGCGGTCTGCCGGGCGATTGCCGATCTTTGCGCAGGGTCTGTGCGCTTGTGCGAAGTCGGAAGACGGGCGTAGTCTCGGGGTAAGGCTTGCAGGACAGATGCGATGACACTGGACCCCGACACTGCCGCGCCCGTTCAGGTGCCGGTGCTGACGCTGACACTGAACCCGGCGCTGGACATGGCAACGGATGTGGCCCGCCTGATCCCGGACGAGAAGCTGCGCTGCTCGGAGCCGCGGCTTGATCCCGGCGGGGGCGGCATCAACGTGGCGCGCGCAATTCACGCCCTGGGGGGCGAGGCGCTGGCGCTGGTGGCGCTGGGGGGGCTGACGGGGGACCGTCTGGCGGAACTGCTGCGCGAGGCGGGCATCACGTTCCTGGGCATCACCGGGCCGGGCGAGACACGGCAGAGCCTGACCGTGACCGAGGACGAGACGGGGCGGCAATACCGCTTCATGCTGCCGGGGCCGGCCTGGGGGCCGCAGGATCGGGCGCGGGTGTTCCAGTTGCTGCGGGCGGCGGGCAAGTCGGGCGCGTTCGCGGTGATCTCGGGCAGCCAGCCGCCGGGCGTTCCGGTGGATTTCCCGGCGCAGCTTGCCGCAGCGATGAGTGGCATGGAGGTGGTGCTGGACACCTCGGGCAAGGCGCTGCACGAGGCGGTGGAGCGGCCGATCCCGGGGCTGAGGCTGCTGCGGATGGATGGCGAGGAGGCCGAGGCGCTGGCGGGGCGGCGGCTGCTGACGCGGGAGGAGACCGCAGATTTCGCGCAGGGTCTGGTGCTGGCAGGGGTGGCGCGGCAGGTGATCGTGGCGCGGGGGGCGGATGGATCGGTGCTGGCCGAGGCGGGGCTGCGGCTGCACGCGGTAGCACCGAAGGTAGCGGTCGTGTCGAAGGTGGGGGCGGGGGACAGCTTTGTGGGCGCGTTCATCCTGGCTCTGGCGCGGGGGCTGGGACCGGAGGTGGCGCTGGCCCAGGGGGTCTGTGCGGCGGCGGCGGCAGTGATGACCGAAGCCACGGATCTCTGCCGGGCCGAGGACGTGGAGCGGCTGGTGAAGGGATGCGAGGTCAGGCGGGTGTGAGGGATGTCGCACAGTGCGACACCCTCTGCGCCCTTTGATTTCGAACAAATTTCTCGACACGGTCAGGGCATTTTTCACCTTCCGGGCTTGATCCGCGAGGCGCACCGTCCTCGGAACCCGTCGCGGGGCGCGGACCCTGAGGAGGTGCGTCTGCCGCGGTTCGCAGATGCAAGTGTCGTCAATTGACGAACCCGGCATGAGTCAATACAAAACGTCCAGAAATGGATTTCCTGTTTGACCGTGGCCGGACCTGCGCCCCTAGACCGTTACCTGCCGCTCTGCCGGGCGATGACGATGGTATTCCCGAACTCGGTCGAGGTGGTGCTGCATGATATTGGAACCGGGCGCATCGCGCATATCGAGGGCGCCGTCTCGCCCCGCAGGGTGGGCGACCTCTCGCTGGTCGAAACGGCCGACTACCGGGCGGAGCTGCGCCCCGACGACACGATCGGACCCTATCTGAAATCGAATCCCGACGGCGCGCGTCTGCGGTCGGTCTCGGCGCTGCTGCGCGACGACAGCGGGAACCCTGTGGCGCTGCTGTGCATCAACCTGCGGATCGACGCATTGGAGGCGGCGCGGCGCGTGCTTGCCGCGATCTGCGCGCCCGAGGCAGATGCGCCGGCGCTGCTGCGGAACGACTGGCGCGAGCTGGCCAATACCATTGTCGCAAACGCGCTGCGCGAGTTGAAACTTCCGCTTGCACAGCTTCGCAGGCAAGAACGGCGCATGATCGTCGAGCGTTTGCTGGCGGCGGGCATCTTTTCGTCGCGCGGCGCTGCCGATTATGTCGCACAGGCGCTGGGCATATCGCGCGCGTCGCTTTACGTGCTGATCCGCACGGCCAACAGGGGGCAGGAGACCTGACATGACCACGCCGCGCGCACTCAAGGACTTCGGTCTGGAAGTCTTCTTCTCGCGGTGGGAGTTTTCGGCCCGCCACCACATGACGGCATCGGACCTCGAAAGCATGTCGATGCGCGAACTGCTGGCGATGGCGGACCCCGAGGACCGGGCCGCGTTCGACGATCTGTGGCTCGGCTATACCCAGACGTGGGGCGCGCCCGCGTTGCGGGCCGAGATCGCACGGACCTATGACAGCATGACGCCCGAAAACATCCTGTGCCTCGCGGGGGCGGGCGAGGGACTTTACGCGGTCGCGAAGGTGCTGCTCGGACCCGCTGATCACGCCATCGTGCCCACGCCGAACTATCAAAGTGCCGAAACGCTGCCGCTGACCATCTGCGAGGTGACAGGCGTGCCCCTGCGCCGCAACGGGGCAGGCTGGCGACTTGACCCCGACGACCTGCGCGCGGCGATCCGGCCCAACACGAAGCTTCTTTCACTGAACTTTCCGCACAACCCGACGGGCACGCTGATGCCTCGCGGCGATCTGGATGCCGTGGTCGCGATGTGCCGCGCGCGGGGCATCTACCTGCTCAGCGACGAGGTGTATCGCGGTGTCGAGATCAACCCCGACGACCGGATGCCGCAGCTTGCCGATGTCTACGAGCGCGGCATATCGCTGAACGTGATGTCCAAGGCCTTTGGATTGCCGGGTCTTCGGATCGGCTGGATCGCCTCGCCCGACAGGGAGGTGCTGGAGAAGGTCGAACGCTACAAGCACTATCTGTCGATCTGCAATTCCGGGCCGTCAGAGGTGCTGGCGCTGATCGCGCTGAAGGCGCGCGACCAGATCCTGTCGCGAAACCGCGCGCTGATCGAGGCCAATGCCATCGCGCTGGAAGGGCTGTTCGCCGACTATCCCGGGCTGGTTGACTGGGCGCGGCCACAGGGCGGATGCGTCGCCTTCCCGCGCTACCTGGGACCGGAGGGGGGCGAGGTGTTCTGTCGACGGTTGCTGGAGGAAAGCGGCATCGTGCTGCTGCCGTCATCCATCTATGCCTCGGACCTGACGGATGTGCCGCAGGACCATTTCCGGATCGGCATCGGTAGGGGTCCGGTGTTCAGCGCGGGGCTGTCCGCGATGCGGGAGCATTTCGAGCGGTTCTATCCGGAATTCCGCATCTGAAGCGGTCGCTCACGTCGGCGCCCGGCCTTTGCCGTGGGGCGGGAGCGCGCCGCTTCGGGGCGCTCACCCCTCGTCCCGCCACCTGTTCACGATGGGGTAGCGGCGGTCGAGCCAGAACGCGCGCGTGGACAGGCGAGTGCCGGGGGCAGACTGGAAGCGTTTGTATTCGCTAAGAAAGAGCAGGTGTTCCACCTTCTTGACGGTCGCCCGGTCAAATCCCCGGGCCACAAGGTCGGCCACGGAGTCATCCCGGTCTACAAGTCCTTCGAGGATGGCGTCGAGCACGGGATAGGGCGGCAGGCTGTCATCGTCGCGCTGGTCGGGGCGCAGTTCGGCGCTTGGCGGCTTGTCGATGACGCGGGGGGGGATGACCTCGCTCGCGGGGCCGAGCATCCAGGGGCGATGGTGTTCATTGCGCCAGCGGCAGATCGAGAAAACGCGGGTCTTGTAGAGATCCTTGATCGGGTTGTAGCCGCCGTTCATGTCGCCATAGATCGTGCAGTAGCCGACGGCGACCTCGGACTTGTTGCCGGTGGTCAGCAGCATCTCGCCGAACTTGTTCGACAGCGCCATGAGCAGCAGGCCGCGCAGACGGGACTGGATGTTTTCTTCCGTGATGCCGGTTTGGGTTCCGGCGAAGAGCGGGCCGAGTGCTTCGCCTACCGCCGCCTGCGGGCCGCTGATCGGCACGGTGTCGAGCCGGCAGCCCAGTGCCCGCGCCACGGCCTCGGCATCGTCGAGCGAGGCTTGCGACGTGAACTGCGAGGGCAGCATGACGCAGCGGACGTTTTGCGGGCCGATGGCATCGGCGGCGATGGTTGCCACGATGGCGCTGTCGATGCCGCCCGACAGGCCGAGCAGAACCTTGGCGAAGCCGGATTTCGCAAGGTAGTCGCGCAGGCCCATCACCATCGTGCGGTAGTCGGCCTCGTGCCCGTCGGGGATGGGCGCGAGCGGGCCCTGCCCGGCGCGCCAGCCGTCGGGCGTGCGGACGAAGTCGACATGCGCCACGCCTTCGTCGAACTGGGGCATCTGGAGCGCAAGCTGCCCGCCGGGGTTCAGCACGAAGGAGGCGCCGTCGAAGACCTGGTCATCCTGCCCGCCGATCATGTTGAGATAGACGAGCGGCAGGCCGGTTTCGACCACGCGGGCGACCATCAGGTTCATCCGCACATCCGGTTTGCCGCGATGATAGGGCGAGCCGTTGGGGACGAGCAGGATCTCGGCCCCCGTCTCGGCCAGCGTCTCGCATACGTCGGGGTGCCAGCTGTCCTCGCAGATCGGGATGCCGATGCGCAGCGGGCCGAGGCGCACGGGGCCCATGCACGTCGGACGGGGTGAAGACGCGCTTTTCGTCGAAGACATCGGAGTTGGGCAGGTGGTGCTTCAGAACGGTGGCGTGGATGCGCCCGCCGTGCAGGATGTGGTAGGCATTGTAGAGCTTGGCACCCGCGCGGTGCGGCGCACCGATGCCCAGGGCCGGACCATCCGCAGTCTCGGCCGCAAGGCGGTGGAGTGCGGCCGTCGCCTGCTCGACGAAGGCGGGCTTCAGGACGAGGTCCTGCGTCTGGTAGCCGGTCAGGAACATCTCGGTCAGGGCGACAAGGTCGCTTCCCGCGGCGCGGCCCGCCTGCCACGCGGCGCGGGCCTTGGCGGCGTTGCCCGCAAAGTCGCCGAGGACCGGGTTCATCTGCGCCATGGTCAGGCGGAAGGTGTCGGCCATCGGCATCTCCGGACAGGGGCGCGGGCGCGCCGCGTCGCCTGAGGTTCTAGCAGGTTGGCGGGCGAGGAAAAGCCGATTGCGGGTGCGGCGGCTTGCGCGGCGTGGGCGGGGCGTTTACGTTCCGACGGTCGCCTGTGGGCGGCGCCGGTTACGGCGCGCAAAGGCGGTCTTGCAGGAGGTTCGGACGTGGTGGAAACGGCAGGCTTTCGGATCGTCCGGGCGGGGCTTCTGGCGGCGGTGCTGGGCACCGCGCCGAACCTTGCCGCGGCGCAGACCGATGGCGAGGTGATCGCCAAGCAGTATGACGATGGCAGCGTCTACGAGGGCACATTCAAGGACGGCCGGCAGGACGGCATCGGCACCTATCGGCTGCCCAACGGCTATGAATACACGGGCGAATGGGTGGCGGGCGAAATCAAGGGCAAGGGCAAGGCGCGCTTTCCCAACGGCTCGGTCTATGAAGGCGAATTCGCCCAGGGCAAGCCGCAGGGCAAGGGCAAGATAACCTTCGCCGATGGCGGCACCTACGAGGGCGACTGGGTGGACGGCCAGATGACCGGAACCGGCACCGCGCACTATCCCAACGGCGCGGTCTACACCGGCAGTTTCAAGGACGCGGTGCATGATGGGCAGGGCCGGATGGAAAGCCCGGACGGCTATGTCTATGACGGCACCTGGGTCGCGGGCGTGAAGGAAGGCAAGGGCAAGGTCACCTACCCGGATGGCGCGGTCTATGAGGGCGATCTGGCAAAGGGTCAGCGGCAGGGCACGGGCACGCTCACCTTGCCGGACGGGCTGACCTATGTGGGTCAGTGGGCCGACGGCCAGATGAACGGCACCGGCAAGCTGACGCAGGCGAATGGTGACGTCTACGAGGGGCCGCTGGTGAACGGCCAGCGGCAGGGGGTCGGCAAGATCACCTATGGCAATGGCGACGTCTACGAGGGCGGCTTCGTGGCCGACCGCCAGCAGGGCAAGGGCGTGTTCCGCAGTGCCGACGGATATGTCTATGACGGCGACTGGATGGAGGGCCGCCGCGAGGGGCAGGCGACGGTGACCTATCCCGACAAGTCGGTCTATGTCGGCGCGTTCAGGGGCGATCAGGCCGAGGGTGCGGGCAAGATCACCTATGCCGACGGCGCGACCTATGACGGCACCTGGAAGGCCGGGGTGCCCGAGGGCAAGGGTCGCGCGGTCTATGCCAACAAGCTGGTCTACGAGGGCGAATTCAAGGCGGCGAAGATCGAGGGGACGGGCAAGATGACCTATCCCGACGGCTACGTCTATGTCGGCCAGTGGGTGAACGGCCAGCGTCAGGGGACGGGCACGGCCACCTATGCCGATGGCACGGTCTACAAAGGTCAGTTCGTGAACGGCCAGCGCGAGGGTCAGGGCGAGATCGTGATGGCGGACGGCTTCCGCTATGTCGGCCAGTGGAAGGCCGGCGAGATCGACGGCAAGGGCGTGGCCACGTATGCCAATGGCGATGTCTACGAGGGCAGTTTCGTGGCCGGCAAGCGCCAGGGCGATGGCGTGATGCGCTATGCCACGGGGCAGGAGACGGGCGGCCAGTGGCGGGACGGCGCGCTGACCGCCCCTGCCCCGGCAGCGGATGCGGCCGGTGGAACCGAAGCTGCGCCCGAGGGGAACTGAACGCGCCGGCGGAAAGCGACCTCGCGCAGCCCCGGACCAAGGGATGTTCTTGCAAGATGGCACCGGGCAACCACGATGCTTCGCGCGCCGTCGCAACCCTGTCGGCGGCTGGGGCGGGATCGACCGGCCGGGGCAGGTTGCGCGCCCTGACCTGAACCGACCGGAGCCGTCCGGCGCGCCGGAAAGCACGCCCGCGCTCCGGGAATTCCCGTCAGACCGGCGCGCCCGCGTCGAGCCGGGCGAGGAACGCATCGGCCTCGGCAAGCACCCGGGTGCGGTGGTCGTCGTCCATCCTGTCCCAGGTGCGGACCATCTGGGCCATGCGGGGGTTGCCCTGCGAACCGGTCGCGGTGGCGGTTCATGAAATGCCAGTAGAGCAGGTTGAACGGGCAGGCCCGCGGGCCGGTCTTGTCTTTCACCCGGTAGGCGCAGGTGCCGCAATAGTCCGACATCCGGTCGATATAGGCGCCTGACGAGACATAGGGTTTCGAGCCGACCACGCCGCCATCGGCGAACTGGCTCATCCCGACGGTATTGGGGGCCTCGACCCATTCATAGGCGTCGATATAGACCTGAAGGTACCATTCGTGCACAGCATGGGGGATCGACGCCTGCCAGAAGGGCGAAATTGCCGGTGACCATCAGCCGCTGGATGTGATGGGCATAGGCCATGTCGCGGGTCTGGGCCACGGCGTGCGACAGGCAGTTCATCGCGGTCGGCGCGCCCCAGTAGAGCGGCGGCAGCGGCGCGGCGTGTGGCCGAGCGCGTTGCGGGCGGTATAGTCGGGGCCCTCGAGGAAGTAGATGCCGCGCACGAATTCGCGCCAGCCGAGGATCTGGCGGATGAAGCCTTCGACCGCATTCAGCGGTGCCCTGCCCTGCTGCCATTCGGCTTCGGCCCGCCGACAGACATCGAGCGGGTCAAGCAGGCCGAGGTTGAGGTAAGGCGAGATGAGGGCGTGGGACAGGGTCGGGTCGGACGCGAGCATCGCGTCCTGCTCGTCGCCAAAGGTGGGCAGGGACTGGGCGATGAAGTGGTCGAGCGCTTCGAGTGCCTGCGTGCGGGTGGTCGCCCAGCCGAACGGGCGAAGGGTGCCGAAATTGCCGGGGAAGCGGGTCTCGACAAGCGCCAGCACCTCTTCGGTGATCGGATCGGGCGCGAAGCGTGGCGGGCGCGGGCGGAACAGGTCGGCCTTGGCGGGCTTGCGGTTGTCGTGATCGAAGTTCCACTGACCGCCCGCAGGCTGGTCGCCCTCCATCAGAAGGCCGGTCCTGCGGCGCATGTCGCGGTAGAAGAACTCCATCCGCAACTGCTTGCGGCCCTCGGCCCAGCGCGCGAACGCGCCCTCGGAGCAGAGGAAGCGGTCGTCGGGCAGCAGGGTGACGTCGAGTGGCGTCGTCCTCCAGCGCGGCGATCAGGCGCCATTCGCCGGGGCGCGTGGCGATGACCTCGGTCGCTCCGGTCTCGGCGGCGCGGCGCAGCAGCTCGCCGGGCAGCGAGTGGCTGTTGCCGGGATCGTCGAGGCGGGTGTAGGCGACGCGCCAGCCGTCGGCACTGCAGCTCGGCCGCGAAATGGCGCATGGCGGCGAAGACGAGGGCGATCTTCTTGCGGGTGGTGGCGGACATAGCTCGCCTCGGCCATCACCTCGGCCATCACGACGATGTCGCGCGCCTTGTCGGCGGCGCGCAGGGCGGCGACCGCGGAGGTCAGCTGGTCGCCCAGCGACAGGACGAGGCGGGCTACCATGGGACCGGCGTGCCCTGCCAGTCGAAGAAGCCGCCGGTGTCGGCGGGGGTCGAGCCGGTCGAGCACGGCCAGCAGGTTGGCGGCAGCGGTCTCGGGCGGGACGGCGGGGTGGCGTGCCGGCGTAGCTTCGCGGTGAAGCGGGTGGCGACCGTGCCGGGATGGAGGCAGACGACGATGGCCTCGGGTGGGTGCGCGCGATCTCGATGGCGGCGGTGTGGACGATCTGGTTCAGCGCGGCCTTGGCGGCGCGGTAGGAGATACCAGCCGCCGAGGCGGTTGTCGCCGATGGAGCCGACGCGGGCCGAGAGCGCCGCGAAGCGCGCCGGCCGATCGCGCGGGCATCAGCCGGAGCGCGTGCTTGAGCACCAGCGCGGGGCCGATGGCGTTGAGCGCGAACTGCGCGGCAAGCGCCTGCGGGATCGAGCGCACGCAGGGTTTTCTCGGGCACGCGCCCGTCGATCTCCAGCGCGCCGGTGGCGACGAGGATCATGTCGAAGGGCGCCGTCCAGCGTGCCGATCAGCGTGGGCGATGCTCGCCTCGTCGGTCAGATCGAGACCATCGGCGCGCGCGACAGGCCGGTCACGCCCGCCCCCGCGACGCGCGAGCGCAGCGACAAGTGCCGCGCCGATGCCGCCCGTCGCGCCGATCACCAATGCCCGTTCCATGCCCTGCCCCCTGCCCTGTCGTCCGCGAGACCTAGGGCCGGGCACCGCCTTGGCCATTCATCTTGGCAGAAATATCCCCCGCGGAGCGTCCGACCCCGCCGCAGGCGCCTCCGGCGGGGATATTTGGACCAAGATGAAGGCATCGGCATGGATTTACGGCTTTTCTTTTGCGGGATGCTCCGTATTGTCGCGCCCCATGACACGGGATCCGATCATCGCCACCGCCGGAGCGCTTTGCGCTCTGGGCCCCCGTGCGGCTGCTTCTCCTTAGCTCGCCTCTGAGCGTGCCCTTCGGGCGCGAACGCTCGGAGGTGACCAGCGCCCGGGAGGAAAGCCAGAGGCACAGGGACGATCTGACATGACCGACAAAAGCAAACAGGACCGCGTCCTGATCTTCGACACCACGCTGCGCGACGGCGAACAGTCGCCGGGCGCCACCATGACCCATGCCGAGAAGCTGGAGATCGCGGCGCTGCTGGACGAGATGGGCGTGGACATCATCGAGGCGGGGTTCCCCATCGCCTCGCGAGGGCGATTTCGAGGCGGTGACGCGACATCGCCAAGCGGGCGCGAAGAACGCGGTGATCTGCGGGCTGGCGCGGGCGAACTTCAAGGACATCGACCGCTGCTGGGAGGCGGTGCGCCATGCGAAGCAGCCCGCGCATCCACACGTTCATCGGCACCTCGCCGCTGCACCGGGCGATCCCGAATCTCGACATGGACCAGATGGCGGAGCGGATCCACGAGACGGTGACGCCATGCGCGCAACCTCTGCGACAACGTCCAGTGGTCGCCGATGGACGCGACGCGGACCGAGCATGACTACCTGTGCCGGGTGGTGGAGATCGCGATCAAGGCGGGGGCGACGACGATCAACATCCCCGACACGGTGGGCTACACCGCGCCGCGCGAAAGCTGCGGACCTGATCCGGATGCTGCTGGAGCGGGTGCCGGGGGCGGACACGATCATCTTCGCCACGCATTGCCACAACGACCTGGGCATGGCGACGGCCAACGCGCTGGCGGCGGTGGAGGCGGGCGCGCGGCAGATCGAATGCACGATCAACGGGCTGGGCGAGCGGGCCGGCAACACGGCGCTGGAAGAGGTGGTGATGGCGCTGAAGGTGCGCAACGACATCCTGCCCTACCGGACCGGCATCGACACGACGAAGATCATGAACATCAGCCGCAAGGTGGCCACCGTCAGCGGCTTTCCGGTGCAGTTCAACAAGGCCATCGTGGGCAAGAACGCCTTCGCGCATGAAAGCGGCATCCATCAGGACGGGATGCTGAAGAACGCCGAGACGTTCGAGATCATGCGGCCCGACGGATATCGGGCTGTCCGAGACGAACCTGGTGATGGGCAAGCATTCGGGGCGGGCGGCGCTGCGGGCCAAGCTGAACGAGCTGGGATACGAGCTGGCCGACAACCAGCTGAACGACGTCTTCGTGCGGTTCAAGGCGCTGGCCGACCGCAAGAAGGAAGTCTACGACGACGACCTGATCGCGCTGATGACGGACCAGGAGACCAACACCAGCCACGACACGTTGCAGGTGAAGCGGCTGCGCGTGGTCTGCGGCACGGACGGACCGCGGCGAGGCGGAGCTGACGCTGGGGATCGACGGGGTGGACCATTCGGTCGAGGCGCCGGGCGACGGGCCGGTGGATGCGGCCTTCAACGCGGTGAAGGCGCTGTATCCGAACAAGGCGCGGCTGCAGCTCTACCAGGTGAGTGCGGTCACCGAGGGCACGGATGCGCAGGCCACGGTCTCGGTCCGGCTGGAGGAGGACGGGCGGATCGCGACGGGGCAGTCGGCGGATACCGACACGGTGGTGGCCAGCGTGAAGGCCTATGTCAACGCGCTGAACCGGCTGATCGTGCGGCGGACGAAATCGGCGCCGGACAGCGACGTGAAGCAGGTCAACTACCGCGACGCGTCCTGACCGGGCAGCAGGACGGGCGGGAGGGATACCCGCCTGTCCCTGACCGCGGCTTCGCTGCGGGCAATGAACTGCAGCAGGATCAGGCCGTGGTACGAGACGACTGCCGACAGCGCGACGGTCAGGCCAACCTGTGGCGTCTCGGGCCAATCGGTCAGGGCGCGGATGCGGTCTAGGATCAGAGGGTGGATCAGGTAGATCCCGGTCGAGACCTGCGCGACCATCCGGATGTCCGCCGTGACCAGGATCTGCCGCGCGCGAAGCACAATCAGGGGGCAGACGAACGGCAGCATCACCAGCAGATCGAAACTGTCGGCCCCGGGGGCATGAGCGTGGTTGAGCAACGCCTCGGCGAGCAGCAGCATGACCCCTGCAAACAGGAGACGCGACAGCGCCGCGTGAGAGAGGCGGATCGCCTGCTCGTGGCGGGCCATGAGGTAACCGAAGGTGAGGAAGGGCAAGCCCACGAACAGGCCATTGCGGTAGACCCACGTCATCTGCAGCCGCCGGTCTATCGCTGGATCGGCGAACAGATGATAGGCGCCCGCGTATTGCAGGGCGAGGCCCATGAGATAGGCACAGCCAGCGATGGCAAGCAATCGGCGGGTCGGCAGCCGGCGCAGCGCGCAAAGCACCGCCACGGCCGTGATCAGGGCCGAAAGGAACCACAGGTGGTGATGACCGACCAACAGGGTGCGGACCATGCGTCTGATGGCAAGAGGGCCGAGATCGAGCCAGTATCCGGAATAGGCGAGCATCCAGATCACATAGAGGCCCAGCAGGCGGCGAAGCCATCTGGCGATCTGGTGGTCGGTCATCCGGGCAAAGAAGACCCCGCCGATGAGAAAGAAAGTGGGGACCGCGATGCGGAACAATCCGTCAACAAGGACCGCGCTGAGAACAGGGTTCACATCGCGCAGAAAATTTCCGTGGATGCCGACGACGGAGATGGCGAGCAACAGCTTCAGCGCGTCAAGCCCGCCTTCCCTCGGGACGCCGGAGGGTGCAGTCATCTGCTTGAATAGTGCCATGGCTGCCCGACCCGCGCTGAGACCTCGCATGGTTGACGTACAGTTAATCAGTTAATGCAATCTTACGATGTGAACGGGGGGCTGGGAGGGGCCGGGAAACTGCGGGCCGAGACTCGCCACCGCTCATTCGCGAATTCCCTTGCCGCGCGTCCGGATCGATCGGGACTGACAATCGCAGGGGGGGCTGGTGCGTCTGCCCGGCGACGGTCCGTCATTGCCCCGGCTGGCCGCCGCCGGCACTAGCCCTTCATCTCGACCAGCGTGTTCGCGCCATCGACGACCAGCATCGCCCCGTTGACGTAGGAGGCTTCCTCGGAGGCGAGGAACAGACAGCAGGCGGCGACCTCGGCGGGGGTGCCGGGGCGGGTGGCGGGGGTCGCGCGCCCTGCCCGCAGTTCCCTGGCGGAGGAGGAGCCGGTCTGTATCCAGCCGGGCAGCACGGCGTTGCAGGTGATGCCGTGGCGAGCGTATTCCAGCGCCGTGGCGCGGGTTAGGCCGGTGACCGCGGCCTTGGCCGTGGCATATCCCGATGAGCCGTCGATGGTGACGAGCGGGCCGGTGACGGAGGCCATGTTGACGATCCGGCCATATCGACCGGCCTGCATCGGCGGCAGGGCGGCGCGGATGCAGTGGAAGGTGGTGGTGACGTTCAGCATCAGGTGGTGCTGGAAGTCGGCATCCGAAAGACCCGCTACCTGCGCGCGCTTCGTTCGCTTGCCGGTCTGAACCATGCCTGCATTGTTCACCAGAACCTCCACCGGGCCGAGTTGTGCGGTGATCTGCGCGAAGAGGTCGGTTACCGCCTGCGGCCGGGTGAGGTCGGCGACGATGGCAATGTGACCTTCGCCCAGGTCTCGCAGGCGGTCGAAGATGCGGTCGGTGGTCGAGGTGATGGCGACGCGGGCCCCGGCGGCGGCGAGCGCGCGGGCGGTGGCGAAGCCGATTCCATCGGGCGCACCGCAGCCCGTGACGAGGGCGATCCGTCCCTGAACCCCTGCCATGTTGTCCTTCCCCACTCCTCGATCCCGCCGGAGCGTAGCATGAAAGCTGTTGGCGAGGAGAGGCAAGGCGGTGCGGCCTCGGCGGACGTGGCGTTTGTTGACGGGAACGTGTTGGAGACTTTCCGTGACGACAGGCCGAAGGCGCGTTCGGTCACAATCGAACATTCCCAGCCGAAACGGGCGGCGAAGGGTGCCGGGGATTGTCATTGTGCGGCATCTCCGGTCTGCCCTGTGTCTTGCCTGGGCCTGCCCGACCCTGCGTCAGAGGCCTTTGCACGCGGAATTGCGCCGAACGAGTTCGGCTGAGGCCTTTCCCTTAACCATGACGGTTCGTATAAGGAGACGCCCGCCTCGGAGCCCCGAGTCGCGGGCGTGTTGTTTTTTGGGCCATCAAGGATCACCTCAGGATGTCGGTACTCTCGGGTCTATTCTCGTCAGACATGGCGATCGACCTCGGCACGGCGAACACGCTCGTCTATGTCAAGGGCCGCGGGCATCGTCCTGAACGAGCCGTCGGTCGTGGCCTATCACGTCAAGGACGGCAAGAAGCAGGTTCTGGCCGTCGGCGAGGATGCCAAGCTGATGCTGGGCCGCACGCCGGGCAGCATCGAGGCGATCCGCCCGATGCGCGACGGCGTGATCGCCGACTTCGACGTGGCCGAAGAGATGATCAAGCACTTCATCCGCAAGGTGCACAAGCGCACCACCTTTTCGAAGCCGAAGATCATCGTCTGCGTGCCCTATGGCGCGACGCCGGTGGAAAAGCGGGCGATCCGCCAGTCGGTGCTGTCGGCCGGCGCGCGGCGCGCCGGGCTGATCGCGGAGCCGATCGCGGCGGCGATCGGGGCGGGGATGCCGATCACCGACCCGACCGGCAACATGGTGGTGGATATCGGCGGCGGCACCACGGAAGTGGCGGTGCTGTCGCTGGGCGACATCGTCTATGCGCGGTCGGTCCGCGTCGGCGGCGACCGGATGGATGAGGCGATCATCAGCTATCTGCGCCGCCACCAGAACCTGCTGATCGGCGAATCGACGGCCGAGCGGATCAAGACCAGCATCGGCACCGCGCGGATGCCCGATGACGGGCGCGGCGCCGAGCATGACCATCCGGGGGCGCGACCTGCTGAACGGCGTGCCGAAGGAAACCGAGATCAACCAGGCGCAGGTGGCCGAGGCGCTGGCCGAACCCGTGCAGCAGATCTGCGACGCGGTGATGCAGGCGCTGGAAGCCACGCCGCCGGACCTGGCGGCGGATATCGTGGACCGGGGCGTGATGCTGACCGGGGGCGGGGCGCTGCTGGGCGATCTGGACCTTGCGCTTGCGCGAACAGACCGGGCTTTCGATCTCGGTCGCCAACGAGTCACTGAATTGTGTGGCGCTTGGCACCGGCAAGGCGCTGGAATATGAAAAGCAGCTTCGGCATGTGATCGACTACGACAGCTGAGGCGCGGCCCGACCCGCCTTGGGCCCCGCGCCGGAGACCTGACAGCCGTGGCAAGAGACCGGACATCGCCGGACGAGTTCACGACGCCCGCTGCGGCGCATCCTCGTGGGCGCTGCTGGTGCTGCTGCTGCTGGCGCTGTTCCTGCTGTGGCGGATCGACAGCCCGCGGGTCGAACGCTTCCGCGCGGCGCTGGTCGACCGGGTGGTGCCGAACTTCGACTGGGCGATGCTGCCGATCACCAAGGCGGCCGCGATGATCGACGACTTCCAGTCCTACGCCCGCATCTACGAGCAGAACCAGGAACTGCGGCGCGAGTTGCAGCAGATGAAGGCGTGGCGCGAGGCGGCGCTGCAGCTGGAGCAGAAGAACGCCCGGCTGCTGGACCTGAATCAGGTGCGGCTGGACCCGAGGCTGACGCATGTCACCGGGCGTGGTGCTGGCCGACAGCGGCAGCCCGTTCCGGCAATCGGTGCTGCTGAACGTGGGCGCGCGCGACGGCATCCGCGACGGCTGGGCGACGATGGACGGGATCGGTCTGGTCGGGCGCATCTCGGGCGTGGGGCAGACGACGAGCCGGGTGATCCTGCTGACCGACAGCAACAGCCGGATTCCGGTGACGGTGCAGCCTTCGGGGCAGAAGGCGCTGCTGTCGGGCGACAATACCTCGGCGCCGCCGCTGGAGTTTCTGGAGAAGCCGGATCTGGTGCGGCCCGGCGACCGGGTGGTCAGTTCGGGCGATGGCGGCGTGTTTCCCGGCGGGACTGCTGGTGGGGCAGGTGGCGCAGGGCGCGGACGGGCGGCTGCGGGTGCGGCTGGCGGCGGATTACGAGCGGCTGGAGTTCCTGCGCGTGCTGCGCAGCCACGAGAGCGAACGCGATCACCGAGCCGGGCGCGCTGATCGCCCGCCGCCCGCCCAGCCGGAGGTCGAGCGGCGCCGCCCGCCGGCCGACGACAGCGGAGGGCAGCGAATGGCTGAAAGCGTTCCGACCGCCGTCTGGGCCTTTCGCGGGCTTTATGCGCTGCTGGCCGCCGTGCTGTTGTTCGTGCGGCTGCTGCCGCTCGGGTCGGTGGCGGGGGGCTGGCCGGGGCCGGACCTGCTGCTGTGCCTCACGTTTGTCTGGGTGCTGCGCCGACCGGATTACGTGCCCGCGCTGCTGATCGCAGTGATCGTGCTGATTGAGGATTTGCTTGCTGATGCGCCCGCCGGGCCTGTGGGCCGCGCTGGTGGTGCTGGCAGCAGAGTTCCTGCGTGGCCGCGCGGCGCTGACGCGCGAGTTGAGCTTTGTCGCTGGAATGGCTGCTCGTGTCGGGCATCATGACCGCCGTGACCTGGCGATACCGGCATGGTGCTGGCGATCACGATGCTGCCGATCAGGTCGGCCTTGGGCAGACGATGGTGCAGGCTTGTCGCCTCGATCCTGTGCTATCCTGTGGTGGTTGCGGTTTCGGCACTCGCCTTCGGCGTTCGCAAGCCTGCGACGGGCGAAGTCGATGCCTATGGGAGGCGGTTGTGAGACGCACGGCCAAGGACAGCGAAGCAAGCGCGCGCAAGATCAACCGCCGCGCCCTGCTGCTGGGCGGCGCGATGGCGGCGCTTCATCGCCGTGCTGGGCGCGCGGATGCGCTACATGCAGGTCGAGGAGGCCGACGAGCTACAAGCTTGCTGGCCGAGGAGAACCGGATCAACATCCGCCTGATCCCGCCCGCGCGCGGTCTGATCCTTGACCGCAACGGCAAGCTGATCGCCGGGAACGAGCAGAACTACCGCGTCGTCATCACCCGCGAGGATGCGGGCGATGTCGAAGAGGTGCTCGCGCGGCTGTCGCAGCTGATCCCGCTGCAACCCGCCGACCTGGAGCGGACGCGCAAGGAAATCGACCGTCGCAGCGCCTTCGTGCCGATCGTCGTGGCCGACCGGCTGCGCTGGGAAGACCTGTCTGCAGTGGCGGTGAACGCCCCTGCCCTGCCGGGCGTGACGCCCGAGGTGGGTCTGAGCCGGCGCTATCCGCGCGCCGAGGATTTTGCCCATGTGGTGGGCTATGTCGGCCCGGTCAGTGACGCTGACCTGGCCGAGCTGGACGACCCCGATCCGCTGCTGCAGATCCCGAAATTCCAGATCGGCAAGATCGGAGTGGAGACGCTGGATGGAAGGCGACCTGCGCGGCCGGGCGGGGACCAAGCGGATCGAGGTGAATTCGGTCGGTCGGGTGATGCGCGAGCTGGACCGGCAGGAGGGTATCGCGGGCGCTGACCTGCGCCTGACCATCGACGCGGATGTGCAGAATTTCGTGCAGGCGCGGCTGGAGGGCGAAAGTGCGGCCTGCGTGGTGATGGACGTGCACAATGGCGATCTGATCGCGATGGCCTCGGCCCCGTCGTTCGACCCGAACCTGTTCGTGCGCGGGCATCCGGCAGGCGGACTATATCGCTGCTGATGGAAAACGACCACCGCCCGCTGGCCAACAAGACCGTGCAGGGCGCCTATCCGCCGGGATCGACCTTCAAGATGGTGACGGCGCTGGCCGCGCTGGAGGCAGGGGTGATCGACGCCGGACACGACAGTGAACTGCCCCGGCTACCTTGAATTCGGCGGGCGCAAGTTCCACTGCTGGAGGCATGGCGGACACGGCCGGGTCGACCTGCAACGCGTCGCTGAAGGAAAGCTGCGACGTCTACTACTACGAAGTTGCGCAGCGGGTCGGGCATCGACAAGATCGCCGAGATGGGCCGCAAGCTGGGCCTCGGGGTGCGGCATGATCTGCCGATGTCGGCGATCACCGACGGCGTGATGCCCGACAAGGCCTGGAAGCAGGAGCGGCACAAGGCCGAATGGCGGATCGGCGACACGATCAACGCCGCCATCGGTCAGGGCTATGTGCTGACCTCGCCGCTGCAGCTGGCGGTGATGACGGCGCGCATCGCCAGCGGAACGGCGGTGAAGCCGCGCCTCGTCCGGACCATCGGCAGCGAAGAGGTCGCCGGAACCGCGAGCCGGCAGCCGCTGGGCGTTGCGGCCGACCATCTGCGCGCGGTGCAGCAGGGCATGTATGCGGTGGTCAACGCGCAGGCGCGGCACTGCGGGCGGTCGCGGATCGCGGATGAGGCGATGCTGATGGCGGGCAAGACCGGCACGAGCCAGGTGCGCAACATCAGCGCGGCAGAGCGGGCGACGGGCGTGGTGACGAACGAACAACTGCCGTGGAACCGGCGCGACCACGCGCTGTTCGTGGGCTATGCGCCGGCCGATGCCCCGCGCTATGCCGTGCTCGGTCGTGGTGGAGCATGGCGGCGGCGGGTCGGCTGGTCGCGGCGCCGATCGCGCGCGATGCGCTGCTGCGCGCGCTGAGCGACGGGTTGCCGCCGCTGACCGCCTATCCGTCGAGCCAGCGCAACCGGATCGAGACGCAGCAGAAGAACCTGAAGCTGCGGCCCGCCGATGACCGGCACCGAGCTGAGCCGGGCCTGAGGCGCACGCGATGAGTTTTCTCGAATATCAGGTCAAGACCGTTCCGACCGGCGTCCGCAAGGTGCTCTACCTCAACTGGGGGCTGGTCGCTGCTGCTGGTCGCGGTCGCCGCGATGGGGTTCCTGATGCTCTATTCGGTCGCGGGCGGCGACATGCAGCCCTGGGCCGAGCCGCAGATGAAGCGCTTTGCGGTCGGGCTGGTGCTGATGTTCGCCATCGCCTTCGTGCCGATCTGGTTCTCCGCAACATGGCGGGCGTGGCCTATGCGGTGTCGGTGCTGCTGCTGCTGGTGGTGGAGTTCTTCGGCGCAGGTCGGCATGGGCGCGCAGCGCTGGATCGACATCGGGCCATTGCGATCTGCAGCCGTCGGAGCTGATGAAGATCACGCTGGTGATGATGCTGGCCGCCTACTACGACTGGCTCGACCTGAAGAAGGTCTCGCGCCCGCTCTGGGTGCTGATCCCGGTGCTTGCTGATCGTGATGCCGACGGTGCTGGTGCTGATCCAGCCGAACCTCGGCACATCGCTGATGCTGCTGATGGGCGGGGCGGCGGTGATGTTCGCGGCCGGGGTCAGCCTGTGGTATTTCGCGGCGGTGCTGGCCCTTGGCGCCGGGGCGGTCGCCTCGGTGTTTTACATCGCGGGGCACGCCGTGGCAGTTCCTGCACGACTACCAGTACCGGCGGATCGACACCTTCCTTGACCCGACCACCGATCCGCTGGGGGCAGGCTACAACATCATCCAGGCCAAGATCGCGCTGGGCTCGGGCGGCTGGTCGGGCAAGGGCTTCATGCAGGGCACGCAGAGCCGGCTGAACTTCCTGCCCGAGAAGCACACCGACTTCATCTTCACCACGCTGGCCGAGGAATTCGGCTTCGTCGGGGCGTTTTCGCTGCTGATCCTCTACGGGCTGATCATCTTCTTCTGCATCGCCTCGGCGCTGCAGACGAAGGACCGGTTCAGCCAGCTTCTGCTGATCGGGATCGGCTGCACCTTCTTCTTCTATCTGGCGGTGAACCTGTCGATGGTGATGGGCATGGCGCCGGTGGTGGGCGTGCCGCTGCCCTTCCTGTCCTATGGCGGGTCGGCGATGCTTGTGATCATGGTGGCCTTCGGCCTGGTGCAGAGTGCGCATGTCCACCGACCGAGGTAAGCGGTGACGATCAATATCCTGTTCGCGGCCGATCCGGCCGACTGGCCTGCCTTCGGTCCCGCGCTGCACAGGCGCTGGCCGCGGCGGGGTTCGATGTCCGGCTGACCGACCGAACGGATGATCCGGCGTCGGTCGACTACATCGTGTTCTCGCCCGGCGGGACGATCGAGGATTTCCGGCCCTTCACCCGCTGCAAGGCGGTGCTGAACCTGTGGGCCGGGGTCGAGAAAGATCGTGGGGAACGCGACGCTGACCCAGCCGCTGACGCCGGATGGTCGATCCGGCAATGACCGACAGCATGGTGGAATATGTGATGCGCGCATGTGCTGCGCCATCACCTGGGCATCGACGCGCTTCATCCACGGCACCCGCGGCGACTGGTCGGCCAATGGCGTCTCGACGCCGCTGGCGCAGCGAACGGGTGGTGACGATCCTCGGGATGGGCGAATTGGGGCAGGCTGTGGCGCGGGCGCTTCGAACCTTCAAGTTCCGTCTGCGGGGATGGAGCCGGACGTCGCGCGAAGTGCCGGAGGTGGAGGCATTCTCGGGCGAGGACGGTCTTGACCAAGCGCTGCGTGGAGCCGAGATCGTGGTGCTGCTGCTGCCGCGCACGGCGGCGACCGAGAACGTGCTGAACGCGCGGCGGCTGGGCCTGCTGGCGCGCGGGGCCTGCATCGTCAATCCGGGCCGAGGAACACTGATCGACGATGCGGCTTTGCTGGCGGCGCTGGACGTCCGGCCAGGTGGGCCACGCGACGCTGGACGTGTTCCGCGTTGAACCGCTGCCGCCGGAGCATCCGTTCTGGCATCATCCGCGCGTCACGGTAACACCCCATATCGCCGCACAGACCCGGCCCCACACGTCAAGCGCGGTCATCGCCGAGAACATCCGGCGGGGCGAGGCAGGCGAGCCGTTCCTGTATCTGGTGGACCGCGCGCGGGGCTATTGAGGGCCGCCCTCCGTCGCCAGCGACAGCCCCCAGGCGGCGGAGGTCTTACACCCCGTCGCCGATTGGTTTTCGAACCAATGGCGCACCCCGTGGGGTATTTTTCCCGACAAGACGCAAACTTGAGCCAAACCGGGAAGAACCCGGCGTGACGCGGTTCGCATCACAAGCGGTCGGGAACGGAACAGACGCGGCCCCTTGCCCTGCGAGACTGCGGGGAAACGAGGGGCGGCGATGCAGTATCGGACCGGGATGACGCTTGTGCTGGTAGCGGGGCTGTTGTGGTCGTTCATGGGCCTTGCCATTCGTCAGGTCGAGGTGGCCGGAACCTGGGGCATCGTGCTGTGGCGCTCGGTGGGCATGGTGCCCGTGCTGTTCGCCTGGATCACATGGCGTTCCGGGGGCCATCCGTTCCGTCAGGTGCGCAAGGTCGGGGTGGCAGGGGTAATCGGCGGGCTTGGGCTGGTGCTGGCCTTTGCCGGGTCGATCTTTGCGTTCCAGACGACGACCGTCGCCAATGCGGTATTCCTGTTCGCAGCCTCGCCCTTTTTCGCGGCCGTGCTGGGCTGGCTGGTCCTGCGCGAACCGGTCCGGAGGGCGACCTGGATTGCGATCGGGGTGGCCTGCCTCGGCATACTGGTGATGGTGCGCGAAGGGTTGGCGGCGGGTGCGATGGCGGGCAACCTCTCGGCGCTTGGCTCGGCACTCGGCTTTGCGGCCTTCACCATCACGCTGCGCTGGGGGAAGATGGACGACATGATGCCGGCGGTGATGCTGGGGGGCATCTTTGCGATCCTTCTGGGCACGCTGGTGCTGGCGGTCCAGGGCGAGACGATGTGGGTGCCGCCGCGCGACATCGCGGTGGCGATGACGATGGGCGCGGTCCTGCTGGCGACCGGCATGGTGCTGTACACGCTGGGCAGCCGGGTGGTGCCTGCCGCGGAGCTGACGCTGTTGTCGATGGTCGAGGTGATGCTGGGACCGGTCTGGGTCTGGCTGTTCCTGAACGAGACGGCGACGACCGGCACGTTCGTGGGCGGGGCGATCCTTCTTGCCGCGATCGCGGGCAACGCGCTATCGGGTGCGCGGCGTGGCCGGATGGCGCGGGCGTGAAGGGGGTTCCAAGCCACGGGCGACTGTCATAGCTTGTCGCAAAACAAAAGCGAGACGGGGAGTTGGAGGATGCGTTTCAGACGCACGGAGAAGGGACTGGCGTGCAGCGGCCTGACAGGCTGCCATACGCCGTTCGAGACACGCAAGCCGGAATTCGGCGGAGCGCTGGGTCGAAGCTGAGACTTCGCCCCGATCTTTTCCTGCCCGCCTGACGCGGGCTTCCCCAAGACATTTGCACGAAAGGCACGACACATGCCGGGTAACATGACATTCGACGCACTGAAAAAGGCCGTGAAGACCGGCGAGATCGACACGGTTCTGGTGGCCGCCACCGACATGCAGGGCCGCCTGATGGGCAAGCGCTTCCTCGCGCAGTTCTTCGTCGACGGCGGCTACAAGGAGACGCACTGCTGCGACTACCTGCTGACCGTGGACATGGAGATGAACACCGTCCAGGGCTACAAGTCATCGTCCTGGCAGACGGGCTACGGCGACTATGTCCTGAAGCCCGACCTGACCACGCTGCGCCCGATCCCCTGGCTGCCGGGCACCGCGCTGGTGCCTGGCCGACATGCTGGACCACCACACGCACGAGGAAGTGCCCCATGCGCCGCGCACGATCCTGAAGAAACAGGTGGCCCGCGCCCGCGCGATGGGCTTCGAGCCGATGATGGCGACGGAGCTGGAGTTCTACATCTTCGAGAACAGCTACGAGAGCTTCCGCGACAGCCTGCAGGCGCACGGCCAGATCCGCGACCTGAAGCCGATCAGTGCCTATAACGAGGACTATCACATCTTCCAGACCACCAAGGAGGAGGAGGTGATGCGCGCGGTCCGCAACGGGCTTTATGGCGCGGGCATCCCGATCGAGAATACCAAGGGCGAGGCCGAGGCCGGGCAGGAAGAGGTCAACTACCGATACTCCGACGCGCTCGACACGGCGGACAACCACGTGATCATCAAGAATGGTGTGAAGGAGATCGCCTGGTCCAAGGGCCGCTCGGTGACCTTCATGGCCAAGTACGACCACCGCCGGGCGGGCTCGTCGAGCCATGTGCACCAGTCGCTCTGGTCGGCCGACGGAAAGTCGGCCGCGTTCCACGACCCGAAGGGCGAGCATGGCATGTCGGCGGTGATGAAGCACTTCCTCGCCGGGCAACTGGCCCATGCGAGCGAGATCACGGCGTTCCTCGCGCCCTACGTGAACAGCTACAAGCGGTTCTGCGTGGGCATGTTCGCCCCGACCAAGGCGGTCTGGTCGTCGGACAACCGCACCGCCGGGTTCCGGCTGTGCGGCGCTGCACACCAAGGCGGTGCGGGTGGAATGCCGCATCCCCGGATCGGACATGAACCCCTACCTGGCCTGTGCTGCGCTGCTGGCGGCGGGCCTTGACGGGATCGAGAAGAAGATGGAGCTGGAACCCGAAATGAAGGGCGACATGTACGCGGCGGGTGGCGTTCGCGAGATCCCGCAAGACGCTGCGCGAGGCGGCGGACCTGCTGCACGGCTCGGCGATGCTGCGGGCGGCCTTCGGTGACGAGGTGGTGGACCATTACCACCACGCCGCGCAGTGGGAGATTTCCGAGACCGACCGCGTGGTGACCGATTTCGAGGTCGCGCGGCTGCTGGAGCGGGCCTGAACCTTCGGGGGTGTGGCGACATGCCCCCTCGTGACAAGCGGTGCGTGCATGGGCACGCCATCCCGATGAGGACGACATGACAAAGACCATTCAACTGATCTCGCCCGTCGACGGGCGGGTCTATGCCGGAGCGCCCGGCGCTGTCGCTGGAGGCGGCGCAGGCGGTGGCGGCGCGCGCGAAAGCCGCGCAACCCGGCTGGGCCGCGCGTCCGCTGGAGGAGCGCATCGCGCTGGTGAAGGCCGGCGTCGCGGAGCTGAACAAGACGCAAGGACGTGCTGGTGGAGGAACTGGCCTGGCAGATGGGCCGGCCCACCCGTTATGGCGGCGAGTTCGGCGGGGTGAACGACCGCACCAACTACATGGCCGAGATCGCGGCCACGGCGCTGGCCCCGGTTGTGGCCGAGGCATCCGACCGCTTCGAGCGGCGCATCGCGCGCGAGCCGGTCGGCGTCGTCTTCATCATCGCGCCCTGGAACTATCCCTACCTGACCACCATCAACACGCTGGCCCCGGCGCTGATCGCGGGCAACACGGTGGTGCTGAAACATGCGACGCCAGACGCTGCTGGTGGGCGAGCGGCTGGCCGAGGCCTTCCATGCGGCCGGCGTTCCCGAGGACGTGTTCCAGAACGTCGTGCTGGACCATGACATGACCGAGGCGCTGATCGCGCGCGCGGTCCTTCGGCTTCGTCAACTTCACCGGCTCGGTCGGCGGCGGCACCGCGATCGAACGCGCGGCGGCGGGCACCTTTACGCCGCTCGGGCTGGAACTGGGCGGCAAGGACCCGGGCTATCGTGCGCCGGACGCCGACCTGGACGCGGCGGTGGACGGGCTGATGGATGGCGCGATGTACAACGCCGGCCAGTGCTGCTGCGGGATCGAGCGGATCTATGTGCATGAAAGCCTGTTCGACGCCTTCGTGGAGAAGTCGGTGGCCTGGGTCAGGCGCTGAAACTGGGCAACCCGTTCGACGCCTCGACCACGCTGGGGCCGATGGCCAACAAGCGCTTCGCCGGCGACGGTGCGGGCGCAGACCGCCGAGGCGATCGCGGCAGGGGCGAAGCCGCTGATCGACCCGGCGAAGTTCCCCGCCGATGACGGCGGCGCCTATCTGGCGCCGCAGATCCTGGTGAATGTCGACCACTCCATGCGGGTGATGAAGGAGGAAAGCTTCGGCCCCGTCGTCGGCATCATGCCGGTCAAGACCGACGCCGAGGCGATGCGCGCTGATGAACGACAGCCCCTATGGCCTGACCGCCTCGATCTGGACGAAGGACGCCGACCGGCCGGCGGCACTGGGCGCGCAGATCGAAACCGGGCACGGTGTTCATGAACCGCTGCGACTACCTCGACCCGGCGCTGTGCTGGACCGGCGTGCAAGGACACCGGGCGCGGCGGCAGCCTGTCCTATCCTGGGCTTCATTCGGTCACGCGGCCGAAATCCTACCATCTGAAGAAGGTGACGAAATGAGCGATACCGTTCCGAACCGGAACTGGTCCTACCCGACGGCGATCAAGTTCGGCGTCGGGCCGCATCTCGGAACTGGCCGACCACTGCAAGGCGGCGGGCCTGAAGAAGCCGCTGCTGGTCACCGACAAGGCGCTGGCCAGCCTGCCGATCACCGCGCAGGCGCTGGATGTGCTGGACGCGGCCGGTCTGGGCCGCGCGGTTTTCTCGGACGTGGACCCGAACCCGAACGAGACGAACATGGCGGCGGGCATCGCGGTCTACCTCGCCGGCGGGCATGACGGGGTGATCTGCTTTGGCGGCGGCTCGGCGCTCGACCTCGGCAAGATGATCGCGCTGATGGCGCATCAGCAAGGCTCAGCGGTCTGGGAGCTGGAGGATATCGACGACTGGTGGACCCGCGCCGATGCCAGCAAGATCGCGCCGATCATCGCGGTGCCGACCACCGCCGGGACGGGGTCGGAAGTGGGCCGTGCGGGGGTGCTGACCAACTCCGAGACCCACAAGAAGAAGATCATCTTCCACCCGAAGCTGCTGCCGGCCGTCACGATCTGCGATCCGGCGCTGACGGTGGGGATGCCGCAATTCATCACCGCCGGCACCGGCATGGACGCGCTGGCGCATTGCCTTGAGGCCTATTGCAGCCCGTTCTACCACCCGATGAGCCAGGGCATCGCGCTGGAAGGCATGCGGCTGGTGTTCGAGAACCTGCCGAAGGTCTACGCCAACCCGAACGACCTGGACGCGCGCGCCCATATGATGTCCGCGGCCGCGATGGGCGCGGTGGCGTTCCAGAAGGGGCTGGGGGCGATCCACTCGCTGTCGCCACCCGATCGGCGCGGTCTACGGCACCCACCACGGCACGACCAACGCCGTGGTCATGCCGATGGTGCTGGACTTCAACCGCGCGGCCATCGAGGACCGGATCGAGCGCGCGGCGGCCTATCTGGGCATCAAGGGCGGCTTCGCGGGCTTCCACGCGGCGGTCATGGACCTGCGCGCCGAGCTGGAGATCCCGGAGAACCTGACGGCGACTGGGCGTGGAATTTGCGCGATCTGGACATGCTGACCGAGATGGCGCTGGAAGACCCGTCCTGCGGCGGCAACCCGGTGGAGATGACGCGCGAGAACACCCGTGCGCTGTTCGAGGCCTGCATGTGATGAACCGCTTCGCGTGCCGCGGACGGCGAGCGGCCGTGCTGCCGGGGATGGTGCGATGATCGAACACGCGCACCACCGAGATCGCCGTGATCGGCGCGGGCGTCGATCGGCCTGACCATCGCGCTGCGGCTGGCGCCGACGGGCACGAGGTGGTGCTGGTCGATCCCGACATCCCGGGATCGGGTGCCTCCTATGGCAATGCCGGGCACCATCGCGGACTATGCGGTGATGCCCGGTCGGCACGCCGGAGGTGCTGCGCAATCTGCCGTCGCTGCTGTTCGACCGCAACTCGCCGCTGTCGATCCGCCAGGGCGCGCTTGCCGGCGCTGGCGCCCTGGCTGCTGCGCTTTGCCGCGGCAGTCGCTGCCGGGCCGGCCGCACGCAATGCGCGAGGCCATCGCGCGCGCTGCTCGCCACGGCCGGGCCGGCTTGGGAGGATCTGGCCGCAGAGATCGGCGGCCAGCGACGTTCTGCAGCGGCGCGGCTGCCTGTATCTCTACGAAACGCGAGGCCGCCTTTCGCGGCCGCGGCAGGCCGACATGGCGCGGCCGCCGCGCGCTGGGGGTGACGGTCGATCTGCTGACACCCGACGAGGTGGCGGCAGATGGAGCCGGGCCTGCCACCGGTCGGCGGGCGGGGCGGCCTTCTTCCCGAAGGCGCGTGTTCCTGAACGATCCCGGGCGGATGATGCGGCTGCTGGCCGCGGCGGTGCAGGCGGCGGGCGTGCATCGTCTGCGTGCCGCGGTCGAACAGCTTGAGCGGCTGGTCGACGGCGTGGCGCTGCACGGGCCGGGGCTGCAGCTGCACGCCCGCCGGGTGGTGATCGCGGCCGGGGCGCATTCCCGCGCGCTGGCGGCGCAGGCGGGCGACCGCGTGCCGCTGGACACCGAGCGCGGCTATCACGTCGAATGGGACATGGCCGCAGCCCCGGCTGTCGCGCCCCGCCTGCCCCACCGCGCGCGGGTTCTACCTCTGCCCGATGGCCGGGCGGCTGCGGGTGGCGGGCACGGTGGAACTGGGCGGGCTGACCGCGCCCGCCCTCGCCGCACCGCATCGCGCGGCTGGTCGAGGGCGCGCGGGCGATCTTTCCCGACCTGGGCGAACCGGACCGCGACTGGATGGGCTTCCGCCCGTCGATGCCCGACAGCCTGCCGGTGATCGGCCCGTCGCGCGGCGGGGCCGAGGTGATCCATGCCTATCGGCCACGGCCACATCGGCGCTGACGCTGGCGCCGGTCACCGCGCGGATCGTGGCGGACCTGATCGCCGGGCGCGAGCCGGAGCTGGACATCGCAGCCCTATCTGCCGGGGCGGTTCTGAGACGGACGGCGGAGCGGGGGCCAGCCCCCGCACCCCCGGGGTATCTCACCGAAGAGAAGCAGGATTGACGAAGCCCCGTGGCTGCGATTGGTAGCGTGACGGGCTGGGAGGATGGCATGGCGCGCAGGGCACTGGTGACGGGATCGGCGGGGTTCATCGGGTTCCACCTGTGCCGCCGGCTGCTCGAGGCGGGGCTGGCGAGGTGACCGGCCTCGATGCGATGACGCCCTATTACGACGTGGCCCTGAAGGAGCGGCGGCTGGGGATGCTGAAGCAGCGTCCGGGCTTTACCCCGGTCGAGGCGCTGGTGGAGGAACCCGGGCGGGTGCTGGGCCTGGCGGAGGCAGACGCGGCCCGAGGCGATCATCCACCTCGCGGCGCAGGCGGGGGTGCGCTATTCGATCGAGGCGCCGCGAAGTCCTATGTCGAGGCGAACCTTGTCGGCACCTTCGAGGTGCTGGAGGCGGCGCGGGCGCTGTCCGCCGCAGCACCTGCTGATCGCCTCGACCTCGTCGGTCTATGGCGCGAACATGAGCATGCCCTATGCCGAGACGGACAGGGCCGACCATCAGATGTCTTTCTATGCCGCGACCAAGAAGGCGACCGAGGCGATGGCGCATTCCTATGCCCATCTCTACGGCATCCCGACCACGATGTTCCGGTTCTTCACGGTCTACGGGCCCTGGGGGCGGCCGGACATGGCGCCGATCAGGTTCGCGCGGGCGATCCTGCAGGGCGAGCCGATCGACGTCTACAACCACGGCGAGATGATGCGGGACTTCACCTATATCGATGACCTGATCGAGGGCATCGTGCGGCTGATCGGGGCTGTGCCGGGGGCTGTGCCGGTGGGCGAGAGGGACAGCCTGTCGCCGGTCGCGCCCTGGCGGGTGGTCAACATCGGCAACGGGGCGCCGGTGAAGCTGATGGACTTCATCGGGTCGATCGAGGCGGCGGTGGGCCGGGTGGCGGAGAAGAACTTCCTGCCGATGCAGCCGGGGGACGTGCCCGCGACCTGGGCGGATGCGGGGCTGATCGGGGATCTGGTGGGAACGCTGCCCGCGACGGATATCCGCGAGGGGGTCCGGCGGTTCGTTGCGTGGTATCGGGAGTATTACGGCGTGTGATGCGGTGTGACAGGGGTAAATGTCGCACAGTGCGACTTCGGATCAGACTCTTGTTTTCAAATGACTTTCCAACCGCGCGTTAACCAGATGACCGGGTTTTCCGGCCGCGGATCGCAGACCCGGACGTTGGCATAGACCTTCCCTGCGGCAACGAGTTGTCCCCGTTGCCGAAGGCGGACCGAGGCCAGAATGGCGGTCGTGGCAGGTGGCTTTGGCGAGCGCGGGACAGCCGCGCGGCAGCGCCGTTTTCAGGCCGTATCCCTGCCGCCCCGCATCCCGCGACGGTCGTGGCGGATGTGTTCGGCGGCGAAAGCCATGAAGCTGCGAACGCGGGGCTGCTGGTGGGCTTCGTGCGACGCGACGAGCCACCACGGACTGTCCATTTCGGGGGGCGGAGGAAAGCACCGCACGAGGCCGGGCGTCGCATCGCCGTCGAAGCAGGCGAGCAGGCCCACGCCCATGCCGGAGCGCAGCACACCGGACATGTTCGGGATCGAGTTGCAGGTTGCGACGACCTGCTCGCCTGCCACGAAGCTCATGAACCAGATCGAGAATTTCTGCATCCCCGGGGCTGCGCCATAGGCCACGATGCTGTGGTGGCGAAGATCCTCCATGCAGGCAGGTGCGCCGTTGGCGGCGATGTAAGCCTTGGAGCAGTATGCAGACCAGCAGATATCGGGAAGGCGCTGATGCACCAGGGTGTCGCCCGTCATCTCGCCGCCCGCGCGGAAGGCCACGTCGGCTTCGCCCTTTTCGAGGCTGAGGCGGGTTTCGGAGGACAGGTTGTCGAACCGCACCTCGGGATGCAGGCGGCGATAGGCGGTGATGAGCGGGCTGACGACATGGGTCATGATCGACTCTGCCGCGGTAACACGGATCACCCCCGTCAGATCGCGCGTCAGACGCAGTGCCTCGGTTTCCAGATCGGTGGTCGCGGCCTCGACAGCCTCGGCCCGCGAGAGGAGCGCCCTGCCCTGCGGCGTCAGGGCATAGCCCCGCGTGTCGCGGTCGAACAGCGTCAGGCCGAGGCCATGTTCCAGCGCCTGAATCCGGCGGCTCACGGTCGTCTGATTGAGGCTGAGCGCGCGCGACGCGGCAAGCGTGGACCCCGCGCGGGCCACTGCGAGGAAAATGCGCAGGTCGCTCCAGTCGTACATGGAAGAAACATACTGCGGCTCTGCAAAAATGCAGAGCGATTCTTCTCCGCACCGGATACCGGGGGGCGGGTCGCCACGGCAGGATGAAGGCATCGGACACCGCTCTGAAAAGGACGACAGCCATGGACGACCATGCCGTTTCGCTTGGGACCGAACTGCCGCGCAAGACGCGGGACATACATAATCACCACATGGATTCGACGGTCTGGAACGATATCGTATTTCGCGACGACGACATCGTGATCTCGACCTATGCGAAGTCTGGAACGACCTGGATGCAGCAGATCATCGGGCAGCTTGTCTTTGACGGCTCCGAGGATGTGGCACCCGCCGAGATGAGTCCCTGGGTGGACCTTCGCGTGCCGCCCCGGCAGGTGAAACTGCCCGAGATCGAGGCGCAGACGCACCGGCGGTTCCTGAAGACGCACCTGCCGGTGGATGCGCTCGTCTTCTCGCCCAAGGCGAAATACCTCTATATCGGGCGGGACGGACGCGACGTGATGTGGAGCCTTCACAACCATCACCTGAACGCCAACCAGCTTTGGTATGACGCGCTGAACAACACTCCCGGTCGCGTCGGCCCCGAGATCGGACGGCCGCCCGAAGACCCCGTGATCTATTTCCGCGACTGGCTGGAAGGCGACGGCGCGCCGTTCTGGTCGTTCTGGGAGAATGTGCGAAGCTGGTGGGCGATCCGGGCCCTTCCGAACGTGATGATGGTGCATTTTGCCGACCTGAAGGCGGACATGCCGGGAGAGATCAAGCGGATCGGCGCGTTCCTGGATCTGGAGCCAACGGACTGGAACAAGGTGCTGGAGCATTGCACGTTCGACTACATGAAGGCGCATGCGCCGACCTGCGTGCCGTTGGGCGGCGCGTTCTGGGAGGGTGGAGCGCAGACCTTCATCCACAAGGGCACGAACGGCCGCTGGCAGGGCGTGCTGCCCGAGGAACTGTCGCAAGCCTACGACGCACGGGCCGAGGAAGAACTGGGCTCGGAATGCGCCGGGTGGCTGAAGGCCGGGCGTCTGGGCTGATGGTTTCACCCCTGAACCAGTCTGGCGCAGCGAGAAGCGCCAGACTGGCTCTGAGATCCTGAGTTCCGCCTGCGTTTCGACAAAGCCGGTGGCCGCTTTGGGCGGAGAGACTTCAGTCAGGCACCGGAGCCCACATCACATCGTCGATGCGGGGGGCGCCGGTGGCAAGCATCACCAGCCGGTCGAAACCGAGCGCCATGCCCGAGGCGGGCGGCATGAGGGCGAGGGCGTCGAGAAAGTCCTCGTCCATCGGATAGCGTTCGCCGTAGACGCGCTGCTTTTCGTCCATCTCCAGACCGAAGCGGCGGCGCTGCTCGGCGGGATTGGTGAGTTCGCCGAACCCGTTGGCGAGTTCCACCCCGCAGGCATAAAGCTCGAACCGCTCCGCCATGCGGGGGTCGTCGGGGGTGCGGCGGGCGAGGGCGGCCTCGGCCGCGGGGTAGCGATCGAGGATGGTGATGCGACCCTGCCCGAGGTTCGGCTCCACCTTTTCCACAAGCACGCGCGAGAGCATGTCGGACCATGTGTCGTCCGCCGCGTGGCGGATGCCGGTCCGCGCGCACTGGGCCGCGAGGGCGCGCGCGTCGGGCTCACCCTGTGCATCCATCGTGGCAAGCAGGTCGATGCCGGCGTGGTGCTGGAAGGCTTCGGCCACGCTGAGGCGCTCGGGCGGGGCGAACGGGTCGCAACTGCGGTCGCGATAGCGCAGAAGCGGGGTCCGCGTGGTCTCGGCGGCGAGGCGCAGAAAGGTGGCGCAATCGTCCATCAGCACGGTGTAGTCCTGCCCAGCGCGGTACCATTCCAGCATGGTGAACTCGGGGCTGTGAAGCGGTCCGCGTTCGCGGTTGCGCCAGACGTGGGCGAAGGCGTGGATGCGTGTCTCGCCCGCGGCGAGCAGCTTCTTCATCGCGAATTCGGGCGAGGTGTGGAGGTAGCGCCGCTGCGTGCTGCCGTCGGTGCCGATGGCATCGGTCGCGAAGGCGTGCAGGTGCGCCTCGTTTCCCGGGCTGGTGGCGAGGGCCGCGGGATCGACCTCGGTGAAGCCTTCGGTCGCGAGCCAGGCGCGCAGTGCCGCCTGGATGCGGTTGCGGGCGAGCAGAAGCGGGCGGCGGTCAGCGTGGCGCGAAGGATGCCACCAGGGCGAGGTCGGTTGGGTCAAGGCTTGGCTTTCGACTGGCGATTTCTGTGGCGATGCGCTAGACGCGGGACGCCTGCGGTGATTAGCGGGCGCATGTGCCACAAGGAAGCCCGTTCGTGAAAGTCATCGCCTCCAGCCTTCGCAAGGGGAATGTCGTCGAGCTTGAGGGCAAGCTCTATGCCGTTCTGACCGCCGCCAACTTCCATCCCGGCAAGGGCACGCCCGTGACTCAGGTGGACATGCGGCGCATTTCGGATGGCGTGAAGGTGAGCGAGCGCTGGCGCACGACCGAAATGGTCGAGAAGGCGAGCGTTGACGACCGGGACTATGATTTCCTCTATGAAGATGGCGAGGGCTATCATTTCATGGAGCCGAACAGCTATGAGCAGATCACCGTGTCTGCGGATATCGTCGGGGACCAGAAGGTTTTCCTGACCGACGGTCTGAAGGTTTCACTCAAGACGTTCGACGGGGTCGCGATTGCCATCGAGCTGCCGCAGAAGGTGACGGTCGAGATCGTCGAGACCGAACCGGTTGTGAAGGGGCAGACGGCGTCTTCGTCATACAAGCCGGCGATCTGCTCGAACGGCATCCGGGTGATGGTGCCGCCGCATATCGGGGCGGGGACGCGGATCGTCATCAACACCGACGACTACTCCTACGTCGAACGCGCGAAGGACTGACGCCGGCAGGAGTTGCTTCGCCGGCGGCATTCCGCCGGAGATTTCACGTCATCTCGGAACCGAATGTGCTGACGGGGATTAGAACTCGGCGGGATGCAGCGATGCGCCCGCAAGGTCGTGGCATCCTGTCGCGACAGACCAGATCACGGAGGTTCTTCGAGATGACAAAGCTGTTTCACGTTGCCGCTATGGGGACAATCTTCGGTCTTTCCACCCTGCCGATGGTCGCATCCGCGCAAACCGCGACGGACCCGAAGATGCTGACATGCACCGAGTTCAACTCGATGTCGGACGCCGACAAGATGACGGCGGTGGTCGAGATGCAGAAAGTATCCGATGACGCATCGGCCAATGCAACGGCACCGGCCGACGTGGCGCTCGATGCCACCAAGAAAGCCTGCCTCGCCAACCCGAAGATCGATGCGATCGACGCGATGGCGATGAAGTGACATCCGAGATTGCTTCGCGGGTGGAAATGAGGCGCGGGCAGACTATGCCCGCGCCTTTTGCATCCGGCTGACCCCTGCCGGACCGGTGGTCTGCGCCGGTCAGTTGCCCGTCGGAAGCGTAAGATTGACCCCGTCCTTGGCAAGTTGCTCGCGCACCCATGAGAACTTCTGGTAGTTCGAAATGGTGATCGGCCCGGTGTAACCGACGCTTTGCAGCTTGCGCGGCGGATACTCGACGAAGGTCTTCATCACCTTCTCCAGTTCCTGGCCCATCACGACACCCATCCAGGTGGTTTCGGTGAAGTTGTTCATGAAGATGTCGTAGCGTTCCTGCGGATCCTGCCACAGATCGAAGACCTGCGGGACGGTCGCCACGTATTTCGCGCTCCCTTCCAGCCCAGGTTCGAATCGACGGCCAGACCACCGGTCTGCGCGCCGTCGTCGCCGCGCAGGTTGAAGACGAACTTGAACTGGTTGAAGCGCACCGCACCGGGCGACAGCTCGTCTTCGGTGAAGTAGAACCACGTCGTGCGCGGCGACGGGCCGGTTCCTTCGAGGACGGGCGTCATGTCATAGCTGTCGAAGATCATCGGCTTGTCTTCGCGGTCTTTCGTCGGCAGTGGCACGCCCGCCACGCTGGCGAAGGTTGCCATCAGGTCGAGACCGCCGATGATTTCATGGTTCTTGGTGTCGGGCGCGATCTTGCCGGGCCAGACCGCGATGGCCGGAACACGGTTGCCCCCCTCACGCAGGGTGCCCTTGGTGCCGCGGAAGGGTGTGTAGCCCGCGTCGGGGTAGACATCCTGCCACGCGCCATTGTCCGTCGTGTAGAAGACGAGCGTGTTCTTGTCCTGCCCGGTCTTCTTCAGTTCCGCCATGATCCGGCCGATCCGGGTATCAAGCTCGACGATCGAGTCCGCATATTTGGACTTCGCCATGGATTTGCCCTGGAACTCGGGGGCCGGCATGTTCGGCTGGTGAACCTTCATGAAGTTGACGTTGATGAAGAAGGGCGTGTCAGGCGTTTCGGCGGCCTTGTCGAGAAACTCGATGGCGGCCTTCTCGACATATCCGTCGAAGAACGGAATGCCGACCACGCCTTCCTTGCCGTCGATCACGGGCGTATCGACATACTGTCCGTTGATCTTGAACTCTTCGGTCACGGGTCCGCCCGCCTTGCCGGACAACGCCCCCTTGGTGACCTTGGCGAACATGTCGCGCAACTCGGCAGGCATGGCCGGGAACCAGGTCGGATCGGCATAGGTATAGGCATTCAGGTGATAGAGGCCGACGTATTTCATCTCGTCATAGCCCTGGGCGTTGGGCAGCGCATAGTCCGCCTCGCCCAGATGCCACTTGCCGGTGAAGTAGGTCTCGTACCCGCCTTGCTTGAGGACGGAAGCGAGCGTCCATTCTGCCGCCGGAAGACCGCCGCCCTGGCCCTGGAAGGCGACGGTCGTCATGCCGCTGCGGTTGGGAAAACGACCGGTCTGCATCGCGGCGCGTCCCGGGGTGCAACTGGGCTGTGCGTAGAACGAGAAGAAGGTTTTTCCTTCCGCAGCAAGCGCGTCAATATTGGGCGTCGGCATCCCGCGCCCCTCGCCACCGCCATAGGGGCCGAGATCGCCATATCCGGTATCGTCGGATACGATGAGGAGGATGTTCGGCTTGTCCTGCGCTGCAGCCATCCCCACGCCGAGAAGCAGGGCACACACCCCTGCCGCCGCGTGTTTCAACCCGTTCTGTCTTGTCATTCGATCCAGACTCCATTTGTCCCTGTTTGCGGGAGGATCATGCCGGCAGAGCCTTGGGCGACCGACACCCGAGAACCCCGTCCACCCTATCCGAAAGGATAGGCTAACGGGCACGAGTTCGCACAATCTTTGATCTGGGTCATGGCAAGGCGGACGTGCTGCCGAGAAACTGGCTGGAGTGAAGGCGGGGTCAAAGGATGATCGGCCAAGGCTCCGCCCGCTCCGTTCCTGTTCGCATGGAGGCGAAGATGGGAGAAAAACCGAACACCAAGCACGACTTTCTTGCCCGCAGCCTCGAGTCCTATCGGGCGGCGGGCGGCACGGATGAAGCCTGCGCCCGTGCGGCGATGCAGGCGGTGATCGACGACGGTCCCTTTGCAGTGGGCGACGAGGTCGCCTGCACCTGCGGCAGCCTTGCCGGGGTGATCATCGAGATGCATGACGGGCGGGCGCTTGTTTCCTGGTCGTGCCGGGGAAAGTCAGTGGAGCCGGTGTCACACCTGATGCACGTGCCGCACCAGGTGTAAGCCTCAGAGCATTCCCGGCACGACCTGATCCGGCGGGCGGTGGCCGTCGGCGAAGGTCTTGATGTTGATGATCACCTTTTCGCCCATCTCGATCCGTCCTTCCAGCGTGGCACGAGCCCATGTGCGGCAGCAGGACGACGTTGGGCAGTTCGCGCAGGCGGGGGTTGATCTCGTGCCCCTTCTCGAACACGTCGAGGCCCGCGCCAGCGATCTCGCCCGCGCGGAGGCCACGGGTCAGTGCATTCTCGTCGATCACCTCGCCGCGCGACGTGTTCACGATGACGGCGGTGGGTTTCATCAGCTTCAGCCGCCGCGCGTTCATCAGGTGAAAGGTCGAAGGCGTATGCGGGCAGTTGATGCTGAGGATATCCATGCGCGCGACCATCTGATCGAGGCTGTCCCACCAGGTCGCCTCATGTTCGGCCTCGATCTCGGGGCGCAGGCGCTTGCGGTTGTGGTAGTGGATCTGCAACCCGAAGGCGCGGGCGCGGCGGGCTACGGCCTGCCCGATGCGGCCCATGCCGAGGATGCCGAGCCGCTTGCCGCCGATGCGGCCGCCCAGATGCGCCATGGGCGACCATCCCGTGCCAGTGCCCGCTCTTGCATCTCGGCCAGGCCCTCGGGGATGCGGCGGGTAACGGCGAGGATCAGGGCCACGACCATGTCGGCGGTATCTTCAGTCACCACGCCGGGGGTGTTGGAGACCAGGATGCCGCGCTGGCGGGCGGTGGACACGTCGATATGATCGACCCCCGCACCGTAATTGGCGATCAGCTTCAGCTTGTCGCCCGCCTGCCCCAGCAGCGCCGCGTCGATGGTATCGGTGAGCGTCGGCACCAGCACGTCGGCGCGGCGCAGGGCGGCATGCCAGCTCGTCGCGCGTCATGCGGGTGTCGGGGTCGCGCAGATCGACGTCGAAGAGTTCCTTCATCCGGGTCTCCACGACCTCGGGCAAGCGTCGCGTCACGACAACACTCAGGCGTGCTGCGGGCATGGGTTCCCTCCCTCGCGCTTCCAAATCGCGCCATTGGGTGGCAAGGTGACGCCAAGCGGGGCGTTGCACAAGCCCTGCACGAGGCTCAGGAAGACAACCGCTGCGGTTGCGCGGGTGGCAGGAACGGACGGAATGATGAAAGCGATGGGATCGACGGCCCGGCTTGCGGTGCTTGCCATGATCTGCGCGCCGATGGCCTGGGCCGAGGTGCGCCCGCAGCCCCGGCCCGCCTCGCTGGTCGAGATGGATGGTCCTGCGCTCGCCCCGCTGGAGGTGCCCGATGACATCCGGACCGTGGCGGCGAAGCCGGAACAGCCGCGTGACCCGAACCGGGGCAGCGTGACCAACCTGCCCTTGCCGCGCTATGTCTCGCTGAAGGGGAACGACGGGAACGCCCGGCGCGGGCCGGGGCTGACGCATCGGATCGACTGGGTGTTCACGCGCTCGGGGATGCCGCTGCGGATCACCGCCGAATACGAGCACTGGCGGCGGGTCGAAGACAGCGAGGGCGTGGGCGGCTGGGTGAACTTCGTGCTGCTGTCGGGCGTACGGACGGCACTGGTGACGCAGGACATGGCCGAGTTCCACACGCTGCCCGACGCGGCGGCGCCCGTCAGCTTCCAGGCCGAGCTGGGCGTCGTCGGCAGGATCCTGCGCTGCGAGCCGGACTGGTGCCGCATCTCGGCGGACGGGAACCGGGGCTGGGTTCAGAAGACTGCGCTTTGGGGCGTCGATCCGGGCGAGATCATCGAGTAGCATTGCGAGACGGTCGCACTTGCAGCGAGGGGCGGGGCTGGGCTAGGCGAAAGTCCTTACAGCCCGGAGCTTCGCCATGGCACTTCCCGCACAGACCCGCCTGAACCTGTCGGCAGGCCTCGCCTCGGTGTCGGTGGCGCTGGTGCTGGTGCTGCTCAAGCTCTGGGCGCTGGGGGAGACGGGGGCGCTTTCCGTGGCCGCCTCGCTGGCGGATTCGGCGATGGACCTGATGGTATCGGTCGGCGCGATGGCCGCGATCTTCTACGCCGCGCGCCCGCCGGACGAGGATCACGCCTTCGGCCATACCTCGGCCGAGGATATCGCGGCGCTGGGGCAGGCAATCTTCGTGCTGGTTTCGGCCGGGGTGATCTCGGTCGCAGCGATCCTGCGGCTGGCGTCGCGCCAGCCCGATGCGCTGACGGCCGAGGGGCGGGGCATGGCGGTGATGGCGGTTTCGGTCGCGCTGACCATCGCGCTGGTGCTGTGGCAGGGGCGCGTCGCGCGGCGGACCGGCAACCGTGTGGTGCAGGCGGACAGGCTGCATTACCTTGGCGACCTGCTGCCCAATATCGGGGCCATCGTCTCGCTGTGGGCCTCGGTGCGCTATGGGCTCTATCAGATCGACTCGGTGGTGGCGCTGGCCGCGGCGGGGATCATGGTGGTCGGGGCGATCCGGATCGGCAAGGCGGCGTTCGACGCGCTCATGGACCGCCGGGCAGACCCCTCGGTGATCGAGGGGATCGCGCGCATCGCCGGTGGCTGGCCGGGGGTGCACGGGTTCCATGACCTCAAGACGCGCACTGCGGGAAGCCGGGTCTTCGTGAACCTGCATATCGAACTGGACGGGGACCAGGCATTGCGTGACGCCCACGACATCGGCGCTGCGCTGCGCCGCGCAATCCTCGACGCCTATCCGCAGGCGGATGTGATCATCCACAAGGACGTGGCACGGAAATAGCCGCTACCGGGACGAGGTCGACGCCAGACCGGCCAACCCTCTCCGTGCTCTGCGCCTTCTGCTGTTCTCAATTATCCCGCGTGGGTCGTCGGCAGGATCACCACTGGTTCAAGAACCAGCAGGCGACGGGGGGTGCCCCCCCGCCTCGCCACGGTCACGCCGCATCCAGCAGGCCGCGCCCCTTGAGCAGCGCCTCGACACCCGGCATCCGGCCCCGGAACGCGGTATAGAGTGCGTCCGCCTCCTGCGAGCCGCCAGCGGAGAGGATGAAGCGCTCCAGCTTTTCGGCCACGGTCGGGTCAAAGGCATCGCCCGCTTCCTCGAACGCCTCGAAGGCGTCGGCATCCATCACCTCGGACCACATGTAGCTGTAGTAACCCGCCGAATAGCCGTCGCCCGAGAAGACATGGGCGAAGTGGGGTGTGGCATGGCGCATTCTGATCGCGTGCGGCATGTCGATGGCGGCCAGCACCTCGGCCTCGCGCGCGGCGGGGTCGGCGGGGGGCGTGCCTTCGTGGAAGGCTAGGTCCACGAGCGCGGACGAGACGTATTCCACCGTCGCAAAGCCCTGGTCGTAGGTGCCCGCAGCCAACAGGCGATCGAGCATGTCCTGTGGCATGGGCGCGCCGGTCTCGACATGGCGGGCGTGTTTCGAGAGGACTTCGGGCACCTCCAGCCAGTGCTCGTATAGCTGGCTGGGCAGTTCGACGAAATCGCGGGCGACCGAGGTGCCCGAGATGAAGCCATAGGTCACGTCGCTGAGCATCTGGTGCAGGGCATGACCGAACTCGTGAAACAATGTCCGCGCATCGTCGTAGGACAGCAGGGCCGGGTCGCCCTTGGCGAAGTTGCAGACGTTCACCACGACGGGCCGCGTGTCGCCGCCGAGCTTGCGCTGGCTGCGGATGGCCGAGCACCACGCGCCCGAGCGTTTCGAGCCGCGCGCGAAATAGTCGCCGATGAAGACCGCGACATGCGTGCCATTCCGCGTGACCTCCCAGGCCCTGGCGTCGGGGTGGTAGAGCGGCACGTCGAGCGGGCGGAACTCCAGCCCGAACAGGCGGTGCGCGCAGTCGAAGGCCGCGGCGATCATCGCGTCAAGCGAGAGGTAGGGTTTCAGCACGGCCTCGTCGAGGTCATGCTCCGCCTTGCGGCGCTTCTCGGAGTAATAGCGCCAGTCCCACGGCTCCAGATCGCCGTTGATGCCATCGGCCTGCATCCGGTCCTGCAGGATGCGCGCGTCGGCTTCGGCCTGGGCGCGGGCGGGGTGCCAGACCCGCATCAGGAGGTCGCGGACAGCCGACGGATTGCCCGCCATTTCGGTTTCCAGCTTGTAGGCCGCGAAATCCGGATAGCCGAGAAGCTGCGCGCGTTCGTGGCGCAGCGCCAGGATTTCCGCCGTGATCGCCCGGTTGTCATTGGCATTGCCATTGGCCCCGCGCGCCACCCAGGCGAGGTAGGCCGTGCGGCGCAGGTCACGGCGGGTCGAGAATTGCAGGAAGGGCACGATCAGCGAGCGGTTGAGGGTCAGGACATGACCCGCAGGCCCCGCTCCTCGGCGGCGGCGCGGGCAGAGGCCACGACGAAATCGGGCAGGCCATCGAGATCGGCCTCCGAAAGCGCGATGAACCACTCGCGCTCGTCGCCAAGCAGGTTCTGCGTGAATTCGGTTCCGAGGACGGCAAGGCGGGATTTGATCGCCGTCATCCGCGCGGCATCACCACCGCCAAGCTGCGGCGCCCGCGCGAACGAACATGCGCCGGTAGAGGGTCAGGACGCGGTCCTGCTCTGAGGTCAGGTCCAGCGTGCCACGCGTCTGCCAGAGCGTGTCGATGCGCTGGAAGAGCGCGCGGTTGTTCGTGACCTCGGAGGAGAAGGCCGAGAGCTTCGGGGCAAGATCGCGTTGCAGCGCCTCGCGCGCCGGGTTGCTGTCGGAGCCCGCGATGTTGAAGAAGACGCCTGCCACACGGTCGAGCGTCTGTTCGGCCAGTTCGAGCGCTTCGATGGTATTGGCGAAGGTCGGGGGTTCCGGGTTGTCCGCGATGGCCGCGATTGCGGCGCGGGCATCGGCAAGCCCCGCATCGAAGGCCGGGGCGAAATCTTCGTCGCGGATCACGCCGAAGGGCGGCAGTTCAAAGGGCGTGTCCCAGCGGGCGAGCAGCGGATTGGTCATGGCGGTCCTCGGATGGCGTCGGAGGGAAGGTAGGGGGCCAGGCCGCCAAGAACCAGAGGCGATGTGCTTTGGCGCGTTCGGGGCGCGCTACCGCTGCCGCATCCGCGCCTCGAACCGGCGGAGCAGGATCGACAGGGTGATGGTCATGGTCAGGTAGATCAGCGCGACCACATTGTAGGTTTCGAAGTAGCGGAAGTTGCCCGCCGCGGTGACCTTGCCGAGTTGCGTGATGTCGGACACGCCGAGGACCGAGACGAGGCTCGAATCCTTCACCATCGCCACAAAGTCGTTCCCGAGCGGCGGCAGGATCGTCCGGATCGCCTGCGGAAAGACGATGTGGCGAAAGCGCTGCCAGCGGTTCAGGCCAAGCGCCATCGCGGCCTCGATCTGTCCCTTCTCGACCGATTGCAGGCCCGCGCGGAAGATCTCGGACAGGAAGGCGGCGTAGGCGATGGTGAGCGCGATGATCGCACGCCAGATCAGCGGAAAATCGCGGGTGCGCCATTCCGGAAATCCGAGCGGCCCGGTCAGCCAGTTCCACAGCGTGACAAGGCCGGGGGCGAGCACGAAGGCCACGTACAAGAGCAGCACGATGATCGGGATGCCCCGGACGATCTCGACATAAAGCCGCGCCGCCTGCCGCATCCAGATCGAGCCGGACAGCGCCATGAGCGCAAGGCCGAGGCCCATCGCACAGGCGAGGGTGAACGCCACGACGGTGACGAAGATCGTGATGCCGATGCCCTGGACCAGCGTGGCCAGCACCTGCGCGTAAAGCTCGTTGGCAATGACCTGCCAGAACAGGTACGCCCCGATCCCTGCGATCAGGACGAGCCAGTAGGGAAAGTCGCGGTCGGGCTGGGGGCTGTGAGACATGAGTTGGTCGCGGGTCAGGCCCGGCACATCCTGTGCCACGAAGGCGCCGGAGGTGATCCGGGGCCCTGGCCTGCGCCCGCGCGCGTCATTCGCCCATCTTGAAGTCGAGGAACCACGTCTTGTTCAGCGCGTCGATCGTGCCGTCCGCCTTCATGCTGGCGATCGCCGCGTTGATCGGGGCCACAAGCTCGGAGCCTTTCGGGAAGATGAAACCGAAATCCTCGACCCCCAGTTTCTCGCCGATGATCTTCAACTGCCCGTCGGAGGCCGCGACGTAGCCCGCGCCCGCCGTGCCGTCGGTCAGCACCAGATCGACATCACCCGCGCGCAGCGCCTGGACGGTCGCACCGAAGGTCTCGAACAGCTTGATACGCGGGTTCTGCTCGTTGCCGTCGAGCACCTCGTAGACGCTGGTGTAGAAGGGCGTCGTGCCGGGCTGGGCGGCGATCAGCAAGTCGGGGTTCGCACCGAAGCTTTTCGCATCGGTGAAGCGGGTTTCATCGCCGCGCACCAGCATGACCATTTCCGAGCGCATGTAGGGCTCGGAGAAATCGACTTTCTCCTTGCGGTCGTCGCGGATCGTGATCCCGGTCATGCCGATGTCGAACTGGCCCTCGGACACGGCGGGGATCATCGCATCCCAGCTGATGTTCTCATACTTCACGGTGATGTTCAGGCGCTTGGCGATCTCGGCCATCGCGTCGTATTCCCAGCCCACGGCCTTGCCGTCCTTGTCGACGAACTGAAGGGGCGGATAGGCGTTTTCGGTGACGACGGTGATCTCCTTGCCCCCGAGGTCGGGCAGGTCGGCGGCAGAGGCGAGGCTGGCGGCAAGGGCGAGGCCAAGGCCCGCGAGGGCGGCGGTGAGTTTCATAAGGTTCTCCCTGAGGATGGGTTTCTGGCGGGCAGACTATGGTGCGGCTACGGTGGCTGTCCAGTCGGGGGCACGGATCGCGCCGCAGACAGGACAATCGGCACGTTTCTTCAGCGAAATGAGACGGTTCTCGCCATGCAGGCCATCGAAGAGAAGCATCTTTCCCCGCAGCGTGTCACCCGCGCCGGTCAGGTGCTTCACCGCCTCCAGTGCCATCATGCTGCCGAGCACGCCCGGAAGGGGGGCGACCACCCCTGCCTCGGCGCAGGTCGGCACGGTGCCGGGGGCGGGACGGGTGGGAAAGATGCACTCAAAGCACGGGCCGCCGCGCGCAGGATCATATAGGCTGATCTGTCCTTCCCACTGGGTGATCGCGGCGGCGATCAGCGGCTTGCCCAAAGCCACGGCGGTGCGGTTGGCGAGATAGCGCGTATCGAAATTGTCGGAGCCGTCGAGGATCAGGTCATGCTCGCCGAACAGGTCTGCCGCGATCTCGGGCGTCAGCCGCCTGGTCCAGGTGCGCACCTCGACAAAGGGATTCAGCGCGCGCATCGCCTCGGCGGCAGACGCCACCTTGGCCATGCCGATGCGGCTGTCCGCGTGGATGATCTGACGCTGGAGGTTGGAGGGATCGACGGTGTCGTCGTCGATCACGCCGATGCGGCCTACGCCCGAAGCGGCGAGGTAGAGCAGGACCGGCGCGCCGAGGCCACCCGCGCCGATGACAAGGGCCGAGGCGTCCTTGAGCGCGCGCTGGCCGGGGCCGCCGATCTCGCGCAGCAGGATGTGGCGCGAGTAGCGGTCAAGCTCGGCTGGCGTGAAGGGGCCGCTCGCGCGGGGCGAAGCCTGGGCGGGCGTTGCGCGGGCGCGCAGGCGCCCGATCCCGGCGCGGTAGGCGAGGATCAGGGCGGCGACGATGCCGAGCGACAGCCAGACCTGGGCGGAACCGCCGGTGGCCACACGCAGCGGGTGGCCTGCGGGCAGGATCAGATGCTCGGCGATGACGGCCAGCCACAGCGCGCCGATCAGGATGAGGCGCTGACGGACGGGCGTTTTCATCAGGATGCCCACGCCCCAGATCACGGCGGCCAGCAACAGAACGAGGATCATCAGGCGCGGCCCGTGGAGCCGAAGCCACCCACACCACGCGCGGTGGCGCCAAGCTCGGTCGCAACCTCGAACCTTGCCTGCACCACGGGGGCGACGATCAGTTGTGCGATGCGGTCGCCGTGATGGACGGTGTAGGGTTCGGCCCCAAGGTTTATCAGCAGCACGCCAAGCGGACCGCGATAATCGCTGTCGATGGTGCCGGGCGTGTTCGGCAAGGTGATGCCGTGCTTCAGCGCGAGGCCGGACCGGGGCCGGATCTGGACCTCGAACCCTTGCGGAATTTCGACACGCAGCCCGGTTGGCAGGATTGCGCGGTGCATCTGGTCGAGGATGAAGCCCGTCTCGCGGTCCTCGGGGCGCAGGTTGGCGCGGATGTCGGCTCCTGCCGCACCGGGGGTCTCGTAGGCGGGCAGGCCGAGGGCGGTGTCGGCCCATGGCTCCCACAGAAAGCGAAGGGTGGGGGTCATGCGCCGCGCCTCCGCAAGCGGCCAAGAGTTCTCGGGATCTCCTGCCGAAATCCTTCGAAGGATCTCCTCGGCGCTCATGCCAGGGCCTCGGCAATGCGGCGGGCCAACCGCCGCGCAACCTCAATCTTGGTCATGCGCGGCCATGTCTCGCGCCCCTTCGGCGGTGATGAGGGTGACGGCATTCTCGGTGCCGCCCATGATGCCCGTTTCGGGGCGCACGTCATTCGCCACGATCCAGTCGCAGCCCTTGCGCGTCGCGCTTGGCGCTGGCGTGGGCGAGCACGTCGTCCGTCTCGGCGGCGAAGCCCACGACGAGGCGGGGGCGCTGGGTGCCCTTGGCGACGGTGGCGAGGATGTCGGGATTCTCGGCGAAGGTCAGGGCGGGCAGGGTTCCTGCGGTGTCCTTCTTCATCTTGTGCTCGCCGGCCTTGGCCACGCGCCAGTCTGCCACGGCGGCGGCAAAGATGGCGGCGTCGGCGGGAAGCGCAGACTGGACGGCGGCAAGCATCTGCTGCGCCGTCTCCACCGCCACGATACTGACACGCCGGAGGGTGGGGGCGCGGTGGCAGGGCCGGTGACGAAGGTAACCTTCGCGCCCGAGTGCCGCGAGTGCCTCCGCCAAGGCTGTGCCCTGCGCGCCCGAGGACCGGTTGGCGATGTAGCGCACCGGGTCGATCGGTTCATGCGTGGGACCGGACGTAAGAAGGATGTGGCGGCCCTTCAGCGGGCCGTCCCCGAGGGCGGCCTCGATCGCCGCCACGATCTCCATCGGTTCGGCCATGCGGCCGGGGCCGTATTCGCCGCATGCCATGTCGCCCTCGTTCGGCCCGACGGTCAGGATGCCATCGGCCCGCAGCGTCGCAAGATTGCGCCGGGTCGCGGGGTGGGTCCACATGCGGACGTTCATCGCGGGCGCGATCAGAACGCGAGTGTCGGTGGCCAGGAGCAAGGTCGAGGCGAGGTCGTCCGCCCGGCCCTGCGCCATGCGCGCCATCAGATCGGCCGTGGCCGGGGCCACCACGATCAGGTCTGCCACGCGCGAGAGCTGGATATGGCCCATTTCGGCCTCGTCCGTCAGGTCGAACAGATGCAGTATGCACCTTTGCGCCCGCCAGCGCCGACACCGAGAGCGGCGTGACGAATTCGCTGCCCGCCCTGGTCAGAACGGGCGTGACTGCCGCACCCCGTTCCTTGAGGCGGCGGATCAGGTCCAGCGTCTTGTAGGCGGCGATCCCGCCGCCGATGATGAGAAGGATACGCTTGCCCGCCAGCATCCGGCCACTTTCGTGAAGGGTCATGGCACTGGTTTAGGGGCGGGGACGTTGGAACTCAACCGGGCAAAGACGGCGGGAGAAGCTCAAGCCGGGTCTGGATGCCGAACGCCGCGCAGGGATCACCGCGCGCCACGGTGCCGGTAACGATCCAGAGGTCGTAGGGTTGCCCGGTCCCGACGGGGCCTTCGAGCTGGCCGATGGCAAGGACTCTCAGGTCGGGCGCGGCACGGCCAAGGACCGCAGGGGATTCCCTGATCGCGGCGCGCATGGCCATTGCCGGTGATGACGGCGACCGGGCCGCCGGTCGCGTCCATCGCCTTGACGACGGCACGGGCGAGCGCCGCGTCGCGCAAGCGCTGCGCCTCGACCATGCCGGGCAGAAGGTCGGGCGGAAGGGCATTGCAATGTGAGGCGGCAAGGTCGGATTCGCGGGCGCGCTGGTCGGCGGCGGCAAGGGGTGTCGTCAGACCGTAGCGTGCGGCGCCGGTGCCGAAGATCGCGGCAGCCCCTGTCGCTGACCGCGCGGCGCACGTCGCCCGCAGGCAGGTCGCCGCCAAAGACGCGGGCCTTCGGCGCGGCGGTAAAGATGGGATGATAGAGGGCGAAGTCCGGCCAGCCGGAGGTGTCCCAGCCGATCGCCTTGGCGACCGCGGCCGCGTCGCTGCGGTCCTCGGGCAGTCGCGACGCCTGATCGGACGTCAGCATTTCGAACACCAGCGCACGAGGTTGCAGGGCCGCGACTGCGGCTGCCTGATTGGCATGGTGGCCGGGATTGTCGTGAACTTCGCCCAGGATCACGACATCCGCCTCGGGCAGGCGTTGCAGATCACCCTCGGTGATCGGCGCGGCATGGGCCGGGACGCCGAGGCTGAGCGCCAGCACGAACGAAGCGAGGCGGCGCTCAGACAAGGAAATGGTGGACTTCGCGCGACTGTGTCTCGAGGCTCCGGCGCATCTTGGCGAAGGCTGCCGCTTCAAGCTGGCGCACGCGCTCTTTCGACAGTCCCAGTTCGTCGCCCAGACTTTCCAGCGTGCGGGGTTCGTCGCGCAGCTTGCGTTCGCGTCACGATGAACCGTTCGCGGGCGTTCAGCGCCTGCATTGCCTTGACGAGCCACGTGCGCAGGTGGGCTGCATCATGCGCCTCTTCCACACGCTCGGCGGCCTGATCGGCATCGTCTTCCAGCGCGTCGATCCACTCGCGGCCTTCATCCTCGGAGGATTGCGTGGCGTTCAGCGAAAAGTCCGATCCGGACAGGCGGCCCTCCATCATCTCCACATCCGCCAGCGAAACACCGACCTCGCGCGCGACCATCTCGCGCAGCTGGTGCCCATCCAGCGTTTCGCCATTCTGTGCCGCCTCGCGCTCCAGCTTGGCCTGGACGCGGCGCAGGTTGAAGAACAACGCCTTCTGGCTGCTGGTGGAACCGGTCCGCACCATCGACCAGTTGCGCATCACGTAGTCCTGGATCGACGCCTTGATCCACCAGACGGCATAGGTCGAAAACCGCACGCCACGGTCGGGATCGAACTTGTCGGCGGCCTTCATCAGGCCAAGGCTGGCTTCCTGAATCAGGTCGTTCATCGGCGCGCCGTAGCGGCGGAACTTCGCGGCCATCGAGATCGCGAGCCGCATGTAGGCGGTAATGAGCCGGTGCAGCGCCTGTTCGTCGCGCTGGTCGCGCCACGCATAGGCAAGACGAAGCTCCGTCTCGGCATCGAGAAGCTCGGCCTTCATCGCTTGGCGCGACATGCTTTGGTCGGTATATGCGTCGAATGCCATCTTATACCCCCAGTCAGTGCTGCAATCTTTACCTGCGATACGGGGGTAACGCGTGACTGGATCATTTGTTTCCCCTCAGAAATGGAAATTAGCGCTCGTGATCGGCGGCGCGCGGTCAGGAAAATCTGCGGTTGCTGAAAAACTAGTCAGTTCAGTTCAGCTGCCTCGGATTTACCTCGCCACGGCCGAAGCCTGGGACGACGAGATGCGTGAGCGCATCGCGCAACATCGCCAGACTCGCGGCGCGGGATGGACCACGGTCGAGACCCCGCGCGACCTTGCGGCTGCGCTGGGGCAGGTGCCCGAGGGGTCGGTGGTTCTCGTCGATTGCGTAACGCTCTGGCTGACCAATCACATGCTCGGCGAGAGTGATCTGACGGCCCAGACGCAGGGATTGCTGGCGGCACTCGCGGCCTGCCCCGGACCGGTCGCGGTCGTGTCGAACGAAGTGGGCTGGGGCATCGTGCCGGACAATGCGCTGGCGCGGCGCTTCCGCGACGCGCAGGGGCGGTTGAACCAGCAGATCGCGGCACAGGCCGATCTGGTGCTGGGGGTGATGGCGGGTTTGCCGATCGTGCTGAAGGGCCGATTGCCGGAGGACTTCGCGTGACGCGGCTGTGGTGGGTGCGGCACGGGCCGACCCATGCGACCGAAATGATCGGCTGGACCGACAGGCCCGCCGACCTGTCCGACACCGCCGCGCTGGAGCGGTTGCGGGCGCACCTGCCTGCGGGCGCCCCCATCGTCTCTTCCGACCTGATCCGGGCCGTGGCGACCGCAGACGCGCTGGGATCGGCGCGACGCCTGCCGCCCCTGCCCGCGCTGCGCGAGATCCATTTTGGCGCATGGGAGGGGCTGCGCTTTGCCGAAGCCGAGGCACGCGATGCAGCGCTGATCCGACGGTTCTGGGACGAGCCTGGCACGGTTGCGGCGCCGGGTGGCGAAAGCTGGGGGGCGATGCAATCGCGGGTGAACGGGGCGGTCGACATGCTGCTGGCAACACATCCGGACGATCTGATCCTGGTCGCGCATTTCGGCGTGATCCTGACACAGGTGGAGCGCGCGCTTGGTGTATCGACGACCGAAGCGTTCGCGCAGAAGATCGAACCGCTGTCGGTGACCTGCATCGAGCATGGGCCGGCGGGCTGGAACCTTCGCTCGGTCAACCACCGCCCATGATCGCCGTTGGTGATCGGACGCGCCAGTATTCATGATTTCCCTTGATGCGGCTTGCACAATAGCGTCCTGACCAGCGAAACGGAGTGCGCCCCATGACCTACGACCTCGCCATCGGCGACCGCGCCTATTCAAGCTGGTCGCTGCGCGGCTGGCTGCTGTTCGATGCCTTCGGCCTTCCCGTGAAGACACATACGGCACGGCTTTACACCGATGAGCTGCCGCAGTTGCTGAAGGGCTTTTTTCCGGCAAAGACAGTTCCCGTGATGCGCACGCCCGAAGGCACCGTGGTGCCCGAAAGCCTTGCGATTGCGGAGGAACTGGCAAGTCGCCATCCCGATGCCGGTTTCTGGCCCGCCGACCCTGCGGCGCGGGCAGTGGCGCGGGTGCTGGCGGTCGAAATGCATGCGGGTTTCGCGGCGCTGCGCGACCACTGCCCGATGAACCTGCGCGTCAGCTACACCGATTGCGCCCCGCCCGAGTCAGTCCTGGCCGACCTCTCGCGGCTGGAAACGGTCTGGGGCTGGGCGCGGCGACAGACGGGCGCGACAGGGCCGTGGCTCTGCGGACCCTATTCGGCGGCGGACGCCTTCTTTGCGCCGGTGGCGGCGCGGATCGCCACCTACAACCTGTCCGTCGGACCCGAGGCCGCGGCCTATGTCACGGCGCACCTGGCGCATCCGTCGTTCCGTCGCTGGCGCGCGATGGGCATGGTGGACGGGGCAGATCAGCCGTTCTATTGGCGCGACTATCCCCGCAGGCCCTGGCCGGGGCCGGTGCCGCGTGCAGCGCGGTCGGTTGCCGCCGGGCCGTCGGTCAATTCCGCCTGCCCCTATTCCGGCAAGCCCGTCACGCATTTTCTCGAGCTGGACGGGCAGATCTACGGTTTCTGCAACGCGTTCTGCCGCGACAAGACGGCAGCCGATCCTGAGGCCTGGCCCAGATTCATGGCGCTGATGGCCGCATGACGCTCAGAACCTGAACCGCGCCCCGATGTAGAAGGCATCGGAGTCGTAGTAGCGCGCAGTTGGCGTTGCGTAGGAATAGCGGCGGTAGCTGGCCCAGAGATCCGTGTTGTAATCGGTGACGGTCTGCACAACCGAAACGCCCGTCGAGCGACTTTCGGTGTCGGTCCCGTCGATCTCCAGCCCCGAATAGTAATCGACCGCGAAGGCCGTCTTGCCGAAGCGGAAGAGATCGGCCTGCCAGCCGGCCTTGACGTAGCCGTAGTTTCCCGTGGCCCCGCCGCTGTCCTGCTGGCCCAGTGCCGCCGTCAGGCTGAGGCCGGTCGGCACATGCAGGACCGACGCCGAGCCGTCCAGAATATGCGCGGCGGGTGTCAGGGCCCCGGCAACCGAGTAGCTGCTCTTGTAGCTGTAGGCGACCTGCGCCTCGATCTTGAACGGGCCTGGGGTGCCCGCATAGGCCAGGGCAATGTCAGCCAGATCCTGATCCTGCACCGCCGCCGCCTTTGCCGGATCGTCGTTCGTGTAGAACAGGTTCCGTCCGGCCGAGACGCGCAGGCTGACGCCGTGGATCGCCGGGGTGTCATAGCGCAGCCGCACCGCACGACCCAGACCGTCGTAGTTGCTGAAGGCGTCGTCGATGGTGACCTTCGACAAGGTGCCATCCGCTTCGCGCAACAACTGGCCGCCCGCGATGTTCTCGACCGCCGAACGGGCGATCACAGACGTCCCGGACAGATCGACCTCGGCCGTGTCCTGCGAGGCCATGTCGCCCTGCCCGAGGTAGAATGTCCCCAAGCCAGGGCTGGCAAAGCGGTTGTCGATCTGCCGGATGTTCGCATTCGTCAGGCCATAGGCACTGGACGGCGCGCTTCGCTGGTTCAGACTTGCCGTGTTCGTCGAGAACGGGTCGTACTGAAGTTCGACCGTGCCGAGATAGTCCCATTCGCCGCCGAGGCGGGTCGAGTAGGTCAAGCCCAGTCGGGTGTTTGAGTTGTAGTTGTCGATCAGATCGTAGGTCTGGCTCACCGCGCCGTCGTCATAGGTAAGAAAGCCCTTGTTCACCTGGCCGTAGAAGCGCAGCACGCTGCCATCTGCGAAGCTGTGCTCGATCTTTGGCAGCGGATCGGCCAGGGCGGCCTGTGCGAAGGCTCCCGCCAGAATACCAAGCACGATGCAGCGCGCCGTCGTCATGAATGTGGCTTGCATCCCGGTCCCTGCCCTCCGTTTCCTTGGCGGTGCGCCCCGCCGAACTTCACGAATCGTAAACCAATTCGCCGCTACTCGTTAACCTGCTGAAGACAGAGGTCGGAAAATGGTGGCGCGGGCGCACACGGTGGCCTTCGAGGGCGTCGAGGCGCGGCTGGTCGAGGTGCAATGCGCCGTCTCGCCGGGCCTGCCCGGCTTCACCATCGTGGGCCTGCCCGACAAGGCGGTGTCCGAGGCGCGCGAGCGGGTGCGGGCGGCGCTGTCGGCCATGTCCATCGCCTTGCCGTCCAAACGGATCACGATCAACCTGTCGCCCGCCGACCTGCCCAAGGAAGGCTCGCATTTCGACCTGCCCATCGCGCTTGCCCTGCTGGCGGCGCTCGAAATCGTGCCGAAGGACGCGGCAGAGCGGACGGTGGCGCTGGGAGAGTTGTCGCTCGACGGCTCGCTGGTGGCGGTCATCGGTGCGCTGCCTGCGGCCATGGCGGCGGCAGAGGCAGACCGTGTGCTGCTCTGCCCGTTTGCCTGCGGGCCAGAGGCGGCCTGGGTGGGCGCGACACAGGTTCTGGCGGCGCGGGACCTGGGGCAGGTGGTGCGGCACTATACCGGGCAGGCACCCATCACACCGGCCGAGGCGGGCGAGGTGACGGCCTCCCTCGGAGGACGCGACCTGCGCGACGTGAAGGGGCAGGAACGCGCGAAGCGTGCGCTGGAAATCGCGGCGGCGGGGCGGCACCATGTTCTGATGGTCGGCACGCCGGGGTCGGGCAAGTCCATGCTTGCCGCGCGGTTGCCGGGGTTGCTGCCCGATCTGTCCGCGATCGAGGCCCTGGAAACCTCGATGATCCATTCGCTCGCCGGGCTGCTGGGCGACGGCGGCATCTCGCGATCGCGGCCATTCCGCGAGCCGCATCACACCGCGTCGATGGCGGCGATCGTGGGGGGCGGGAAGGGCGCGAAGCCGGGCGAGATCAGTCTTGCACACAACGGCGTGCTCTTCCTTGACGAGTTTCCCGAGTTTCCACGCAACGTGCTGGAAACGTTGCGCCAGCCCATCGAGACCGGCGAGGTGGTTGTGTCTCGCGCCAATGCCCATGTGCGCTATCCCTGCCGGTTCCTGCTGGTGGCGGCCGCCAATCCCTGCCGCTGCGGCTACCTGACCGATCCGGCGCGCGCCTGCGGCCGCGCACCGATCTGCGGCGAGGACTACCTCGGGCGCATTTCGGGGCCGCTGATGGACCGGTTCGACCTGCGCATCGACGTGCCGCCCGTGGCCTATACCGACCTGGACCTGCCCGCCTCGGGCGATGATTCGGCCACCGTCGCCGGTCGGGTGGCCGAGGCGCGCGCGGCGCAATCGGCGCGCTACGCCGAGGTGCCGGGGGTGCGGGTGAACGCGGATGCCGAGGGCGCGGTGCTGGAGGCCTTCGCCACGCCCGACGACGCGGGCCGCAGCCTCCTCGCGCGGGTGGCCGAGCGGTTCGGGCTGTCGGCGCGGGGCTATCACCGCATCCTCCGCGTCGCGCGCACCATTGCCGATCTGGACGGAGCCGAGGCCGTGCGCCAGGCCCATGTGGCCGAGGCGGTCAGCTACCGGATCGTCGGCAGCACGGCTTAGCGCCGCCTCGCCTCGATCACCTCCCAGATGCGCGCGGCGGCGTTGGTGCCGTCGAACCGCTCCAGTTCCTGCAAGCCGGTCGGCGAGGTGACGTTGATCTCGGTCAGCCAGTCGCCGATCACGTCGATGCCGACGAAGATCTGCCCCTTCTCGCGCAGGACGGGACCGATGGTGGCGCAGATCTCAAGGTCGCGGGGGGTAAGTCCGATCTTCTCGGGCCGCCCGCCGACATGCATGTTCGACCGTGTCTCGCCGGCCTGCGGAACACGGTTGATCGCGCCCACGGCCTCGCCGTCCACAAGGATCACACGCTTGTCGCCCTTGGCCACGTCGGGCAGGAATTTCTGCACGATCAACGGCTCGCGGTTGATGCCCATGAACAGCTCGTGCAGCGACGACAGATTGCGGTCGTTCGGGTCCAGCCGGAACACGCCGGCGCCGCCATTGCCGTAAAGCGGCTTCAGGATGATGTCGCCGTGGCGCGCCTTGAAGGCGCGGATGGTCGCCAAGATCGCGCGCGATCATCGTGGGCGGCGTGAGGTGGGGGAAGCGCAGCACCAGAAGCTTCTCGGGCGAGTTGCGGACCCAGAAGGGGTCGTTCACCACGAGCGTCCTGGGGTGGATCATCTCAAGGATATGGGTGGTGGTGATGTAGCCCATGTCGAAGGGCGGGTCCTGGCGCAGCCAGACCACGTCATAGTCGCCCAGGTCCACCTCTGTCTCTTCCAGATAGGTGACGTGGTTCCCCTGCTCGCGCCGCAGTTCGATCCGCCACCCGCGCGCCGTGACCCGCCCCTCGTCGAAGGCAAGCTTGTCAGGCGTGTAGAAGAACAGGTGGTGCCCCCGCTCCTGCGCCTCAAGCGCGATTCGGAACGTGCTGTCCGCGTCGATGTTGACCGACCCGATCGGGTCCATCTGCAATGCAACCTTCAAGCCCATGCAACCCTCCGACACGACCGACCCTTTCATGGCGCAGGCGGCGGGCGGTTGCAATCCGGCGCGGGCGCGCGTGGGTCAGGCGGCGAAGGCGTTCTCGATGATCTCGATCCGGCCCTGACCATCGACAAGGGCCACATCGAAGCGCGACGGCGTATCCTGACCCGAAGGTTCACCCGCAAGAAAGACCGAGGCCGAGGCGTAGATGCGGGCCATCTGGCGGGGGGAAAGGTGCTGCGCTGCCTCCGCATGGCTGCGGCTCTGCTTCACCTCGATGAAGATCACCTCCGCCCCGTCCCGAGCGATCAGGTCGATCTCGCCGCTGCCGCTTCGCCAGCGTGCGGCGGTGATCGTGCGGCCGCTGCGTTCGTAATGGCGGGCGACGGCTGCCTCGGCTGCGACCCCGGCATGGAAGGATCTTGCGCCGCTCATTCCCGGTCTGCCAGTTTCAGCGCCATGCGATAGACATCCTTGCGCGGCAGGTTCAGCGCCTCCGCCACCATGGCGGCGGCATCCTTGACCGAGCCGTGGGCAAGTGCGTCGCGCAGGGCGGCCTCGATGCTGACGGGATCAGCGGAGCGGGGTGCGGCACGGTCGACCAGCACCACGATCTCTCCCTTCGTGGCACGGTCTGCGAATGTATCTGCAAGAACGGCGAGCGAGCCGCGTGTGACCTCTTCAAACCGCTTGGTCAGTTCCCGGCACACGACAGCCTCCCGTTCCGCACCCAGAGTGTCGCGCAATTCACCTAACAGTCGGCTAACGCGCTTGGGTGATTCATAAAGGATCAGCGTCGCAGGCACGACGGCAAGATCGGCAAGGAAGCGCGCCCGGTCCCCCGCCCCTGTCGGCGGGAACCCGGCAAACAGGAACCGGTCGCTCGGCAGGCCCGAGACCGTCAGCGCGGCAAGAACCGCCGATGGTCCGGGCGCGGCAAGCACCGGGTACCCCCCGGCTATCGCGGCGCGGGCCAGCTGAAAGCCGGGATCGGCGACGAGCGGCGTTCCGGCCTCAGACGCATAGGCGACGGACCTGCCTTCGGCCAGCGCGCGCAGCAGGCGCGGGCGCATCGCCTCGCCATTGTGGTCGTGATAGGGCAGCAGTGGTCTGTCTCCCAGCGCGACACCATGGATTTCCATCAGGTGGCGAAGGGTGCGCGTGTCCTCCGCCGCCAGCACATCAGCCCCCGCAAGGATGTCGAGCGCACGCAGGGTGATGTCGCGCGCGGCGCCGATCGGGGTCGCTATGAAGTGCAGTCCCGGCGGAACCGCCCGCGCGCCGGGCCGGGGATCGCCGATTGACACCGGAAGGCTCCCTTCGAAAGTTGCCTTCCCGGATCGAAGCGCATAGGCTTTGTGCCGATGCAGGATCGCCCTGGCGAGAAGGAATACCGTATGTTGTCTGTTCTGTCCCTCGCCCGCAAGTCCTTGGGCCGCGCGGCCGCGGTACTTGGCCTTGTGGCATTGGCGGGCTGCGTGCCCTCTGGGGGCGGATCGCCGCTTGTCTCGCGCGGCGGGGCTGTTCAGGTGGCTTTGCTGGTCCCGTCGGGCTCGGGCCAGGCCAGCGACGAGCTTCTGGCAAAAAGCATCGAGAATGCGGCACGCCTCGCCATGGCCGACCTCAACGGAACCACGGTCGACCTTCGGGTCTATCCCACTGCCGGGCAACCCGGACAGGCCGCCAGCGCCGCGCAGCAGGCGGTGGCCGACGGCGCGCAGGTCATCCTCGGCCCGCTCTATGCGCAGGAGGCGAACGCCGCGGGCAACGCCGTCGCCGCAAGCGGCGTGAACGTGCTCAGCTTCTCGAACAACGCCGCCGTCGGCGGTGGCAATGTCTTCGTGCTCGGGCCGACCTTCCAGAACACCGCCACGCGCCTGTCGCGCTATGCCGTGCGGCAGGGCAAGAGCCGGATCATGGTGCTCTACGACCGGACGGCCGCCGGCGAGATCGGGCGCGATGCGATCCAGCAGGGCGTCGCCGCGGCCGGAGGCTCGGTTGTCAACATGACCGGCTACGAATTCTCGCAGAACGGCCTGATGCAGGCCGCGCCCACCATGGCCGCTACGGCGCGGTCCGGGGCGGATGCGCTGTTCCTGACGGCCGATTCCGCCGGGGCGCTGCCGCTTCTGACCCAGCTTCTGCGCGACAATGGCGTGGACCCGGCGACGACGCAGTTCATCGGACTGACGCGCTGGGACATTCCGGCGCAGACGGCGGCCCTGCCCGGCGTGCAGGGCGGCTGGTTCGCGATGCCGGATCCGGCCCTCTACCAGCAGTTTCAGAACCGCTATTCCGCCGCCTACGGGTCGGTGCCGCCCCCCGTCGCGAGCATCGGTTATGACGGGATCGCCGCCATCGGTGCGCTCGCGGGCCGCAACCAGGGCGGGCCGATCAGCGCCGCGAACCTGACCCAGGGATCAGGTTTCGCCGGCGTCGGGGGGGTGTTCCGCCTCCTGCCCGACGGGTCCAACGAACGCGGGCTGGCCATCGCCCAGATCCGCAACAATCAGGTCGTCGTCATTGACCCCGCCCCCCGCGGCTTCGGCGGTGCCGGCTTCTGAGCCGGCGCCCCGCCAGCCCAGAACACTCCCCGAGGCGCTGAGCCTGCTGCCCACGGTCGACACGCTCGCCCGTGCGATCGCATCCGACATACCGCCGGGCACCGATCCGCGCGCCGCGCGCGGCATTGCCGTACGGCACCTGACGGCGGCGCGCGTTGCGGCAAATGCAACCCTGCAGACGGCGTTCGCTGCCGAGCCGCGTCGCGCACGGATGCTGGTGCGGGCGCAGTCGGATCTGACCGACACGCTGGTCGCGACCACCCTGGCGGTGGCCCTGCGCCATCTGCACCCCCTGCCGAACCCGACCGAGAGCGAGCGCGTGGCCGTCCTCGCCGTCGGCGGTTATGGCCGGGCCGAGATGGCCCCGCATTCCGATGTGGACCTGCTGTTCCTGACGCCGTGGAAAATCACCCCCTGGGCCGAAAGCGTGATCGAGAGCATGCTCTACATGCTGTGGGACGTGAAGCTGAAGGTCGGCCATGCCAGCCGCACGGTGAAGGACTGCCTGCGGCTGGGCCGCGAGGACATCACCATCCGAACCGCCCTGCTGGAGCACCGCTTCATCGCCGGGCATGAGCCATTGGCGGCGGAACTGGGCGACAAGCTCTGGTCGGAGCTGTTCCGCAACACCGGGCCCGAATTCATCGAGGCGAAGCTCGCAGAGCGGGCCGACCGCCACCGCAAGCAGGGCGGGCAGCGCTATGTGCTTGAGCCGAACATCAAGGAAGGCAAGGGCGGGCTGCGCGACCTTCAGACGCTCTACTGGATCGGGAAATACCTGCACCGCGTCCCCTCCGCCGAGGGGCTGGTCCAGGCGGGGCTGCTGACGCGCGAGGAATACGACACGTTCGCCCGGGCGGAAGAGTTCCTCTGGGCCGTGCGCTGCCACATGCATTACATCACCTCGCGCGCAACCGACCAGCTCACCTTCGACCTGCAGGTCCTGGTGGCTGAACGGATGGGGTATGCCGACAGCGCCGGGCGGCGTGCGGTGGAAATCTTCATGCAGGATTACTTCCGCCACGCCACGCGCGTGGGCGAGCTGACACGCATCTTCCTCACCCAGCTCGAAGCGCGCCATGCCAAGGCCGAGGCGGCGATCATGGGGTTGTTCCGCCGCCGCAAACGGGTGAAGGCCGGGCTGAAGCTGGTGCAGGGCCGCATCGACGTGCAGGACCCGCAGGCGTTCCTTGCCGACAAGCTGAACCTGATCCGCATCTTCGAGGAAGCGCTGCGGACCGGCTACCTGCTGCACCCCGACGTGATGCGCCTGATCGCCGCGAACCTCGATCTGATCGACGACGAAATGCGGGCGGACCCCGAAGCGGTGCAGATCTTCCTCGATCTGATGCTGAAGCACGGCAACCCCGAGCGCGCCTTGCGCCGGATGAACGAGTTGGGTGTGCTGGGGGCCTTCATCCCGGAATTCGAGCCCATCGTCGCGATGATGCAATTCAACGTCTATCACCACTACACGGTCGATGAGCACACCATCCAGTGCATCAGCACGCTGGCGCAGATCGAACGGGGCGAACTGGTGGAAGAGCTTCCCGTCGCCAGCCGCATCCTGGCCGACGGGGTGAACCGACGGGTTCTCTATGTCGCGCTGTTCCTGCATGACATCGGCAAGGGCCGCAGCGAAGACCATTCGATCCTCGGCGCGCAGATCGCGCGGCGGGTTGCGCCCCGGCTGGGGCTGACGGTTGAGGATGCCGAGACGGTCGAATGGCTTGTGCGGTATCACCTCTTGATGTCGGACATCGCGCAGAAGCGCGACCTGAGCGATCCGCGCACGGTGCGCGATTTCGCCAAGGCGGTGAAAACGCGCGAGCGGCTGGATCTGCTGACGGTGCTGACGGTCTGCGATATCCGCGGCGTGGGACCGGGCACCTGGAACAACTGGAAGGCCATGCTGCTGCGCCAGCTTTACCGCGACACGATGGCGGCCCTGGAAGGTGGCCTTGAATCGCTGAACCGCGAACAGCGCGAAGACGAGGCCAAGCGCGCCCTGCGCGACGCGCTGGCCGAATGGGAGCCGCGCGATCTGCGGGCCGAGACGGCCCGCCACTACGCGCCCTACTGGCAAGGCCTGACGACCGAAACCCAGGCCGTCTTTGCGCGCCTTCTGCTGGGCCTGCGGGACGACGAGATCAGGATCGACCTGCACCCCGAGGTGGCGCGCGACGCGACACGGGCCTGCTTCGCGCTGGCCGACCATCCCGGCATCTTCTCGCGCCTCGCTGGCGCTTTGGCGCTTGTGGGCGCGAACGTGGTGGACGCGCGCACCTATACTTCGAAGGACGGCTACGCGACCGCCGTGTTCTGGATCCAGGATGCCGAAGGGAAACCTTACGAGGTGTCGAAGCTGCCGCGCCTGCGCGCGATGATCGAAAAGACGCTGAAGGGCGAGGTGGTCGCGCGCGATGCGCTGAAGGACCGCGACCGGGTGAAGAAGCGTGATCGTGAATTCCGCTTTCCAACCCACATCGTCTTCGACAACGAAGGCTCGGAAATCTACACCATCATCGAGGTCGACACGCGCGACCGCCCCGGCCTGCTTTACGACCTGACGCGCACGCTGGCAGCCAACAACATCTACATCGCCAGCGCGGTGATCGCGACCTATGGCGCGCAGGTGGTGGATACGTTCTATGTCAAGGACATGTTCGGCCTGAAGATCCATCCCAAGACCCGGCAGGACGTGCTGGAACGCAAGCTGCGCCAGGCCATCGCCGAGGGCGCGGAACGGGCGAGCGCCGGATGACGCAGATCCGCCTGATGTCCGGCTTCCTGACAGTCGGAAGCTGGACGTTCCTCAGCCGCCTCGTGGGCTTCCTGCGCGACGTGATGATGGCGGCCTATCTTGGGTCGGGCCCGGTGGCCGAAGCCTTCCTGATCGCCTTTTCGCTGCCCAACATGTTCCGCCGGTTCTTCGCGGAGGGCGCCTTCAACTTCGCGTTCGTGCCGATGTTCTCGAAAAAGCTGGAAGCGGGCGAGGACGCGCAGGGCTTCGCGCGCGATGCCTTCAACGGGCTCGCCGCAGTGCTGATCGTGTTCACGGTGATCGGCACCATCGCCATGCCCTGGCTGGTCTGGGCCATGGCAAGTGGCTTTGCGGGCGACGAGCGGTTCACGCTGGCGGTGATGTTCGGGCGCATATCGTTCAGCTACATCCTGTTCATCAGCCTTGTCGCGCTGTTGTCGGGTGTGCTCAACGCCTTCGGACGTTTCACCGAAGCCAGCTTCGTGCCTGTCCTGATGAACCTGATGTTCATCGCGGCGATGCTGCTTGCCGCCTGGCAGGGCTGGGACATGGGGATCACGCTCGCCTGGACGGTTCCGATAACGGGCGTGGCGCAGCTTGCCTTCACCTGGTACTCGGCCAGCCGCGCGGGGTTCCACTTCACTCCGGGCTGGCCGCGCTGGACCAGCGATCTGAAGCGGCTGGCGATCATTGCGGGGCCTGCGGTGCTGGCGGGCGGCGTGGTGCAGGTGAACCTGCTGGTCGGGCGTCAGGTGGCCTCGTTCACCGAAGGGGCGGTGGCCTGGCTCAGCTACGCCGACCGGCTTTATCAACTGCCGCTCGGGGTCGTCGGCATCGCCATCGGCACGGTGCTGCTGCCCGACCTGTCGCGCCGACTGCGCGCGGGCGACCTGCAGGGCGGGCGTGACAGTCTCAACCGGGGTGCCGAGTTTGCGCTGGCGCTGACCGTGCCCGCCGCCGTGGCGCTGGTGGTGATTGCGATGCCGCTGACGACAGTTCTGTTCCAGCGCGGGGCGTTCGGCGCCGACGATGCTGCGAATACCGCACTGGCTCTGGCGGCCTATGGCGTGGGCCTGCCTGCCTTCGTGCTGCACAAGGTGTTGCAACCGCTGTTCTACGCGCGCGAGGATACGCGCCGCCCGTTCCGCTATGCCGTGATCTCGATGGTGGTGAACGGCGCCTTCGCCGTGGGCCTGATGCCGGTGATCGGGTTCATGGCGGCGGCTCTCGCCACGACCGTGGCAGGCTGGATCATGGCCTGGCAACTCTGGGCCGGATCGCGCGCGATGGGCGAGGCGGCGCAGACCGACGCGCGGTTCCGCAATCGTGTTCCCCGCATCGTTCTTGCCTCGTTTGCCATGGGTGCCTGCCTTGTCGGCGGCGAGATCCTGCTTGGCCCGGCGCTGGGGATGCATGGCCTGCGGTATCTTGCGCTGGCCGCGCTGGTGGTGCTCGGGGCGCTGTCCTATTTCGGGATCGGAACCCTGATCGGGGCATTTCACATCGCGGATTTCCGCGCGGCCCTGCGCCGTCAGCGCTGACGGATCTTCTCGCGCACGCGCGCCCAGCCGCCGGGACTGACGACGAACGAAAGCAGGAACCCGGTGGCAAAACCTGTCAGGTCCGCGACCCACTCCCATCCGCCCCCGAACACCACGCCGAACAGCAACTGTATCCCCAGCAGAAAGCCGATCAGGGAAAAGGCGCGGTACTTGTTCGCCCCCACCGCCGCAAGGTTCACCCAAAGCAGAAAGGTGAAGCCCCCGATCAGGCCATAGACCGGCGGATAGCCCCCGATCAGCGGTGTCTGCAACGCCGGCACCAGCGTGTAGGCCAGCGCACCAGTGATGGCCGAGGCGAAGAACACAAGAAGGACCGCCCACCAGCGGAACACCTCGCCCACCATCTTGCCCATCGCCAGCAGGATGACGACGACGAACAGGGCATGGGTAAAGGTGAAATGGACGAAGGGATATGTCACCAGCCGCATCAGTCCGTCCAGCGGATAGGTATGCTGAGCGATCATCTGGCGCATGAGTTCCGGCGAATAGGCAAAGCGCTGCAACGCGTCCAGCCGCCATCCCACCGCCTCCGGCGGTCCGACCAAACCCCGCGCGCCCAGATTGACGACAACCTCCATCGCGATGATCGGCAGGACCAGCGCCCAGACGACGGGCGGCAGCGGGTTCAGCGGTGGGGCGTTCAGATCACGGTTCATCGGCGGCCTTTCAGGACACGGGCGCGTTGACGCCCCCTTTGCCCAGCGATAAGCCCATGGCGCAACTTATTCCAGACGGAGCGATCATGCCCCCCTTGGTCTTTCGATGACGGTGCCGGTCCAGACGCCCCAGGCCTTTCCGACGCGCATCTTCTCGGGGATCCAGCCCTCGGGCGGGTTGACGCTGGGCAACTACCTCGGCGCGCTGAAGCGTTTCGTCGAGAAACAGGACGAGGGGATCGAGACGGTCTACTGCCTCGTCGACATGCACGCGATCACCGTCTGGCAGGATCCGGCGAAGCTGCGCCATGCCACGCGCGAGGCGGCGGCAGGCTTCATCGCCGCCGGGATAGATCCCGGGCGCTCGATCCTGTTCAACCAGAGCCAGGTCACCGCGCATGTGGAACTCGCCTGGATCTTCAACTGCGTGGCGCGCATGGGCTGGATGAGCCGGATGACGCAGTTCAAGGACAAGGCGGGAAAGAACAGCGAGAATGTCTCGCTGGGCCTCTTCGCCTATCCCGCACTGATGGCGGCTGACATTCTTGCCTACAAGGCCACGCATGTGCCGGTGGGCGAGGACCAGAAGCAGCATCTGGAACTCTGCCGCGACATCGCGATCAAGTTCAACAACGACTACGGGGTGGAGTTCTTCCCGGTCGTGGAGCCGGTCATCGAAGGCGCTGCGACGCGGGTGATGTCGTTGCGCGACGGCACGAAGAAGATGTCGAAATCCGACCCTTCGGACCAGAGCCGGATCAACCTGACGGATACGGCCGACGACATCGCAAAGAAGATCCGCAAGGCCAAGACCGACCCGGAGCCGCTGCCCGGCACGCTCGACGGGCTGAAGGACCGCCCCGAGGCGCGAAACCTGGTGAACATCTACGCCGCCCTCGCCGGACATTCGCCCGAGCAGGTCATCGCGGACTTCGCAGGCGCGCAGTTCGGCACGTTCAAACCCGCGCTGGCCGACCTTGCGGTGGCCAAGCTGGAGCCGATCACCACCGAGATGAACCGCCTGATGCAGGATCCCGCCGAGATTGACCGCATCCTGGGCGAAGGCGCCGACCGGGCAGAGGCGCTGGCCCGCCCGGTGATGGACCAGGTTTATCAGATTGTGGGGATGATCCGTTCGCGACGCTGACTTTGCTGTGGACAGTCATGCTGGCTGCAACAAACCGTCACGGAATCGAGTCACTCCGCTGCGATCCTGTCGACCGGGCGTGCCCCACGCCCGGTCAGGCCAGTCCGGTCCCCTCCGACGATGCTGCCTGCGGTCTCCCCGGCCCTTGCTGCTGCTGGCCGACCATTGCCCCCGGACCCTGCGTGGTCCGGGGGTTTTTTCTGCCGCTGGACCGCACGCGGGCATCGTGATTGAGTGCGCGACGCAGCGAGGCGGGGAACAGGATATGGCATTCGGCACGCAGATCAGGACGTTCTTTCAGGGCCGCTGGCACGACGGCGATGTTGCGGTGATGCGCGCCGCCGATCATGGCATCTGGCAGGGCTCGAGCGTGTTCGACGGCGCGCGCTGGTTCGAGGGGGTCTGCCCCGACCTCAGGGCGCATTGCGACCGGGTGAACCGCTCGGCCGAGGCGCTGATGATTACCCCGACCCATTCGGGCGAAGAGATCGAGGAAATCGCGCGCGACGGCCTGCGGGCGTATGACGCGAAGACTGCCGTCTACATCCGCCCGATGTACTGGGCGCTGGCCGGCTCCGACCTGGGCGTGGCCCCGAAGCCCGGCGAGACGGGCTTTGCGCTCTGCCTCGAAGCGGTGCCGATGCCGCCGCCGGGGGCCACCACCACGCTGACCCGCACCCGCTTCCGCCGCCCGGTGCTGGAGGACAACGTCTGCAACGCCAAGGCCGGATGCCTCTATCCGAACAACGCGCGGATGCTGGTCGAGGCACAGGCCAAAGGCTTCGGCAATGCGCTGGCGGCGGACGCGATGGGCAACGTCGCGGAAAGTGCGACGGCGAACGTGTTCATCGTGAAGGACGGCGTGGTGCTGACCCCGATCGCGAACGGCACGTTCCTTGCGGGCATCACCCGGTCGCGGCACATGACGAACCTGCGGGCGGACGGGGTGGAGGTGCGCGAGGTGGTGATGAGCTTCGAGGATGTCACGGCGGCGGACGAGGTGTTCCTGTCGGGCAACTTCAGCAAGATCATGCCCGTCACCGCCTTCGAGGATCGGCAGTATCAGGTCGGACCCGTCACGCGGCGGGTGCGCGACCTTTACTGGGACTGGGCGAAGTCCGCCGCCTGAGGCTTGCCAGCCGGGCGGGCAGTCGCGATGATGCGCGGCCAAGGGAGACCATGATGCGCAAGTTCCTCGTCGTGCTGGATGACACCAGAGAGTGCCTGAATGCGATGCGGTTCGCGGCGCTCAGGGCAGCGCATACCGGGGGTGGCGTGCAGATCCTCTCGGTGATCTCGCCCGAGGAATTCGGCACCTGGATGGGCGTGGCGGACCTGATGCGGGAAGAGGCGCGCGAGCGGATCGTGGCGCATTTCGAAGTCTTTGCGAAATGGATGCGCGACAAACAGGGCGTGGACCCCGAACTGGTCATCCGCGAGGGCGATCCGGTAACGGAAATTCTGGCCCAGGTGCGCGAGGATCCGCAGATCGGGGTGCTGGTGCTGGGCGCGAACCACGAAAAGTCGGGACCGGGGCCGCTGGTCACGGCGCTGTCCAAGGCCTCGGGCAGCCTGCCCATCCCGATCACGATCGTGCCGGGCGACATGAGCAAGGAACGGCTGGAAGAAATCACCTGATCGGTCCGTCGAGGGCGACGTTCTGGCTTCGGCCCTCGGCAATTTGGCCCAAGAACCCACGGTCGCGGTTGACAGGCTCTAGAGCCGCCGCAGGTTCCCGACTGCGGCCGACACCGCGAACACCGCTGCCGCGCAGGCGATGATCGACGGGCCGGCCGGCGTGTCCTGCCACAACGACAGTTGCAATCCGCCAAAGCTCGCCAGCATCCCGACGACCACCGCGACGCCCGCCATCGCCTCGGGCGAGCGGGTCAGCCCCCGCGCCGCCGCCGCCGGGATGATCAGCATGGCGGCGATCAGCAGCGCCCCCACGACCTTCAGCGCGACCGCCACCACCACCGCCAGTGCCAGCGTCAGCACCAGCCGCTCGCGGTCGGGGTTCAACCCCGAGGCATGGGCCAGATCCTCGTTCAGCGTTGCGGTCAAAAGCGCGTTCCAGCGCCAGACCAGCAGCCCTGCCACCAGCGCCGCCCCACCCCAGACATAGACAAGGTCCAGCCGCGACACCGCAAGGATATCGCCGAACAAGTATGACGACAGGTCCGTCCGCACCCCCGGCACGAAGCTGATCGCGACAAGGCCGAAGGCCAGCGCGGAATGGGCGAGAACCCCGAGCGTCGTATCCATCGCCCAGCCGCGCGCGGCCAGCGTCGCGACCGTCACCGCCATTGCCAGCGCCACCACCAGCGTGCCCACGCCGACAGGCAGGTCCAGCGCCAGAGCAAGCGCGACCCCAAGGATCGCCGCGTGCGCCGTGGCATCGCCGAAATACGCCATACGCCGCCACACGACAAAGGCCCCCAGCGGCCCGGTCGCCAGCGACAGCCCGACCCCGGCAAGCCCGGCGCGCACAAGAAAATCGTCAAGCATGGTCGTGCTCGTGGTGATCGTGGTGATCGTGATGGGCATGGTCATGGGTATGCTCGTGATCGTGCCGGTGCTGATACAGCGCCAGCGCCCCTTGCGTTCCCAGTCCGAACAGCGCGCGGTATTCCGGTGCGTTCGACACCACGCGCGGCGTGCCCTCGCAGCAGATATGGCCATTCAGGCATATGACCCTGTCGGACGCCGACATGACCACGTGCAGATCGTGGCTGACCATCAGCACGGCAGCCCCTGTTTCCAGCCGGACCTCCTCGATCAGGCGGTAGAACGACGCTTCGCCAGGCTGATCCAGCCCTTGCGTCGGCTCATCCAGGACCAGCAGGTCCGGCTCGGTCAGCAGCGCGCGCGCCAGCAGCACGCGCTGGAACTGCCCGCCCGACAGGTCGGTCATCTGCCGCTCCGCCACCTCGGGCACGCCCACCCGCGCCAGCGCGCTGTCACAGGCAGCGCGGGCATGGCGCAGCGGCAGCGACAGGAAGCGCAGCGCGGTCATCGGCATCGACCGGTCGATCTGCAACCGCTGCGGCACATAGCCGATTCGCAACCCCGGTTGCCGCGCCACCTTCCCCTCGGCAGGTTTGATGATTCCCAGCAGTGCCCGCAGCAGCGTCGATTTTCCCGATCCGTTCGGGCCGACGATGGTGACGATCTCGCCCGCGTCGACATGCATCGAAATGTCGTGCAACACCTCGGCCCCGCCAAAGCGGACGCACATGTGGCTGGCCTCGATCAGGCTCATGCCGCGGCCTCCGTGCAGGCCGGGCACAGGCCCAGCGCCTCGATGTTGCTGCGCTCGATCACGAAGCCCAGGTCGGCTGCGGCCCGGTCCAGCGCGGCCCGCACCGGAGTGGCGGTCGCCTCTGCCACCGCATCGCAGACGCGGCAGATGAGGAACGCGGGCGCATGGGCCTCGCCCGGATGCATGCAGGCGGTAAAGGCATTCAGCCGCCGGATACGGTGCGCCAGCCCGTTGTCCACCAGGAAATCCAGCGCCCGGTAGGCCACGGGCGGCTGGTTGCCGAACCCCTCCGCCGCGAGCCGTTGGAGCACGTCATACGCCCCCAGCGCGCGATGCGCCTCGAGCAGTATCTCCAGCACCCGTCGGCGCACCGGGGTCAGCCGCACGCCCCGGTCTGCGGCCAGAACCTCGGCCCGCGCCATCGTGTCACCCGCGCAATGGGCGTGGTCGTGACGGGCAAACGCGCGAGCATCGGGCAGGTGATCCATCAGGCGCCTCTTGACATGTTATAATGTTACATATGATACCCTTGGTGCCACTCCAAGGGATCAACGATGCGTTATACCATATCCTTCGCGCTTGCCACCTGCCTTGCTACTGCCGCCACGGCCGACGTGCCGCAGGTCGTCACCGACTTCGGCCCGATCCAGTCCCTCGTGCAGCAGGTCATGGGCGATCTCGGCACACCCGTCATGCTGCTTCCCGCGGGCGGCGACCCGCACGACTTCCAGATGAAGCCCTCGCAGGCAGCCGCCCTCGCGGGGGCCGACCTGATCTTCTGGGACGGCCCGGAACTGATGCCCGCCCTCGCCCATGCCATCGGCACCCTCGGCGAAGATGCGCGCGCCGTGGCGCTTCTGCACGACGGCGGCGGCAGGACGCGGGTGTTCGCGGGCGAGGACGGCACCGATCCCCATGCCTGGCTCGACCCGACCAATGCACAAGCCTGGCTCGGCACCATCGCCGCCGAACTTTCGGCAAAAGACCCGGACAACGCCGCCGCCTATGCCGCCAACGCCGCCACCGCACAGACCGCCATCGCGACCCTTGATGCAGCCCTCACCGCCCAGCTTGCCCCGCTGCGCGACAAGCCCTTCGTCGTCTTCCACGACGCGCTCGGCTACTTCGCCGACCACTACGGACTGACCGTCGCCGGGGCCATCGAACTTGGCGACGCCTCCTCCCCAGGTGCGGCACAGCTTGCCGACCTCCGCGCCCTCATGACCGATCAGGGGGTCGTCTGCATCTTCCCCGAGGCCGGACGCGACCCGAAACTCATCGCCGCCGTCGCAGAAGGCAGCCCGGTGCGCGTCGGCGCGGGGCAGGATGTCGAAGGCATCAGCCTTCCTCCCGGCCCCGGCCAGTACGCGGCCCTGATGACGGGCCTGGCCCGCACGTTGACGGACTGCCTCGGTTCGCCCTGACGCCGGCCTTGACCGCTCCTTCCCTTTCCGCGAAGCCTGCGGGAAGGGAGACATATCCATGACCGCCAACCTCGTGCCCTTCGGGCAGACCGCCGAAGGCCAACCGGTGCAGGCCATCCGCCTGACGACGCCCGACATCGCCGCCACGATCCTGACCTATGGCGCAGCGTTGAGCGATCTGCGCCTGCCCGGCCTGTCCCACGCCCTGACCCTCGGCGGGCCCGACATCGCCGCCTATCAGGGGCCGATGGGGTACTTCGGCACCCTCGTCGGACCCGTCGCCAACCGCCTTGCAGGCGCGCGCGCCGCCATCGCCGGGCGCGACTACGCCTTTGCCCCGAACGACGGTGCAAACCTGCTGCATGGCGGGAGCCACGGTATCCAGACCCGGCTGTGGACCATCGCCGAAGCCGGCGCCAGCCACGCCCGCCTCACCCTTGCGCTGACGGACGGCGAGGGTGGCTTCCCCGCGAACCGCACCCTCACCGCCGACTACCGGGCCGAGGGCGCGGCCCTCACGCTCAGCCTGACCGCCACCACCGATGCGCCGACGCTGATGAACCTTGCCCATCACGGCTACTGGAACCCCGACGGCGCGCCGACAACGCGGGGCCTGCGCCTGACCGTCCACGCCGACCGCTACCTGCCCGTCGATGCCGCCCTGATCCCGCTGGGCGAGGTGCGCCCGGTCCATGACGCGTTCGACCTGCGCCAGGGCCGCGTCATCGACCTGACCGAGGGGCTGGACCACAACTTCTGCCTCGCCACCGCCCCACGCGCGCTGACCGAGGTGGCGACACTTGCAGGCAAAAGTGCCACCCTGCACCTCGCCACCACCGAACCCGGCCTCCAGATCTACGAAGGAGCCCGCATCGCGACCGCTCCGTTCCCCGGCCACCATGGTACGCCCTATGGTGCGTTCGCAGGTATCGCGATGGAACCGCAGCGGTGGCCCGACGCGCCGCACCATGCGTCCTTCCCGCCGATCACCCTCGCTCCCGGCGAAACCTACCGCCAGACCACGCGCTGGCGTTTCACGCGCTGACCTCGCCCCCGCGCGCCCCCCGCGCCCAGGCCTTCAGGCACAGCATCTCGACAGCGATCATCGCGGCGGCATTCGAGGTCATCTCGGCATGGTCATAGGGCGGTGAGACTTCGACCACGTCCATCCCCACGAAGTCCATCCCCTTCATCGCCCGCAGGATCGCCAGCGCCTGATAGCTCGTCAGCCCGCCCGGCACCGGCGTGCCCGTCCCCGGCGCGGTCGAGGGGTCGAGGCAGTCGATGTCGAAAGTCAGATAGGCCGGCCCCGCGCCCACCACGCGCCGGACCACCTCCGCCACTTCGACTGCGGGCATCGCGTGGACGCGGTCGGCGTGCAGAACGGTCATGCCATGCGTCCGCTCGCCATTAAAGCAGGTGCGGATGCCCACCTGCACCGACCGCGCCGGGTCGATCACCCCTTCGCGCACCGCGTAGTAGAACATGCTGCCATGGTCGATCCGCCCGCCCTCATCCTCTTCCACGTCGCGATGCGCGTCGAACTGAACCAGCGCCAGCGGGCCGTGTTTGGCCGCATGGGCCTTCAGCGTCGGATAGGTGCAGAAGTGGTCGCCCCCCAGCATCAGCGTCGCCGCCCCCGCCTGCACGATGCCCGCCATGTGCGCCTCGATCGCGGCCGGGATCGCCATCGGCTCCCCCCAGTCGAAGGCGCAGTCGCCATAGTCCACCGCAGCAAGCGTGTCGAACGGATCGAAGCGCCACGGCCAGATCGGCCCCCAGGCGTGCTGCGCGCTCGCCCGGCGGATCGCCTCCGGCCCGAACCGCGTGCCGGGGCGGTTGCTGACCGACAGGTCGAACGGCACGCCCGTCACCGCCACATCCACCCCGGTCAGGTCACGGCTGTACTTGCGGCGAAAGAAACTCAGCGCCCCGGCGTAGCTCGCCTCGATCGTCGAGCCCTTCAACTCTGTCCGCCGGAACGCCGCATCCGGCATCGGCTCGCCAACATCCTTGCTCATCGGGAAAATCCGTTTCCACCTCGTCCGGACCGAAGCAATACGAACTCGGCCGAAACCGCAAAGCATTTTCCGGCAGCGCAGTCTCCGGCGGATGCCCGCTCAGGCAGAAGCCTGCTCTTTTCACGCAATCGGAACGGTGCTATACTCGGCGAATTATTCTAGCCTTTTGACTGCCCATTTTTCGAAGCCCATTTAAACCCTCGGCCAATCCCAATTGGCCGGACAGATTTTAGCATAAAAGGCCTTTGCATCATGTCTTACCGCACCAATCCAAACCACCCGATCCCCTCCGACATTTCCGACGTCCTGACCCGGCTGGAAACAGACAGCGCCCGGCTGGCCGAACGGCAGGCGACGGCGCTCGCCACGGCCCGCCCGACTATGGACGAACGCCGCGCGCGGATGGAGCTTATGGCCGACCGCCCGAACGCCTTTGGCGACGATGCCCGGGTGCGCCTCGAGTCGATCCGCGATGCAAAGTTCCGCCGGTTCTCCGAATTCGCCCGCGCCTCGGTCTTCCAGGGCCAGCGGTGGAGCGATTTCCTGGCCGGGCAGGACATCGCGACCGACGCACCCGCCGATCACAGCTTCTGGTGGGCCGAAACCCGTCCCTTCGTGCCGGGCAGCGTCACGCCGCGCTGGGGCGATGACGGCTTGCACTTCACCGGCGGGCCAACCTGGCACAGCGGCGATCTCTTCAACACGAATTTCGGCGCCTATGTCTTTTTCGAGGTCCAGCCCGACCGCCTGCCGCAATCTCCCTCGGGGCTGTTCAGCTCGACCCCGTTCGTCGAACTGTTCGGCGGATTGCTCGGCTACACCGGCGACGACGATATCTTCACCGGCGACCTTTGGTCGAAATGCTGGCTCCACCTGCGCCAGACCGTTCTGCAATTCGGCTTTGGGCCGACCGGACCTGTCCCGATCGTGCTGGGCAATGCCGAAACCCACGAAACGCTGATCTTCGAAGAGAATGCCGAGCGCTCGGTCCACGTGAACATGCCGGGATTCAAGCCGATGCCGGCGGTCATCTTCGGCGGCGTCAACCGCTCGCTCTCGGTCTTCGCGCATCTGGAGATCCGCTTCGACATCCAGCTGGAAGGCGCGGGCACCCTGCTCTGGTGCGACCCGGAAGTTCTCCTGCGGACGTTCCAGTGGCCGATGAACCCGCTGTGACGCGGGCCTGACCATGCCGGGCGGGAACCGGCGCCTTACCCGTCGATCCCGCCCGCACCCGCACCCTGATACCACCGCACGATGGCCTCCCGCTCCTGCGGCTCGATGTAGCTCAGGTTGGCGGGCGGCATCGCGTGGCTGACGCCCGCCTGCAGATAGATGCGCCGCGCCTCATGCGCGATCTGCGCGGGCGTCTCCAGCACCACGCCCTTCGGCGGCCAGAGAAGCCCGTCCCACGCCGGTTCGGCGGCGTGGCACATCGAACAGCGCCCCTGCACAATGCTCGTCACATCCTCGAACCCCGGCGCGCCGGCATAGACGAGCGCCGCCCCCTCCAGCTTCGCCTCCGGCTCCCAGTGCCGCTGCGGGCCGGTCGACAGCCAGGCGCAGATCAGGAACAGGATCACCGTCACGACCCAGGTCCAGGTCGGGTTGCCCTTTCCGGCGTGGATCGTGTTGAAATAGTGCCGGATCGTCACCCCCATCAGGAACACAAGGCTCGCGATCAGCCAGTTCCACTCGGTCGCAAAGGCCAGCGGATAATGGTTCGACAGCATCAGGAACAGCACGGGCAGCGTCAGGTAGTTGTTGTGCGTGCTGCGCTGCTTGGCGATGCGCCCGTATTTCGGGTCCGGCACCCGGCCCGCCTTCAGGTCGGCCACCACGATCCGCTGGTTCGGCATGATGATCAGGAAGACGTTGGCCGACATGATCGTGGCGGTGAACGCCCCCAGATGCAGCAGCGCCGCCCGCCCCGAAAACACCTGCGTATAGCCCCAGGCCATGGCCACGAGAATGACATAGAGCAGCACCATCAGCCGCGTGTTGTTGTCACCGAAGCGGCTCTTGCAGATCGTGTCATAGGCCAGCCAGCCGAAGGCGAGCGACCCCAGCGAGATCGCGACCGCCTGCCAGACCTGCAATTCCATCACCGCCGGGTCGATCAGGTAGAACTCCGCCCCGAGGTAGTAGACGAGGATCAGCATCGCGAAGCCACTCAGCCAGGTCGCGTAGCTTTCCCACTTGAACCAGATCAGGTGCTCCGGCAGGCGCTCCGGCGCAACGAGGTATTTCTGCACATGGTAGAAGCCGCCGCCATGCACCTGCCACTCCTCGCCATAGGCCCCCGGCGGCAGGTCGGGCGACTTCCGCAGCCCAAGGTCCAGCGCGATGAAGTAGAAGGACGAACCGATCCACGCGATGGCGGTGATCACATGGGTCCAGCGCACCGCCAGTTCCAGCCACGCCTCCAGCACCGCCCAATCGTACATCGCATCTCTCCCTGCTTTGCCGAAAGGCTATACCGGGCCGCACTCATCCGCTAATCCTTCAAATGACGCATCACTTTCAAACCCCGCCGAAGAATGGCCGGAGGCTGCCCTGTCCTACGTCGCCACGCTCCGAATGTTCGTCCGTGTCTACGAATTGGGCAGCATGAGTGCCGCCGCCCGTGACCAGCGCACCTCGGCCGCCGTCGCCTCGTCGCGAATCTCGGAACTGGAAAAGCATCTCGGCGTGCGCCTGTTCAACCGCACGACCCGCACGCTCCAGCCGACCGAGAACGGCCGCCTCTTCTACGACGGCGCGCTCAAGGTGCTGGCCGCGATCGACGAGGCCGAGGCGGCGGTGATGGATGTCACGCAGAACCCCCGCGGCTCGCTGTTCGTCGCGGCCCCGCTCGGCATCGGTCGGCGCTTCATCGCCCCCCATATCCCCGCCTTCAAGGACGCCTACCCGCAGATCGAGCTGCGCCTGCGCCTCTCCGACCGCGTCATCGACGTGACGGGCGAGGGGCTCGACCTCGCCTTCCACCTCGGCCATCTCGAGGACAGCACCCTCAAGGCCCGCCTCGTCGCGGATTGCCCGCGCCTCCTCTGCGCCGCCCCCGCCTACGTTGCCCGGCGTGGCAATCCGCCCGACGGCGACGCGCTGGTGCGCGAGAAACACGACTGCCTCAACCTTCGCTTCCCCGGCGCCCGCGAATTCCAATGGACGCTCCAGACCCCCGACGGCCCCCGCCGGTTCGAGATCGCCGGGCCGTTCGAAAGCGACGACGGCGACGTGCTGACCCAATGGGCGCTCGCAGGTCACGGCATCGTGCTTAAACCCGTCTTCGAGGTGGCCGAGCACCTGCGCGCGGGCAACCTCGTTCCCGTCGCGACAGCCACCCCACCGCTCCCCGTCCAACTCACCGTCCTGACGCAGCACCGCCGCCTGCGCGATCCCAAGGTGCGCCTCTTCACCGATTTCATGGTGGCGCGGATCAAGGCCGACATGGCGACGGAACTCAAGGGGCTGCCGCGCTGACCGCATCCGCCTCCAGCGCCAGCCACAGCGCGCCATCCCGATACCCGCCGCGGATCAGGTGCCCGGGGACACGCACCTCGGGATGCTGCTCCTCCCAGTCACGGTAGCGGTCGTTGGTCACCACCCGCGCCCCAAGATCGCGCGCCGCCGCCAGCACGATCTGGTCCGCGACCTGGCCCTTCGGCACCACCATGACACGGTCCTCGGGCAGCCCCACCATCTGCCCCAGCGCCCCGTGGTGCAGATACCGCCCCGTCACGAGGTAGCCTGCATTCGCATCAAAGACGACGCCCGCCGTGAACCCTTGGGCTGCAAGGCTTGCCAGAACCTCGCGGACCGTCTCGATCCTGGGCGTTCTGTCCTTCCAGTACATGACATTGGAGCCATCGACGACAATCCAGAGCGGCTCCGCTTTCGCAGCAGCGCGCCGGAGCCACTGGACCTTTCGTGCCGAGCTTTGCGGTTCCGCTCGCGCAACCGGTGCCAGCCGCTCCCCGCGCCCCCGCACCGTCTCCCACAGCAGCAGGATCGCGCTCGCCAGCGTCGACGGCACCGCCACCAGCCAGATGTCCGAAAGTCCCGGCCAGATCACCCCGACCACGACCCCTGAAAGCGAGAGCAGCAACAAGACCAACGGCACAGCCATGCGAAGAGACTACGCACCCCGCGCCGTCAAGCAAGCCTCAAGCGCCGCTCAGCTTCCCCGGTAGGTCGAATACCCGAAGGGCGAGAGCAGCAGCGGCACATGGTAATGCGCGCCCGCATCCGGCACGCCGAACCGGATCGGGATCTCGTCGAGGAACAACACACCCGCAGCCCCGCCCGCGCGCAAGTAGTCACCCGCAGCGAAGACCAGTTCGTACTGCCCTTCGGTGAACGCCTTCCCCGCCAGCAGCGGCGCATCGGTGCGCCCGTCGTCATTCGTCACCGCCTCGGCGATCTTGCGGTGGCTGTTCCCGCTCACCCGGTAGAGCGTGATCCCGATTCCCGCCGCAGGTCGCCCCCGGGCCGTATCCAGCACATGCGTCGTCAGCCGCCCGTCTGCCATCGCCATTCCCCCTGCATCGCGCCCATTCTGCCGCCAAACGTCAGCGAAGGCGACGCCCCGCCGGCCCGATAGGTCTTTCTCCAAGATTTTGATAAACATCTCAGGGCGAGCCGCCTAGAACAAGAGCATGAACACCACACCGCCCCGCTATCCCCGCGACCTGACCGGCTACGGCGCCACCCCACCCGACGCCCGCTGGCCGGGCGGCGCGAAGATCGCCGTCAGTCTTGTGCTGAACTACGAGGAAGGGGGCGAAAACTCCGTCCTCCACGGCGATGCCGCCTCCGAGGCGTTCCTGTCCGACATCTCGGGCGCCCAGCCGTGGCCCGGGCAGCGCCACTGGAACATGGAGTCGCTCTACGACTACGGCGCGCGGGCGGGCTTCTGGCGCTTGCACCGCCTCTTCACCGACCGCGCCCTGCCGGTCACGATCTACGGCGTGGCCACGGCGCTCGCCCGCAACCCCGAACAGGTCGCCGCGATGAAGGCAGCGGGCTGGGAGATCGCCTCCCACGGCCTGAAATGGGTCGACCACCGCGACATGCCCGAAGACGTGGAGCGCGCCGCCATCGCCGAGGCGATCCGCCTGCATACCGAGGTCACGGGCGCCCGCCCGACAGGCTGGTACACCGGGCGCTGCTCGGTCAACACCGTGCGGCTGACCGCCGAACAGGGCTTCGACTGGATCAGCGACACCTATGACGACGACCTGCCCTACTGGATCGAGGTCGGCAGCCGCGACCAGCTGGTGATCCCCTACACGCTCGAGGCCAACGACATGCGCTTCGCGACCGCGCCGGGCTATATCGAGGGCGAGCAGTTCTTCCAGTATCTGAAGGACAGCTTCGACGTGCTCTACGCCGAAGGGGCCGCGGGCCGGGCCAAGATGTTTTCCATCGGCCTGCACTGCCGCCTGATCGGGCGGCCGGGCAAGATCGCCGGGCTGATGCGCTTTCTCGACTACGCCCAGTCGAAGCCCGGCGTGTGGTTCCCGCGCCGCCTCGACATCGCCCGCCACTGGGCCGCGACGCATCCCCACATCCGCCGCGAGCGTCCCAGCCGGATGGACCGCGCCACCTTCGTCGCCCGCTATGGGAGCATCTTCGAACACTCCCCCTGGATTGCCGAACGCGCGTTCGCCTTGGAACTCGGCCCCGCGCATGACAGCGCCACCGGCCTGCATAGCGCGCTGGCCCGCATGTTCCGCAGCGCGTCCGACGAAGAACGCCTCGGTGTGCTGCGCGCCCACCCCGACCTCGCGGGAAGGCTGGCGCTGGCAAAACGCCTGACACCCGAGTCGACGCAGGAACAAGCCGCCGCCGGGCTCGATGCCCTGACCGACGAGGAGCGCGCGACCTTCCAGCGGCTCAACGCCGCCTATGTCGAAAAGCACGGCTTCCCCTTCATCGTCGCGGTGCGCGACAACACGAAGGCCAGCATTCTCGCGGCGTTCCACGCGCGCCTTGCCAATGACCGCGCGACGGAATTCGCCACCGCCTGCGCGCAGGTCGAACGCATCGCCGAACTCCGGCTCAAGGACATGCTGCCATGACCCCCTATTACACCCCGAAGGGCGGCCTGCCGCCGCAAGGTACGCTCCACACCGGACGCGCCGTGTTTACCGAAGCCTATGCGGTGATACCGCGCGGCGTCTTTTCCGACATCGTCACGAGCTGCCTGCCGGGCTGGTCGAAAACCCGCCTCTGGCTGATCGCCCGGCCCATGACCGGATTCTCGGAAACCTTCAGCCAGTATGTGATGGAAGTCGCCCCGGGCGGCGGCTCCGACACGCCCGAGAACGACCCCGGCGCGCAATCGGTCCTGTTTGTGACGGACGGGGTGCTCGCCCTGTCCCTGGGCGACGAAACACACGAGCTTGATGCAGGCGGCTACGCCTATATCCCCGCAGGAACGGCATGGCGGCTGCGCGCCGAAGGCGACCATCCGGCGCGCTTCCACTGGATTCGCAAGATCTGGGAACCCGCCCCCGGGGTCGACCGGCCTGCGGCCTTCGTCACCAACGAGCGCACAATCCCGCCCATCGCCATGCCCGACACCGACGGCCGCTGGGCCACCACCCGCTTCGTCGACCCGGATGACACCCGCCACGACATGCATGTGAACATCGTCACCTTCCTGCCCGGCGGCGTGATCCCCTTCGAGGAGACGCACGTGATGGAGCACGGCCTCTACGTGCTGCAGGGCAAGGCCGTCTACCGCCTCAACCGCGACTGGGTGGAGGTCGAGGCCGGCGATTTCATGTGGCTGCGCGCCTATTGCCCGCAGGCCTGCTACGCCGCAGGCCCCGGCCCGTTCCGTTATCTGCTCTACAAGGACGTGAACCGCCACGCCAAGCTGCGCGGCCCCGGCGCCTTCGCGCCCGCCCGGGGCTGAGGCCGGCCTTGGCTACATGTGCCGAAAAGAAACCGATGGCGGCCTCAGCCGCAGGTCTGTGCAATCTGCCCGCCCGCCTGCATTCATCTTGGCGAAAATATCCTCCGGGGGTCCGGGGGTGGAAAACCCCCGGCTCCGCCGCCGAAACCGGCCGACCGGCATGACCCTCATCCTCGCCCCCGAACCCCTGACAGCCGCCGCCTTCGCCCCCTTCGGCGACGTGCTGGAGGCCATGGGCGCCCCCGACCGGATGATCAACGCCGGCCTCTGCGCCCGCTTCCACGACCGCGCGCGCATCGACATCGCCGAGGGGCGTCCCGGCCTTTCGCTCTTCGACGCCGTGCCCCGCGCCCTGCCCTACAGCTTCGATCTGGTGGAGCGTCACCCGCTCGGCAGCCAGGCGTTCCTGCCGATGACCGCCGCGCCCTTCCTCGTGATCGTCGCGCCCGACGCGGGCGGCACGCCGGGCGCGCCGCGCGCCTTCCTGACGACCGGCGCACAGGGCATCAACCTGCACCGCGGCACCTGGCATGGCGTGCTGACGCCCCTCCACGCCCCCGGCCTCTTCGCCGTGCTGGATCGGATCGGCGAAGGGCCGAACCTGCAGGAGTTCCACTATCCGCAGCCATGGACGGTGCGGGAATTCGTGTAGCGTCGGTAAACGAATTCAGAAATATGCAGCGATATCAGGCACCTGAAAAATGTCTCACGCGTGCGACGTCGCTCACCCCATCAGCCGCGCCACGTCCAGCATCCGGTTCGAAAATCCCCACTCGTTGTCGTACCAGCCGAACACCCGGACCATCCCGCCCCGCGTCACCCGCGTCTCGGGCAGGGCCATCACGATGCTCTCCGGCCGCGCCCTGAGGTCGCTCGACACCAGCGCCCTCTCCGTCGCCCCGATCACGCCACCCGCCGCTGCCAGCACCCCGTTCACCGCCGCCACCGAGGCGGGCCGCTGCGTCATCAGCACCAGATCGACCGCCGAGACGCTCGCCGTCGGCACCCGCACCGCCGACCCCTCGATCCGCCCCGCCACCTCCGGCAGAACCACGTCCAGCAGCCGCTGCGCCGAGGTCGTGGTCGGCACCATCGACAGCGCCGCCGCCCGGCTCCGCGCGAAATCCGCGGCCGGCGCGTCCACCGTGGGCTGGCTGCCCGTGTAGCAATGGATCGTGGTCATCGACCCCGTCACCACCCCGAACGCCGCGTGCAGCAGCCTTCACCAGCGGCGCCAGCGCGTTCGTCGTGCAGGACGCGTTCGAGACGATCCGCTGCCCCGCCAGCACCCCCTCGTTCGCGCCCAGCACCACCGTCGCCTCCGCCGCCGCCGACGGCCCCGAGACCAGCACCCGCCCCGCCCCCGCCCGCAACCCGCGCGACGCGACCTCCACCGTATCGGCGCGGCCCGTGCATTCCAGCACGAGGTCCACGCCCGTCAGATCAAGCGTCGACAGATCCCCCGTGCAACTCAGCGGAATGGCCCGCCCGTCCACCACCAGCGCGCCGCCCTCCAGCGCCACCGTCCCGCGATAAGGCCCGAACACGCTGTCATACTCGAACAGGTAGGCGCACATCTCCGGCTTGGCGATGTCGTTGATCCCGACGATCTCGATCCCCGAACCGGCGCTCCCCGCCCATGCCCTGAGAACCGAGCGCCCGATCCGCCCGAACCCGTTGATCACCACCTTCATGACAGTCCCTCCGCCTCGCCGGCGCAGTCAGATCACGCCGCGGGCGCACCTTCAAGGATCAGAGCGCGACCTCGACCGCCTCGCCCCGCTCCACCGCCCGGCGCAGCGCCACGGCGGCCACGGCCAGGTCCTGCAACCCCACCCCCGTGCCGTCATAGAGCGTCACCTCATCGTCCGACCGGCGCCCCGGATGCCGCCCGATCAGCACATCGCCCAGCGGCGTGATCGCTGTCGCATCCACCAGCCCCGCCTGCACCGCGTGCTGCGCCTCGCCGATGCTGACCGACTGCGCCACCTCGTCGGTGAACAGCGTCGCCCGCGCCACCAGCGAAGGCTCCACCTCCTGCTTGCCAACAGTGTCGGTGCCCATGCAGGCCAGATGCGTGCCGGGCCGCACCACCGCATCGGCCAGGCTGAAGCGGTCCGACGAGGTGATGGTGATGATCACATCCGCCTCTGCCCCCAGCCGCTCAAGGCTCACCGCCTCGAACGGCAGGCCAAGTTCGGCGGCGATGGACCCCAGCTTCGGGAGCATCTCCGGGTGCAGGTTCCACGCCACCACCCGCTCGAAATCCCGTACCCGCGCCGCCGCGCGCAGCTGGAACCCGGCCTGATGCCCCGCGCCCACCATGCCAAGCACCCTGGCATCCCGCCGCGCCAGACGGTCGATCGAAAGCGCCGAGGCTGCCGCCGTCCGCAGCGCGGTCAGCAGGTTGCCCCCCACCATGGCGGTCGGGATTCCCGTCTCGGGATCGAACAGCAGCACGGTCGACTGATGATTGGTGATCCCCCTGGCCATGTTGCCGGGGAAATAGCCCCCGGCCTTCACCCCAAGCTGCCCGCCCGCACGGTCCAGCCCCGACTTGAACCCGTACTGTCGCCCTTCCCCGAGAGCCTCGCGCACCACGGGAAAATTGTAGGCCTCCCCCCGCGCCATCGACGCGAAGCAGGCCTCGATGGCCGCGAAGGCATCATCGGGCGAGACGAGGCCGGCAATCTGCCGTTCAGGGACGATCAGCATGGGGCGTGTCCTTCCGGCAAGGGCACCCCCCGCCTTTTCTTCCGTTCAGAAATATCCCGGGGGGTGAGCCCCGGCACGGGGCGAGGGGGGCAGCGCCCCCCAGCTGCTTCAGTAGGCCTTGCCGCGCGCCGAGACCGGCCACACCACCTCGACCTTGCCGCCCCGCACGCCCACGTACCAGTCGTGCACGTTGCAGGTCGGGTCGCAGTGGCCCGGCACCAGACGCAGCTTGTCGTTGACCTTCAGCACGCCTTGCGGGTCCTCGATCACGCCATGCTCGTCCGAGCACTTCACATATTTCACATCCGTCCGCCCGAAGATCACGGGCAGGCCGCTGTCCACCGACTGCGCCTTCAGTCCCGCGTCGCAGATCGCCTTGTCGGCCTTGGCATGGCTCATCACGCTGGTCAGGATGAACAGCGCGTTCTCCCATTCCCCCTGGTCGATCCGCTTGCCGTCCTTGTCGAGGATGCGGCCATAATCCGCATCCATGAAGGCGTAGGAGCCGCACTGAAGCTCGTTGTAGACGCCCGAGTTGCCCTCGAAATAGTAGCTGCCCGTGCCACCTCCGCCGACGATGTCGCAGTCCAGCCCCACGGCCTTCAGCCCGTCCACCGCGTCCTTCACCTGGGCCACGGCGATGTCGATCTTGGCCTTGCGGTCCTCGTACTTGTCCATGTGCTGCATCGCGCCCTGATAGGCCTGGATGCCGCTGAACTTCAGGCCCGGCGCCGCCGCGATGGCCTGCGCGATGGCCACCACTTCGGGCGTCGTCCTGACCCCGCAGCGCCCCGCGCCGCAGTCGATCTCGACGAGGCATTCGATGGTCGTGCCATGCTTCACCGCCGCCGCCGAAAGGTCGGCCACGTTGGCCAGATCGTCGACACAGCAGATCGTGCGCGCGCCCAGCTTCGGAATGCGGGCGAGGCGGTCGATCTTGGCCGGGTCGCGCACCTGGTTGCTGACCAGCACGTCCTTGATGCCGCCGCGCGCAAAGACCTCGGCCTCGCTCACCTTCTGGCAGCAGACGCCGACCGACCCGCCCAGACGCTCCTGCAACAGCGCCACGTCCACCGACTTGTGCATCTTGCCGTGAACGCGATGCCGCACGCCCATCTTCTTGGCGAAGTCGCCCATCTTCTTGATGTTGCGCTCCAGCGCGTCGAGGTCGAGCACAAGGCAGGGCGTCTGGATGTCCGCCTCGTCCATTCCCGGCAGCGCCGGAATATCATAGCCCACTTCCAGACCGTCGAATTTCACGGGTGCGTTCATGGTGATCTCCTTCTCAGCCCTTCTGCCAGGGCAGCTTGTCCAGGTCGACGTTGCCGCCGGTGATGATGACGCCCACGCGCCTGCCGCGGAAGACGTCCGGGTTCTTCAGGATCGTCGCCAGCGGCACGGCGCAGCTCGGCTCGATCACGATCTTCATCCGCGTCCAGGTCAGGCGCATCGCGTCGATGATCTCCTGCTCGCTCGCGGTCAGGATATCGGTGACGTGGTTCTTGACGAAATGCCAGGTCAGATCCTTCAGCGGCACCTTCAGCCCGTCGGCGACCGTGTCCGGCGCATCGTCGGCGATGATATGCCCGGCCTTGAAGCTGCGATAGGCGTCATCCGCCTGCTCCGGTTCGGCCGCGTAGATCTCCACCCCGGGCGCGGTGTTCGACAGCGTCAGGCAGGTGCCCGAGATCATGCCGCCCCCGCCGATCGGCGCGATGACCTGCTCCAGCCCCTCCACCTGCTCCATCAACTCGCGCGAACAGGTCGCCTGTCCGGCGATCACGCGCGGATCGTTGTAGGGATGCACGAAATCCGCCCCCGTCTCGGCCTGCACCCGCGCAAAAACTTCCTCGCGCGAACTCGTCGAGGGTTCGCATTCCGTGATCGTTCCGCCATAGCCGCGCACCGCATCCTTCTTGGCCTGCGGAGCCGTGCGCGGCATCACGACCGCGCAGGGAATCCCCCGCCGCCCGGCGGCGTAGGACAGTGACAGCGCATGGTTGCCGCTGGAATGCGTGGCCACGCCCTTGGCCGCTTCCGCCTCCGACAGCCCGAAGACCGCATTCGACGCGCCGCGCACCTTGAACGCCCCGGCCTTCTGGAAGTTCTCGCATTTGAAGAACAATTCGGCCCCGGTGAGGGTGTTGAGGAAGCTCGAGGTCAGCACCGGTGTCCGGTGGATGTACGGCTCGATCCGCCGATGTGCCACCAGAACGTCATCATAGGTCGGAATGTACATGCCCAGATCCCTCATGCCGCTGCCTTCGCCGCCCGCGTGCCGTGCCGCCAATAGTCCTGCGCCGCCGCCACGCCAGACCCCAGCCGCACCGGCCAGCCGAGATCCGCCATGCACATCTCGGCGGTCGCAAGGCCAGACAGCATCATCGGTTCGGTCAGGCTGCCCAGATGGCCGATGCGGAACACCTTGCCCGCCACCTCGCCCAACCCCACACCGAACGCCATGCCATAGCTTTCCGCCGCAAGTTTCACCAGATCCGTGCCGTTGCATCCCTCCGGCACGACGACCGCCGTGACCGTATCCGAATACCAGTCCGGCCGCGCGGCGCAGGGTTTCATCCCCCAGGCCGCGACCGCGCGCCGCACCCCTTCGGCGATCCGCGCGTGGCGCGCATAGACCTGCGGCAGCCCCTCATCTTCCAGCATCTCGACCGCCTTGGCCAGCCCGGCGATCAGCCCGACAGCGGGGGTATAGGGGTAGCCGCCCGTCGCATAGGTCCGCAGCATGTCGGCGAAATCAAAGAAGGTGCGCGGCAGCGTTGCCGTTTCCATCGCTGCAAGCGCCTTCGGGCTGACGCCAAGGATCGCAAGCCCCGCAGGCAGCATGAAGCCCTTCTGGCTGCCCGCCACGGCGACATCCACGCCCCAGGCGGTCATCTCGAACGGCATCGACCCGATCGAGGACACGCCATCCACGAACAGCATCGCCGGATGTCCCGCCGCATCCATCGCCCGCCGCATTCCTGCGATGTCGGACTTCACGCCCGTCGCCGTCTCGTTGTGCGTCGCCAGCACCGCCTTGATCCTGTGGCCGTCGTCCGCCCGCAGCGCCTCTTCGATCGCACCCAGCGGCGCACCCTCGCCCCAAGGCGTCTCGATCACGATCACGTTCAGCCCGTGCCGCTGGCACATGTCGATCCAGCGATGGCTGAACATCCCGAAACGCGCGGCCAGCACCGTATCCCCAGGCGACAGGGTGTTGGAAATCGCAGCTTCCCACCCGCCCGTGCCGGTCGACGGCAGGATGATGACCTCGCCCGCATCCATCTTCAGAACCCGCCGCACCCCCTCGACCGCCGGCTTGAACAGCCGTGCGAAGGCGGGCGAGCGGTGATCCAGCGTCGGCAGGTCGCAGGCCTTGCGGATCGCGTCGGGGATGTTGGTCGGGCCGGGAATGAAGACGGGATTCTGGAATGACATCGGGCAAACCCTTTCCTGGAGGTTGCCTGGATACTACGTCCCCACACGGCACGGCGCAATTTTTTCGAAATAATTTTTCATTTGCATTGAAGCGTGATTTTTCGCAGAAAAATCGTGGGTTGCGCATTTTTCACTCGCCAGCACACCCCGACAGGAGACAGCGAAGATGGACACGCCCCGCCCCCGCGGCCGCCCGAAATCCTTCACCGACAAGACCGACCAGAACCGCGTCCAGTCGCTCGACCGCGCGATGGTCCTGCTTCGCCGCCTGTCGGACAGCCCCGGCATGACCCTTTCGGAACTTGCCGCAGCCGAAGGGGAAGCGCCCGCCACCGTCTATCGCGTGCTCGTCACGCTCCAGACCCACGGCATCGTCGAAAGCGAGGAGCCAGGGCAGCTCTGGCACGTCGGCGGCGGCGCGTTCCGCATCGGTTCGGCCTTTCTGCGCCGGACCAAGGTGGTCGAGCGCGCCCGCTCCGTCATGGACCATCTCATGCGCGACACGGGCGAGACCGCGAACCTGGGGGTCGAGAACCGGGACGAGGTGATGTTCCTGAGCCAGGTCGAAACGCAGGAAGCGATCCGTGCCTTCTTCGCCCCAGGGACCAAATCACCCATGCACGTCTCCGGCATCGGCAAGGCACTGCTCGGCTGGTACCCGGAAGAGCGCGTACACCAGATCGTCGCGCGCCGGGGCCTGCCCGGCTTCACCACCTTCACGATCACCTCGGAAACCGCTTTGCTGCGCGACCTCGCCCGCATCCGTGAGCGTGGCTTTGCCATTGACGATCAGGAACGCGCCGAAGGGATGCGCTGTGTCGCGGCCCCGATCTTCAACGCCTATGGCGAACCCGTCGCGGGCCTTTCCGTCTCCGGCCCCGCCTTCCGCCTGCCGCTTTCGGCAACCGACCGCATCGGCGCACTCGTCCGCGCCGCCGCCGATCAGGTGACCGAGGCGACGGGCGGAGTCAGACCCTGAGCATCAGAGGTTCGACCGTCGCGCAAAGCGGTAAGCCGTTCGGGCCCCGGCAACATCAACGCGCCTCCTACCGATCAGAAAGGCCGCCTCGCCTGCCGGGGCAAAGCCCGTTCATGAAGCGCCCGGCCGCCCTCACGGCCACGCACTCACCGGTCAAAGCTGCGCCGCAACCAGATCGGGCAACGCCGCGAAGCTGTCGAAGCGCGCCGCATGGGCAATCTCCTCGACCTCGCTCCGACGATAACCTTCGGTGAACAGCAGGAACGGCACGCCCGCCGCCTCGGCCGTCTCGGCATCCACCTCGCTGTCGCCCACGAAGATCACCGCGCCGCCGCCCAGCGCCTCGGCCACGGCCCGCAACGGCGCGGGATCGGGTTTGCGCTGGGGCAGGCTGTCGCCCCCGAGCACCACCGGAAAGAACCCGGTCAGCCCGAACGCCTCCAGCACGTGCCGCGCCGGTGCTTCGGGCTTGTTGGTGCATATGCCCAGCACGTGCCCCGCCCCCAGCAACACCGAAAGCGCCTCGGGCACACCTGGATATAGCCGCGTCAGGTCGGTCGCCCCCGTCGCATAGTCCGCCATGAACCGCTCCAGCCAGCGCGCGTGAAGCTCGTCACCCGCGCGCCCCTGCGCCGCCATCACCCGCGCGATCAGCGTCGGCACGCCATTGCCGACGAACCGCTTCACCGCCTCGAAGCCCAGCGGGGCCTCGCCCTCGGCCTGCAGAAGGCGGTTCACCGCCGCATGAATGTCGGGCGCCGAATCCACCAGAGTCCCGTCCAGATCGAAGATCACCGTCGCCATTCAGCGATCCGCCCGGATCGGATCGAACAACAGCCGCAGCCCGTTCAGCACCACCAGCAGCGTCCCGCCCTCGTGCCCGACCACCGCCAGCGGCAAAGGCAGCTCGAAGAACAATGCGCCACAGACCAGCACCAGCATCGCCCCGATGGCAAAGAACAGGTTCTGCTTGATGATCCAGCCTGTCCGCTGCGCCAGCTTCTGCGCCGCGGCCAGCCGCCCCATGTTGTCCGACAGCAGCGCCACATCCGCCGCCTGCAAGGCCACGTCGCTGCCCGCAGCCCCCATGGCGATGCCGACATCAGCCCGCGCCAGGGCCGCAGCATCGTTCACGCCGTCGCCGACGAACGCAACCTTGCCCTTCTCATGCAGCGCCGCCACCAGCCGCACCTTGTCCTCGGGCAACAGGTCGGCGTGGATCTCGTCCTCCCGCAGCCCCAGCGCCGCCCCGATCCGCCGCGCCACGGGCGACCGGTCGCCGGTCATCATCACCAGCGTCCCGATCCCGTTCGCCCGCAGCGCCTCGATCCCCGCGCGTGAGGTTGCGCGCGGCTGGTCCGCCACCGCGACCGCGCCCAGCACCCGCGCACCGCGACCCAGATAGATCACCGTCTGCTCACCCTCGGCCAGCGCCAGCAGCGCCGGATCGTCCAGCGTCGCGCCCATCCGCGCGGCAAGGCGCGGATTGCCCGCCCAGACCGGCCCATCGGCATCGACGCCCACGATCCCCTCGCTCGGCAGCGCCGTCACGTCGCTGACCGCCACCGGGATCAGCCCGCGCAGTTCGACCGCGCGCCGGACCGCATCGGCGATGTGATGCTCCGACTGCGCCTCAAGCCCCGCCAGCAGCGCAAGGAAGCGGTCTTCGTCATTGCCCAGTGCCACCAGTTCGGTCACTTCGGCCCGACCCGTGGTCAGCGTGCCGGTCTTGTCGAAGGCAAAGGCTCTTCACCGCCCCCAGCGTCTCCAGCGCCGCCCCGCCCTTGAACAGCACCCCGCCCCGCGCCGCCGCCGACAGCGCCGACAGGATCGCGGCGGGAACCGAGATCACGACCGCACAGGGGCTGGCGGCCACAAGCACCGTCGCCGCGCGATAGATCGCGTCGGCGTTCGGCCAGCCAAGCACCAGAAAGACGACATAGGACGCCACCGACCCCGCCAGCACCGCCACCGTGTAGCGCTGCCCGAACCAGGCGCTGAACCGCTCCGACGGCGCCTTGGCGGCCTGCGCCTCGGTCACCAGCTGGATCATCCGGGCGACCGTGCTTTCCGACGCAGCGCGCGGTCCACCCGTACCGCCAGCACGCCGTCCAGGTTCACCGTAGCCTCGAACACGCGCGCGCCCGGGCCCTTTGCGCACCGGCACCGATTCGCCGGTGACGGTCGCCTCGTCGATCGAACCTTCGCCGCGTCGAGATCGTGCCATCCACCGGCATCCGCGCGCCGGGCCGCGATCACGACGTGTCGCCTATTGCCAACGCGGCCACCGGCACTTCGGTCACCACCCCGTCCGGCCCCTCGCGCAGCGCCGTTTCGGGCCGCAACGCCATCAGCGCCTCGACCGCCCGACGCGCCTTGCCCATCGCCTGATGCTCCAGCGTGCCGGACAGGCTGAACAGCGTCAGCAGCACCGCCCCTTCCATCGCGGCCCCGACCGAGGCTGCGGCCAGAGCCGCCACGACCATCAGCAGGTCGATGTCCAGCACCCGGTCATGAAACAGCTCGTGCAGCGCCCGCAGCCCCGCCGGGATACCGCCCGCAAGATAGACCAGCAGCAGCCCCGCCGCCGTCACCACGCCCGGCCCTCCACCGAAGCCCGAGACGGCCGCCACCGCCATTCCCAAGAGGGTGAGCCCGGTCAGAAGGATATCGTAATCGCCCGAGCCGTGGTCATGTTCCATCAGGGTCTCCTTGCCGTGCGACAATTGCCCACCCGCCAGGAAGTGTCAAAGCGGCTGGCGCATCCGCTCCGTGCGCGCCATGCTCGGCGCAGTCGCGGCAGGGGGGCAGGACCGATGGATCTGGGGTTGCACGGCAAGGTGGTGATCGTCACCGGCGGCGGCGCAGGCATCGGCGCCGCCATCTCCGAAGCCCTGGCCGCCGAGGGCGCGATCCCGGTCATCTACGCCCGCCGGGCGCCAGACGATGCGCTGCTTGCGCGCGTCAAGGCGCACAGCCCTTCTGCCGACTGGCTTCAGGTCGAACTGTCGGACGATGCCCAGTGCCGCAGCGCGGTGGAACAGACCATCGCCCGTTGGGGCCGCATCGACGGACTGGTGAACAATGCGGGCGCGAATGACAGCATCGGCCTCGACGCCGGCCCCGACGCTTTCCGCGCCTCGCTGGAGCGTAACCTGATCCACTACTACACGCTTGCCCACCTCACCCTGCCGCAGCTTCGCAAGCACCGGGGGGCAATCGTGAACATCTCGTCCAAGACGGCGATCACCGGGCAGGGGAACACGTCCGCCTATGCGGCGGCAAAGGCGGCACAACTTGGCCTGACGCGCGAATGGGCGGCGGCCCTGGCCGCAGACGGCATCCGCGTGAACGCCGTGATCCCCGCCGAGGTGATGACACAGCTCTACCGCAACTGGCTCGATACCTTCGAACACCCCGAGGCGCGGCTGGCCGAGATCACCGCCCGCATTCCCCTCGGCCACCGCATGACGCAGGCCGGGGAGATTGCGGCGACCGCGGTGTTCCTGCTGTCAGACCGCGCCGGCCACACAACCGGTCAATGGCTCTTCGTGGATGGCGGCTACACGCACCTCGACCGCGCCCTTCAAACCTAGGGGCCCGTCCTTCACACCGCCCCCGGCCCCGCCGGGGTCTCGGCGTCCGCTCCCCTCAGCGCACATCCTCGCCCACCCGCACCGGGATGAAGCCGGCATTCGGAAAGGTCTCGATCGCGCCGTCGGGATAGGACACCTCGAACTCCGCCTCGAACTGGCCCGCCTGCGCCGTGTCGTCGGCCGCCCAGTCATACTGCACCGTGGGCGCACCTGCGTCAGCCACGATCTGCGCTGTCCCGTCCGTCACCTGCGCGCCACCCCGGACCCGCATGAGGAAGCGCACCGACGCCCCTGTCAGATCGGTCGTTGCCGGCTCCAGCACGAAACGGATCGCGGGCGAGGTATCGCCGCGCTTGATGAAGAAGGTATCGATCATGTGTCCCCCGTGGCTCGGCATCCGGGGGACAGGACTTAGGGGGAAACCGTTGACGACATTTGGCGCCTGCGCGCGCAGCCCGCTGGGACTCCGCAACACCAGATGGCAAAAGCCCACGCCTTGCCGTCCGGCCTCCCCCCCGATCCGGGCCGCCTACGCCGCCGCGCGAATTCCCAGCACCCGCGCCATCGTCTCGCCCATGGCGGACGGGTTGGGGGCCACCGTGATCCCGGCGGCACTCAGGATCTCCACCTTCTCCTGCGCGCTCTCCCCGAACGCGCTGATGATCGCGCCCGCATGGCCCATCTTGCGGCCCTTCGGCGCCGAAAGACCCGCGATATAGGCCACCACCGGCTTGTGCATGTAGTCGCGCACAAAGGCCGCCGCTTCCGCCTCCTGCGGCCCGCCGATCTCGCCGATCATCATCACGGCATCCGTGTCGGGATCGGCCTCGAACAACTCCAGGATATCCTTGAACGACGATCCGTTGATCGGATCGCCGCCGATCCCCACGCTGGTCGATACGCCGATCCCCAGATCCTTCATCTGGCTCGCGGCCTCATACCCCAGCGTGCCCGACCGGCCCACGATCCCGATGCGGCCCGGCATGTAGATGTGCGGCGGCATGATGCCCATGAAACCCTTGCCGGGGCTGATGACCCCCGCGCAGTTCGGCCCGATCAGCCGCATCTTGCGCTCTTCCGGATAGCGGCGCAGGAAGCGCTTCACCTTCATCATGTCCTGCGACGGGATGCCGTCGGTCACGCAGACCGCCGTGCGGATGCCCGCATCCGCCGCCTCCATGATCGCATCCGCCGCGAAGGGCGGCGGCACGAACACCAGCGAGGCTTCCGCCCCGGTCGCCTCCACCGCCTCGCGCACGGTGTTGAACACCGGGCGGTCCAGCACCGTCGTGCCGCCCTTGCCGGGCGTCACGCCGCCCACGACGTTCGTGCCGTGCTTGATCATGTCGGCCGCGTGGAAGTGTCCGATCCGGCCCGACATGCCCTGCACGATGATCCGCGTGTCGTCGTTGATGAGAATGGCCATGTCGCTCCCCCCTCAGGCTGCGAGTTTCTGACGCGCGGCCACGGCCTTTTCGGCCGCCTCGGCCAGCGTGTCGGCGGTGATCAGCGGCAGGCCCGACGTCTGGAGGATGCGCTTGCCCTCCTCCACGTTCGTCCCCGCCAGCCGCACCACGACCGGTATCGTCATGCCGACCTCCTTGTAGGCCTGCACCACACCCTCCGCGACCCAGTCGCAGCGGTTGATGCCGGCGAAGATGTTCACGAGGATCACCTGAACTGCCCTGTCCGCCAGCACCGTGCGGAACGCCCGCACCACGCGCTCCGGGCTTGCGCCACCGCCGATGTCGAGGAAGTTGGCAGGCTCGCCGCCGGCCAGCTTGATCATGTCCATCGTCGCCATCGCCAGGCCCGCGCCGTTGATGATGCAGCCGATATCGCCGTCGAGGCCGACATAGGCGAGGCCATGGTCGCCCGCCGTCGACTTCGCGCGGGTCTTCCTGGCTGCGGTCGCGCAGTTCGGCCACCTGCGGCCGGCGGAACAGGGCGTTGGTGTCGAAGCTCATCTTGGCGTCCAGCGCCACAAGGTCGCCCGTGCCGGTGATGACCAGCGGGTTGATCTCCACCATCATCGCGTCGAGATCGCGGTAGGCGCGGTAGCAGGCCTTCAGGATCGTCACCATCTGCGCCACCTGGCCCGCCGTCAGACCCAAGCCGAATGCCAGTTCGCGTGCCTGGAACTCGCACAGCCCGACTGCCGGGTCGATGGTCATGCGGCGCAAGCTTTGCGGGTCGGTCTCGGCCAGATCCTCGATCTCCATGCCGCCATGCGCCGAGGCGACGATCATGATCCGCTCGGACTTCCGGTCCAGCACGAAGCCGAGATACATTTCCTGGGCGATGTCGGACGCGGCCTCGACCCAGAGGCGGTAGACGCCCTTGCCGTTCGCGTCGGTCTGCTTCGTCACCAGTTGCTTGCCGAACAGCGTCGCCGCGAAGTCCGCAACTTCATGCTCGTCCCGGCACAGCTTCACGCCGCCCGCAGCTCCGCGGCCGCCGGAATGGATCTGCGCCTTCACCACCCAGGCGTTGCCGCCCAGCTCGCGCGCGCGGTAGCCCGCCTGTTCGGGGCTGTAGGCCAGCCCGCCGCGCGGCACCGGCACGCCGAAGCGCGCCAGGATTTCCTTGGCCTGATATTCGTGAATGTCCATTCGAATTCCTCCCAAGCCATCGAATTTTCTCGCGAAAATTCTGTCCCCATGACCTTGAATTTTCGCAGAAAATTCGCAGGCCCGCCTATCCCTTCGCCGCGATCGCCTCGGCGAGCACCAGCACGTTGTTCGCCATCTTCTCGCTCGCCGCGTCGATCATCTTGCCGTCGAGCGTGGCCGCGCCCTTGCCCTGCGCCTCGGCCTTGCGCAGTTCCTCGATGATGCGGCGGGCCTTGGTCACCTCGGCCTCGGTCGGGCGAGAACACCTCGTTGGCCATCGCGACCTGGGTCGGGTGGATCGCCCACTTGCCCTCGCAGCCCAGCGCCGCCGCGCGCCGCGCGCCCGTCCTTGTAGCCTTCGGGGTCGGTGAAATCGCCGAACGGCCCGTCGATCGCGCGCAGCCCATAGGCGCGGCAGGCGATGACCATGCGCGTGATCGCGGCGTGCCACTGGTCGCCCGGATAATGCGGGTTCAGCCCGCCGATGTTCGTCGTGCGCGCCCGCATGGTGGCGGCGTAGTCGGCCACGCCGAAATGCAGCGCCTCCAGCCGGCCGCCGAACTGGGCGATGCTCTCGACATTGGCCATGCCGAGCGCGGTTTCGATCAGCGCCTCAAGCCCCACGCGGGTGGTATAGCCCTTGCCCTGCTCGATCTGGTTGACCATCGCCTCGACCATGTAGAGGTCGTCGCGCACGCCGACCTTCGGCACCAGCAGCGTGTGCACGCGGTTGCCCGCCTGCTCCATCACATCGACCACGTCGCGGTACATGTAATGCGTGTCCAGCCCGTTGATCCGGACCGAGACGGTCTTGCCCTTGGCCGCCCAGTCGATGTCGTTCAGCGCCTGGATGGCGTTCTTGCGGGCCTGTTCCTTTTCGGGCGGCGCCACCGCGTCCTCGAGGTCGAGGAAGACGTAAGTCGGCGGGCCCTGCGGCGGCCTTGTCGATCATCGTCGGGTTCGAGGCCGGCACGGCAAGCTCGGACCGCTGCAGGCGCTGCTTGCGCAGCGGGTAAGAGGGTATGGCTCATCTGTCTGTCCTGTCGGCTTATTCGGCGGCGAGCGGCACGGATTTCGGTTGCGTCGCGGCCTCGGCATACCAGCCGCTGCGCCGCCGCGACACCGGATCCGAACTCGATCTTCGCCCCCGCCTCGACCAGCGCCATTTCGGCGATGGCAAGGCGCCGTCAGGCACATGCCTTCGTTCAGATCGCCCAGATGGCCGATGCGGAACACCTTGCCCGCCAGCCGCGCCAGACCCGACCCGAACGAGGTGTTGTAGCGCGCATAACCGATGCGGATCACGTCGCGCGCATCGACGCCCTCGGGCACGCGGATCGCGGTGACGGTGTTGGAGTAGAGCGACGGGTGCTCGGCGCACAGCTCCAGGCCCCAGGCAGCAACGCCACGGCGCACGCCCTCGGCCAGGCGGTGGTGGCGGGCGATGACCTTGTCCAGCCCTTCGGCGTAAGATCCGGTCCAGCGACTGGCGCAGTCCGTGGAACAACTGCGTCGGCGGCGTGTAGGGGAAATAGCCCGTGTCGTTCATCGCGATCATGTCGCGGAACTCGAAATAGGCGCGGCGCAACTTCGCGGTCTTCGCCGCCTCCAGCGCCTTCGCGCTGACGCCAAGGAATCCCAAGACCCGCCGGGCACATCAGGCCCTTCTGGCTGCCCGTGACGGCCAGATCGACGCCCCAGTCATCCATCCGGAAGTCGATGGAGCCGATCGACGACACGCCGTCGACGAACAGCAGCGCGTCGTGGACGCAGTCATCCAGCGCCGCCGCGCACCGCCGCCACGTCGGAGGTCACGCCGGTCGCGGTCTCGTTGTGCGTGACGAAGACCGCCTTGATCGCGCCGGCCGTGTCCGCGGACAAGATGCGGGCATAGTCGGCCACCGGCACGCCCTCGCCCCATTCCACGTCGAGGCACTTCGACGTCGAGGCCCAGCCGCTCGGCCATCTCGACCCAGAGGTGGCGAACTGGCCGAGGCGCGCCATCAGCACCTTGTCGCCGGGCGACAGCGTGTTGGTGATCGCCGCTTCCCAGGCTGCCGGTGCCGGAGCCGGGAAACATCATCACCCGCCCGGTTTCCGTGCTGAAAAGCCGTTTCAGATCCGTCGAACAATCCCATCGTCAGGTCGCCGAAATCCGGTGCGCGCTGTCCTGCATCGGCACGTTCATCGCCTGCCGTACGCTTTCCGGCACATTGGTCGGGCCGGGGATGAACAGGTGATTGGTGCCGGTACGCATGACGAACTCCTTCGCGGTTGACGCCCTATGCCACCGCCCGGCCCGGTCTGCAAACTGAAAGCGGGTCCTGCTGTAAACGCGAGAATTTACAGATTGTATATTTTGTAATATTGTAAATTCCACAAACCCGCAATTTGTGTTCCAGCGTATACAACGGCATGCAAAAGACCTTCATCGGCCCACACCTGCGCCGCCTGCGGCAGGAACGCGGCGAAACCCAGGGCGCCATGGCCCGGGCGCTCGGCATCTCCACCTCCTATGTCAACCTGCTGGAAAATAACGAAAGATCGGTCTCGGTGCCCGGTCCTGCTGCGGCTGTTCGAGGTCTATGGCGTCGACTGGCGCGACATCGCCGACGAGGACGGCTCCTGCGCAACTGGCCGACCTGCGCGCCATCATGCAGGACCCGATCTTCGACCGCGCCCGCCCCGATCTGACACAGATTGCGCGCAGCCCTCGTCCATGCCCCGACCCTCGCCCAGGCCTTCCTGACGCTGCACCGCGCCTATCAGGCGGCGACCGACCAGCTTCTGTCGCTGTCCGGCACCGCCAGCGGCACCGAGCCGATCCTCTCCGCCTCACCCGAGGCGGCGGTGCACAATTTCTTCCGCCGCCACCGCAACCACTTCCGCGAGCTTGAAGAGGCGGCGAGCACGCTTCTGGGGCGACGCGCCCATCGAACGCGACGAGGTCTATGTCGCCTCATCAAGCGACGCCTGCGCGAGCGCCTCGGCATCACGGTGCGCGTCGTGCCCGTGTCGAGAACTGCCCAGCACGCTTCGCCGGTATGACGAGGCGCGCCGCGAAATCCTGCTGTCCGAGGCGCTGGATCACCCCAACCGCACCTTCCAGCTTGTGCATATGGCGGGGCTGATCGAACAGCGGGCGCTCTTCGACACGCTGCTCGCCCGCTCGGGCATCACCGATCCGCGCGGTCATGGCCCGCTGCCGGGTGGAACTGGCCAACTACTTCGCCGCCGCCGTCCTGATGCCCTATGACGCCTATCTGGCCGAGGCGCGGGCCACGAAATACGATCTCGACCACATCGCCACCCGCTTCGGTGTCAGCTTCGAACAGGCCTGCCACCGTGCCACCACCCTGCAACGCGAAGGGGCGCAGGGTGTGCCGTTCTTCTTCCTGCGTATCGACAAGGCCGGAAACGTCACCAAACGGTTCAACGCGACCGACTTCCACCTGGCCGAACACGGCGGCGCCTGCCCCCGGCTCGAGGTGCACACCGCCTTCCGCACGCCCGGTCGGATCGTGCCGCAGTTTGTCGAAATGCCCGATGCCAGCCAATATTTCGTCTTCTCCCGCACCGTCGACCGCCCCACCTTCGCCCGCCACGCGCAGGACAACCGCCTGGCCGTCGCGATGGGCTGCACCATCGAACATGCCGCCGACATCGGCTATGCCGAGCAGTTCACCGTCACCGGCGCGCAGATGACACCGATCGGCATCAACTGCCGCATCTGCCCCCGCGCCAACTGCGACCAGCGCGCGCATCACGCCGCGATCCTGTCGCAGCCGGTCGACGAACGCCGCCGGGGCGCGACGCGCTACGACAGTTGAGGCACGCCGCGCACCAGCTGGCGGAGCGGCGACATGCATCTTGCCACGCACCCCATGTCTCGACAGCCCCGCGCCCGCCGCCTATCCTCCCCGAATGCCGTACACCCGAAGGTATCCATGACCAGACCCCACCTACTTCAGGTCGGCGCCCTATCCGCGTCGGACGAAGCCGCCCTTGCCGAGACTTTCACCGTCCACCGCCTGTGGCAGGCACCCGACCGCCCGGGCTTCCTCGCGCAGACCGGCCCCCTGATCCGCGCCATCGTGACGCGCGGCGATCTCGGGGCCGACACCGTGCTGATCGCCGCCTGCCCGGCGGTCGAGGTGATCTCGGTCTTCGGCGTCGGCTATGATGCGGTCGATATCGCTGCCTGCCGCGCCCGCGGCATCCGCGTCACCAACACACCGGACGTGCTGACCGACGATTGCGCCGACCTCGCGCTTGGCATGTTCCTGGCGCTCACGCGCAGCATCCCTGCCGCCGACGCATTCGTTCGCGCCGGCTCCTGGGCCAGTGGCGGCTTCCCGCTGCAGCGCAGCGCCAGCGCCAAGCGGGCGGGCATCCTTGGACTCGGTCGGATCGGCGAGGCGGTTGCCCGGCGCTGCGCGGGCTTCGGTATGCCCATCGCTTACTCCGCCCGCTCGCCGAAGGAAACACCCGCCGACTGGCGCTTCATCGCCGATCCGGTTGAACTGGCCGAACAATCCGACGTGCTCTTCCTCACCCTCGCCGCCACCGCCGAGACGCGCCACATCGTCAACGCCCGCGTGCTCAAAGCCCTCGGCCCCGACGGCATGCTCATCAACATCTCGCGCGCAGCCAACATCGACGAAACCGCGCTGATGGATGCGCTTGACGCGGGCACGCTCGGCTCCGCCGCGCTCGACGTCTTCGAAGGCGAGCCGAACCTCAACCCACGCTTCCTCACCACCCCCCGTATCCTGCTGCAACCCCACCACGCCTCCGGAACCGTCGAGACACGCCGCGCCATGGGCCAGCTTCTGCGCGACAACCTCGCGGCCCATTTCGCGGGAAAGCCATTGCCGACCCCGGTGGTGTGAGGGGCCGATGCATGAAGCCCCAGAATAACGCCGCCTGGCTGCTCCTTCTGCCTGCGCTTTCGATCATGGCCTTCGTCGCCGTGATCCCGCTGTTGACTGTCTTCAATTTCGCGCTGCACGACATCTTCTCGCTCGACAAGATCCACTGGATCGGCCTCGACTGGTATGCCGAGATCGTCGGCTCCCCCGAATTCCACGCCAGCTTCCTGCTCAGTCTCCTCTTCTCGGCCATCGTCCTGTCCATCCAGATCCCCCTCGGCATCTCCGTGGCACTCCTGCTCACCCGCCTCGGGCGCACCGGCATCGTGGTGCTGATGCTGGTCGCAATTCCGCTGATCGTGCCGTGGAACATGATCCCCAGCATGTGGCTGAACCTGATCGACGCCAGAACCGGCCTGATCGGTCCTTTCCTCACGTCGTGGGGTTTCGACTACAAGTTCACCGCGCCCCACACCTGGGCGCTGATCGTGGCGATGGACACCTGGCACTGGCTGGGCCTCGTTGTGATCCTTGCCTATGCCGGGCTCTCCGCCATCCCGGCCCCGTTCTATCAGGCCGCCGCGATAGACGGCGCATCGCGGCTGGCTGTTTTCCGCCATATCGAGCTGCCCCGGATCAGCGGCGCGCTTGCGATCGTGCTGCTCCTGCGCTTTGTCGACAGCTTCCTGATCTATACCGAGGCGTTCGCGATCAACGCAGGCGGACCCAGCGGTGCCACAACCTTCCTCGCCCTCGACCTCGGCGAGGATATCAAGGGCTTCAGCTACGGCACCGCCGCCGCCCGCTCGATGCTCTACGCGTTGATCGTCATGGCCGTCACCTGGGCCTTCGTGAAAATCACCGACCGCATCCGCACCGCCCAAGGCGGCTCCGCATGAGCGCCCTCTTCCGGCTCGCCGCCGTCCTGCTGCTTGCGGCCTTCATCCTTCTGCCCCTCGCACAGACCGTCACACTCAGCTTTCTGAACACCGTCCCGCGCGAAGGAATGGTCGAAGGTCAGCTTTCGCTCATCAACTACGCCAACATCGTGGCCTCGCCCGACCTGCGCGCGTCGCTCGTCAACTCGATGGTCTACGTCCTGATCAACGTGGCGCTCTGCATCACGGCCGCGCTGCCCGCCGCCTACGCCTTCGCGCGCTACCGCTTCACGGGCGACCGGCACATCCTGTTCCTGATGCTCGCCTTCCGCGTGACGCCCCCCGTGGTCCTGTCGCTGCCGATCTTCATCCTCTTCGCGCAGGTCAACCTGGTGAACACACCAGTCGGCATCGCGCTCGTCCACTGCCTGTTCAACCTGCCCATCGCCATCTGGATTCTTGAAAGCTTCATCTCCGCCATCCCGCGCGAATTCGACGAGACGGCCTTCCTCGACGGCCACTCCCTGCCCGGGTTCTTCTTCAAGCACCTGATCCCGGCCATTGCCCCCGGCATCGGCGTGACGGCGTTCTTCTGCTTCATCTTCTCCTGGGTCGAGGTTGTCTTCGCCCGCATCCTGACCGTCACCGCAGGCAAGCCCGTTACCATGGCGATCAACGCGCTGTTCGGCTTCCAGACCGATATCGGCCTTGTCATGGCCATGACGGTCATCTCGTTGATTCCCGGCCTGTTGATGATCTGGTTCGTCCGCAACCACTTCGCGCGCGGCTTCGTCGTGCGAACATAGCCGTCGTGGGGCGCGGCTTCGTCGCGCGGACACGGCAACGGCAGGGCGGGGTTTACCCCGCCAAAGACCATCGGCGGCGCGGCCTCCAAGCGCGTGGAATGGCACGCTCACGCGCCCTGCGTCGCACATCAAGGCTCGTGGAACCCACTTAAACCCGTTAACGACAAGACCATAAATCCTGTCTTGTCAGAGACTTAAGAAAACGTCGCACTGTGCGACATCGGCGCGGCCCGGACCCGCCGGGCAATATGCCCAGCCAGATAGTCGGCGTCATGCCAGACCCCCCAGATGAACGGCGAGGCCCGCCGCGCCAACCAGGGCAGCCCCAGGAAGTAAAGCCCCGGCACCCCCGAAACCCCCCTCTCATGCGCCGGACGGCCCTTCTCGTCAAACGCATCGACCTGAAGCCAGCCGAAATCCAGCGCGAACCCGGTGGCCCAGATGATCGACGTCACCCCCGCCCCGGCCAGATCCAGCTCGCGGATCGGATCGGTCATGCACGCAGGGTCCGCACCGATCTCCCGCGCCTCCGGTTCCTCCGGCAAGTCCAGCCCTCGCGCCGCCGCCAGGGCATCCGCCTCGTCCAGCACCGAAAGATAGTTTGCATCCCCCTGCCGGATGTTCTCCACCAGATCGCCCGCGAAACGCATCACCCCGTCCCGGTACGCCCCCGCCCGACCGACCAGCACCATGCCCCGCGCGGCCATGCGGCGGAAATCCACCGTATGCCCGCCCAGCGCCCCGCTGACCGCAATGGTCACATGCTCCATCCCAGGCTCGCGCGTCTTGGCGTCCCAATACCCCAGCGCGCCCAGCCACCAGACAAAGTCCTTGCCCCGGTACCGCCGCGGCGGCCGGTCATGCGGGCCGACAGAGAGGTAGACCTTCCGCCCAGCCCGAAGCAGCTCATCCGCGATCTGCGCCCCCGACGAACCCGCTCCCACCACCAGTACCGCCCCGTCGGGAAGCTGGCCCGGGTTGCGGTAGCCCGAGGAATGGACCTGAAACAGCCCCGCCTCCACCGGCACCACATCGGGCACGATCGGCCGCTGGAACGGCCCTGTCGCCGCCACCACGTTCTGTGCTTCGATCAGCCCCTGCGATGTCCGCGCGACAAAGGTTCCATCCGCCTTCCGCTCCACCGACCACACCTCGACACCCTCGCGGATCGGCGCACCGATCTGGCGGGCATAGGCCATGAAGTACGCGACGATCTCGTCCTTCGACGCAAAGCTTTCCGGGTCGAGTGTGGAGAATGTCATTCCCGGAAACCTGTCATGCCAGGCCGGCCCGTTGGCGACCAGCGAGTCCCACCGCTCCGTCCGCCACCGTTCGGCGATCCGGTTCCGTTCCAGCACCAGATGCGGTACGCCCTGCTTGCCCAGATGCTCGCTCATGGCAAGCCCCGCCTGACCGCCCCCGACAACGAGCGTGTCGATACGTTCTGCAGTCATTTCCGCCTCCTTCCCGATACTGGTGCAGCCCCGAGCGTGAGGTGCAAGACTATGGCGTTCCTGTATCGAAAAGGCAGATTTGGATAAACATGTATCCTTCTCAGTTCGGCTTAGAGCAAAGTTAAGCCAACAGCCTCACGTCCACTTCGCCACGGGCGGAAGGCTCATCAGTACGGCGTTGGCATCGTGCCCGGTTTCCAGCCCGAATTTCGTGCCGCGATCATAAACAAGGTTGTATTCGGCATAAAGGCCGCGGTGGATCAACTGCGTGTCCTTCTCAGCCTCGTTCCATGCCGTATTCCTGCGCTTTTCCACCAGCGGCACATAGCCGGGCAGGAAGGCGCGCCCGACATCCTGGGTAAAGGCAAAGTCCGCTTCCCAGTCGCCCGTGTTGAGGTCGTCGTAGAAGATACCGCCGACGCCGCGCGCACGGCCACGATGCGGGACGAAGAAGTATTCATCGGCCCAGGCCTTGAATTTCGCATAGTAGTCCGGCGAATGCCCCTCGCAGGCCGCCCTTCATCGCCGCGTGAAAATGCGCGGTATCCTCGGCATATTCGAGGCAGGGGTTGAGGTCTGACCCGCCGCCGAACCACCAGGCATGGGGTGTCCAGAACATTCGGGTGTTCATGTGAACGGCCGGAGCATGCGGATTTTGGAGATGGGCGACAAGACTGATACCCGAGGCCCAGAACTGCGGATCCTCGGCCATGCCGGGAACGCCGCGCGCCGCCATCGCCTTTTGGGCACGCTCGCCCAATCGACCGTGAACTTCGCTGACGTTCACGCCGACCTTCTCGAACACCCGCCCGCCGCGCATGACGCTCATCAGCCCGCCGCCGCCATCGGCGCGGGTCGTCGGGCTGACCTCGAAGCGCCCGGCAGGAAGGCGCGCCATCGGTCCGGCCAGTTGCGTATCCTCCAGCGCTTCGAAGGCCGCGACGATCTCGTCCCGCAGCGAGCGAAACCATGCGGCGGCGCGAACCTTGTGATCGTCGAAATCGTCGCGCATCGGGGTCTCCCTTGTCCTTCGGGCTTTTGCTAGCATCGCCCGATCTGCCACGCTAGGCTTTGACATCATTTGCCGGATTGCCAAGCATGACGCCGCGCCTCTCTCTATCTCTGCTTATGTTTCTCGCTGCCTGCGGCACGCCTCAAGAGCGCTGCATCAACGGGGTCGACGCGCGACCTTCGCATCGTCACAGACCTGATCGAGGAAACGCAACTCAACCTCGCGCGAGGGTACGAGATGGAGGAGTACACGATCATTCGCACCGCCTGGGTCAACTGCGGCCCGCCGGTGATCGTCACCCAGGCGAACGGCGCGCAGCGGGTGGTGCAACCGGCGCGGATGTGCATGGAAGACTACGAGGATACCGTGCAACGCCCCCGGGCAATCGACCCGGTGGCAGAACGCAACAAGCTGAAGGGGCTGCAGGAACGCCAGCGTGCGCTTTCGAAACAGGCGGAACCTGCCGTCGCCCAGTGCCGTGCTGCTCTATCCGCAGTGATCAGTGGGCCGGGGCCATCACCGGGTCGACAAGGCTGCGACCGCCATCAACCGTCACGGTCTGCCCGGTCATGAAAGCCGATGCATCGGAGGCAAGGAACTGAACCGTCTCTGCAAGTTCCGCAGCTTCGGCGATTCGGCCCATCGGCGTGCGATGCTTGATCTCGTCGCGATACTCGGGATGTTCCAGAAGCAGGCCGCGCAGGCTGGCGCTCATGACGCTGCCAAAGGCCACAGCATTCACACGGATTCCCTTTGGTGCAAGGACCACGGCAAGCGAGCGGGTCATCTGGTCAAGTGCCGCGCTTGCAATGGAGTATCCCAGCAACTGCGGCTGGGTGAGCGTCGACGCGATGGACGAAAGGTTCACGATTGCCCCGCTCGGGCCGCTTCGCCCCGTTTTCTCGGCCAGGGCGATCATCCGCTTGGCCGTCATCTGCGACAGGCGCAGGCTGGTGATGAGGTTCTGCTGCAACAGCGCCTCGACCCCGTCATCCCCGACGCAGAGCGGATCGGAGGGGATCATCTGACGGCTTGCGTTCACGAGGATGTCCACGCCGTCGAAGGCATCCATCGTCGCCGAGAGCAGATTGGCGATCGTCAGTTTCTCGCGCAGGTCGCCCGCGAACATCCGCACCGGGCCCTCGGCAGCGGCCTCGGCCCCTACTTCCGCCTCAAGCCGGTCCTCGTCTATGTCGGCGAACATGACATTCGCGCCCTGCGCGACAAAATGACGGGCGATGGCAAGGCCAATTCCGTTGGCCGAGCCTGTAACGATTGCGGTCTTGCCGACGATCGAGAATGACATGTCGTACTCCAGAGGGTCAGCGGCCCGCCCGGATGGGGCGGGCGGCATGGATAAGTCGAAAGGCACCGTCGCCGCCGATTTGCTCCACGTCGCGGAAGGTTTCGGTCAGGACCGTGCCGTAAGGAAGGTGGCGATTGGCGACGAGCCAAAGGTGCCCCCCGGGATGCAGCATCGCAGCGGCACTGCGGATGAAGGCCACCCCAAGTGCAGGGTCGGCCGCGCGACCGTTGTGGAACGGCGGATTGCAGATCACCGCGTCGACTGCGCCTTCGGGTTTGAAGACCGTGGCATCTGCCCAATGAAACCGGGCACGCGGATCGGTGATGTTGCGCCGCGCGCAATCGAGCGCAGCGGCCTCGGCTTCGACCAGTTCGAGCGCCTTCACCCCGTCGCGCGACAGGATCGCGCGGGCCAGATAACCCCAGCCCGCACCAAGATCGACAATCCTTCCGGGCAGCTTTGCGGGCAGCGCTGCGGCAAGCATTGCGGAACCGCGATCCGGACCTTCGGCAGAGAACATGCCGGGCATCGTCACGAAACCGTCCGCAGTCATCGTCTCGGCTGCCGCCCAGTCGGCAAACTCCGTCCCCGACCGGAAGGCGAAAATCTTGCCATGGGCTTTCGACAGGGGGGCAGTCGTTTCGACTCTGGCGCGGATATCGCGGTAGATCGCATCGACGCCCTCGGTCTTCTGACCATCCACGATGACGGGACCGGAAGACGAGACAACGCCACAAGCCGCACAGATCAGGGCGCGCGCCTCGGCCTTGCTGCGTGGCAGGCAAACAAGCGCTGCTTCGGCAGGCCTCTGTGCCGACGTCGCCACGTCATACCCCTGTGCCGCGAAGTAATCATGGTCGGGACGGAACCCCTGCACGACCAAGACCCGGTCTTTCGACAAGACAGAAAGATCATCACCGATGCGGGGACGGAAGACCACGATCCTGCCGGAGCCGGGCAAGGCGACCGTCCCGCTTTCCAGCGCCAGTATCAGTCGGGCAGATCGCATGGTCGGCTGCGGACAGCCCTATTCCTTTTCCATCGTGCACTGCAGAGGATGCTGGTGGCGGCGCGCGAAATCCATCACTTGCGCCACTTTCGTCTCCGCCACTTCGAAAGAGAACACGCCGACAACGGCGAGGCCCTTCTTGTGCACTGTCAGCATGATTTCGAACGCCTGAGCATGTGTCAGGCCGAAAAACCGCTCAAGGACATGCACCACGAATTCCATGGGAGTATAGTCGTCGTTCAGCAACATAACCTTGTAGAGCGGCGGCCGTTCCGTCCGGGTCCGGGTCTTGGTGACGACGGAGGTATCTCCGTCGGTTCCCCGTGGGGCACCGGACATATCGAAAGGCAGACTGGTCAAGGCCAAGGCTCCGAAGTTGCAGGTCAGACTCGGTGCAACGATGTCGTTAGTATATAGCGCAAACTCATAAATCGAAAAGGGGGCCGCGAGGCGCCATCGTTGCCCCCCGCACACGGCAACGAACGGGCAGGACGGGGCAGGAGGAATGAAACTCACAGCAATCGGCTTCGATGCCGACGATACACTCTGGTATCATGAAACATACTACCGCAGCACACAGGAACGGTTCGCGGCTCTGCTTGCCGACTATGCCCGTGCCGATCATCTGCATGACCGCCTTCTGGACGCGGAGCGTCGGAACCTTGGCCACTATGGCTTCGGCGTAAAGGGTTTCACCCTGTCAATGATCGAGACGGCAATCGAGGTGACGGACGGCAGCGTTCCCGCCGTTGTCATTGCCGAGTTGCTGGCAGCGGGGCGCGAGATGTTGGCGCATCCGATCGACCTGCTTCCTCATGCCCGCGAATCGCTGGAGGCCCTGTCCGGGGACTACAAGATCATCCTGATCACTAAAGGCGACATGATGGATCAGGAGCGCAAGTTGGCGCAGTCGGGACTTGGCGATCTTTTCGACGTGGTAGAGATCGTGTCCGACAAGACACCCTCTGTCTATGCAAGGATATTTGACCAACATGGCACCGGGGCACATGCGGCGCTGATGGTTGGCAACTCGGTCAAGTCAGATGTCTTGCCCATGATCGAAGCTGGCGGCTGGGGGGTACATGTTCCGCACGACATCGCCTGGTCGCTGGATCACGCCGACGCTCCCCGCACACATCCCCGCTTCCGCACCCTGCCCGACCTTGGCGAACTGCCCCGATTGATCGGGGAATTGCGGAACTGAATACCCCATCTGGGGGAATCCCGCCTGCGGCGGACCAGATTTTGCCGATGTGCAACACTTAAGAACGGCTGGAAACCCATTGAAGTAAAGGGGGTTTTAGGAGCCGTTATGCTGTGTTAACGTCTTGCTCGAAGCAGTATAGCCCCACCAAAAAACCGGGGCATCCGAGGCAGGTAAGGACAACCGACGTGACAGCGCGTCTGTGGCATTTCGCCCAAGTATTTGTTTATGTGGCCATGCTGGCCATCGCCATCGCGCCGGACGTTTCCCGCGCGGCACCGTTTGCAGCTTTCGTGATGGATGCCCGAACCGGCGAGGTGCTCTATGAAAACAACGCAGATACGCGCCTGCACCCTGCCTCGCTGACCAAGATGTTGACCCTTTACATCACGTTTGACGCCATCGAACGCGGTGAGATTTCGCTCGACACGATGGTCAAGGTATCGAAACACGCCGCCTCCGAACCACCGTCAAAGCTGGGCTTGAAGCCGGGTCAGAAGATTCAACTTCGCTACCTGATCCGCGCCGCAGCGGTAAAATCCGCCAATGACGCCGCGACGGCGATCTGCGAGGCGGTGGGCGGCAGCCAGGAATCCTTCGCCAAGCGAATGAACCGCACCGCCAAAGCGATCGGCATGAAGAATTCCACCTTCAAGAACTGCAACGGCCTGACGGCGCCCGGCCATCTGTCGACTGCACGCGACATGACCATCCTCGGGCGGCGGCTGTTCTACGACTTCCCCCAATACTACAATATCTTCTCGCGCCGTTCGACCGATGCGGGCATGGCGACGGTAAACAACACGAACCGCCGCTTCCTCGACAGCTACAAGGGCGCGGACGGCATCAAGACGGGCTATACCAACCCTGCCGGTTTCAACCTGACAGCGTCTGCCGAGCGAGGCGGAAAGCGGCTTATCGCAACCGTGCTCGGCGGCAAATCAACCGCCCACCGCAATGCCAAGATGGCGGAGTTGCTGGACCTTGGGTTCAAGGAAGCCCCGGCCAACGCCACCGTTTCCAAGCCCGAGGCACCCGACTTGGCCCTGATCGCATCGGGTGAGGCCGAGGAGAACGAAGAAGGTGGTGCAGGCAAGACGATCCGCCTCGTTATGGCGGTGCAAAGTTCGCCCCGCCCGAAATCGCGACCGAACGTTGCTGCACCGCCTGACGAGATGCTTGTCGCGATGCAGGACGGGATCGCGGGCGCTCTGGCGGAAGCCACCGGTGCGACTCCCGATGCCTCGCCGGCGACCCAGACCACGACGGACGACGCAGTGGAGGTGGCCCTGGCAGACGCCAGCGATGCCGGCGGCGCCGCAGAGGAATTGGCCGTCATAGTTGCCCCCTCGGACGCATCGACCACGGCAGCCGCGACTTCTGTCCTGGCCGATACGGCCCTGCTTTCCGATGCAAGCGAGCCGGAAGACGAAGCCGGCCCGGTTGCGGCTGATATGGCCGCCGTCGAGACGCAGCCGACGGCCATTGTAAATCTCGCCTCTTCTCCCGCACCCAAGCCGCGCCCCGACCCGGAGGCGATGTTCGCAGATGCCGATCCCGCCGTGCAGGCCGCTCCTGCCGAACCAGAGGTCGTTACGCGCATCTCGACCTCGGGTGGGCGTCACTGGGGCATCAATGTCGGGCGTTTCAACACCCGTTCAGGTGCCGAGCGCCAGTTGCTGAAAACCGCTTTGGCCGAGACCGCCACCCTTGAACGACGGCCTGCGCAAAGTGGTGGAGCGGACCGGCGGCTATGACGCCAACTTTGTCGGCCTGACACAGGATGAGGCCGATCTTGCCTGCCGCAGGCTGCAGGCGCGGGCAATACAGTGTTTCACGATGGGCCCGTAACGCGCCGTCAACTTGCGAGGTAGCGCAGCCCCTGCGTCACATCGGTCCGCACCGCCAGCCGCAGCCCCGGCTCGTCCCCCGCCTTCAGCGCCGCCAGGATCGTCCGGTGGTGCTGCGGCGGCTCGTTCCGCCGCAGCCGCGCATAGAGCGCCCGCATCGTCGGCCCCAGTTGCAGCCAGACCGTCTCGGTCATCGCCAGCATCGCCGGGGCCTGGGCGCGCAGGTAGAGCGTGCGGTGAAACTCCAGGTTGGTGCGGACATAGGCCACCGCATCCTGCTTCGCCGACCGCCTCGGCATTCGCGGCATTGATCGCCGTCAGCCGCTCGATCAGCGCGAAATGGGCGCGCGGCAGGGCGCGCGAGGCCATCTCCGGCTCCAGCAGCGCGCGGATCGCCGCCAGTTCCTCGATCCGCTCGGGCGTCAGTTCCGGCGTCGAGATCCGGCCCGAGGAGGACAGCGTCAGCGCCCCCTCGGCCACCAGCCGCCGCACCGCCTCGCGCGCCGGGGTCATCGACACGCCGAAGGTCTTGGCCAAGGCCCCGCAGCGTCAGCGCCTGGCCCGGCGCCAGTTCGCCATGCATCACCTGCTCGCGCAAGCGACCGGTACAGCCGGTCATGCGCGGCGAGCGTTGGGATCCGGCGGGGCGCGGGCGTGGTCGAGCATGGCGCACAGCGAAACACCCGCGGCCGCGGGGTCAATCCCCGCGTCCGCAAGCGCAGCCGTGCAGGTCTGCCCGTGCGCGCGCAGCCAGGCCCGCTGCGCCGCCTAGCCCGGCATCAGCCGCGCCACCACCGCCCAGAAGGCCGGGCGAATGGTTCATCTCGACCAGATGCGCCACCTCATGCGCCGCGACATAGTCCAGCACCGAGGCGGTGCCATGATCAGCCGCCAGGAATACATCAGCCCGCCGTCCGCGCGTACAGGACCCCCAGCGCGACCGCGTGTCGCGCAGCGTCAGCCGCGCAGTAGCGCGCGCCCGACCAGCGCCGGCATAGCGGGTCGAGGCCTGCGGTCAGCCGGTCGCGCGCCAGGGTCTTCAGGAAGGCCGCCACCCGCGCCCGGCCTGGTGCCGGATCGCCCGGGATCAGCAGCGATTCGCCCTCGACCCGCACCGCCGCCCCGGTCCCTGGGCGCAGCGTCAGCGGCCGCCCCTCGACCGGCAGCACCGACGCCAAGCCCGACGGCGCGCGGCCTGCGGCATCGCGGCCAGCGTCTCGCGAAGCCAGCCCTCCTGGTCGCGCGCAAAGGCCATCGCCTCCGCCTCGCGCGCGCCGGCGGGCAGCGACAGCGTCACCTTGCCCGTCCAGCCGCGACACCCGCAGCGAAAACCGCCGCGCACGGGCCGACCGGCGCAGAGTGATCTCGACCGGGGGCGATCCGGGCAGGTCGGGCATGGGTCAGTCCTCGGCTGATCGCAGAATACCCTTGCGGTCTGCCGGGAAAACCCCCATCTGCGCCGCTGACACAGGGCGAAAGGCTTTGACAGTCGGCCGGGCCTGTGGCAAGCGACGGCTTTCCTGGACCTGCCAGCATTTCAAGGGGATCACCATGCCCAAAGCAGAATGGGGCACGAAGCGCATTTGCCCGACCACCGGCAAGCGCTTCTACGACCTGAACAAGAGCCCGATCGTCAGCCCCTACACGGGCGAGGTCGTGGATATCGAAAGCGCCCGCCGCAAGGCCGCCTCGGTCGTGATCGCCCGCGCCGTGCCCGAAAAGGATGACGACGTGCTGGTCGAGGATCTGGAAGCCGAAGACGATCTGCTGGAGCCGCGGCGTCGCCGATGATGCCGAACTGGACGACGATCTGCTGGAAGACGACGCCGACGACAACGTGTCGCTCGACGATCTGGCCGACGTGGGCGGCGACGAAGAAGAAGTCTGACATTTCCGGCGGCGGGGCGATTTTTCCCCTTGCACGCCCCCGCGCCCTTCCGTAAATAGCCGCAGCGAACGGCGCCAAGGTTCGCAGTACTCCGGTGGGGTCATAGCTCAGTTGGGAGAGCGCTTGAATGGCATTCAAGAGGTCAGGAGTTCGATCCTCCTTGGCTCCACCAATATCCTTCCCAAATGTGCCTAAACACGAGCAAGCCGGAGGCTCTAGCCCCTGCATCCTGACGTTGGCCGTGCCCGTGTATCAATGCCGTCCATGAGAAATGCGCGAGGCTTTCGATTGACGCCGTGTCGGGGAATTTCGTCTTGCTCCCGCCGGATTCCGAAGCCTTCTCGGTGTCGAACAACCAGACCAGAATTCCGGTCCGCGTCAACGGGCCGGATAGCGCGCAAGCTGGATACCAGCCCTTGATGCGGTGAATTGCTTCGCTGGAGACTGCACCTCAAGTGTCTTTCCCCAGTAGGGTCGGGATGTGCGAATACGGCAAACTGCAGTCTGCCCGCGCACCCCATACAGGCTGCGCGACGCCCGGGCGCGGTGGCGAAACAGCGACCGGCCGTCATCGATTGAAGTGTCGCCGCTCGCGCCATGAGGCATGAAGCTCGACGATGCGCCGCCGACGACAGACGGTCACTACATCTGCGTGAACATCGGTTCGAACAATCGGGTTCGCCGGTGACCTCCCGCGCGGCCTTTTGTTCTTGCGTTTCGCAGGCAAGCGGTGAGGCTCGTCGACATGACCACCCACACCGGAGACGCCGCCGCGATGCCTGATATCACTGAAAATGACTGGCCCGCATCGGGTTCACCTGCCTTTCTCCAGCGTCCGTTGCACCGTATCTGGCTTCTGGATCAGGCACGCAGTCTTTTCGCCTTCTTCCAACCCGCAGCGCTGAATCCGGCAGGGGGCTTCTTTGCGCTGGATGACCAGGGCGCGCCCCTGCCGCCGTTGGGTTCCCGCGGACAGGTCCGCAGCCTGCACGAGGCGACGCGGATGGTGCATTGCTTCGCGATGGCGCATCTGCTTGGCCTGCCGGGCGCCGACCGGATGGTCGAGCATGGCATGGACTTTACCTGGACGCGCCACCGTGACACCGGCGATGGGGGGTATTTCTGGGGCGTCGATGACGTGGGTCCGGTCAACGACACCAAACAGGCCTACGGCCATGCTTTCGTTCTTCTCGCCGCTGCATCGGCCAAGGTCATCGGCCACCCGAATGCCGACCGGATGATCGCCGATGTCACCGACGTCCTGCTTGACCGTTTCTGGGACGAACAGGCGGGCGCAACAACCGAGGAATACACCCGCGACTGGACGCCCCTTGGCCCCTATCGTGGCCAGAACTCCAACATGCACCTGACCGAGGCGCTGATGGCCGCCTTCGAGGCGACGGGCGACCGCACGTACCTGACGATGGCCGAGCGCATCGCAGCCCTGATCATCAACTGCCACGCCCGCGCCGAAGACTGGCGTGTGGCCGAGCATTTCCATGCCGACTGGAGCGTGGATCGCGACTACGCGGGTGACCCGATGTTCCGCCCTGCGGGCACGACGCCCGGACATGCACTGGAATGGTCTCGCCTTCTCGTGCAGCTCTGGGAACTGGGCGGACGCGGCCACCCCTGGATGGCCGAAGCGGCGCAAGCGCTTTTCCTGCGGACCTGCGAGATCGGCTGGGACAGGACGCGCGGCGGCTTCTACTACACGCTCGGGTGGGATGATCGCCCTGCCCGCTCCGACCGCTACTGGTGGCCCTGTGCCGAAGGCATCGCCGCCGCGGCCGTCCTGCGCCAGATCAGTGACGATCCCCGGTTCGAAAGCTGGTATCGCCGCATCTGGAGCTTCGTGACGAGCCATGTCATCGACCATCGCAACGGCGGCTGGTGGCCGGAGCTGGACGATGACCTGCACCCCGTCAACCGCGTCTTCACCGGCAAGCCCGACCTCTACCATGCGGTGCAGGCCTGCCTGATCCCGCTGCTTCCCTCATCGGGCAGCGCCACGCGCGGTCTCTCGGGTCCGGCAGGCGCGCGCATCCTGACGGGATGACCGATCCGCCGCGTTCTCCTAGACCAGATACCCCCGGCGGAGCCAAAGACCTGAGTGCATCGCGGCCACGCGATGCACGAGGCAAAAGGTATGGCCCGGAACGGGCCGCCGCTTGAAAACGGCACGATCAGGTGTGTCAGCCGATGACCTCGAACAGGTCAACATCGACCATGCCATGATCGGTGATCTTCAGGTGCGGGATCACCGGCAGGCACAGGAACGCGAGTTGCAGGAACGGCTCCTCCAGCGTCACGCCCAGCGACCGCGCAGCCGCGCGCAACGCGATCAGCCTGTCCCGCACCACCTCGAACGGCTCCAGGCTCATCAGCCCCGCCACCGGCAGCGCCAGTTCCGCCAGCACCTTTCCCCGTTCGACCACCACGAACCCGCCCTCGATCTGCCCGAGCCGGTTCACCGCCACCGCCATGTCGGAATAATCCGCGCCCACCACCGCGATGTTGTGATGGTCATGGCACACGGTCGAGGCGATGGCCCCGCGCTGCAACCCGAACCCTTTCACGAAACCGGTCGCCCGGTTCCCGTTCACGCCATGGCGCTCGATTACCGCAATCTTGACGAGGTCGCGGGCGATGTCCGGTTTCTTGTCGCCATCCACCGGAGTGATATCGGCTTTCAGATGTTCGGTGATGATCTTCCCCGGCAGAATCCCGATCACCGGTGTCTCGGACTGATTGCCCGCAGTCCGGAAATCCCGTGCCGCAACCTGCGCCGCCTTCACCGACCGCCGCGCCACAGGCGGCACCACCTCGCGCGCGGCATAGGCCGTGGCCCCCGCCTCGACACCACCGCAGAGCACCAGCGAAGCATGGCACCCCTCCAGCGTGTCGATCACGGCGATATCTGCGCGCTTGCCCGGCGCGATCAGCCCCCGGTCTTTCAGACCGAACGCCTCGGCCGCCGAAAGGCTCGCGGCGCGATAGACGGCGAGCGGCGGACAGCCCAGAGCGATCGCCGTACGGATCATGTAGTCCAGATGCCCATGCTCCGCGATGTCGAGCGGATTGCGGTCATCCGTGCACAGGCACAGATAGGGCGAATGCCGCTCGGTCAGAATCGGTGCCAGCGCATGCAGATCCTTGCTCACCGACCCTTCGCGGATCAGCACCCGCATCCCCTTGCGCAGCTTCTCAAGCGCTTCCTCTGCCGTCGTCGCCTCATGTTCGGTGCGGATGCCCGCGCTGATGTACCCATTCAGCGCATTGCCCCGCAGCAAGGGCGAATGGCCATCGATATGTCGCCCCGCGAACGCCTCCAGCATCGCGAGGCAGCCTGCATCCTTGAACAGAACCCCCGGAAAGTTCATGAATTCCGCCAGGCCGATCACGCGCGGATGATCCATCAGCGGCACAAGGTCGGAAGCCTCCAGCCGTGCTCCGGTGGTCTCCATATGGCTGGACGGCACGCAGGAAGACAGCTGCACCCGAATATCCATCACCGTGCGCGCACTTGCTTCAAGAAAATAGCGGATACCCTCCAGACCGCAGACATTCGCGATCTCGTGGGGGTCGCAGATCGCTGTCGTCACCCCGCGCGGCCCCACGCAACGGTCGAACTCGTAGGGCGTCACCAGCGAGCTTTCGATATGCAGGTGGGTGTCGATGAAGCCGGGCACCAGCACCTTGCCCGCGCAATCGATCACTCTCCGCCCCTCGTAGGCACCGAATACCCCCACGATGGTGTCGGCGCAGATCGCGACATCCGTCTCGATCAACTCGCCCGAGATCAGGTCGAACACCCGCCCGCCCTTCAGCACCAGGTCGGCAGACACCACGCCGCGCCCCTGGTCGATGCGGTCGGACAAGGCGGCATGGGGCATGGCTGTCTCCTTTCGCGGAAGTAGAACCGCAGCCGCCCGACCCTGTCCAGTGGCAGTTCTCGCTTGCGCCCGCAGCACTGCGGTTTAAGACCGAAGCCACCAGCCCGGAGTTTCAGATGCGCCCGCTTCGCGGCATTTCCTTCAAGATCGCCTCGGTCCTCGTCTTCATTGTCATGGCGACCCTGATCAAGGCGACCTCCGGCCACGTGCCCCCGGGCGAGGCGGTGTTCTTCCGGTCGCTTTTCGCTATCCCCGTGATCATGGCCTGGCTCGCCTGGCGGGGCGAGCTTGGCTCGGGGCTCAAGACCCGGTCCCCCATGGGCCATGTCTGGCGCGGCGTCGTCGGCACCTGCGCCATGGGTCTGGGCTTCGCGGGCCTGGGCTTCCTTCCGCTGCCCGAGGTCACCGCCATCGGCTACGCAGCCCCCCTGCTGACGGTTGTTTTCGCCGCCATGTTCCTTGGTGAAGAAGTCCGGATCTTTCGCATCAGCGCCGTCGCCCTCGGCATGATCGGCGTGCTGATCGTCCTCTCGCCCCGCCTGACGACCCTGCGCGACGGCGAACTGGCCACTGCCGAGGCGCTCGGCGCGATGCTGGTCCTGGGCGGCGCGGTCTTCGCGGCCCTCGCCCAGGTCTTCGTCCGGCGGCTGGTAGTTACGGAAACCACGTCGGCCATTGTCTTTTGGTTCTCGCTGACCGCCACGCTGCTGTCGCTCGTCACACTCCCTTTCGGATGGGTCATCCCGGAGACACGCGAGGCGCTGATGCTGGTCAGCGCGGGCCTGCTTGGCGGGGTCGGGCAGATCCTGCTCACGTCGGGCTACCGCTGGGCCGATGCTTCGGTGGTGGCACCCTTCGAATATGTCTCGATGCTCTTCGCGCTGCTGTTCGGCTATGTGTTCTTTGCCGAGGTTCCGACCCTCACCATGCTTGGCGGGGCCACACTCGTGGTGACGGCGGGAATCCTCATCATCTGGCGCGAACGGCAACTGGGCCTGAAGCGGACGCGGCAACGCAAGGCGATGTCCCCGCAGGGGTGACTGTGGCCCCGGCGCGCCGCCGGTACAGTTTAGGCCGCTTCGGCTATTGACCGGGCGGGACAGGTGGCCATGTTGAACGAGAACCGGCTGTCGCCCCGCAATCCACAACAATCGCCAGAACGGAACGCCCCCGGATGTCACTTGCCCTGATCGCAGCGCTTCCCTTCCTCGGCGCGCTCCTTCCCGGCCTGATGATCCGCGCAGGGCGCGACACCTGCGCGCTGGTGACCGGCAGTTTCACCGCGCTGGCACTCCTGCTGCTGGGCCTCAATGCCCCTGCCGTCCTGCGGGGCGAGATCGTGACGAGCGGCATCGAGTGGCTCCCGCAGATCGGCCTCAGCGCCAGTTTCCGTCTCGACGGGCTGGCGCTGATGTTTGCCGGGCTTATCCTCGGCATCGGGCTGCTCATCATTCTCTACGCCCGCTACTACCTTGCCAAGGCCGACCCGGCAGGGCAATTCTTCACCTGCCTGATGCTGTTCCAGGGCGCGATGGTCGGCATCGTGTTGTCGGACAACATCCTGCTTCTGCTGGTGTTCTGGGAGCTGACCTCGCTGTCGTCGTTCCTGCTCATCGGTTACTGGAGGCACCTGCCGGAGGCGCGGCAGGGCGCACGCATGGCACTGGCCGTTACCGGCGGCGGCGGACTGGCGCTGATCGCCGGAATGCTGCTGCTGGGGAGCATCGCCGGCAGTTACGACCTTTCGGTGATCCTGGCACAGAAAGACGTGATCCAGGCTTCTCCCCTCTATCTTCCCGCGCTGACTTCTGATCTTGCTCGGCTGTTTCACGAAATCGGCGCAGTTCCCTTTCCATTTCTGGCTACCGCACGCGATGGCGGCCCCGACACCGGTCTCGGCCTATCTGCACTCGGCAACCATGGTGAAGGCGGGCATCTTCCTCATGGCGCGGCTCTGGCCAGTCCTCGCAGGCACACCCGAATGGTTCTACATCGTCGCGACGACAGGTCTCGTCACGATGCTGCTCGGGGCCGCCATCGCGCTGTTCAAGAACGACCTCAAGGCGATCCTCGCCTATTCGACCGTCAGCCAGCTTGGCCTGATCACGATGCTGCTGGGTTTTGGCACCGCACAGGCTGCCCTTGTCGCCATCTTCCACATCCTGAACCACGCCAGCTTCAAGGCCGCGCTGTTCATGACCGCCGGCATCATCGACCACGAGGCGCGCACGCGCGATATCCGCCGCCTCGGCGGTCTGCGCCGCCTGATGCCGATAACCTTCACCATCGGCACCATCGCCGCCCTCTCGATGGCGGGGATTCCGCCGCTCAACGGGTTCCTGTCGAAAGAGATGATGCTGGAGGAGACGACCCATACGACATGGCTCGGCAACCCGTGGCTGGTTCCGGCGCTTGCGCTCCTCGGCGCGCTGTTGTCGGCGGCCTATTCCTTCCGCTTCCTCGGCCAGACGTTCCTGGGTCCGGTGCGCGACGACTATCCGCATACGCCGCACGATCCCGGCCCCGGGCTCTGGCTTGCGCCGGCGATGCTCGCGCTGCTCGTAATCCTGGGCGGCCTCATACCCACGGCAATGATGGGCTTGCTGATCGAAGCCGCGACCGGCGCCGTGACGGGCGGCACCTTTCCGGTCAAGATCTCTCATTGGCACGGCTGGGTCGCCGCCGTCTGGATGTCGCTTGCGGCAATCGGCGGCGGTCTGGCGCTCGCGCTGTCGCATCGCGCTGCCTCAGTCCTCTGGCAGGCCTTGCCGATCCCGGATGCCAAGGCGATCTTCGACGCGCTGCTCGGCTCGCTCCGGCTGGCCGCGCGCCGCATCACCCAGCGCCTGCATGACGGCTCCATGACCCGCGCCTTCGCCATAGCAACGCTCACCATGCTGACGGCGGGTCTCTACGCCTTCTTCACCGGCTCCCACGCCCCCGGCACGCGCAGCCTTACCCCGGTGGAGCCGCCTGCCTTCGCCGGTGCGCTCATCCTCGCGGCCGCCACGGTCACGCTTGCCCTCGCCCATCGCAACCGGCTGCTCGCGCTGATCCTTGTCGGTGTCGTCGGCCTCGTGGTCTCGGTCACCTTCGTCTACCTCTCCGCCCCCGACCTTGCCCTCACCCAGATCTCGGTCGAGGTGGCGACCGTCATCCTCCTTCTGCTCGCCCTGAACTTCCTGCCGAAGGAAACGCCCGCCGAACGCCCCGGTCGCCAGATGCGCGACGCGGTCCTCGCCAGCGCCGCAGGCCTCGGCACCGGCGCGCTGATCTACGCACTCATGCTGCGGGACTTCGCCTTCCCCACCATCGCGGGCTACCACATTGCAAATGCCAAGACCGAAGGCGGCGGCACCAACATCGTGAATGTCATTCTGGTGGATTTCCGCGGTTATGACACGTTTGGCGAAATCACCGTCCTCGGGATCGCAGCCCTCGTGATCTACGCCTTGACCGAGGCGATCCTGAAAGGTGGCCCGGCGAATGACCGCCTCCTCGCGTGGGCGCCGACCGAGACCCGGGCAGGCGACCGCCACCCGCTGATGTTCGTCGTCGTCACCCGCCTGATCCTGCCCGTCGCGCTGATGGTCGGGGTTTTCATCTTCCTGCGCGGCCACAACCTGCCCGGCGGCGGGTTCATCGCCGGCCTGATCGTCGCCATCGCGCTTCTCATGCAATACATGGCCTCAGGCTTCGGCTGGACGGCCGAGCGGATCCGGATCGACTATCACGCGCTGATCGCCTCGGGCGTGCTGATCGCCGCGGCCACTGGCATCGGTGCCTGGTTCAACGGCCTTCCCTTCCTCACCTCGGCGTACGGCTATGTCACCCTGCCGCCCCTGGAGACGTTCGAACTCGCGACCGCCGCCCTGTTCGATCTTGGCGTGTTCCTCTGCGTGCTGGGCGCGGTGATGCTGGCGCTCGCCTCGATCTCGCGCCTTGCTGTCCGGGCGGGTGGCACGGTCAACCTCCGCCCGTTCGACATCGACCCCTCGGCCCCGACCGAAGGAACCCGGTGAGGTGGAACTGCTCGTCGCCATTGCCGTGGGCCTGATGACCGCCGTCGGGATCTACCTGATCCTGCGCCGTCACACCTTCCCGGTGATCCTCGGCCTCGCGCTGCTGTCCTATGCGGTTAACCTCTTCATCTTCGCCTCCGGGCGCATCGTCATCGGCCTGCCCCCGATCATCGACAAAGCCGCCACCGGCTATACCGACCCGCTGACCCAGGCCCTCGTGCTTACCGCGATTGTCATCTCCTTTGGGATGAGCGCGGTCATCGTGGTCCTCGCGCTCGGCTCGTTCCTCGAAAGCGGCCATGACCGCATCGACATGACGGACGACCCGGAGGACGAGGGGTGAGCCACTGGATCATCGCCCCCGTCCTGCTTCCCGCCATCCTCGGCGCGTTCATCGTTCTGGTGATGCGCGCCGACCTGCTTCTGCAGCGCATCTTCGGCCTTGCGGGCACCGTGGCCCTGACCGCAATCGCTTTTGCCCTGCTCCGCCACGCAAGCCTCAACGCGCCCGAGGCCTATTTCCTCGGCGACTGGCCCGCACCATTCGGCATCGTTCTGATGCTCGACCGCCTCTCGGCGATGATGGTCGCGCTGACCGCCGTGCTGGCGCTGGTCGTCCAGCTTTACGCCATCGGCTCGGGTTGGGATGCGCGCGGGCGGCATTTCCACGCTCTGGTGATGTTCCTGCTGATGGGCCTTGGCGGGGCATTCCTGACGGGTGATCTTTTCAACCTCTTCGTCTTTTTCGAGGTGCTTCTGATCGCCTCCTACGGCCTGATGATCCATGCGGGCGGCAAGGCGCGGCTCCGCGCTGGCGTGCAGTATGTCGCCTTCAACCTCGTCGGCTCGACGCTCTTCCTGTTCGCGCTGGCCACGCTCTACTCGGTCGCCGGCACACTCAACATGGCCGACCTCGCGGCCAAATTGCCGCTGCTTCCGACGGGTGACACGGCGCTGATCCGTGTCGCCGCGATGCTGCTGCTGCTTGTCTTTGCCATCAAGGGCGCGCTGGTGCCGCTGCAATTCTGGTTGCCCGTCACCTATGCCAATGCCCCCGGCCCGGTCGCGGCCCTCTTCGCAGTGATGACCAAGGTCGGGGCCTATGCGGTGATCCGTGTCTTCATCGTCATTTTTCCGGCCTCGACGCCGGCGACCGGTTCGATGGTCGCAGGCGTCCTCCTTCCGGCCGCGCTCGTCACCCTTGTGATCGGCGCCCTCGGAACGCTCGGTTCACGCAACTTGGCACGCCTCGTCGCCTTCGCCGCCATCGCCTCGATGGGCACCGTCTTCACCGCAATCGCGCTCTTCACGCCCACGGCCACCACTGCGGCACTTTACTACCTGCTCCACTCCACTCTCGCTACGGCGGCGCTTTTCCTGATCGCAGACATGGTCATCCAGCGCCGCGGCACGTCCGAATTGCGCGGCGCGCTGCCGCCCATGCCGCAATCGGGATTGATCGCAGCACTCTACTTCGCTGCCGCAATCGCCATGGCGGGGATGCCGCCCTTCTCTGGCTTCCTCGGCAAGTTGCTGATCCTTGATGCCGCGCGCGACCGGATGACGACCATCTGGCCCGCAGTTCTCATCACGTCGTTCCTCACCATCCTCGGTCTTGCCGCTGCGGGCAGCACGCTGTTCTGGAAGGCCCACGCCTCGGAACACCAGACCAATCCGGTGCCGGAACCCGTACCCGCCGCCCTGCCCTTCATCGCCGTCGGCCTCCTGATCTCGCTCCTTGCGCTGCTTACGATCTTTGCAGGCCCGGTAACTGCCTGGCTGCAGACCACGGCAAACGGCCTCTACAGCCCCGCGCCCTACATCGCGGCGAACCGCCTGCCAGGGGGAAGCTGATGTTGCGTCGCCTCTTCCCGCATCCGCTGATGACCCTCGCGCTGATCGTGGTCTGGATGCTGCTGGTGAACCGCATCGCGCTCGGAAGCCTGGTGCTCGCGGCAATCCTCGGCACCGCGATCCCGCTCATCACGGAAGCCTACTGGCCCAACCGCCCAAGGGTCCGCAATCTGCCGGCGCTGTTCGCCTATGTGGCGCTTGTGCTGTGGGACATCATACTCGCCAACATCGCCGTCGCCCGGATTGTCCTCTTCAAACCCAACAGAGACATCCGCCCGGCGTGGATTGCCGTCCCCCTTGACCTGCGTTCGCCAGAGGCCATCACGATGCTTGCCGCAACCATCACCCTGACCCCCGGAACCATCACCGCTGACATGTCGGCCTGCGGGCGCGCGCTGCTGATCCACTCGCTGCACGCTCCCGACCCCGACGCGATCCGCGACGAGATCAAGTCCCGCTACGAGGCCCGCCTGAAGAGGATCTTCGAATGATTGCCCTCGCCACGTCCTTTGCACTTGCCTGTTTCGGCATCGGGCTGCTTCTGAACCTTGTGCTCCTGCTGCGCTCGCGCGGGCTGCCCGACAAGGTGCTGGCGGTCGACACCATGGTCATCAACATCATCGCACTGATCGTGATCTATGGCATCCGCAGCGGCAACGGGATCAACTTCGAGGCCGCCGTGCTCTTCGCCATGACCGGCTTCGTCTCCACCGTCGCCTTCTGCAAATTCATGCTGCGCGGCGACGTGATCGAATAAGGGGGCAAGGAATGGCCGACATCATCATCGCAGCCATGCTTGTCATCGGCGGGCTGTTCGGGCTGATCGGCAGTTTCGGCCTGCTGAAGCTGAACGATCCGATGAAGCGCCTGCACGCCCCGACCAAGGCGACCACAGTCGGCGTCGGAACCGCGCTGATCGCCTCGTCGCTCTACGCTTGGTCGCAGCAGGGCGCACTCAGCCTGCAGGAGATCCTGATCGTGGTCTTCCTGTTCATGACCTCGCCGATTACCGCGCATTTCCTGTCCAAGGCCCATCTTCACCGCAACCTGACACCGCGCGATCTGCCGCCGACCGGAACCGACCGCGCGTGGGCAACGTTCGAGCCGGAGAACCGCGACGGCGGCGCCTGACCGTTTCCTGACCGTCCGGTCAAACTTTTGAATGCCCGGCGCTTGCACCCGACACCGTGCCCATGCGAACCTTCCGTCCATCTGGCCTTCCGGAGTGTCCGCCCGTGTTGACCCATCCCTCCCCCGTCGCGACAGAAACTGCACAGCTTCCGCAGGTCACCCACCCGCGCAATCCGGGGATGCCGCTCGATCTCGACTGGGTCGCAGCGGTGCAGGCCAACACCTCGGCCATAGAACGCCGTGCCGCCACGCTGCCCGGTCGCCGCAGCGTCAAGAAAGACTGGCAGGCCGCCTGGCTGCTCAAGGCCATCACGCTGATCGACCTTACCACCCTGTCGGGTGACGATACCGAAGGCCGCGTGAAACGGCTCTGCGCCAAGGCCCGCCAGCCGGTGCGCGCCGAATTGCTGGAAAAGCTGGGCATGCCCGGCATCACCACCGGCGCGGTCTGCGTCTATCATGACATGGTGGAAACTGCCGTCCGCGCCCTCGAAGGAACGGCGATTCCCGTTGCGGCCGTCTCGACCGGCTTTCCTGCAGGTCTTTCGCCGCTGCCCCTCCGGATCGCGGAAATCCGCGACAGCGTTCAGGCCGGCGCGCGCGAGATCGACATCGTCATCTCCCGCCGCCACGTCCTGACCCAGAACTGGCAGGCGCTCTATGACGAAACCCGGGCCATGCGCGAGGCGTGCGGCGAGGCGCACATGAAGACGATCCTCGCCACGGGCGAACTCGGGACGCTGCGCAACGTCGCCCGCGCCAGCCTCGTCTGCATGATGGGCGGGGCGGATTTCATCAAGACCTCGACCGGCAAGGAAGCCGTCAACGCGACCCTGCCCGTGTCCCTGACGATGATCCGCGCTATCCGCGACTATCTCGACCGCACCGGCATCAGGATCGGCTACAAACCTGCAGGCGGCATCGCCAAGGCCAAGGATGCGCTTGTCTATCTGTCTCTGATGAAGGACGAACTCGGCCTTCCCTGGCTGCAACCCGACCTGTTCCGCTTCGGCGCCTCGTCGCTGCTGGGCGATATCGAACGCCAGTTGGAACATCACCTCACCGGCCGCTACTCGGCCGCCAACCGCCACCCGATGGGATAAGCCATGACCATCCGCGACATTTTCAACGAGATGAGCTACGGCCCCGCCCCGGAATCCTCGGCCGAGGCGCTGGCGTGGCTCAACGGGCACGGCGACCGCTTCGGCCACTGGATCGACGGTGCCTTCACAAAGCCGGGCGACACCTTCTCCACGTCGAACCCCGCGACGGGCCTGCGCCTTGCCGAGGTCACGCAGGGCAGCGCAAAGGATATCGACACCGCCATTGCGGCCGCCCGCCGTGCCCAGCCGAAATGGGCACGCCTGTCGGCCCATCAGCGCGCAAAACACCTCTACGCCCTCGCGCGCCTCGTCCAGAAACACGCCCGCCTGCTCGCCGTCCTCGAGACGATGGACAACGGCAAGCCGATCCGCGAGAGCCGCGACATCGACATCCCTCTTGTCGCCCGCCACTTCTATTATCACGCGGGCCTCGCCCAGCTCCTGCCGTCCGAGCAGCCGGGCATGGCCCCGCTGGGCGTCTGCGGCGCGGTGATCCCCTGGAATTTCCCGCTGCTCATGCTCGCCTGGAAAGTCGCGCCCGCCCTCGCCGCAGGCAACACCATCGTTCTGAAACCCGCCGAATACACGCCCCTCACCGCCCTTCTCTTCGCCGAGCTCAGCCGTGAGGCGGGCCTGCCGCGTGGGGTGCTGAACATCGTCACCGGCGACGGTGCGACCGGCGCAGCGCTGGTAGACCACCCCGGCGTCGACAAGATCGCCTTCACCGGCTCCACCTCGGTCGGCCGGAAAATCCGCGAGGCGACGGCCGGATCAGGCAAGGCGCTGACACTCGAACTGGGGGGCAAGTCGCCCTATATCGTCTTCGACGACGCCGATCTCGACAGTGCCATCGAAGGCCTCGTCGATGCGATCTGGTTCAACCAGGGCCAGGTCTGCTGCGCCGGATCGCGGCTCCTCGTGCAGGAAGGCGTGGCCGGACGCTTCCACACGAAGCTCAAGCACCGCATGGACGGTCTGCGGATCGGCGACCCGCTCGACAAATGCATCGACGTGGGCGCGGTGGTTGACCCGATCCAGCTTTCCACCATCCGCAGGCTGGTGGATGAAAACCCCGAGGGGGAGGTCTACCGCGCCAACACGCCTGTCCCGACGGGGTGCTTCTATCCGCCGACACTCATCACCGGCCTCTCCTCCGCCTCCACCCTGATGCAGGAAGAAATCTTCGGACCTGTTCTTGTCTCGATGACATTCCGCACCCCGGAAGAGGCCGTCGCGCTTGCCAACAACACCCGCTACGGTCTTGCCGCGACGGTCTGGACCGAAAACGTGAACCTCGCCCTCGACATCGCGCCAAAGCTGAAGGCCGGCGTCGTCTGGGTGAACGCCACCAACCTGTTCGACGCCGCCGCAGGCTTCGGCGGCACCCGCGAGTTCGGCTTCGGCCGGGAAGGCGGGTGGGAGGGGCTGCTGGCCTACCTCAAACCCTCCGCCACGCCAAAGCCGCTGAAGCCAATCTCGGCCATGTCCGCCCCCCGCGATCCCGAGGTGCCCGAGATCGACCGCACCGCCAAACTCTACGTCGGCGGCAAGCAGGCCCGGCCCGACGGCGGCTATTCTCGACCCGTCTGGTCGCCCAGGGGCAAGCTGCTGGGCCATGTCTCGCTCGGCAACCGAAAGGATATCCGCAACGCGGTCGAAGCGGCCCACGCCGCGAAAGGCTGGGCAAAGACCACCGGCCACGCCCGCGCGCAGATCCTCTACTACATCGCCGAGAACCTTTCGGCCCGCGCGCCCGAGTTCGCCGCCCGCCTGCACGACCTGACCGGCCGCCCGGGTGCTGCCGAGGTGGACGCCTCGATTTCCCGGCTTTTCACCTACGCCGCCTGGGCCGACAAATACGACGGGCAGGCCAAGTCCGTTCCGATCCGGGGCGTCGCGCTGGCGATGAACGAGCCCTGCGGCGTGATTGGCGTGCTCTGCCCCGATGATGCACCGCTCCTCGGCCTGATCAGTGCCATGGCCCCCGCCATCGCCATGGGCAACGCTTGCGTGCTGGTCCCGTCCGAACCCTTTCCGCTTGCGGCCACCGATTTCTACCAGGTTCTTGACACCTCCGACCTGCCCGACGGCGTGGTCAACATCGTGACCGGCAGCCATGGCGAGCTTGCGAGAACCCTTGCCGGCCACCTCGATGTCGATGCCGTCTGGTCCTTTTCCTCGACGGATCTCGCCACCCTGATCGAGCGCGAATCGGCGGGCAACCTCAAGCGCACCTGGGTGAACCGGGGCAAGCAGCGCGACTGGCTTTCAGCCGCGGGCGAAGGGCGCGACTTCCTGCAACAGGCGACCGAAATCAAGACGATCTGGCTTCCCTACGGCGAATAGCTTGGGCCCCTTCTTGTACTGACGCCGAGGCCGGGGGCCAGCCCCCGGACCCCCGGGATATTTCGGCCAAGATGAATGAGACGCAGGGGGGTCAGGCGCGCCCTGCCGAACCCGACAGCGTGATCGGATCTATTCCCATCCGTCGCAGCGCGCCCTGCCACTTGCCCTTGTCGTCGGGCGAGAACACGAGGTCGGCCGGGGCTTCCGCCGTCAGCCAGTCGTTGCGGCGAATCTCGGCCTCCAGCTGCCCCGGTCCCCAGCCGGAATAACCCAGCGCCAGCAAGTGCCGCCTCCGGACCCGCGCCGCGCGCCAGCGCCGCCAGCACATCGACCGTCGCGGTCATGCCGAAGCCGCCAGGCACCTTCATCGTCGCCCCGCCGCGTGCGGTAATCGGCCGAATGCAGCACGAAGCCGCGGCCACGCTCCACCGGACCGCCCAAATGCACCCGGATGTCGCGCCCTTCGGGTGCGCGCGGGATGTTGAGCTGATCCAGCAGTCCGGAAAAGCTCAGGTCTGGCGCGAGGCTTGTTCACGATCAGCCCCATCGCGCCTTCGGCGGAATGGGCGCAGAGCAGGATCACGCTGCGCTCGAAGCGTGTCGTCGCCCATGCCGGGCATCGCGATCAGAAGCTTGCCGGCCAAGATCCATGCATCCGCCGTCCTGCCCTGCGCTCAAGATGGGCGCCTGGCGCGGACGGCTCAAGAGGCAGTGAGGCCACAGTCGGCGATCCGTCGCCCGAATGTGATTTTCCAATCGCCGACGCCGTGACCAATATGCACGCCATGATCCGACAGCATCCTCCTCTCGGCCCTGCTTGCCGTCGTGCCGTCACGCCCTGCCGGTGCCGTCGACCCAGGCCGATGTCCTGTCGGCCGACAGTGCTGCCCGGCTGGCAGACCGAGCATGGCACCCAGATGGCCGCGCTGCGCCTGACGCTTGCCCCCGACTGGAAGACCTACTGGCGCAGCCCCGGCGATGCGGGCATCCCGCCGCTGTTCGACTGGTCCGGGTCGCGAGAACCTGCCGTCGGTCCGCTTCCACTGGCCGCGCCCGCAGGTCTTCCATGTCAACGGCATGCAGATCCATCGGCTACAAGCACGAACTGGTGCTGCCGCTCGAACTGACCGCCGATCGATCCCGTCGCAGCCGATCCTTCTGCGCGCCGACGATCGATCTTGGCGTCTGCCGCGACATCTGCATGCCCGCCGCGCTGTCGCTGTCCGCCGAACTCGGCAGGCCCGGGCGGCCCGATCCGCTGATCCGCGCGGCGCTGGCCGACCGACCCGCGACCGCGGCCAGGAAGGCGGCCTTGCCGGCATCGGCTGCACGGTCGAGCCCATCGCGACGGCCTGCGCCTGACCGCGACGACTCGCCCTGCCCGCCGACCGGCGGACAGGAGACCGTGGTGTTCGAACCGCAGGGCGGCCGGCGTCTGGGTGTCGGAGGCCCAGGTGACGCCGCAAGGGCGGGCACCTGATCGCCACGGCCGACCTGGTGTCCGACGGCGGCGGGCCCTTCGCGCTGAACCGCAGCGCATATGACCGTGACCGTGCTGGGCCGGGACCGCGCGGTGGAAATCCGCGGCTGCCCCGCCCCCTGACGCTGCCCCGGACGCTGCGGCGCGCTACTTCCGCCGCCTGTGCTCCTCCAGCCGCGGCATGATCTCGACGAAGTTGCAGGGCCGGTGGCGGTAGTCGAACTGCCAGCGCAGGATCTCGTCCCAGGCATCGCGGCAGGCCGAGGGCGAGCCGGGCAGCGCGAACAGATAGGTTCCCCTGCGCGACCCCGCCACAGGCGCGCGACTGCACGGCGCGAGGTGCCGATCTTCTGCATCGAGACCATGGTGAAGACCGTGCCGAAGGCCTCGATCTCCTTTTCGTAGACATCGCGGTGCGCCTCGACCGTCACATCCCGCCCGGTCAGGCCGGTGCCGCCGGTGGTCAGGATCACGTCGATCGCCGGATCGGCGCATCCAGCGCCGCAGATGCGCCGCGATCGGCCGCGCGGTCATCCCGCTCGATCGCCGCGCGCGGCCAGCACGTGGCCGGCATCGGTCAGCCGCTCCACCAGCGTATCGCCCGACGGTCGTCCGTCGGGCGTGCGCGTGTCCGAAACGGTCAGCACCGCGATCCGCACCGGCACGAACTCGCGGCTTTCGTCGATCCGGTTCATTCCAGTCCCCTCCAATCTGGCCTGCAGCGCCAGCAGATCGGCCCAGGCCTCGCGCTTGGCCGCGGGGTTGCGCAGCAGATAGGCCGGATGGGTCATCGGCAGCACCGGCCGGCCCAGCGCCTCGCATCCACGTCTCCCCGCAGCCGGGTGATGCCCTTGCGCCCCAGCAGCGCCGACAGCGGCGTGTTGCCCATCACCACGATCACCTGCGGGGTCGACCAGCGCGATATGCCGCTCCACGAAGGGCAGCATCATCGCGATCTCCTCCGGCGTACGGGTCGCGGTTCTGCGGCGGGCGCCAGGGCATGACATTGGTGATGTAGAGCGCCGTCGCCGGATCGGGGCTCGTCGCGCGCACAGGCCGATGGCCGCGAACATCCGGTCCAGCAAGCTGCCCGGCCCGACCGACGAAGGGCCGCCCCTCGATATCCTCGTCCCGCCCCGGTGCCTCGCCCAGAACCAGCACCCGCGCCGCCGGATTGCCATCGGCAAAGACCAGCGACTTCGCGCCCCGCTTCAACTCGCAATGATCGAACGCCGCCAGTGCCGCCGCGCAGCGCGTCCAGCGACCGCCGCCCGTGCCGCCGCGGCCCGCGCCGCCGGCACCGCATCGTCTGCGGCCCGGACGCCAGCGCCGGTCGCCGCGCGCGCGGGCCGCACGGCGCGGCGGGGCGGCTGCGGCCGAGCCTCGGGCGCACCGGCCTCGTAGCGGTTCACCGGCGCTTCGCCCGATCGCCTCATCCGCGCCCAGGTCGACCTGCCAGGCCAGCGCCGCCAGCGCCGCGTGAAACTCGGTGGACATGATCCGATGTCCTATGCCCTAGCGTGTCAGGCCATGCCACCTGCCACGTCCGGGTACAACCCGGCTTGTCCCGCGCCGCCCCGCTTTCTATAACCGCGCAACCGGCACGCCGACAGGAGGCCCCATGACCTTCCGCGCCCGCCACCTCCTCGGCATCGAACATCTTGCGCCCGACGAAATCCGCACCGTTCTCGACCTGGCCGAACGCTATGTCGATCTGAACCGCCGCACCATCAAGCACACCGACGTGCTGGCGGGCATGACCCAGATCAACATGTTCTTCGAGAACTCCACCCGCACCCAGGCCAGTTTCGAACTGGCGGGCAAGCGGCTGGGCGCCGATGTGATGAACATGTCCGTCGCCCACTCGTCGCGTGAAGAAGGGCGAGACGCTGATCGACACCGCGCTGACGCTGAACGCCATGCAGCCCGACCTGCTGGTGGTGCGGCATCCCGTCCTCCGGCGCGGTCAACCTGCTGGCGTCCAAGGTCAACTGCGCCGTGCTGAACGCGGGCGACGGGCGGCACGAACACCCGACGCAGGCGCTGCTGGACGCGCTGACCATCCGCCGCGCCAAGGGCCGCATCCAGCGCCTGACCGTCGCCATCTGCGGCGACATCGCGCACAGCCGCGTGGCGCGCTCCAACCTGATCCTGCTCGGCAAGATGGAAAACCGCATCCGCCTGATCGCGCCCGCCACGCTGATGCCGTCCGGCGTCGACGAATTCGGCTGCGAGGTGTTCGACGACATGGCCGAAGGGCTGAAGGGCGCCGACGTGGTGATGATGCTGCGCCTTCAGAAGGAACGGATGGACGGCGGCTTCATCCCGTCCGAGCGCGAATACTACCACCGCTACGGGCTGGACGCCGAAAAGCTGACACACGCCAAGCCCGATGCCATCGTCATGCACCCCGGCCCGATGAACCGCGGGGTGGAGATCGACGGCGACGCTGGCCGACGACATCAACCGCTCGCGTCATCCAGGATCAGGTCGAGATGGGCGTCGCCGTCCGCATGGCCTGCATGGACCTGCTGGCGCGCAACCTGAAGGCCGAACGGGGCCGGCAGGCGGCCGAGGTGATGGTGTGACGGATCACGATGCATCCGGCCCGCCGACATCTGTCGCGATTGCCGCACGATCCGGAGCATTATTGCGGCATGGATCTTGCAGCGCATTTCCGCCTAGCTTCTGATCGCAAGAGTCTGAGTCGCACGACGCCCTGCGCGTTGCACTACGTCTGTGTGCGATCAGCCAGACCGGTATGACAGATGCGAACCGCCGTGACTGCGATCCTCGCCGCCTTCCGCTCGGTGGTCGGCTTGACGCAGGGCGCTGCCGCCCAGGATGCCGCGGCCGACGCTGGCCAAGAAACTGTCCAACCCGATCGCGAACCTGATCTCGCGTGCCGTTCCAGGGCAACTACAACTGCGGCTTCGGCGATGGCAGACGGCGAGCAGACCTACATCAACATCCAGCCGGTCATCCCGATCTCGATCGGCCCGAACTGGAACCTGATCTCGCGCACCATCCTGCCCGTGGTCAGCCAGAGCGACTTCCACCGATGACTACGGCTCCAGGACCGGCCTTGGCAACACCACGCAAAGCTTCTTCTTCTCGCCGAAGAAGCCCGACGAAGGGCGGGCTGATCTGGGGCGTCGGCCCGGTGCTGCAGATCCCGACCGCCACCGACGGCATCGCCCCGAACCAGTGGGGCGCGGGCATCACCGGCGTGGCGCTGAAGCAGGCAAACGGCTGGACTGTCGGGCATGCTGGCCAACCACGATCTGGTCGTCATCGGCAGAGCGACCGGTACGGCGACTAGTTCGAACACCTTCCTGCAGCCCTTCCTCAGCTACACGACGCAAAAGGCCACCTCCTTCACGGCATCAACACCGAAGTCGACCTACAACTGGGAAACCGAGGAGTGGTCGGTCCCGATCAACCTGACCGTCGCCCAGATCATCAAGATCAGCGGGAAGCCGGTGCAGTTGACCGGCGGTGTCCGCTATTGGGCCGACAGCCCGGAGGGCGGCGCCAGAGGGCTGGGGCGCCCGCCTGGCCGTGACCTATCTCTTTCCGAAAAAGGGCTAGGCGCCGCTGCCGCCGGCGCATTGCCGCCCTGCGCGCGACCTCGCCTATGGTCGCGCCATGATCCTCCACCTGACCAACGCCCGCCTCATCGACCCCGAAGCCCTCACCGACGATGTCGGCAGCCTCACCGTGTCCGGCGGCGTGATCGTCGCGCGCGACGGCACGGCGCCCAAGGGCGCGACCGATCATCGACTGCGGCGGCAAGTGCCTTGCCCCCGGCATCGTCGATCTCGGGCGTCAAGATCGGCGAACCGGGCGAACGGCACCGCGAAATCGCTTCCGCTCGGCCGGTCTCGCGGCGGCGGCGGGCGGTGTCACCACGATCATCGCCCGCCCCGACACCACCCCCGCCATCGACACGCCCGAAACGCTGGAATTCGTCACCCGCCGCGCCGCCGAGCGACCGCCGGTCCGCATCCGCCACATGGCCGCGCTGACCAAGGGCCGGCAGGGGCGCGAGATGACCGAGATCGGCTTCCTGCTGGACGCCGGCGCCATCGCCTTCACCGATTGCGATCATGTCACCACCGACAGCAAGGTGCTGGCCCGCGCGCTGACCTATGCCCGCAGCCTCGGCGCGCTGGTGATCGGCCACCCGCAGGACCCCGGCCTTGTCAGCGGGGCCGCCGTCACCTCGGGCAAGTTCGCCTCCCTGCGCGGCCTGCCCGGTGTTCACCCCCTGGCCGAGCGCATGGGGCTGGACCGTGACCTGGCGCTGGTCGAGATGACCGGCGCGCGCTACCACGCCGACCAGATCACCACCGCCCGCACGCTTGCCCGCCCTGGCCCGCGCCAAGGCAGAGCGGGCTGGATGTGACGGCGGGCATCTCGATCCACCACCTGACGCTGAACGATCTCGACGTCGGCGACTACCGCACCTTCTTCAAGCTGACCCCGCCGCTGCGCGCCGAGGAGGACCGCCTGGCGATGGTCGAGGCCGTGGCCGCGGGCCTGATCGACATCATCTCCTCGCTTCCACACGCCGCAGACGAGGAATCCAAGCGCCTGCCGTTCGAGGAGGCCGCCGCCGGCGCCGTGGCGCTGGAAACCTTGCTGCCCGGCGGCGATGCGCCTGTACCATGCGGGCGCGCTGACCCTGCCGCAGCTTGTTCCGCGCCATGGCGCTGAACCCTGCCAACCGCCTTGGCCTGCCGCAGGGTCGCCTCGCGCTGCGGCGCGCCGGCCGATCTCGTGCTGTTCGACCCCGACGCGCCCTTCCTGCTGGACCGCTTCACGCTGCGGTCGAAATCCAAGAACACCCCGTTTGACGGCCAGCGGATGGAGGGTAAGGTGCTCGCCACCTAGGTCGGCGGAACGCCGGTGTTCGGAGACGGAGCCTGACATGCCCGAGTTCACCAGCCCGACCTCTCGCTCGCTGATCGTCGCCGTGCTGGCCTACCTGCTCGGCTCGATCCCCTTCGGCGTCGTCATCACCCGGGCGATGGGTCTGGGCGACCTGCGCAAGATCGGCTCGGGCAACATCGGCGCGACCAACGTGCTGCGCACCGGCAACAAGGCGCGCCGCCGCCGCGACCCTGATGCTCGACGCGGCCAAGGGCGGCGTCGCCGTGCTGATCGCCCGCGCGTCGGTCGGCGAGGATGCGGCGCAGGTGGCGGCCTTTCCGCCTTCCTCGGCCACCTCTACCCGGTCTGGCTGGGGTTCAAGGGCGGCAAGGGTGTGGCCACCTTCCTCGGCACGCTGCTGGCGCTGGCCTGGCCCGTCGGCCTTGCCGCCTGCGCCACCTGGGCCGTGACTGCGGCGATCACCCGCATCTCGTCGCTTTCGGCGCTGGTCGCGGCGGCGTTGTCGCCGCTCTGGCTGCTGGTCTTCGGCCAGCGGCAGCATGGTCGTCCTTGCAGTTGTCCTGGCGGTGCTGGTCTTCCTGCGCCATGCCGCCAACATCGCCCGCCTCCGCGCCGGAACCGAGCCGAAGATCGGCGCGAAGAACGCCTGACCTGAAAGGACGTCCCCCATGAGACTCATCGCCTTCGCCGCTGTCTTGCTGGCGCTGCCAACCGTTGCCGCAGCCGACGTGGATACGATCCTTGCCGATGCAGCCAAGGCCTGCGCCGCACAGGACAACGGCACGCTGCACCACGGAAGGAGCGGTGAAAGAGGTTGACCTCACCGGCGACGGCAAGCCCGACACGGTGGTGGACGAGGCCTTTTTCAAATGCTCCACCTCCGCCAGCCTCTTCAATGGCGGCACCGGCGGCAGCATGGTGCACTTCCTCGCGGACGGCTCGGAAACCGCCCGACTCGTCAAGGGCTGGGATACCGCCAACTGGGCCGGCAGCACCCTGATCCTGCTCGCGCTCCACGGCGGCGAGTGCGGCGGCGCGGGCGTCGATCCCTGTTTCGAGGCGCTGACCTGGGGGGCCAACGCCTTCGTCAGCGTCCGCCCGAAGCAGAACTAGCGGCCCTCGCGGAACGCGGCGGTTGCGCCGGGGCCCGCTTGGCCCCAGACTTCGGCCGGACGCCGCCGCACAGGAAAAGGGTCACGCCATGGGGTTCACCGACGCCGTCCGTTCCGCCTTCGCCAATTACGCCACCTTCTCGGGCCGCGCCCGGCGCGCCGAGTACTGGTGGTTCGTGCTGTTCTGCACGCTGGGCAACATCGTCGCGGGCATCCTCGACGGGGCGATCTTCGGCTACGATGCGGTGGTCGAGCCCGGCTTCGCGGCCTATGCGGCGCCCTCCGTGCTCGGCGGCATCTTCTCGCTCGCCATCCTGCTGCCCTCGCTCGCGGTCACTGCGCGGCGGTTGCATGACACCGGACGCTCCGGCTGGTGGATGCTGATCATCCTGATCCCGGTGATCGGCGCGCTCGTCCTGCTCTACTGGATGGTCAAACGCGGCGATATCGGCGCCAACAGCTACGGTCCCGACCCGATCGGCCCAGCAGGATGACCGGCGACCCTAGTAGCTGACCGCCTCGTAGACCGGGCCGCAGGCTGCCGCCCCACGCCCCGTGATACAGCGCCAGCAGCCGGTCGGCCTGCACCTCGCCCCGCGCCACGCTGTCGGCCAGCACGTCCAGATACACCGCCTCGTCCGCATGTCCCGCTCCGGCCCGCGCCCGCGCGCGCAGGCCGCCCTGCGACAGCGCCACCGCCTGCCGCGCCAGGTCGAGCAGCTTCACGCCCCCCGCCTCGCCCTGCAGCGCCGAGACCGAGGCCGCCACCCGCAGCCCCTCGCGGGTTTCGGCGTCGAAGCCCTTCACCAGATCCCAGGCGGCATCCAGCGCGCGTCTGGTCATACATCAGCCCGACCCAGAACGCGGGCAGCGCGACCATATGGGCCGCGATCGCCGCAATCGGCCCCGCGCATCTCGATGTATTTCTTCACCCGCGCCTCGGGGAAGACCGTGGTCATGTGGTCGGCCCAGTCGGACAGCGTCGGCTTCTCGCCGGGCAGCGCGGGCAGTTCGCCCTTCAGGAAATCGCGGAACGACTGGCCCAGCGCGTTGATGTATTGGCCGTCGCGGTAGACGAAATACATCGGCACATCCAGCACCCAGTCGACATAGCGCTGGAACCCCATGCCGTCCTCGAAGGCGAAGGGCAGCATGCCGGTGCGGCTGTCGTCCAGCCCGCGCCAGATGCGCGATGCGCCAGCTTTTGTGGCCGTTCAGCTTGCCGTCGAAGAACGGCGACGGAGGCGAACAGCGCCGTCGCCACCGGCTGCAAGCGCCAGCGCCACGCGCAGCTTCTTCACCATGTCGGCTTCGGAGGCATAGTCGAGGTTCACCTGCACCGTGCAGGTGCGGTACATCATCTGCGTGCCGTGGCGTGCCGACCCGGCCCATGTAATCGGTCATCAGCCGGTAGCGGCCCTTCGGCATCACCGGCATCTGGTCGTGCGTCCATTCCGGCGCCGCCCCGATCCCCATGAAGCGGATGCCCAGCGGCTCGGCGATCGCGGCCACCTCGGCCAGATGGCTGTCGCAGTCTCGGCGTCGGTCTCGTGCAGCGTCTCGACCAGCGGCGCGCCCGACAGTTCGAACTGCCCGCCCGGTTCCAGGCTGATGTTGGCGCCGTTGCGCGTCAGGCCGATGATGTTGCTCGCCCTCGCGCACCGGGGTCCAGCCGAAGCGGTCGCCTCAAGCCCGTCGAACAGCGCCGAGATCGAGCGCGTCGCCCGCATAGGGCAGCGGCGCGCGGGTGTCGGTCAGCCAGCCGAACTTCTCGTGCTCGGTGCCGATGCGCCAGTCGGCCGTGGGCTTGCAGCCCGCCTCCATGTACTCGGCCAGCTGCGCGAAGTGCTCGATCGGCCCGCCGCCGGACTGGGGAATGGACATGGGGGCGTGCTCCGATCTTCGCGTTTCGGTCTCAGGCGCACAGGTGTGCTGCGTCGCGCGCGCCAAGTCAAGGGCGGCCTGCGACTGCGCGCGGCTCAGTTGCCCACCAGCGCGCAATCGGCCGGCGCCGCTGCCGCGCCGCCAGCACCACCGCGCTCCGCGCCCTCGCCGCGCCAGCGCCGCCACCAGCGCCTGCGTGTCCATGCCCGGCAGGGCGGCGAAGGCGTCGAACAGCCGCTCCGCCCCCGGCCGCCGCCACCGGGATCAGCAGCGCCTGCCCGTCCGCCTGCTTCAGCCGCCACAGCCGCTGGCCGTGCAGGCGCGATCAGCCGCAGCTCCACCAGATCGGGCAGCGCGACATAGCCGCCGAAGCGTCGGGCCCAGATAGCCGATCTGCGCCTCGTCCACCTCGACCATGCCCGGCGCGTCGACCGCCTGCGCGAAGCGCAGCCGCCGCAGCGCCAGCACCGCCCAGACCGCCGACGAGAGCCACGACCAGCCAGCCCCAGCGGGATCAGCAGATAGCCGCCCAGCAGCATCAGCCACAGCCCGACCAGCCGCCACGACGCCCGCCGCGATCACCTCGCGCCAGCGCCGGCGCAGCGGCCGTCAGCCTCGGCGCGGATCACGGTCACGCCAATCCCCCAGCGCCGCCTGCCACAGCGTCAGCGCCGCCACCGCCGCCGTATCGGCCCGCAGGATGCGCGGCCCGAGGCTAGCGGCACCACCTGCGGCATCGCCGCGCAGCCGCGCTGCGCTCGGCGTCCGAAAACCCGCCCTCCGGCCCGATCAGGATCGCCCAGGGCCCGCCGCGCGCGCCGCGCCAGCGCGCCGACGGCGCCCGAGCGATGCTCGTCGCACCACAGGAGCCTGCCGGTCCGGCGGGCCAGGCCGCCAGCAGCCGGTCCAGCGCCTGCAGATCGGCCACCTCGGGCACGAAGGTGCCGCCGCATTGCTCGGCCGCCTCGACCGCATGGGCCTGCAGCCGGTCCTGCCGGATGCGTTCGGAATTGGTGATGCGCGCGTCTGCACCGGCAGGATCCGCGCCACGCCCAGTTCCACCGCCTTTTCCACGATGAAATCGGTCCGCGCCTTCTTGATCGGCGCGAACAGCAGCCACAGGTCGGGCGGCATGCTGCTAGCGGCCGCGTCTGCGCCTCGCAGACCAGCACGCCGCCGCGCTTGCCCGCCTCGGCCACCCGCGCGCCATTCGCCGTCGCGCCCGTTGAACAGCAGCACGCCCGCCCCGACGCCCAGCCGCATCACGGTGAACAGGTAATGCGCCTGATCCTGCGACAGGGCACGGGTTGCCCCGGGCCAAGCGGCTGATCTACATAAAGCCTGATCTTCGCATCCTGCATGAGCGCGAACCTATGACCGAGACCGCGCCGATTGCCAGATGCCGACCGTCGCGGACGCGCCGCGCCGGCAACTGGGTGGACCGCTAGCCCCCGCCGCGACGCGCCCCTATCTGCGCCTGTCGCGCGCCGACCGGCCCGATCGGCACCTGGCTTCTGCTGATCCCCTGCCTCTGGGGCATCGCCCTGGCCGCCGCGCCGATCCCGACGGCTTCCGGCCGCTGGGACCTCTGGCTCGTCGTCAGTCCTGCGCCGTGGGCGCGTTCCTGATGCGCGGCGCGGGCTGCACCTGGAACGACATCACCGACCGCGACATCGACGCCGCCGTCGCCCGCACCCGCTCGCGCCCGCTCCCCTCGGGTCAGGTCACGCCGCGGCAGGCGCTGGTCTGGATGGTCGTGCAGTCGCTGCTCGCCGCCGGCATCCTGTTCACCTACAACCGCGCGGCCATCGCGCTGGGCGTCGCCTCGCTGGCCTGGTGGCGATCTATCCCTTTGCCAAGCGCTTCACCTGGTGGCCGCAGGTGTTCCTGGGCCTCGCCTTCAACTGGGGCGCGCTGCTGGCCTGGGCCGCCCATGCCGGCAGCCTCGCGCTGCGCCGCGGTCCTGCTCTACGCCGCCGGCATCGCCTGGACGCTGTTCTACGACACGATCTATGCCCATCAGGACCACGAGGATGACGCGCTGATCGGCGTCAAATCCACCGCCCGGCTGTTCGGCGACAACACCCGGCCCTGGCTGCGCGGCTTCCTCTGGTGTCGCGTCGCTGCTGATGGGTGCGGCGGTCCTCGCGGCGCTGCTGCCGACCGGCAACCCGCTGCAACTGGTGCTCGCCCTCGGCGGGGTCTGGGCCTTCGGCTGGCACATGGCCTGGCAACTTGCGCCGGCTCGACACCGACGACCCCGCAGCTGCCTGCGGCTCTTCCGCTCCAACCGCGACGCCGGGCTGATCCCTGCGCTGTTTCTTGCCGCCGCGGCTTTCCTTGATTGAACCTGCCGCGCCTTGGGCCTAGGAAGCGTGCTTCGAACCTGACAGGCCGTCCCGCCCCATGCGCCTTCCCCCCCGCCTCGTCGCCCCTGCTGCCTTTCTTGTCGCCGCGGGCCTTGCCGTGCTGGCTGCCCTCTGGGCCGCAGGCGTGATCGAAAGCCGCACCGCGCAGTCCGTCAAAAGCCTGATGACCCGCGAGGGGCTCAGCTGGGTGGAGGTCGAAACCGACGGCCTGCAGGTCCGCCTGTCCGGCACCGCGCCGAACGAGGCGCTGCGCTTCCGCGCGATGAACCTGACCGGCAGCCTCGTCGATTCCAGCCGCATCCGCGACGAGATGGACGTGATTCCCGCCCGCGCCATCGCGCCCCCGCGATTCTCGGTCGAGCTGCTGCGCAACGATGACGGCATCTCGCTGATCGGCCTTGTGCCCAGCGTCGACGGTGAAACGACCCTTGCCGATGAAGTCGCGGCCATCGCCTCGGGCGCACGCATTGCCGACATGCTGACCGAGGCCGACTTTCCCGCCCCCCAGGGCTGGGACGCGGCGGTGGACTTCGGCCTGACGGCGCTCCGGATGCTGCCCCGGTCCAAGATCTCCATCGAGGCCGGCCGCGTCACGATCACCGCCATCTCCGGGTCCGCCGAGGAAAAGCGCCGCTACGAGGCCGACCTTGCCAGCGCCCGCCCCGACGGCGTCATCGTTGCGCTCGACATCTCGGCGCCGCGCCCGGTGCTGACGCCCTTCACGCTGCGCTTCGTCAAGGACGACCGCGGCGCGCGGTTCGACGCCTGTTCGGCCGATACCGAGGCCGCCCGCGACCCGAGTCCTTGCCGCTGCGGTCAAGGCGGGCGTGACCGACACGCCCGACTGCACCATCGGCCTCGGCGTGCCGACGCCCCGCTGGGCCGAGGCGGTGGAACTGGGAATCGCCGCCGTCAACCAGATCGGCAGCGGCAGCATCACCTTCTCGGATGCCGACGTGACCCTGCTGGCCACCGTCGAAACGCCGCAGGCGACCTTCGACCGCGTGGTGGGCGAGTTGCAGACAGCCCTGCCGGATGTCTTCTCGCTGAAGGCCACGCTGCCGGAGAAGCCGAAAAGCGCCGCCGAGGGTCCGGCCGAGTTCACCGCCACCCTGTCGCCGGACGGCCAGGTGCAGCTGCGCGGCCGCCTGACCGACGACGCTGCAACGCGATGCCGTCTCCAGCTTTGCCCGGGCCCAGTTCGGCGCCGGGTCCGTCTACACCGCCACGCGGCTCGACCCCGACCTGCCCGATGGCTGGCCGGTCCGCGTGCTGGCCGGGCTGCAGGCGATGTCGGAACTCACCGAAGGCTCCCTGATGGTGCGCGCCGACACGGTCGAGGTCGACGGGCGTGACCGCCGTCGCCCACCGCGCAGGCCACCATAACCCGCATCCTGTCGGACCAGCTCGGTCAGGGCCAGGCCTTCAAGGTCAACGTCCGCTACGACAAGGCGCTGGACCCGCTGGCCGATCTGCCCACCCCGCAGGAATGCGTGGAAACGCTGAACGCGGTGCTGGCGAGGAAGAAGATCACCTTCGCCCCCGGCTCGGCCGAGATCGAAAGCGACGCCCGCGACACGATGGAGGCGCTGGCCGACGATCCTGCGCCGCTGCCCCGACATCCCGATGGAAATCGCGGGCCATACCGATGCCCAGGGTGGCGAGGGCAGCAACCTCGCCCTCAGCCAGGCCCGCGCCGAGGCGGTGCTGCTCGGGCTGCAGGGCCGCCGCGTGCTGGTCGGATCGCTGACCGCCATGGGCTACGGCGAAGCGCGCCCCATCGCCGACAACGACACCGAGGAGGGCCGCGAGGCGAACCGCCGGATCGAGTTCACGCTGACCGGCGCGGGCGCGACGCCCACAGCCAACCTATCGCCACAGCCTGACGCCACGACGCAGGACACGGCCGCTTCCGATCCCGCCGCCATCGCCTCCGCTCCGGGGGCAGGCGACCCTGCCGCCATTGACCAGACCGCCCCGACCAGACTGGCCCGGACCAGACCGCCCCGGACCAGACCGGCCCGACCGACGATATCGCCGCCACCGGCCCCGGCGACCCCGGCCCGACCGACGACATCGGTGCCGATGATGCAACCACCGCCGCGACCGATACCAACACCGTCGACGCGACCGCCCCCGACCCCAGCGTCACACCCGGCGTGACCGACACGACCGCCCCGGCTGAACCCGCCACGCCCGCTGCCACCCCGGAGCCGGAAGACCCCTTCGTCTCCTCCGCCCCGTCCGAAAAGACGCTCCGCCCCAAGTCGCGTCCCAAGTCCAACTGAGTCGCACAAGGAACGCCCGCGCATGAACCGGATCGAATTCATCATCGCCACCTCGATCATCCTCTTCGTGGCCTTCGGGCTGGGCTGGTTCACCTACTGGCTGCTGCACCGCTTCACCCGCATCGCGGCGCCGACATGGGCGAGGTCGACCGCCTGGCCCAGTCGCTGCACGAGGCCGAGGAAACGCGCGACCAGGCGATCATCTACCTCGAACAGCGCGAGGCGGAACTGACGAACCAGATCGCCCAGACCGAAGCCGAGCTGCGCGCCGCGATGGAGGGCCTGCGCGACGCCCGCCATGAAGCCGAGGAAATGCGCGCCTATATCGAACGGATGACCGGGACGAGGGGCTGATCCGCCCCACCCGGCGGCCAGTGCTCGCCCTTCATTCATCTTGGCGAAAGTATCCCACGGGGGGCGCGGGGGGTGTGAGACCCCCCGCCGACCTCACCTCGGGCGCGACGCCGGGTGCCCGGGAACCTGATTCCCGAAGAAACCGGGGACCACGCTTGTCGGACAGGCCCTATAGCCCCCCGACGACCGTCGAGACCAGCGTGCTGCGCGGGTCGGCCAGATCGTCGATCACGTCGAAATGGTGCTTGCCCGGCGCCACGCTCCACGGGCAGGCCCAATCCTCGGACAGTGTCCGCGCCTGCCACAGGAAGGCAGGGCGCTCCTGCCCGCCGACCCAGACCGTCACACCGCAGGCTTCCCGCCGCGCGTGGCTGATCGGGCTTTCCGCCTTGGCCTCCGCCGCATCCAGCTGCAGCGTCTCGTTCATCTTGGTCTGCCGCAGCGGCGCAAGGTCGGCCAGCGGCGAGATCGGCACGGCCCGCACCACCGCTCGGCGATCCCCGGCGGCAGCACCACGTCCTTGCAGGCCATCCGCGCGCTCAGATGCCCGCCCGCGGAATGGCCCGTCACCACCATCGGCCCGGCGACCTGCCGGCCGATCACCCCCAGCGCCATCGCGATCTCGCGTGTCATCGGCGCTGATCCGCGCCTCGGGCGCCAGCGTGTAGGACGGCATCGCCACCGCCCAGCCGCGCGCCAGCGGCCCCGCGGCCAGATGCGACCAGCTCTCGCGCCCGAAGGTCATCCAGTAGCCGCCATGCACGAAGATCACGACGCCCGCGCGGCGTGTCCTCGGGCAGGAACAGATCGAACCGGTGCCGCGTCCCCCGGCCCATAGGCCAGACCCACCTGCGCGCGGTGCCCCAGCACCCCGCGAAACGCCGCCGCCTCGTGCCGCCCAGCGCGGCGCATAGTCCTCCGCCCCCGGAATGAAGGCCCCGTTCGCATAGGCGAGATCCAGGTCCACAGCGAATCCTTCTCCGATTTGATCAAAACTTCGCCCGATCCTCCATGGGAACTGGACATTTCTCGCGGCGCGACATGTTCTGCATGGGCCACAAATGCAATGGGAGGCCTCACATGCTCGATTCCGTCACCGACCTGCGGTCGCTTCTGAAAGACCCCTCGCTGCTCTGCACCAAGGCCTATGTCGCCGGCGAATGGGTCGATGCCGACGACGGCACCACCTTCGCCGTCGCCAACCCGGCGCGCGGCGACGTGATCTGCCACCGTGCCCGAACCTGGGCCGCGCCGAGACCGCCCGCGCCATCGCGGCCGCCGACAAGTGCGCGCAGAAGGAATGGGCCGCCCGCACCGGCAAGGAACGCGCGCAGATCCTGCGCAAGTGGTTCGACCTGATGATGGCGAACCAGGACGACCTCGGCACGCATCCTGACCGCCGAAATGGGCAAGCCGCTGGCCGAGGCCAAGGGCGAGATCGCCTATGGCGCCGTCCTACATCGAATGGTTCGGCGAAGAGGCCAAGCGCATCTATGGCGAGACCATCCCCGGCCACCAGCGCGACAAGCGCATCACGGTGCATCAAGCAGCCGATCGGCGTCGTCGCCTCGATCACGCCGTGGAACTTCCCCAACGCGATGATCGCCCGCAAGGTCGCCCCGGCGCTGGCCGCCGGCTGCGCCTTCGTCGCCCGCCCGGCCGCCGAAACGCCGCTGTCGGCGCTGGCGCTGGCGCGTGCTGGCCGAACGCGCCGGGGCTGCCGGAGGGCGTGTTCTCGGTCATCACCTCGAAGCGCGTCCTCCGACATCGGCAAGGAGTTCTGCGAGAACCCGACGATCCGCAAGCTGACCTTCACCGGCTCGACCGAGGTCGGCCGCATCCTGCTGAAGCAGGCCGCCGACCAGGTGATGAAATGCTCGATGGAGCTGGGCGGCAACGCGCCCTTCATCGTGTTCGACGACGCCGATCTCGATGCGGCCGTCGAAGGCGCGATGATCTCCAAGTTCCGCAACAACGGCCAGACCTGCGTCTGCGCCAACCGGATCTATGTGCAGGCCGGGGTCTATGACGCCTTCGCCGACAAGCTGGCGGCCGCGGTGGAGAAGCTGAACGTCGGCGACGGGCTGAAGGCGGGCATCGACCACCGGCCCGCTGATCAACGCAGGACGCGGTGGACAAGGTCGAAGAGCACATCGCCGACGTGCTCGCCAAGGGCGGCAAGGTCGTCACCGGCGGCAAGCGGCACGAGCTCGGCGGCACGTTCTTCCAGCCGACCATCGTGACCGGCGTGACGCCGGACATGATGGTGGCCAAGAGGAAACCTTCGGCCCGCTCGCCCCGCTGTTCAAGTTCGAGACCGAGGAAGAGGTGATCGCGCTGGCCAACGACACGATCTTCGGCCTGGCCTCCTACTTCTACGCCCGCGACATCGGCCGCATCACCCGGGTGCAGGAGGCGCTGGAATACGGCATGGTCGGCGTCAACACCGGCCTGATCTCGACCGAGGTGGCGCCCTTCGGCGGCGTCAAGCAATCCGGCCTTGGCCGCGAAGGCAGCCGCCACGGGATCGAGGACTACATGGAGATGAAATACATCTGCCTGTCGGTCTGACGATCCGGCGCGGCCCCCCGCGTGGCCGCGCCCCCCGCTGACAGAGGCGCAATCTGCGCTACCCTTCCGCCATCGCCACGTCGCTCGGAGGCGGCCCGATGGACCTCTACTACATCGACGGAAGCCCCTTCGCCCGCATGGCCCGCGTGCTGATCCGGGAGCATGCGCTGCCCGTAACGCTGCACGAGATCACCGAATTTCCCCCGCCCGACGACTACCTCGCAATCAACCCGCTCGGCCATGTCCCGGTCCTGGTGCGCGGCGGGCAAAGCCTGTTTCCCACCCGTATCGTGCTCGACGCCCTGCTGTCGCAGGTGCCGCAGGCGGGCGAGGTGGCCAATGCCGTCACCCGTCCCGATCATGCGCTTGCGGATGAACAGGTGATGGCGGTGATCCTGACGATGGGCGATGCCCTGGCAGCACATCACTACGCGCTCTGGGCCGGGATCGGACCGGTCAGCCGCAACCGCCTCGGGTTCGATCCGGCCGAACGCAACATGGTTCGCGTGCTTGCCACGCTGGACTGGCTCGAACGCCGCATCGGAGCAGGGGGGTTCCACCCCGGCGCGATCTCGGTGCAGGACATCGCCCTCGCCTGCCTGATCCTCTGGACCGAATCGCGCGGCGCGATTGACTGGCGCGGCCGCCCCGGGATCGAGGCGATGGTCGCCCGGCTCCAGCAGCGCCCGGCCTTCACCGCCACCGCCCCGCGCCCGCACGTGCTGAAGTAGCCCCGGCATCGCACCGTCACAATCGGTGCGGGCCGCAGCGAAGCAGGCGGAACAGCCGAACCCGTTCCCGTTGACCGGCATGGAGCGCAGTCGAACAGCATGGACCGCAAGGTGTGCACAAGATCGGGTGACCCCAGCATACCGTCGAAAGTCTCCACGACCTGCGGATTGGACTTGTCAGGCATGGCAGCCCGCCGGCATTGTTGATGGGGCTGCAATCCGTTCCATCGGCTGCCACACCGGGGCTCACGTCAGAGGTGCCAGATGACCCGACCAGGCGTGATTCCCTGCGATCCCGGAACCCCGCTGGAAGCGTGGTCCGACTTTCCGGAATTGGAAGTCTGCTCTGGCACCCGTGCCTCCATCGGCCACCGCTGGATCGAGGATGCCGCACAGAACCTCGTGATCGGGATGTGGGAGGCGGAGCCGAACCTTGGGCGCTGGATGAACTGGCCCGTCCATGAATTCATGGTGATCCTCGAAGGCGAAGTCGTGATGGTCGAGGAAGGCTGCGAAACCGTGATCGGCCCGGGAGAGTGCTTCGTGATCCCGAAGGGCAGACGCTGCATCTGGAATCAGGCCGTCTATGCCAAGAAGGTGATGGTCTTGTTCGACCCGCCCTCGCCCCCCGATCCGATGCATCCGATCCTCAAGATCGTCCCTGCAGCGTTGCCCGACCCGCCTCCGGATGGCGCCGTTCCCCTGTTTCGCGATCCGTCGGGGCGATTGGCGGTCTCGTGGGTGGACATTGCAGGGCAGGGCGTGCAGCTGCCACCACATCCATGTCACGAGGTGCTGTACATCGCGGCTGGCCGGCTTGCCGTCACCGACGATACGGGCGGGAGGTGGACCTTTGGCCCCAATGACACGTTCATCATCGCGAAGGGCATGCGCCTGTCCTTCGCGCCGCAGGGACCGGTGCGCGCGGTGTCGTGCCGGGTTGGATAGGGAAGTGGTGTCCTGACCACCCCCCGGAACTCCCTTTCGGCGCCCGACCCTACTTCGTCACCGCCCCGCCGACGCCGCCCACCACCGCGCCCACCGGCCCCGCGACGACAGCCCCGGCAATGCCACCCGTCGCGGCCCGCTCGCCCACGGTATCGCCACAGGCGGCCAACATCGGAAGCCCCAGAGAGGCCACAGCAAGCGTCACGATCCAGCGAGTCATCATGAGTTCTCCATCGACGGGTGCGGGCCATCCGCACCCAGCGTTCGCACCACAACCCGCAACCGCACCATCCGTTCCGACCCGCTCCATCCACCGTTGACCCACACGCATTGCGCACCACGGCCCCAGCGGCTACAACCGTCCGGTCCCGAACGTCAGGCCCCTGCCCCCGTGATCGTCGAAATCCTCATCGTTGCCGCCCTGATCCTGCTGAACGGGGCGCTTGCCATGTCGGAACTGGCGGTCGTCTCCGCCCGCCCGGCCCGGCTGCAAGACTGCTGGCCGAAAGCGGCAGCAAGGGCGCCACCGCCGCCATCCGCCTGGCGCGAGGATCCGGGCCGCTTCCTGTCGACCGTGCAGATCGGCATCACGCTGGTCGGCGTGCTGTCGGGCGCCTTTTCCGGCGCCACGCTGGGCGCGCGCCTTTCCGGCTGGCTCGTCGGCACAGGGCGTGTCGCCAGCAATGGTCCGACACGCTCGGCGTCGGCGGCGTGGTCGTGCTGCTCACCTACCTCTCGCTGATCGTCGGCGAACTGGTGCCCAAGCAGATCGCGCTGAAGAACCCCGAAGGGATCGCGGCCCGCGTCGCCCCCGCAATGACGCTGCTGGCCCGCGATCGGCGCGCCGCTCGTCTGGCTGCTCGACAACTCGGGGCGGCTGCTGCTCGCCCTGCTCGGGCCAGACCGGCCGAAGGCAAATCCCGCGTCACCGATGAAGAGGTGCGCACCATCCTCGCCGAGGCGCACTGTCGACGGCGTCATCGAAACCGAGGAACAGGAGATGCTCTCCGGCGTCATGCGCCTGGCCGACCGCTCCGCCCGCGCGCTGATGACCCCGCGCCGCGACGTCGAACTGATCGACCTCGACGCCACCCCCGAGGAAACCCTCGACGCCATCCGCCGCATCGCCCGCCCCCGCATTCCCGTGCGCAACCGCGACACCGAAGAGGTGCTGGGCGTGCTCTACCTCACCGATGCCTTCGCCGCCCTGTCGCGCGGGCGAACCGCTCGAACCTGCCGACCCTGATGCGCGAGGTGCCCGTCGTCTCGGACCGCGCCGACGCGCTCGACGTGATCGAGATCCTGCGCGCCTCGCCCAACCACATGGCGCTGGTCTATGACGAATACGGCAGCTTCGAGGGCATCATCACCACCGGCGACATCCTCGAGGCGATCACCGGCACCTTCCTCGAAGCACACGGCCGAGGAACCCGCGATCCTGATCAGCGCGACGATGGCAGCTACCTGGTCTCGGGCTGGATGCCGGTCGACGAATTCTGCGACCGCCTCGCCTTCCCGCGCGACGAGGACGGCGATTACGAAACCGTCGCCGGCCTCGTCATCAACCATCTGCGCCGCCTGCCCGCGCTCGGCGACACCTTCACCCTGCATGGCTGGCGGTTCGAGGTGATCGACCTCGACGACCGCCGCATCGACAAGCTGCTGGTATCGCGGGTCTGACGGGCCGCTCGCGGGCTTGACGCCGCGCGTCTGCATGGCGAGGCTGCTGCATCAACAGGGGAAAGCACGGCCAGATGTCCAGCGAACCCGAAGAAACGCTCGACCCTGCGGATTGGGCGGCCACGCGCGCCCTTGCCCACCGGATGGTCGATGACGCCATCGCACATCTCCGGGGCGTCCGCCACCGGCCGGTCTGGCAGCCCATGCCCGACGGAGTCCGCGCGACCTGGCTCACCCCTGCGCCGGAAGAGCCGCAGCCGCTCGATCAGGTCTACGACGAGCTGAGCGTGAACCTGCTTCCCTATTCGATGGGCAACATCCATCCGCGCTTCTGGGGCTGGTACATGGGTGCCAGCAACTTCACCGGCGCGCTCGGCGATTTCCTTGCGGCCATCGACGGCTCCAACCTCGGCGGCGGCAACACCGCCGCCTGCCCAGCTCGACCGGCAGGTGGTGAACTGGCTGCAAGGAGCTGATGGGTTTCCCCGCGACCGCCAGCGGCACCCTGACCAGCGGTGGCTCGATGGCCAACATGGTCGGCCTCACCGTCGCGCGCAACGCCATGGCCGGGGTGGACGTGCGCGCCGATGGTGTCACCAACCTGCCGCAAGCCGCTGCGCTTCTACGCCTCGGATCAGGTCCACAGCTGCCACCAGAAGGCGATGGAAACCCTCGGCCTCGGCAGCCGCGCGCTGCGCCTCATCCCCACCGACGCCGCCTTCCGCATCGAGCCTTGCCGGCCCTCGCGCAGGCCATCGCCGAAGACCGCGCCGCCGGGCTTCCGCCCCGCCTGCGTGATCGCCACGGCGGGCACCACCAACACCGGCGCCTTCGACGACCTCCCCGCCCTCGCCGACCTCTGCGCGCGCGAGGGGCTGTGGTTCCACGTCGATGGCTGCATCGGCGCGCTGCATCAAGCTCGCCCCCGCCAACCGCCGCATGGTCGACGGCATCGAACGCGCCGATTCCCTCGCGCTCGATCCGCACAAATGGCTCCACGCGCCATTCGAATGCGGCTGCGCGCTGGTCCGCGACCGCGACCGCCACTTCGGCACCTTCGCGCTCCACGGCGACTACCTCGAGGAAAAGCCGCGCGGCATCGCCAGCGGCGAATACCTCTTCGACTACGGCTTCGAGACTGTCGCGCGGCTTCAAGGCGCTCAAGGTCTGGATGTCGCTCAAGGAACAGGGCATCGCCAAGTTCGGCCGCCTGATCGACCAGAACATCGCGCAGGGCGCCTACCTCACCGGCCTGATCGAGGCCGAGCCGATGCTCGAGATCATGGCCCCGACCGCCATCAACATCGTCTGCTTCCGCCACCGCCTGCCCGGCGCGACCGAGGACGAGATGCCGCGCGCTGAACACCGAGATCATGCTGCGCCTGCAGGAAGAGGGCACCGCCGTCGCTAACCGACACCACCATCCACGGCCGCGCATTGCCTCCGCGTCGCCATCAACAACCACCGCACCCGGCGTGAGGACCTCGACCTGCTGGTGCGGGAAACGCTGCGCCTCGGCCACCTTCTCGGCAACCGGCGCGCCTGAGCCGCTTGCCTTCCCGCCCCGCTTCGCTCCATCCTGCGCCAAAGCAGTAAGGATCGGGCATGTCTCGCAGCCACGACTTCATCATCATCGGCGCGGGCTCCACCGGATGCGTCCTCGCTCACCGCCTGACGGCCGCCGGAGCCGACGTCCTGCTGCTCGAGGCGGGCGGCGACAGCGACCTCGTCGACGTCCGCACCCCCGCCCTCGCCCTGTCGCCTGCTCGACAGCACGTCGACTGGGGCTACCGCACAACGCCGCAGGAACGCCTCAACAACCGCCGCATCTTCCTGTCGCGCGGCGAATGCCTCGGCGGCACCAGCGCGATCAACTCGATGGTCTACATGCGCGGCAACCGGGGCGACTACGATCACTGGCGCGACCTCGGCAATGCGGGCTGGGGCTATGACGAGGTGCTGCCCTATTTCCGTCGCTCCGAGGGCAACGACACCCACGGCGCGCCCTTCCACGGCACCGACGGCCCCCTCACCGTCTCCAGCTATGCCCCCGGATCGCCGATCCACGACGCCTTCATCCAGGCCGCGCAACAGGCCGGCTTCCCCTACAACCCCGATGTCACGGGTGCCACGCAGGAGGGCGCGGGCCCCTTCCAGGCCACCATCGGCCCCAAGGGCCGCGCTTCGGTCGCGGCAACCTTCCTGCGCCCGGCGATGGAACATCCCAACCTCCACGTCCTGACGCACACGCACGTCACCCGCATCCTGATCGAGGATGGCCGTGCCATGGGCGTGGCCTTCGTCCACATGGGCCGGTCGCAGGACGCCCGGGCGAGCGAAGTCATCCTCTGCGGCGGCGCGATCAACAGCCCGCAGATCCTGATGCTCTCCGGCATCGGCCCGGCCCGGCACCTCGCGGACCTCGGCATCGCGCTGGAACGCGACCTGCCCGGCGTCGGCCAGCACCTGCAGGACCACCTCCAGGTCGTCCCGCGCTTCCAGATCGACCAGCCCGCGACCGTCTACGGCATGACGCCGGACCAAGCCGACGCGGCGCTGAAAGAGTCTCTCGATCATGGCACCGGTCCCTTCCACACCAACTTCTGCGAAGCCGGCGCCTTCCTGAAACTGGGTGATGGCGCAGACTGGCCCGATATCCAGATTCATTGCGAATCCCACTACTCACCCCATTATTTCGACGGCTCGGGCGCCGACCGGCACGGATTCGGCCTCTGCATGAACGTCAACCGCCCGAAAAGCCGGGGCGAGGTGCGCCTTTATTCGGCGAACCCGCTCGACCGCCCGGTGATCGACCCGCGCTACCTGTCGGACCCCGACGATCTTGCGCTGTCCGTGCGCGGCATCCAGGCCTGCCTCAGGATCGGAAACGCCCCCGCCCTGGCAGCCCTCGGCGCAGAGCAGACCGATCCCGCCCCCGACGCCGATGACGAGGACGGCATCATCCGCTTCATCCGCCGTGTCGCCACCACCATCTGGCACCCTGCTGGCACCTGCCGGATGGGTCCGGATGCCATGTCGGTCGTCGATGACCGCCTGCGCGTGCATGGCATCGAAGGGCTGCGCGTCGCCGACGCCTCGATCATGCCCACCCTCGTCAGCGGGAACCCCAACGCCACCTGCATCATGATCGGCGAGAAAGCCGCCGACCTGATCCTCGGCAACCGCGCGCCCGCCGCCTGACCCTCGTCCCCTGCCGCCGTCTCACGCGGTAGCCATCTCGTCACCGTTGCCCCTGCCCATGCCTGCCTACCGTCCCGCCCCTCTGGCGCCCTGGCCCGGCAGAGGGGTCGCGACCGTGTGCGACACGCTGTCGATATCGGGAAAACTGGTTAACGAGGATGCTGAAATCGTTTCATATCAATACCCTGCAAAATGTCGCACAGTGCGACACCCCAGGTTGCCCTGCCCTCGCCCTTCCGCTAGCCTGCCCTCCGAACCCGCCAAGGAGCGTCCATGCCCACCATCGTAAAGCTGCCCCCCCTCTCCTCCGTCACCCCCTCCGACGCCACCCTCGACGGCTGGATCGTGACCGAAGGCTCCCCCACCATGAAGACCTGGGCCCTGCACGAGGCGTCCGACGGAACCATGGTCGCGGGGTACTGGGAGGCGACACCCGGCACCTACCACGCCACCTATACCGCCTACGAATTCGTCGTCCTGATCGAAGGCAAGATCATCATCACCCCCGACGGCGGCACCCCCGTCACCGTCCAGGCCGGCGACGCCTTCGTGGTCGAGAAAGATTTCAAGGGCACCTGGAAGATCGTCGAGAAGGTCCGCAAGCACTTCGATTTCCGGATCAAGTAGAAACGAGAAAGGGCGCGCCTTGCGGCGCGCCCGAACTCGCTACGAACCTGTCGCGTCCTTACTGGACGGTCGTCTGCGTTACCGCCTTGGCCTCGATATCCGAAGCCCGGGCAATTTCGATCCGCCGCGGCTTCAGCGCCTCGGGCGTCTCGCGGACCAGATCGATGTGAAGCATCCCCAACTCATGGGTCGCGCCCTCCACGCGGACATGGTCCGCCAGGGCAAAACGCCGCTCGAACGCCCGCGTCGCGATCCCGCGATGCAGGTAGGTCCGAGGCGTCTCGTCCTCGGCCTTGCGGGCCGAGACGTGCAGCGTCCCTTCCTTCACCTCGACATTCAGCTCGTCCGCGGCAAAGCCCGCGACGGCGATCGAGATGCGATAGGCGTTCTCGTCGGTCTTCTCGATATTGTAGGGCGGGTAAGTCGGCTGGGCGACGTCGGCGGTCAGGACACGGTCCATAAGGTCGGCGACACGGTCAAAGCCCACGGTGGCACGGTAGAGCGGTGCAAGATCAAAACTGCGCATGGTTCATCCTCGTCAAGCGATGCGTTATGCCCTTCCTTGCGGAACAGGCGTCGGGTTTCGCCAGGGCCCTTCACGGCACCCGGACATCGCTGATTTGGGAAAACCCCGGCAAGGTTTCAAGGGGGGGTGCCACCCCTCAGGGCTTCACAAACCGCGCCCCGATATTGCGGCTGCCATTGCCTGCGCTGACCCGGCGGATCGTCGGCGCCGTTGTCGCCACCTCGCCGTCCAGCACGCCCCTTCCGCTTCGCAGCGCGGCTTTCAGGTCACTCAGTAACCCCGGCAGTTCCATGCCATAGGCAAGCGTCCCGTCGGCATCCTTGTGCCCCGCCGAGATGATCGACACGATCCGCGCCCGCCCACCCGACACATCGAACACCGGCGCGCCCGACGATCCGAAATCCACATCGCAGTTGAACGCCAGCAAGCCATCCCGCTGCCCCAGCACGGTGCAGGCCCGCTGCCACGACAGCACATCTTCCCGCCCCTGGGCATAGGACACCACGCTCACGCTCCGCACCCCGCCCGGCCCCTGCACCGCGAAGGGCGCTGCGACCGCAGCCGGGATCGCGGCACTGAGTTGAACCAGCGCCACGTCATGCCGCACGCTGTGCTCGCCCAGCGGCTCGAACGGATCATAGTCCGGATGTGCCACGGCGCGCAGCACCGTCTGTTCCGCGACCGCCTCGCCATCGCGCAGACCCGCGCGAAAGGTCATGCCCCCAACATCCTCTGCCGCGCCACGCCGGCGGTCAAAAAGGCAATGGGCGGCTGTCAGCACCAGATCGGTCGCAATCAGCGTCCCCGTGCAGAATCCGTGATCGCCCAGATCAAGCCGCCCGACCGCCTCCCAGCCAAGGGCCTCGTCGCGCCGGGTCAGCGGGTCAAGCCCCGTATCCGCCTGCACCGGCAGCGCCGCCAGAACCAGAACAAGGCTCAGGATGCGCCGCATCGTCAGGGCTTCACGAACTTGGCGCTGCCGCTGCCGTTCGAAGCAGCTCCGCCCGACAGCGTGCGAACCTTCGCCGCCGTGCTCAGCGCGACCGGTGCCGTCTGGTCCAGCCGCGTCATCAGGTCTTCGAGCGGCTGCTCCAGCGCCACGCCAAGGGCCACCTTCTCGCCATCGACCTCGGCCTTGGCAGAAACGACCGAGACCACCTGCGGTACCCCGTCGCGCATCGCGAAGATCGGCGCGCCCGACGATCCGAAATCGACGTTGCACGACAGCACGAACACCCCCGGCTGGCGCGCCAGCACATGGCAGACCTGCTGCAGCGAGGGCGCCTCGGCCCGGTCCTGCGCATAGGACACCACACCTACCTCGTCCCCCTTCGCGGGCCATGCACCGGTACTCGAACGGGGTGATCGACGGCAGGCGGATCGGCTGGTCAAGCTCCAGCAGTGCCAGGTCATGCGACACCCGGTCCATCCGGTCTGCGCCGTCAAAGACATAGTCCGGATGCACCACCGCCCGGCGCACGCCGCGATAGGCCTCGGCCCGCCCGTTCCGCCAGCCCGCAAGAAACTCGATGTCGCGCGCATCGACCTGCGCCTTGGTGTCCTTGTCGAACATGCAATGCGCCGCCGTCAGCACCAGTTGCGGCGCGATCAGCGTGCCCGTGCAGAAGCCGCTGTCACCGAGGTTCAGCCGCCCGACCGCATTCCACCCGCGGCTGTCATCGCCGGTCTCCAGGCTCTTCAGGCGGCTCTCCTCGGCCTGTGCGGACAGGGGCACCAGCAACAGCAGGGCCAGAATCAGAGCTTGGCGCATGGACGTCTCCGTTTGAACGCTGGATAGACGGCAGGATGGGGCGGATTTATGGCTCATTCGTTCTGATTGCCCGTGGCTTCGGCCCCCCCGTCGCCCAGTCCAGCAGCTCGACCGTGTGAACCACGGGCACGGCGGTGCCCGAACCGATCTGCATCATGCAGCCGATGTTGCCGGCCGCGATGACATCCGGCGCGCTTCGCCTCCAGCGTCTGCACCTTGCGCGCCCTGAGCTGGCCCGAGATCACCGGCTGCAGCAGGTTGTAGGTCCCCGCCGAGCCGCAGCACAGGTGGCTGTCGGCCGGTTCCACCACCTCGAACCCGGCCCGCTTCAGCAGGTCCTTCGGCGCGGTCTTGATCTGCTGGCCATGCTGCAGCGAACAGGCCGCATGATAGGCCACCCGCAGGCCCTTCGGCGCGACCCTCGGGCAGGCCGAGCTTCACCAGCAGTTCCGAGACATCCAGCGCCATCCCCGCCACCGTTGCCGCATCCTGCGGCCAGCGGATCGTCGCGGAACATGTGGCCATAGTCCTTCACCGTGGTCCCGCAGCCCGAGGTATTGATGACGACCGCATCCAGGCCCGCCCCGCCGCTTCTCGGCCATGAAGGCCGCGATTGTCGCGCGCCGCCGTCGCATGGGCTTCGTCCGCCTTGCCCATGTGATGGGTCAGCGCCCCGCAGCAGCCCTGCCCCTTGGCGATCACCACCTCGCAGCCCAACCGCGTCAGCAGCCGGATCGTCGCATCGTTGATGTCGGTATTCAGCGCCTTCTGCGCGCAACCGGTCATCAGCGCCACCCGCATCCGCCGCGCGCCCTGCGCCGGAAACACCTGCGGATCGTCGTTGCGGCTGACCGGAGGAATGGTCTTCGGCGCCATCGCCAGCATCGCCCGCAGCCGCGCATCGGGCACCAGAAAGCGCAAAGGGCCGCCCGATCTTCGCGCCGAGAAGCGCCAGCCGGAACCGCGCCGGATAGGGGATCACCTTGGCCAGCACCCAGCGCAGCACCCGGTCCGACAGCGGGCGGCGATAGGTCCGCTCGATATACTCCCGCGCATGGTCGACCAGGTGCATGTAATGCACGCCCGAGGGGCAGGTGGTCATGCAGGCAAGGCACGACAGGCAGCGGTCGATGTGCTTGACGGTCTTCGCGTCGGCAGGCCGCCCCTGCTCCAGCATGTCCTTGATCAGGTAGATGCGCCCGCGCGGGCTGTCGAGCTCGTCGCCCAGCACCTGATAGGTCGGACAGGTCGCCGTGCAGAACCCGCAATGCACGCAGGTCCGCAGGATCTCGTTCGACGCGCGCGATGGCCGGATCGGCAAGCTGGTCTGGGGTGAAGCTGGTCTGCATGTCGTCCTTCGCGTCAGCCCATCAGGCCGGGATTGAGGATGCCCTTGGGATCGAAGCGCGCGCGCAGACCGGCGGTCAATGCGGCAAGCGGCCCGGTCTCGGGTGGAAACGCCGGGATGCGGGCGAAGGTCGCTGCATCCGCCCGAACCAGCATCGCGTGGCCCGGAAATTGCCCCGAGCCGCGCGCGCAGGTCGGTTCCCGCCGCCATCCGCGCCCAGATCAGGCCACCGCCCCAGTCATACAGCACCGCCTCGGCCCCCATCCGCGCCACGATCCCCGGCGCGGCGGTGGGCGTCACCGACAACTTCCAGACATCGCCCGGCTTGCCATGGAACGCGGTCACGTCGCGGATCGCGGCCCAGCGCGCCACGCTCTCGTCACGGCCCAGCACGTCGCCCGCCGCCCATCAGCCGCACCAGCCGTGCAGCCCGATAGGCGACCGATGCCTCGAACCCCTCCACCCGCAGGAACGTGCCCTCGCCCGGCAGGTGCGCGGCCCCCGTCACCTCGAACGGCGAGCCCAGCGCCTTCGACAGTGCCGCCACGCCGCCCGCATCGTCGAGCCCGTGCAGCACGAGCGTCGCCACCGTCTCGGGGCGCGGCAGCACCTTGAAGCTGACCTCGCTCAACACCCCCAGCGTGCCGTGGCTGCCCGCCATCAGCTTCACGAGGTCATAGCCGGTGACGTTCTTCATCACCCGACCGCCGTTCTTCACGACCATCCCGGTCCCATCGACGAAGCGCACGCCGATCAGGCTGTCGCGGCAGGCCCCCGCCTGCACGCGGCGCGGACCGGAGGCATTGGCCGCCACGACGCCACCGATGCGTCGAGGCCCCGATCCTGCCCAGCAGGCCGGTCATGTCCGGCACCTCGAAGGGTAGGTGCTGCCCCTCGTCCGCCAGCGCCGCCTGAACCTCGGCCAGCGGCGTGCCCGCCCCTGCCACGATCGTCAGCGCCCCCGGCTCATAAAGCGAAATTCCCGAAAGCCCGCCGGTCTCCAGCACGGTGCCCGCCGCCGGCAGACCAACGCCACGCGTGCCCCCGCCCCGCACGCTGAGCGGGGCATTCGCCTGCCGCAGCGCCTCCGCCAGCTCGCTTTCGTTTCCCGGACGCATCCCGCCTCTGCCCCGTCTTCTTCTGTTCACAAATATCCCACGGGGGTCCGGGGGTGTGAAACCCCCGGCGCCCGCCGCGAACGCTACGCGGCCTTCGCCTCGACCCGACCATAAAACAGCGCCATCGTCACCCCCCGCGTCACATTCAGCACCATCAGCGCGGCCCAAAGCCCGTGGTTGCCGAAGGCGGGCAGCAGTACCCACAGCGCCGCCACGTAGACCGCGACCGAGGCGAGCATCGCGTTGCGCATCTCGCGCGTCAGCGTGGCGCCGATGAAGATGCCGTCGAACATCCAGCTCGCGATGCCCGATCAGCGGCGCCAGCGCCACCCAGGGCAGATAGAGCCGCGCCGCCTCCCGCACCGCCGGCGATCGCTGGCCATCAGGTCGATGATCGCGGGCCCGCCGAACCAGAAGGCCAGCGCCAGCACGACGCTGCCCGCCAACACCCCATTCGCTTGTCAGGACCGACGCCGGCGCACCTGCGCCACGGCCCGTGCGCCGACCGCCTGCCCCACCAGCGCCTCGGCGGCGAAGGCGAAGCCGTCCAGCGCATAGGCGGTGATCTCCAGGAACTGCATCAGCACCTGATTGGCGGCCAGCGTCACGTCGCCCTGCCCCGCGCCCAGAAAGACGAAGGTGGTGAAGCTGACCTGCAGCACGACCGACCGCACCATGATGTCGGGTTGACGCGGCCCATCTCGCGCAGCGCGCCCGATGTCGAACAGCCGCGCCCGGTCGCCGCCACGCGCCGCCCAGAAACGCGCCGCGGCACAGCCACAGACCCAGCACCAGCCCGCGTCCATTCCGCGATCAGCGTCGCGACCGCCACCCCCGGCACGCCCCAGCCAAGGCCGAGGACGAACCACAGGTCCAGCCGATGTTCAGCCCGTTGATGCCACAGCTGCAGCACCAGCACCGCCGCGCGTCCGTTCCACCGCGATCAGCCAGCCGGTGACGGCGTAAAGCCCGATGGTCGCGGGCGCGCCCCAGATGCGGATGGCGAGGTACTGCCGCGCCAGCCCCTCGACCTCGGCGCTGGCCGGGGCCAGCGCGGAAGGCGGCCGCAGACCAGCGCGCCCTGCAGCAGGATCAGCGCCAGCCCCGCCACCGCCGCGATCATCAGCGCGCGCAGCAGGACCGCACCGCTCTCGGCCGTGTCGCCCGCCCCCTGCGCCTGCGCGGCAAGGCCCGAGGTGCCCATCCGCAGAAAGCCGAAAATCCAGTAGACCGAGGCCAGGATCACCGCCCCCATCCCCACCGCCCCGATGGGCGCGGCCTGCCCCAGCTGCCCGACGACGCCGGTATCCACCGCGCCCAGGATCGGCACCGTGGCGTTGGACAGCACGATGGGCAGCGCGATCCGCAGGACGCGGGCATGGGTGATCGCCGCCCCGCCACGGGCTTCAGCCACCGGGTCGGTCCGGCATCAGGAAATGCCCGGTCCCCTGCGCGAACAGGCGCGCGCGGTTGTCCTGCCAGGCCTCGACATGCACGGTGGCATAGCGCCGGCCCGACCGGTTGACCCGCGCCCGGGCATAGGCATCGCGCGGCAGGCCGGAGCGCAGGTAGTCCACCGTGAAGTCGATGGTCTTGGGCAGGGCGGCAGCGGCCCGTGCGTGCGCAGGGTCAGCCGTCCGGTCTCCATCTCCTCCCACAGCGCGCTCCAGGCCAGCTCGATGATCGCCGTCATCTCCAGAAACGCCGCCGTCACCCCGCCGTGCAGCGCGGGCAGCGTCGGATTGCCGATCAGCTTGTCGGCGAACGGCAGGATCGCGGTCAGCTCGTCGCCGCGCCGGTCGAACCGCGATGCCCAGGAACCCGATATAGGGCACGCCGTCGACCAGCGCTGCGCAGCGCGGCATCGCGGCGCTGCTTGATCACCTGCACCGGCTCGGGCGGCGCGCCGTGTCATGCGCCCTGCCCCGCTCCACCGTGAAGGCCCCGGTCGCCGTCGCCACCGGGCGGCGCGCTGTCGTCATCCGTCGCCGTCGGCGCGCACGAAGGCGACCGAGCGGGTGACATGGTAGCATTCGGCCCGCGCCGTGATCCGTCTGGCCGGGCGTCGCCGGGCGCATGTAGTCGATCCGCAGGTCCAGCGTCGCGGTGCTGACACCGGCGCCTCGGGATGGCTCATCACCGCCGCGCCCGAGGCCGTGTCCATCAGCGCCGACACCGCGCCGCCGTGGATCACCCCGGTCGCCGGATCGCCGACCAGCCGCGGGTCATAGGGCATCGAGATCACGGCCGACCCCTCGCCGAGCGTCTCCAGCTCGCATGCCCAGCGCCTGCGCATGGGGCAGGGCCTCGATGAACTGGCGGGCGATGCGGGTGCGGTCGGGCATGCGGGCTCCCTCAGCCTGGCATCAGACTGTCGCCGCGGCCGGCGCCAAGCCGCAAGCCCCGCGACACCGATTGCGCGACGCCGGCGCCTTGCCCGTAGGCTTCGCCTCGGCGGGGAGGACTGCGCATGACCGAGACCCGCCTCAGCTTCAAGGAGATGTGCGCCCGGTTCGACGTGACGCCGCGCACCCTGCGCTATTACGAATACATCGAGCTGCTGGCGCCCGAGAAGGACGGCCGCGCCCGGTTCTACGGCCCGCGCGAAGTGGCGCGGATGACGCTGATCCTGCGCGGCCGCCGCTTCGGCTTCTCGCTGGAGGAAATCCGCCAGTGGCTGCTGATCTACGAGACCGAGGGCGACACGCGCCGCAGATGCAGGCGCTGGTTGCCGCTGGCCGACCGCCAGCTGGTCGAACTGGACCGGCAGCGCGCCGAGCTGGACACGGCGATCGCCGAGCTGCAGGCCCTGCGCGACACCGCCGCCAAGGCGATCTGACCGCCTGACGCAGCGTCAGTGCCCTGGTCGATTGTTGCGCCTGACCCTGCGTCATCTTGTCCGACATTACGTCATCCGACAACTGACGTGACGTTACATTTACGTCAACGTCACGCGTGTCTGGTAATGACCGTCCCGAGCGCCCATCTGAGCCCAGTTCACCACACGAGCGCGAAAGGACGACCGATGACCGAGACCCGACCGATGACCATCCGCGAGATGTGCGATGCCTTTGACGTGACGCCCGCGGACCCTGCGGTTCTACGAAGCGAAGGAGCTGTCTGTTCCCGATCCGCCAGGGCACCCGGCGGCTGTTTACCCGGCGCGACCGGGCGCGGCTGAAGCTGATCCTGCGCGGCAAGCGCTTTGGCTTCAGCCTGGAAGACATCCGGCAGCTGCTGGACCTGTATGACCGCGACGGAACGGCCTGGAACTGCAGCTCAGCCGGACCTACGAGATCGCCCGTGACCGGCTGGCAGTCATGGAGGCGCAGCGCGCCGAGCTGGACGAGGCGATTGCCGAACTGAAGGGCCAGCTGGCCTGGGGTGAAGAGGCGCTTGCCACGCTGCGCCAGACGGCGGCCGCCTGACGAACCACCAGGAGGAGACCACGAATGCCAGGCTACACCGCCCCCGTGAAGGACATGCAATTCCTGCTGCACGACGTGCTGAAGGTGACCGAGACCGGGATACCCGGCTATGCCGATCTGGACGCAGCCTTCACCGGGGCCGTGCTGGACGAGGCGGGCAAGCTGGCCTCCGAAGTGCTGGCGCCGCTGAACGCGGTGGGCGACCGCGAAGGGCTGCGTGCTGGAAAACGGCGTGGTCCGCACGCCGACCGGCTTCGACGCCGCCTTCAAGGCGCTGAAGGAGGGCGGCTGGACCGCGCTCGACTGCGATCCGGAACTATGGCGGTCAGGGCCTGCCCTACCTGATGCACACGGCGGTGGGCGAGATGTTCGTCTCGGCCAACATGGCCTTCAACATGTATCAGGGCCTGACGCATGGCGCCTATTCGGCGATCCACGCGCATGGCACGCGACGAGCAGAAGGCGACCTAGCTGCCGAAGCTGGTCACCTGCGACTGGACCGGCACCATGAACCTGACCGAGCCGCATTGCGGCACCGATCTGGGGCTGATGCGCACCAGGGCCGAACCGCAGGCCGACGGCAGCTACCGCATCACCGGGCAGAAGATCTTCATCTCGGCCGGCGAGCATGACATGGCCGAGAACATCATCCATCTGGTGCTGGCCAAGGCGCCGGGCGGCGGCGAGGGCACCAAGGGCATCTCGCTGTTCATCGTGCCGAAATTCCTGCGTGAACGCCGACGGCATCCTGGGCGCGCGCAACGCGCTGTCCTGCGGCAAGGTCGAAGAGAAGATGGGCATCCACGGCAACGCCACCTGCGTGATGAACTACGACGGCGCGACCGGCTGGCTGCTGGGCGATCTGCACAAGGGCATGCGCGCCATGTTCACCATGATGAACGAGGCGCGGCTGGGCGTGGGCCTGCAAGGCTATGCCGTGGCCGAGGCCGCCTATCAGAACGCCCTCGCCTATGCGAAGGACCGCCTGCAGGGCCGCGCCGTGACCGGGGCGGAGAACCCGACCGGCCCGGCCGATCCGCTGATCGTGCATCCCGACATCCGCCGCAGCCTGATGGACCAGAAGAGCTTTGTCGAAGGCGCGCGCGCCTTCACCTTCTGGGGCGCGCAGCTGATCGACCGGTCGCACCGCGACTGGGCGATGCCGAGGCCGAAGGTCTGATCTCGCTGCTGACCCCGGTGATCAAGGGCTTCCAGACCGACAAGGGCTTCGAGATGGCGGTGCAGCGCGCAGCAGGTGTTCGGCGGGCATGGCTATATCGAGGAATGGGGCATGTCGCAATTCGCCCGCGATGCCCGGATCGCCATGATCTACGAAGGCGCGAACGGCATCCAGGCGCTGGACCTCGTCGGCCGCAAGCTGGCGGCAGGATGGCGGCAAGCATGTCATGGCCTTCTTCGAGATGGTGAAGGACTTCGATCAGGCAGAACGAAGGCGACGAGCGGCTGAAGCCGGCTTCCTCGACCCGCTGAAGGCCGCGTCGAAGGACATGCAGGCGGCGGCGATGTACTTCGTGCAGAACGGCATCAAGACCCCGAACGCGGCGCTGGCCGGCTCGCACGACTTCCTGCACCTGACGGGCCATGTCTGCCTTGGGCTGATGTGGGCGCGGATGGCGAAGGCCGCCTATGCGGCGCTTGACGCCGGGGCGCGAGGATCGCGACTTCCTGCAGGCCAAGATCGCGACGGGCCGCTACTACATGGCGCGCCAGCTGCCCGCGACTGCGCTGCATCTGGCGCGGATCGAGAGCGGCGCCGAGCCGGTGATGGCGCTCGACGCCGAGGCGTTCTAGACTGGGACCGCAAGCTTTCCGCAGACCTTCGCATCCGCCGCAGGGAACCCCGATGCCCAAGCGCTTCCGCCTGACCCGCCGCTTTCCCGTCGCCATGACCGAAGACGGCTACCGCCGCCTGAAGCGTTTCGCGACCGAGGCCGGGCTGGACGAAGGCGAGGCGCTGTCCTTCCTGTTCGAGCATTTCGACAGCGTGATCGACGCAGACAACCTGACCCACCGCCTGCGGCTGTTCAATTCCGAACTGGAGGCTCGCAAACACTGAGGCCGCACAGGGAGAGGTGGCATGACTGGGTCTTTCGGCCGGAAATAACGAGGAAGTGCGCCCCGACCCGACAGCGCGGGCGCTCATCCGGTCGACCGACCTCGGATCGGGGCGGCTTCTCCTCGGACGGTCATCGGCTCCCCAGCCTGTACCGCAACGTCGAGACTAGCCGAATCGAGGTTAACAAGCGGTTGCTTCTTCTTCGGCAGAAATACCCCACGGGGGTGCGGGGGTGTGAAACCCCCGGCGCGGGGTGATCCGCCGCACCACCCTCCACAGGAGACCGACGGCATGACTGCGAAACTCTACTGCTTCGGCGAAAGCGGCAATGCCTACAAGGCGGCGCTGGCCCTGACCCTGACCGACATGGAGTGGGAGCCGGTCTTCGTCGATTTCTTCAACGGCGAGACCCGCACGCCCGAATTCCGCGCGCTGAACGAGATGGGCGAAGTGCCGGTGCTGGTGGACGGCGACGACCACGCTGACCCAGTCGGGCGTGATCCTCGACTACATCTCGTCCAAGACCGGCAAGTTGGGCGGCCGCTCGGCGGCGGAACGGCGCGAGGTGCTGCGCTGGCTGTTCTGGGACAACCACAAGCTCTCCACCCGATCGGCACCAGCCCGGTTCCTGTGCCAATTTCCTGCCCGAGGACAAGCGCCCCGTCGGTGTCATCCCGTTCCTGCAGGGCCGGCTGAAGGCCGCCTACGCCGTGCTTGACGGCCACCTCGCGGGCCGCAGCTGGATGGCCGGCGACCAGATCACCATCGCCGACCTGTCCTGCTGCGGCTATCTCTACTATCCCGAACCCTTCGGCTTCGCCCGCGGCGACTGGCCGCACATCGACGCGCTGGCTCGACCGCATCGCAGCCCTGCCCGGCTGGAAACACCCCTACGACCTGATGCCCGGCAACCCCTCCGACCGGGCCTGAGGAGACGACCATGACCGACGCCTACATCTACGACGCCGTCCGCTCCCCCCGCGGCAAGGGCCGCCCCGACGGCAGCCTGCACGAGGTGACCTCGGTGGCGCTCTCGGCCCGCATCCTGAACGCGGTGAAGGAGCGCAACGGGCTGGAGGGCCATGCGGTCGAGGATGTGATCTGGGGCAACGTCACCCAGGTCGGCGAACAGGGCGGCTGCCTTGCCCGCTCCGCCGTGCTGCTGTCGGACCTTGACGAATCGATCCCCGGCCTGTCGATCAACCGCTTCTGCGCCAGCGGGATGGAGGCGGTGAACCTCGCCGCCAACCAGGTCCGCGCGGGCGCGGGCGAGGCCTATATCGCCGGCGGGGTCGAGATGATGGGCCGCGTCGCCATGGGCTCCGACGGGGCCGCCATCGCCGTCGACCCCAGCCTGGCGATGAAGACCTATTTCGTGCCGCAGGGCATCTGCGCCGACCTCATCGCCACGAAATACGGCTTCACCCGCGACGACGCCGACGCCCTGGCCGTCGAAAGCCAGCGTCGCGCGGCGGAGGCCTGGGCCGGACGGCCGGTTTGCCAGAACTCCGTCGTCACCATCCGCGACCAGAACGGCCTGCCGATCCTGAGCCATGACGAATACATGCGTCCCGGCACCGACATGCAGACCCTCGGCGCGCTCAAGGCCAGCTTCAAGGACATGGGCGAGGTGATGCCCGGCTTCGACAAGGTCGCCCTGATGAAATACCCGCATCTGGAGCGGATCAACCACATCCACCACGCCGGCAACTCCAGCGGCATCGTCGATGGGGCCGCCGCCGTCCTGATCGGCAACAGGGAGTTCGGCGCGGCACGCGGCCTGAAACCCCGCGCCCGCATCCGCGCCACCGCCAAGATCGGCACCGATCCCACCATCATGCTGACCGGCCCCGTTCCGGTGACCGAGAAGATCCTGAAGGACAGCGGCATGGCGATCTGCGGACATCGACCTGTTCGAGGTGAACGAGGCCTTCGCGCGCGTCGTGCTGCGCTTCATGCAGGCCTTCGACGTGGACCACGGCCGCGTCAACGTCAACGGCGGTTCCATCGCGATGGGCCACCCGCTGGGCGCCACCGGCGCGATCATCATCGGCACCCTGCTGGACGAGCTGGAACGCTCGCGGCAAGGGCACCGGCCTTGCCACGCTCTGCATCGCCTCCGGCATGGGGGCTGCCACCATCATCGAGAGGATATGATGCCGAAAATCGACCTTGCGACCGTCCCGCTCAAGACCGGCTCGATCTACCCCGAGCCTTACGCCTCGATGATGGCGGGCCGCTCATCGCTGCGGCTCGGTCAGGCGGGCGGCCTCACGCAGTTCGGCGTGAACATCGTGATCCTCCAGCCCGGTGCACTTTCCTGCCTGCGCCACTGGCACCGCAGCGAGGACGAGTTCGTGATGATCCTCAGGGCGAATGCATCCTGCATCAGGACGCGGGCGAAACCCTGATGCGACCGGGCGACTGCGCCGCCTTCCCCGCGGGCGACACCGACGGCCACTGCTTCGAGAACCGCACCGACCGCGAGGCGCGCTTCCTCGTCGCGGGCACCAAGGCCCCGTCCGAAGTGGCCACCTATTCGGACGTCGACCTTGTGGTCCACATCGACGGCGCGGCCGCCCGGTTCACCTACAAGGACGGCACGCCCTGGGACGGACCGCGATGATCCTTCGCAAGGGCCGGCTTCCCGCCGAGCCGCGCAGCCCCGGGCACGAAGCGCTGATGGGCAGGCTCGATCAGGTCATGCTGTCGGACGCAGGCGGCCTGACCCAGTTCGGCCTCTATGCCGAAACGCTCCACCCCGGCGCGCGGTCGTCCGACCGGCACTGGCACGAGGACGAGGACGAGTTCCTCTACATGCTGGACGGCGAAGCGACCCTGATCGACGATCACGGCCCCCAGCCGCTTCACGCGGGTGATGCGGTCGCGTGGAAGGCGGGCACGCCTGACGCCCATCACATCGTCAATCAATCGTCGGCAAGCTGCACCTATCTCATCATGGGGACGCGCGTGCCGCGTGACACGATCCACTACCCCGATCTGGGCCAGACCCTGTTCAACGAACCCGATCACTGGCACATCGTGGATCGCGACGGCAAGACAGTGAAGGAAGGCCGCGACTGATGCCGAAGCTGCCCGACCTGCCCTTCGCCGAGGAAACCCCGATCATCCATGCCGCGACCGGCGTGCTTCTTGGTGCCTATGCACATCGAACCCTGGGCGATCCGGGCGGGCTGACGCAGTTGGCGTTCACATCGAGCGGTTGCCGCCCGGCACCCTCTCGTCAGTCCGCCACTGGCACGAGACCGAGGATGAGTTCTGCTACATCCTCTCGGGCGAGGTCATCCTGCACGAGAACGGCGGCGAGACGGTTCTTCGCCCTGGCGATGCCGCGGCCTGGCCCGCAGGCCGGCCCGATGGCCATTGCCTCGAAAATCGCAGCTCGTCCGATGCGACCTACCTGATCGTCGGCACCCGAAACCAGGCATGACGTGGTCCACTACCCGGACCATGACCGGATCGTGGGGATCGACCGTGAAACCCGTGCCCGGACCATCACCGATGGCCGGGGCAACCCGGTGGACATTCGCTGATGGAAGCGACGGTGTTTCTTCAGGACTGGCTTGACCGGATGGGTGACGCAACCCTGCGCGGCGATTGGGAAGGGTATTCGCCCGGAATACGCCTGCCCTTCCGCCTGCTGACGGAAACAGCAGAAATCACCGTGGCAACCGAGGCCGACCTCAAGCGCGGGTTCGAAGGCTTCGTAGCCTCGCTTCACAGCCAGCGGGTGTCGGACTACATCCGCCTCGTCACCTCGGCAAAGCTCACGGGCGACAGGCTGGACGGTACCTATGTCACCCATGTCCTTGCGGAAAGCGTCCGCGTGCTGCCGCGCTTCGAATCCGCCATCACCCTGCAACGCGACGGCACGGTCTGGCGCGCCATCTTCATCAGCAACACCCTCAACAATGACCGCTGGCCCATCGACCTGCCCGGCGTCACCCCCAGACTCTGACCGGAAGGAACTTTTCCGATGACCGATTTCACCCTGACGACCGATGCCGACGGCGTCGCCACCATCACCTGGGACGTGGCGGGCAAAGTCGATGAACGTGATGTCGACTGGCGGCCTTCGCCGAGCTTGACGCGCTGATCGAGCAGCCCTGGCCGACCCGGCGGTGAAGGGGATCATCCTGACCTCGGCCAAGAAGGATTTCGCCGGCGGGATGGACCTGAACGTCATCGCGAAGATGAAGGAGGACGGCGGCGCGCAGGGCGATCTTCGACGGCGTGATGTCGATGCACGGCATCCTGCGCAAGATCGAGCGCGCGGGCATGGACCCCAAGACGCTGAAGGGCGGCAAGCCGATCGTCGCCGCCCTGCCCGGCACCGCGCTGGGCATCGGGCTGGAACTGCCGCTGGCCTGCCACCGCATCATCGCCGCCGACAACCCGAAGGCCAAGATCGGCCTGCCCGAAATCATGGTCGGCATCTTCCCCGGCGCGGGCGGCACCACCCGCCTTGTGCGCAAGATGGGCGCGATGATGGCCGCGCCCTTCCTGCTGGAAGGCAAGCTGTCCGACCCCAAGGACGCCAAGGCGGCCGGGCTGATCGACGAGGTCGTGGCCCCCGAAGACGCTGCTGGCCCGCGCGAAGGAATGGGTGCTGGCGGCGAAGGACGCCGATCTGGTGAAGCCCTGGGACGCCAAGGGCTACAAGATGCCCGGCGGCGCGCCCTATCACCCGGCGGGCTTCATGACCTTTGTCGGCGCCAATGCCATGGTGCTGGGCAAGACCATGGGCGTCTATCCGGCGGCCAAGGCGCTGCTGTCGGCGGTCTACGAAGGCGCGCTGGTGCCGTTCGACACCGCGCTGAAGATCGAGGCGCGCTGGTTCACCTCCGTGCTGATGAACCCGTCCTCCGCCGCGATGATCCGCAGTCCTGTTCATCAACAAGGAGGCGCTGGAAAAAGGCGCGCAACCGGCCCGGCGCAGCCCGACCAGTCGGTGAAGAAGCTGGGCGTGATCGGCGCGGGCATGATGGGCGCGGGCATCGCCTATGTCAGCGCCAATGCCGGGATCGAGGTGGTGCTGATCGACGCCACGCAAGAGGCTGCCGACCGGGGCCGCGCCCATTCCGAAGACCTGCTCGACAAGGGCATCCAGCGGCGCAAGGTGACGCCCGAGAAGAAGGCCGAGGTGCTGGCCCGCATCACCGCCACCACCGACTATGCCGCGCTTGGCGGGCTGCGATCTGATCGTGGAAGCGGTGTTCGAAGACCCGAAGGTGAAGGCCGAGGTGACGGCGAAGGTCGAGGCCGCCACCGGCCCCGACTGCATCTTCGCCACCAACACCTCCACCCTGCCGATCTTCGGCGCTGGCCAAGGCCAGCGCCCGGCCCGAGCAGTTCATCGGCATCCACTTCTTCTCGCCCGTCGACAAGATGAAGCTGGTCGAGATCATCCGCGGCAAGCAGACCGGCGACCGCGCCGTGGCCAAGGCGCTGGATTTCGTCCGCCAGATCCGCAAGACGCCCATCGTGGTGAACGACGCCCGCTTCTTCTACGCCAACCGCTGCATCATCCCCTACATCAACGAAGGCATCCGCATGGTGGCCGAAGGGGTGGAACCGGCGCTGGTGGAGAATGCCGCGAAGCTGGTCGGCATGCCGCTGGGGCCGCTGCAACTGGTCGATGAAACCTCGATCGACCTGGGCGTGAAGATCGCCAAGGCGACCAGGGCCGCGATGGGCGACGCCTATCCCGACGGCGCGGTGGACACGGTCCTGTTCGCGATGGCCGATCAGGGCCGGCTGGGCAAGAAGGCCAACGCCGGCTTCTACGCCTATGACGCGACCGGGCAAGCGCGAGGGGCTGTGGGAGGGTCTGGCGACCGCCTATCCCGTCGCCGACAGCCAGCCCGACCTGACCGACGTGCAGCACCGCCTGCTGTTCGCGCAGGTGCTGGAGGCGGTGCGCGCGCTGGAAGAGGGCGTGCTGACCGACATCCGCGAAGGCGACGTGGGCGCGATCCTCGGCTGGGGCTTCGCGCCCTGGTCGGGCGGGCCGTTCTGCTGGCTGGACATGATCGGCGCGGCGCGTGCGGTGGAGATCTGCGATGCGCTGACCGCCACCCAGGGCCCGCGCTTCACCGCGCCCGCGCTGCTGCGCGACATGGCGGCGAAGGGCGACACCTTCTACGGCCGCTTCGGCACGGCGGCCAGGGCGGCCTGACCCGGGTCTGCGACCGAAGGCATGACACTGCGATCCTTCGGCGAAGGATCGCCCCCGCTCAGCCCGTCGGCACCGGGTCGTCGAAGCCGTATCCGAAGCGCCCGATGTCCTCGGCGCACAGCCTGGCCACGAGTGCGGCATCGGCATCGGAATAGAACCCGCGCCAGTCCCGCGCCCGCGCAGAGGCATTTGCGCGCGGGATTGGCGAGAGCCGAAACCCCAGATGGGCCTCGAACGGTGCCAAGACCTCGTCTATCCGTTCCAGCGGGGCAAAGAGCGAACAGCGCTCCACCCCCGTGGCATCGCGCATGTAACTTCCATAGGGCCAGGCCATCAGGCTGCCTTGTGTCTGCGGATGGTTCAGGAAGCCCGAGAACGACCGTGCCTTGGCCAGCCCCACCGCCGGATGGGCGAAGGACTGCGCGCGGAGCCAGGTATAGTAGCTGACCACCCGATCCCATGGGTTGCGCACCAGCGTCAGAGTGAAGAAGCTCGCCGCCTCCCCGGCGGTCACAAGCCCATCCAGATCCGCCAGCGTCGAATGCTTCCACAGTCGCCCCGCCGTCTTTGCACCCCTGAGCCGCCCCCGCCGCGCGCGCGCCTTGGGCGTATCGCCCATCAGCACATCATCGGCCATGGCACGCGTCTCCAGCGCCAATGCAAGTGCTGTTCCGCCGGTCTTGGGAATGTGGATGAAGATGAAGCGCCGCCCGCGCGACAGGATCATCGCGCCACCCGCACCACGGAGCCGTCCGCAGGGCCATCGAGGCCCCGCAGACGGCGCTGCCGCGTCTGCCATGCCGCAACAGGGCGCGGGCGGCGGGCGAGAATGGGTATTTTCCCCGAGAAAAAACCCAAGGCGGTCAGACCGGATTGGGCGGCACGCGGCCTTCGAGCACAGCGATGAGGTTCTCGACTGCCAGCAGCCCCATCGCCTCGCGCACCTCCAGCGCTGCCGTGCCGAGATGGGGCAGCAGCGTGACATTCTCCAGTGCGATCAGCGCCGCCGGCACCTTCGGTTCGAACTCGTAGACGTCGAGCCCCGCCCCGGCGATCCGGCCCTCGCGCAGGGCGGCGACCAGCGCCGCCTCGTCGACCACATCGCCCCGCGAGATGTTCACGAAGATGCCGCTGGGCTTCATCGCCGCAAAGGCCTCGGCGTCGATCAGGTGATGCGTCGCGGCCCCGCCGGGGACCGCCACCACGACGAAATCCGCACGCCATCGCCTCGGCCAGCGGCACCTGCCGTGCGGGCACGCCCGGATCGGCCACGGCGGAGCGGTTGTGGAACACCACCTCCATGCCGAAGCCCGCATGGCAGCGCCGGGCGATGGCCTTGCCGATCCGGCCCATGCCGACGATTCCCACGCGCTTGCCCGCCACGGGCAGTGCCCAGAATCTGCGTCGGCCCCCAGCCCTCCCATTTGCCCGCGCGCAGCAGACGCTCGCCCTCGCCCGCGCGCCGCGCGGTCATCAGGATCAGCGTCAGCGCGATGTCCGCCGTCGCATCGGTCACCGCGCCCGGTGTGTTGGTCACGATCAGGCCCGCGGCCCGGGCCGCCGCCACGTCGATATGGTTGTAGCCCACCCCGAAATTGCGCCAGCATCCGGGCGCGGGGTTTCGGCACATCGGCGAAGACCTCGGCCGAGAAGCGGTCGCCCAGCGTCGGCAGGATATAGTCGTAATCGCGCAGCGCCGCCCGCAACTCGTCGGCCGAGAGCACCCGGTTCTCCTCGTCGCGCAGCGTCACGTCGAAGCGCGCCCGTGCGGCGGCCAGAACGCGGTCCGGCAGCCGCCGGGTGATCAGCAGGGTGGCAGTCAAAACAGCTTTCCTCCCAGCGGAACCTCGTGGCCCGGCCCGACCAGCACCACTTCGCCCGCCGCATCGGGCACGCCCAGCACCAGCACCTCGGACATCACCTTGCCGATCTGGCGCGGCGGAAAGTTCACCACGGCCAGCACCTGCCGCCCGACCAGCCCCTCGGGCGTGTAATGCGCGGTGATCTGCGCCGAAGAGCGTTTCTCGCCGATCTCGCCGCCGAAATCGACCCAGAGCTTGATCGCGGGCTTGCGCGCCTCGGGGAAGGGTTCGGCGCGGGTGATGCGGCCGACGCGGATATCGACCTTGGCGAAATCGTCGTAGGTGATCGTCACTTGCCCAGCTCCCGCCCGCGCTCCGCCGCGGCCTTGACCGCGCGGCGCAGAAGCGCCGGAAAGCCCGTCTCCGGGTCCATCAGCACCGCCAGCGCCGCCGCCGTGGTGCCGCCCGGCGAGGTCACGTTGATCCGCAGTTGCGCCGCACTTTCCGGCGCGCGGTGCGCAAGCTCGCCCGCCCCGCGTCACGGTCGCGCGCGCCAGTTGCATCGACAGGTCCGCCGGCAGCCCCTCGGCCTCGCCCGCCGCCGCCAGCGCCTCGATCAGGTGGAAGACATAGGCCGGGCCGGAGCCGGACACGGCGGTGACCGCGTCCATCTGGTGCTCGCCCGTCCAGCCGCACCGTCTGGCCGACGGCGCCAAGGAAGGCCTCGGCCAGGGCCATGTCCGCGTCGGTCGCGACCGCATTGCCGACCAGCGCGGTGATCCCGCGCCCGACGGCGGCGGGCGTGTTCGGCATCGCGCGGATCACCGGCGTGCCCGCGCCAAGCACCTTTTCATAGTAGCGAGATCGGCGTTCCCGCGGCGACCGAGACGAACAGCGTCCCGCCCCCGCCCAGCGGCACGCAGCGTGGGCAGCGCCTCGGCCATCATCTGCGGCTTCACCGCAACCAGCACGATCGCGGGGCTCTCGGGCAAGGCCTGCGTTCAGGTGCAGCCCCTTGGCCGCCAGCCCCTTCAGCCAGTCCGACGGATTCGGCTCGACCACCCAGACCGCGCTCAGCGCAAGGCCCTGCCGCAGCCAGCCTTCCAGCATGGCCGATCCCATCTTGCCGCAGCCCAGCAGGACCAGCCCGCGGCGGTTCACCGTTGAAAACATCATGCATCCGTCCCTGAGTTCCGGGGGACAGGTTAGGCGCGACCGTAGGCCTCGGCAATGGCGACCTTCATCGCGTCCGCCGGCGTGTGCTCGGCCCAGGCGACCAGCTGGAACGCCGGATAGAACCGCTCCGCCGCCATCACCGCGCTGGCGATCAGCCGGTCGATCTGCTCCGGCCCGGCGATCTGCCCGCCCGACAGCAGCAGGCCGTAGCGCCAGACCATCAGCTTCTGCTCGGCCCAGTAGGTGAAGGCGCCGGTCCAGACCATGTCGTTGGTGCGGTTGAGCACGTCGTAGAGCTCGGCGAGGCGATGCTCCGGCGGCTCCATCTCGAAGGTGCAGATCAGCCGCAGCGTCTCGTCCTGCGGCGACCAGGCCAGCGTCAGCGAATAGGTCCGCCACTGCCCCTCGACCGCCATCGCGATCTGGTCGTCGGTGACCCGGTCGAACTCCCACGCGCGGTGCTCGGCCAGCGTCTCGACGATGTCGATCGGATGCAGGTCCTCGGTCAGATAGTCTTCGGAAAGCGACATTGCCCGGCCTCTTTATTAAGCTGCCTGCAGGCCCAAGACCCACAAGAAGCTGGGTGTCTGGCAAGGTACGGCGTTTGCCCGACACCGCCCTTACTAGATATGGTGGGGCAGAAGAGGAAGGGTGTAAAGCTTTTTCTCGCGGAAATGTCTGTGGACAAGTCCGGCGCGCGAAAAGCGGTGAAGGAAAGCGTCAATGGCGCGCCAAGGCGCGAACGATCAGGCCAAGGCCAGGCCGGGCGGGGGCGCGTCAGCCCTTCTTCTTCGCCCCGGCCGCCTCCAGCGCCTCGATCCGCGCCTCAAGCGCCGCGTTTTCCTCGCGGGCCTTCTGCGCCATCGCGCGCACGGCGTCGAACTCCTCGCGGGTCACGAAATCGCGGTCGGCCATCCAGCGGTCGATGAAGCCCTTCATCGCCGTCTCGGCCTCGGTCTTGGCGCCCTGGGCCACGCCCATGGCGTTGGTCATCAGCTGCGACATGTCGTCGAAGAACTTGTTGCGGGTCTGCATGGCGGCCTCCGTCATCTGATCCCTATATGGTCCGGCACGCCGACCCCGGCACAAGGTTGACATCGCCGCAGCCGGCCGCCGGACACACCGCGCCAAAGCCCGCCGAGCCGCCATGATCCCCTTCCCCGACATCTCGCCCGAGATCTTCGAGATCACGCTGTTCGGCATCACCTTCGCGCTCCGCTGGTACGCGCTGGCCTACATCGCCGGGCCTGCTGATCGGCTGGCGCATCGTCACCGCCACGTGCGCCGCCCCGCCCTCTGGGGCGCAACCCCGCCGATGACGCCGGCGCAGGTCGAAAGCCTGCTCACCTGGATGATCCTCGGCGTCATCCTCGGCGGCGGCTCGGCTTCGTGCTGTTCTACCAGCCCGCGTACTACCTCGCGAACCCGGCCCAGATCCTGCGCGTCTGGGAGGGCGGCATGTCGTTCCACGGCGGCTTCCTCGGCGTCGTCGCCGCTGCGCTGCTGTTCTTCCGCCAGCAGGGCATCCCCGTGCTGCCCGTCGCCGACGCGGTCGCCGCGCGCCACGCCGCTCGGCCTCGCTCCTCGGCCGCATCGCCAACTTCATCAACGCCGAGCTCTGGGGCCGCCCGACCACCCTGCCCTGGGGCGTCGATCTTCCCCGGCGAGGCGGCGCAGCCTGCCCCGGCGTGATCGGCCTCTGCGCCCGCCACCCCTCGCAGCTCTACGAGGCCGCGCTCGAGGGCCTGATCCTCGGCACGCTCCTGCTCTACCTCGCCTGGCGCCGCGGCGCGCTGAAGCGCCCCGGCCAGATCCTCGGCCTCTTCCTCGCCGGCTACGGCGCCGCCCGTTTCCTGGTCGAGTTCGTGCGCCAGGCCGACGCGCAGTTCATCACGCCCGACAACCCGCTGGGCCATGCCGCCCTTGGCCTGGGCTCCATGGGCCAGCTCCTGTCGCTGCCGATGATCGCCGTCGGCCTCGCCCTGATCCTCCACGCCCGCCGCCGCGCGCCCGCCCCGGCATGACCCCGCTGGGCGACCTGCTGATCCGCCGCATCCGCGCGACCGGCCCCATCAGCGTCGCCGAGTACATGGCCGACTGCCTGCTGCACCCGACGCACGGCTACTACACCACGCGCGAGCCCTTCGGCGTGCAGGGCGATTTCACCACCGCGCCCGAGATCAGCCAGATGTTCGGCGAACTCCTCGGCCTCTGCCTCGCGCAGGCCTGGCTCGACCAGGGCGCCCCCGCCCCCTTCGCCCTGGCCGAACTCGGCCCCGGCCGCGGCACGCTGATGGCCGACGTGCTGCGCGCCACCCGGGGCGTGCCCGGCTTCCACGCCGCCGCCCGCGTCACGCTGGTCGAGGCGTCGCCCCGCCTGCGCGCCCTGCAACGCGGCACCCTTGCCGCCTGCGCGGTCGCCTGGGCCGACACCGCTCGGCGACCTGCCCGAAACGCCGCTCTTCCTGATCGCCAACGAGTTCTTCGATGCTCTCCCGATCCGCCAGTTCCTCCGTCACGCGCAGGGCTGGCAGGAACGCGTGATCGGCCTTGCACGACGACCGTCTCGCCTTCGGCCTGACCGCCCCCGTCCCGCCTCGCCGCCCTCGACCACCGCCTGCACGATACCGAACCCGGCGCGCTGGTCGAGCTCTGCCCCGCCGCCGCGCCCATCGCCGCCGAAATCGGCCGCCGCATCGCCACGCAGGGCGGCGCGGCGCTGATCCTCGACTACGGCGACTGGCGGTCGCGCGGTGACACGCTGCAGGCGCTGCAAGGCCACGCCCACGCCGACCCGCTCGCATCCCCCGGGCGGGCCGACCTCACCGCCCACGTCGATTTCGAGCCCTCGCGGGGGCCGCCGCACCCTGCGCCACGACCCGACTCACCCCGCAGGGCGTGCTGCTGGAACGCCTCGGGATCACGGCGCGCGCCCGCGCGCTGGCCGCCCATCTGACGGTCCTGCGCGCGACAGCCACATCGCCGCGCATCGCCGCTTGACCCATCCCGACGAAATGGGAAAGCTGTTCAAGGCTGCTGGCCCTTCACCCTGAAGGTGCCCCGCCCCCACCCGGATTCGACTGATGCTTCGAGATCCTCACATCCGACCTGCTTTCACCGGTCCGCCACGGCTTCTTCACCCGCAAGGGCGGCGCCTCGTCGGGCATCTTCGACGGGCTGAACTGCGGCCCCGGCAGCAGCGACCTCAGCCGATGCCGTGGCGATCAACCGGGCCCGCGTGGCCGATGCGATGGGGGTCGCGCCCGATCGCCTCGTCACGATCCATCAGGTCCATTCCGCCGACGCGCTCCATGTCACCGCTCCGCTGGCCGACCGTCCGCGCGCCGATGCGATGGTCACGGCCACCCCCGGCATCGCCCTCGCCGTGCTCACGGCCGATTGTCAGCCGGTTCTCTTCGCCGATCCCGAGGCCGGGGTGATCGGCGCGGCCCATGCCGGCTGGCGCGGCGCACTCGACGGCATCCTCGAAGCGACGCTCGACGCGATGGAAGCCCTCGGCGCCGACCGGGAGCGGGTCCATGCCGTCATCGGCCCCACGATCAGCCAGTCGGCCTATGAGGTCGGCCCGGAATTTCTCGAAGGCTTTCTCGACGAAGACCCGGAAAACGGGCGCTTCTTCGCGCAGGGCAAGGGCGACCGCGTGCTGTTCGACCTGCCCGCGTTCGGCCTGTTCCGGCTTCGTCAGGCAGGCGTCGGCAAGGCCGAATGGACCCGTCACTGCACCTATCAGGACGCCGGTCGGTTCTATTCCTACCGCCGCACGACACATAGGGGCGAAGCGGATTACGGTCGGCTGATTTCCGCGATCCGGCTTTAGGGCCAGTCATTCCTTCGCAAGACCATCGTCGGGAGACGTGCCTGCGGAACGGCTCCGCGATCGCACACCGGCGGACAACAGGCACGCCACCAGCCCGACGATCGAAACTCCGGCATCAAACGGCAGCAAGGTCCGGACGACCAGGGCTCCGCCTGCGAGCGCCCTCGCTCAATTGTGGCAATTCAGGGGGAAACAATCCGCCCTCAACATCGAAACTGTTTCCAGAATTATCAAAATGAAATGATTCCAATAGGTTGCAAGACACGTTCCGGCCCTTCGCACCGCCACGCCCCTACCACGCCCCAGCCAAACCCGTGCCCCATTGCGCTGCGATCTTCAGGATAACAACCGACTGGAAGGATCACCCCGATGCCCACGACCCGCCGATGGCTCAAGGCTGCCCTCGCCGCCACCGAAACGCCCGCCCTGCCCTGGACCCGCGGCAAACGCCGCCGGCCCGCCGCGCTGCACAACCCGCCGGCTGCCGGCGCAACAGCGCCGAAATCGGGCGCCCGCGCGGCGCGCTGATGGCATCCGCCGAATCGATCCAGCGACAGAAAGCGTGAAATCAACCCGATTGTGCGCCAATTATTAACGAGTTTGCTGTCGGATCGAAACAATTTCGCCCCTTCAGCCTGATTGGTTCCAATCACAACTCAGCGTCGTCAAAACTTTGACAAGACGCCCCAGAGTTGTCATTTTCCCCTCATTGGTTCCATCCGATCCACGATGTGATGCGTCGGGGAGGCGGGCAGGACGATGTGCTTGCAGAAGGCGACCCTGGTGTGACCTCTGACACACCGCCAGGGGTCGCCTTTCTGCTGGGCGATCGGCAGCGGGGCGATACGCTCAGGCGATCTTCTTCAACCGCTCTTCCAGAACGTCGAACGGCAATCCCGGCTCATCCTTGGCGCAACGGATGACCAGGCTCGTCTTCACGCTCGCCACGTTTTCCGCCGCCGTCAGCTCCGAGGTCAGGAAATGCTGGAATGTCGAAAGGTCAGGGGCCACGCATTTCAGGATGAAGTCGATCTCGCCGTTCAGCATGTGGCACTCGCGCACCAGCGGCCAGGCCCGCGCCCGCGCCTCGAAGGCCGAAAGGTCGGTTTCCGCCTGGCTGTGCAGGCGCACCATCGCAAAGACCTGAACCTCGAAGCCCAGCTCGCGCGCGTCGATATCCGCGTGATACCCCCGGATATAGCCCGCTTCCTCCAGCGTCCGCACCCGGCGCAGGCAGGGCGGGGCCGAAATGCCGACCCGCCTCGCCAGTTCGACATTCGTCATGCGACCATCGGCCTGCAACTCGGCCAGGATATGGCGGTCGATAGGGTCCAGCTTCGATCCGGCCATGTGCGGGGTCTCCTTCTCGGCGGGGAATGTAGGGTCTGCCCCCGGTTTGCGCAATATTCTTTCGTATCCCGGCACCCAGACGAAACGCCCTGTGAAGCGGCGCCCCCAGCCGTCCGCCCCTTCTTACGGCCCCAATGCCCAAAACCGGTTAACGGCGCCACCAAAATCCAAGCATTTCAAGGGGGTTCCGCAACGTCGCACAGTGCGACATCCCGCTTTCCTCCCGGCCGGAACACCCCCCCCGTAAACACCGCATCCCCCTCTCGTCCCCCGCTTTCATCTTGGCCGAAATATCCCCGCCGGAGGCATCCCGCCCCACCACGCGCGCCCCCCTTTCCGCCCGCCCCGCTTCCGCCTATATCGAAGGGCCATTCCAGCCAGAGGCGCGCCATGCCCGACACCCGCCACACCCGCCTGCTCATCATCGGCTCCGGCCCCGCAGGCTACACCGCCGCCGTCTATGCCGCCCGCGCCATGCTGGACCCGATCCTGATCCAGGGCATCCAGCCCGGCGGCCAGCTCACCATCACCACCGAGGTCGAGAACTGGCCCGGCGACACCCACGTGATGGGCCCCGACCTCATGGTCCGGATGCAGGCCCATGCCGAGGCGATGGGGGCCGAGGTGATCTCCGATCATATCGCCAGCCTCGATCTGTCGAAGCGCCCCTTCACCGCCCACTCCGATTTCGGCACCACCTACACCGCCGACGCCGTCATCCTCGCCACCGGCGCCCAGGCCAAATGGCTGGGCCTGCCGTCGGAAGAGCATTTCAAGGGCTTCGGCGTCTCCGCCTGCGCCACCTGCGACGGCTTCTTCTACCGGGGCAAAGAGGTCGTCGTGATCGGCGGCGGCAACACCGCCGTGGAAGAGGCGCTGTTCCTCACGAACTTCGCCACCAAGGTCACGCTGATCCACCGGCGCGACTCCCTGCGGGCCGAGAAGATCATGCAGGACCGCCTCTTCAAGCACCCCAAGGTCGAGCTGCTCTGGAACCACGAGGTCACCGAAGTGCTGGGCCAGCACGAGCCGCGCGGCGTCGAGGCCGTCCGCGCCCGCAACGTCCTGACCGGCGCGGTCACCGACATCCCTTGCGCGGGCTTCTTCGTCGCCATCGGCCATGCCCCCGCGTCCGAACTGGTGAAGGACCAGCTGGAGCTTCACAACGGCGGCTATGTTGCGGTCGAGCCCGGCTCCACCCGCACATCCATTCCCGGCGTCTTCGCGGCCGGCGACCTGACCGACCACATCTACCGGCAAGCCGTCACAAGCGCCGGAATGGGCTGCATGGCCGCACTGGACGCCGAAAAATTCCTTGCCGGGCATCCCTGAAACATCGGCAGGCCCGTCGGATCCGTGCCACGTTTCGATCTTCAGATATGCGCTGATTGCACAACGAACTGTTTCCGAAACAGCCCGGATCGCCTGTATTTTGCCATAGTTAAACCATCCCACGGACAAGAATTCGCGGTGAATCTGTCAAGATTGCCACAACCTTTACGGGAGTTCGGGGATGCAATTCTTGAAGACCTTGGCCACTGCGGCCATACTCAGCGCGTGTGCCGTTTCGGCGCATGCGGCAACCGTTACAGTCGATTTCACCGGCGATGCACCGGGAGCGGTCCCAAATGGGTTCACGAGTTCCGGCTCGCCGCTCGTGTCCTTCACTGACTCGAGCGGAAGCGACCTTATCTGTCGATGACTTGGCGTTCGAGAGCGACGGAAACGGTCTGGCCGTATGGGGAGATGACCCCAGCACGCTCATCATGAACTTCACGCAGGCGGTCACCAACCTTGCGTTGGCGTTTGGAAACGATGACCCGAATTTCAGCCAACCGGGCGATGTTGCCGTTCTGCAGGGCTATCTCGGCGGCGTTCTGCAGGGATTGACGGTAATAGCCCTGAACCGCGACGACATCATGAACCAGACGATCGGGCTTCGGACAACAGATCGACAAGGCGGTGTTCTACTACGGCCGACTTGCACTGAGTGCTGACAGCAGCCTTGCACTCAACCCGATCGACCTGATCGAGGTCGTCGACAACGTGTCGTTCGACGTTCCGGATGTCGCCGAGGTTCCACTGCCCGCGTCGGGCCTGCTGCTTCTCGGCGGAACCGGGTTGCTGGCGCTCGCCCGCCGCCGTCGCGCAGCCTGAGCAGACGAACCAATTCCTTGAAGCCTCCGGATCACCATCCGGGGGCTTCTTCTTTTGCTGAAACGCAATTCCGCCTTGCAGATTTCGCCATGTTACCGAATCGCAACTTGAATCCCGTCACAATTGCAGGCTATGGCCGCGCCGATGGCGATACCCCGCGCGGATCGCTCCCGAACCAAAGGCAGCTGTCCTGATGACTGACTCGAATCTCGCCCCGATCCCCGAACTTTATGTCTCGTCCGACTCTGCCGCAAAGCTCAAGGTCGAGGCGGGAAACCTGCCCTCATGGGATCTGACGGCCCGCCAGGTCTGCGATCTGGAACTGCTGATGAACGGCGGGTTCCACCCTCTGAAAGGGTTCCAGACCGAAGCCGACTACACCGGAGTGGTGGAGAACATGCGCACGGCAGATGGTGCGCTGTGGCCGATCCCGGTCACCCTGGATGTTTCGCAAAAGTTCGCCGACGGGATCGAGACGGGCCAGGACATCGCGCTACGCGATCAGGAAGGCGTGATCCTTGCCATCCTGTCGGTCACCGACAAATGGGTGCCGAACAAGGCCAACGAGGCCGCCAAGGTCTTCGGGGCCGACGACCTCGCGCATCCGGCGGTGAACTACCTGCACAATGTCGCGGGTCCCGTCTATCTGGGTGGTCCGATCATCGGCATCCAGCAGCCCGTCCACTATGATTTCAAGGGGCGCCGCGACACGCCGAACGAGTTGCGCGCCTATTTCCGCAAGCTTGGCTGGCGCCGCGTGGTGGCCTTTCAGACCCGAAACCCGCTGCACCGCGCGCATCAGGAACTGACCTTCCGCGCCGCGCGCGAGGCGCAGGCGAACCTGCTGATCCACCCCGTCGTCGGCATGACCAAACCGGGCGACGTGGACCATTTCACCCGCGTGCGCTGCTACGAGGCGGTGCTGGACCAGTACCCTGCCTCGACCACGCACCTCTCGCTTCTGAACCTCGCCATGCGGATGGCCGGCCCGCGAGAGGCCGTCTGGCACGCCATCATCCGCCGCAACCATGGCCTGACCCATTTCATCGTGGGCCGCGACCATGCCGGTCCGGGCAAGAACAGCCAGGGTCAGGATTTCTATGATCCCTATGCCGCTCAGGTTCTGGTCGCCCAGCACCAGAAGGAAATCGGCATCGAGATGGTCGATTTCAAACAGATGGTCTACGTTCAGGAAAAGGCCCAGTATTACCCCGTCGACGAGGTGCCCGAAGGGTCCACCGTTCTCGACATCTCGGGGACCGAGCTGCGCCGCCGCCTGCGCGAAGGGCTGGAAATCCCCGATTGGTTCAGCTTCCCGCAGGTGGTGACAGAGCTGCGCCGCACCTCGCCCGCGCGGTCCAAGCAGGGCTTCACCGTCTTCTTCACGGGCCTCTCCGGCTCGGGCAAATCCACCATCGCCAACGCGCTGATGGTCAAGCTGATGGAAATGGGCGGCCGTCCCGTAACGCTGCTCGACGGTGACGTCGTTCGCAAGCATCTGTCCTCTGAACTGGGGTTCAGCAAGGAACACCGCGACATCAACATCAAACGCATCGGGTATGTCGCGTCCGAGATCACCAAGAACGGCGGCATCGCCATCTGCGCCCCCATCGCGCCCTACACCAGTACGCGCCGCGCCGTGCGCGAGATGGTCGAAGCCTATGGCGCCTTCATCGAGGTGCATGTGGCTACATCGGTCGAGGAATGCGAACGCCGCGACCGAAAGGGCCTCTACAAGCTGGCGCGCGAGGGCAAGATCAAGGAATTTACCGGCATCTCGGACCCTTACGAAGCCCCGGCCACCCCCGAATTGCGCCTCGATACCGAGAATCTGGAGGTCGATCACTGCGCGCATCAGGTGCTGCTGAAGCTGGAGCAGATGGGCCTCGTCAGCGCCTGATCCCCGGTCGCCCGACCCGCTGCAAGGCGGGTCGGTGCAGGGCAGGGAACCGAAACGCGCTGAACCGGTTGGGCTGGGTGAAAACCTTCGGAGACACGCCTAGACCCGTGCCCTTCCCCAGGCAGCTCTTGCCGCTGGTCTGCTGTCCCTTCTTGTGTCCGGCTGCGGGTACTCACACGGACAACGCATCGCAACGGGCGTCCTTGGCGGGGCGGTTGCGGGCCAGGTGATCTCGGGTGATCCGCTCGCGGGTGCTGATCGGCGGCGTCGGCGGCGCGATATAAGGTAAGGGCCTGCCCCTTGCGGGACAAACCCCGATTCGCCGTCAATGCGCGCTGACGGGCGCCAGATCGTTCTGCCGGGCGAGCGCAAAGGCCATCCCCCGCTCGCGCACCAGCGCAAGACGTTCGCCATTGGGGCGGTGAACGGCATAGAGCGTATCCACACCGTCAAGCTGCTCGCGGATTTCGTCGGGCAGGTCGGCCACCGCGACGGGCAGGATATAGACGATGCGCTGATCGCCCCCATCGGGCAGCGCGTTGAACCTCGTGTTCATGTTCGTTCTCCTTGTTTCCGGCCGATCCGTATCGTCTGCACAACCGTTTCCGGTGCGGACCGTCGCAGGTCGATATGCAGCAGACCGTGGTCCATGCTCGCCCCGGCCACTTCAACGCCCTCCGCCAGAACGAAACTGCGCTGGAAGGCACGGGCAGCGATCCCGCGATGCAGGAAGACGCGGTTGCCCTCATCTTCACCCTGCCGGCCCCGCACGACCAGTTGCCGGTCCTCGACGGTGATGGCCAGGTCCTCCTCGCGGAAGCCGGCCACGGCAAGCGTGATGCGATAGGCACTGTCCGACACCGCCTCGATGTTGAAGGGCGGATACCCCTCGGACGCGGTTTTCGCGGTGCGCTCGACCAGCCTCTCAAGCTGTTCGAACCCCAGCAGGTGGGGATGCGCCCCAAAGCTCAGTTTCGTCATTTCGGATGCCCTCAGATGCAAGCGACATTCAGCCGGGGCCCCGGACAGGCACCCCTTCGCCTTGAAATATGGGGCGCAGCGCGGCCTTGCACAAGGCCCCACAAGTTCCCAGATTTCTTCCCGCAAGGTCCGAAAATCGCTATATTCGACCGCGCACTCAAGCAACGACTCAAGCAAACTGAGCACCGCCAGATGAACGCTTCCACCGAGTTGAACTTTGAAGAGATGCTCCGGATCCGGCTGGAGGTGCTTCGGCGCGAGCATCGCGATCTGGATGATGCGATCCATGCCCTTGCCACCGCCGGGCGAGCCGATCAGCTGACCCTGCAGCGCCTCAAGCGGCAGAAGCTGTCGCTGAAGGATCAGATCGTCCGCATCGAAGATCAGTTGATCCCCGACATCATCGCGTAAGGAAGCGGTCGACCGTGGTCGCCTGACCCGGCCTTGCCCCCCTTCCCGTCGCCGCTATAGTGCCCCTTCAACAAGCCGGGGCCGAGGATGAGCGTACAGGTGGGAATCGTCATGGGCAGCCAGTCGGACTGGCCCACGATGAAAGAGGCGGCACAGATTCTCGATGACCTGGGCATCACGTACGAGGCCAGGATCGTCTCCGCCCACCGCACACCTGACCGGCTCTGGTCCTACGGCACCGAGGCCGCGGGGCGCGGGCTTCAGGTCATCATCGCAGGCGCGGGGGGGGCTGCCCACCTGCCCGGCATGATGGCCTCGAAAACCCGCATCCCGGTCATCGGCGTGCCGATCCTGACCAAGGCGCTGTCGGGGCTCGACAGTCTTTATTCCATCGTCCAGATGCCCAAGGGCTACCCGGTCGCCACCATGGCCATCGGCGGCGCGGGCGCGGTGAACGCGGGCCTCCTGGCCGCCGCGATCCTGGCCCTGGGCGACCCCGACCTTGCCCTGAGGCTGGAGGAATGGCGCGAGGGGCTGTCGGCCTCGATCCCCGAGGAACCGCAGGATGACTGACCGGCTGAAACCCGGCGCAACCATCGGCATCCTTGGCGGCGGTCAGCTCGGGCGGATGCTGTCGGTCGCGGCCTCGCGCCTCGGCTTCCGGACCCACATCTTCGAACCTTCCGCCAACCCTCCTGCGGCCGACGTGGCCCATGCCGTCTTTACCGCCTCCTATGACGACGCGGCAGCGCTCAGCGCCTTCGCGGCCTCGGTCGATGTCATCACCTACGAGTTCGAGAACATCCCCACCGCAGCGCTCGACCTGCTCGAAGCCACCCGCCCCATCCGCCCCAACCGCCGCGCGCTCGCCACCAGCCAGGAGCGGATTGCCGAGAAGGACTTTCTCACTTCCATCGGTCTGACCACCGCGCCCTACGCCGCCGTCACCACTGCCGCCGACCTGGACGCGGCGCTTGCAAGGATCGGCGTCCCCGCGATCCTCAAGACCACCCGCCTCGGCTATGACGGCAAGGGCCAGGCGCGCATCAGGACGCGATCCGACATGCCCGGGGCGCTGGCGGCCATGCAAGGCGCGCCGGCCGTGCTCGAGGGCTTCGTTCCCTTCACGCACGAGGTGTCCGTCATTGCCGCGCGCGCGCTCGACGGCTCCGTTGCGTGCTACGACCCCGGCGAGAACGTCCACCGCGACGGCATCCTGCACAGCACGACCATCCCCGCCCGCATGACCCCGGGCCAGCGCAGCGATGCCATCCTCGCCGCGGCCCGCATCCTGAACGCGCTGGACTATGTCGGTGTCATGGGCGTGGAACTGTTCGTGACGCCCGAGGGCCTGATCGTGAACGAGATCGCGCCCCGGGTGCATAACTCCGGTCACTGGACGCAGAACGGCTGCGCGGTCGACCAGTTCGAGCAGCACATCCGGGCCATCGCAGGCTGGCCGCTCGGCGACGGCGCGCGCCATTCCGACGTGACGATGGAAAACCTGATCGGCGACGACATCGCCCGCGTCCCCCTCATCGCCCGCGAACGCAATGCCGCGCTGCACCTCTACGGCAAGGCCGAGGCAAGGCCGGGGCGCAAGATGGGCCATGTGAACCGGATCACGCAGCGCTAGAAGCCTGTGATTTGCGCTTGCCGGGGTGCGGCGGCAGCATAGGGTACGTCCTTGCGGTCGCCCGTAACACATCGCCGCCCGAAAGCAGACCGACCCGATGAACCAGACCCCATCGACGCGCTCCGGCCCGACCTGGTTCCGGCGACTGGGGCCCGGCCTCATCACCGGGGCCGCCGACGACGATCCAAGCGGAATTGCAACCTATTCGCAGGCGGGCGCGCAATTCGGCGTCAACATGCTGTGGACGGTCGTGCTGACCTATCCGCTGATGACCGCCACCCAATCAATCTGCGCGCGGATCGGGCGTGTGACCGGCAGGGGGCTGGCGGCGAACATGACCAAAGTCCTGCCGCGCTGGCTCGTGGCGGTTCTCGTCCTGCTGCTGTTCATCGCGAATACGGTGAACATCGGTGCGGACCTTTCCGCGATGGGCGCCGCGACCGAATTGCTGCTTGGCAGGGGGCAGACCCTTTCGGCCATCCTGTTCGCCGCCGGGTCGCTGCTGCTTCAGGTTTTCATTCCCTATCACCGCTACGTGCATTTCCTCAAATGGCTCACGCTCTCGTTGTTTGCCTATGTCGGCGTGCTGTTCAGCGTCTCGATTGACTGGATGATGGTCCTGCACGGAACGTTCTGGCCCCGGATCGAGTGGTCACAGGCCACGTTCACCATCGTTGTTGCCGTTTTCGGCACGACGATCAGCCCCTATCTCTTCTTCTGGCAAAGCGCCGAAGAAGTGGAAGAGTCGGTGGATGCGGGCGCACTTCTGGATCACCCCGAGGACGCGCCTGCCGAACTCGACCGCATCTCGATCGACAGCCATCTTGGAATGGCGTTTTCAAACCTGGTCGCCTTCTTCATCATCCTCACCACGGCGGTCACGCTCCATACCGCCGGCATCACCGACATTCAGACCTCAGCCCAGGCGGCCGAGGCGCTGCGCCCCATCGCCGGCAATTTCGCCTTCCTGCTGTTCAGCCTGGGTATCATCGGCACCGGGCTGCTCGCCCTGCCTGTGCTGGCGGGGTCAGCCGCCTACGCGATCGGCGAACTGTTCGGCTGGCGGATAGGACTCGAGGAAAGACCCCGGAACGCGCGGGCCTTCTACGGCACCATCGCGCTCGGTTTCGCGTTGGGGCTCCTGATGCTCTTTCTGCCGATTGATCCCATCAAGGCCCTGTTCTGGAGCGCCGTCCTCAACGGCGTGATTGCCGTGCCCCTGATGGTGGCGATGATGATCGTGGCGTCAAGCCGGGCCCATCTGGGAGCGTTCGTGGCCCCGCGCGGGCAGGCGGTGTTCGGATGGCTCGCGACAGGCACGATGGCTGCGGCCGCACTGGCGATGTTCCTGCTCTGAGGCAGACGCACGCTGATGGCGTCCGGTATGGCCGTTGCCGCTGTCGGACTTGCTGCACGCCGGAACACCTGCGGTCAGGGCGCCCTGCCGCCGATCTCCTGCAGCGCTTCCGTCAAGGCAAGGTCTTGCTTGAACGCCCCGGTCTTCAGGAAGCGGATGGTCTGCGCAATCACGATCGGGTTCAGCATCATGAAGGTATGCGTCACCGGCAGCACGATATGGTCCGTCATCCCCGCCACCCGCGTGCTTTCGACCGAAACCTTGCCATCATCCGCGCCAGGGATCATCGACGAATAGATCGGGTTCAGCGACCGGTCCCCCGCAATCACCCCCAGCTCGAAATCCGGCAGCGGCAGCGCCAGCGGCACCGATCCCGGCCCCGTGCCCAGTTCCAGCCCCGCCGGACCGTTCACCCATTCGAACGCGCCGACGGACCCCAGCGCATCGACCAGTTCCGACCCCTTGTTGGGCGGCGCCAGCATCACCACACGCCCCATCACCGCAGGCCGGTGCGCCGCCAGCCACAGCCGCGCCAGGATGCCGCCCATCGAATGGGTCACGAAATGCACCCGCTCCACCCCGCATTCGGCGACGGCAGGGGTCACATAGGTCTCGGTCAGCTCCTCCACCGGCGCCTTCGTCGAGGGGTAGCCCGCATTGATCACCCGGTAACCCTGCAATCGCAGCGCCTCCTGCATCGCCAGAAGCGAGGCTTCGGTCCGCGCCAGCCCATGCAGCAGCACCACGCAATCCGCCCGCGCGGGAAGCGCCGCCAAAAGGGACAGGAACGCCAGGATCAATCGCATGTCGCAAGCCTACCCGATCCGCGGGGCATGGACAAATCACGCATCCGGCGGCAGCTTGGGCGTCATGGCTGCCCATCGCACCCCTCGCCTCGCCGCCCGTGCGCTGATCCTGCACGAGGACCGCGTCCTGCTGGTCAATGCCTACCCCGGCGGTCGGTCCGACCTGTGGTGCGCCCCCGGTGGCGGCGCGCGCCCCGGCAAGTCGCTGCACGAGAACCTGATCCGCGAGGTGCATGAGGAAACCGGCCTCACCGTCACCGTGGGCCAGCCCTGCCTCATCAACGAATTCCACGATCCGGCCTCGGGCTTTCATCAGGTGGATCTCTTCTTCCGCTGCACCATCGCCCAAGGCGCACTCTCGGCCGACTGGCGCGACCCCGAACGTGTCGTCACCGCGCGCCGCTTCTTCAGCCGCGAGGATCTGTCGCTGGGCCGCATCCGCTTCAAACCCGACAGCCTGCCCGCCGCCGCCTGGGGCGACACGCTGATCTACGACCCGCTCGAGGTGATCGTGCGATGAGCCGCGCCTTCGTCAAGGAAGACGGCCCCGACAACACCCCCCTGCCTGACCTTCCGCTCAGCCCCCATCCGAACCTCGTCACGCCCCGCGGCCTCGCCACCCTGCGCGCCCGGCTTGCCGCGACGCAGGCCGAGCTTGCCCGGCTGCGCGCCCGCCCTGACCGTCTCGACCGGATGCCGGAGGCCGCCGCAGAGCGCGATATCCGCTATCTCGACGCGCGCCTTCGCGCCGCCATCCCCGTGGACCCCGCCACCCAGCCGCGCGACGAGGTCGCTTTCGGCGCCACCGTCACGGTGACCGACGAGAACGGCGCGGAACATCGCTACGAGATCACCGGCGAGGATGAGGCCGACGCCAGCATCGGCCGCATCGCCCCGCATTCTCCCCTCGCCCGCGCACTCATGGGCGCGCAGGTCGGCGACACGGTGATATGGGCGCGCCCCTCGGGCCGGACCGAACTCGAGGTCGCGGCCATCGCCTACCCCGCATGACCCCGATCCGCCCCCTCTCGCCCGAAACCGACCGCGCCGCCGTCCGTGCCCTCTACGACCGTGCCGCGGACTACATCGACCTTGAAACCGGCCTTCCCCCCGACGACGCGCTGGTGGAGGAGTTCTTCACCGATGCGCCTCCCGGCGGCGATCCGGCGGCGGGCCTGAAACTCGGCCTCTTCACCGGCCCCCGGCTCGACGCCATCGCCGACCTCGCCTTCGGCTGGCCCGAGACGGACGACGCCTATCTCGGCCTGATGCTGCTCGCCGCCGACCAGCGCAACCGGGGCTTGGGCCGGGTTTTCCTCGACCACATCCTCGCCGTGTCCCGCACCCGCCACGCCCCCCGCCTGCTGCTCGCCGTGCTGGAGGCCAACCCGCGCGGGCTCGCCTTCTGGCAGCGCGAGGGGTTCACCGAAGTGCTGCGCACCCCGCCCGCCCAGATGGGTCAGCGCACGCACGTCCGCATCCGGATGGAACGCACACTCTAGAAACGCAAACGGGGGCGGCTCTCGCCACCCCCGTTCAATCTCGTCAGTCCTGAAAGATCAGGCCAGCGCGAGGTTCGTCGCCGATTCGCGGCCATCACGGCCGGTTTCGATGTCGAACGTCACGGCCTGGCCGTCGTCCAGTTGGCGGATGCCAGCGCGCTCGAGCGCCGAAACGTGCACGAACACGTCACGGTTGCCGCCTGCGGGCGCGATGAACCCGAAACCTTTGGTTGCATTGAACCATTTCACGGTGCCATTGGCCATCGTGAATACTCCTGTCTTCCGTATCGCCATCCGCAAGATGCGATGGCCTGGCCAAGTCAGATCGCGATCGAAGACTGAAGCCGTAAGGAAACAGAGGATCGAAAGAGAAACCGTAGCCCGCTGCACATAGACCCGCGGGCGCCCGATTGCAAGCAATTCCCCGAAAAAGAACCACCGATGGCCTAGCTCCGCCGCGCCCGAAGCGCCACGGCGACCCCGCCCAGCACCAGAGCCGCCGCCAGACCGAAACGCAGCGACAGCCCCTCGCCCAGCCACAGCACGCCGCCCAGCGCCGCCAGAACCGGCACCGTCAGTTGCGCAACTCCGGCCCGCCCCGCTCCCAGCTCCGGCAGGATCGCATACCACAGCGCATAGCCCAGCCCCGAGGTGACCGCCCCCGACAGGACCGCCAGCCCGATCCCCCCGGCACTCGCGGCCACCGCCGCTTGCGGCAGCACCACCCCAAGCGCGAGTCCCACCGGCACGGCCAGCGCAAAGTTCCACGCGGTCGCCCCCAGCGCATCCGCCTGCCCGCGCCCCGCCAACGAATAGAGACCCCAGCCCACGCCCGCGACGGCCATCGAAACCGCGTGCAACGAAAGCCCGGCAGCCCCGCCCGGCGAAACCAGCAGCACCAGCCCGCCAAAGGCCAGTGCCGCGCCCAGCCAGCGCCGCCCCGGCACCGCCTCCCGCGTCAGCAGCGCCCCCCCGAACATCGTGATCTGCACCATCCCGAACAGGATCAGCGCCCCGACTCCGGCATCGAGCGCGCCATAGGCAAGCGAGAAGCCGAACAGATAGGCCAGCAGCGCCCCCGTTCCCACCAGCCGCCCGCGCGCTCCCGGCCAGATCGGCCCGCCCCGCAGCAGGGCGCGCCCGGCCACCAGCCCCAGCAGCGAAACGGCCCCGGCGACCAGCCGCACCTCGGCAAAGGGCACCGCCCCGATCATCCCGCCGCCCACCGCCAGACGGTTGAGCAGCGAGTTGCCCGCGAACGCCATCATCGTCAAAGCGGTCAGAAGGATCAGTCGCATGATCCGTTCTACGCAGCCCGCTCCGCAATGGCCACCTCTCTCCGGCAGCGCGCGCCGGAGAATGCCCTACCCCAGCGCAGGGATCTCCTCGACCGACCGATAGACCGGGAGTCCGCGCTCGACCGCGATCCGCACATCGTTGTCCGCCCCGGCCGAGGCCCCCTCCAGCCGCAGGACCGCATCGCAATGCTGCAACAGCCGCCCGGCCGTCGGATGCAGCACCGCATCGTACAGCGCGTCGCCCACGGCCCCGCCTCCCGCGCCCTCCAGCACCGGCAGGGCCACCCATTCCCCGATCATCGGCACATGGCCGCGCTGAAAGATCGGCCAGGCCGCGCCTTCCAGCCGCTTCAGGTTCGCCGCCATCCGCGCCGGATCATCGCCCGTCCCCGACCGATAGGGGCCCGCAATCAGGATCATCATCGGTTTTGTCATCTCGACCTCTCCTCGTGGTGAAGCCGACCCCTAGCGCACCCGCCCGATTCGTGCAATATCGTGCAGTATCATAAATTATCGTGCAAACATGCTCACGGCACAGCGCAAGGCCCACCTCCTCGCCCGCCTCTCCCAGACCGGCCGCATCGTCGCCCGGGACGAAGCGCAGGCGATGAACCTGTCCGAAGACACCATCCGCCGCGACCTGCGGGATCTCGCGGCCGAGGGGCGACTGCTGCGCGTCCACGGCGGCGCGCTGCCCCTGTCGCCAACCCACGTGCCACTGGCCGACCGGCGCCAGATGGCCACGGCCGAAAAGCGGTTGCTCGGCGCGGCGGCGGCGCGGCTGATCCGGCCCGGCCAGGTGGTGATCCTCGATGGCGGCACGACCCACCTCGCGCTGATCGCGGCCCTGCCGCACGATCTGGAGGCAACGATCGCCACCCACAGCCCGACGATCGCCGCAGCGCTCCAGGGCTTTGCACGGATCGAGGTGATCGTGATCGGCGGGCGGCTCTTCCGGCATTCGATGGTGGCGGTCGGGGCCACCGCAGCCGAGGGCTTCTCGCGCCTCCGCGCCGATCTGTGCTTTCTGGGCGTGACCGGCCTTCACCCGCAGGTCGGCCTGACCACCGGCGATGCGGAAGAGGCAGCGATCAAGCGCTGCATGATCGAACAGGCAGGCGAAACCGTCGTCCTGGCAACCTCCGACAAGATCGGCACGACCTCGCCCTTCGTGATCGCGCCCCTCGCCGCCGCCACCACCGTGATCCTGCCCGCAGGCACGGATACCTCGCGATGGCCCAGGTCCGGCCCCGCGCTGCTGTCGCCCTGACAGACTGGCAGGCTACCGCTTGCGCCGGCGCGACAGCGCAAGCGTCACGCCAAAGACAAACGCCGCCAGCAGTGCGGGCGCTCCCCCGGCCTGCGGCGGCGCAAGCCCCGCCTGCGTCAGCAGCCCGCGCATGGCCTGCTCCAGATCCCCCGGCGCACCCTTCGCCGCCAGCCCCAGTGCCGCCAGCGTCTCGTCATCCAGCAGCGCCGCCGATGCCGGCTCGGGCCGGGCCGACGCAAACGCCACAAGGATCAGTCCCAGCCCGGTACAGCCAAGCCCGATCATCAGGGACGCAAACAGCGCCCCCTTCGCCGCGGCGATCGCGATCCACGCCGCCGACAAGAGAAAACCGGCCCCTGTCAAAAGACAGAGACCGGCCGCAACACCCAGCCCGACCCTGCGCGCGGCCTTTCGCGTCGCAGTCCGGGCGGCAAGGCCAAGGGCAGTAAACACCGCTTACCTCCGGCTCAAGGCCACGCCCAGCACGAACCCCACACCCAGCGCGATGCCCATCGCCGTCGCCGGGTTATGGCGCATCGCCGAGTCCATTTCGGCGATGTAGCCCTGTGCCCGGTCCCTCGCGTCCTCGGCGACATGCTCGCCCCGTGCCTTCAGCTCGGCGGCAATCGCACCACCCCGGCTTTTCGCCACCGATGACATCTCGGCCAGTTGCGCCTTCAGATCGGCCATCTGGCTGCCAAGCTCTTCGATCGTCAGTTCGGCTTCTGCCTTCAGATCACGTGCCATTTCAATCTCCTGTGCAGGAACCGCAGATGCGGCTCCTTCAATCCGCGCCTCGGGCGCACCGTCGGCCCTCCGTCCCGCAATCCCGGTCGGGCTGGACCCGACCCGACAACGACACGCCGGGGACCATCCCCGCAGAGCCTACCACAACAACGAAGCGGCAGGCATCCGGTTCCGTGCGAACGAAGCCGCGCCCCCCGCCCTTCCCGGACTTCCCGCGCCCTCGCGCATCACCTCCCGGACACCCTGCCCGACTCCCCACCTTCCCACCCAATATTTCACTTTGGCCCAAAATATCCCCGCCGGAGGCCCCTGTCCCGGACTCCCCGCGCCCCCGCGCATCACCTCCCGGACACCCCGCCCGACTCCCCACCGTCCCACCCGGTATTTCACTTTGGCCCCGAATATCCCCGCCGGAGGCCCCTGTCCCGGACTTCTCGCGCCCCCGCGCATGCCTCCCGGACACCCTGCCCGACTCCCCACCATCCCACCCGGTATTTCACTTTGGCCCCAAATATCCCCGCCGGAGGCCGCTGAGCCCTGCCCGCGCAAGCGGGCGGGGCGAGGCAAAGGGCACGGCCCGGAACGGGCCTCCGTTCGCTCTGCCGCCTCAGACGCCCTCGAACGCCCGGTTGTAGACCAGCCGCACCGCGGGCGTGTCATTCCCCGGCCGGGCGATCAGCGTCGCTGCCGACGGATAGGGCGTCACCAGCCGCGAGGCCCGCTCGGTCGAGAACCCCGCCCGCGCGTAAAGCCGCGGCTCGCCCAACACCACCACCGACCGCTTCTCGGACATCAGCCCCGCCACCACATGCCGCAGCAGCGCCGTCGCCACGCCGCGCCCCTGTTCTTCCGGCGAAACCGCCACCGGCGCGAGGCACAGCCAGTCGACCGGCGCCTCGAAGGGCGACACGGCGGCATAGGCCAGCGGCACCCGCACACCCACGACCCACTCCCGAAACCCGCGCTCGGCCCGCAGCCGCCGGACCAGATCGGCCTCGGCCGGCCCGCCGAAAGCCCGGCGCAGCAGCGCGTCTATTGCGGCGTGGTCCTCGGCCACGGCCTGACGGATCGGATCGAACATCCCTGCCTCCACAAAGCAAAAAAAGGGGCGCCGGTCTCCCGGCGCCCCCTTCTATCACGATGGATGAAAGGAATTACATCATTCCGTCCATGCCGCCCATGCCGCCCATGCCGCCGCCGCCCATGCCGCCGGCCGATTTCGGCTCCGGACGGTCAGCGATCATCGCTTCGGTGGTGATCAGCAGCGACGCGACCGAGGCCGCATCTTCCAGGGCGGTGCGAACCACCTTGGCCGGGTCGATCACGCCGAACTTGAACATGTCGCCATATTCTTCGGTCTGGGCGTTGAAGCCGAACGTCTTGTCGTTCGATTCGCGGACCTTGCCGGCCACGACCGACCCGTCCACACCGGCGTTCTGCGCGATCTGGCGCAGCGGGGCTTCCAGCGCCTTGCGGACGATGGCGATGCCGGCGTCCTGGTCGCTGTTCACACCCTTCAGCCCGTCGAGCGACTTGCCCGCCTGGATCAGCGCCACGCCGCCACCGACGACGATGCCTTCCTGAACGGCCGCACGGGTCGCGTTCAGCGCGTCATCGACGCGGTCCTTGCGCTCTTTCACTTCGACTTCGGTCATGCCGCCGACACGGATGACGGCCACGCCACCGGCGAGCTTGGCCACACGCTCCTGCAGCTTTTCCTTGTCGTAGTCCGCTGGTGGTTTCCTCGATCTGCGCGCGGATCTGCGACACGCGGGCCGCGATCTCGGCCTTGTCGCCACCGCCGTCGACGATGGTGGTGTTGTCCTTGGTGATCGAGACTTTCTTGGCACGGCCGAGCATGTCGATCGTGACATTCTCCAGCTTCATGCCCAGATCGTCCGAAATCACCTGACCGCCGGTCAGGATCGCCAGATCCTGCAGCATCGCCTTGCGGCGATCCCCGAAGCCCGGCGCCTTCACGGCAGCGATCTTCAGCCCGCCACGCAGCTTGTTGACGACCAGCGTGGCCAGAGCCTCGCCTTCCACGTCTTCCGAGATGATGATCAGCGGCTTTTGCGACTGGATGACGGCTTCCAGCAGCGGCACCATCGGCTGCAGCGACGAGAGCTTCTTCTCGTGCAGCAGGATCAGTGCGTCTTCAAGGTCCGCAACCATCTTGTCGGCATTGGTCACGAAGTAGGGCGACAGGTAGCCACGGTCGAACTGCATGCCCTCGACCACTTCGGTCTCGGTTTCCAGGCCCTTGTTCTCTTCGACGGTGATGACACCCTCGTTGCCGACCTTCTGCATCGCGTCCGCGATCTGGCGGCCGATTTCCGTCTTCGCCGTTGGCCGAGATGGTGCCGACCTGCGCCACTTCCGCCGAATCGCTCACCGGACGGGCCGCTGCCTTGATCGCCGCGACGACCTTGGTGGTGGCCAGGTCGATGCCGCGCTTCAGGTCCATCGGGTTCATGCCGGCGGCAACCGCCTTCAGGCCTTCCTTGATGATCGCCTGGGCCAGAACGGTCGCGGTGGTGGTGCCGTCGCCCGCCTCGTCATTGGTGCGGGAAGCGACTTCCTTCACCATCTGCGCGCCCATGTTCTCGAACTTGTCGGCAAGTTCGATTTCCTTCGCCACCGTCACACCGTCCTTGGTGATGCGCGGCGCGCCGAACGACTTGTCGATCACCACGTTGCGGCCTTTCGGGCCCAGCGTGACCTTCACCGCGTCGGCAAGGATGTTGACGCCGCGCAGCATGCGGTCGCGGGCATCCGATTCGAATTTTACGTCTTTAGCAGCCATGGAAACTCTCCTGGTTGTCTGTGTTGAGTGGTAGCGAATCCCGTCGGGTGCGCTTCAGCGCACCACATGCGTCAGGCGATGATGCCGAGGATGTCGCTTTCCTTCATGATCAGCAGCTCTTCGCCGTCCAGGGTCACTTCCGTGCCCGACCACTTGCCGAAGAGGATCTTGTCGCCGGCCTTCACCGACGGTGCGATCAGCTCGCCCGAATCCTTGCGCGCGCCTTCGCCGACCGAGACGATCTCGCCTTCGGCGGGCTTTTCCTTCGCGGTATCGGGGATGATCAGGCCGCCCTTGGTCTTTTCGTCGCTCTTCACGCGACGGACGAGTACGCGGTCATGCAGCGGTTTGAATGCCATCTGAGAACACTCCCTAGGTTCCAGGTTGAATTGTATTGGCACTCGCCTCGAGTGAGTGCCAACGAGGCGTAGTTAGGCATCCGCGCCGCTGCTGTCAACGCCCGACATCCGCGAAAATTGACCGGCACAGGTCTTGGCCCGCCCCCCGCCGCATGGCAAGGTCGGGGCGCCCCAGCGAAAGACATCCGATGTTCCGCGCCGCCCTCGCCGCCGCCCTTGCCGCCTGCCTCGCGCCCGGGGCCCAAGCCGCCTGTTCGGGGCGCGACCAGATCGACGCCCTGCCCCCCGGCGTGCGCGCCGACCTGACCGCACGGGTCGAGGCCGCCCCCTATGCCCGCGGCAACTTCTGGCGCGCCACGCGCGGCGATCAGGTGATCACGCTTGTCGGCACCTACCATCTCGACGATCCCCGCTTCGACGCGCTGATGGACCAGGTGGGCCTGCTGGTCGATGCCTCCGACACCGTCCTGGTCGAGGCCGGCCCCATCGAGGAGGCCCAACTGCAAAAGGCCCTCGCCGCCAACCCTGCGCTGATGTTCGTGATGGATGGCCCCACCCTGCCCGAAACCCTGCCCCCCGCCACATGGAACCGGCTCAAGTCCGCCCTGTCGGCCCGCAGTATTCCGCCCTTCATGGGCGCCAAGATGCAGCCGGCCTACCTGTCGATGCTCCTCGGCATCCCGCCCTGCGCGGCCGAAGCGCTGACCGGCAAATCGAACGGCCTCGACCAGCGCATCATCGCCAAGGCGGCAGAGGTCGAGGTGCCGGTGCGGGCGCTGGAACCCTATGACACCATCTTCCGGATCTTCGCGGCCCTCACCCCCGCCGAACAGACCGAGATGCTTGAAATGGCCCTCGCCATGGACGACCAGACCGAGGATGCCTTCGCCACCATGCTCGAGAGCTACTTCGCCCAGGACAGCCGGATGATCTGGGAATACTCCCGCTGGCTCACCCTCCAGACCCCCGGCATGGACCCGGCCCGGGTCGAGAGGGACTTCGCGCAGATGGAAGGCTCGCTGATGACGGACCGCAACCGCTCGTGGATTCCGGTGCTCGAAGCGGCCGCCAAGGACGGCCCCGCCCTCGCCGCCTTCGGTGCGCTGCACCTGTCGGGCGAGACGGGCGTGCTGGCCCTTCTCGAACGCGAAGGCTTCACCATCACGCGGCTCGATCTCTGATCCGCCCCGCCCGCGAAGGAAATGCCATGGCTCCCCGCAAACCCGCCCCGCTCCGCCTCTACACGCCTGCCGAGTTCTACGCGGCGGTCCTCCGCTACGTGCTCATCTCGCTGGTCCTCCTTGTGCTGTTCCTCGCGGTCGGCATCCTCGGATATCATGCAATCGCGGGTTTCACCTGGGTCGACAGCCTGCTCAACGCCAGCATGATCCTCGGCGGCATGGGTCCGGTGAACCCCGTCCCGAATGACGCAGGCAAGGTCTTTTCCAGCGTTTACGCCCTCTTCTCCGGGGCCGCCTACCCGGCCCTGACCGCGCTCGTCCTCTACCCGATCGTGCACCACATGATGCGCCGCCTGCACGTCGAGGCCATCGCCGCCTGGGACGACAAGACCGACACCAGACCCTGAGCCGCGCCCGCCCCCGTGACAATGTCCGACCGCCTGCCTATAAGGCGCGCAAATCCCCTCAGCCCAAGGTGCATCCCATGATCAAGGTCTTCGGCCACAAATCCCCCGACACCGATTCCACCGGCTCTCCCATCATCTGGGCCTGGTATCTGACCGAAGTGCAGGGCACCCCGGCCGAACCCCGTCCTGCTGGGCGAGCCGAACACCGAAGCCGCCTTCGTGCTGCGCACTGGGACCTGCCGAAGCCCGCAGATCATCTCCGACGTGACCGCCGGGCGACCAGGTCGTGATCGTCGACACCAACAACCCGCCGGAACTGCCGCCCTCGATCAACGAGGCGCAGCATCCTCGGCATCATCGACCACCACATGCTGGTCGGCGGCCTCAAGACCAACACCCCCATCGACATCACCATCCGCCCGCTGGCCTGCACCGCCACCATCATGCACGACCTGATGGGCACCGATCTCGCCAAGGCCCCGCGGCACATCAAGGGCGCGATGCTGTCCTGCATCCTGTCCGACACGCTGGAATTCCGCTCGCCCACCACCACGCCGCACGACCGCGCCGTGGCCGAAAAGCTGGCCGCCGATCTGGGCGTCTCCATCCCCGACCTGGCCGCCGAGATGTTCGCGGCCAAGTCCGACGTCTCGCGCCTTCTCCGACGCCGAACTGCTGCGGATGGACTGCAAGGAATACGACCGTCGCGCGGCAAGCAGCTGCGCGTCTCGGTGCTGGAAACCACCGTCGCCCAAGGTCGTGCTCGACCGCAAGGACAGCCTGATGCGCTCGATGGTCGATGTGGCGAAGGAAGACGGCGCCGATCAGGTGCTGCTGTTCGTCATCGACATCCTCAAGGAAGAGGCGACGCTTCTGGTCCCGAACGATCTGGTCAAGACGGTGGCCGAAGCCTCCTTCGGCGCCAAGGTCACCGGCGACACCGTCGTTCTGCCCGGCATCATGAGCCGCAAGAAGCAGATCATCCCGGCGCTGAAGCTCTGACATCCGCCAGGCCAACGGGGGGCCGACGCCTCCGTTCGTCCGTCCGCCGAATTCCCGAGGCTTTCTGTCTGCATACGGAAGTCAGACGGAGATCATATGGCTTTCATACCGCCGAAATCGCCCCGAAAGGCCCCCGATGACCCAGATCATCCCCTCCCTCGCCGACGTTTCCGGGCGCTACGACGCGGTGTTCTGCGATCTCTGGGGCTGCCTGCACAACGGCCAGACCGCCTTTCCCGCTGCCGTCGCCGCCCTGCAGGCCTTCCGCGCGCAGGGCGGCAAGGTGCTGCTGCTGACCAACGCCCCGCGCCCGAAACCCAGCGTTATCAAGCAGTTGGACCGCCTCGGCGTGCCGCATGACTGCTATGACGAGGTCGTCACCTCGGGCGATGCGGCGCAATACGCCCTGCATCACCGGCGCCGTCGGCCGCCGCGTCCACCACATCGGCGCCCGACAAGGACGAGGTTTTCTTCACCGACTGTCGCCGATGATCTGGCGACCATCGCCGCCAACCGAGCCGCCGATCACCCGCGTGTCCCCTGCAGGAGGCCGAAGGCATCGTCTGCACCGGCCTGCTCGACGACCTGACCGAAACGCCCGACGACTATCGCGCCACCCTGCTTTATGGCAAGACGCAAGGGCCTGCCGCTGCTCTGCGCCAACCCCGATATCGTCGTCGATTTGGGCGACAAGCGGCTCTACTGCGCCGGGGCGCTCGCGCAGGCCTATGACGAGATGGGCGGCACAGCCTCTATTTCGGCAAGCCGCATCCGCCGATCTACGACCTCGCCCGCCGCCGCCTCGCCGCCCTGCCCGGCGCCAGCGACGACCCGCAGATCCTCGCCATCGGCGACGGCATCACCACCGATATCCAGGGCGGCATGGGCGAAGGGCATCGACACGCTCTTCATCACCGGCGGCATCGCCGCCGACCGAGTTCGGCGCCGATGTCGACAACCCTGACAAGGACTTGCTGGACGCCTGGCTCGGCGGATCGCAGCATGATCCCGACCTATGCCATCGGCCGTCTGCGCTGACGGCGTCTGTAACTTTAGTTGCGCCGTCAGCCATCATTGAACAATATTCTTGCGCGCCGATTGCGCTGCGCCGCAGCATCGGCTATGCGTCCCGGTCGACATCGAACACGGGATTCGCAGGATGCTCGACAACATGCCCCGCGGCACGATCTGCATCGAAGACATCGAAATCGGCATGTCCCGCCATCTGCGCAAGACCGTAACCGACCGGGATATCGAACTTTTTGCCGAGGTCTCGACCGACCGCAACCCCGTCCATCTGGACGAAGACTATGCCCGGACACCATCTTCGAGGGTCGCATCGCCCATGGGATGCTGACCGCCGGCCTGATCTCGGCCGTGATCGGCGAACAGCTTCCCGGCCATGGCACCGTCTATCTGGGCCAATGCCTCAAGTTCATGGCCCCCGTCCGCCCCGGCGACACCGTCCGTGGCCGAGGTGAAAGTCACCGCCATCGACCACGCCCGGCGCCGGGTGACCCTTGAAACCCACTGCGCAGTGGGTAATACCGTTGTCCTGAAGGGCGAGGCGCTGGTTCTGGCGCCCAGCCGCAAGTTCGACTGACGGGGCAGACGCCCCCGGCAAGCGGGGGAAGATGCAGATTCACCAGCACTGGCAAGGGCTTGACCCGGATGCACCGTGGCGCCTCCGTGGCCATGGGCAATTTCGACGGCGTGCATCTGGGCCACCGCGCGGTGATCGACCTTGCCCGCCGCCCCGGCCCCCGCTGGGCATCGTCACCTTCGAACCGCACCCGCGCGAATTCTTCGCCCCCGACGCCCCGCCCTTCCGCCTGATGAATGCCGAGGCCCGCGCCAACCGGCTGGCCAAGCTGGGCGTCGAGCACCTCTACCAGCTGCCCTTCGACGCCGCCCTTGCCGCCCTCTCGCCCGAAGCCTTCGCGCGCGACGTGCTGGCCGAAGGGCTTGGCATCTCGCATGTCGTCGTCGGCGCCGATTTCTGCTTCGGCAAGGGCCGCGCGGGCCGCGCCGCCGATCTGCAAGCCCTTGGCGAAGAAATTCGGCTTCGACGTGACCATCGCCGATCTCGTGCAGGCGCGCGGGCCGCGAGATCTCCTCCACCGCCATCCGCCAGGCCCTGACCGAAGGCCGCCCGCGCGATGCCGCCGCGATGCTGGGCCACTGGCACCGGATCGAGGGCGAGGTGATCCACGGCGAAAAGCGCGGCCGCGAACTGGGCTATCCCACCGCCAACATGTCGGTCGCGGGCCTGCACCTGCCGCGCTTCGGCGTCTATGCCGTCCAGGTCGACGTCCTGACCGGCCCGCAGGCGGGCAGCTACATGGGCGCGGCCAGCCTTGGCGTGCGCCCGATGTTCGGCGTCAACCAGCCCAATCTGGAAACCTTCCTGCTTGATTTCAAGGGCGATCTCTACGGCCAGCACCTGTCGGTCGCCTTGGTCGACTACCTGCGCCCCGAGATGAAGTTCGACGGCCTGCCCGCCCTGATCACGCAGATGGACGCCGACTGCACCCGCGCCCGCGACGATCCTCGGCCAGGCACGCCATGACCCTGCGCCCCCGCTTCTGGGAAACCGTTCCCGCTGACAAAGATGACGCCCGCAGGAATGGGAGGCGCTCTGCGACGGCTGCGGCAAATGCTGCCTGAACAAGCTCGAGTATGAGGATACCGGCGAGGTCGCCTATCACCCGCGTCGCCTGCCGCCTGCTGGACGGCGACACCTGCCGCTGCACGCAGCTACGACATCCGCCGTCAGTTCGTGCCGGAATGCGTGCGGCTTGTCGCCCAAGACCCTGCCCAAGATCGCCTACTGGATGCCGCGCACCTGCGCCTACCAGCTGCTGTGCATGAAGGCAAGCCGCCTGCCACGACTGGCACCCGCTGATCTCGGGCGATCCCGAACAGCGTCCACCACGCCGGGCCGTCGGTGCGCGGGCTGGACGGTGCCCGGAATTCGAGGTGCCCGAGGAAGACTGGGAAGACTACGTGATCGAGGAAACCCCCTGATGTTCTTTGCCTCCGACAACACCTCGGGCGCCGCGCCCGAAGTCATGGCCGCGCTCGCGGGCCAACGACGGCTACGCGCCGTCCTATGGCGCCGATGCCGATCATGACCCGCGTCACGCGACCGCGTCCGCGAGATCTTCGAGGCGCCCGAGGCCGCGGTCTACCTCGTCGCCACCGGCACCGCCGCCAATGCGCTGGCCCTCGCCATCCCTGCCCGCCCTGGGGCGCGGTCTTCTGCCACCGCCACGCCCATATCGCCGAGGACGAATGCGGCGCGCCCGAGTTCTACACCGGCGGCGCAAAACTGGTGCTGGTCGAGGGCGCCCATGGCAAGATGACGCCGGAGACGCTTCGGCCAGGCGCTCGCCCGCACCGGCGAAAGCGGCGTGCACGGCGTGCAGCGCGGCATGCTGTCGCTGACCAACGTCACCGAGGCGGCACGGTCTACACCCCCGCCGAGATCGCCGCCCTGACCGCGCTGGCCCAGGCGCAGGCCTGCCCTGCCACCTGGACGGCGCGCGCTTTGCCAATGCGCTGGTCGCCACCGGCGCCACCCCGGCCGAGATGACCTGGAAGGCGGGCATCGACGTCCTGTCGCTTCGGCGGCACCAAGAACGGCTGACTGGGGGTCGAGGCGGTGGTGATGTTCGATCCCGCCAAGGCCTGGGAGTTCGAGCTGCGCCGCAAGCGCGGCGGGCATCTGTTCTCCAAGCACCGCTACCTGTCGGCGCAGATGGAGGCCTATCTGCACGGACGGCCTCTGGCTGCGGCTGGCCGCGCCAGGCCAACGCCATGGGCGCGCGGCTGGCCGGCGGGATCGCCGCGCTGCCCGGCGCGGCGGCCTGATGCATCCGGCGCAGGCCAACATGATGTTCGCGCAGTTGGCCCCGAGGCCGGCCATGACCGCGCCCGCGCCGCCGGGGCCGCCTACTACGACATGCCCCGGCCCGGCGAGGGGGCCCGCCGCCTCGTCTGCTCGTGGTCCACGACCGAGGCCGACGTGGACGGTTCCTCGGCCTGCTCGCGGCAGCTGAAGATCGGGCTCTTCCGTTCCAAAGATCCCGCGGCGGTTGCCGACTGGCGCGCCATGGATCGGAACCAACCGGCGACGGGGTGAGATCCCCGGCCGCTCCGCCCGGGCCTAACTCCGGTCCAGATGCGCCCCGATCGCGTCCGCCACGGCCTGCGGATGGGTGATCGGCACCATGTGCCCCGCCCCCGGCACGATCAGCCGCGCCGCGCCGCGGCAGGCGCCGCGCAAGTTCGCCCATGGATCGCGCCGATCACCGGCGGGCGAGTCTGCGCCCTTCGACCAGCAGCACCGGCACGCCGATGCTCTCCAGCCCCATGTAGCGCAGCAAGCCCGCCGGTATCGTCCAGCAGTGCCGGGCCCTGCGCCGGGATGAGGTGGATCCGCTCGCAGCATATAGTCCCGCTGTGCGCTCCGGCAGGTCGTCGAACGCGACCGCCCCGCCCCAGGTGCCGTGGAACAGCCGCTGCCGCCCGCCTCGCGCCGCCCTGCCCGCACCTCGTCCTCAAAGGCGCGCGTGCCCGGCCCGAAACGGCGCAAAGGCCGCGATCGCCCGCCGCCCGCGCCGCCGCGAACAGCACCGGTTCCACCAGCGATCAGGCTGCGCACCAGATCGGGCCGCTCCAGCGCCAGCCGCAGGCCACCGTGCCGCCGAAGGAATGGCCGATCAGGTCCACCGGCCCGCCGCCGCCCGCGCCGCTCGGCGAACTCGATCGCCAGCCGCGTGGTCAGCCCCTGCAGGTCTGCCTGCCCGTCCCACGCCCGTGCCTGCCGTGCCCCGGCTGGTCGAACGCCGTCACCGTCCACGCCCGGCAGCCGCTCCGCCAGCCCCGACCAGGCCCCGGCATGCGCCAGCGAGCAGTGCAGCGCCAGCACCGGGCCGCGCGTTCCCCTCGCCCCAGACCCGACAGGGGGCCGGCACCATCAGCACGCGTCTTCAGGCATCTACAGTTTTCCGGACAGATGCAGGTCGAGGTCGTCCAGCCGGTCCTGACCCCAGAACAGCTCGTCGCCGACGATGTAGAACGGCACGCCGAATACGCCGCGCGCCACGCGCCTCTTCCAGATTGGCCGCATAGGTTTCGGCCGCCGACCAGCATGCCCCGGTCGGCAAGGCCGGGTCGAAGCCGTGCGCGCGCAGGCATGTCCTGAACCACGTCATCGTCCGCGATGTTGCGGTTCTCGGCCCAGACCGCGCGCGTGAAAGCCGTGGACCAGCCCGCCAAGATCGCCCCCGCCCGCCTTCTGCCGCCGAGATGACGGCATAGGACGACGGCGCCGGGTTCACCGGGAAGAACGCCGGGCTGCAGGTTCAGCGGCAGCCCCGCTTCTTGCGACTGCCGCCGAAGCTCCTGCAGGCGGTAGGCCCGGCGGCTTGCGTGACGCTCGGCCAGCACCTGCCCGCCGGTCCGCGGGAAACAGCGCCGGATCCGTCCAGCGGCTTGTAGACGATCGTCGCGCCATGCCGCGCCGCAATCTGCCTCCAGCCGGGTCCCGGCGAGGTAGACGTACGGCGACATCGTCGCGAAAAAGTAGTCGATCTGCGCAAGCGGTGGCCTCCCTGCCCAACGCTGCGGTTCCAAGACCCTAGCCGGGTGATAAGCGGTGTCAACGTCACGAATCCGTCACGCTGCCGCGTCGACGGACCCTTCCAAGGACAGCACCATGCCCGCCATCACCGAGCCGAAGCTGATCTCCGGCAACGCCAACCTGCCGCTCGCCAAGTCCATCGCCCGGCGCATGTCGATGCACCGCGGCATGTCGGTGAACCTGGTCGATGCGCGGGTCGAACGCTTCAACGATCAGGAAATCTTCGTCGAGGTCTTCGAGAACGTCCGGGGCGAGGACATGTATCATCATCCAGCCCACCTCGAACCCGGCCAACGACAACCTGATGGAACTGCTGATCATGACCGACGCCCTGCGCCGGTCCTCGGCCGCCCGCATCACCGCCGTGATCCCCTATTTCGGCTATGCCCGGCAGGACCGCCGCGCCAAGGCCCGCACGCCGATCACGCGCCAAGCTGGTGGCCAACCTGATCGACCGAGGCGGGGGTCGACCGGGTGCTGACGCTGGACCTGCACGCCGCGCAGATCCAGGGCTTCTTCGACATCCCGGTGGACAACCTCTACGCCGCGCCGGTCTTCGCGCTGGACATCGAGCATCAACTTCAAGGGCCAGATGGACGACCTGATGGTCGTCTCGCCCGACGTCGGCGGCGTGGCCCGCGCGCGCGAACTGGCCAAGCGGATCAACGCCCCCCTCGCCATCGTCGACAAGCGCCGCGAGAAGGCGGGCGAAGTCGCCGAAATGACCGTGATCGGCGATGTCAAGGGCAAGACCTGCATCATCGTCGATGACATCTGCGACACCGCCGGCACGCTGTGCAAGGCGGCCGAGGTGCTGATGGAGAACGGCGCGACCGAGGTTCACAGCTACATCACCCACGGCGTCCTGTCCGGCCCGGCGGTGGAGCGGATCGCAGAACTCGGTGATGAAGATCGCTGGTGATCACCGATTCGCATCGAACCGACCGAGCAGGTCGAAGGCCGCCACGAACATCCGCATCGTCCCGACCGCGCCGATGTTCGCGCAGGCGATCCTGAACATCTGGAACGGCACGTCGGTGTCGTCGCTGTTCGAGACCGACACGCTGGTGCCGATCTACGAAGGCATGTACTCGCGCTGACCGCGGGGTGGCGACCGGTCGCGTCAGACCGTCAACCGATCTCCCAGTCGTCCTCGTCGCGCACCGGCGCCGATCGCCATCCAGTCGGCGCGGATGCGGGCCACGCGGGTGTCGCCCCAGGTGCGGAACACCAGATGAAACCCTGTCCTGGTGATCTTCTCGGCGGTGATATCGGCGCGCGAGTTTGTCTTCTGGTCCAGATCCCACATCGAGATCGACACCATGACCGACGGCGGCTTCGTCGAACGGCTGCGTGAAAGCTGATGATGTGGCGGCTTTCGCGCGGGCCCGATGCCCGGTCCACATCGCGCCCGCCATCGGCAAAATCGGAAAACAGCACGCGGCGACCCTGCGCGATCCCCGACCTGTCCGCTGCGATCCGCTTCATGCACCGGCCTCCCTGGCCGTCCGACCTGCGACCATCAATTCAGGCGAAAACAGTAACAATCAACGAAAAAGGCCCCGCAACATCCGGGGCCTTCTCGCATTATGCACGTTCCGGGCTTCAGTGCCCGGCGGCAGTCTCGCAGCGCCACCATGTCGTGCACCAGCTTCGTCGGCCGCATCCCGGTCCTCGGGCAGCGCCATGGCCGCCAGCGCGCGGGCTTCGGCGATCATGCCGTCCAGCAGCGTCCGGTCAGCTTCCTCGACCGGAATCGCCCGTTCGGCCAGAACCGAGACGCCCGTCGCGGTGATCTCGGCAAAGCCGCCGGTCACGCATAGGACTGCACGCCCTCGGCGCCGATGCGCGCGCAGGATGCCGGGGCGCAGCGTGGTGATGGTGGGCGCGTGCCCCTCCATCGCCGTCAGGTCACCCGTCGGCGCCGGGGATCTGCACCTCGGTCGCCTGAAGCGAGGCAAGCCTGCGTTCCGGGCTGACACGAGGTCGAATTGCAGCGTGCCTGCCATGATGCCCCCTTACGCCGCAGCCGCAGCCAGACGCTGCGGCCTTGGCTTTCACTTCCTCGATGTCGCCGACCATGTAGAAGGCGGCTTCCGGCAGGTGGTCGTATTCGCCGGCAACCACCGCCTTGAACGAGGCGATGGTCTTTTCCAGCGGCACCTGCACGCCGTCCGAGCCGGTGAACACCTTGCGCCACGTCGAACGGCTGCGACAGGAAACGCTGGATCTTCCGGGCGCGGGCCACGGTCAGCTTGTCCTCTTCCGACAGTTCGTCCATCCCGAGGATGGCGATGATGTCCTGCAGCGACTTGTAGCGCTGCAGGATGCCCTGCACCGAACGGGCGACGTCGTAGTGCTCTTCGCCCGACGACCGCGGGTCCAGCAGGCGCGAGGTCGAGTCGAGCGGGTCCACGGCCGGGTAGATGCCAAGTTCCGAGATCGCGCGCGACAGCACGGTCGTGGCGTCAAGGTGCGCGAACGAGGTGGCCGGCGCCGGGTCGGTCAGGTCGTCGGCCGGCACGTAGATCGCCTGCACCGAGGTGATCGAGCCCGCCTTGGTCGAGGTGATGCGTTCCTGCAGCGCGCCCATGTCGGTGGCCAGCGTCGGCTGATAGCCCACGGCCGAAGGGATACGGCCCAGCAGCGCCGACACTTCCGAACCGGCCTGCGTGAAGCGGAAGATGTTGTCCACGAAGAACAGCACGTCCGTCCCCGACTGGTCGCGGAACTGTTCGGCCAGCGTCAGGCCGGTCAGCGCCACGCGCAGACGCGCGCCCGGCGGTTCGTTCATCTGGCCGTAGACCAGCGCCACTTTCGACTTCGTCAGGTCGTCGATGTTGATGACGCCGGATTCGATCATCTCGTGGTAAAGGTCGTTGCCCTCACGGGTCCGCTCGCCCACGCCGGCGAACACCGAATAGCCCGAGTGCACCTTGGCGATGTTGTTGATCAGTTCCATGATCAGAACCGTCTTGCCCACGCCGGCGCCGCCGAACAGGCCGATCTTGCCGCCCTTGGAATAGGGGGCCAGCAGGTCGATCACCTTGATGCCGGTCACCAGGATCAGCGCGTTCGGTCGCCTGATCGGCGAAGGACGGCGCGGGCTGGTGGATCGGCGCGGTTTTCGGTGCGCGTCGACCGGGCCCTTTTCGTCCATCGGCTCGCCGATGACGTTCAGGATGCGGCCCAGCGTCGCGTCGCCCACCGGAACCGAGATCGGCGCGCCGAGGTCGGTCACCGCCGCGCCGCGGACCAGACCTTCGGTCGCGTCCATCGCGATGGCGCGCACGGTGTTCTCGCCCAGGTGCTGCGCCACTTCCAGAACCAGCCGCTTGCCGTTGTTGTCGGTTTCCAGCGCGTTCAGGATCGCGGGAAGTCGACCCTTCGAACTGCACGTCCACGACGGCGCCGATGACCTGGGTCACCTTGCCAGTGCGCTGACTTCGGGCTTTTGCCATGTCGTTTCTCCGGTTCCGTCAGAGCGCCTCGGCGCCCGAAATGATTTCGATAAGCTCTTTGGTGATCGCGGCCTGACGCGTCCGGTTGTACTGGATCGTCAGCTTGTTGATCATGTCGCCCGCGTTGCGGGTCGCGTTGTCCATCGCGGACATCCGCGCGCCCTGTTCCGATGGCGCCGTTTTCCAGCAGCGCGGTGAAGACCTGCGTCGCCACGCCGCGCGGCAGCAGGTCGGCCAGGATGCCTTCTTCGGTGGGTTCGTAGTCGTACAGCGCCGTGCGCCGCGCCGCCTCGAACTTCGCCGGGATGACCTGCTGCGCGGTCGGGATCTGGCTGATCACCGACTGGAAGCGGTTGTAGAACATCGTCACCACATCGAACTCGCCGGCGTCGAAGCGCGCCAGGACTGTCGCGCGCGATGCCCTGCGCGTTGGCATAGCCCACGCGCTTCACCTCGCTCAGGTCGACATGGCCGATGAAATGCTGCGACCAGTCGCGCTTCAACTGCTCGCGGCCCTTCTTGCCGACGGTCAGGATCTTCACCGTCTTGCCCTCCGCCAGCAGCTCGTTCGCCTGCGCCCGCGCCAGCCGGACGATGGTCGAGTTGAAGCCGCCGCAAAGCCCGCGTTCGGTGGTCATCACGACCAGCAGATGCACCTTGTCCGGCCCGTCCCGGCCAGAAGCCGCGGCGCGCCTTCGCCGGTGCCGACCGACCGGCGAGCAAGCCCCGTCATCACGGCATTCATCCGCTCGGCATAGGGGCGCGCGGCCTCGGCAGCCTCCTGCGCGCGGCGCAGCTTCGCCGCCGCGACCATCTGCATCGCCTTGGTGATCTTCCGCGTGTTCTTGACGCTTCCGATCCGGTTCTTGAGGTCCTTCAGGCTGGGCATCTGCCTATCTCCTTGCCCCGCCCTCAGGCGAAGTCTTTGGCGAAGGCGTCAAGTTCGGCGCGGATCGCCTTTTCCAGATCGCCCGCAACCTTGCGGTCGTTCTTGGTGATGTCGTCCAGCAGCGCCTTGCCCTTGGTGCGCAGGTGCTTCAGCAGACCGGCCTCGAACCGGCCGACGTCCTTGACCGCGATCTTGTCGAGATAGCCGTTGGTGCCCGCGAAGATCACGCAGACGATTTCGGCGTTGGTCAGCGGCGAGTACTGCGGCTGCTTCATCAGCTCGGTCAGGCGCGCGCCGCGGTTCAGCAGCTGCTGGGTCGAGGCGTCAAGGTCGGAACCGAACTGCGCGAAGGCCGCCATTTCGCGGTACTGCGCCAGTTCCAGCTTCACCTTGCCGGCCACCGACTTCATCGCGTTGGTCTGCGCGGACGAACCCACGCGCGACACCGACAGACCGGTGTTCACGGCCGGACGGATGCCCTGGTAGAACAGTTCGGTTTCCAGGAAGATCTGGCCGTCGGTGATCGAGATCACGTTCGTCGGGATAAAGGCCGACACGTCGCCGCCCTGGGTTTCGATGATCGGCAGCGCGGTCAGCGAGCCCGAGCCGAAATCGCTCGTTCAGCTTGGCCGAACGCTCCAGCAGGCGCGAGTGCAGGTAGAACACGTCGCCCGGATAGGCTTCGCGTCCCGGCGGACGGCGCAGCAGCAGCGACATCTGGCGGTAGGCGACGGCCTGCTTGGACAGGTCATCATAGATGATCAGCGCATGGCGGCCGTTGTCGCGGAAGAATTCCGCCATCGCGGTCGCCGACATAGGGCGCCAGGAACTGCATCGGCGCCGGGTCCGAGGCGGTGGCGGCCACGACGATCGTGTAGGCGATCGCGCCGGTTTCTTCCAGCTTCTTCACCAGCTGCGCCACGGTCGAGCGCTTCTGCCCGATGGCGACATAGATGCAGTACAGCTTCTTGCGATTCGTCCGAACCGGCGGCCTCGTTGTAGGCCTTCTGGTTCAGGATGGTGTCCAGCGCCACGGCGGTCTTGCCGGTCTGGCGGTCGCCGATGATCAGTTCGCGCTGGCCACGGCCAATCGGGATCATCGCGTCGACGGCCTTCAGGCCGGTCGCCATCGGCTCGTGCACCGACTTGCGCGGGATGATGCCCGGGGCCTTCACGTCGGCCACGCGGCGCTCGGTCGTCGCGATCGGGCCCTTGCCGTCGATCGGGTTGCCCAGACCGTCCACGACGCGGCCCAGCAGCGCGTCGCCCGCCGGCACGTCCACGATGGACTTGGTGCGCTTGACGGTGTCGCCTTCCTTGATGTCCTGGTCGGACGCCGAAGATCACGATACCGACGTTGTCGACTTCGAGGTTCAGCGCCATCCCGCGGATGCCGCCGGGGAATTCCACCATCTCGCCGGCCTGGACGTTGTCCAGGCCGTGGACGCGGGCGATCCCGTCACCGACCGACAGCACGCGGCCGACTTCGGCCACTTCGGCATCCTTGCCGAAGTTCTTGATCTGCTCTTTGAGGATCGCAGAGATCTCAGCAGCTTGGATTCCCATTACCCAACCTCTTTCATTGCATTCTGGAGAGCCGCGAGCTTCGCCTGGATCGACGTGTCGATCATCGTCGAGCCCAGCTTGACGACAAGACCGCCGATGAGGCTTTCATCGACGGTGGTTTTCAGTTTCACGTCCTTGCCGACGCGCGCCTTCAGCGTCGCGGCAAGCTTCTCGGTCTGTGCGGCGGTCAGCGCGCGGGCCGACGGTGACCTCGGCGGTCACTTCGCCCTTTTCGTCGGCGATGCGCGTCGCGCAGTTCGGCGATCAGCTGCGGCAGCACGAACAGGCGGCGCTTCTCCGCCATCAGCGCCAGCGTGTTGGCGGTCAGCGTCGACAAGGCCCATCTTGGCGGCAATCGCCGCGATCGCCCTGCCCTGGTCTTCGCGGCTGACCAGCGGCGAGGCGATCAGCGTCGCGCAGATCGGCGCTGTCCGCCAGCGCCGCGTCCAGCGCGTCGATGTCGGCTTCCAGCGCCGTCAGCGCCTTGCCGTCCTTGGCCAGTTCGAACACCGCCGTCGCATAGCGCGCGGCAATGCCCGTGGAAATCGAAGCTGGTTCGGACACGTCAACCCTTCCGTTGTCTTGGCCCCGGCACCGCGCGAACCTCCGCTCAGGCCAGAGGCCACCCGTGGCGCATACCGGGGGCATGCGTCTCAATTTCGGCGGCGGTGTAGCAGAGGCCGTGCACCCTGCAACCGGAAGGTCACGCTTCGGCAGCCGTTTCGCAGGCCTGGCAATACCGGGCCTTGGCGCCTGTCGCGCAGCATGCGACGCGATGACGCCGCTGCACTGCGGCAAGCGAATGCGGCACAGTTGCGGCGAAGCGCGGTGAATCACCCCGTCAGGCCGGCACGCATCGTCGCAGTCGCGGCGCGGGCACCGGCGCCGGCAGCCCTTCCAGCACCCGCAGCGGCCGGCGGACCACCTCGCGCAGGCCCGGGCCGCGTCGGGGCATAGATCTGCTTGCGACGCCTCGACCATCAGCACGCCGCCCGCCAGCCAGGGCGCGACCTGCCGCCCGTCGCCTTCCCAGAAATCCGCCGTCCGCAGCCAGAACCGCCGGTTCGACGGCGGCGCGAACAGCGCCGACTGGCTGCGTTCCGGGGTGAAGCCGTGGTGCTTCAGCTGCGCCTCCAGCTGCGCCAGCGAATAGGGCCGGCCGAAGCCGAAGGGCGTGCCGTCCCGCCGCGCCCAGAGGCCCGACCGGTTCGGCACGACGAACAGCGCCCGCCCGCCCGGCCCCAGCACCCGCACTGCATTCCTCCAGCACCGCCGACGGGTGCTCCGAGGTTTCCAGCCCGTGCATCACCACCAGCCGGTCCACCAGCCCGGTCGGCATCGGCCAGTGCGGTCTCCTCGCACAGCACCGACACGTTCTCCATCCCGGCGGGCCAGGGCATCACCCCCTGCGGCCCCGGCATCAGCCCGATCACCCGCCGCGCCTCCGCCAGATAGGGGCGCAGCAACGGCACCGCAAAGCCGAAGCCCACCACCGTCTGCCCCTGCGCCTCGCGGCCAGATGCTCGACCACCTGATCGCGGATCGCGCGCTGCGCCACCCGGCCCAGCTGGGTGCGATAGTAGAAGTTGCGCAGGTCGAGCACGTCGAGGTGCATTGCGGCGGCGCCCTTCCGGGCGAACGGTCGCCGGACCATACCGCGAATCAGGGCCGAAGGCCATGACGCTTGAACTTGTCACCATCCCCTGCCGTACCGACAACTACGCCTTCCTGATCCACGATCGCCGCCAGCGGCGCAGACGGCCGTGGTCGACGTGCCCGACGCCGCGCCGATCCTGGCCGCGCTGACGGCACGCGGCTGGAAGCTGACCGACATCCTGATCACCCACCACCATGACGACCATATCGAGGGCGTGGCCGACCTGCGCGCCGCCACCGGCGCCATGGTCCTCGGGCGCCGCCGCCGATGCCCACCGCCTGCCGCCGCTGGACCTCGCGCTGACCGAAGGCATGTCGCTTCACCATCGGCGCCGAGACCGGCACGTGTCATCGACGTGCCCGGCCACACCGTCGGCCACATCGCCTTTCACTTCCCCGACGTCGGCCATCGTCTTCACCGGCGACAGCCTGATGGCCGGCGGCTGCGGGCGCCTGTTCGAAGGCACCGCCGCCGCAGATGTGGGCACAGCCTGTCGAAGCTGGCCGCCCTGCCGCCCGAAACACTGGTCTGCTCGGGCCATGAATACACCGCCTCGAACATCCGCTTCGCGCTGTCCCTTGAACCCGACAATGCCGGCGCTTATCTCTCGGGCAAGCGAGGTCGCAGATCGCACGCGCCGAAGGGCGCGCCCACCGTGCCCTCGCGCTGTCCGAAGAACTTGCGACGAACCCCTTCCTGCGCGCCGCACTGCCGCAGATGAAGGCCGGCGTCGGCCTGTCCGATGCCGACGATGCCGCGGTTTTCGCCGAAATCCGCGCCCGAAAGGACAGGTTCTGAACGCATTACCTGCGTGATCACGACCTGCCCGGAAGTGATCACATTTTGCACATAAGCCGAAGGAAACGGCATCCGGGCAGAAAAAGAACTTGAAGGTCGGCAAAGAAAACCGAACTTTAAACGTATGAGGCCACGGTTGGTGCGGGGCCACGATGCCCCCTCCGACCCGCAGGAACAGGAGCACCAGAACGTGCCATCGTTTTCGAACACACTCGAGCAGGCCATCCACGGCGCCCTGGCCCTTGCCAATGCGCGCCGCCATGAACTCGCAACGCTGGAGCATCTGCTGCTGGCGCTGATCGACGAACCCGACGCGGCCCGCGTGATGAAGGCCTGCTCGGTCGATCTGGACGAACTGCGCAAGACGCTGGTCGATTTCATCGACGACGACCTGTCCACCCTGGTCACCGATGTCGAAGGGTCCGAGGCCGTGCCGACCGCCGCCTTCCAGCGCGTGATCCAGCGCGCGGCGATCCATGTGCAATCCTCGGGCCGCACCGAAGTGACCGGCGCCAACGTGCTGGTCGCGATCTTTGCCGAACGCGAATCGCAACGCCGCCTATTTCCTGCAGGAGCAGGACATGACCCGCTACGACGCGGTCAACTTCATCGCGCATGGCGTGGCCAAGGACCCGTCCTATGGCGAGCCGCGCCCGGTCACGGGCGCCGAAGAACCGCAGGAAACGCCCAAGGCCGAGGCGGGCGAGGCCAAGGAATCCGCCCTGTCGAAGTACTGCGTCGACCTGAACGTCAAGGCGCGCAAGGGCGATGTCGACCCGCTGATCGGCCGCGAGGCCGAGGTGGAGCGCTGCATCCAGGTGCTCTGCCGCCGCCGCAAGAACAACCCGCTGCTGGTGGGCGACCCCGGCGTGGGCAAGACCGCCATCGCCGAAGGCCTGGCCCGGAAGATCGTCAAGGGCGAGACGCCCGAGGTTCTGGCCCATGCCACCATCTTCTCGCTCGACATGGGCGCGCTGCTGGCCGGCACCCGCTATCGCGGCGACTTCGAGGAACGGCTGAAGGCCGTGGTCAAGGAGATGGAGGATCACCCCGACGCGATCCTGTTCATCGACGAGATCCACACCGTCATCGGCGCCGGTGCCACCTCGGGCGGCGCGATGGATGCCTCGAACCTGCTGAAACCCGCGCTGCAGGGCGGCAAGCTGCGCTGCATGGGCTCGACCACCTACAAGGAATTCCGCCAGCACTTCGAAAAGGACCGCGCCCTGTCGCGCCGGTTCCAGAAGATCGACGTGAACGAACCGTCGGTCGCCGGATGCGATCAAGATCCTGATGGGCCTGAAGCCGCATTTCGAGGAACATCACGACCTGCGCTACACCAACGACGCGATCAAGTCGGCGGTGGAACTGGCCGCGCGCTACATCCATGACCGCAAGCTGCCCGACAAGGCGATCGACGTGATCGACGAGGCCGGGGCGGCGCAGCATCTGCTGTCGCGAATGCAAGCGCCGCAAGACCATCGGCACGAAGGAGATCGAGGCGGTCGTCGCCAAGATCGCCCGCATCCCGCCGAAGAACGTCTCCAAGGACGATGCCGAAATGCTGCGCGACCTGGAAAAGACGCTCAAGCGCGTGGTCTTCGGTCAGGACAAGGCGATCGAAGCGCTGTGCTCGGCCATCAAGCTGGCCCGCGCCGGCCTGCGCGAACCGGAAAAGCCGATCGGCAACTACCTGTTCGCCGGCCCGACCGGCGTCGGCAAGACCGAGGTGGCCAAGCAACTGGCGCTCTCGCTGGGCGTGGAACTGCTGCGCTTCGACATGTCGGAATACATGGAGAAACACGCGGTCTCCCGCCTGATCGGCGCGCCTCCCGGCTATGTCGGCTTCGATCAGGGCGGCATGCTGACCGATGGCGTCGACCAGCATCCGCATTGCGTGCTGCTGCTGGACGAAATGGAAAAGGCCCACCCGGATGTCTACAACATCCTGCTGCAGGTGATGGACCACGGCAAGCTGACCGACCACAACGGCCGGCCAGGTGGATTTCCGCAACGTGATCCTGATCATGACCTCGAACGCGGGCGCGTCGGAACATGTCGAAGTCCGCCATCGGCTTCGGCCGCGAACGGCGCACCGGCGAAGATACGGCGGCGATCGAGCGCACCTTCACGCCCGAATTCCGCAACCGTCTGGACGCGGTGATCTCCTTCGCCCCGCTGGGCAAGGAGATCATCCTGCAGGTGGTCGAAAAGTTCGTGCTGCAGCTTGAGGCCCAGCTGATGGACCGCAACGTCCATATCGAACTGTCGCCCGAAGCCGCGGCCTGGCTGGGCGAAAAGGGCTATGACGACAAGATGGGCGCGCGTCCGCTGGGCCGCGTGATCCAGGAACACATCAAGAAGCCGCTGGCCGAGGAACTTCTGTTCGGCAAGCTGATCAAGGGCGGCGTGGTGCAGTGTCGGCTCAAGGACGACGCGATCGACCTCCAGATCGAAGAACCGCAGAAGCCCCGCCTCGCCGGCTCCAAGCCGCCGCTGCTGACGGCGGAGTGATCCCGCGATCCCCCCGCTCCGGCGGGGGGTCGTCTGGCTTTCGCCGCTCCGGAAACCGGCGTTGACCGGAACCCGGAGCGGAGTCATTTTGCGTATCGCGTGTGAAGGGTTCCAGAAATGTCCGCCAACGGCCCGGTCATCGGCTTTCTCCTTTTCCCCCGTCTCACGCAGCTTGACCTGACCGGCGCCTACGAGGCGCTCGCGCGTGTCCCGGGCGCAGAAACGCACCTGTTGTGGAAAGACCTGACACCCATTGCCAGCGACACCGGGCTGCGGATTTTGCCCACGACCACTTTCGCGGCCTGCCGCGCGCTCGACGTGCTGTGCGTCCCCGGTGGCCCCGGCGTCAACGCCATGCTCGAAGACGCCGAAGTGCTCGAATTCCTGCGCCGCACGGGCGCGGGCGCTCGTTATGTCACCTCCGTCTGCACCGGCGCTCTGATCCTGGGCGCGGCGGGCCTGTTGCGCGGCTATCGCGCCGCGACCCATTGGGCGTCGATGGAGTTCCTGACCGATTTCGGCGCGCAGCCCGATGCCGTTCGCGTCTGCCGCGACCGCAATCGGATCACAGGCGGTGGCGTCACTGCCGGGATCGACTTCGGCCTTGCGCTTGCGGCCGAACTGGCCGGGCAACGGGCGGCAGAAATGATCCAGCTCTACATGGAATACACACCCGACCCGCCCTTTTCCGCAGGATCGCCCGATACCGCCGCACCAGATCTGGTGGCCGAGTATCGTCGCAATGCCTCGCCGATGATGAAGGAACGGCGTGAGGCGATTGCGAGGGCGGTCGCCCGGCTCGGACCCGCGCCGGCCTGACAGGCAGGCCCGCCACGGATCCAGGCCGTGCACCCACAACACAACCTGCCCCAGGCACCATGCACGCAGGCACAGGCCGGGGCCCCGCCCCTACCGCCGCCGCAGTGCCAGCCCCAGCCGCTGGCGCACCTCCACCGGTTCTTCGGTAATCGCGCGCAGGACCGATTTCAGATCTGCCCTCACCTCGTGCAACTGGTCGATCAGCGTCATCACCACCGCCAGCGTGTCCTCCGACATGTCGAACTGATCCGACAGGTCGCGCAGCAACTGCAGCCGCGCCACGTCCACCTGCCGATAGACCGGACCACCCTGGCCCTGCACCGGCAAGACGATCTCCGCCTGGACAAAGGCCGTCAACCGCGCCCGCGTCAGGCCCGAGACCGTCGCCACAACCTCTTCCTCGGAATAGAACAGGGTCATGCTTTCATCCCCTTGCGTGGATCGTAGGAATTCCTTGCTTTCCAGCCCTCGATGAACTCGGCCAGTGCGTCGTCGATTTTCGGCGGCATCACGATCTTCAGCTCAATCTTCTGATCTCCCTTGCCGCGAACGCCCCGTCCCCGAAGCCGGAGCATCTGGCCGCTGCTCGCCCCCTTCGGCACCGTCAGCTTGACAGGCCCGCCGATCGTCAGGGCTTCAACCTTGCCGCCCAGCACCGCCTCATCCAGCGTGATCGGCAGCGTCATCAGGATATCGTCGCCCTCGCGCCGGAATACCGGATGCGGCAGCACCGCCAATGTGATCAGCGCATCGCCGGGCGGCCCGTCGCCAAATCCCGGCTCGCCCTTGCCGCGCAGCCGCAGGGTGGTCCCGTCTTCGGCCCCCTCCGGTATCTTCACCTCCAGATCGGCTCCCTCTGCCAGCGAGATCCGGGTGGTGGCCCCCCTTGCAGCGTCAAGGAACGGCACCGCCAGCGAATACTGTCGGTCCATCCCCCGCGCCGAGAACCCTGCACCGCCCTGCGACTGCCCCGCCCGGCCCCGACCGCGCCCCCGCAGCATCTCGGCGAAAATGTCCGACGGGTCGAACTCCTCGTAGCTCTGCCCCTGCCGATAGGGATTTGACGGTTGCTCGGCGTAGTCGCGGTAATAGGTCCGCTGCTGCTGCCGCTCGGCCCCGCTCGCGTCGATCTCGCCCCGGTCGAACCGCGCCCGCGTTTCCGCGTCCTTCAACAGATCATAGGCTGCGGACGCCGCCTTGAATTTCGCCTCCGCCGCCGCGTCGTCGGGGTTCAGGTCGGGGTGGCTTGTCCGCGCGATCTTGCGGTAGGCCTTCTTGATGTCCTCCGCTGTCGCTGTCTTTGTCAGGCCAAGGGCGGCATAGGGATCTGTGCTCATGTCTCCTCCGTGGGATGGGCAGGTCGGGCCGAAGAACTGCCAGCCGACCCACCCGGTCAGATCATGCCCCCAATCCGTGCCGGAAAGAAACCTATCCCGCGCAAGACACCGCCGGATTGATCCAGATCATCCCGACCTGTCTTGCCGCAAGTCGGGGATGATGCGGCGCGAGCGCGTGCGTGAAAGTCGTTTGGACCGTGTCTCACCCATGAAAACCGGTTAACAAAATCAACATTTTCGTTTGAAATCAATGGCGCATTGACGTGTCGCACAGTGCGACATCGTGCGACGCCCTACCTTTCGGTCAGCTTCAGCTCGATCCGACGATTCTGCGCCCGCGCCTCCGGGCTGTCGCCCTCGGCCACGGGCCGATACTCGCCGAACCCGGTCGCCGCCATTCGCTGGGGCGGAAAGCCAAGCGCATCCTGCATGTAGCGCACCACCGACAGCGCCCGCGCCTGGCTCAGTTCCCAGTTGTCCTTGAACTCCCCCTGCCCCGACAGCGGCACGTTGTCCGTATGCCCGTCCACCCGGATGATCCAGTCGATCGAAGGCGGGATTTCCGCCGCGATCTCGTTCAGGGTCTGCACCACCCCCGCGATCTGGGCCTTCCCCTCGGGCAACAGGTCCGCCGAGCCGGGCTGGAACAGCACCTCAGACGAGAACACGAACCGGTCCCCGACGATCCGCACCCCCTCGCGCCCGGCCAGCAGGTCGCGAAGCTGCCCGAAGAATTCCGACCGGAACCGCTCCAGCTGCTTCGCCTCGTCCTGTGCCGCGGTCGCCTCCTCGGCCAGCCGCTTCGCCTCCACTTCCAGCCGCTTGCGTTCCGCCTCCTCCAGCTCCGCCCGCCGCCGCTGCTCTCCCGCGACCTGGGCGAGGGCCGAGTTGAGCTGCCCGCCAAGGTTCTCGATCTGCACCTTCGCCGCCGCATCCTTCGCGGCAGACGCATCCAGAAGCCCCTGCAAGCACCCCGAGTTGCGAGGTCAGCTGCGCGATCTGCTGGTTCAGCAGCGCCACCCGCCGCGCACTCTCGGCCGAGGCGGTCTTTTCCGCCGAGAGCGCCGTCTGCGCCGCCGCCAGAAGGCCCGCCCGTTTCTCGGCCTCGGTCAACTGCCGCTCGGTATCCACCTTGGCCGTCTGTGCCGCCGCCAGCAGAGTCAGCGTCTCCTCTGCCCGCTTGCGCTGCTCTTCCAACGCCAGCGTCATCGCCGTCAGTTCGGCATCCGCTCCCTTCAATCGCGCGCGCAGAGCATCGGCCGCCGCGAGATCGGCAAGCCGCGTTTTCTCGGCCTCGCTCAGCGCCTGCTTCGCGCCGGTCAGGTCCGCCTGAAGCGCCGCGACCTGCGTGTCACGCTCCGCCGCCTTGGCCTTCATCTCCTCGATCATAAGGTTCAGCGCATCGGTCCGTGCCGCTGCCAGCCGCGCGGCCTCCGTGCCCGCATCGATCTCGTCCCGCGCCTTGGCAAGGGCGAGGTTCAGTTGGCTCTTCCTGTGTCATCAGCCGGGCTTGTTCGGTCTTCAGCTTGTCGACCTCGGCGGTCAGCGCCCCCGCCTGCCCGCGCGCCGCGTCACGCTCCGACAGCAGGCTCGCCACCTGCGCCTTCAAAGCTGGTGATCCGGGCCGTCGCCTGCGCCAGTTCGCCCTTCCCGCGCCGAGAGCTGGCCGCGCAGCGTGGCGATCAGGGCCGATTGCGCCTCGACCTTCCGCCTCGGCCGCCGTCAGTTCCGAGCCAAGGCGGCCGACTTCGGTTTGCAACCCCTCGGCCCGCTTCTTCTCCAGTCCCAGCGCATCGGCAAGGCTGGCGACCTGCGCGGTCAGGGACTCAAGCTCGTCCCCCTGGGTCGTGATCGTCTCGCGCAGCACCGATTGAACCAGAACAAATACTGTCAGCACGAACATCAGCACCATCAGAAGCGAGGTCATCGCATCCACGAAGCCCGGCCAGATGGGGCTTTCGGGGCGGTTTCCTCGGCGGGACAGGCCCATGGCTTAGCTCCTGCCCGGCGACTGCCCGCGCGCCAGAAGCCGGATCGCCGTGGTCAGCGATGCAAGATCGGTGCGCAGGTCCGAGATGCTTTCCTGCCGACCGGCCGATATCTCTTCGAGGATCCGCAGCAACTGCACGTCGATGGACCGCAGGCGCATCCGGCTCTCTGCATCGACATGCGCCCCGTTCTCGGGGATCGCGAGAGCGGCGGCCAGTTTCTCCTGGCCCTCGGCGATGCGCGACAGAAGCGCGACCTGCCCGTTGTCCGCCCCGATCTTGCCGACGAGCCGTTCGATGGAATGGGTCAGGTCGGCAAGGCGCGCATCGACCGCCTGCCGGTTGGTGTCGGACTGCATATAAAGTCCCTGCAGCGCCTCCATCTGCTCCGCAAGATTGTCGAAGGCGGTCGAGACGGCAGCCATTTCGGAGCCGCTCCCCGTCTCGGCCTCACCCGTCGAGAAGCCGACGCGGGTAATGCTGGAAAGCCAGTCTTCCAGCTCGCGGTAGAAGCGGTTGGTGCCATGGCTGACGAACAGTTCCAGCAGCCCGACGACAAGCGAACCGGCGAGGCCGAGCAGCGACGAGGAAAACGCCGTACCCATGCCGCCCAAGCTGACCCTCCAGGCCCTTCATCAGTTTGTCGAAGACCTGAACGCGCGTCTCGCCCTCTTGCGGGGCGAGCGAGCGGATAGTGTCGACCATTGCGGGAACCGTGGTGGCGAGACCGTAGAACGTGCCGAGCAGTCCCAGGAAGATCAGCAGATTGCCCATGTAGCGCGTGATGTCGCGCTGCTCATCGATCCGGGTCGCAACAGAGTCGAGGATCGAGCGCGCATTCGACGACGAAATCTGCATCCGTGCGCCGCGCGAGCGCAACAGCGCCGCGAGCGGCGCCAGCAGCCGGGGCGCTTCGACCATGTCGTGCCCGGGCCGATGCTCGACGAAATCGTTGATCCAGCGGACCGATTGCACAAGTTGCAACACGTGCAGGAAGCAGATGACAATGCCGAGGGCGAAAACCACACCGACAAAACCGTTCAACAGCGGCTTGGCGAGGAAAACACCCCGCAGCATCGGGAATGTCACGACAAGCCCTGCGGCGACCGCCACGGTGATGATGACCATCAGGATGATCTGGCGCACGGGTTGGTTGAAACGCGGCGCGGATCCGGTGGTTTGCATAAGGCTCCTGACCCTGTCTGTCGGACGTGAGAATAGGGGGGCGGTCGGGCGATGCCAACTCACATTCGGGCCGTCCCGCACTATCGCCGGCGTCAGGTCAATTGACGCACGCGCGTGGCAAGCCAGGCCAGGTCGGGATCGTCAATCCCGAGATCGGCAAGATGCTCGGCGGTGCTGAACAGATATTCGCTGTTCGTCCCGCGCCCGCCGATCGAGCGCCCGATGATCCGGGCCTGTTCTTCCAGCGGAAGGCCTCCGCAGTACTGCACATGATCGGGGTCGATCACGTAGACAAGCGCTGTCACGTCGGTGCCGTCGTTCAGGGTCACCGGCAACCGGGTTTCCAGATAGGCCGACGAGATCAGTTCGCGCTCGCGCAGGATATCGACCGTCTCGGCCTCGTGCCCCGGCGCGACCGCGAAGGCGACGCCCTCGCAGATGGCGCCGGCTCGCCGGTCGAGCGCCAGAACCAAGCCCGGAGCCTCGGGTGTGCCACGGTGGTGGATCGAGCGCATGCAGAAGCTGCGATGCCACCCTTCCAGACGTGCCACCTGCCGTTCGGCGACCGGGAAACCGGGTTGCCAGATCAGCGAGCCATAGCCGAAAACCCAAAGATCGCCCGCGCCGTCACGCCTTGTCATGGAACTGGTTCTCCTGTCCTGCGGTCTGTAGACATCAGGCACAAAAGAATGGAAAGGGGCAGCGATGCGGGGCTTGATTGCATTGGTTCTGGTGGCTGCGCTTGGATGGTGCGGCTACTGGTTCGTGGGGTCACGCGCGGCTGATCGCGCCGTGGAGGCCTGGTTCGTCGAGCAGGTCGCAGCGGGTCGTGTGGCGGAACGAGAGAGCGTCGAGGTTCATGGCTTTCCCAACCGTTTCGACCTGACGGTGACCGGCCCACGGCTTTTCGATCCGCAGACCGGGTATGGCTGGAGCGCGCCCTTCGTGCAGTTTCTGTCACTGAGCTACCAGCCGTGGAAGATCATCGCCGCGCTTCCGCCGGAGCAGGTCATCACAACGCCCGTTCAGGATTTGACGTTGACCTCGGCGAAGCTGCAGGCAAGCGCGGCGCTGGCGCCCGCTTCGCCGCTGGGGTTGAACCGCATGTCGCTGGTGGGCGACACGCTGGCTGTTCGATCATCACTTGGCTGGACGGTCGGGGCGCAGACGCTGCGCTTCGCGACCAAGACGCTAAGCGACGACGGGCTGGAGCACGAGATCGGCTTAGAGGCGCTGGATGTCACGCCAGACCCGACACTGTCAGCAGTTCTGCCGGACCTGCCGCCAACCCTGTCGAAGGTTCGGCTGGACATGGTCGCAGGGTTCGCGGCACCGGTCGAAGGTGCTCCGCCGACGGTTTCGGGCATCGATGTGAAAGAGGCGTTGATCGTCTGGGGTGACCTCGCCCTCTACGGCAAGGGACGGGTGGCGGCGAATGCGGACGGCCTCGGCGAGGGGCGGATCGACTTTCGCCTGACGAACTGGCGCAAGATCCTGCCGCTTGCGGTTGCCACCGGGGCGATCAGTCCAGAGGCGTTGCCGACATGGGAGCGGGCACTGGGGCTGCTGGCCGCGCAATCGGGGAACGGCGACGATCTGGACCTGCCGTTGACGATGCAGAACGGACGGATGAGCCTCGGTCCACTGCCGCTTGGGCCCGCGCCCAGCCTGAACTGATCAGCGGCAGTACGCACCACCGCGCTGCCGGGCGGTGTCGAAATGCATGTGGTCGCGATGGTAGCGGTCGGCATCCGGGCTGAGTGTGGTGCCGAAAGTGCCGCAGGCGGCCCTGTAGGCCGCTTTCATCGGTTTGCCCGCCGAGCGCCTCCAGTCAGACGCAACGCTGATCGTCGTGCCGTTGGCAAGCTGGATGGCGGCAATATCGACGGCCTTGCCCCGCCCGTGTTCGCTGATCGGGGCACCCTTGACGTTGTTGCGCGGTCGGCAGGAATAGCTGCCCGCGATGCGAAGCGAGGCGACTTCTTTCCGTCCGAATGCAGGCTTCAGGGCACCCGTGATCCAGTCTTTCAGGGCAACCGCAGTGTCGCAGTTGATGACGGCCGACTGGGTCAGCGCGACGCCGTCGATCGAGGTGACGCGCACGGGTTCCGCAATCCCGCAGCCCTTCACCCGCGAGGTGATCGGGGCCAGCACCTCGCCCTTGATCGACGGGTCGCCGCAGACGGAGCCCTTGCGGCTGGTGATGGCACTCTTGCCGGGCAGGATGCGAACGGCTGCGACAGTCTGGATGCTTTCGGGCGCAACCTCGGCGACCGGCGCTGAAAGAGCGATGCTGGGCCGGGGCTCGGGCCGGGGGGTCGACATCGGAGCGGCGACCCGGACCGCCGCGAGCACGATCTGTTCAGTCGGCTCATCCGGGCGCAGGCGCGGCCGGTCCTGTGCGGAAACAGACGCTGCGGGCGCCACAATGGCTGCAAGGGCCGCGAGCGGCGGCACCGCTCTGGAGGGCGTGGCAGGCCGCGGCTGGGGGCGCAGCGCAGCGGTGGGCACGGCTTGCACAAACACCGCAGCCTGAGTCGAAAGCGTGGTCTCTACAGACGCAGCACCCGGGCGGAGGAGCGGGCGCAGAGAGGTTGACGGTGCATCCGCGAAGGCCGGCGCGCAAAGCACGACCGCAAGCATCGCTGCCTTTTTCAGGTGCCGCATTCTGACCTATTCCCCCGGCTTGGTCTCCGAACCCGATCCTGTCGCACGACCGAAATCAGGCGCCGACGTATCCTGTCCCGCTTCGATGATACCGCGCCGGATCGCGCGAGTCCTCGTGAAATATTCATGCAGGTGCGGACCGTCGCCGAGACGGATGGCCCGCTGCAGGGCGAAAAGCTCTTCCGTGAAGCGCCCGAGAATGTCCAAGGTCGCGTCTTTGTTGGTTAAAAACACGTCCCGCCACATCGTGGGGTCGCTGGCGGCAATCCGCGTGAAGTCGCGGAAACCCGCCGCCGAGTACTTGATGACCTCGGTGTCCGTTACCCGGCGCAGGTCGTCGGCGACGCCGACCATCGTGTAGGCGATCAGGTGCGGCGTGTGACTCGTGACAGCCAGAACAAGGTCGTGATGGGCGGGTTCCATCTCGTCCACATTCGCACCCATCGCTTCGAGCAGCGATCGCAGGCGCGCGACCGCCTGGGGATCGGTTCCCTCGATCGGGGTCAGAAGCCACCACCGGTTCCGGAACAACGTCGAAAAACCCGACCGGGGACCGGAATGCTCGGTCCCCGCGATCGGGTGGCCCGGGATGAAGTGGACGCCCGCCGGTATGTGCGGCGCAACCGCGTCGATCACCGCCTGCTTGACCGAACCGACATCCGTGACCGTCGCCCCCGGCGCAAGGTGAGGCCCGATTTCGGCCGCCAGCGCAGCCATTGCCCCGACCGGCACGGCCAGCACCACAAGGTCAGCCCCGGCCACTGCCTTTGCCGCCGTCTCTGTCACTTCGTCGCAGAAGCCAAGCTCCAGCGCGACGGCGCGCGTTTCGGCAGACTTGGCATAGCCAACGATCTGCCCCGCCAGCCCGGCCTGTTTCATGGCATGGGCCATGGACGACGCGATCAACCCGAGGCCGATCAGAGCGACACGATTATAGATGACAGCCATCAGCGCTGGCCCTTGAACTGTGCGACGGCATGGACGACCCGCCGGCACGAAGACTCGTCGCCGACGGTGATGCGCAGACAATGGGGAAGCTTGTACCCGGCAACGAGACGGACAATCAGGCCCTGCGACTTGAGGTAGGCATCGCAGGCCTCGGCCTCGCCCGCATCGGCGAAGCGCGCCAGCACAAAATTCGCGGTGGAGGTATCGGAGGGCACGCCCATCTCGGCCAGCGATTCGGCAAGCCAGCTGCGCATCCGGGTGTTTTCGGACCTGCAACGCACAACGTGATCCTGGTCACGCACGGCGGCTTCGGCCACGTCAAGCTGGGTCGTGGAAAGGTTGAAGGGACCACGGATGCGATTCAACACGTCGATGATCGTCTTGGGGCCATAGCCCCAGCCGATTCGCAGGCCGCCAAGCCCGTAGACCTTGGAGAAGGTGCGGGTCATCACAACATTGTCTCGCGCCTCGATCAGGGCCTTGCCGCCGTCATAGGCCTCGACATATTCAGCATACGCCCCGTCGAGCACGAGGATGGCCTGTTTCGGCAACCCCTCGGCCAGCCGCGCCATGTCCTTGGCGCCGATCATGGTGCCGGTTGGATTGTTCGGATTCGCGATGAAGACAATCTTCGTCTTTTTCGTGCAGGCAGCCAGGATCGCATCGACATCCGCCGTCCGCTCGCGCTCGGGAACTTCCACCGGCGTGGCACCAACCGCGAGGGTCGAAATACGGTACATCAGGAAGCCATGCTCGGTATGGATCACCTCATCCCCCGACCCCGCATAGGCCTGGCAGAGGAAGGTAATGATCTCGTCAGAGCCCGCACCGCAGATGATCCGTTCGGGATCCAGCCCGTGGACATCGGCGATCGCTTGCCTCAGGTTGCCATGGTCGGTCGAGGGATAGCGGTGAAGCTGGTGTACCGTGCGCAGGAACACGTCCTTCGCGCGTTCCGACGGACCGAACGGGTTTTCGTTCGAGCTCAGCTTCACGACATTCGACACGCCCGCAACATGCGCCTGACCGCCCTGATAAAGGGCGATGTCAAGGATGCCCGGCTGAGGGCGGATCGCGTCGTTCATGCTGGCCTCCGGCTGTCCGCGCGGTTCTAGCGGGCGCGCCGGGCCTTTGCCAGCAACTTGTGGCCGCAAGGCCCGCTGCGCTTCAGACGGCGAGGAAGTTGATGAATTGCCATGGATCGCTGTCGTCACGATCCTCGGCGAAGCGGTTGATGCGGTGGGCAAGCGGCGTCCAGTCGGTGTAATGCGCCTCGATCCGGCCCAAATAGGGGCGCTGGACGGCAAGGCAGCGGGCGTGATCCATCTCGTCCGCTTCGACGATCCCGGCGCGGGGATTCTCGATGGCCCAGACCATCGCCGCCAGCACGGCCGAGGTCACCTGCATTCCCGTCGCGTTCTGCCAGGGCGCGAGGTCACGCGTCACCTCGATGGACAGGCGCGAGCCGTACCAGAGGGCACGGCGAGGGCCATAGAGAAAAACGCCAAGATCGTCGCCGCCGCTGACGATCTCATCCACCGTCAGGATATGCTTCTTATCCGGCAGGCGGCCGGCTCCGTTGATCTCGTGCAATGACAGGATGGCATCGTTGCTCGGGTGGTAGGCATAGTGGCAGGTGGGACGATACTCCGGTTCAGCACCGCTTCCGACCGTGTAGTAGTCCGAGATCGAAATCGCCTCGTTATGGGTGACAAGGTAGCCGAACTGCGGACCGACGCCGGGGCACCAGCTCCGGACGCGGGTATCGGCGCCGGGCCGGTCGATCCAGATCGCGCAGCGGCTGCCGGTGGCGAAGGCGTGGCCGTTCGGGGGCAGGCGCCGCTCATGGCTGCCCCAGCCCAGTTCGGCAGGTTGATAGCCTTCGGACAACAGACCATCGACGGACCAGGTGTTCACGAAAGTGCCCTGGGGTTTGGCACGGGCCGAAATCTGCGTGTCCCGTTCGGCCACATGAACACCCTTGACGCCAAGGGACTGCATCAGACGCGCCCAGCCTTCGCGCGTTGCCGGGGCGTCGGTCGGCCGGTCGCTGTCAGCGGCGAGGCGCAGCAGCGCTTCTTTCAACAGCCACGACACCATTCCGGGGTTTGCGCCGCAGCAGGAGACGGACGTAGGGCCACCCGCATGTTTTCGGGCCAGCGCCCGCACCTCTTCCCGCAGCGGGTAGTTGGTACGCTCGGCATTCGGGACGGTCGAACCGAAATAGAAACCGGGCCAAGGCTCGATCACCGTGTCGATATAAAGGACGCCTAGGTCCTGACAGAGCAACATCAGGTCGATCGAACCGACATCGACCGACAGGTTCACGACGAATCCGCGACCGTCCGGGAACAGCGGGCGCAGAATTTCCGCATAGTTATCACGCGTCAGCGCCACTTGCAGGTGACGGATCCCGTGCTGGGCCAGAAGTGCCGCGTGTTCGCCGCTCGGCTCGATCACCGTGAAGCGGCGTCGGTCGAAGGCGATGTGGCGCTCGATCAGCGGCAGAGTGCCGCGACCGATGGAGCCGAAGCCGATCAGGACGAGCGGGCCGTCGACTCGGGCGTGCAGGGGGTGGGTCATTCAATATTTCTTCGCGCTCGACGTCATCCAGTCCATCGCTGCCAGCAGCACGCCGGAAACGACAAAGGTCAAGTGGATGACCACGAACCAGTAAAGCTCGGTTTCGCCGAACTTGGCATCGGCGACGCTGTCGCCGATCTCCATGAACCGCTTCAGCAGGTGAATCCCCGAGATCGCCACGATCGACGCGATCAGCTTCATCTTAAGGCCCGAGAAGTCGACAGTTCCCATCCAGTCCGGACGGTCGCCACCATCGTCGATGTCGAGCTTCGAGACAAAGTTCTCGTATCCCGAGAACAGAACGATCAGCAGAAGGTTCGCCGCCAGCGTCAGGTCGATCAGCGTCAGCGCGACAAGAATCACCTGCTCGGCGCTCATCGTCATGATCTGCTGCGCGTATTTCCACAGATCGCGCAAGAAGACGACCATCAGCATTCCCAGCGTCACGGCGAGCCCCAGATACATGGGCGCCATCAGCCAGCGCGAGAAAAAGAGCAACTGCTCGAACTTGGTTTCCACAACGGGCTTGGTCACTGGCACGTCCTCGATCGTTTCGGATGCGAAAGCAGCATGCCAAGACATCCGAAAAAACAAAAGGCCCGCCTCGCTGGCGGGCCTTTCGAACCACGATCCCGAAGGATCAGTTCTTGGCGTAGTATTCGACCACGAGGTTCGGTTCCATCTGCACAGGATAGGGCACGTCGCCCAGGCCGGGAGTGCGGACAAACTTCACGATCAGCTTCGAGTGGTCGACTTCCAGGTAATCCGGCACGTCCCGCTCGGTCAACTGAATGGCCTCAAGGATCAACGCCATCTGCTTCGACTTCTGCCGAACCTCGATGAGGTCGCCTTCCTTCACGCGATAGGAAGCGATATTCACGCGCTGGCCGTTCACCATGACATGGCCATGGTTCACGAACTGGCGCGCAGCAAAGATGGTGGGGACAAGCTTCGCGCGGTAGACGACTGCATCAAGGCGGCGCTCAAGCAGGCCGACCAGCATCTCGCCGGTATCGCCGCGCACACGCTCGGCCTCGGCGTAGATCTTGCGGAACTGCTTTTCCGTCAGGTCGCCGTAATAGCCCTTGAGCTTCTGCTTCGCGCGCAGCTGCGTACCGAAGTCCGACAGCTTGTTCTTGCGGCGCTGGCCGTGCTGGCCCGGACCGTATTCACGCTTGTTCACCGGGGATTTCGGACGGCCCCAGATGTTTTCGCCCATGCGGCGGTCGATCTTGTACTTGGCAGAGGTGCGTTTTGTCACCGCTGATCTCCTTCATGTGTTTTCTCCTTCGGCTTGTCTGGAAGGCGGTTTCCGCTTTCCGGGCCTCGGAGCCTGACGAAGGGCGTTGTCCTTTTCCCGTTCCCGGGACGACAGGTTTCCCCTTGCGGGGGCCGCCAACACCAATGAAAAACCCCCGGACTTTCATCCGGGAGTGCGCGGCTTATACAGCCGGAAGGGGGAGAGTCGAACAGCCGCTCAGGATGAAAGCCGATGGCGCAGGATTGCGGCTTCGGCTGCCGAAAGGTTGCGGCGGACGGGATCGCCATACGCCAGGGGGTTCGTGGCAAGGGCTGGCATCGCGATCAGCAGAGCCTCGCGCTGCACAGGCTCGATCGCATCGAGCGAGGTATGCGACGGGTGGAAGCTTTCGGTCAATAATCCGTTGGCCCAGACGATCTGGTGCCTCTCCAGCATGACATGGACATAAGTCACCTCACGCAACTGGTGGTCGATGGTAATCGAGATGTCGTTCAAAAGATGCTCGGCGGCGACCAGCACTTCATCCGTGTTGAACAGCGCCTCGGCCGCACGGCCACGGATCAGCATCCGATGCTGGGGCGAAACGATCAGTTCGCGGTCGGGTTGGCCGATGCCGAAGGCGTTGCTGCGGATGCGGATCGGGCGAAGGTGAGGCATGGCATACAGGCGCGCGCCGGTCATTCGGCGTTGGCCGCACCAGATGATGGGCTGCGGGCCGTTGTCGCGGGTGGAGACGAGGTCGCCGGGACGCAACGCTTCAATCGGGCGCTGGCCCTCGGGTGTGGCAAGTGCGGTGCCGGGCGTGAAACAGATTACGCCGCCCTCTTGATCGGGGTGTCGCACAAGACGGTCCGGGCGAGAGATACGCACCACCCACAGGTCGTGATCGGAGGGCGGAACAGCACCGACGAACACCAGAAGCCTGTCCCTTGCACCAGAAACATCCACGATCTCGGCATGATAGCTTTGCAACCCATTGGTCACGACGAAACTCTGGTCCGAGCCGGGATCGTCAACCGGATCGGCGGTCGGTGCGTCTGTCGGTTCCAGCGCCACACCGATCAGGCGGCGCACGGCGCGGGCCGCACGGCGGCGCATTTCGTCCTGCCCCTGGGCATCCTGAAGCTGGAGGAGGCCTTGGACCCCGTCCATTCGAACGGCCTCGCCCGTCCGCCGCCAGCTTGCGCCGACGATCAGCATTTCGGGCGGTGCCGAGGGTATACCGTCAATTTCCGTGGTCGACCACGGAACAACGAACGTGCCGCTGGAGCCCGTTATCATGCCTGTTTGCCTGCTCTTTTCTTATGCTTCTTGCCGTCAGACTAGCTGCGAAGGGTGGCGCAGGCTATAACATGCAAGCAACAGAATATTAGAATTTGAAGCCGACCCTGGCGGGGATTTACCTTTTGGCGCGCCTGTTTGATCTTCCGACGTCAGGTGAGCTGCACAGAGGGAGACTGCTAAACGCTCGAACCCGCAATCCATCAGGTGACAGAAACGACCCCCGTCGCGTCCGGTTCATAGCCGCAGGAGCTTACGGAAAAGTTTCGCTCGCGGCACGGTCACCGAGCCGCAACGACGGGTGTCAGGTCAGCCGCATTTAGAGAACCCGCAACTGGCGCAGGTCATGCAGCCCTCGACCATGCGCAGATCATAGCTTCCACAGCTGGAGCAGGCCTTGGCCTTGGTGGCGAGCACCGCGATTTCGGCCCTTGGATCGGATTTCAGACCCATTCCTTCCCCGTCGATGAAGCCGATGGAAATCAGGTGGTTTTCGATCACGCCACCAATGGCCGCAAGGATGGAGGGGATGTACTTCCCCTCCATCCAGGCGCCGCCGCGCGGATCGAACACGGCTTTCAGCTCTTCGACAACGAACGAGATGTCCCCGCCCCGCCGGAACACCGCCGAGATCATCCGCGTCAGCGCGACGGTCCAGGCGAAATGTTCCATGTTCTTGGAATTTATGAAGACTTCAAAGGGTCGGCGGTGACCCGCTATGACCACGTCATTGATCGTGATGTACAGGGCATGTTCAGAACCGGGCCATTTCACCTTGTAGGTCTGCCCGTCGAGCGCCGCCGGGCGGTCGAGCGGTTCGGAGAGGTAGACCACCTCGGCCCCGGTGCCGCGCGCCTGGTCGGGTGCCTCGCCGGGTGCGGTGTCGGTCTTTTCCGAGACCGAAAGAACCGAGCCGGTGACATCATTCGGGCGATAGGTCGTACAGCCTTTGCAGCCCTGGTCCCAGGCGGCCATGTAGACCTCCTTGAAGTCTTCAAAGCTGATGTCCTCGGGGCAGTTGATGGTCTTGGAGATGGAACTGTCGATCCATTTCTGAGCCGCGGCCTGCATCCGAACGTGATCCAGCGGCGGCAGGGTCTGGGCGTTCACGAAGTAGTCCGGAAGGGGCGCGTCGCCGTGCTTCTCTCGCCACAAGCGCACCGCGTAGTCGACCACTTCCTCTTCGCTCCGCGAGCCATCCTTTTGCAGAACCTTGCGGGTGTAGGCGTAGGCGAAAACCGGCTCGATCCCCGAAGAAACATTTCCGGCATAAAGGCTTATGGTTCCCGTGGGCGCGATGGAGGTCAGCAGGGCATTGCGGATGCCGTGCTGGCGGATGGACGCGCGCACGTCTTCGTCCATGTGGGTCAAAGAGCCGGATGCCAGGTATTTCTCGGCGTCGAAGAGGGGGAAGGGGCCTTTTTCCTTCGCGAGATCGACCGAGGCGAGGTAAGCGGCGCGGGCGATGGCCTTCATCCAGGCTTCGGTCTGGGCCGCGGCCTCTTCCGAGCCGTAGCGCAGGCCGAGCATCAGAAGGGCGTCGGCAAGACCGGTGACGCCAAGGCCGATGCGGCGCTTGGCCTTGGCTTCGGCGAGTTGTTCGGACAAGGGGAAGCGGCTGGCGTCGACGACATTGTCCATCATGCGGATGGCGGTGCGGACAAGGTCATCCAGCGCCCTTAAATCCAGTTTCGCCTTTGTTTCAAAGGGATTCTTTATAAGCTTTGCAAGATTGACGGAGCCCAGAAGGCAGGCCCCGTAGGGCGGCAGCGGCTGTTCGCCACAAGGGTTTGTCGCGGCGATGGTTTCGCAATAGCGCAGGTTGTTCATCGCGTTGATGCGGTCGATGAAGATCACGCCGGGTTCGGCGACCTCGAAGGTGGAGCGCATGATGCGGTTCCACAGGTCACGCGCCTCGACCGTCTTGTAGACCTTGCCACCGAAGGTCAACTCCCACGGCCCGTCAGCCTTGACCGCGGCCATGAAGGCATCCGTGACCAGCACCGAGAGATTGAACATCCGCAAACGGGCGGGGTCTTTCTTGGCCTCGATGAAGGTCTCGATATCCGGGTGGTCGCAGCGCATCGTGGCCATCATCGCGCCGCGGCGACTGCCGGCGGACATGATTGTGCGGCACATCGCATCCCACACATCCATGAAGCTGAGCGGGCCGGAGGCATCGGCGGCGACGCCTTTCACCTCGGCCCCGCGCGGACGGATGGTGCTGAAATCATAGCCGATTCCACCGCCCTGCTGCATGGTCACGGCCGCCTCCTTGAGCATCTGGAAGATGCCGTCGAGACTGTCGGGGATGGTGCCCATGACGAAGCAATTGAACAGCGTGACCGACCGGCCCGTTCCCGCGCCTGCGGTGATGCGACCGGCGGGGAGGAACCTGAAATCCTCGAGCGCTGCGTAGAAGCGGTCTTCCCATTGGGCGGGATCGGCCTCGGAGTCCGCCAGCGCGCGGGCAATGCGGCGCCAGGTATCTTCGACCGTGCCGTCGATCACGGTGCCGTCGGCTTCCTTGAGGCGGTATTTCATGTCCCAGATCTGCTCGGCGATCGGGGCGGAGAATCGGGACATGGGGATAACCTTGGATTGTGGGGGCGCAGGCAGACTCCACAAGATAAAGGTTGCCGAGGCAGGGGTCAACGCATTGCCGCCGCTGCGGGGACGCCTATTGTTGGGGACCAGCAGGGGTGAGTCTTATGGCCGAATACGTGAACATCCTGAAGCTCTGCGTCGGGGCCGAGCGGGTCGAAGATCTGACGGAGTGGCAGGATACGCACCGGCATGACTGGGCGGGCGGAAGGCCCGTGCATGTCACGCGGATGTGGCCCAAACGCGCGGCGGAAGTGTTGAACGGTGGATCTTTGTACTGGGTTTTCAAGGGGGTAGTCCTTGCGCGGCAGCGGATCCTGGACCTTCAGGAGCGGATCGGGGGCGATGGAATTGCGCGATGCGCGCTGATCCTGGACCCAGAGGTGATCCGCACCGAAGGCGCGCCGCGCAGGCCGTTTCAGGGGTGGCGCTATCTTTCGGCCGAGGAAGCACCGCGCGACCTGCCCAAAGGACGGGCGCGGGAAGAAGCATTGCCGCCGCGACTGGCACAGGCGTTGGCAGAGATCGGGCTGCGCTAGGGCGAAAGCCCGATTTTTCTGCGAAAAATCGAAAGATCAGAAGGCGTTGGGATTGCCGGGCAGGATCGTGCCCGTGCCTTCTTCGGTGCCGTTGTTGATCCAGGTGACCTGATCGCCCGCGAGGCGGACGTTCCAGCAGGTCGCCGGATCCTCGCCGTAGGTGAAGCACATCTTGTCGCCCTCGACGGTCCAGGCGCCCGTGTAGCCGTTGCCCTTGATCGTCCCGGAGACGTCGTAGAATTCGGTGTAGGCGCCGGAAGAGGTCATGCTGCCCTGCACAGTGTTGCCGGCGATCGCGGCCTTGATGGCGTCGCCGGTGGCAAGGTCCTGGGCGAGGGCCGGGGTTGCGAGGAGAAGCGCGGCAAGGGCAAGGCGAAGGGTCATGTGAGCTCCGTCTGATGGCGTCGGGCGGGAGATAGTGCCCCGAAAACGGTCGTCCAGCGGGATATGAATGGCATATGATAACCGTATGACTTTCATATGCAGACAAAAGCACTCAGGAATTCCCGCCGTCAGGAGGATTTTCGAGCGCCCATCATCCCCCGTGGGGTAGTTCTGCCGAAAGGAAACCGGACGGCAGGGGAAGGCCCAGGCGCGCGGCGAGGCGCGCCAGCGTCGGGGCGGCGCCCGCCTGCCAGTCCGCAGTGCGGGCGGCGTAGAGCGTGGCCTGGGACCGGTGCACCAGACCATCCGAGAGCACCTTGAGGTGGTTCGCGCGGAGCGTTTCGCCGCTTGAGGTGATGTCGGCGATCGCCTCGGCGGTCAGGTTCTTGACCGTGCCTTCGGTGGCGCCCTGGCTGTCGACAAGCTGGTAGTCGGCAATGCCCTGACCGGTCAGGAAATCGCGGACGAGGCGATGGTACTTGGTCGCGATCCGAAGGCGGTGGCCATGGGTGGCGCGGAAGGCCGCCGCCACCGCATCGAGATCGTCGAGCGTATCGACGTCGATCCAGACGGCGGGCACCGCGATGATGAGGTCGGCGTTGCCGAACCCGAGCGGGGCGAGTTCGGCCACCTGCCTGTCCCAGTCCGCCAGCCTGTCGCGGATCAGGTCCGATCCGGTGACGCCAAGGTGGATGCGACCTGCGGACAACTCGCGCGGGATTTCGGCGGCGGACAGCAGCACGAGGTCGAGGCCATCCATCCCTTCGATCTCGCCCGCGTATTCCCGGCCCTGTCCGGACTGGCGCATGGTCACGCCGCGCGCGCCGAACCATTGGAACGTCTTTTCCATCAGCCGCCCCTTGGACGGCACGCCGATCCTGAGGGTCATGTCGTGGCCCCCAGCCGGGCGGTGAGGCCCGGACGGATGACACCGCCGACCGCCGGGATGGACCGGCCCAGGCCGAGCACGGCGGTGAGCGCATCGTATCGCCCCCCCGACGCGACGGGAGGAAGGGCGGGGTCGGCAGCGTGGAAGGAGAAAACGAACCCGTCGTAGTATTCGAGTGTGTTGCGGCCATGGCTGGCCTCGAACGGCAGGGTCGCGGGGTCGATACCGTGGTTCGCGAGGGCATCGAGGCGGGCGGCGAACCGCTCGACCGCGGGCGCGATGCTGGGGAGTTCCACCGCAAGGGTGCGAAGGCGGTTCAGGGCCTGGGGGGCGGGACCGGAGAGAGAGAAAAGCGTGTCGAGCAGGACGGCCTGTCCGTCGGGGATCGGCGGGGTGGCGGCGTCTTCGACCAATGCCGTGGCGCGGGCTGCGATTTCCGATGCGTCGCGCAGGCCGATGAACTGACCGGCGGCTTCGATCAGCGCCTCGGGCGCGTCGGACCGCAGGCGGGCGAGAAGGCCGAGGCGGGCAGGTGACGCGGGCATGCGGCCGGTGAAACGGTCGAGCAGCCCGCGGAAGCGGGCGGGCCGCCAGACATGGCGCAGAAGGGCGGCCTTGCGGCGGTCCGACGTTTCAAGGCCGCGCACGGCAGAGAAGATCAGGCCCATGTCGCCGGTTGCGGGGCGCAGGTTCAGCGGGGCGAGGAGGCGCGAGAACAGGGCGAAAACCTCGGCGTCCGCGTGCGGCGGGTTGTCGCGGGCGAACACCTCGTAGCCGACCTGAAGGTATTCGCTGGCGCGGGCCTCGACATGGTCCTGCTTGCGGAATACCTCGCCCCGGTAGCAGTAGCGGGCAGGCTCGGCGCCGTGGGTCATGTGCATCTGCACCACGGGCACGGTGAAGTCGGGGCGCAGCATCATCTCGCCCCGGATCGGATCCTGCGTGACGTAGGCACGGGCGCGGATATCCTCGCCATAGAGGTCCAGCAGGGTGCCGGCGGGCAGCAGGATGTCGGCCTCGACCGGATGCGCGCCGGTCGCCTGAAGGGCAGTGTAGAGGCGGTCGGCCTCGGCCCTTATGGCGGCGCGGTCGGGCATCATTCCGGCGCGAGCATCGACATTACGTCTTTCACGAGACTGGCGCGCGGCACTTCCCGTTGTGCCGGCCTGGACTTCCATTCCTCGAGGCTCGCCCCTTCCGCGATCTTCGCGCCGAGGATCAGATCCTTGAGGATGACGGTGCCCTTTTCGGCCTCGTGCCGATCCCTGGATCACCGCGACGGGCGACGCGCGCTTGTCGGCGTACTTGAGCTGGTTGCCGAAGTTCTTCGGGTTGCCGAGGTAGACCTCGGCCCGGATGCCCGCACGGCGCAGCTCGGCGGCCATCGCCATGTAGTCGGCCATGCGGTCGCGGTCCATCACGGTGACGACGACCGGGCCCTGGGCCGCGGCCCCTGCCCTGCCCTTGGCGCGCAGCGCGGCAAGCAGGCGGTCGACGCCGATGGAGACTCCGGTGGCCGGGACGGACTGACCGGTGAAGCGCTTCACGAGGTCATCATAGCGCCCGCCGCCCGCGACCGAGCCGAACTGGCGGGGGCGTCCCTTGTCGTCAAGGATCGTGAACGTCAGTTCGGCTTCGAACACGGGGCCGGTGTAGTAGCCGAGGCCGCGGACGACGGAGGGGTCGATCACGATGCGGTCGGGGCCGTAGCCCTGGGCGGCAAGCAGGGATGCGATCTGTTCGAGTTCGTCGACGCCTTCGGTGCCGATGATGGACGCGCCCACCAGTTCGCGCAGGCGCGCGACGGTTGCGGCCCCCGTATCGCGCTTGGCGGCCATGAACCCCATCACGACCTCGGCCTGATCCGGCGCCAGGCCCGCACCCTTGGTGAAATCGCCGCTTTCGTCCTTGCGGCCATCCCCGAGAAGCGCGCGCACGCCCGCATCACCCAGCCGGTCGATCTTGTCGATGGCGCGCAGCACAATGCCGCGCTCGTGTACGAACTTCTCGGGATCGGACGGGTCCAGCACGCCCGCAACCTCCATCACGCCGTTCAGAACCTTGCGGTTGTTCACCCGCACGATGTAGTCGCCGCGCTCGATCCCGACCTCCTCCAGCGCGTCGGCCAGCATGGCGCAGATCTCGGCGTCGGCGGCGACGGTGGGGGTGCCGACGGTGTCGGCATCGCATTGATAGAACTGGCGGAAGCGGCCCGGTCCCGGCTTTTCGTTGCGCCAGACGGGGCCCATCGCGTAGCGGCGGTAGGGGCTGGGCAGGTCATTGCGGAACTGGGCGGCGACGCGGGCGAGCGGTGCGGTCAGGTCGTAGCGAAGGGCGAGCCAGTCCTTGTCCTCGTCCTGCCAGGCGAAGACGCCCTCGTTCGGGCGGTCGACATCGGGCAGGAACTTGCCCAGGGCCTCGACCGTCTCGACCGCGCTCGTCTCCAGCGGGTCGAAGCCGTGACGCTCGTAGACCCGCGCGATGGCGTCGAGCATGGCTTTGCGTTCGGCCACATCGGCGCCGAAATAGTCGCGGAAGCCCTTCGGCGTTTCGGCCCTGGGCCGGCGTGGGGATCTGTCATCTGCCATGGTTCGTGACCTTCCGGCTGTCGCCGGGTCGTCTATCGGATGGCGGCCTGCTGGGCAAGGCGGCGGCTTGGCGTGGCGGGGCGGCCATGCGAGGATCGCTAGCAAGGGCACCGGGCAGAAGGACTGCGGCATGACGACGGCGCTGGAAGAGCGGATCGCGCATCTGATGCGGGCGGTGGACGACCTGTCCGAGATCGTGGCGCAGCAGGCGGTGGAGATCGAGCGTCTGGGCCGCCGCGTTGGGATGCTGCTGGAGCGGGAGGCCGAGCGGGAAGCCGAAGGCGGGGGCATTCCGCTGGCCGATCAGCGCCCGCCACACTGGTGACGGGCGGGGTTGCACCCGCCGGTCCGGGGTGGTGATCTGGCCGGATGACATCCTTCCGGATCGGACAGACCGAGGTTGACCCGAACGCCCTCGGCCTCGCGCTGCTGCTGGGGGCCATCGGCGGAGGCGTGGCACAGGCGCTGCACCTGCCGCTGGGGATGCTGCTGGGCTCGATGGTCGCCGTCGGCGCGGTTGCCATCGCGGGGTGGCGGCCGTTCGGAGTCGCGGTGGCAGTACCGGAGCCGCTGCGGTATTTCTTCGTGCCGGTGATCGGGGTGTCGATCGGCGGGGCGTTCACGCCCGAGGTGCTCCGCGATGCGCTGGTCTGGTGGCCAAGCCTGCTGGCGCTGCTGGTTTATCTGCCGCTCGCGCTGGGGACGGGGTTCGTGATCTATCACCGGTTGGGCGGTGTGCCGAAGGTGACGGCGTTTTTCGGCGCGGTGCCGGGCGGGCTGATCGAGACGGTCGTGCTGGGCGAGGCGTCGGGGGCGGACCCGAGGATGCTGACGCTGCTGCAGTTCCTGCGCCTGATCCTGTGCATCATACTTGTGCCCCTGGGGTTCACCTTTGCCACGGGCCATGCCGTGGGCAGCGCGTCGGGCGTGCAGATGGCCGGGGCGGCGGTGCCGATCGGATGGGTCGATGCGGGCGTTCTGGCCCTGGCCGCCGTGCTGGGCGTCGGGCTGGGGCGGCGGCTGCGCTTTCCGGCGGCGATCATGACCGGGCCGATCCTGCTGTCGGCGCTGGCGCATCTGGCGGGGCTGACGCAGACCACGCCACCTGCCTGGACGATTCTGCTGACCCAGATGATCGTGGGGACGAGCCTTGGCGCACGATTCGCGGGGCTGCCGCGCGGGACGCTGGGCCGGGCTCTGTGGCTGGCCGGGTTGAACGGTCTGGTCACGCTGTCGCTGGCGATGGTCTTTGCCGTCGCGCTTGCGGGATGGGTGGAGGAGCCGGTGCAAGCCGTGTTCCTGGCCTTTGCGCCGGGTGGGGTGGCCGAGATGAGCCTGATCGCCCTGAGCCTGCAGATGAGCGTGGTCTATGTCACCGCGCATCACCTCGCGCGGATCATTCTGTCGGTGATGCTGGCGCAACGGCTCGCAAGCCGAATCGCAACAGGCCGGATTCGGACGGGCGGAAGACGCTAACTGGCCGTCTTTCGCAACTCTTCGGCGAGCGCGTAGAGCGGCGCAAGCTGCGCCTGATCCATTTCTGTCACACCTTCTGACATCGCGTGAAGCTTGTTCATCACGTCTTCACCCAATGCACGCTCGGCGGCGTTGATCGGCCGGGTCGCGTGCGTGAAGAATCCGATGGAGCGCGTCGTGTTGTCACCCACCGACACGATCAGGCCATGAACTAGCCCATATGCCTTGGCACGTTCCAGCACACCCGCGGAGTCCTGTGCTTCGAGGGAAGCCCAGTCGCAGGTACCGAAATGGCTCATGCCCCAGAGAAGAGTAGGGTCAGAAAAGAGAAGGCCGTTCTTGGCGTAGTACAGAACCCATTCCTCGGGATAGGTCTGGTACATGAGCGTGGGATGGTTGAAACGGATCCGAAGCCCTACCGCAAAACGCCAGTCGCTTTGCGCAACCAGACGTTGCAGTTCGCCATTTATCTTCTCTGCAAGAGTCATGTAGAAGCAACCATGTTGAGAGGCTACGGACGCATTGACAAGACCACAGACCGCTTAACTCAACAGCATTGCCGTAGGGATACGTTGGAAAAGGCTTCCTGTCCATCATGAGACTGGCCGAATGCAAGGACATCTTCGGCTCTGTCGCGCCGGCCGGGCATTACATCGCCCTCCGTCTGGGATTCATTTCCCCCGAGGAAGAGATCAACACCTTCGCCCCTGACTGGATCGACCACTACACGGCAAACGGCCTTGCGCTGTATGATCCCTTGATGCGCTGGGTTTATTCTTCGAACGGGGCGATCCGTTGGAGTGCGCTGGACCTGCCGGATCCGATGGGGGTGCTGAGTGCCTATGCGCGCTACGGGATGCCCTTTGGCGCCGTGATCTGCGTGACGGCCGACGAAGACCGGCCTCGCCGGACCTTCGGGTATTTCGCACGCGAGGACCGCGAGCTGACCGCGGGCGAGATCGGCGAGCTTGAGGCGACGCTGCGGGCCGTTCATTTCCACGACGCCGAGGAAGAGGAAGAGCTGACCCGGGCGCAGACCGAAGCGCTGCGCCTGCTGTCGCGCGGGATGCGATTGAAAGAGATTGCACATGCCTTGGGCATTTCGGAGAGTGCGGTGAAAGCCAGGCTGAAAAGTGCCATGGCACGTATGGATGCGCGCACTCCCGTTCAGGCCGCTTCGATCGCGTCTCACCGGGGGTTGTTGAGGTAGCAAACCCGAGGGCGTAGGGCACCACGATGGAAATCATCGACCTCTCGACGGTGCCAGGGACGACCGAGAACTTCGAGGAGTTCATCGAGCAACTCTGCCAGCGGCTGGGGGTGGAATACGGCTCCTACGGAACCATCAATCCGCTGACCGGGGTGGCGCAGGGCTACGCGACCTACAAGCCCGACTGGAAACGCTTCTACATCGAGAACAAGATGCAGCTGGTGGACCCGACGATCCACCGCGCGGTGCTGAGCATGGCACCCGTCGAGTGGTCGCGGTTCGAGCGCGATCCCGAATTCCACCTGATGTTCCGGACCGCGCATGACTTCGGCATCACGTCGCAGGGTGTCACGGTTCCGATCCGCGGGCCGTACGGCGACCGTGGGCTGCTGAGCGTTACGGCCTCGCTTCCCGAGGCGGAATGGCGTAAGCTCCAGTCCAACATCATCGGTGAACTGCAGATTGCCGCCGTGCATCTGCATGACGCGGCCATGCGGTCAGGCTTGCTGATCGGGCCGCTGACACGCCCCCAGCTATCGATTCGCGAGCGCGAAGTGCTGCAATGGGTGGCAGCCGGGAAAAGCCAACAAGATGTAGGGGATATACTCAGTATCTCGAGTAGAACGGTTGAGATCCATCTACGCTCGGCGCGCGAAAAATTAGGCGCTCTTACAACCATTCAGGCCGTCGGACGCGCGATTGGCCTCGGAATCATCTATCCACGCTGATTTTAAGAGGAATTGTGGCCAAATAAGGGATAACCCTTATGGCGCTCGCCCCTTGGTTGCTTCACCATTGTTGCACGGGTGAGCAAACTGGGGGCCAGAATGATCTACGTTGTCGATTCTCTTAACAATCATCTTCACACGCACCTTCTCGAAGACATGTTCCGGTTGCGGAAACGCGTCTTTCACGACCGCCTCGGCTGGGAGGTGGAGGTTCAGGACGGAAAGGAGATCGACATGTTCGATCACCTCGATCCGGCCTACATCATCAGCGTTGACGATGACGGGCATGTCGTGGGCTGCGTGCGGCAGCTCCAGACGACAGGGCCGCACATGCTGTCCGACGTGTTCTCGTCGATCCTCGACGGCGAGCCGCCGGTGCGGTCGTCGCGCGTGTGGGAAGCGACCCGGTTCTGCGTGGACACGCAGCGGCTGTCGATGGGCGGGCGCGGCCGGAACAGCATTTCCTACGTGACGAGCGAGGTCATGATCGGGGCGCTGGAATATGCCATGTCGGCCGGCGTGACGGATGCGATCGCGGTCATCGACCCGGTGATGAACCGCGTCCTGCACCGGTCAGGCAACGGGCCGTATGACTATCTCGGCTCACCCAAGCCGATGGGCAAGGTCGTAGCGATGGCCGGGCTGATCGACTGTTCCGAGGACCGGGTGGGGCGTATCCGCGAATTCGCCGGCATCTACCACGATGTCTTCACCCCGCATCACGAATACCTGATGGCAGCCGAATAGACCCGACGACCCCAGAGTAAGCGATTTGCTTTGCCGGTTCCGGATGCCGTCCGGAACCGGCTTTTTCATGCAGCCTACAGATCCTCGACGAAAGCTATGCCCGGCATGGCGCGGAGCGCGCCCTTGACCTGTGGCGTGACGGGCCAGGCGTTCGGCAAGGCGAGATCAACCTCGCGCCCCCTGTCATCCGGCACGCAGATCAGCACCTGCCCGCGCGCGCGCCCCCCCTCGGCCGCGAGGCGCGTCAGCAGGCCAGCGACGGATGCCACCGCCCCGGCGCTTTGCAGATGGATGCGCAGACCGGACGAGCCGGCCTCGGCAGCAACCGCATCGATAGGCTGGACGGCGCGGGCGAGCAGTTTCAGCGTCTCTCCCTCGAGCGTCGCCTCGACCGTCACCACCACGTTGCAGCCCGTGTCGAGATGGTCACGGGCGGCTTCCAGCACGTCGGAAAAGACGGTGATCTCGTAGAGCCCGGTCGGATCGGACATCTGGACGAACGCGAAGCGGTTGCCGCGCGCCGATTTGCGTTCCTGGCGCGAGGCGACGGACCCGGCAAGCTTGCCGACCAGCGGGCCATGCTGGGCGGCGGCGGTCAGTTCGACCAGCGTCATCACCTTCATCCGCCTGAGCGGGCCCATGTAGTCGTCGAGCGGGTGGCCCGACAGGTAGAAGCCGATCGCCTGATGCTCCTGCGCGAGACGCTCGGCGGGAAGCCAGTCGTCACGGTTGGGCAGGCGCGGTTCGGGCAGGTCGGCGCCCGCCTCGCCGAAGAGCGACACCTGGGACGAGGCGCGCGCCTCGTGCAGCGCCGCCGAATACTGCACCAGCGGCTCGAGCGCATCGAAGACACGGGCGCGGTTGGCGTCGAGCACATCGAACGCGCCCGCGCGCGCGAGCATCTCCAGCGGGCGCTTGCCGACGCGCTTCAGATCGACGCGCCGTGCCACGTCGAACAGATTGACGAACGGCCGGCCGCCCCGGGCGGCGACGATGGCGCGCATCGCCTCGACCCCCACGTTCTTCAGCGCGCCGAGGGCATAGACCACCTTGCCGTCCCTCACGCTGAACGTCGCGAGCGAGGCGTTGATGCAGGGGGCGACGACACCTATGCCGAGGCCGCGGCGAACCTCTTCGGCATAGCTTGCCAGCTTGTCGGTCAGATGGATGTCGCAGTTCATGACCGCGGCCATGAATTCGACCGGGTGGTTCGCCTTGAGCCAGGCGGTCTGGTAGCTGACCACGGCATAGGCGGCCGCGTGGGATTTGTTGAACCCGTAGTTCGCGAACTTTTCGAGCAGATCGAAGACTTCGCCCGCCTTTTCCCGGCTGACGCCGTTTGCGGTCGCGCCTTCGATGAACTTCGGGCGCTCCTTCGCCATCTCCTCGGGGATCTTCTTGCCCATGGCGCGGCGCAGAAGGTCGGCACCGCCAAGGCTGTAGCCCGCCATGACCTGGGCGATCTCCATCACCTGTTCCTGATAGACGATGATCCCCTGGGTTTCCTTCAGGATGTGGTCGATCGACGGGTGTATGGACTCAAGGTCGCGCAGGCCGTTCTTCACCTCGCAATAGGCCGGGATGTTCTCCATCGGGCCGGGGCGGTAGAGGGCCACCAGCGCCACGATATCCTCGATGCAGGTGGGCTTCATGCGGCGCAGCGCGTCCATCATGCCCGAGCTTTCCACCTGGAAGACGGCGACGGTCCTGGCAGCGGCATACAGCTCGTAGGATGTCGCATCGTCCAGCGGGATCATCGCGATGTCGATCTCGACGCCGCGCTCCTTCAGCAGGTCCAGTGCGTTCTGGATGACGGTCAGCGTCTTCAGCCCGAGGAAGTCGAACTTCACCAGCCCGGCCGCCTCGACCCATTTCATGTTGAACTGCGTGGCCGGCATGTCCGAACGCGGGTCCTGGTAGAGCGGCACCAGCTCGTCCAAAGGCCGGTCACCGATGACCACTCCGGCAGCGTGGGTCGAGGCGTTGCGCAGAAGCCCCTCGATCTGCGCGCCGTAGTCCAGCAGACGCGCCACGACCTCTTCCTTCGCGGCCTCGCGCAGGCGCGGCTCGTCGGCCAGCGCCTTGGTGATCGAGACGGGCTTGACCCCTTCCACCGGGATCAGCTTGGACAGGCGGTCCACCTGGCCGTAGGGCATCTGGAGCACGCGGCCCACGTCGCGCACGGCCGCCTTGGACAGCAGCGCGCCGAAGGTGATGATCTGGCCCACCTTGTCGCGCCCGTAGCGGTTCTGGACATAGGTGATGACCTCTTCCCGCCGGTCCATGCAGAAGTCGATGTCGAAGTCCGGCATCGACACGCGCTCGGGGTTCAGGAACCGCTCGAACAGCAGGTCGTAGCGCAGCGGATCAAGGTCGGTGATCGTCAGCGCATAGGCGACAAGGCTGCCCGCGCCCGATCCGCGCCCCGGGCCGACGGGGATGTTCTGCGCCTTGGCCCATTTGATGAAGTCGGCCACGATCAGGAAGTAGCCGGGAAAGCCCATCTGCTCGATGATCTTAAGCTCGAAGGCGAGCCGTTTCTCGTACTCCTCGACCGTTGCCGCGTGGGGGATGACGGCGAGGCGGTCCTTCAGGCCCTCCCAGGACTGGCGGCGCAGTTCTTCGATCTCGTCATCCGCGAAGCGCGGCAGGATCGGCTTGCGCTTCCTGGCGGCATAGGCGCAGCGGTGCGCGATCTCGACCGTGTTCTCCAGCGCCTCGGGCAGGTCGGCGAAAAGCGCGCACATCTCGGCCTCGGTCTTGAAGTAGTGCTGCGGCGTCAGGCGGCGGCGCGGCGCCTGCTGGTCGACATAGGCGCCCTCGGCGATGCAGATCAGCGCATCATGCGCCTCGATACATGTCGGACTTGGGGAAGTAGACATCGTTCGTGGCGACCAGCGGCAGGGCCATGTCATAGGCCAATTCGACAAAGCCGCGCTCGGTCAGGCCGTTCGGCTTCGGTCGGCCGTCCGCCCTCGCCGGGGTGGCGCTGCAACTCGACATAGAGACGGCCCGGATAGATCGCCGCCAGACGCTCCAGCAGCGCCCTTGCCTTGGGGTGCTGCCCCGCGCCTGAAGCGCACGGCCGAGCGGACCGTCGGGCCCGCCGGTCAGGCAGATGAGGCCCGCCGCATGGGCCGCAAGTTCGTCCATCGTGACCTGCGGCAGTTGGCCGCGCCGTCGTCGAGGTAGAGGCAGCGAGTTCAGCTTCATCAGGTTCATGTACCCCGCCTCGTCCTGCGCCAGCAGGACGATCGGGCGCCGAGGGGCGGACCTTCTCGCCCGGGTGCGGCGGGGTCGAAGGCGACGCGAAACCTGGCAGCCCAGGATCGGCTGGACGCCCGCCCCCTGCGCCGTCACCGAGAACTCCAGCGCCGCGAACATGTTGTTCGTGTCGGTCACGGCAACTGCGGGCATACCCTGCGCGACGCAGAGGCCGACCAGCTTCTTCACCGGCACGGCGCCTTCCAGAAGCGAATGCTCGGTATGGACGCGGAGGTGAATGAATTGGGGAGGGTTTGCCATGGGGCGCAGCCTAGCGAGCATGCACGGGGCCGCAAGGGCTGCCTCGTCTTTCGGCAAAAGGCGAAAGTGCTATTTGAAAAGCGGGAAAGGTTCCGCTTGCCTTGCGAAGGGGTGCGGGGCTTGATGAAACAGGGGACGAAGGGGCGCGGGCCCCGCCTTACGCCGCATCGGGCGGGCCCGCACATGCCCCGGACGGGGAGAAGGCGGCAGGCTTTCACATGGGTGAGATCGCGTTTCTGCTCAACGGGACGCCGGTGCGCGTGGCGGGAGAACCGCCGACGCGGACGCTTCTCGACTGGCTGCGCGAGACGCGCGGCCTGACCGGCACGAAAGAGGGCTGCAACGAGGGCGATTGCGGCGCCTGCACCGTCATGGTCACGGACGCCGGGGGCGCCAGGGCGCTGAACGCCTGCATCCTGTTCCTGCCGCAACTGCACGGCAAGGCGGTGCGAACCGTCGAGGGGATCGCGGCACCCGACGGGCGGCTGCACCCGGTGCAGCAGGCGATGGTCGATCATCACGGCAGCCAGTGCGGCTTCTGCACGCCGGGCTTCATCGTCTCGATGGCCGCCGGACACCTGAACGGGCGGCGCGACCATGACGACGTTCTGGCGGGGAACCTCTGCCGCTGTACCGGCTACGCGCCCATCGTGCGCGCAGCGGAGGCGGTGGAGACAGCACCGGTGCCCGGCTGGATGACCGAACCTGATTTCATCTTGGAGGAAATATCCTCGGGGGTCCGGGGGCAGACGGCCCCCGGCGCTTTCCAGCCGCGCACCGCCGATGAACTTGCGCAATGGTATGCGAAACACCCCGAGGCCACGCTGATCGCCGGGGCAACCGATGTCGGGCTTTGGGTGACGAAGGAGCTGCGCGATCTGTCGCCCGTGGCCTTCCTGTCGGGGATCGGGGAGTTGAACCGGATCGAGGCGCAGGGCGACCGGATGCGGATCGGCGCGGGGGTGACGGTGGAAGCGCTGCGCGCAGCGATGGTGCCGCTTCACCCGGACTTCGCGGAACTGCTGCGCCGCTATGCAAGCCTCCAGATCCGCAACGCGGCGACCATCGGCGGCAACATCGCCAACGGCTCGCCCATCGGTGACGGGCCGCCCGCGCTGATCGCACTGGGGGCCACGCTGCATCTGCGCAGGGGCGACGCGCGGCGCGACATGCCGCTGGAGTCGTTCTTCCTCGACTACCGCAAGCAGGACCGCCGACCCGGCGAATTCGTCGAGGCGGTGACGATCCCGGCGAGCGCGCCCAACTTGCGCTGCTACAAGCTGTCGAAGCGCTTCGATCAGGACATCTCGGCGGTCTGCGGCTGCTTCAACGTGACGCTCGAGGGCGGGGTGGTGCGCGCGGCCCGCATCGCCTTCGGCGGCATGGCGGGCATCCCGAAGCGGGCGGCGACGGTAGAGGCGGCGCTGATCGGGCAGGCGCTGACGCCCGAGGTGGCCGCCGCGCTGAGACCCGCCTTCGCGCAGGATTTCACGCCGCTCACCGACATGCGCGCAAGCGCCGCCTACCGGCTGGAGACGGCGGCGAACATGCTGGTCCGCTACGCCCATGACCTCGCCGGCACCCCCGCCGATGTGCTGGAGGTGCGGGCATGAGCATGGGCAAGCCCCTGCCGCACGACGCGGCGCCGCTGCACGTCACGGGCAAGGCGCGCTATGTGGACGACATTCCGGCCCCCGAGGGCGCGCTGCATCTGGCCTTCGGCCTGTCCACGGTCGCCCATGGGCGGATCGTCTCGATGGACCTGTCCGCCGTCCGGGCTGCGCCGGGGGTGGTCGCGGTCCTGTCGGCCGAGGATCTGCCCGACATGCCGGATTGCTCGCCCTCCACCCATGACGAGCCTCTGCTGGCGGTGGGCACGGTGCACTACGTCGGCCAGCCGCTGTTCCTCGTGGTGGCCGAAAGCCACCTCGCGGCGCGCAAGGCGGCGCGGCTCGGCAAGGTCAGCTACGAGGAATGGCCCGCGCTGCTGACGGTCGACCAGGCGCTGGCGGCGAACAGCCGGTTCGAGGGCGGGCCGGTCGTCTGGGCGCGGGGCGATGCGGCAGCGGCCGTCGCGGGGGCGGCGCATGTCGTCGAGGGCCGGATGGAGGTGGGCGGGCAGGAGCATTTCTATCTGGAAGGCCAGGTCGCGATGGCGCTGCCTCTGGAGGGGGGCGACATGCTCGTCCACTCCTCGACCCAGCACCCGACGGAGATCCAGCACAAGGTGGCCCATGCGCTGCATCTGCCGATGAGCGCCGTGCGGGTCGAGGTGCGCCGGATGGGCGGCGGCTTCGGCGGCAAGGAAAGCCAGGGCAACGCGCTGGCCATCGGCTGCGCGCTGGCGGCGCGGGCTACGGGCCGCCCGGCGCGGATGCGCTACGACCGCGACGACGACATGATGATCACCGGCAAGCGTCATGACCTTGCGATCCTCTATCGTGCGGGCTGCGACGCCGAGGGCAGGCTCTTGGGCGTGGAGTTCACCCACCTGATGCGTTGCGGCTGGTCGCAGGATCTGTCGCTTCCGGTGGCCGACCGGGCCATGCTGCATGCCGACAACGCCTATTTCCTGCCCGCCGTGCGGATCGAGAGCCACCGCCTGAAGACCAACACGCAGAGCGCCACGGCTTTCCGCGGTTTCGGCGGGCCGCAGGGTATGGTCGGGATCGAACGGGTGATGGACCATATCGCCCATGCGCTGGGCCGTGACCCGCTCGAGGTGCGGCGGGCGAATTTCTACCGCGCCGCAGCCGACAGGCCGGGGGGCCGTCTGCCCCCCGGACCCCCCGAGGATATTTCCGAACGGAAGAACGACCGTGGCGCGGCGCTGGCGGACGAGGTCGACCTGACGTCGCGCGGGGCGAGCGACCGGGCGGGCGGAGGCGGGCGGCCCGTCGTTCCGCCGGGCGTGCAGACGACGCATTACCACATGCCGGTCGAGGATTTCATCGGGCATGACCTGGTCGCGGCGCTGGAAGCCTCGTCGGACTACCGCGCGCGGCGGGAGGCAATCGCCGCGTGGAACCGGGAAAGCCCGGTGCTGAAGCGCGGCATCGCGCTGACGCCGGTGAAGTTCGGCATCTCCTTCACGCTGACCTGGCTGAACCAGGCCGGGGCGCTGGTGCATGTCTACCAGGACGGTTCGGTAAGGATGAACCATGGCGGGACCGAGATGGGACAGGGTCTGTTCCAGAAGGTCGCCCAGGTGGCGGCGGGCGTCTTCGGGCTGGAGGCGGAGGCGGTGAAGATCACCGCGACGGATACGGCGCTGGTGCCGAACACTTCGGCCACTGCTGCGTCGTCTGGGGCGGACCTGAACGGCATGGCCGTGCGGGCGGCCTGCGAAACGATCCGGGCGCGGATGGCGGAGTTCCTGGCCGGGCGGCACCAGGCGAAGCCGGGCGATGTGCGCTTCGGGGACGGTCGCGTACGGGTCGCCGGCGCCGACTATGCCTTCGCCGAAGTGGCGGCGATGGCCTACCAGGCGCGCGTCTCGCTGTCGTCGACCGGCTACTATCGCACGCCCAAGATCGTCTGGGACCGGGTGAAGGGCGAGGGGCGGCCCTTCTTCTACTTCGCCTATGGCGCGGCGGTGACCGAGGTGGTGATCGACACGCTGACCGGCGAGAACCGCATCCTGCGCACGGACATCCTGCACGATACCGGCACCAGCCTGAACCCCGCGCTCGACATCGGCCAGATCGAGGGCGCCTATGTGCAGGGCGCGGGCTGGCTCACGACCGAAGAGCTGGTCTGGGACGGCAAGGGGCGGCTTCAGGACGCACGCGCCCTCCACCTACAAGATCCCCGCCTGTTCGGACCGTCCGCCCGTGTTCAACGTCGCGCTCTGGGGCAAGGGAAACCGCGAGGAGACGGTCGGCAAGTCCAAGGCCGTGGGCGAGCCGCCCTTCATGCTGGGCATCTCGGCGCTGATGGCGCTGTCGGATGCGGTGGCGGCCTGCGGCGACGGTTCGGTCTATCCGGCGCTTGACGCGCCCGCGACGGCGGAGCGGGTGCTGATGGCCGTGAAACGGCAGCACGGCGATGTTTGACCTCGGCACCCTTCGCGATGCCGTGACGGCGCAGGGCCGCGTCGCGCGCATCGTGGTGGCGTCGGTCGAAGGCTCCGCCCCGCGCGAGGTCGGCGCGGCCATGCTGGTCTGGCGCGACGGAGCATCAGGCACCATCGGCGGCGGCGCGCTGGAATGGGCAGCGATGGAGCGGGCGCGCACACTGCTGGCATCGGGCGGGCCGCTGCGGTTCGATCGCGTGCCGCTGGGACCGGCACTGGGGCAGTGCTGCGGCGGTTCGGTGGGCCTGCTGACGGAGGTTCATGACGCCGCGACCCTGCCTGCGGGCGAAGTCGTGGCGCGGGCCGTGGACGGGCGGGCGATGCCGCTGGCGGTGAGGCGCCTGCTGGACCGGGCCCGCGCGCGGGGCGAGGCCCCGGCCCCGCAACTGCTGCAGGGCTGGATGGTGGAGCCGGTGGCAAGGCCAGAGCGGCAGCTCTGGATCTGGGGTGCGGGGCATGTGGGCCGCGCTCTGGTGGCGGTGCTGGCGCCGCTGCCGGGTGTGGCGATCACCTGGATCGACGTGGCAGCGGACCGCTTTCCAGCCGAAGTTCCGGCAGGTGTCACGGTGCTGCCCGCCGCCGACCCGGCGCGGCTTGCGGACTTCGCGCCCCAAAGCGCAGAGCATCTTGTGCTGACGTTCTCGCACGCGCTGGACCTGGATCTGTGCCACCGCCTTCTGGCCCACGGCTTCGCCCGGCTGGGGCTGATCGGGTCGGCGACCAAATGGGCGCGCTTCCGGTCGCGGCTGGCGGCGCTGGGGCATTCGTCGGCGGCCATCGCGCGGATCGACTGCCCGATCGGCGACCCCGCACTCGGCAAGCATCCGCAGGCCATCGCGGTGGGGGTCGCGGCCGGGTTTCTGAGACAACCAATGAAAATCGCGTCACGACAGGAGAACGCGGGATGACAGGGACAGGGGACGTGCTGCTGACCGTGAAGGGGCTGACAAAGGCCTATCCCGGCGTGGTGGCAAACAGCGACGTGTCGTTTACCGTAGGTAGGGGAGAGGTCCACGCGCTGCTGGGCGAGAACGGCGCGGGGAAATCGACGCTGGTCAAGATGATCTACGGCCTCATCAAGCCGGACAGCGGGCAGATGACGCTGCGCGGTGCGCCCTATGCGCCGCCCAAGCCCAGCGTGGCGCGCAGTCAGGGCGTGGCGATGGTGTTCCAGCACTTCAGTCTGTTCGAGGCGCTGAACGTGGCCGAGAACGTCGCTCTGGGAATGGAAAACCCGCCGAAGATGGGGGAACTGGCCCAGCGCATCCGCAAGGTATCCGAAGAATACGGGTTGCCGCTGGACCCGGACCGGCTGGTGGGCGACCTGAGCGCGGGCGAGCGGCAGAGGGTGGAGATCATCCGCTGCCTGTTGCAAGACCCGAAGCTGCTGATCATGGACGAACCGACATCGGTGCTGACCCCGCAGGAAGTGGACATCCTGTTCCAGACGCTGCGGCAGCTTTCGTCCGAAGGGACGGCGATCCTCTATATCAGCCACAAGCTGGAGGAGATCAGGGCGCTTTGCGATGCGGCGACCATCCTGCGGCGGGGCAAGGTGGTGGCCACCTGCACGCCGCGCGAAAAGTCGGCGCGCGAACTGGCCGAGATGATGGTGGGCGAGACGCTGACACCGCCGGCGCGGAGCGAAAAGCCCAAGGGCGCCGTGGCGCTGGAGGTGACGAAGCTCTCGGTCAAGTCGCCCAATCCGTTCGGGACCGCGCTGAAGGAGGTCAGCTTTGCCGTGCAGAAGGGAGAGATCCTCGGCATCGCGGGCGTTGCAGGCAACGGGCAGGACGAGTTGCTGCTGGCGCTGTCGGGAGAACTGAAGAGCGCGAAGGACACGGTCAGGATCGACGGGGTGGGCTTTGGCGACGCGGGGCCGAACGAGCGGCGGCGGGCAGGTCTGGTGGCGGCGCCCGAGGAACGGCTGGGCCATGCGGCAGCCCCCGACATGAGCCTGACCGAGAACGCGCTCTTGTCAGGGGCGATCCGCAAGGGTCTCGTGAGGAACGGCTTCATCGACTGGGCGGCGACGCGGGAATTCGCAGAGCGGATCGTCACATCATACGATGTCCGCACACCCGGCATCTGGGTGGCCGCACGGGCACTGTCGGGCGGAAACCTCCAGAAGTTCGTCGTTGGACGGGAATTGAGCCAGAACCCCGGCGTGGTGGTGGTGAACCAGCCGACCTGGGGGGTGGACGCGGCGGCGGCGGCGGCCATCCGGCAGGCGCTGATCGACCGGGCGGCAGAGGGGGCGGCCGTGGTCGTCATCAGCCAGGATCTCGATGAACTGCTGGAGATCGCCGACCGCTTCGCAGCGCTGAACGGCGGGCGGCTCACCGCGCCGCGCCCGGTGCAGGGCCTGACGGTGGACGAGATCGGCCTGATGATGGGCGGCGCGCACGGCATGGAGGTGGCGCATCATGTTCACGCTTGAAAAGCGCCCCAACCCCAGCCGCTTCTGGACGGCGGCGACCCCGGTTCTGGCCGTGATCCTGACCATGATTGCGGGCGGGATCATGTTCGCCCTGCTGGGAAAGAACCCGGTTGAGGCGATCCGGACGATCTTCTGGGATCCGCTGTTCGATCCGCAATTTGCAAGCTACTCGCGGCCCCAATTGCTGGTAAAGGCCGGGCCGCTGATCCTGATCGCGGTGGGGCTGTCGCTTGGCTTCCGGGCGGGTATCTGGAACATCGGGGCCGAGGGGCAGTACATCCTGGGTGCGATCTTCGGGGCGGGGGTGGGGCTGGCCTTCTACCCGGCCGAACACTGGTTCATCTTTCCGCTGATGGTTCTGGCGGGGGCCTTCGGCGGCTGGCTCTGGGCGATGATCCCGGCCATCCTGCGGACGCGGTTCCGAACGAATGAAATTCTGGTCTCGCTGCTGCTGGTCTACGTGGCGCAATCGATCCTGTCGTCGATGTCGCTCGGTCTGTTGCGAAACCCCGAGGGCGGTGGCTTTCCCGGCTCGCGCAACCTCAGCCAGTGGCCGGCCTCGGCCAACCCGGAACTTGTTGCCGGAACGGGGATGCACTGGGGCGTGGTGGCGGCGTTCATCGCGGTGATTGCGGCGTACATCCTGCTGCAACGCCATATCCTCGGCTTCCAGATCCGCCTTGCCGGAGAGGCCCCGAAGGCGGCGCGCTTCGCGGGCGTGGCGCCGAACCGGCTGGTCGTGCTCTGCCTTGGCATTTCAGGTGCGCTGGCGGGACTTGCCGGGATGTTCGAGGTGAGCGGACCGGCCGGGCAGATCAGCATCGACTTCGCCTCCGGCTATGGCTTCACGGCGATCATCGTGGCCTTCCTCGGGCGGCTCAACCCCATCGGTATCCTGCTGGCGGGGCTGCTGATGGCGCTGACCTATATCGGCGGCGAGCTTGCCCAGTTCATGCTGGGCCTGCCGTCGGCGGCGATCCAGGCGTTTCAGGGGATGCTGCTGTTCTTCCTCCTGGCGGTGGACATGCTCTCGAACTACCGCATCCGGCTGACCCTGGCCGCCCCGTCCGCAAAGGAGCGCTGAATGGAACTTGCAACGCTGGGGCTTTTCGCCGCCGCCCTCTTCGTCAACGCAGGCTCGCCCGGGCCGAGCATCGCGGCGCTGGTCGCGCGGGTCATCAGCCACGGGCTGGGCAGCGTGCTGCCGTTCCTGCTGGCGATGTGGATCGGCGAGGTGATCTGGCTGATCGCGGCGGTCACGGGCCTGGGGTTCCTGGCCCAAAGCTTCGCCACGGTCTTCCTCGTCATCAAGTTCGCCGGTGTGGGCTATCTGCTCTACCTCGCCTGGAGGATGTGGACCGCGCCTGTGCGGATCGAGGGCGCCGCGCTGCCCGAGGCCGGCGGATCGGTCCGCATGTTCCTGACCGGGCTGGCGCTGACGATGGGCAACCCGAAGATCATGGTGTTCTACCTGGCCTTGCTGCCGTCGCTGATCGACCTGAATGCGATCACGGCTTTCGGACTGGCGGAGCTCGTGGTGGTTGCCTTCGCGGTCATGTTGACCGTCGATCTTGCCTGGGCCATCGGCGCCTCCTGGGCGCGCCGCTGGCTGAAAAGCCCGCGTGCCGTCCGGATCGCCAACCGCTCGAGTGCCGCCGCGATGGGCGGTGCGGCGCTTGTCATTGCGACACGTTAGGGAGGGCCGCGTGATGGATATGTTCGGCGGAATCAATCCGGCAGTCCTTGTCGCCTCGCTGATGGTGGCGGCGGTGCCGATCATGCTGGCGGCGATCGGCGAGCTGGTGGTCGAGAAGGCCGGCGTGCTGAACCTGGGCGTCGAGGGAATGATGATCATCGGCGCGGTCTGCGGATTTGCGGCGGCGGTCGAAACGGGAAGCCCGCTCATGGGGTTCGTGGGCGGCGCGCTGGCAGGTGCGGCGCTGTCGCTGATCTTCGCCTTTCTCACACAGGTGCTGCTGGCCAACCAGGTCGCGACCGGCCTGGCGCTGACGCTGTTCGGTCTGGGCCTGTCGTCGCTGATCGGGCAGGGCTATGTGGGGATCAAGCCGCCTGCCACGGGAAATGTGCCGTTCGGGCCGCTGGCCGATATCCCGGTGCTCGGCACGATCCTGTTCGACCACGATCCGATGGTCTATGCCTCGATCCTGATTGTCGCGGCGGTCTGGGCGGTGCTGCGCTATACCCGCACCGGCCTGATCCTGCGCGCGGTGGGCGAGAACCACGATGCGGCCCATGCGCTTGGCTACAAGGTGCAGCGCATCCGGCTGCTGGCGATTCTCTTCGGCGGCGCGATGGCCGGGCTGGGCGGGGCCTATGTCAGCCTCATCCGGGTTCCGCAATGGACGGATGGCATTACGGCGGGGGCGGGCTGGATCGCGCTGGCCATCGTGGTCTTCGCCAGCTGGAAGCCGTGGCGGGTGCTGCTGGGTGCCTATCTTTTTGGCGGAATCACAGTGCTTCAACTTAACCTGCAAGCGGCCGGGGCGCGTATTCCGGTCGAGTACTTGTCGATGTCGCCCTACCTGATAACGATCCTCGTGCTGGTCATCATGTCCGCAGACAGGGGCCGGGCCGCGCTCAATGCACCGGCTGCCCTTGGAAAGAATTTCCATGCCTCGCGCTGAGGCGTGCAATCGAAGCCGGGATCACCGGCACCAACTGGGAGAGTACGAATGAAACGCAGAACGCTTCTTGCCACCGCGGCCCTCGGGCTGGGCCTGTCGCTCGCCGGCACCGCGATGGCGCAGGACAAGACCAAGGCCTGCTTCGTCTATGTCGGACCCATCAATGACGGCGGCTGGAGCCAGCAGCACCATGCCGGTGCCCTGGCGGTCAAGGAAAAGCTGGGAGACAAGGTCGACGTCGTCTGGCAGGAAAGCGTGCCGGAAGGCGCGGACGCCGAGCGCGTTCTGACGCAAATGGCGCTGTCGGGCTGCAACATCATCTTCACCACGTCCTTCGGCTACATGGACTCGACGAACATCGTTGCAGCGAAGTTCCCCAACGTGAAATTCGAACATGCGACGGGTTACAAGCGCGAGCATCCGAACGTCTCGACCTACAACGCGCGGTTCTACGAAGGCCGCGCGGTCATCGGAACGATCGCAGGCATGATGACGAAGTCGAACAAGATCGGCTACATCGCCTCCTTCCCGATCCCCGAGGTCGTGATGGGCATCAACTCGGCCTATCTGGCGGCCAAGAAGGTGAACCCGGATGTCACCATGAACGTGATCTGGGCCTACACCTGGTACGATCCGGCCAAGGAAGCCGATGCCGCCAAGGCGATGATCGAGCAGGGCGTCGACGTGATCATGCAACATACCGACTCGACCGCGCCGATGGCCGAGATGGCCAAGACGCCGGGCGTCATCGGTTTCGGGCAGGCCACCGACATGGCAGAATACAAGCCCACGCCGCGCGTCTCGGCGATCATCGACAATTGGGGGCCATATTACATCAAGCGCGTCGAGGCGCTTCTTGACGGCTCCTACGCCCAGGCCGACGCCTGGGAGGGGATCGCGGGCGGCGAGGTGCAGATCGGCGAAATCACCGGGGTGCCGGACGACGTCAAGGCGGCGGCCGAAAAGGTCCGGGACGACATCGCGGCCGGAACGCTGCACCCGTTCACGGGACCGATCAACAAGCAGGACGGATCGCCGTGGCTTGCTGAGGGCCAGACGGCGCCGGATGGCGACCTTCTGGGCATGGGGTTCTACGTCGAGGGCATTTCGGGCGACATTCCGAAGTAACCGGACCACAGAGAGTCGCAGAGGCCCGGTCCGCGACCGGGCCTTTTGTTTTTCTGCGTTGGGCCAGCTTCGTCAACAATTCGCGCTTCAGGCAAAAACTGGCATCAAGGGACAATACAGTTTCGGGACAGATTTGCCCCGCCACAGGCACGGAACGGAACCACTCTGTTTCGTGCGCAAGACCAATGCCACAGCGGCACCGCAGCTATGGCGGATTGGCGCGGTTCCCGTGGCACGACCCGTTGGGAAGACCACATCCAGGTTGCATTTTCGGCCAGATGTGAGCGAAACCACAACCCTGGGTTAAGTGTTTCGCGTCCCTGCGCCCTTTGGCTCGTCCGAAGGGCGTGTTTGCCGCGCAGACGGGGCGAACCTGTCTTTTTGGACAGTTTGACCCGACACCCCTTCATATGGTTTTTAGAGCATACGAGGTAACGGTAAAACTAAGCACCAATGTATTGAGTTCTGCTACGGATCGGCGGCATTTTCCGCGAAAAGACCCGGCGCGTCGAGTTGTAAGAGGTAGCCCCATTTTAACGAAAAAGACCCGGAGTGATCCGGGTCTTTTTTGTTTCGGCAAGGTGCCGCGTGGCCTTGCCATTTCCCGGGCCGCGCGGCAGCGTGCTGCGCATGTCGAAGGATTTTCTCATCATCGGTGGCGGGATCGCGGGCATCTCGGCTGCGGCGCGCCTGTCTCACCTCGGTTCGGTCATGGTGCTGGAGGGCGAAAATGCGCTGGCGCATCACGCGTCGGGCCGCTCGGCGGCGCTGTTCGAACCGTACTACGGTTCGCCGCCCGTCGTGGCGTTGAGCCTTGCGTCCGAGGCTTTCTTCCAAAGCGCCGAAGGCGTGCTGAGCCCGCGCGGGATCATGATGGTCGCAAGCGCCGACCAGTACGATGCGTTCGCGCAGGATGCCGAAAGGATGCGGCTTGACCGCATCACGATGGACGAGGCGCTCGAATGGGTGCCGATCCTGAATCCTGACCGGATTGCCCACGTCGCGTCTGCCGACCATGCTTGGGATATCGACACCGACCTGCTGATCCAGCGCTTCGCGCGCGAGCTGCGGGGGAACGGGGGCGAGGTCGTGACCGGAGCACGGGCGACGGGTATCCGTCGTGCGGGCGGGCTATGGCACGTCGAGACGGGAAAGGGTGAGGTCTCGGGGGCGCTGCTGGTGAACGCGGGCGGTAGCTGGGCGGATCAGGTGGCAGCGATGGCGGGCGTGCGTCCGCTGGGCTTGACCGCGTTCCGGCGGTCGATGGCGCGCATCCCGGCACCGGGCGGGCATGACCTTCGCCGCTGGCCGATGATTATGGGGGCGGGCGAAACCTGGTATGCCAAACCCGATGCGGGGGCGCTTCTCGTCTCGCCCGCCGAAGAGCATCCGATGGAGCCGCACGATACCTGGGCGGATGACATGGTTCTGGCCGAAGGGCTGGCGCGCTATGAAGACATGGTCACGGAACCCGTGACACGACTCATCACCTCATGGGCGGGCCTGCGGACCTTTGCGCCGGACCGGGTGCTGGCCATCGGGCGCGATCCGGAAGAGCCTGCGTTCTTCTGGGTGGCGGGACAGGGCGGCTACGGCTTCCAGACCGCGCCCGCGGCCAGCGCGCTGGTCGCCGACCTCGTGGCCGGACGGAAGCCGGACGTGGATGCAGCGACTGTCGCGGCCCTCGATCCGGCGCGGTTCGGACAAGGCAGAGACTGAAGGGGGGCAGGATGCGGCAGATGCTGAAACGCGCGGTTCTTCTGGTGACGCTGGCGGTCCTTGCCGGATGCGGCGGCGGCGGATCGCGCCATCCGCAGGGCATACCCGCGCAGTTTGGCGATGCCGACCCGCATGCCTGGCCGCGCGCGCAGGCACCGACCGACCACGATGTGCATGGCGTCGACGTTTCGCGCTTCCAGGGCGAGATCGACTGGACCCGCGCCGCCAATTCGGGCGTGGAGTTCGCCTTCATCAAGGCCACCGAAGGCGGCGACAGGGTTGACCCCAAGTTCAAGGACAACTGGCGCGCGACGCGGCGGGCCGGAATTCCGCGCGGCGCCTACCATTTCTACTATTTCTGCCGCCCCGCCAAGGATCAGGCGGAATGGTTCATCAAGAACGTCCCCGCCGGTGCGGGAGCCCTGCCCCCGGTGCTGGATCTCGAGTGGAACCACCTGTCGCCAACCTGCAAGCTGCGCCCTGACCCCGAGACAGTGCGCAGCGAGGCGGCGATCTTTCTTCGCAAGCTGACCGAGCATTACGGCCAGCGCCCCATCATCTACACCACGCCAGATTTCTGGGAACGCAACGAGATGTGGCGCCTCAGCGGCTACGAGTACTGGGTGCGATCGGTCGCCGCCCATCCATCGGAGCACTATTCCGGCAATCGCTGGACCTTCTGGCAATACACCGGCACCGGCCTTGCCCCCGGGTTCGGGGGCGAGGTGGACCTGAACGCCTTTTACGGAAGCCGGGCGCAGTGGGGCGATTGGGTGGCCGCGCGTCAGCAGTGATTGAAGCACCACGTCCCTGACGGGCGATCCCCCTTCCCAGCTCCCGCGTTGCATCCGTTCCGCCCGGCCGCGCATCGCCATCGCGGGCCGAAGTGACACTTCACAAGGCATTTGCCCTGTTTCCGGGATGGATAGCGACGGTCCGGGATAAACTGACGTCCGCGCGTCGTCATCCAGGCGAGGCTCCGTTGCCGCGCCGCCCGCTCAACCGCGGCAGAGCTTGCCCACGGCAAGCCACGGTTCCGACCGGGACCGTCCTTCCCGGGCGACCCGGCCCTTCTGCCCGGCCCTTCGCAAATCGGATAGCCGTGGCGCGCGGGGTCAGGCTTACTGCCTGGCGAGACACGGTTCCGAAAACCCGTGCAACAATCCGGCCCCCATTCCGCAAGAGAGTGCTCCCGACATGTCCCTCAATACCATTCTCGTTACCCCCTTTGCCGTGCTGTCCATCTCCACCTGTCTTGCCGCCCCGGCTCTGGCCGGAAACGGGGCAGACCTTCCCCCCGCCACGCCAGACGAACTCGCCTTCTCGGTCAGCAACATGGACCCGTCGGTGAGTCCCGCCTCCGACTTCTACCGCTACGCTTCGGGCGCGTGGCAGGACCGGGTGCAGCGCCCCGAGCGGCTGGCGATGTACAGCATCTTCGACATCATGGCGGATCGGCAGAAGGCGCAGATGAAGGGTGTGCTGGCGCACGTCGGCGCCAAGGCGGCCACCGCGCCCAAGGGCAGCCCGGAGCAGCAGGTCGGCACCTTCTACAACGCCTACATGGATACCGCCGCCCGCGACGCCGCCGGGATGACCCCGCTCCAGCCCCAGTTGGATGCGATCGGGGCGATCCAGTCGATGGACGATCTCGTGCGCTACCTTGCCACGTCGCGCGCGACGACTTCGGCGCCCCCGGCGCTCCTGCTGCTGAGACCGGATGTCGGGCTGAACGACAGTTCCCGCTATGTCATCAACGCAGGCGCAGGCACGTTCGGCGTGCCCTTCGATGATGTCCTGGCCGAAGCACCCGACGGCCCCCGTCGCGCCGGGTACCAGACCTACCTCACCCAGGTGATGCAGGTGGCCGGCTACGCCCCGGAGGAAGCGGCCCGTCTCGCCGCGCTTGCCGTCTCAATCGAGGCCGCGCTGCAACCGGGCAAACTGACGCCCGTCGAGCTTGCGGAGCCTGCCAACCAGAACAACCCGACCACGTTGGACGCCCTGCAGGCACAGATCCCGGAACTGGACCTCCGGCTCTATCTCGCCACGCTCGGCCTTCCGGAGACCGGCGACTTCCTCCTGAGCGAGCCGCGCTACTATCCCGTGCTGTCGAGGGTCTTGCGCGAGCACAGCCTTCAGGACTTGAAGGACTACGTCACCGTCCTGACCGTCACGGGCTATTCCGGCATTCTCTCGACGGGATTCGACGAGCCGACGCGCGCCTGGTCCGAGGTGCTGACCGGAGTCCCTGTCCTGCCTTCGCAGGAGGAACGGGCACTCGCGCTGCTGACGGGCGCGCTCGGACATCCGGTCAGCCGGATCTATGTCGAGAACGTCTTCACCGATGAACAGAAGGCGGGTGCAGCCGAACTGATCACCCAGATCGTCGGCGCGTTCAGGGCGCGCATCCCGTCGCGCGACTGGCTGACCGAGGCGACCCGGGCCGAGGCGATGGCCAAGGTCGACGCGCTGACCGTCCGGGTCGGCTACCCCGACAATTGGATCGACTATTCGGGACTCGAGATCGGCACCGATCTCGTGGCCAACGTCAACACGACCGCCGCCTTCCAGTACCGCCGCGCGCTCGAGAAGTTCGGCCAGCCCGTCGTCCAGGATGAATTCGCCACCAAGGACACCTACCCGGTCGCCCAGAACGCCGCCTACAACCCGCAGCTCAACGGATTCGAGATTCCCGCCGCGATCCTGCAGCCGCCGATGTATGACCCGAGCCTGGATTTCGCGGTCAATGTCTGCCGCATCGGCGCCGTCATCGGCCACGAGCTGACGCACGGCTTCGACAGCATGGGCCGCGAGTTCGACGCCGAGGGCGACATGCGCGACTGGTGGACCCCCGCAGATGCCGAGGCCTTCACGCAGCAGGCGCAGAAGCTGATCGACCAGGCCAACGCCTACGACGTTCTGCCTGGCCTAAAGGGCAACGGCGTGATCGAGGTCGGCGAGAACATGGCCGATGTCGGCGGCCTGACGCTTGCCAGCGATGTGCTGCGACAGCATCTGGCCGACCACCCGGACGAGAATGTGCCCATCGACGGCATGACGCCCGAACAGCGCTGCTTCCTCTTCTGGGCGCAGATGTGGACGGCCAAGACCTCGGACCAGTTCCTGCGTCTCCTCATCGCGAACGACGCGCATCCGTCTGGCCCCTACCGCGCGGTCGCGGCCCCCCGGAACCTCGACATCTTCTACGAAGCGTTCGGGATCAGGGAAGGCGATCCGATGTGGCTGCCGCCAGACCAGCGCGTTCACGCCTGGTAGGTCGGGGCCAAGAAGTCGAAAACCGGGGCGCGCGGCCCCGGCTTTCCCGACAATTTCTGTCTGCATACGGATGTCATATGGTAATCATATGACGTTCATACACCCCGAATTTCAGCCATCGACCCGGATTCGGGCGTTCGTCGGATCATAGGGGCTGTCCTCGACCACCACGGCATCCCAGAGCTGGCGCATCATCCGGACCTGCATCTTCTGGCCGATCTCGGCAAGGTCGGACCGGACATAGCCCATGCCGATCTGCTTGCCGAAAGCGACGGAATACCCGCCCGACGTCAGCCGCCCGATCTTCTCGCCGTTCACCACCAGCGCTTCCTTGCCCCAGGGGTCGGCATCGGACGGCCCGTCGATCAGCACCGTCACACATCTGCTGCGGATGCCGGTGGCAAGCATGGCATCCTTGCCCTGAAACTCTTTCGAGAGGTCCACGAAGCGATCCAGCCCGGCCTCCAGCGGTGTCGCGTCGCGGCCAAGCTCGGTCCCGAAGGCGCGGTAGGATTTCTCCTGCCGCAGCCAGTTCTGCGCGCGCGCGCCGACCAGCTTCATCCCGTGCAACGCGCCTGCCTTCAGCAGCAAGTCCCAAAGGTAGCGCTGCATCTCGATTGGGTGGTGCAACTCCCACCCCAGTTCGCCCGTATAGGCGACGCGGATCGCATTGACGGGGCACATGCCCAGTTCGATCTTGCGGGCGGAAAGCCAGGGGAAACGCTTGTTCGACAGCACCGTGTCGGGATCGGCATCCTTGACGATCTCGCGCAGGATAGCGCGGCTCTTGGGACCGGCGAGGGCGAAAACACCCCATTGTGTGGTCACATCGTGAATATCCAGATGGCCGAAGCGGGTCTCCTGATCCTCGGCGCATTTACGCAGATAGTCAGCATCATAGGCCGTCCAGGCCCCGGCGGAGACCAGGTAGTACTCCTGCTCGGCCAGGCGGACGATGGTGTATTCGGTGCGCGTCGTCCCGGTGTTCGTCAGCGCGTAGGTCAGGTTGATGCGGCCCACGGCCGGCAGCTTGTTGGTGGTGAACCAGTCAAGAAAGGCAGTCGCGCCTGGCCCGCGCACAAGGTGCTTGGTGAATGCGGTCGCGTCGATCAGCCCGGCCGTCTCCCGGATTGCCTTGGCCTCGGCCTCGGCATACGCCCACCAGTCGGCACGGCGGAAGCTGCGCGCATGGTGGTCGTAGTCTGCCGGGGCATCGAGCGGTCCGTAATAGTTCGGCCGCTCCCAGCCGTTCACCTGCCCAAACTGGGCACCCAGTGCCTTCTGGCGGTCATAGACAGGGGCAGTGCGCAGGGGACGGCAGGCTTCGCGTTCCTCGTCCGGGTGGTGCAGGATGAAGACGTGGTCGTAGCATTCCTCGTTTTTGCGCGCGGCATACTCGGTCGTCACCCATGTGCCGTAGCGCTTGGGATCAAGGCTTGCCATATCGATCTCGGCCTCGCCTTGCACCATCATCTGGGCAAGGTAGTAGCCCGTACCCCCGGCGGCGGTGATGCCGAAGCTGAACCCTTCCGCCAGCCACATGTTGCGCAGCCCCGGCGCGGGGCCGACGAGCGGGTTGCCGTCGGGCGTGTAGCAGATCGGGCCGTTGAAATCGTCCTTCAGCCCCACGGTTTCCGAGGACGGCAGGCGATGAATCATGCTCATGTATTCCACCTCGATCCGCTCCAGATCGAGCGGGAAGAGGTCGGCGCGGAAGCTTTCCGGCACGTCATACAGGAACCGCGCAGGCGCCCCTTTTTCATAGGGGCCGAGGATCCAGCCGCCCCGCTCCTCGCGGACATACCATTTGGCATCGGCGTCGCGCAGCACCGGGTGTTGCGGGTTCGTCTTGCGCCATTCCACGAGCGCCGGATCGGGCTCGGTCACGATGTACTGATGCTCGACCGGGATTGCCGGGATCTTGATGCCCAGAAGCCGCGCCGTGCGCTGCGCGTGGTTGCCGGTGGCGGTCACGACATGCTCGGCATGGATGGTGAAGGTCTCGTCCGACGGCACGAGGTTGCCGCCCTGCTCCACCATCCGGCGGCACGTCACGATCCATTCGTCGCCCGTCCAGAAATAGCCATCCACCTGCACACGCCGCTCGATGGTCGCGCCAAGCTGGCGCGCGCCCTTGGCCATCGCCTGCGTCACGTCGGCGGGGTTGATGTACCCATCCTGTGGATGGAAAAGCGCCCCCTTCAGGTCATCGGTTCGCAACAGCGGCCAGCGGTCCTTGATCTCCCTGGGGCTCAGGAACTCGTGGTAGACGCCCGCGGTCTCGGCGACCGAGGAATAGAGCATGTATTCGTCCATGCGCTGGTCGGTCTGGGCCATCCGCAGGTTGCCCACCACGTAGAAGCCGGGGTTCAGCCCCGTCTCGGCCTCCAGCCCCTTGTAGAAATCAACGCTGTACTTGTGGATATGGGTGGTGGCGTAACCCATGTTGAAAAGGGGCAGCAGTCCTGCCGCGTGCCATGTGGAGCCGGACGTCAGCTCGTCCCGCTCGACCAGCATCGTGTCCCAGCCCGCCTTGGCCAGATGATAGGCGATGCCGGTGCCGACTGCCCCGCCCCCGACGACAAGCGCTTTGACATGGGTGTTCATGGGGGCGACTCCACAGGCGAAAGGGTTGGCCCATAGATGCCCGAACCGCAGGCCGAGGGGCAAGGCGAGCCGACCTTTGCCAGCCGAAAACGACATGCACACCCGGCCTGCGACATCGCCGGGCCTGATGCTGGCGCGCCTTCGCGGCATGGATCGGCCTTCGGCACGTTTGGCCGTTCCCGCGGCGGCCCCGCGCCGCTGGCAGCACCGCCCGTGCCGGTTGTTCTGTTGATGGGGATGGCTCGGTATTCCGGGGCCTGCTCGTCTCGCTCGCCATCTCACTGGTCGGGCTGAAGATGCTCGCCGTGCTCGCGCTGGACCTGCGCGTGCTGTCGCACCTGCCGATCGTGAAGCCCGCCCTCTCCTGAGGCGCCCCCGCCGCTCAGATCAGCCCTTCCTTGCGGAACAGCGCCTTGAGGTCGGCCTCGGGGCGCGCGCCGAAATGGCTGATGACCTCGGCCGCCGCCACGCAGCCCATCCGGCCGCAGGTGGCAAGGCTCTGCCCAGTCGCAAGGCCGTAGAGGAATCCCGCCGCGAACTGGTCGCCCGCGCCGGTCGCATCCACGGGCACGATGCGGCGCACCGGAACCACCGCCTGCTCCTCGCCCCGCACGATGATCACGTCATGCCCGGACCGGGTGCAGACGACCAGCCCGGCATCCGCCGCCGCCTGTTCCAGCGCCACGCTCAGGTCGGTCTGATAGAGCGAGGTCCATTCGTGCTCATTCCCGATCACGTAGTCCAGTTCCTTGACCAGACGGCGAAAGTCGCCCCGGTGGCGGTCCACACAGAAGGGATCGCTCAATGCGATGCCGGCCTTCCCTCCGTGATCGTGGCAGAGCTTCACGGTGCGCTCGAACGCCTGCTTCCCCTTTGGCTTGTCGTAGAGATAGCCTTCGAGGAACAGGATCTCGGCTCCGCCCGCAACACTGTCGGACACATCCTCGGGGCCAAGCTCGGACGAGATGCCGAGATAGGTGTTCATCGACCGCTCGCCATCGGGCGAGACGAAGATCATCGACCGTGACGTGGGCAGGTCGCCTCCCGGGACAGGCGCATTGACGAAATCCGTGCCGTTCTCGGCCATGCTGCGGGCATAGAACCGCCCCAGCGCGTCGTCATGCACCCGCCCGATGAAGGCGGTGGTCAGGCCGAGATTGCCGAGGCCCGCCAGCGTGTTCGCCACCGATCCGCCCGGGGCCTGCACCCGGTCGCGCATGGCGCCATACAGCAGTTCGCCCCGTTCGCGCTCCACCAGTTGCATGATGCCCTTCTCGATCCCCATCAACTCCAGGAAGCTGTCATCGGCCTGGGCGAAGACATCGACGATGGCATTGCCGATCCCGACGACGTGGAAGGTTTTCATAGGGTCTTGTCCTCATAGGGGCACAGGTCGCGGATCAGGCAGGCAGGGCATTTCGGCTTGCGCGCGACGCAGATGTAGCGCCCGTGCAGGATCAGCCAGTGATGGGCGTGCAGCAGGTACTCGGCGGGCACATTGTCTTCGATGGCGCGCTCCACCGCGTCGACGTCCTTGCCCGGCGCGATGCCGGTGCGGTTGCCGACGCGGAAGATGTGGGTATCGACTGCCTGCGCGGGCTGGTGGAACCACATGTTCAATACCACATTCGCCGTCTTGCGCCCGACCCCCGGCAGAGATTGCAGCGCCGCGCGGGACGAAGGCACCTCGCCACCGTATTCCTCGACGAGGATGCGGCTCAGCTTCATCACGTGTTTCGCCTTGGTCCGGAACAGGCCGATGGTCTTGATGTAGTCGATCAGCCGCTCCTCGCCGAGATTGAGCATCTTCTGCGGCGTGTCGGCCACGGCGAACAGCGCGCGGGTGGCCTTGTTCACCCCCACATCCGTCGCCTGCGCCGACAGGGCCACCGCCACGACGAGGGTATAGGCGTTCACATGTTCGAGCTCGCCCTTCGGCTCGGGCTCGGCCTCGGCGAAGCGGGCAAAGATCGCGCGCATGGTGTGATAGTCGAGCTGGCGTGCCATGCCTCGCTTCTGCCAAAGCAAAGGCCCCACGGCAAGCGCATGGGGCGAAAAGGCGCAGAATTCGGGTCGCGGCAGTGGCAGCACAGCCCTATCCTGACCAACGAAGGAGACATGCCATGCCCGACGTGCCACGCGATCCCTACCACTATGCCGTCATCGCCCGCGCGCTGACCGAGATCGACCGTGGCGGGCCCGGCATGACGCTCGATGATCTGGCGGGACGGATGGGCATGAGCCCCGCGCATTTCCAGCGCGTGTTTTCGCAATGGGTGGGCGTCAGCCCGAAGCGCTATCAGCAATACCTGACGCTGGACCATGCGCGCCGCCTGCTGGCCGACCGCTTCACAGTGCTGGAAACCTCGCTCGCCACGGGTCTGTCGGGCGGGGGGCGGTTGCACGATCTGTTCCTGCGGTGGGAGGCGATGAGCCCCGGCGACTATGCGAAGGGCGGCGAGGGGCTGACGATCTTCTGGGGCTGGTTCGAAAGCCCCTTTGGCCCGGCGCTCGTCATGGGCACCGAAAGGGGCATCTGCGGCATCGGTTTCGCCGCCGAAACCGGCGAGGCGGCAACACTGGAAGACCTCGTTTCACGCTGGCCGAAGGCACGCTTCGTCGAAGATCCGATGATGTTGCGCCCCTGGGTGCTGGCAGCCTTCGGCGCGGCGAGCAACGGGGCCGAGGCGGCGCCGCTCTACCTGATCGGTGCGCCGTTCCAGATCAAGGTGTGGGAGGCGCTGCTGCAGATCCCGACCGGGCAGGTCACGACCTATTCGGAGCTCGCCGAGGCGGTGGGCCATCCGAAGGCGATGAGGGCGGTTGGCACGGCGGTGGGGCGCAACCCGATCAGCTTCCTGATCCCCTGCCACCGCGCCCTGCGGAAATCGGGGGGTCTTGGTGGGTATCACTGGGGCCTGCCCGTGAAGCGCGCGATGCTGGCCTGGGAAGCAGCCCGTGCCGATGCAGAGGGCGGGGTGAGGCGCGCGTCGTAGGGTCTTGTCCGGTCGCAAAAGAAAAGGCCCGGTCAGATCGACCGGGCCTTTTTCGTGCTGCACGACGCCGCGTCAGTGAAGACGTGCGTCCACCTGGGCAATGGCGGAGTCGATCAGGGCACCCGCGCCTTCCGCATTCATCTGCTTGGCCAGCAGGTCGCCCGCTGCCGCGACGGCAACAGAAATCGCACGCTCCCGCACTTCCCGAAGGGCCGAGGCTTCAGCCGAGGCAATCCGGTCCTCGGCGGCCGCAAGCCTGCGGGCAATGGATACCTTCAGGTCTTCCTTCGCCTGCGCGGCTGCACTCATCGCCTCTTCCCGGGCCGACGCCACGATACGGTCGGCCTGGGCCTGCACGTCCTTCTGCTTGCGCTCGTAGGAGGCAAGGATGGTTTGAGCCTCCTCGCGCAGTGCCTTCGCCTCTTCCAGATCGGCCTTGATCTGGACGGCACGGGCATCGAGCAGCGAGGTGAGCCTGCCCGGGACCTTGGCGTAGATCAGGATGCCGACGAACAGAATGAAGGCCAGCAAGACCACGAAGTTAGCGTTGTGCAGGCTGAAGAACGGGCCTTCCGCCGCAAGGGCGGGGGTGGCAGCCATCAGGAGTGCCAGAATGATCCGGATCATCGCCTTATCCCTTCAGCCGCGCGTTGACGGCAGCCGTTACGCTGCGGGCCTCGGCCTTGCCGCCGAGCGCCGCCACGATTTCCTTGGCGGTGTCCTTGGCCACTTCGGTCACGGCATCAAGGGCACCGTCCCGAATCTCGGCCAGACGCGCTTCGGCACCCGCGGACTTCGCCGCAATTGCCGCATCGGCCTGGGCCGTTGCCGCATCGAGGTCTTTCTGGATGTCTGCGCGGGCCTGCGCCACGATCTTGGCCGCATCGACGCGGGCCTGCGCCAGCGCATCATTGTAAGCCTTTTCGGCCTTCAACGCCTTCTGTTTCAGCTCTTCCGCAGCCGCAAGATCGTTGGTGATCGCGCCCTTGCGGTCTGCGAGAACTGCCGAAATACGGGGCAGTGCGATCCGTGTCAGCAGCATGTAGATCGCGACCAATGTCACCAGAAGCCAGAAGATCTGGTTCGGCCAGGTCGAGAAATCGAGCTGCGGCATGCCGACAGCCTTTGCGGCGTGGCCTGCTGCCTCTGTCGCTTCCGTTGCCATGTCGTGCTCCTGCCGATCTGAATGGCTGAGCCGGACGGGACATCGCCCCTCCGGCCCGACGCAAAGATATCAGATCAGACGGCGAACATCAGCAGCAGGGCGATCAGGAACGAGAAGATCCCGAGCGCTTCGGCAAAGGCGATGCCGACGAAGAGGTTGGCCATCTGGCCGGGTGCGGCCGAAGGGTTGCGCAGGGCGCCGGAGAGGAAGTTCCCCGCAATGTGGCCCACGCCGATACCGGCTCCGCCGAGGCCGATCGTGGCCAGGCCTGCGCCGATGAACTTGCCCATTTGTGCGATATCGCCTTCCATAGCATTCAGCTCCTTATGGAATGTGGATTGGTTTGGTTGGTGGTCCGGACCCTAGTGATGCGCGCCGCCCACGGCGTCCCGCAGATACACGCAGGTCAGAATGGTGAAGACGTAGGCCTGGACGACCGCGACGAGCAGTTCCAAGCCGTAGATGGCGGCGACGGCCCCCACGACGACAGGCGAGGCAACCGCAATGGCCGCGAAACCCGCGATCACCTTGATCACCGCGTGACCGGCCATCAGGTTGCCGGCAAGACGGATGGAGTGGCTGACCGGGCGAACGAAGTACGAGATGACCTCGATGACCGCCAGGATCGGACGAACGGCGAGCGGGGCCGAAGTGACCCAGAACATGCTGAGGAACCCGATGCCGTTCTTGATGAACCCCAGCACCGTCACGCCCACGAAGACCATCAGCGCCAGCGTGACCGTCACCGCAACATGGCTGGTGGTGGTGAAGCTTGTCGGGATCAGGCCAAGAAGGTTGGCGAACAGGATGAACAGGAACAGGGTCAGCACATAGGGGAAGTACTTCACGCCCTCGTGGCCGGTCACTTCCTCGACCATGTTGTAGATGAAGCCATAGATCATCTCGGCGATCGACTGGGTCCGCGACGGCACGATGGCACGGCGGCGTGTTCCCAGGATCAGCAGTGCGGCGATGGCGAGCACGGCCAGTGCCATCCACAGCGTCACGTTCGTGACCGTGTACCAGTGGATTTCCTCGCCGCCGAACAGCGGGTGGATCTGGAACTGGTGCATCGGGTCGATGTTCAGACCGCTGCTGTTTTCGGCTTCCGCTGCCACATCCTAATCCTTCTTCTCGGTGCCGGGTTTCCCCAGCGACGTCTCGTTCCGCATCTCGGCCGCCGTGCGGAGCATCGTCTTGATGCCGGCGGCGAAGCCGAGCAGCGCAAACACGATCAGGCAGATGGGCAGCGTCCCGAACAGCCGGTCGAGCCCGTAGCCGATGCCCATGCCGATCACCATACCGACGACGAGCTCGATGATCATCCGCCAGGCCTGTTCGCCCTGGGTAAAGCCTTTGCCCGTCGAGCCGCGCTCGGCTCCTGCCGGTTTCGCCTTCACCTGACCAAGCCGTGCCTCAAGGGCGCGGAGTCGGTCGGGATCGGGTTCGTCGGCCATATCCAGCGCCCCTTCGACAGTCGGGCGGAACCTACGGAGGGGGGGCCACGGAGTCAAGCGCCGAAATTGGCCGCTCACCTTAGGCTAAGACTATGAAAAACATGCATTTTGGGTTGAGTTCATGATGGTATTCATGGCTTCGTGGCACCGATGGGCAAGGCGCCGGCGGCAGCCCCGATATTCAACCGGATGGTTGACGATCAGTTCTGCACGCCGCAAGGATGACCGATGACCGACACCCTCGATCAAGTCTTTGCGGCCCTTGCCGACCCCACCCGCCGGGCGATCCTTGCCATGCTGCTGGAGGATGACATGGCGGTGACGGACGTGGCCGAGCCGTTTCGGATGTCGCTTGCTGCAATCTCGAAGCATCTGGGGGTGTTGGCAGAGGCTGGCCTCATCACGCAGGAGAAGCGCGGCCGGGTAAAATGGTGCAAGCTGGAGCCGGATGCGTTGCGCGCCGCCTCGGTATGGATGCAGGGCTTCGGGCAGTTCGAGCCGGTGAACCTTGATGCGTTCGAGCGTTTTCTGGCGACAGAGTTTGCCGAAGGTCTTGCGGACCCGTTGCATGTGGGTGAGGAGCCGGGAGATCGTCAGCCCGAGAACCAGCCGGAATAGGTCTGGCGCAGCAGGTTCTTCTGGACCTTGCCCATGGTGTTGCGGGGCAGGTCAGTCACCACAACCGCCGCCTTCGGCTGCTTGTAGCGTGCAAGGCGATCACGGATGGTGGCCAGAGCTGCATCGGGATCGAGCGGCTCGCCCCGGCGCGGCACAAGCACGGCGAAAACCGCCTCGCCGAAGTCGGGGTGGGGCACACCGATCACAGCACTTTCCAGAACGCCCGGAACCTCGTCCAGCAGCAGTTCAACTTCCTTCGGGTAGACGTTGAAACCACCGGAAATCACCAGATCCTTTGATCGCCCGACGATCCGCAGGTATCCGTCGGCGTCACGCAGCCCCAGGTCGCCGGTCAGGAAAAAGCCGTCGGGACGCAACTCCTCGGCCGTTTTATCGGGCATCTGCCAGTACCCCTTGAAGACGTTCGGCCCCCGCACCTCAATCTGCCCGACCTCGCCCGGAGCAACGTCGACACCATCCAGCGCGATGCGCAATTCGACGCCCGGCAAGGGGAAACCCACCGTGCCCGCGCGCCGCTCGCCGTCGTATGGATTTGACGCGATCATGTTCGTCTCGGTCATCCCGTAGCGCTCGAGGATCAGGTGGCCGGTGCGCTCGGCAAAGGCCAGGTGCGTTTCGGCCAGCAGCGGGGCAGAACCGGAAATGAACAGGCGCATGTGTGCTGTCAGCCCGCGCGTCAGGCGCGGGTCGTCAAGCAGGCGCGTGTAGAAGGTGGGCACGCCCATCATGACGCTCGCGTGCGGCATCTGGCCCAGCACCTGGTCAGGCGCAAAACCCGGCAGGAAGATCATCGCCCCACCCGTCAGGAGCGATAGGTTGGAGGCGACGAAAAGACCGTGGGTATGGAAGATCGGCAGGGCGTGGAGCAGCACGTCCTGTGGCGTGAAGCGCCAGAGTTCGGCCAGGGCTTCGGCGTTCGACAGCAGGTTGCCGTGGGTCAGCATCGCCCCCTTCGACCGCCCCGTGGTACCCGAGGTGTAAAGCAGAGCGGCAAGGTCGTCCGTCCCCCGATCCGCCGGGGCGACAGTTTCGCCCTGCCCGACCGCCGCACCGGTGAGGCTGCCTGTGCCGTCTGCGTTGAGGGTCAGTACCGTGGCCCCGTGACGGGCGGCAATGGGGCGCAGCGATGCTTCACGCAGGCCATCACAGACAAAGACCCGGGGCGTGGCGTCACCAAGGAAATACTCCACCTCCTCGGCAGTGTAAGCGGTATTCAGGGGAAGGAAGACAGCCCCGAGTGCGACGGCAGCGCCGTAGAGGGCAAGCGCCTCGGGCGTTTTCGGCGCCTGGGCTGCGATCCGGTCCCCTGGCCCGACCCCAAGGGAGCGAAGGGCATTGGCCTGACGGGCGACAAGGCGGAGGAACGCATCGCCCGAAAGCGACGGGCGGTCAGTCAGCAACAGCAGCGGCGTCTGACGCCCGGCGAGGGGCACGAGAAGCGCATCGTAGAGGATGTTTGGCATGGAAGGCGACCTTTGAACCTTTAGCGGTTCATCGCATGCCCCGCCATGCCCGCTCAACCCCTCAGAAGTTGACGGTGACGCCCGGCAAGTGAAGCTCGTTCATCAGGTCGCGCACTTCCTGTCGTGCCGCGATGTTCGAGATGTTCAGTTGATCCACCCCGGTATCCTTGAGGTCAAGCAGGGTCAGGCCGCGGGGAAACAGCTCGCGGAAGATCACACGCTCGGAAAACCCCGGAGCGACGCGAAAGCCGATGCGCTTGGACAGATCTTCCAGCGCCTTGCCGACCTTCTTCTTGTTGTGCATCTGCTGCGCGCCGAGGCGGTTTCGCAGCACGATCCAGTCAATCGGCTTCAGGCCCGCCTGCGCCCGGAGCTGCCGCGCGCTCCAGACCATTTCGGAATAGATCGAGGGGCCTTTCACCACACCGGTTTCGGGATCGACCCGCGCCAGCAGGTCAAAGTCGATGAAGCTGTCGTTCAGCGGCGTAATCAGCGTGTCGGCCAGCGAATGCGCGACCTGGCTCAGGCGGGTGTGCGAACCGGGGCAGTCTATGATGATGAAATCCGATACCGGTTCCAGTTCGGTAATGGCGGCAGACAGGCGCTGGTCGAAGGGGTTCTCGTTCGGCGCCAGCGCCTCGCGCGAGACTTCGGGAAGGTCGCGATAATCGGGCGTGGCGAGGTTCAGCCCGGTACGCGCCATGTAGGCGCGGCGGTTCTCGACATAACGGCCGAAGGATTTCTGCCTCAGGTCCAGGTCCAGAGCGCCGACGCGATGCCCCATGCGCGCAAGTGCCGTGCCGACATGCATGCAGGTCGTGGACTTGCCGGAGCCGCCCTTTTCATTTCCCACGACGATGATATGCGCCATGTGCCCTGTCCCCGATCACAATGAAAAAGGCGCGCCGAAACATGGCGCGCCTTCTCTATATGTTGGGTGCGTTCGCTTGGGAAGCACCAGCGGATCAGAAGCCGAGGCCTGCGTACTTGTTCTTGAACTTTGAAACGCGCCCGCCGGTATCCATCAGCTTGGCCGCGCCGCCCGTCCAGGCAGGGTGCGCCAGCGGGTCGATGTCGAGCGCCATCTGATCGCCTTCCTTGCCCCAGGTCGACTTGGTCTGGAACACGGTACCATCCGTCATCTTGACGTCGATCATGTGATATTCGGGGTGAATGCCCTTTTTCATCATCGCGCTCCTTATTCGTCTTTGGCTTTGTACGTGGTGTCTTCCGAGATGCGGGCAGATTTGCCGCGACGGTCACGGAGGTAATAGAGCTTGGCGCGACGGACACGACCGCGGCGGACCACCTCGATCGAGTCGATGTTGGTCGAATACAGCGGGAACACACGTTCCACGCCTTCGCCGAAGCTGATCTTGCGCACAGTGAACGAGGCGCTGATCGTGGCGCCGCCCTTGCGGCCGATAACGACACCTTCGTAGTTCTGCACGCGCGAACGGGTGCCTTCCGTGACCTTGTAGCCCACGCGGACAGTGTCGCCGGCCTTGAAGTCCGGGATCGTCTTGCCGAGCGTCGCGATCTGCTCGGCTTCGATTTGCGCGATGAGGTTCATGCGCTGTCCTTTCGTTGCTCGCGGTTTGCCCGCGAAGATGATGCCACCTCAGAGCTCTCGGTCTTCATCCGGGTCCCTACCATGCGCCGCACAGTAAGCCCGCCAGAGATCAGGTCTGCGTTCTTTCGTCAGCCTTTCGGCCATCCCCCGGCGCCAGTCGGTGATCTTCGCGTGATGACCCGAGAGAAGAACCTCAGGCGTAGCGCGACCTTCCCAGACCGGAGGTTTCGTGTATTGCGGAAATTCAAGAAGACCCTCCGAAAAGCTTTCCTCTTCGGTGGAGACCTGATTCCCGAGCACGCGGGGTATAAGTCGGACGGTTGCATCAATCAAGGCCTGTGCCGCGATCTCGCCGCCGGTCAGGACGAAGTCGCCAAGGCTGACTTCCTCGATGCCCCAATGGTCAATGACACGCTGATCGACGCCCTCGAACCGGCCGCAGAGCAAGGTGATGCCCTGGGCCTGTGACCAGCGGTGCGCCATGGCCTGCGTGAACGGCTTTCCCCGCGGGGAAAGATAGACGACCGGCCAGAGCATGCGATCTGCCGGCGTGCCCTCGGCAGCGGCCTTCAGCGCTCGGTCCACAACGTCAGGGCGCAGGACCATTCCCGCGCCGCCGCCTGCCGGGGTTTCATCAACGTTGCGGTGGCGACCTTCGCCGAACGGGCGCAGGTCAATCGTTTGCAGCGCCCATAGCCCGAAGTCGAGCGCTTTGCCCGTGAGGCTGAGTTCCAGCGTTCCGGGAAAAGCTTCGGGAAACAAGGTTATGACCTTGGCTGTCCAGGCATTGCTAAGCTGACGCGGTTCCTCGAACAGGTCACTCGGGACGAGCGAGGCCGTGATCCTGAGGCGACCGTGGGATTTCGGCGTCTTGTCGGGCGTGTCGGACATGGCACGCTTCTAGCGGCTTCCGCCCGGGGATTGAACGGAAATCTGCCGCGTTTCAGACGTCCCTGACGGGCGCGCTCTCGGGCAGGTCTGCGGGAAGGGCCGCGGGGTTGCAGATGATCCGACCCAGGATAATTGCGGCCACGCTGAACATCACCGTCAGCCAAACCGGGAGTGGCAACTGCAACCCGGTGACGCCGCCCAACCCCCGGCCGATGCCGAAGAGTATGGCAACGAGAAGCGCCTGCACCGCCGCACGTTCCAGGAGCGCAAGCCATTCGCGGGAGGTCGAAAGCTCGGGGTGCAGAAACAGGAGCCAGAGCACGAAGAGCACCACGAAGATGGGGATGAACGCCCAGCCCGCACCCGAGAGGCCGGCAAGGAGCGGACCAAAATAAAGCAGAGCCGTCGCAAGGCGCAGGGCGGTAATCCGGTTCAACATGACAACTCCGAAAATGATCATGTCACGCTGCCGATGATTCAGGGCAATAGCATGTCGAAAATCAGTCAATATCCTCGGGCAGATCGACGATGATGCGGCGGGCCGCGATATCCACGGTTGGCACGACGGCAACCGTGAACGGCAGGAGCAATGCGGATTTCATGCCGGGGCCGATGATTTCCAGCAGATCCCCTGCCCCGTGGTTGTGGACGGCACGAAGCTGCCCCACCGGCGCGCCGCCGGTGTCGAACACATCGAGGCCGATCAGGTCGGCGTGATAGAACTCCTCGTCGCCCGCCGGAGGGAGCTTTTCTCTGTCAACGTAAAGGCTTGTCCCTTTCAGGGCATCGGCCTGCTCTTTCGTTGCAACGCCCGAGAGGCGCGCGCCGAGGCCACCCGCGACGGGGCGGGTAAGGGTAACCTTGAAGCTGCGGCTGCCATCTTCGGTGGTGAGGGGGCCGTAGGAGGCGATGGCCTCGGGTTCGGTGCAGAAGCTCTTCAGGCGGACCTCACCCTTGACGCCGAAGGAGCCTGCGATGGCCCCGACGCAAACGCGGTCAGCCGACATTTGCGGGCCCCGCGGACGAGACTGCAAGATGATGGGAAGGATCGCCACAACGGGTCAATCGCAACTGAGCGGCGGGCACGGAAGCCCCTTTCCTGTCGGTGACGCGGGCCGGAATGGCCCGCGCCAAATGGAGGTCACGCTTCGGCGGGGGCTTCGGCACGGGCGGCTTTCTTCTTGGCCCGTTCGGCCATGCGCTTGCCGGGGACCGCGGCCTTGGGGTTGTTGCGGACGGTTTTCTCGTTCACGCCAGCAGCTTCCAGCATCCGGGCGATACGGTCGGTGGGCTGGGCGCCCTGGCCGAGCCAGTACTGGACGCGCTCGACGTTCATCTTGACGCGGTCTTCGCTGTCCTTGGCGAGGAGCGGGTTGTAGGTGCCCAGCTTCTCGAGGAAGCGGCCGTCGCGCGGCATGCGCGAGTCGGTGGCGACGATCGAGTAGAACGGGCGCTTCTTGGAACCACCGCGGGCGAGACGGATTTTCATGGCCATGGTGTAGTCTCCTTGAGGTTGGTTGGAGCCGGGCATCGCCCGGTCATTTCTGCAGTTTCTCGTGATGCCTGATGACTTCGGAGATGATGAAGGTCAGGAATTTCTTGGCAAATTCCGGATCGAGGTCGGCTTCCTCGGACAGCCATTCGAGCCGTTCGATCTGCCGGGCTTCGCGCGCCGGGTCCGACGGCGGAAGGTCGTGTTCGGCCTTGAGGCGACCCACCGCCTGGGTCTGCTTGAAGCGTTCGGCCAGGGTGTAGACGAGGATCGCGTCCAGCCGGTCGATGCTGTCGCGGTGGTCTTTCAGCAGGGCCTGGGCGAGGGAAGCGGCGTCGGTCATGCCGTCCTCCGGGCCGTATGAACCGCATATGAAAACGATATGATTCCCGTATGCAGACAAAAACACTCGGTCATTCGGTGCCTCCGGAGGCGAGATGCCGGTAAACGAGCAGGTCGGCGTCGGAGGCGGCAGTGTCGAGCGTCGCCCCCAACCGCTCGACCAGCGCGATGGAGCGCGCGTTGGCGGGGTCGATGTAGCTGACGACCGACGGCCACTTGAGGATGCCGAAGGCGAAGTGCCGGGCGGCCTGCGCGGCTTCGGAGGCATAGCCCTTGCCCTCGGCCCCGGCGAGGAGGAGGTAGCCCAGTTCCGGCTCGTCATCGCCGAATTCGTGGTTGAGCATGACGAAGCCGACGAGCGTTTCCCCTGCCAGCGTTTCGACCCCCCAGAGGCCGAAGCCGCGCAGGTTCCAGCCCGCGACGAGTTGCGAGAAGTCGAGCCAGGCTTCCTCGCGCGTGAAGGGGCCGCCGATCAGGCTGCCGCGGCTCGACGTCGTGATCACGGCATAGGCATCGAAATCCGAGATCCGCGGGGCACGAAGGCGGAGGCGCGTGGTGGTGATCGCGGGGATCGGCGCAGAGATGGCGGCGGCAAGACCGGCGGCCGGGCCGGTCGACGCGGCTTCCCAGGGGAACGATGCAGCCTGGGTCATGCACGGGCCTCCGGTGAGGGGTGACGAAAGACGAGCGCCTCGCCATCGCCGGGCGACACGGCCGCCTCGTCGAGAACGGCGCCCATCCGGCGGGCGAGGGCGATGGACCGGTCGTTGGCGGGGTCGATGTAGCTGACGGCGCCCGTCCAGCCGAGCCGTGTCCAGGCGAAGTCGCGGGCCCCGCGGGCGGCCTCGAACGCAAGCCCCTTGCCTTCGGCGGCGGGGTTCCAGACGGACCAGCCGAGTTCATGCTCGGGCCAGCCCTCGGGGAACCACGGGCCGGTCATGCCGAGCGGCGTGGGATCGTCCTTGGCGTGGAAGATGAACATGCCATAGCCGCGATGCACCCAATGCCCGGTCAGATGGCACATGGCCCGCCAGGCGAGGGTGCGGTCGAGCGGCCCGCCGACGAATTTCGCCCGCTCCGAGGTCAGGAACGCGGCGCAGGGTTCATAGTCGCCGCGCTTCGGGGCGCGCAGCACGAGGCGTTCGGTCTCGATCACGGGGTCTGGGCGAGGGTCGCCATCATGCGAGCCCCCGGTAGCGGCCATCGGGGCCGGGGTGGCGCATCACGACATCGCCGATGTCCACGCCCGGCGCGACGGTGTCGCGGCGCGCGCCCATGCGTTCGGCAAGGCGGATGGAGCGGCGATTGTCGGGGTCGATGTAGCTGACGAGCGTGGTCAGGCCGCGCGTCCCATAGCCCCAGCCGCGGGCGGCCATGGCGGCCTCATAGGCGATGCCCCGGCCCTCGAACCCGTCGAGCACGACCCAGCCGATCTCAAGCTCCGGGAAGTCGGCGGGGTGGTAGTAGCCGATCACGCCGGCGAGCGCGCCCGTCGCGCGATCTTCGACGGACCATGTGCCCAAGCCCTCGATCGCCCAGAGGCCGAAGTCCGCTGCGAAATCCTCCCACGCGCCGCGCAGGTCGCGCGGGCCGCCCTCGTGCACCGACCGCTCCGAGGCCCAGAAGGCCGCGAAGGGTGCGAAATCCTCGCGCCGGGGGGCGCGGAGGATCAGCCGGTCGGTGGTCAGCGACGGGATCATTTCTTCTTCATCAGCCCCGACAGGCCGGCGGGCAGCGTCAGCCCGCGCGCCCATGCCGCCGAGACCGCCGAGGCCCGACGGGCATCTTGCCCTGCATGCGCCTTCGCGGCCTCTTCCAGCTGGTCGGGCGACATCTTCGACGGATCGGGCATCCCGCCCTTGCCCATCATCTGCTTCATCGCCTGCTTCATCATGCCGCCCTTGCCCATCTTCTTCATCATGTCGGCCATCTGGCGGTGCTGCTTCAGCAGCTTGTTGAGCTCGGACACATCCAGCCCCGCGCCGGCGGCGATGCGCTTCTTGCGGCTGGCCTGGCAGCAGGTCGGGGTTGGCGCGTTCCTTCTTGGTCATCGAGTTGATCAGCGCGATCTGGCGGCGCAGCATCTTGTCGTCGAAGCCTGCGTCGGCCTGCGGCCTTCTGCATCTTGCCCATGCCGGGCATCATGCCCATCAGGCCCTGCATCCCGCCCATCTTCAGCATCTGCTCCAGCTGGCCCTTCAGGTCGTTCATGTTGAACAGACCCTTCTGGAACGCGCTTGATCATGCGTTCGGCCTGCTCGGCCTCGAACGTCTCCTGCGCCTTCTCGACGAGGGCGACGATGTCGCCCATGCCGAGGATGCGGCCCGCGACGCGCTCGGGCTCGAAGGTCTCGAGCGCGTCCATCTTTTCGCCAAGGCCGACGAAGCGGATCGGCTTGCCGGTGACGGCGCGCATCGACAGCGCCGCACCGCCGCGACCGTCGCCGTCCATCCGGGTCAGGACGACGCCGGTGATGCCGACCTTGCCGTCGAATTCGGTGGCGACGTTGACCGCGTCCTGCCCGGTCAGGCCGTCGACCACCAGCAGCGTCTCGCGCGGCTGGGCGATGTCGCGCACCGCCTGCACCTCGTCCATCAGCACGTCGTCGATGTGCAGACGGCCGGCGGTATCGAGGATGACGACGTCATAGCCGCCGAGGCTGGCCTGCGTCTTGGCGCGCTTGGCGATCTGCACCGCGGTCTCGCCCTTGACGATGGGCAGGGTGTCGACGCCGATCTGGGCGCCGAGGATCGCCAGCTGCTCCATCGCCGCCGGGCGGTTGGTGTCGAGCGAGGCCAGCAGGACGCGCTTGCCGTTCTTTTCCTTCAGCCGCTTGGCGAGCTTGGCGGTGGTGGTGGTCTTGCCCGAGCCTTGCAGGCCGACCATCAGGATCGTCGAGGGCGGGTTGTCGATCTTCAGCGCATCGGCGGGCGCCGTCGCCCGCCAGCACGCGGATCAGCTCGTCATGGACGATCTTGACGACCTGCTGGCCGGGGGTGATCGACTTGGTGACGGCCTGCCCGGTGGCCTTGTCCTGCACGCGCTTGACGAAATCGCGGGCGACGGGAAGCGAGACGTCGGCCTCCAGCAGGGCGATGCGCACCTCGCGCAGCGCGGTGGCGACGTCGGCCTCGGACAGCGCGCCCTGCTTGGTCAGACGGTCGAAGACGCCGCCAAGGCGTTCTGACAGGCTTCTCGAACATGGCGCGTCTCCTTCGACCGTTGCACCCTGGTCCGACCTGGGATCGGACCGCTCAGTTTGCCACCCTCGGGATGGCCGAAACGACAATCGCACCCACGGGCGCAACGCGCTGGTGGGTGGCGATCCCGGATCGGGTCCGGGACCGGAAGCGTTGACATACCTCCGGAATGGGCGTGCGGTTACGCTGATCGGCGGAACAAGTCAAGTAAGCCGCCGGTCTGGTCCTGCCGGGATACGGCGCTACAACCCGGTTCGAGACAGCAAATGAGGCGGCGATGACCGATGGTGTGATCTACGTGGCGGCGGGGGCGGACTACCTCGACCTCGCCATCCGGTCGGCGCGCAGCCTTCGCGCCCTGAACGCAGGGCTGGCGGTGGACCTGTTCACCGATCAGGCGGTGGAGCCGGGGCTGTTCGACCGGGTGCGCCCCATTCCCGACGGGCCGACGGCGAAGCTGGCGGCGCTGCCCGAGACGCGGTTCGACCGGACGCTCTATCTGGATTGCGACACGCTTGCCCTGGCGCCGCTGGGCGATCTGTTCGACATCCTGAGCCGGTTCGAGCTTGCCGTGGCGCATGACGTCCGGCGAACGTCGTCGCTGATCCGCGAGGGGGCGCAGGAAGCACCGCCCTATGCCTTTCCGCAGATGAACGCCGGCGTGATGCTGTACCGCCGCAGCGCCGTGATGCTGGCCTTCCTGCGCGAGTGGCAGCGGCGCTATGATGCGGCGGGCAAGCTGCGCGACCAGCCGACGCTGCGTGATCTGCTGTGGGCGGGCGACCTGCGGTTCTACGTGCTGCCGCCGGAGTTCAACCTGCGCCGGGTGACGGTCCTGGATGCGTGGGAGCCGCTGGACGCGCGCCCGACGATCCTGCATTCGCATCGGCTGTTGCAGCATCTGCGCGGGGCGGAGGTGCGGCTCGACAGCCTGGCGGCGGTCCTGCCGGAAGAGCGGCTGGCGCGGGCCGAGGAATGGCGGGCGGCGGGGCTGCCCGATCCGGCGGCGGGCGGCGATGCGGTGCTGCCCTATCTGATGGCCGAGGCGCAGGAGATGGCGCAGGCGGCGGCGGCAGAGTGATCCGCCTTCGCGCTTGCCTGTGCGCGGATCGCCGCTACTCTGTTCGCAGATGCACAGACAAGGCGAGGCGCGGCGGGTGTCTTTCGACAATTGGGACGAGATCAGGACGGCCTATCAGGTGGCCCGGCTGGGCACGGTTTCGGGCGCCGCCGATGTGCTGGGCGTGCACCACGCGACCGTGATCCGGCATATCGACGCGCTGGAGCGGCGGCTGGGCACGAAGCTGTTCCAGCGCCATGCGCGCGGCTATACCGCGACCGAGGCGGGGCGCGACCTGCAGATCGTGGCGCAGACGACCGAGGATCAGTTCAGCCAGCTTGTAGGCCGGATCAAGGGCCAGGGCGAGACGGTGACGGGCGAGTTGATCGTCACCTCGATCGGCGGATTGACCGACCCTGTTCACGCCGGTCTTCGTCTCGTTCCAGCGGGCACATCCGGACGTTCGGCTGCTGTACCTTGCCGACTTCGCGGCTGTTCCGGCTGGAATATGGCGAGGCGCATGTGGCGATCCGCGCCGGTGCCATGCCGTCGGAAGCCGGACAACGTGGTGCAGCCGCTGACGCGCATCCGCTGGGGCTTGTTCGCCTCGACGGGCTATGCCGCCGAACAGGGGCTGCCGGAGACGACGGCGGAGCTTGCCGGTCACCACTTCATCGGCAGCGAGTTCGGAAGTGGCGCGCGCGCCGTTCCACCGCTGGCTGGCCGAGCGGGTTCCGGCCGAGAACTATACCTTCCTCGTGTCCGACATGGCAGCGATCAGCATGGCGATCCGCGCTGTCGGCGGGGATCGGCTTCATGCCCGTCGCCGAGGGCCAGGGCGACCCGGAGCTGGTCGAGGTGCATGCCGACCCTGCCGGAATGGGAAGTGCCGCTCTGGCTGGTCACGCATGTCGACCTGCACCGCACGACCAAGGTTCAGGCCTTCCTCCAGCATATCAAGGAAGCCTCGAAGCAATGGGACGCCTGCTGAGCGGCACGCCCCGACGCCGTGACGCGAAAGAATTGACTTGACGGCAGCAGGATTCCACTAGATGAATGAACATTCATTCACGCCGCAGTGCGGCGCGGAGTGGCGTGGCCGAGCCTCGCACCCCGGCGCACATGGGCTGACGTCCGAGGATGACCCTGGCCGATGACCGTTGCGATCCCCAACCTGCGCGCGCCGACCGCGATCGACCGTCGCCAGATGGATATCCTGGAGGCAGTTCACAGCACCTTTGTCGAGAAGGGCTTCGACGGGGCGTCGATGCAGGATCTGGCGCGCGCGGCGGGAATGAGCGTGGGCAATTTCTACCGCTATTTCGAGTTCGAAGGATGCGATCGTCGAGGCGTTGATCGCGTATGACATCGCGCGGATCGAGCAGGATTTTGCGGCGATCATCGGTTCGGACAAGCCGCTGGACACCTTGAAGGAGACGCTGCGGCTGCATGTCGAGGAAGCGAGCTGCAACCGCGATGGCCGGCTTTGGGCAGAGATCACGGCTGCGGCCGTCCGCAAGCCGCGCGTGGCAGAGGCGCTGTCGCGGATGGAGGACGACATCCGCCGCTATCTGACAGATGTGTTCATGCGGGTGACGGGCCAGCCTGCCGCCGAGGCGCAGAGGCGCTACAACGGGCACGCGGCGCTGATCATCCTGCTGGTCAAATCGAGCGCGATGTGCACGCCGACCCGTGGCACGCCGCTGGCTGATCTGAACGCCCTTGTCCTGCGGACAATCAACCGGACGCTGGACGAAATCGAAACCGACGCCGTGAAGGGCTGACATGAAACTGCTGCCGTTGTTCCTTTTTCCCGCCCTTGGCCTGCTGGCCTTCGCCGAGCCGGGTCCGGCTCGTGCCGAAACGCGCGGTCCCTGCCGCCACAGCCCGCGATCAGCCTGCCCGCCATCACGGTGTCCGAGGTGGGAACGCGCCAGATGCGCGACCGTGTCGTGGCGTCGGGCCTCGTCACGCCCGTTGAGCGGGTGATCGTGCAGCCGCTGATCGAGGGACAGCCCATCGAGTCGCTGTCCGCCGAGGTGGGCGACCGCGTCCAGAAGGGCGATGTGCTGGCGCGCCTCTCGGATTCCACGCTGAAACTGCAGGAGAGCCAGTTCGCGGCACAGCGCGCCTCGGCTCTGGCCAGCATCGCGCAGGCCGATGCGCAGCTTCTGGAAGCGAAGGCGACCTCGGACGAGGCCGCGCGCGTGAACGTACGGACCAAGGCGCTGCGCGCCCAGGGCTCCTCGTCGCAGGCGGCGGCGGATTACGGCCGAGTCGCAGGCCATCGCGGCGGCGGCCGGCGTGACGGTGGCCGAACAGTCGCTGGAAGCGGCGAAGGCGCAGCTCGCGCTGATCGACGCACAGATCGCCGACCTGCAATTGCAGCTTTCGCGCACCGAGGTGATTGCGCCGGTCGGCGGCGAGGTGGTGGAGCGCAACGCGATGATCGGCGCGGTGGCGACGGCAGCGGGCGATCCGATGTTCGCGATCATCCGGGACGGCGAACTGGAACTGCGCGCCGATGTGGCGGAGCGCTTCCTGCTGAAGCTGAAGCCGGGGCAGAAGGTCGTCATGACCGGCGTCGGCCAGCAGGCCGCCGCTGACAGGCGAAGTCCGGCTGATCCGGCCGAACATCGACCTCGCGTCGCGCCAGGGTCAGGCACGGATCACGATCGACGACGATGCGGCGGTTCGGTCGGGCATGTTCCTGTCAGCCGACATCCTGGTTGCCGAGCACGACTCCGTGGTGGTGCCCGTCACCGCGATCGGCGCGAATTCTGACGGGACCGACGGTGATGAAGGTGGTGGACGGGACCGTGCAGCAGGTTTCGGTCGAAACCGGCATCCGCGACAGGGGCTATGTCGAGATCCTGTCGGGCGTGGCGCCGGGCGACCTTGTGGTGACCAAGGCCGCTGCCTTTGTCCGCGACGGCGACAAGATCAATCCCGTGCTCGACACGACCGGCACGAACTGAGGCGCTCGCGATGAACTTCTCCGCCTGGTCCATCCGAAATCCGATCGCGCCGATCCTGGCCTTCTTCATGCTGATGGTGCTTGGCTGGCAGTCGTTCAACGCGCTGCCGATCACCCGCTTTCCCAACATCGACGTGCCGCTGGTGGCAATCACGGTCAGCCAGTCGGGCGCCGCACCGGCCGAGCTGGAAACGCAGGTGACGAAGGAAATCGAGGATGCCGTGGCGGGCATCACCGGCGTCGACGAACATCGACTCGACGGTCGACGGACGGCGACGTCGCACGACCGTCGTCGATGTTCCGCATGGAAGTGCCGACCGAACAAGGCCGTGCAGGACGTGAAGGACGAGATCGACCAGATCAGTCGGCGACCTGCCCGGCGACGTCGATACACCCGATCGTGACGCAGGATCGACGTCGAAGGTCAGGCGATCATGACCTTTGCCGTGTCATCGCCCGACATGACGCTCGAAGAACTGTCCTGGTTCGTCGACGACACGATCAAGCGCGCGCTGCAGGGCCAGTCCGGGCATCGGCCGGGTCGACCGCTATGGCGGCGCCGACCGCGAGATCCGGATCGAGCTCGATCCGGTCAAGCTGGACAGCCTACGGCATCACCGCCGCCGAGCGTGAACGCGCAACTGCGCGACACCAATACCGACCTGGGCGGCGGCCGCGGCGCGGATCGGCGTCGAGCGAGCAGGCGATCCGCACGCTGGGCGATGCGGCGACGTCGGAAAGCCTGGCCGAGACGACGATCGCGCTGTCGTCGGGCCGCTTCGTGCGGCTGGCCGACCTGGGCACGGTCGATGGACACCTACGAGGAGCTGCGCTCGTTCTCGCGCATGAACGGCGAGCCGGTCGTGACCTTCGCCGTGTTCCGCGCCAAGGGCGCGAGCGAAGTCAGCGTGGCCGAGACGGTCGAAGCAGCACGCTGGACAAGATCCGCGCCGAGAATCCCGAGGTGCAGATCGACCTGGTCGACGACACGGTGTTCTATCACCTACGGCAACTACGAAGCGGCGATCCACACGCTGCTGGAAGGCGCGCTGCTGGCCGTCCTCGTGGTGCTGGCCTTCCTGCGGAACTGGCGCGCGACGCTGATCGCCGCCGTGGCGCTGCCGCTGTCGGCGATCCCGACCTTCTGGATCATGGACATGCTCGGGCTTCTCGCTGAACCTCGTCAGCTTCCTGGCGATCACGCTGGCGACCGGCATTCTGGTCGACGATGCGATCGTCGAGATCGAGAACATCGCCCGGCACATCAGGATGGGCAAGACGCCCTACCGCGCCGCGATCGAGGCGGCGGACGAGATCGGGCTTGCGGTGATCGCGACGACCTTCACCATCGTCGCGGTCTTCGTGCCGGTGTCGCTTCATGCCCGGCATTCCCGGGCAGTATTTCCGGCAGTTCGGCCTGACGGTGGCGATCTCGGTGCTCTTCTCGCTGCTGGTGGCGCGGCTGATCACGCCGATGATGGCGGCCTATCTGATGCGCGACAAGGACGCGCATGGAGGAGGAGCAGACACGACGGCTGGATCATGCGCGGCTACATGCGCTTCGTGAAGGTCACGACGGCGGGGCACATCTGGTTCGTGCCGGCGCGCTACCTGACGCTGCTGGCCGCCATCGGCGTGCTGGTGGTGTCGATCTTCTTCATGGTCCGCAGTCCCCGGCAGCTTCATCCCGCCCGAAGACGTCGAGCCGCATCCCGATCAGCGTGGAACTGCCGCCGGGCGCGACGCTGGAGGAAACCGACCGCACGACGCAGCAGATCACCGAGCTGATCAAGGATCATCGACGGCGTGGAGAGCATCTTCGTGCTGGGCGGCTCGTCGCCCACGGGCGACCTCGACATGCGCCGGGCGAGCGTGACCGTGATCCTGGAGAAGCTCGACCATTCGCTGGTGCACAAGCTGGTCCAGATCGGCCGGCAGCCTGCCGGTGGTCGGCCCGATGTTGCCCGAGATCGCACAGCACGAGGGCCGCCAGCGCCCGCAGAACGACATCGAGGCCGAGATCTTCGCCAAGCTCAAGCGCGATCCCCGACATCCGCGCGTTCAAGCTGAACGACCGGGGCGAGCGCGACCTGAGCTTCTCGATCCTGTCGAACAACGAGGACGACCTGAACGAGGCCGTGGCACGGCTGGAAGCCGCGCTGCGCGACGAGCCGCTGCTGGCCGATGTGGCGCTCGGAAGGTGCCCTGCCCCGGCCCGAAGTGCAGATCACGCCCCGGCGCGAGGAGGCGGCCCGGCTGGGCATCACCACGCGCGCAGATCGCCGCAGGTGGTCCGCGTGGCCACCATCGGCGACGTCGATGCGGCGCTGGCGAAGGTGTCGATCGACGACCGGCTGATCCCGGTGCGGGTGCAGCTTGACCGAGGCGTCGCGCGACGATCTGGCGCGATCTGGCGGCGCTGAAGGTGCCGACCGCGACCGGCGAGGCGGTGCCGCTGACGTTCGGTGGCCGACATCCGGATCGCCGAAGGGCCGAGCATCGATGGACCGCCTGAACCGCGAGCGCGTGGCGACCATCGGGGCGAACCTGCCGGTCGGCGTGGCGCTCGGACACGGCGACGCACGCGTTCAAGGAAATCGTCGACAGCGTGGAACTGCCCGCCACGGTGCGGGTGCCGGAAGTCGGGCGATGCCGAGATGCAGGCGGAACTGGCCAGCGGCCTTCGGCAATGCCATGATCATGGGCCTGATGCTGGTGCTGACGGTGCTGATCCTGCTGTTCGGCATCGTGATCCAGCCCTTCACCATCCTGTTCTCGCTGCCGCTGGCCATCGGCGGCGTGGCGGCGGCGCTGATCGTCACCAGCAACGCCGGTGTCGATGCCGGTGCTGATCGGCATCCTGATGCTGATGGGGATCGTCACCAAGAACGCGATCCTGCTGGTCGATTTCGCCATCGAGATGCGGCATCGCGGCATGGACCGCGTCGAGGCCGTGGTCGAAGCGGGCCACAAGCGGGCGCGGCCGATCGTGATGACCTCGATCGCCATGTCGGCGGGCATGCTGCCCTCGGCGCTTGGCGTGGGCGAAGGCGGTGCGTTCCGCGCGCCGATGGCGACGGCGGTGATCGGCGGCATCATCGTCTCGACGGTGCTGAGCCTGGTGATCGTGCCGTCCTTCTTCCTGATCATGGACGACCTGTCGCGCCTGCTCGGCTGGATCTTCGGCCGCCTGATCGGCAAGAAGGACGAGGAAGAGCCGCTGCCCGACGCGGCAACGCTGGTTGCCAGCCTCGATGCCCGCGCGACCGAGATCGCGGCGCTGGAGGCGCGGATCGGCAGCCTGGAAGAGACTGCGGCCAACAGGCGCGGGCCGACGACGCTTCACGTCGCCGAGTGATCCACCTGCGGCCCTCGCGGCCGTGCGCCCGGCCGGGTGGTGACGTGGCAGGGAGAGTCCGGGGCGGACCGCCGCCGACAGGGCCTTCCCTCGAAACCGTGCCCGCGCCGCGACCTGAAGGTGCTGCGTGCCGGGTTCGGGACGGGCGGCGACGCGGTGGCGGGCCGAAGGTTCGGTGTAAGGCGGAATGGGGGCGTGACGCTTCACACAAACCCCAGGGGTGCGGTCCATGGCTGACAATGGGGAACTGATCACCGTGTCCCCCTGGCGCGGGTTGCCAGCGGGGATCTGGGCGCTTGGCTTCGTGTCGATGCTGATGGATATCTCGTCAGAGATGATCCACGCCCTGCTTCCCGTCTACATGACTGTCGGACTGGGGGCGACGATGCTGGCGGTGGGGATGATCGAAGGGATTGCCGAGGCGACCGCGGCGATCACCAAGGTCTTCTCCGGCGCGCTTTCGGACAGGATCGGGCGGCGGAAGGAATTGGCCGCGATCGGCTATGGATTGGCGGCGATAACGAAGCCGGTGTTTCCGCTTGCCCCCTCGATCGGCTGGCTGGTCGCGGCACGGTTCATCGACCGGGTGGGAAAGGGCATCCGTGGAGCACCGCGCGACGCGCTGGTGGCGGACCTTGCGCCGGACGGGCGACGGGGCGCGGCCTTCGGTCTGCGACAGTCGCTTGACACGGTGGGTGCATTCACCGGGCCGCTCGCCGCCATTGCGCTGATGTGGGTCTTTGCAAATGATTTCCGTTCGGTCTTCTGGGTCGCGGTCATTCCGGCCTTCCTTGCATTCGGTCTGATCCTGTTTGCCGTAAAGGAGCCTGCGCGCCCGGTGGCGGTGCGGAAGGTCCGCAACCCGCTTTCGCCCGACGAACTGCGGTTGCTCGGCGGCACTTACTGGGCGGTGGTGGCAGTTGCGACGGCGTTCACCCTCGCGCGGTTCTCCGAGGCTTTCCTGATCCTGCGGGCCGAGGATGTGGGCCTTCCGGTGATGATGGTGCCGTTGGTCCTTGTGGGAATGAACGCGGTTTATGCGCTGTCGGCCTGGCCCGCGGGCGTGCTGTCCGACCGGATGAGCCGCGCGGGGCTTCTGATGGCGGGCCTCGCGTTGCTTATTGCGGCGGATCTGGTGCTGGCGCTGTCGCTCGGCCTTGCCGGGCTGGGGCTTGGAGTAGCCCTTTGGGGGCTGCACATGGGGCTGACTCAGGGCCTCCTGTCCGCCCTCGTGGCCGAGGCCGTGCCGGCGGAATTGCGCGGCACCGCCTTTGGCATGTTCAGCCTTGTTACGGGTGGAGCGCTTCTGCTTGCCAGCGTGATTGCGGGCGGGTTGTGGCAGGCCTTCGGGGCCGAGGCGACATTTCTTGCCGGTGCGGTCTTTGCCTTTGTGGCAGCACTCGGCCTTGTCCCGCTGCGCCACCGGCTGGCCCCGGGCGCGGTTGCGCCGCGAGATCGCGCGGGTAACGGCAGCAATGGCAATCGCAGGCCGGAATGACGGAGGACTGCCGGGGCTGAAACCGGCTGGGCCGGGTGGGTCATCGGCGGCAGCCGATCATCCCGGTGTGAGGCCCTGCTGGTCTGGCCGGTATCCCGGAGCCCTGCCCTATGCCCTGCCCGATGCGCCAAGGTTGCGGAACACCAGTCGGGCGGCATCGAAAACGGGCGCGTGCGTTTCCTTCAGGATCGCAATCCGGTCAAAACGCGCGGGGTCGCGGTTGACGGCGGCCCTGAGGGCTGCGCCGAAGACCATGCGAAGTTCGGTTCCGATGTTGAACTTGGCGATACGCGATGAGGCTGCGAGTTCGCTGCGTTGCGCCAAAGGCACGCCGGACCCGCCATGGATGACCAGCGGAACCTCCGTCACCCTTTCGATCGCGCGGAGACGTTGCAGATCCAGACCGCTGCCCGGGCTTTCTTGCAGATGCAGATTTCCGACCGACACGGCCATTGCGTCAACCCCGGTTTCCCGGGCGAAGCGTGCGGCTTCCGCCGGGACGGTGCCGGCGGAGCCTTCGCCGTCTGCATAGCCGACGAACCCGACCTCGCCTTCGCAGGAGATGCCCGCAGCATGGGCCAGTTCCGCCACGGCGGCCGTCACGTCGATGTTCTGCGACAGCGGCAGGCGCGAGCCGTCGAGCATCAGAGAGGTAAAGCCAGCGTCCAGTGCCGCGCGACATTCCTCCAGCGAGGTGCCGTGGTCGAGATGGGCGACCACGGGGACATCGGCACCTTCGGCCAGAAGGCGGAACATCTTGCCGAGGATCGGCAGGGGCGTGTGTTCGCGGCAACCGGGGCCGGCTTGCAGGATGACCGGTGCCTGCTCGGCCTCGGCCGCCATGACGTAGGCGCGCATGTCCTCCCACCCCTGGCAGACAAGGCCCGGCACGGCATAGCCGCCCGCCACGGCGGGTCGCAGAACATCCGCAAGGGTGACAAGGGTCATTTGAACTTGGCCACCATGTCCATGATGCCCGGGATGGTGTGGAGTTGGGCGGCGTGGGTGGGCTGAAAATACTGCCTCAGGCTGCGCTGGCTTTGGCCGCCGAGGATGGTGAAGTAATACATCTCATATCCCGGCAGGACGCAGCAGGGGTGATATCCCTTGTCGATCAGCACGGTCGAGCGGTTCATGACGTGATAGGCGTCGCCCGGTTCGTTGTCCGCCCGCTGAAGCATCTGGAGGCCCGAGCCATAGCTTGGCCGGAAGCGGAAGTTGTAGCATTCGTCGTGACGGGTTTCGTCCGGCAGGCGGTCGGTATCGTGTTTGTGGCTGGGAAAGCCGGACCAGCCGCCGGCGCCGACGGTGAACAGTTCCGACACCAGCAGGCGGCCGACCCGGTCATGGTAGGATGCGCCAAGAATGTGTTTGATCTTGCGGTGAGTCTTCGTGTCGTCTGAGCCGTACTGCACCAGGTCGATCTCGTTCGCGCGAACGGAAAACGGGCGCAGCGTTTCGGCGAACTTTGCGCCCGCGACGAAGATCTCGGTGTCCGTCAGCGCGGTGATCCGGGTGCCGGTATCGGTCGGGACATAGACGCCCTCGGGTTCGCCATCCCAGACATCCACGCCGCGATTGCCGATCGCAGCAAAGGTCTCGCCTGCCGTCTGGACCGTGACCGTGCCCGTGGCGGGCACGACGCATGTTTCATAGCCGGGCACACGATACTCGAAATGCGCGCCCGCCTTCAGGGTGAGGATGTTGAAATAGACCAGTGGCACATGCGCGTCCCCGGCATCGACGATGGGACGGTTGTGGTTGTCATGGGGCGCGATGTGCATGGGTGGTCCTTTCAGGCCGGGGTGGGGCCGCCGTGTTCGGCAAGGAAGGCGTCAAGCTCGGCACGGTCGGGCATGGCCGGGGCGCAGCCGACGCGGGCCACGACCATCGCGGCGGCGGCAGAGCCACGGCGGACCGCGTCCTTGACCGGCAGTCCGTCGGCCAAGGCCGCGATGAAGGCGCCAAGGAAGCTGTCGCCCGCGCCAGTGGGCTTCAGGGCGTTCGTCCGATAGATCCCGGTGGCGAATTCATCCTCGGGCGTGAGGGTGATCGAGCCTTTCTCGCCCATCTTGTAAACGACGATCTGCGCGCCCCGAGCGATCAGGCTGCGCGCCATTCCGAGTCCACGGTCAGGATGCCCCGCCATGAAGCCGAACTCCACATCATTGCCGACGATCACGTCGCAGAGCGCCCCGGCGGAGGAGTAGACCTCGGCCGCGATCTGTGGCGAGGCCCAGGAATAGGGGCGATAGTCGATGTCGAAGATCAGCGGCAGCCCGGCCGCGCGAGCAAGGTCGAACGCGCGGAAAGCGGCACTGCGGGAGGGTTCGGTGGCCAGAACCGTACCGGTGGTGACGAGGGCCGAAAAGGCAGCATGGTCCACCGCCTCCACATCCGCCGCCGTCATTTCGAAATCCGCGGCACCGTTGCGGTAGATGACGGACTGGCAATCCTCGATCCGGGTTTCGACGACCGCGAGCGAGTTGCGCGCCTCCCCGCCGACAATGCGGACATGGGCGTGGTCTACGCCATAGTGGTGAAGCTGGTTCAGGCAGAAGCGGCCGACGGCATCGTCGGAGACGCAGGTCACGAGCGCCGCCTTGCAGCCCTGCCGCGCGAGAGCGACCGCGATGTTGGCCGAAGACCCGCCGAGAGCTGCGGTGAAGCGGGTGGCGTCCTCGGTGCGCGTCCCGGGCGGGTCGGCGTAAAGGTCCATGCCGGCGCGACCGATGACGAGAATGTTCCGGCCTGCAAGACGCGCAAGGTCTGCCATCAGACCCCCTGCCTCTGACCTGCGCGCCCGGCCTCGACCTCTGCATGCTTGTCGCGGACCGCGGGGGTGTCGGAGACTTTCGGCGGTGCCGATTTCCCACCAGGCGTGCCCCTGGGTGGTCCAGCCCATGTGGGGATCGACCTGCATCACGATGACCGAGGTCTTGGGGGCGGCCTTGGCGCGCCTGAACGCTGCCGCCAGTTCTTCCGGATTTGCCACCGTTTCAGCATTGGCCCCCATGGCACGGGCGTGGGCTTCGAAGTCCACCGTGAAGGGGTCCGGCACCGTCGGGCAATCGGAGATGAGGTTGTTGAAACTTTCCTGCCCGGTGTTGTTCTGCAGCTTGTTGATGACGGCGAAACCGCCATTGTCCAGAACGAGCACGATCAGCTTCTTGCCCGTCAGGACAGAGGAATAGATGTCGGAATTCATCAGCAGGTAGCTGCCGTCGCCGACGAACACGATGGTGTCGCGGTCGGGCTCGGTTTCGGCCTGGGCGATGCGCGCGCCCCATCCGCCTGCAATCTCGTACCCCATGCAGGAAAAGCCGAACTCCACGTCGACGGTGCCGATGCCCAGCGTGCGCCAGTTCGCCGTCACTTCGGCAGGCAGGCCGCCTGCCGCCGTCACGATCCGGTCGCGCGGGTCACAGGTTGCGTTCACCACGCCGATGGCCTGGGCATAGGAGTTGGGCCGGTTGCCGGGAGCAACGTTCTGGGCAACATAGGCGTCCCAGCTTCTGCGTTCGGCCTGGGCGCGCGTGGTCCAGCCCTCGGGGGCGCGATAGCCTGCAATGGCGGCATCGAGCGCAAGAAGCCCGAGCTTTGCATCGCCCACCACGGTCAGCGACTGATGCTTGGCGGCATCGTGGCGACCGGCGTTGAGACCGATGAGGCGAGCATCGCCCGCGAAGACTGTCCAGGAGCCGGTGGTGAAATCCTGTAGTCGGGTGCCCACGGCGAGCACCACGTCGGCTTCGCCTGCGACGGTGTTTGCGCTGTCCGAGCCGGTCACGCCCAGGGGGCCGATGTTCAGGGAATGGGTCGCGAGCAAATTGGCACGCCCGGCAATGGTTTCGACGACGGGGATGCCATGCGACTCGGCGAAGGCGGTGAGTTCGGCGACCGCGCCGGAATACTGAACGCCCCCGCCCGCCACGATGACCGGGCGTCTGGCGGCGCGCAGCAGTGCCGCTGCCTCGGCAATTTCGGCGACATCCGGTGATTGTCGACGGATGCGGTGAACGCGGCGGTCGAAGAAGGCTGTGGGATAGTCCCAGGCCCAGCCCTGCACATCCTGCGGGAGGCCGAGGAAGGCGGGGCCGCAGTCGGCGGGGTCGAGCATGGTGGCAAGGGCTGCCGGCAACGATTGCAGGATCTGGGCGGGGTGGGTGATCCGGTCCCAGTAGCGGCTGACGGCGCGGAACGCGTCGTTCAGGCCAAGCGCCGGGTTCCCGAAATGCTCCAGTTGTTGCAGCACCGGATCGGGCAATCGGGTCAGGAAGGTATCGCCGCAGAGCATCAGCATCGGCAGCCGGTTCGCATGGGCAAGGGCGGCAGCGGTCAGCAGGTTTGCCGTGCCCGGCCCGGCACTGGCGGTGCAGAACATGAAACGGCGGCGGAGGTGGTATTTGGCGTAGGCTGCGGCGGCGAAGCCCATGCTCTGCTCGTTCTGCCCGCGATAGAGCGGCATCTCCTGGCGCACGGGATAGAGCGCCTCGCCCAGGCAGGGGACGTTGCCATGACCGAAGATGCCGAAGCCGCCGCTGCAAATGCGGGTTTCGATCCCGTCAATCTCGATGAACTGGTTCATCAGCCAGCGCACGATCGCCTGCGCGACGGTCAGCCTGACGCAGCTATCCGATCCGGTCATGGTTTGTCTCCGCCGCACGCAAGGGACCACCCCCCGCCAAACGGGGCTTGCGCGCTGTCGGGTCCGAGGATACAGACTTTGCAACCGGTTGCAATGCTGGTCGTCAGAGGAGGATGCCTGTGGGCGATATCGGGATCGGGCTGGTTGGCGGCGGCTACATGGGCAAGGCACATGCGGTCGCCCTGTCGGCGGTGGGTGCGGTCTTCGATACCGCGCTTCGGCCCCGACTTGAGATGATCGCTGCCGCAAGTCCGACGTCGGCCGAACGGTATCGACAGGCCTATGGCTTTGCCCGGGCAGCGGCCGACTGGCAGGCACTCGTCGCCGACCCGCGCGTTCAGGCGGTGGTCATCGCGTCGCCGCAAACCACGCACCGCGCCATTGCCGAGGCGGCCTTTGCCGCCGGAAAGCCGGTGTTCTGCGAAAAGCCGCTCGGCGCCTCGCTTGACGATGCTCTGGCGATGGTTGCAGCGGCGGAAGCGTCGGGCCTGCCGAACATGATCGGCTTCAACTACGTCCGTACACCCGCCACGCGCCTTGTGCGCGACCTGCTTGCCGAAGGTGCCATCGGCGAGGTGACCTGGTTCCGGGCCGAGCATACCGAGGATTTCCTCGCGGACCCGTCCCTCCCCGCGACATGGCGCACGACAGGGCGGGCCAACGGCGCGATGGGCGATCTTTCCCCCCACATCATCAACTGCACGCTGGCCCTCATGGGACCGATCGCCGAGCTTTCGGCGCGGATCGAGACGGTGCACCCCATTCGTCCCGGCCCGGCCGGCCCTTGTGCGGTGGACAATGACGATCAAGCACAGATGATGGTGCGCTTTGCGTCTGGCGCGATGGGGCATATCCATGTCAGCCGCACCGCCACCGGGCGGAAGATGGGCTATGCCTATGAAATTCATGGCACAAAAGGCTCCATCCGTTTCGATCAGGAGGACCAGAACTCGGTCTGGCTGTATCGTGCCGAAGGCCCGCAAGCGCATCGGGGCTTCACCCGTATCCTGACCGGGCCAGACCATCCCGACTATGCCGCCTTTTGCCAGGGCCCGGGGCATGGCACGGGGTATCAGGACCAGATCATCATCGAGGCGCGGGATTTCCTGCAGGCTATTGCCACCGGCAAACCGGTCTGGCCCACCTTCCGGGACGGGCTGGCCGTCTCGGCCGTCATCGAAACCGCGTTCCGCTCGAACGCCGACGGCTGTTGGCACGCTGTGCCAGAGGTTTGAAGGGAGACGACCCATGACCATCCAAATCGGCAACGCCCCATGCTCCTGGGGGGTAGAATTTGCGGGAGACCCGCGCAATCCTGCCTGGCGGCAGGTTCTGAAGGAGTGCGCCGACGCGGGCTATCGCGGGATCGAGCTTGGTCCCATCGGGTTCATGCCGGAGGATCCGGCGGTGCTCGGAGAAGCCCTGGCCGAGAACGGGCTGGACCTGATCGGCGGCGTCGTCTTTCGGCCGTTCCATGACCCGGCGAAGTGGGATGAGGTATGGGATGCCTCGATCCGCACCTGCAAGGCGCTCTCTGCCCACGGTGCGCGTCATCTGGTTCTGATCGACTCGATCTCTCCACGGCGCGCGCCGACGGCGGGCCGTGCCGATGCAGCCGAGCAGATGGACGCCGCCGAATGGGTCGCCTTCCGCGACCGGATTGCCACGGTGGCAAGACTGGGCGCCGAGGATTACGGGCTGACGGTCGGCATTCATGCCCATGCCGCAGGCTTCATCGACTTCGAGCCGGATCTGGAGCGGCTGCTGGACGAGGTGGACGAAAGCATCCTGAAGATCTGCTTCGACACCGGACACCATTCCTATGCGGGATTCGATCCGGTATCCTTCATGAAGCGCAATGTCGGCCGCATTTCCTACATGCACTTCAAGGATATCAACCCGAAGGTGAAGGCCGACGTCATCGCGAAAGGCACAGGGTTCTATGACGCCTGCGGGCAGGGCATCTTCTGCAACCTCGGCACGGGAGACGTGGATTTTCCGGCGGTGCGGCAGATCCTTCTGGATGCCGGCTTCGAAGGCTGGTGCACGGTCGAGCAGGACTGCGACCCGACACTGGATGTCAGCCCCATCGAAGATGCGCGGCTGAATCGCGCGTATCTTTCTTCCATCGGATTCATGTGAGGGGCCGCAGATGGCACAACTGAAATGGGGCCTTATCGGTGGCGGCGAAGGCAGCCAGATCGGCCCGGCCCACAGGTTGGGCGCAAGGCTGGATGGTCTGTTCGATTTCGTCGCCGGGGCGCTGGATCACCGGCCCGAGCCGGGTCGGGACTATGGCCGACGGCTGGGGCTGGCGGCGGACCGGTCCTATGGCGACTGGCGCGAGATGCTGGAAGCCGAACGCAATCGCCCCGATCGCATCGACCTTGTGACCGTCGCCACGCCGAACGCCACGCATTTCGAGATCACGCGGCGATTTCCTGAAGGCGGGTTTCCACGTGCTGTGCGAAAAGCCGATGACGATGACGGTCGAGGAGGGCGAGGAAATCGTCGGCCTCGCGCGCGAGACGGGCCGCATCTGCGCGGTCAACTACGGCTACACCGGCTATTCCCTGGTCCGGCATATGCGGGCGATGGTGGCGCGGGGTGATCTCGGCGCGATACGGATGGTGGTGGCGGAATTTGCCCACGGCCACCATGCCGACGCCGCCGACGCCGATAACCCGCGCGTGCGCTGGCGCTATGACCCTGCTCAGGCCGGCATTTCCGCGCAGTTCGCCGATTGCGGAATTCACGCGCTGCACATGGCGAGCTTCGTCATCGGCCAGCAGGTCTCCCGTCTTGCCGCCGACACCGTATCCTGCCTGCCGTCGCGGGTGCTTGAGGATGACGCGCAGGTGAACCTGCGGTTCGATGGCGGTGCGGTCGGTCGGCTGTGGACATCCTCCATCGCCATCGGACGGCAGCATGGGCTGACCCTGCAGGTCTTTGGTGAAAAGGGCGGGCTGCGCTGGTCGCAGGAACAGCCGAACCAGCTGTTCTGGATGCCGCTCGGCCAGCGTCTGCAGGTGATCGAACGCGGTGAGGCGGGGCTTTCGCCCGAGGCGGATCGGTCCAGCCGCGTGACAATCGGCCATGCCGAGGGGATGCCGCTGGCTTTCGCCAACATATACAAGGATATTGCCGAGTCGATTGCGGCACGGAACGCAAACCGCGCCCCCGATCCTGCCGCCGATCTTTACCCGCGGGCCGAGGACGGGCTGCGGTCGATGGCGGCGGTGTTCGCGGTGGCGACAAGCGGCAAGGCCGGCGGAACCTGGGTAGACGCGCGCCCCCCGATGTTCCGCTAGGTTGTGATTGCGCGCAGCGTGCGCCGGTCGATCACGTGGCACGGAAACAGCCGGATTTCGGGGGGGCGGTCCGGCGTCTCGATCGTCGCCACGACAAGGTCGATGGCGGCGTCGATGATCCGGGCGACGGGCTGGCGGATCGTCGTCAGCCCGATGATCTGCCAGCGCGACATTTCCATGTCGTTCAAGCCGATCAGGCCGACATCGCCCGGCACGGAGAGGCCCGCCTCCTCGATCGCGCTGAGGGCACCGACCGCAAGCAGATCGTCGCCGCAGAAGTAGGCCTCGGCAGGGCCCGAGGCCAGCAGCCGGGCCATCTCCGAGCGACCCGCGTCGTAGGTGTAGCTGCTGGCATAGCTCGTCGTGACCGTGATGTGAGGATGGGGCGCAAGCGAGGCAACGAAGCCGGCTGCCCGATCCTGTGTGGACGTGGCGGTTTCAGGCCCGCCCAGAAAACCGACCCGCCGATAGCCGCGCGCGATCAACGCCTCTGCCGCCATGCGGCCACAGGCGATGTTGTCGATTCCCACCACATGCACATCCGGTGAAAGGGTATCGCGCCCGAACGCATGAACGACCGGCATCCCGGCGCTTCTGAACGCCTTGGCGAAGCTGGATGGAAGGGTCGAGGAGGCCACGATCACCCCATCGACCGAATACTGTCGCAGCATCCGCAGCGACTTTCCGGGATCCGTTGCATTGCTGAGGTTGACCAGAAGGGGCCGCAGGCCGCGGTCCTGCAACCCGCGGGTGAAAAGGTCGAAAACCTCAAGGATCAGCGGATTGTGGAAGTTGTTGGCGACAAGACCGATCAGCTTTGTCCGGCCCGTCGTCAGACTGGAGGCCAATGCATTCGGCGCATATCCCAACTCATTCGCCGCTTCCTCCACTTTCGCGCGCGTCTTTTGCGATACAGATGCCCCGGCGGTAAAGGTCCGCGAGACGGCCGATCGGGACACTCCGGCGCGCTCCGCCACATCTTTCAGGGTCACTGCCATCTGCTGCTCGTTCGCGATCCTGTTTCCCGTCGACGCCATTCGCTTCAATGCCACGATAACGATGACGAGGCGCTACAAATCTGCAACCCGCTGCCGTCCCGATCTGGCTGTGCTGGCAGATTGATGTGTGCAGGCGATGGCACCGGAGACGCCGACCGGACGGGAAGCGGTGGTTTGCAGATCCCGCACAGGTGACCGACGTCCGTGCGGCCCCGTGTTTGCCAGGAAAATCTCGTCGTCCGAGGATCTGCCAGTACTCCCGACCAAGGCAGCCTCAGGTGCGCGCTGCGATGGCCTGAACTTTCACCCTTCCGCCGAAGGGCAGGCCAGCCGCCTGACAGATTGTTCGCGCAGGTCTTGCGCCGCAGGGGAACAGCTCCCGGCAAAGGGCGTTGACCTCCGGCAAATCAGCCAGATCAATGAACGCGAGGTCGACATAGACGATGTCGGTCCGGAGAAATCCGGCTGCGGCGACGATCCGAAAGACGTGGGCAAAGGCCGTTTCTGCCTCATCACGCGCGGTACCTGGCATATACGTGCCATCGGCGGATACCGACAGTTGACCACTTATCCAGCACTGGTTGCCGACAACGACAGCATGGCTGATCGGGGACGGCGAAGTTGGCACGCCGTCAACGTGAACGATGTGTCGTTTATTCATGGTCGTTCTCTCTAAACGTCTCAATTCTCGGAAAGTTTCCATTAACCAACGCCTTCCTCCCTGCTTGCTGCGCTTCGGTCGTCAGCGGCTCCAGCGTCGCGAGGAAAGCCGCGATGTCGTGCAACTCTGCGTCACTCATGGTCAACGGGCGAAGCTCGCTGTGGCCGATCTGGGCCGCCGGCGCCGCCTTGTAGTGCAGCAGCACGGCATCAAGCGTCGCGATCTGGCCCGCGTGCATGTAGGGCGCGCGTGTCGTGACGCCGCGCAGCGACGGGGTCTTGAACGCACCGGGTTCGTCCGGGCTGCCGATCGTCATGTATCGAAGCTCGGCGCAATCTTCCGGCCCGGCATCGCTGAACTCACCAAGGCAGTTGAACGGGTCGTCACGGACAAGCCGCGCGCCTGCCGCGCGACCAAGGTCTGCGGGTGCGCCCGGTGCGGCCGCGACTCCGGTATTGTGAAAGTGGGTGTCGCTCAGAAGTGGGCCGTTGTGGCAGTTCACGCATTCCCCTTTTCCAATGAACAGTCTCAGCCCCATAACCTCGTCATCGGTCAGGACCCCTTCTCCCGTACCTGTCGACAGCGCTGAGACATAGGCGTCAAACCTCGTGGGCTCGGGTTTGATCGTGCGCTCATAGGCGGCAATCGACTTGCCGATGTTGGCAAAGACCCGTGACACGGCCTCGCGGTCCTGTTCTGGCATCGCGTCCCATGCAGAGGCAGCTTCGGCGTCGGCCACCGGCCCGGCGCGGCGTGGCAGGTCTGCGAGATCGGGAAGCCTGCCGAACAACTCCTCATAGGCGGCGCGGTAGGCCTTGGCGACGAGGTGGGCATATTGGGTGCGGTCTCCGCCGTGTTCCACGGGGCTTTCCATCGGGCCAAGCGCCTGCGACCACAAGCTGTCCTTGCGCCCGTCCCAGAACAGGAACGGGCTGTAGGCCATGCCTGCGATGGGCATGGTCCGTCGCCCGGTCGTTCCCATGCCCCGGCCAAGTGGCAGATCATCCTGAAACTGGCGGTCTGGCAGATGGCAACTTGCGCAGGACACGGTGCCATCGGCACTGAACCGTGTGTCGGAAAAGATCGCACGCCCAAGGGCCACCGCGCGCGGATCATCCGCGACGCGGTTCGACGGGTCCGGGGGAAGCGGGCCAAGTTCTGAAAGCGACAACGATGCGATCACGCTCCGCTCTTCGGCCGACCACTCGGGAACGGCAGCCGAGGAGCCGAGCGCCATGGCGAGCGCCGCAAGCCCGGGAATGCCGATCAAGGACGTCCGAAAGCGGGTCATGACCTTCCCTCACAGAACGATGTTGAAGGTCACACTGTCGGAACCGTCGGCACTGTCGACGGCAACCTCGAATGTCCACCAACCGGACATGTTGAACTTCACGCCTTCGATCCGATAGCGACCGTCGCCGAGGTTTTTCGTCACTTGCGGTGCCGTCGGAAGCCCGTGGCCGTGCTGCGGCATCCCACCGCTGATGGACAGGTTTGCCCGGCGTTACCGGCGCACCGGCCGCGGTTTGCAGCTTCACGGTCCAGACGTGCATCTGCCTGACAGTGATCGGCATGGCTTCCGGCGAAAGCTCGGCACGATAGAGCCCCCCGGTCGACAGCCTCGTCAGGGAAAGGTCGAGATCGTCGGGAATCGCGCTTGAGAAAAGTCCGGCGGAAGCGACACCGGCCAGCACACACGCGCCAGGAATGGCGAGCAGGATTGTCCTGCGGGAGAATGGAGCGAACATATGGTTTCCTCTCGAACTGGATGCCCGGTCCATGCCGGCCACGCGCGTTTCCTAAACGGGAGACGAGGCGCGCGATTGAACGAAACGGCTGACTTTGCAGGTGCCTTCAATCTCGATAGAAGACCGTATGAAATACGCTGGACGAGGCCGCATCGTTCTGTGGGAAGGCGCCAGCCTTTGGGCCTTCGAAGTGCCGCTGGCCCCCCAAGTCCGGCGCAGCACAGATGTTCATGCACACCACGCCATCCAGTTGACGCTGTCGGTGGGCGGTCGCTTCAGTTTTCGCATCGGTGCCGACGTGGTGGAGGGTCCAGCAGTGGTCATTGCGCCCGACGTGCCGCATGCTTTCGTTCCGCAGGGGCGGACCGCGTTGATCTTCATCGAACCGGAAAGCAGACTGGGCGCGGCGGTCCTGCGCGATCTCGCCGAGCGGAAGGTGGCTCGGCTCGATCCAGCGATATTCGAAGACGTTGCCAGCCGGCTTTCGTGCATCTGGGGGCAGCCGCGCCCCAATGACACCACACTCGTTGAATTGGGGCAGCAGTTGGCGGCGCGTCTCGCTGGCAATGTTGTTCCCGTGGACTCGATCGACAAGCGTATCGCACGTGTGATCGACAGGCTTTCCGCAGATCCCGGTTCGCGGCTGGATGCAGGCCAGGCAGCCGAAATGGCGTGTCTTTCGGAAAGTCGCTTCAGCCACCTCTTTGTGGCAGAGGTCGGCCTGCCCTATCGCACGTATGTGTTGTGGCGGCGGCTGATGGTCGCCGTAAACAGAATCTCCGCCGGAGATACGCTGACCAAGGCTGCCCACGAAGCGGGCTTCGCTGACTCAGCACATTTCAGCCGGACCTTCCTTCGGATGTTTGGCGTCCCGGCGTCTCTGCTCCTGATGATCTGACGGCGCGTGTCGCCGGGCTGCTGCCCTGATCGTCTGTAAATCAGCCACTAAGTTTTGCCGTCTGGATCAATTTCTACAAGCTTGTGAGGTTGGCAACGGCACGAGCCTGTCACAGACCCGGCGGCTTCGTGGATATCAGGCGAGGCGGCCGCCAGGAATGCGGCTGTCATGTCTGAAACACATAGGTGCCCGGCGCCAGACCGATCGACGCATGGCCCTCCTCCTCAGGTCCAGTGACCAGGGGGGCGGGAACCATCTCGCTGCTCTTCATCTCCAGCCAGTCCTTCCACTCCGGCCACCAGGAACCCTGAGTAACGATTGCTTTTGCAAGCCAGTCGTCCGGGCCGACATAGAAGGCCCCGGCAGGGCGATGCGACCTGCGGTATCGGCTGCGCGAGGTTGCCCGGTTCGTTGACGATGCCGCTGTTGTGGCCGCCGCTGGTCAGCACGAAGGTCAGGTCGCAATCGGTGAACAGCTGCGTCTTGTAGACCGACTGCCACGGCGCGATGTGGTCCGTCTCGGTCGCGATGACGAACATCGGGGCGGAGATGTCCTTGAGCGCGATCACACGGCCCTCGACCGCAAAGCGCCCGGCTGTGAGACGGTTCTCCAGGAACAGGCCGCGCAGGTACTGCGAGTGCATCCGTGCCGGCATCCGCGTGGTGTCGGCCACCCAGACGCCCATGTCGGTCGGCAGATCGTCCTGGCCAAGGAAGTATCGCCGTACCGCCCGCGACCAGATCAGGTCCTCGGACCGGATGGTCGAAAAGGTCCGCGCCATCTGCGGACGATCGAGGTAGCCCTGATCCCACATCATGTCCTCGAGAAAGGCGACCTGGCTTTCATCGACGAAGAGCAGCAGTTCCCCGGCCTCGGCGAAATCGACCTGCGCGGCCATCAGCGTGATGCTGGCCAGGCGGTCGTCTCCGTCGCGCGCCATGGTGGCCGCCGCAATGGCCAGCATCGTGCCGCCAAGGCAGTAGCCCACGGCGTGGACCTTGCGGTCGGGCACGATCCGGCACACGACGTCAAGCGCCGCCATCACGCCCGACGTGCGGTAGTCCTCCAGCGACAGGTCGGCCTGTTCGGCGGTCGGATTGCACCACGAGATCATGAAGACCGTGAAGCCCTGTCCCACGAGGTAGTTCACCATCGAATTGTGCGGCGACAGGTCGAGGATGTAGTACTTCATGATCCAGGCCGGCACGATCAGGATCGGCTCGGCCTGCACCTTCGCGGTCTGCGGCGCATACTGGATCAGTTCGAACAGGTCGTTGCGGAACACGACCGTGCCCGGCGTGCAGGCCAGATCCTGTCCGATCTTGAACCCCTCCGGCGCGGGATCGTGTGTCTGGGTCAGGGTCTTCACCATGTCGCTGCGCGAAATGCGCAGCGCCCTCGGTCAGATTGCTGCCCGCCGTTGGCAACCGTCGCCGCCATGATCTCGGGGTTGAGCGCGGGAAAATTCGATGGCGACACCGTGTCCAGCGCCTGTCGCGCCATGAACCGGGTCCGGTCGGCATCTTCGGGCCGCAGGCCGCGCAGGTGATCGGTCGCGTGATCCCACCAGTCCTGCACGGCAAGGAACCCTTGCTGCCACATGCTGGAACGGCGGCGTCTGCCAGCCCGGATGGTCGAAACGATGGTCGTAGGGCTTGGGCGCAAAGGGCGGCTCAGTCGCGAGATTGCCGGGGGCAAGATGGACCATCAGCTTCAGCGCGTATCTGCTGGCGCGCACGTTCCAGAAGTTCGAGTTGGCGTCCGGGAGACTCGCTCATGTGGAATGCCCAGTCGATCCAGGCCTCGAGAAGGCATGGGCCGAGACACCCCCGCTCAGCCGCGCGATCCCCGCGCGCACGGCACGGTCAAGGTTCTGGCGGGGATGCTCTGTCGGCTGCGGCACTGGCTGGCCGGCCTTCACTGGACCGGCGGAGGTGGCAGTTCGCTGAAGCGCAGGTCGCCTGGTTCTCGTTTTCGACGGCTTCTCGGGCATCTTGAGCCTCTCCGATACGCGGGACGGGAGCCACGGGGGACGGCATCAAGGCACATCGCCGCGCTGAACTGGCCGTGCCAGCCCCCAATCTATCGGATTGATCCTCACATGATCGGAAGGATCGCGCCTTGATCGAAAACAACTTCACCGAAATGTTGTGCGTCGGCGCATGACCGTCAGCAGACACGAGACAGCCGACCGGGATTCCCGAACCGCATGATGAGCGGCTGAACGTTCCCAACCGGATTTGCTCACCCCGGATTGATGCGTAAGCTGAGAGATGCGGGGATGCTCAGGGGGGCGATGCTGGCCTCGGGTTGCTCGACCTCGGAGGCAAAGCTGTGGGCCACGACGGCTACCGGGGATCTGTTCAACGATCAAAGCATCATCCCGATGGCAAGAGCGGCTGCCTGGTGCGACGCTCAGTTGATTGAGGTCAACGTCGCAAACGGAAACAAGGTTCACGGTTGATCCGGGGTGCGCTTTGGCATCCGTTCCGGAAAGAAGGATCCAGCCCATGACCAAAATGATGAAGGCCGCGATTTTCGTCGAACCGAACCGGATCGTGCTGGACGACAAGCCGATCCCCGACGTCGGGCCGCTCGACGCCCTGATCCGCATCACGACGACGACCATCTGCGGCACCGACGTGCATATCCTGAAAGGCGAATACCCGGTCGAGCGCGGGTTGACGATCGGGCACGAACCGGTCGGCGTGATCGAAAAGCTTGGCTCGGCGGTCCGGGGTTATGTCGAAGGCCAGCGGGTGATTGCCGGGGCAATCTGTCCCAGCGGGCACAGCAACGCATCCCTGTGCGGCTGCCATTCGCAGGATGGCGCGGGAACGAAGCATGGCTTCAAGCCGCTTGGCGGCTGGCGCTTCGGCAACACGATCGACGGGGCGCAGGCCGAGTATCTGCTTGTCCCGGATGCCATGGTCAATCTTGCGCCAATTCCGGACGGCTTGAGCGATGAGCAGGTGCTGATGTGCCCCGACATCATGTCTACCGGCTTCTCCGGTGCCGAGAGCGGCCGGGTCCGCATCGGTGACACGGTTGCAGTCTTTGCGCAGGGTCCGATCGGCCTGTGTGCCACGGCAGGGGCGCGATTGATGGGCGCAACGACCATCATCGGCGTCGAGGCCGTGCCCACGCGCATGAAGATTGCCCAGTCCATGGGTGCCGATCACGTCATCGACTTCACCAAGGTCGATCCGGTTGCCGAGATCATGCGGCTCACGGATGGTCGCGGCGTTGATGTGGCGATCGAGGCTCTGGGACGGCAGAGCACGTTCGAAGCCGCGCTGCGCGTGTTGCGGCCGGGCGGCACGCTTTCCTCGCTCGGGGTCTATTCGAGCGATCTTGTCATTCCGCTCGATGCCTTTCTGGCCGGGCTTGGGGATCACAAGATCATCACGACGCTTTGTCCTGGTGGCAAAGAGCGGATGCGTCGCCTGATGGACACGATCGCAAGCGGCCGGCTCGATACCCGACCGTTGGTCACGCACCACTTCACCCTCGATCAGATCGAGGCGGCCTATGAGCTTTTCGCGAACCAGCGGGACGGGGTGCTGAAGGTTGCCATCACGACATGACAGGGCGCCGGACGGAGGCCAACGAGCCGGACGCGGCGCGAGACGGTGCAGAAAGCACCACATCCGAGGCGCAAGCGCACCGAAATCACCACGCCCTGCCCGCACGTGACGTCCTCGCTGCCCTGGGCGTGGACAAGAATGGCCTGACCGCTGCCGAGGCCACTCGGCGGCAGGAACAACACGGACCGAACACGCCTGCCCGCGTCGCCGGGGCGCGGCCCGTTCTGGCGCTTTCTGGCGCAGTTCAACAGCGTATTGGTCTATGTGCTGCTGGGGGCCGCCGTGGTCACCGGGGCGTTGGAGCACTGGGTCGATACCGGTGTGATCCTTGCCGTCGTGCTGGCCAATGCAGTGATCGGTTTCGTTCAGGAAGGACGGGCCGAGGCGGCAATGGAAGCGATCCGGGGCATCCTTGCCCCGCGTGCAGCCGTGCTGCGTGACGGGGCGCGGCTATCGCTGGACGGGGCTGCTCTGGTGCCCGGCGACATCGTTCTGCTCGAGGCGGGCGACAGGGTACCCGCCGACCTCCGGATTGTCGAAGCCAGAGGAGTGGCCGCGCAGGAGGCGATCCTGACGGGCGAATCCGTGCCGGTGGAAAAGAGTGCCGCCCCCGTGGCCATCGATGCGCTGCTGGGCGACCGCAGTTCCATGCTGTGGTCGGGCACGCTGGTTACACAAGGCACGGCGCGCGGGGCGGTGGTGGCGACCGGAGCCGACACCGAGATCGGTCACATCGGCAAGGTCATGGCGGGGGTCGAACAACTGACCACGCCGCTCGTCGCACAAATGGACGATTTCGCGCGCTGGCTGTCGTTTCTGATCCTTCTGGCCTCAGGCCTGTTGCTCGTCTACGGTTACTTCGTTGGCCATCACGCATTCTCAGACTTGTTCATGGCCGTGGTCGGCATTGCCGTGGCCGCGATCCCAGAAGGTCTGCCTGCGGTGATGACGATCACGCTGGCAATCGGCGTGCAGGCGATGGCGAGGCGCCATGCGATTGTCCGCCGTCTGCCTGCGATCGAGGCGATTGGCTCGGTCTCGGTCATCTGCACCGACAAGACCGGCACATTGACTCGGAACGAGATGGTGGTGGTCGCGGCGGAGACGCCAGAGGGGGCATTCTCGGTCGCTGGCGAGGGATATGCACCCCAGGGCGAGATCATCCCGGCAGGCGACCTTGGCCGCCTTGTCCGGGCGGCCGCGTTCTGCAACGACGCGTCCATCAGCTTGTGCGCCGGACGCTGGACGGTCGCGGGCGATCCGATGGAGGGGGCGCTTCTGGCGTTCGCGGGGAAGGTGGAGGGAGATCCGCGACGGAATGCGCGGCGGCTCGACGCCATTCCTTTCGACAGCCGCCACCGCTTCATGGCGGTCCTCGCGGCCAGCAACGCGGGCCCGTTGATCCATGTGAAGGGAGCGCCGGAGCGCGTGCTCATGATGTGCATGGGCATCGACGTGGATCATTGGCACCGGCGCGCCGACGCCATGGCCGCGCGAGGCCTGCGCGTTCTGGCCTTTGCCGAAGCGCCGGGAGAAGGTGAGACGATCAACCCCAAGGCGCTGGAGGGCAGACTATCGTTCCTTGGCCTTGTCGGACTGATCGACCCGCCACGACCCGAGGCAATTGCAGCCGTGGTGGACTGCCGTGCGGCGGGCATCCGGGTCAAGATGATCACCGGCGATCATGCCGGAACCGCTGCCGCAATTGCCCGGCAGATCGGATTGCAGAACCCGGACCGCGTGCTGACCGGCGCCGATCTGGACAAGCTGGACGATGCCCAACTGGCGCTGGAGGCCGTGGGCGTCGATGTTTTCGCCCGAACGAGCCCTGAACACAAGCTGCGGCTTGTTACCGCCCTCCAGGCCAGCGGCCTGTCGGTTGCCATGACCGGCGACGGCGTGAACGATGCACCTGCCCTGAAACGGGCGGATGTCGGCATCGCGATGGGGCTCAAGGGGTCTGATGCCGCCAAGGAAGCTGCCGACCTTGTTCTGGCCGATGATAACTTTGCCTCGATTGTTGCGGCGGTGCGTGAGGGGCGCACGGTCCACGACAACCTCCGGAAGGTGATCAGCTTCGAGTTGCCCACCAATGCAGGAGAAGCGATAGCGGTGGTTGTGGCGCTGCTGCTGGGCCTCGCTCTGCCGGTCACGCCGGTACATATTCTCTGGGTCAATCTCATCACGGGTATCACGCTGGGCATCGCACTTGCCTTCGAGCCGACCGAGGTCGGCACCATGGCCCGTCCGCCGCGTGCCCGTGATGCGCCGATCCTGTCAGGAACACTGGTGTGGCATGTTGTGCTTGTGGCGCTGCTGTTCCTGGCGGCGGTGTTCGGGGTCTTCACATATGCCAGCGGCAAGGGGTATCCGCTGGCGCTGGCGCAGACCATGGCGATGAACACTCTTGTGGTACTGGAGATCTTCCATCTGTTTTTCATCCGGAACTTCCACAGCTCGTCGCTGACCTGGGCGGCAGCCCGCGGGACAAGGGTCGTCTGGGCCGTGGTCATCGTCATCACTCTCGCGCAGGTCGCTGTCACCTACCTACCCGTCCTTCAGGGTGTCCTCGGGACACGCCCGGTTCCCCTGATGGACGGAGTGTTGATCGTTGCCGTCGGCATCGCCTTCTTCGCCATCATCGAGATCGAAAAGCGGATCCGGCTGGGGTTGGCGGGTTGAGCGGCGCCAGAGCGGGGACGTTGCTGCACTGCCAATTCCACGTGCTGTCACGGGTGGCAGGACATGCCGCGGCTGTGTCGCAGCAGTCAATCCTTGGACAAGCGGAGCCTTCCACACCTGACGATGCCATCGCGCGCACTCTTGGGCGCAGCTTTTTGGGAACTTGCATTCACGCCGTTGGCTCATGGAGCAGGATGCTGCGCCACTGCCTTGCCGTCGGCAATCTGGTCGCCGGGATGCAGCACCACGTCTTCGCCGGGCTGCAGGCCGGACAGCACCTGCGCGAACGCCTCGTTGCGCTCGCCGAGCGTGATGGTCTGCAGGCGCGCGCGTCCCTCGCGCACGACATAGGTCGCCCAGTCTGAGCCGTCGCGGAACAGCGCCCCGACCGGGATCGAAAGCACATTCTCTCCCTTCCAGAGGTTGATGCGCGCAATGACCCGAAAGCCGTGGCCGAGGGCGTGCCAGTCCTTCGGGTCGCCGCTCAAGTTCGAGGATGACCTCGACCCGCTGCTCGTCGATACCGAGCGCCGAGACCTTCGTCCTGGCCGACGGTTCGATCTGCTCGACGACGGCGGTGATGGGCGGGCCGCCCCAGCCGGTGATCAGGGCCTCGGACCCCTCGTGTACGCGCACCGCATCGCGCGACAGCAGATCGACCGCGATCTCGAGATTTGCAGGATCGCCGATCTCCAGGATCGGCGTGCCGGGCAGGACGACCTGTTCGTTCTCGGTCAGCACGCGCAGCACGCGGCCCGAGACCGGCGCGATGAGTTCGACACAGCAGGTTTCTGCATGGACAGCGACTCCTACGCCGATGACGGCCTTGGCGCTTTCATATTCGCGTTCGCGCACGGCGAGATTGGCGCGCGCACTGTCCAAAGCGGCCTGGGCGGTCTTCTGTTCCAGGATGGCATTGTCGCGCAAGCGTTCGGAGATGGCGGATTTCTCGTAGAGCGCGCGCGAGCGATCGGCCTCGGACGTCATGAACTGCAAGGAGGCGTCGGCCTGCGCGACCTGGGCGCGCGCCAGATCGACCGCCGACTGCGCGGCGGCCATCGTCGCCTCGGCCACGCCTGCGCCCTGCGTGTCCAGCAGCGCCGGCGCCGCCGGTCCGATCACGGCGACAACCGTCTCCTGCGCCACGACCGGGTCGCCCGCATGCAGGCCGATCCGCCGCAGTTTGCCGCCGATCGTGGCCGAGATGGTGAAGACCTCGCGGATGCGGGCCTCGCCCTCTTCCTCGACCCCGACCTCGATGGTGCGCGGCCTCGACCCTGGCCAGTTCGACCTCGACAGGCCGCGGAAGGAAGGCCCAGACGACAAGCCCGATCAGCGCGACGGCGACGAGCGCAAGGACAGGACGGCGCATGGATCATTCCCTTGTCTTCAGAACCTCGACCATGTCGAGGCTGTTGATCCGTGCCCGGATCGCCCAGGCCGAGACAAGGGCAGCGGCACAGGACGACCAGACTGGCCGTCGCAAAGACCTCGCGCCCGATGACGAAAGGCACGCGGTAAAGATCCGACGAAAAGGCCGCGACCATGCCCAGGCCGATGCACATAGCCGATCAACCAGCCAAGCGGCTGCGCCAGCACCACGACGGCGGCAAGTTCGCCAAACAGGATGCCCGACACCTCGGCACGGGTGAAGCCAAGAACCCGAAGGCTGGCCAGTTCCCGCCCCTGTTCCGACAGGGCGATGCGGGCGAAGTTGTAGACGACCCCGACGGCGATGATGGTCGCCAGCGCGACATAGACGGTGATCATGACCGTGATGTTCTCGGCCAGCGTCTGCCTGAACCGCGCAACGGTCAGGGCCGTGACCGTGACGAACCCGGTCTTGGGCGTGCCCTTCGCCGCGGCAAAGAAGCTGTCCCGGGCCTTGCGTCGATCTGCAGGTTGACGCCCGAAATCAGCGCACCCTCGCCCATGGCCCGGTTCAGCGCTGCGATCTCCATCGCCGCCCCAAGACCGACATAGCCCAGCGAAAGGCCGCTGACCGGCAGGCTGACCGTAGTGCGGCGCGCCTTCCAGGAAGTCGACGGTGACCTGCTCGCCGGGGCGGACCTCCAGCGCCTCGGCCAGCGCTTCGGACAGGATCAGCCCGGCCTCGGGCATCGCCATCGGCCGCAAGTCGGGGGCGAGCACGCGCGACAGCGGGGCTCCGGCGGCTTGCCGATGATCGACAGCTTGCGCGACAGGTTGCGGTGGCTGATCCGCGCGGCCACGGCGCGAAAGGGTTCGGCCACCATCACGCCCGGCATCTGGCGGGCAGCCTGCAAGGCGCGCATCGGTTCGGCGTCTGCCGAAGACCACCAGCGCGTCATGTCCGTTCGGCACGGAAGAAGGTGACGTCGATCATGTGCTGGATCGACCCGAACGACCACAGCGACGCCACCAGGATCGCCACCGCCATCGCGACGCCGAGAATGCCCGACAGGGTCCGCAACGGCCAGCGGAAGAGGTGGCGCGCGATCATCACACCGGTCTGCCGCAAGGCGACCAGACGGCCGGACACCCCCGGCTCCTGCCCGGTAGGTCGGCCGGCGCAGGGGGGGACATCGCAACCGCCGGCGGCAGGGCAACCACGGTGCGGACGGCCATGAGCGCCCCGCCCACGGCGGACGCCGAGCGTGATGACCGCCGCCACCGCGTAGATCTGCGGATCACGCGTGAAGACGAGGAAGGGGAACGAAAAGAACCGGGCATACAGCTGCGCCAGACCCGCCCCGAGCCAGGCGCCGGCGACGAAGCCGATCAGGATGCCGATCGCGGCAATGACCAGCACGAATTCCACATAGTGCATGCGCAACGGCGCGCGAGGAATAGCCGATGGCCTTCAGCAGCCCGATCTGTTCGCGCTCCAGCGTGATCAGGCGCGACAGCGTCATGTTCACCAGCATCGCCGCCACCAGCAGGAAGATCGGCGGCAGCACCTTGACCATGGCGCTGAGTTGTTTCAGTTCGGCATCCAGAAAGGCATGCGAGATCTGATCCTTGCGCCGCGTCGCCCCGACGCCGCCATAGGGTGCGGTCAGCCGGTCCAGTGTCTCGATCACCCGGTCGGTCGAGGCGCCCGGCGCCAGTTTCAGGACGACGTTCGAAAAGGCGCCCTCAAGATCATAGGCCGCCTCGAGCACCGGGCGGGGCAGCCAGGCAATGCCAAACGGCGCGGGTCGGGCATCATCTCGCCCGGTCCGAGCGCATAGATGAACTCGGGCGACAGGGCGATGCCGGTGACCACCAGCTCGCCGCTTCCGGCCGTTCATCAGCACCGTGAACGTCGACCCGGGGCGAAGGTCGATGCGCTGTCGCGAAGCCTTCGGACACCACGACTTCGCTGTGCCGATTGGGGATCGGGCAAGCGCCCCTGCCGCAGATGCAGCAGGTTCAGCCCGCCCGCCTCGCCTTCGGGCAGCGACACCAGAAGAACGGTCCCGGGCTCGACCATGTCCGGCAGGTCGAGCAGCCCCAGCTTCACGATCCGCGCCTCGGCGGCCAGCACCCCGTCGATGGCCCGGATCTCGGCCATCAGCGCGTGCGGCGCGCGGGTCACATCGGCGAAGACATCGGCAAAGCGGTAGGTGTCATAATAGCGGGCCCGCGTCTCCTGACAGCGACGAATAGGCGCCGTTTCCAAGGATCAGTGTCGCCACCCCTGCCGCCAGCACCAGCGCAATCGCCAGCACCTGCGCCCAAAGGCGGCGCAGATCGCGCAGGACCTTGCGGTGCAGCGGCGCAGATCACCATGACACCTCCGACGGCGCTTTCCGGGTGGCGTTCACCGTCTCCTCGACGATCCGTCCGTCGGCAAAGCGCACGACCCGGTCGGCGATGTCGCGGATCGCGGCGTTGTGGGTGATGACCAGCGTGGTGGCACCGACGGTGCGGTTGACCTGGGTCAGCGCCTCCAGCACCCTGATCCCGGTGGCCGAGTCCAGCGCCCCGGTCGGCTCGTCGCACAGCAGCACCTCGGGGTTCTTGGCGATGGCGCGGGCGATCGCGACGCGCTGCTGTTCGCCGCCCGAGAGCTGCGCGGGGAAATGGTCGTTCGCGGTCGGACAGCCCGACCAGGGCCAGCGCCTCGTCGGCCGACATCGGGTGGCGGGCGATCTCGGTGACCAGCTGCACGTTCTCGCGCGCCGTCAGGCTGGGCACGAGGTTGTAGAACTGGAAAACAAAGCCCACGTGGTCGCGCCGGTACTGCGTCAGGCCGCTTTCGTCCAGCGCGGTCAGCTGATGGTCCTCGAACCAGGCCTCGCCGGCCGTCGCCCGTATCCAGCCCGCCGACGATGTTGAGGAAGGTGGACTTGCCCGAACCCGAAGGGCCGAGGATCACGATGAACTCTCCCCGGGCCGCCTGAAAATCGACGCCGCGCAGGGCATGCACCTCCTGTTCGCCGCTGCGATAGACCTTGGTCAGGCCCCTGGTGCGAAAGACCGGGCGTACCTCGTTCGCCATGTGAAGCGTCTCCCTTGAGGCCTGCCAGAATAGGCCATTCTGGCCAGCGGACCTTGAGGTGAGTCAAGCAGCGCGTCGGCTACGGGCGACGTCCAGACGAGCGCCTTCTGTAGCGGGGACGCGGCTTTCCCTGTGCCTGATCGCTGCGCGGTACGGATTTGGGTCAAGTCGCTCTCCGCAAGCGGCACTTCGCGCGCCACGGCATGGGGGTCAAACGTGAGGCGGATCATGCGAGCGGCCCGCTCCGGCCGGGCGGTCCGGTTGCGGTCTTGGTGCCAAGGCAGGGGGGCGTCATCCCATTTCTCGGCCCGGGCATCACGCGACTTTCCGGGTTGGTTGAAGTTGGGCCGCACAGGCCGGTCAGCGCCGCGCCTCCGCCCAGCAAGAGTTTGCGGCGGGATGGCATCTGGATCGCCTGATGTGTTGGCGGCACGGCTTTTGCGCGGTGCCGATCGAGTTTCTCTAGTCGTCATCTCCTTCATCGCCCTCGCCGCCTCTCGCCATCGGCGTCGCGGTGGCAGGCCACGCAGTTGTCGATGTTGCGGATGCCTTCCTCCAGATGTTTGCGGATCAGATCGGCTTCCTGATGCTCGTGACAGCTGAAGCAGGTGAACTGGCTGAACTCGTTTGCGGTCGTGTGGCAACTGGTGCAGGCGACATCATGCGGTCCGGTCAGAGCAAAGAACCGGGTATGATCGAAGGTCGCCGCAGCCCAGTTGGTTTGGCGTATGGCAGCTGCTGCACTGCGTGGTGACCCCTGCGTGGACCGTATCCGCTGGGTGCCGTATGACACCTGGAACAAGCAGCGCCGACTGCCGGGGTCAGCAGGGTATGCGCAAACGTGTGGCTGTGCGGCTGGCGTCAGGCTGGCGAGCGGGTGATCGGTGTGGCAGCCCATGCAGTCCGTATCTGCCAGACCCTGATGAAACGGGGACATCGGCGTGCTTTGCGCAACGGGCGCACCTGCGACGGTGCGCAGGCCGATGTCGGCCACGGCATGGCAGGTCGTGCAGCGCGCCTCGACGGCGCCTTGCATTGGCGCATGGCAGGCAAAGCAATCGTTGGCCAGATTGGCATGGGCCGGGATCAGCGCCCCCGGGGCCAGCATCGGATCGGGATAGACAAAGGCCAGGGCAACGATGCCCACAAGATTGGCGGCGATGATGGCAAGGATCCAGCGTTTCATGACCACCCCCAGAAGATGAGGGAACTCACGATATGCGCGGTGCCCAGAACGGCGAAGGCGAGCGTGATCGGGTAGTGCAGCACCCGCCACTGCTTGACCGTGTCGTAGGTCAGGCTGTCCCAATACAGCCGGTCTTCCAGAGCCTCGGCCGTCAGTCCTTCGCTCCGCAACCGCTGCGTCGTGGCAGCCAGCCGCGCCCCGGCCCGGCGCAGCAGGAACTTGCCGGTCAGCCCGCTCGCCACGTTCAACAGCATCGCCCCGACGGCGAGCCACGCCAACACCGCGTTGAAGTGGATGCCCGCATGGACCAGGACCAGCAGCGACCCCGCCCAAGCCATCCGTTCATGCAGGCGCATCAGGGTGGCGGGGTGACCTTGGCTGATCAGCTTGCGCTTGCGCAGCGAGTATCCGAAGGACGCGCAGATCAGCAGGACGCCGGGAATGCCCAGCCATTTGCCGACCCAGACGAGGTCCAGCAGATGCAGGCCGCATCGACCGCCAGGGTCGCCGCCAGAAGGGCCAGCAACGACAGGTAGAACGGCAGGACTTCCCGGCTTAGCAGACTGCCCCGCAGCGTCATGCGTCCAACTCCAGTGCCGTGGCAGGGGTTCCGACGCAGAGCAGGCAATGGTCGGGTGCGATCTCGAAATCCGGTTTGGCCGCATAGACAACGCGGCCCGAGATCAGACGCGTCTCGCAGGTGCCACAACTGCCGCCGCGACAGCCGGCATCCACGACGATGGAATGACGTTCCGCGAAGTCGAGCAGGTTCGCGTCCCGTCCCGTCCAATCCAGTGTGCGACCAGAGCGTCGAAACCCGATGGCCAAGAACGGGACCGGAGACCGGGGACGTTGATCGGCTTTGGCGCGGCCGTCTGTGGCCCGAAGGACTTCGCGATGAATGTCGGCCTCATCAACGCCCCATCCCAGAAGCGCCGGGATCAGCGCCTTCATCATCGGGTCGGGGCCGCAGATGTAGAAGGCGCTGATCCCGGCGCTTTTGGGCGGGCCGTAGATCGTGCAGACCTTCATGGGCTTGTCCCCGGTGTTGAGCAGGTTGTGAAGAACCACCGCGGGTGACATACTTGATGTCGACGACGTAGCCTTTCATGGTCGTTCTCCTTCAAGGGCATCTGCCGCACCAAACCGGGTTGCACTCCCGCGCGGGGCCGCAGCAATGCTGAAAGCCTGCGCCAAGCAGTCACCCGCCGCCTTGATCTGAATCAGCCAGTTTCGATACAGCCATCGGCGCTCGCGCGCTCGACAGGATTTCCGGGCGATGCCTTCGCTTTCAGGTTGGTGACGTCAGGACTTGGCCGATCAGCCCATGCGGGGTCTTGGCCCGGGCGCAGCGGTCGCGGCGGCGGCGAACGTGCCCGCACTGGCGATCCTAAGCGTGCCGGTCGTCACAATTTTCACCGAGTTCACCCGGAACGCGTGGGGCGCACAATCGACCGCCTCATTCCCTGTCATGCCGTAGACCGCGCGCTTCAAGGCGAGCGGGGCTGCAATCCCCGCCAGTCCCATCAGCCCGACGATAGATCCAGCAGTCACGATTGCCTCGCCTTGCCCCTGCGCGATCATCTGGCGAAGCTCATGGCGAAGGGGCAGCAATATGCGCTTCCGTAGCCAAGACAACAAACTGGCTTCCGCAAACAGAGCTAAGATATTGGATTTTATGGCGGACCCGGAGCGATTCGAACGCCCGGCCCTCAAATTCGTAGTCTGATGCTCTATCCAGCTGAGCTACGGGTCCGCACTGGAGACGCGATGTAGCCCCGGTGAACTGGCATTGCAAGGGCCAAAAGCGCTACGGCGGCAGGGTGGCTGCGTCAGACTGACCAATCGTCTTGGGCAGGCGGATGATGAATTCGGTGCCTTCGACATCGCTGCGCAAAAGCTCCAGTCGGCCGCCATGGCCCCGGACGAGTTCCGAAGAGATTGCAAGGCCAAGCCCCGAACCGCCCTTGCGCGCACCGCCCTGAAAGGCGGTGAACAGATGCTCGCGTGCCTTGGCCGGCAGGCCGGGGCCGGTATCGCCGACCTTGATCCACCAGTCCTGGTCATCCTCGCCGCCGCCGATCTCGATGGTGCCGGGTCCGCCAGTGGCCTCGATGGCCTGCTTGGCGTTGCGGATCAGGTTCGACAGGACGCGGTAGAGCTGCTCGTGGTCGGCGCGCACCATCAGGCCGGGTGGTATGTCGATCAGGCAGGAGACCATCCCCTCCGGCCCCAGCCCCTCGCCTTCGGCCACCTCGTCGGCCAGCATCCGCAGGGGGAAGCGCGACAGGCTGGGCGGGGGTTCCTCGGCGCGACCGAACGTCAGCGTCGATTCGCACAGCGCCACGGCGCGGCGGATCGATGCCTCGAGCTTGGGCGCGGCGCGGGCGACGACGGGATCTGCGCTGCCCTCGATCCGGTCGGCAAAAAGCTGTGCCGTGGTCAGGATGTTGCGCAGATCGTGGCTGATCTTCGCAACCGCTCCACCCAACTGGGCGAGACGCTCCTTCTGGCGCAGTGCGCCAGTCAACTGGGTCTGCAGGCCCAGCAGGGCATCTTCGGCCTCGCGCAGTTCGACTACGCGCGAGGTGGGCCGGATGATCCGCCGCGCATCCTCGGGGGCTGCGGCATAGGCCGTCATGTGGTTGACGACGCTGCGGATCGGTAGAACCAGCAGGCTGCGCACCGACAGGAAAAGCAAAACCGCCGTCACGGCCGAGATCAGGGCCGACAGCATCAGGATGCGCAGACCGTATTCGATCAGAGCGGCGCGCAGGGGGGCTGTCTCGGTCGTGATCTCGATCAGAAGGCCCGCCTCCTGCACCGGATTGCCGATCACCCGGATCACATGATTTTCGGGGTCGGCGATCTGGGCGATGGCATCGCGGATCAGCGTCATCGGCCCAGCCATCCGCAGGTCATAGGTGGCAAAGATCGGTTGCGGGATTTCCGAGGACAGGACGAGCTGGCGCACCTCGTCCCGCCGCAGCACGACGTTGAACACCCCGGCATTGGCCAGCAGCTCTTTTTCAAGCGAGGCGCTGATCATCTGGTCGGTGGCCAGCGTGGCGAGCGAGGCGATCTGCGCCTTCTCGAGCTTCAGGAGCAGGTAGTCCGCGCGGAACCGCGCGACCGAGGGCACGAAGATCAGGATCTCCGCCAGCATGACGAATGCGACTGTCAGGAGCAGGAACCGGCCCGACAGGGTGTTGAACACCGAAGCCCGAGTGCCGCTCACGCCCTCATATCCCTTTCCCTGCGACGGGACTGGCTACGGCAGATACCGCTGCACCAACCCCACAACCCGCTTTACCACAGGACTATCAAACAGTTTCGGCGAGAAATAGGCCCCCGCCGCCCGTTTCGATACCTCGCCCAGCGTCGGATACGGCGCGACCATGCCTGCAAGGTTGCTCAACTTCAGCCCCGCCGACAAGGCAAGCGCCCAGAGTGCGATCAGTTCCCCCGCCTGCGCGCCCACGATGCCTGCCCCCACGGGACGGCCGCCCACGACCATGACCTTCGCGAAACCGGCCGTCTTGCCCTCGGCCTGTGCGCGATCGTTGTCGTGATAGGGCCAGCGAAGCACGGTCAGGCGGCTGCCATGGGCCCTTCGCGCCTCGTCTTCGGTCAGGCCGACCTGTGCCAGTTCGGGGTCGGTATAGGTGGCGCGGGGGATGTGGGCCATGCTTGCCTTCGCGGGCAGGCCGAACATGATCTGCCGGATCACCACGCCCGCATGATAGCCTGCCAGATGTGTGAACTGCGCGCCGCCCGCCGCATCGCCCACAGCATAGACCCGCCTGTTGGTGGTGGAGCGCAGATTGGCCGCCACCGTCACTCCCTTGCGATCATGTGCGACACGCCCTGCGTCCAGGTCCAGCCTGTCCAGCGCCACCTGCCGCCCAGCGGCCACCAGCAGGTGCGAGCCGGTGATGCGGCGGCCATCCGCCAGCGCAATCGTCACTCCGCCATCGGGCGAAATGGCGGTAGCCGTGGTGCTCGCGATGAACTCCACCCCTTCGGCACGCAGTTGATCCAGGACGACAGCCGCCAACTCCGGGTCTTCGCGGCCCAGGGCGCGCGAGCCCTCGATCACCGTGACCGCGCAGCCGAGGCGTCGATGAGCCTGTGCCATTTCCATTCCGATCGGGCCACTACCGAGGATCAGCAGATGCGACGGCTTCTCGCGCAAGGGAAAGATTGTCTCGTTGGTCAGGTAAGGCACCGTCTCGATGCCCGGTATTGCCGGAACCACGGGGCGCGAGCCGGTTGCGATGACGTAACGCCGGGCGCGGATGGCAAAGCCGCCCGCCTCCACCTCGTCGGGCGAGGTGAAGCGCGCCCAGGCACGGATCACGCGCACGCCCAGACCCTCGAACCGTTCCTGGCTGTCGACCGGCGCGATGGCTTCGATGGTGCGGGCCACATGATCCTTCACACGCCCGAAGTCGATCTCGGGCGCGACCGGGGTGATCCCGAACCGCGCGCCCGCCGTCATCGCGTGGGCTGCCTTGGCGGCCGCCAGCAGCGCCTTGGACGGCACGCATCCGTGGTTCAGGCAGTCGCCCCCCATCTCGGCCCCTTCGACCAGCACGACCCGCGCGCCCATCTGCACGGCCGCCGCCGCCACGGACAACCCACCCGAGCCTGCGCCAATGACGCAGACATCCGTTTCGATCCGCTCCATGTCAGATCTCCCTCCCACGGAAGGCGCGGATCAGAATCGGCAATGCCGCCAGCGCGGCGAGGCCGAGGATCGGCCCGAGGATCTGCGGCTCGAACAACAGGCCAAGGTTCGGTGTCTCGCCTCGTGCGAAAACCTCGCCCAGACCGGAGCCGACCCAAGTGTAGACCAGTCCCCCCGGCATGATTCCGAAGAAGGTGGTGAAGGCAAAGCGGCCAAGGCTGACGCCGAGCGCGGCGGGGATAAGATTGGCCAGAAAGAACGGGACAACCGGGATCAGCCGCATCAGGAAAAGCACCGAGAGTTCGTTTTCGCGCAGCCCGGCCATCAGCCGTGCCGCTGCCCCGCCGCCCCCGGCAATGCGCGCGTTCCATTGCGCGCCAAAGCCTGCGCGAGCAGCCAGAAACACTCCGATCGCACCCAGTGTCGCCCCGGTGACGTTGAAGAGCACACCGGGAAAGAGGCCGAACAGGAAGCCGCCCGTCAGCGTCGCCACCAGCGCACCCGGCAGGCTCAACGCAACCATGACGGCGTACACCGCAACGAACAACAAGGCCGCTGGAACATAATGCGCGTCACGGAAGGCCAGAAGTGCCTCGCGATGTGCGGCGAGAGTCTCGAAATTCAGGTGATCGCGCAGCGTGAATGCACCAATCCCCGCGACAACGAGGATGAACAGGATGGGCAGTTTCCGGCGCAGGCCGGATCGGGACGGGCCAAGTCGGGAAGGGTCGGGTCCGTCGGGAAGTGCCATAATGCTCACGGATCCTGCTCCTGCTGGGCTGCACCCGAAAGATGCGCCAAGCAGACACCCTCCGACACCCCGATCACGCGCCATTGATCGGATACCGTGGCGATCACGCCCCTCTGTAACATTTGCGGGCAGGCGAAGCGTCCTGCGTGCGAAATGTTGCAGAAAAACCGACCCATGCGAATTGACTCGCTTCCACTCCGCCCGTAAAGGACGGGCTTCGAATAAGGGTCGCGCTCGAATCCCGCCCGGGACAGCATGGCCGCATGTGATGGAGAGCCGCTATGAAGCGCACGTTTCAACCCTCGAACCTGGTTCGCGCGCGCCGCCACGGGTTCCGCGCCCGTATGGCGACCAAAGGCGGCCGTCTGGTTCTCGCTGCCCGCCGCGCCAAGGGCCGCAAGAAGCTGTCGGCCTGACCGGGTCGAATTTCCCCTCGGGGAGTTCTGAAATGACACCGCCGGAGGCCGGAGCGACAGGCAAAACAGCCGAGACGCCCCAGCCAAAGGCGGTTTCCGTTTGTCTGCAGGTCATGTCGAAGCGGGCCGATTTCCTGCGTGCGGCGCAGGGACGGCGGCAGTCGACGCCCGCCTTCACCGTCCAGGCCCGGCGGCGGGGTGATGAGAACCCTGCCATCCGCGTGGGCTATACCTGCTCGAAGAAAGTCGGCAACGCCGTGACGCGCAACCGCGCGAAGCGCCGCCTGCGGGAAGTTGCGCGGGCGGTCCTGCCCGCCACGGCGCAGTGTGGTTGGGACTATGTGCTGGTGGGCCGTCCGGGTGCTACGGTCGAGCGGGCCTTCGCCCTGATGCTCGACGACCTGGCGGCGGCGGTGGCTCGCATCCACACGCCCCGCGCGCCGAAATGACCCCGCTCGCGCATCTGGTTGCAATGCCGGTCCGGGCCTATCGGCTGATCCTCAGTCCCTGGGTCGGCCACGGTTGCCGGTTTCAGCCCACCTGCTCGGCCTACGCGCTCGATGCTCTGGAAACGCACGGCGCCCTCAAGGGAACCTGGCTGACCGTTCACCGGATCTGTCGCTGCCACCCGTGGGGCGGATCGGGCTACGATCCCGTGCCGCCCGCGAACGAATAGATCAATCCTTCTCGAAAAAGATCACCACCTGCCCGATCCGCACGCCGCCCTTGCGCATGTAGGCGATGTTCATCAGGCGGTCCTCGGTCAGCAGCCACATCCAGTCGTCGAACCCCACCCGCAAGGTGCCATCGGGCACCGGCAGGTCGATACGGTACTGCCAGTTGAAGGTGTCGCCCCGCTCGACGCCCGAGGCCGTGCCCAGCACGCCCGGCGCGCTGCCGGTCCAGGTGTCCGGGCCGGTCTTGGTCAGCATCCACTTGCGGTTTTCCGTCGATCCATCCTCGTAGACGAAATTTTCGTCGAGCGTCAGCGTTCTGCCGTCCCAGTCACCGTCGATGGTCACCACGAAACGCCGCCGGACCGTTCCGAGGACATCCTGGAACTGGCCATGCGCCACAGTGCGCCCCTCGAAGAACTCCTCGATGTTCAGCTTGCGGTCGCTCAGCAGCGGGTCGGTCGGGCCGGGGCGCCCTGCACAGGCACCCAACAGCACGACGAGTCCAAGCATCATCCAGCGCATCGTGCTTTCCCCGTCATGTTACCTGCCTTATACGCAGACCAACCGCCGCCGGATGTGCCCGAGGTTCCCCATGTTCGACGAGACAGAAGATCTGCCCCCCATCCTGCGTGGCGCGCCGGATACGACGGAGTTCAAGAAGCTGCGCAAGCGCCTTGTGCGCGAGGTGCGCGATGCCATCGAGACCTACGGAATGATCGAGCGTGGGGCGCGCTGGCTCGTCTGCCTGTCAGGTGGCAAGGACAGCTACACCCTTCTGGCCGTGCTGCAGGAACTGCAGTGGCGGGGCTTGCTGCCCGTGGACCTGCTGGCCTGCAACCTTGACCAGGGCCAGCCCGGTTTCCCGGCCACCGTACTGCCAGAGTTCCTGACGCGGATGGAGGTGCCCCACCGCATCGAATACGCCGATACCTATTCGGTGGTGATGGACAAGATCCCGCAGGGCAAGACGTTCTGCTCGCTCTGCTCGCGCCTGCGCCGCGGCAACCTCTACCGCGTAGCGCGCGAGGAAGGGTGCTCGGCGGTCGTTCTGGGCCACCACCGCGACGACATCCTCGAAACGTTCTTCATGAACCTGTTCCACGGCGGCAGGCTGGCCACCATGCCGCCCAAACTGGTGAACGAGGAGGGCGACCTGTTCCTCTACCGTCCGCTCGCCTTTGTGGCCGAAGCCGATTGCGAGAAGTTCGCGAAGGCGATGAATTTCCCGATCATTCCCTGTGATCTGTGCGGTTCGCAGGACGGCTTGCAGCGCCAGCAGGTGAAGCAGATCCTCGATGGGTGGGAAGCGCGCAGTCCCGGGCGTCGGCAGGTGATGTTCCGGGCGCTGATGAACGCGCGCCCATCGCATCTTCTGGACCCGGCGCTGTTCGATTTCGCGGGTTTGACCCTGGGATCGGGCAAGATTGCGGAAAATGCAGTGGATCTTGCGGATGAGACTTAACGAAGCCATCAACCTGATTCCCTAGGCTCGGCAACGCGCGGGTTCCTGGCTTGTCCCGCGTCAAAGGGGGCAGGCAATGTGGTTCGCTTCGAAATGGCTGACGCGGGTGGTTCGGCGGGCGGGCGCAGTTCTGCGGCAACCCGAAGTTCTCGTCTTCCTTCCGGCCCTTACACTCGCCTCCTTCTGGCTGGGCGGGGAAGAGATGCTGACGATTACCGCTCTGGCCCTGCCCATGGTCTTCGCGATGACGGGTGCGCTCGGCTTCCGTGGCTCGCCACCGCGCGATCCGGCCGATTGGATGCAGGATCACGCGGCCCGCCCGAACCTGACCGTCCGGATCGACGACCTCATGCGGATCGCATCAGAGAACGGGGAGAGCACCGGTTGCCTCGTCGTGCAGTTCGACGAAGTGGATCGGCTGGTTGATCGCCACGGACGCGCGGCTCAGGCCGAAGTCTTGCAGCGCTCCGTCGACCGCCTTGCGCGGGCGCTGCGTCAGGGCGACATCGTGGCGCGCCTTGAAGGGGGGGTTTCGCCGTGGTGCTCAGCCCGGTCCGTCGCCTCGACCTTGAGATCATGGTGCAGCTTGCCGCACGTATCCAGGCAGCGATCAACCCGCCGCTGTCGATCAATGGCGCGCAGATCTATGTTACCTGCTCGGTCGGCTTCTGCCTTGGTTCCCGCGTGCCGGAAAAGAACGGGCGCGCCTTGCTCGACGCGGCCCAGATCGCTGCGGACGAAGCCCTGCGCCACGGCCCCGGCGCGATCCGCAGTTTCGCCCCTGCCATGGCGCGCACCCGGGCCGGACCGCGACGCACGGCGCGACGAACTGGAGGAAGCCTTGAACGAGGGCCAGATCCGCCCTCACTTTCAGCCGCAGGTTTCCACCGACACCGGCAAGATCAGTGGCTTCGAAGCGCTTGCGCGGTGGTATCATCCCGAACGCGGCATCATTTCGCCCTCCGAATTCCTGCCGTTTCTCATGGAGGCGGGCCTGTCCGAACGACTGAGCGAGGTCATGCTGTTCAACGCCCTCTCGGCACTGGCACGCTGGGATCAGGCGGGGATGGAGATACCGACCGTCTCCGTCAACTTTTCCGATGCGGAACTGCGCAACCCGAAACTTCCCGAAAAGCTGAAATGGGAACTGGACAGGTTCAATCTTGATCCATCCCGCCTCACGGTCGAGATACTGGAGACTGTGGTTGCCCAGACCGACAATGATGTGATCGTGCGCAACGTGGCCGCGTTGGCCGCCCTTGGATGCGGCATGGACCTTGACGATTTCGGCATCGGCCATGCCTCGATCACCAATATCCGCCGCTTCGATCTGCGCCGACTGAAAATAGATCGCAGCTTCATTTCGCGCGTCGACGAAGACCGCGAGCAGCAAAAGGTTGTCTCGGCCATTCTCTCGATGGCGGAACGACTGGGACTGGAGACGCTCGCCGAAGGGGTCGAAACGCCGGGCGAGCACGCGATGCTGTCGCAGCTTGGCTGCGGCCACGTCCAGGGCTTCGGCATCGGAAGGCCCATGCCGATTGAGGAAACCGCAGACTGGATCCTGCGCCACCGCGCGCAGCAGGCCAGCACGCCGCCGATCATCAACCGAGCGGGATAGAGCGCGCCGCGCGGCTTCTGCCGCCACCCCCGGGGAGCGATCTGCGAGGCGACGACACCCCTGGCGTCGGGCGGGACTCAGCCGCGCACCCCCACGCGCAAAAAGGGAATCCGCTTGACCTTTGCCGCCCACCTCTGTTGAAGCACCGCTGACCCTTTCAGGAACGGTGGTGGTCCAGATGGACGATCAGAACAAGAATCTACTACTCGCAACCGGTCTCAGCTTCATTGTGATTCTGGTCTGGTTTTTCCTGTTCCCGCCGCCGGAGCCGGCACCGACCCCCGCAACTCCCGCCGTCACCGCAACGACCGATGGCACAGTCGCGACACCCCCGGCGACCTCTGCCAGTCAGCCAGCCACAGACCCCGTTCCCACCCCCGCTGCTGCCCCCGAAGCGCCCCGCCTGACCATCGACACGCCGCGCATCGAGGGTACGATCTCGCTTTCCGGGGGCCGGATCGACGACCTCAAGCTCAAGGACTACCGCGTCACGCTTGACCCGGCATCAGACTTGGTGCGCCTGCTCAGCCCGGTCGGCCAGACGGGCGCCTATTACGCCCTTTACGGCTGGGCCCCCGGGGGCGACCTCGGTTATGAGGACGTGCCTGGCCCAAACACCGAATGGTCCGTCGCCTCGGGCGGCACGCTCGCGCCCGGTCAGCCTGTGACCCTTCGCTGGGACAACGGCAAGGGCCTGATCTTCTCGCGCACGATGGAAATCGACGAGAACTACATGTTCACCGTCACTCAGGCGGTTGAGAACACCGGCGCAACCGAAGTGCGGATGGCCCCCTACGGCATCGTCGCCCGCCACGGCAAACCCGCCGACCTGCAAAACTTCTTTGTGCTGCACGAAGGGGTGGTCGGACGCACCGACGGAAAACTGCAGGAAATCAAGTACAAGAATATGATGGACCTGCCCGTCATCGAACGCGAAGGCGCGCAGGCCGAAGTTATCGACGCCGCGACCGATGGGTGGATCGGCTTCACCGACAAGTACTGGATGACGACGCTGATTCCCGAACAGGGGAAACCCTTCACTTCGGTTGCCAAGTATGTTGCGGCGACCGACGTCTTCCAGGTCGAGACGCGTCAGCCTGTGGTGGCAATCGCACCGGGCAGCACGGCTTCATCCACCTCGCGGCTGTTCGCCGGCGCGAAGGAGTGGGAGACCATCCGAGCCTACCAGAACAAGGGCGGCATCGCGGGCTTCCTCGACTCGATCGACTGGGGCTGGTTCTACTTCCTGACCAAGCCGATCTTCCTTGTGCTGCACTGGCTGCACGGCCTGATCGGCAACATGGGCCTTGCGATCATCGCGCTGACCTTCGTGCTGAAGCTGATCGTTCTTCCGCTCGCCTACAAGTCCTACGTCTCGATGGCGCGGATGAAGGAACTCCAGCCAGAGATGGAGGCGCTGAAGGAACGCGCGGGCGAGGACAAGCAGAAGCTGCAAAAGGAAATGATGCAGCTTTACAAGGAAAAGAAGGTGAACCCCGCAGCGGGCTGCCTGCCGATCCTGATCCAGATCCCGATCTTCTTCTCGCTCTACAAGGTGATCTTCGTCACCATCGAACTGCGCCACGCGCCGTTCTTCGGCTGGCTTCAGGACCTGTCGGCGCCGGACCCATCCTCGCTTTTCAACCTGTTCGGCCTGCTGCCCTGGGCGGCACCCGACGCCGGGCAGCACGCTCGCGCTGATCTTCATCGGCGTGCTGCCGATCCTGCTCGGCATCACCATGTGGCTGCAGCAGAAGCTGAACCCGGCACCCACCGACGCCGTCGCAGGCGATGATCTTCGCCTGGATGCCCTGGATCTTCATGTTCATGCTGGGCCACTTCGCCAGCGGCCTCGTGCTCTACTGGATCACGAACAACACGATCACCTTCAGCCAGCAGTACATGATCATGCGAAGCCACGGCCACAAGCCGGACATCTTCGGCAACATCAAGGCCAGCGTGAAGAAGAAACCGGCAGCCACGAAAGCCGCGAATGCACCCGGCAAGCCCACGGCGAAACCCGCAAAGGCCCCGGCGAAGCCCGAGAAGAAATGACGGCCCGCCTTGCCCATATCTGCCGCCACCCGATCAAGGGACACGGACGCGAAGACCTCGCGTCCGTTCGCCTTTCGCCGGACGCCTGCCTGCCCTTCGACCGGCACTGGGCCGTCGCCCATGAGGCGGCGAAGCTGACCGATGGCTGGGTGCCCTGCGCCAACTTTTCGCGCGGGGCCAAAGCGCCGTCGCTTATGGCCATCACCTCGACGCTGGACGAGACTGCGACCGCCATCACGCTTCGCCATCCCGATCGGCCCGACCTGATCTTCCGGCCAGATGACTTGGCCGATCTGCCCCGCTTCCTGGACTGGATCGCGCCCCTCGTGCCGCCCGACCGCGCGCAACCCGCCCGGATCGTCAGCGTCGGGCGCGGCATGACGGACAGCGCGTTCCCTTCGGTCTCGATCCTGTCACTGGCCTCGCTGGCCGACCTGTCATCCCGGATGGACCACGACCTGTCGATCCACCGCTGGCGCGGCAACCTCTGGCTCGACGGGCTGGAGCCGTGGGAGGAATGGGACTGGATCGGCCGCACGCTCCGCATCGGCGAGGCTGAACTGAAGATCGAAGAGCGCATCACCCGCTGCCGCGCCACCTTGGCGAATCCGCAGACGGGCATCATCGACGCCGACACCCTGGACGGCCTGCAATCGGCCTATGGTCATCAGGACTTCGGCCTCTACGCCACGGTCACCAGGGGCGGCATGATCGCAGCGGGCGACCGGGCGGTGCTGCTGTGACCGTGCTTCCCTTCCCCCTCGCCCCCGAGCCCGAAGATGCGGCGCGCGAGGCCGGTCGGCTGATGTTCGCGGGTCCGGTCGATTTCGTGAAGGGCGTCGTCGCCATGCCCGGCCTGCCCCCGGCCGACCGCCTGGAGGTCTGCTTCGCCGGTCGGTCGAACGTGGGCAAGTCAAGCCTCATCAACGCGCTGACCGGCCGCAAGTCGCTGGCCCGCGCATCGAACACGCCCGGCCGTACGCAGGAGATCAACTTTTTCGCGCTTGGCGATACCCGCTATCTCGTCGATCTTCCCGGCTACGGCTATGCCGAAGCCCCGAAGCCCGTCGTCGAGAAATGGCAGCGTCTGCTGAAGGCCTACCTCTCCGGCCGCCAGACCCTGCGCCGCGCTTTCGTGCTGATCGACACGCGGCACGGGGTGAAGGCGGTGGACGAAGACATCCTGACACTGCTCGACCGGTCCGCCGTCACCTTTCAGGCGGTGCTGACAAAGGCCGACAAGGTCAGTTCCGCGGAACGGGACGCCACGATCGCCCAGGTGCGCGGAGCGCTGACCAGGCATCCCGCCGCCTATCCCGAGATTGTCGTCACGTCCGCGGAAAAAGGCGACGGGATCGAGACGCTCCGCGCGATCATCGCCACACTTGAATAAGCCGCGCCCCCACCGAAGAAGCAACGGCGAGCGGTTGCGTGACGGGCATCACACATGCTGCGCCCCGTTCACTTCGATTTCCGCCCCCGAGATATAGCTCGACTGGTCCGAACACAGGAACCAGATCGCGTCGGCCACTTCGCGCGGCTGGCCAAGCCGCTGCATGGGCAATTTCTCAACGATCTTGTCTGTTCCGGGCGAAAGGATCGCCGTCTCCACCTCTCCCGGTGCGATTGCGTTCACCCGCACGCCGAGCGGCCCGAAATCATGCGCCATCTCGCGCGTCAGCGCCGCAAGTGCCGCCTTCGACGTGGCATAAGCCGCCCCTGCAAAGGGATGCACCCGTACCCCCGCGATTGACGTGACGTTCACCACCGAGCCCTTTGCTGCCGCCAGCTCGTCTTTCAGTCCCCGCGCCAGCACCACACAGGAAAAGAAATTGACGTGGAACACATGCCCCCAGGTCCGCAGGTCCGTCTCCAGCGTGTTGAGCCGCCTGCCCCCGTCGCCCTTCGGGCTTATGCCAGCGTTGTTCACGAGCGCGTGCAGCCGCCCGTTGATCTTCTGCTTGATGACCTCGATTGCTGCGATGGTCTTGTTCGGGTCGGCAAGGTCGATCTGGATATGGTTTTCCTCGCCTCCCGGCCACGGGCAGCGCGGATCGAAGGGTTGGCGCGAGCAGGTCAGCACCCGCCACCCTTCCGCCGAGAACCTCTTCACCGTCGCATGCCCGATCCCCCGGCTTGCGCCCGTCAGAACCAGCGTCTTCTGTTCGCTCATCACTGCACTCCTGCCTTGCGGAAAACCTTACTCCTTTACTCGGGAATCGCAAGGCAGCCGCCTTGGCAGGGGCGGCCAAAGAGGCTACCACGCTTGCGTGAACCAGGGGCATGCCCAATGAGAAAGCAGACCGCCACGATGTCCGACTCCATCGCTACCGCCCGCATCCTGTCCGAAGCCCTGCCCTACCTGCAGCGTTACTCTGGCGCGGTGGTGGTGGTGAAGTTCGGCGGCAACGCTATGGGCGATGACGCCGCCATGGCCGAGTTCGCCCGCGACGTGGTGCTGATGCGCCAGGTCGGCGTCAATCCGGTCGTGGTGCACGGCGGCGGCCCGATGATCAATGAAATGCTGGCAAAGCTCGGCATCCAGTCGGACTTCGTGCGCGGCAAGCGTGTGACCGACAAGGCCACCGTCGAGGTGGTCGAGATGGTCCTCTCGGGCCTTGTCAACAAGCGCATCGTGCAGGCGATCAACGATCAGGGCGGCCGCGCCGTGGGCATTTCGGGCAAGGACGACGATCTCATGGTCTGCGTCGCCGACGACCCCGAGCTTGGCTTCGTGGGCCGCCCGGTGGAGATGAACGTGCAGGTGCTGCGCGATCTCTACGGCGCCGGAATCATCCCCGTGGTCGCCCCCGTCGCCACCGGGATGGCGGATAACGAGACATTCAACGTCAACGGCGACACTGCCGCCGGTGCCATTGCCGGCGCGCTGAAGGCCGATCGCCTGCTGCTGCTGACCGATGTATCGGGCGTCAGGAATGCGGCAGGCGACGTGATGACACAGATCACCCCCGACGAAATCCGCGAGATGATGGCCGAAGGGACGATTTCGGGCGGCATGATCCCCAAGACCGAAACGGCACTCGCCGCGATCGAGCAAGGCGTGCGCGCGGTCGACGATCCTTGACGGTCGAACTCCCAACGCCTGCCTCCTCGAGCTGTTCACCGACCACGGCGCAGGCAGCCAGATCCGGTCCACCGAGCCGCGGGTCAAGCCGCACCGGCGATGACCCTGGATGGCATCGAAGCGGCCCTCGCCCCCCACGCCCTGACCGTGCTCGGCGGCTTCAACGCGGTGCCCGACGATGATCTGCCCAAGGGCACGCAGACACTTCTCCTTCTCGGCCCCTGCCAGCCCGGCTTCTGGCCGCATTTCACCTCGCAGCCCGAATGGCAGGACGGCGCGCCCGATCCCATGGACCGATGGTCACGCCGCGTCATCGGGCGCATCGCCTGCGACCTTGGGGCCAAGGCGCTCTTTCCCTTCGGCGGCCCGCCCCACCGCCCGTTCTATTCCTGGGCGCTGCGCACGGGCCGCGTCCACGCTTCGCCGGTCCGGTTCCTCGTGCATGACGCGGCCGGGCTGATGGTCTCGTTCCGGGGCGCTCTGGCGCTGAAGGACCGCCTGGATCTGCCCCTGCCTCCGCCACCGCCCTGCGATGGCTGTGCGGCGAAACCCTGCCTCACGGCCTGTCCGGTCGGCGCCCTGACGGCGCAGGGATACGACCTGCCCGCCTGTCATGCCTTCCTCGATACCGGCCCCGGGCAGACCTGCATGACACAGGGCTGCGCCGTGCGCCGCGCTTGCCCGGTGTCCCGAAGCCATGCAAGGATGCCGGAACAGTCCGCCTATCACATGAGGCAGTTCCACCGATGACCAAGCGCCTGATCCTGACCCGTCACGCGAAATCCAGCTGGGACGATCCGCTCACCCCCGACCATGACCGCCCGCTCAACGAACGCGGCAAGGCCGCCGCGGCCGACCTGGGCGCACTGGCTCGCCTCGCGCGGCTATGTGCCCGACGAGGTGCTCTGTTCCGACGCGCTGCGCACCCGCAAGACATGGTCCGGCATCGCCCCGGCCCTGCCAGGCACCCCGATCCTGGAACTGAAACCGGCGCTCTATCATGCCGGCCCCGACGTGATGCTCGCCGTGCTGCGCCACGCCACGGGCGACACGGTGATGATGATCGGCCACAACCCGGGCATTGCGGAATTCGCCCACCGCCTCGTCACCCGCGCGCCCCTGAGCACCGACTTCGCCAAGCTATCCGACCGGCGCCACCCTTGTCGTCGATTTTGCCATCGACGCATGGGAAGAGGTCGCCTTCGGCACGGCCGCCACGCTCGACTTCACGGTGCCCCGCGAACTCGCCGTCTGATTTCATCTTGGCAGAAATATCCTCGGGGGGCAGCCTCGGCCCATGGCCGGGGCGTCGGGGGGCGGAAAGCCCCCCGTCGTTCTCCGGTCCCGCGGTCAGTGCCCGAGGATCTGGCTCAGGAACAGCTTCGTCCGGTCGCGACTTCGGGTTGTTGAAGAACTCCTTCGGCTCGTTCTGCTCGACGATCTGGCCCTGGTCCATGAAGATCACCCGGTTCGCCACCGCCTGGGCAAAGCCCATCTCGTGCGTGACGCAGAGCATCGTCATGCCCTCCTCGGCCAGCTCGATCATCGTGTCGAGCACTTCCTTGATCATCTCGGGGTCGAGCGCCGAGGTCGGCTCGTCGAACAGCATGATCCGCGGCTTCATGCACAGCGACCGCGCGATGGCCACCCGCTGCTGCTGGCCGCCCGACAGCTGGCCCGGGATACTTCTTCGCCTGCTCGGGGATCTTCACCTTGCGCAGGAAGTGCATCGCCGTCTCCTCCGCCTCCGTCTTCGGGATCTTGCGGACCCAGATCGGCGCCAGCGTGCAGTTCTCGAGGATCGTCAGGTGCGGGAACAGGTTGAAGTGCTGGAACACCATCCCGACCTCGGAGCGCACCTTGTCGATGTTCTTGAGGTCGGTGGTCAGCTCCGTCCCGTCGACGACGATCTGGCCCTGTCTGGTGCTCCTCCAGCCGGTTGATGCAGCGGATCAGCGTCGACTTGCCCGACCCGGACGGCCCGCAGATCACGATGCGCTCGCCCCGCTGCACGGTCAGGTCGATGTCGCGCAGCACGTGGAACGTGCCGTACCACTTGTTCATCCGACTGATCTGGATCGCGATCTCGTCGGAGACCTGCATGTTGCGCGGCGGTCGCGCGGCGGTCTCGAGCCGTTGACATGGGAAGCTCCTTACCGGTGATCGGTCTTGAGCTTGCGCTCGAGATACATCGAATAGCGCGACATGCCGAAGCAGAAGACGAAGAAGATGACGCCGACGAAGATGTAGGGCTCCCAGTAGATGCCCTTCCAGTTGATGTCGGCGCGGACGATCTGCGTGACGCCCTGAGCGGGTCGAGCAGGCCCGACGAAGGCGACCAGCGTGGTGTCCTTGAACAGCCCGATGAAGGTCGAGACGATCCCCGGGATCGAGATCTTCAGCGCCTGCGGCAGGATGATCAGCCGCTGCGCCTGCCAGTAGTCGAGCCCCAGCGCATCCGCCGCCTCGTACTGGCCGCGCGGCAGGGCGGCGAGGCCGCCGCGGATCACCTCGGCCATGTAGGCCGCGGCGAAGAGCGTCACCAGGATGATGACGCGCAGGATGATGTCGAAGTTCGTGCCCGGCGGCAGGAAGTATTGCAGCAGCAGCGATGCCGTGAACAGCAGCGTGATCAGCGGCACGCCCCGGATGAACTCGATGAAGCCGACGGACAGCGTCTTGACGATGAACATGTCCGACTGCCGCCCGAGCGCCAGCAGGATGCCGAGCGGCAGCGAGAAGGCGATGCCCGTCACGCCGATGGTGATGGCCAGAAGGAAGCCGCCGAACTGGTCCGATGCAACGGGGTCAAGGCCGAGCGGCAGGATGGCAGTGCAGCGCGCCGGCCACGGGCCGTCGAGGAACAGCCACCACAGGACCAGTGCGCAGCACCGCGCCGCCGCCGACCGCGGCGATCGCCGGGCCCAGCGCTGTCCACCAGAACGCGGTAGGCGATCAGCCCAGCACGGCGAAGCCCGAACATCGCAGCGATCGGCTGTCCAGATCGACCCGCCCCAGAGCAGCCAAGAAGGCACAGCGCCGGGTAGATCAGCGTAGAACCACAGCAGCTTCCGAGGCACATTGCAGGAACAGGACCGGCGCGAGCGCCACGAACAGCAGCACGAAGGCCAGCATCGGGCGCCAGTACTGATTCCGGCGGGTAGAAGCCGAAGAGGAACTGGTGCCAGCGTTCGCGGATCACCGCCCAGCAGGCGCCGGACGCATCCGGCCCGGCGCGTTCGGCCATGATGGCCCGGCATTCCTGCAAGCGACGAGGCGTTCCAGACCCCGTTGAGCGAACCAGGGCAGCGATGCCGAAACCAGCTCCAGACGACCCAGATGCCAAGCAGCGTCAGGACGGTGTTCAGCCAGCCCGAGAACAGGTTCTCGCGCAGCCATTTGACGACGCCCGTTCTCGGCCAGGGGCGGCGCCAGCGGCGGCAGCATCGCGTTGCGGACGAAGGCGTGCGAGGGTATCGGTCATCTCAGCGCTCCTTCAGCTTCACGGAGGTGTTGTAGAGGTTCATCAGCGACCGAGATGATCAGGCTGATCGTCAGATAGATCGCCATCATCAGCAGCATGCATTCCAGCTCGCGCGCCGGTCTGGTTCAGCGTGATGCCGCCCAGCGTGCCGCGCAGGTCCATGTAGCCCACCGCGATGGCGAGCGAGGTAGTTCTTGGTCAGGTTCAGGTACTGCGAGATCAGCGGCGGAATGATGACCCGCAGCGCCTGCGGCAGGATGACCAGGCTCATCGTGCGGCCCGGACGCAGGCCGAGCGCGAAGGCGGCCTCGGTCTGCCCGTTCGAGATCGCGAGGATGCCCGCCGCGCACGATCTCGGCGATGAAGGCCGCCGGTGTAGAGCGACAGCGCAGATCAGCAGCGCCGTGAACGCATGGGCGACCGTGATCCCGCCGGTGAAATTGAAGCCCTTGATCGCCGGGTATTCGAGGTGAAAGCCCAGTGCGAGCAGCAGCACGATGATCGGACCGAACCAGATCGCGAGGCTCTTCCACCATGTCACGGGTCGGAACGCCCGTGGCCTCCTGCATCGCCGCGCGTGTCGCAGCAAGGCACGATTGACATAGAAGCTGCCGAACAGCACGGCCAGGATCGCCAGCGTATTCAGGCTTACCGGAAGCCAGCCGATATCCACGCTGCCCCAGGCTTCGGGTGAAGCAGCGGGCAGGAATGCTGGTCCCGCGGTTGGTGATGGCCACCGATTGGTCAAGCAGCATATGTGCCTCGGTTCCTGCCCCGCAGCGATCATCGCGTCCGTGACGCGGAAATCCTTCGGCTCCGGCATCGTCTCGGACAGGACCGCATAGGCCAGCAGGATCCACAGCAGCACCGGCACGTTGCGGAAAATCTCGACATAGACCGTCATCAGCCGCGCGACGATCCAGTTGTTCGACAGCCGCAGCACGCCGGCGAAGACCCCGATGACGGTGGCCAGAACGCAGCCGAGCGAGGCGACCAGCAGCGTGTTGAGCAGGCCCACCAGCATGCGCCCGGAAATGCGTGCTGTCATTGGTATAGGGGATCAGCGTCTGGTTGATGTCGTATCCGGCGCGGTTGCCACAGAAACCCGTAGTCGAAGTCCTTGCCCAGCGCGGCAAGGTTCTGGATCGTGTTGTTGACCAGCCAGGAAACGAACAGGCCGAACAGGATCAGCACGATCACCTGGATGGTGATCGAACGATACCGCGTATCGTAGATCAGCATGCTCAGCCGAAAGGATTGCTTCGGCGCTTCTGCGGCGTAAGCCATTGAATATCCCCCTGATCCTGCCGCGCCCCGGTTTTCCGGTGACCCGCGAAGTCTTTTGCTTCGTGCCGTGCAGGCTGACCCCGAAGAGAGATCGGGCGCGCCGGTGAGGGCGCGCCCGCTCGAAGGTTCAGATCACCGGAAGGGCGGTGCGTACTGCAGGCCGCCCTGGGTCCACAGCGCGTTCAGTCCGCGTGCGAGGCCGATCGGGGTGGCCTCGCCGATGTTCGCGGCGAAGATCTCGCCATAGTTGCCGCCGACGGCGATGGCGCGCTTGGCCCATTCGTTGTCGAGGCCCATCATCGCACCGTATTCGCCCTTCGACGCCCAGCAGACGCTTGATCTCCGGGTTGGTGGTGGAGGCGCCGATGTCCTTCACATTGGCCGAGGTGATGCCATACTCTTCGGCTGCGACCAGCGCGTAGAAGGTCCAGCGCACGATATCGCCCCAGTTGTTGTCGCCATGGCGCACGAGCGGGCCCAGCGGCTCCTTGGAGATGATTTCGGGCAGGATGATGTGGTTTTCCGCGTCCGGCAGAGTGGCGCGGCTTGCCGCCAGACCCGACGCGTCGGTCGTGTAGGCGTCGCAGGCACCGGCGATATACTGGCGCTGCGCTTCGGCATCATCGGCCACGTTGACCGGCGTGTAGGTCATGTTGTTGGTCTTGAAGAAGTCGGCCAGGTTCAGCTCGGTCGTGGTGCCGGTCTGGATGCAGATCGTCGCGCCTTCAAGCTCCTTGGCCGAGGTGACGCCCAGGTCCTTCTTCACCATGAAGCCCTGACCGTCGTAGTAGTTCACGCCGACGAAGTCGAACTTCAGATCGGTATCGCGCGAGTAGGTCCAGGTCGACGTCCGCACCAGCAGGTCGATCTCGCCCGAGGCGAGCGAGGTGAAGCGGGTTTCGCCGGTTGTCGGTACGAACTTCACCTTGGTCGCATCGCCAAGAACGGCCGCCGCGACGGCTTTGCAGATGGCGACGTCAAAACCCTGATCAGACTCCGTTCGCGTCCGGGGCGCCAAAGCCGGTCAGACCGGTGTTCACGCCGCAGTTCAACTCTCCCCGGGCCTTCACATCGTCCAGCGTATCGGCAGACGCAATACCGGCAAGCGCGCCGGCAGCGACCAGCGTGCCGAAGAATACAGATTTTTTCATTCTTACCTCTTCCTGATCTTCCGCCCGGTTTCAGGCGGTTTTTTTTCAACCCGTCGGGGTCAGCATTAACTGACGGAGGGTCCTCCCCAGTATCGGCGAGTTTGGGCCGAAGCGATTTGAAACGTCAAGACTTCTGGCCGGAGGGATTGGAAATCAGGAAAATCTTCACTTTTGCGCCGCCTATGCACAGCATTTAGGCAACTGCGCGCCAGGGGGCAAAGAAATGTCAGCCGCACATCCGATAGAATCGGTCCGCCTGCAGGAACCCGTCGTGGCGCACCGCTTCGGCGAGGTCCGCTTCCTCGTCATGCCCCCAAAGTTCGGTCTGCCAGACCTCGTCGATCCGTGACAGCGCCCAGGCCACCTCGGCGGCAAGCCGACCGTCGATGACGGCCAGCGCCAGAACCAGCGAGCCCGAGATCGCGACAAGGTCGTGAAACGCGGTCAGTTCGAACACGCCCAGCGCCGCCACCCGCGCCCGCAGCCGTTCCAGGCTCTGCGGGTCCTGCGCCAGATGCACCACGCCCTGCGTCACGCGCAACGGCGCGCCAAGCGCTTCAGCCGACCAGTCCAGCAGCGGATCCCACCCTGCCGCCTGTCGCGCGATCAATTCGGCAGGCCCGAGCGCGCGATAGCACAGAAGATCCGATCCGCCATAGGCGGCGAGCAGACCCACAATCTCGTCGAACTGCGCCGTCACCTTGTCGATCGCCGAATTCGCCGCCCGTGTGACCGGCATCGTTGCCGGGTTGACCTTGCCCTGCTGCGCGTCCCATTCCGCCGCCATCGCCTCGGCCATCGCGCGTGTCGGAACAACCAGCGCCGCCTTCGCCGGGGTCTTCACCGCCCGCCCGTCCAGCGTCACCGTGAAGCCTCCGTCGCAGACGTCGACCCGCGCCTCCTTCCAGAACCGCTTCGCCGCCCAGCCGCTCACCGGATGGCCTCGAACGGATCGGCGGGCACGTCGGTTTCCTTCCAGTCCAGAAGCTTCCAGGTCCGCGCCATATGCTCGGGCAGCGGCGCGGTGAAGGTCATCACAGCCTTGGTGATCGGATGCTCCACCGTCAGGCTGCGCGCGTGCAGGTGCAGCTTGCGGCTCAACTCGCCGCCCGCCCCTGCACCCCAGCCGTCGCCCGCATTCTCGGACTCCGACCCGCCATACTTGCCGTCGCCAAGGATCGGATGCCCGATCTCGGCCATGTGCGCGCGCAACTGGTGCGTGCGGCCCGTCACCGGCTCCAGCGCCATCCACGACATGCGGTTGCCCAGGAACCAGAGCGTGAAATAGTCGGTCTGCGCCCGCTTCGCGCCCTCGGTCTCGGCGACCTTGGCAGGATGGACGCAGATCATCTTCTCGCCCTCGCCGCCCCGCCCGCGCCCCGGCGCCTTGACCAGCCCGAACTTGATCGAGCCCTGCCGCGGATGCGGCACGCCCGCGACGACCGCCCAGTAGATCTTGCGCGCCTCGCGGTGCCGCAGCGCCTCGGACAGCGCCCGCGCCACCCGGTCGGTGCGCGCCAGCAGCAGGACGCCCGACGTGTCCTTGTCCAGCCGGTGCACAAGCTTCGGCTTTTCCTTGTAGCCGAATTTCAACGCCTCGGCCAAACCGTCCACATGCCGGTCGCCCTGCCCCGATCCGCCCTGCCTGGGCAACCCCGCAGGCTTGTTCAGAACGATCATGTGCTCGTCCTTGAAGATGACGGCATTCTGGATCATCTCGGCATCGCTGCGCGCCAGCCGCGTCTCGGCCTTTGGCGCATCCCCCTCCGGCAGCGGCGGCACGCGAATCTCCATTCCCGGTGCCACGCGGTCCGACGCCTTTGCCCGGCCGCCGTCGACGCGCACCTGCCCGGTGCGGCACATCTTCTCGACAGCCCCCTGGGTCACCTGCGGGAAGCGGCGCTTGAACCAGCGGTCCAGCCGCTGCTCGCCCTCGTCCTCGCCAACCTTCAGCATCTGCACGGCACTCATGCGACCATCCCCCGCGTCAGCGCCATGCCCGCCAACAGCGCGGCCAACGAAACCAGTACCGAGCCGAGCACATAGACCAGTCGCCGGGCCTACCGCGCCCCGCTCCCACAGCGTCACCGCATCCAGCGAGAAAGCCGAGAATGTGGTGAACCCGCCCAGCAGGCCCGTCATCAGCAACGGTGCATGGCGCAGTGCGCCCTTCTCGGCGAGCCAGACCACCAGAACGCCCATCAGGAACGACCCGACCACATTCACGATCACCGTGCCCCAGGGAAATCCCGGCCCGATCCCGCGCATCACCGCGACATTCGTCAGGTAGCGGGCCACCGAGCCTATGGCCCCGCCCAGCGCGACTTGAAGCACCGTTCCGATCATGCGCGCTTCCTCTGCCCGCCCCCGTCCAATGTCAACCGCTCCGCCCCGACGGACAAACCCGATTTTTCGCAGAAAGATCGCCCTTCATCCGCTCTGCCGCTTCTCGCGCAGCTTGGCGAAATACTCGACCCGCTTCTTCAGGTCACGCTCGAACCCGCGCTCGGGCGGCAGATACCAGACCGGGCGTTTCATGCCCTCGGGGAAGTAGTCCTGCCCCGAAAACCCGTCCTCGGCGTCGTGGTCATAGGCATAGCCCGCGCCATAGCCGATGTCCTTCATCAGCCTCGTCGGCGCATTGCGGATGTGCAGCGGCGGCGGTTCGCTGCCCGTCTCGCGCGCGCCGCCCTCGCGCCGACTTGTAGGCCATGTAGCCCGCGTTCGACTTGGGTGCGAGCGCCAGATAGATCACCGCCTGCGCCAGGGCCAGTTCTCCTTCGGGCGAACCAAGCCGCTCGTAGGTTTCCCACCCCTGCAGGCAGACGCGCCTGCGCCTGCGGATCGGCCAGCCCGATATCCTCCACCGCCATGCGCGTGATCCGCCGCGCAAGGAAACGCGGGTCTTCGCCCCCTTCCAGCATCCGCGCGAACCAGTAGAGCGCCGCGTCCGGGTCCGATCCGCGCACCGATTTGTGCAGCGCCGAGATCAGGTTGTAATGCTCCTCGCCGGACTTGTCGTATTTCGCCGCCCGCCGCATCAGCCGCGCGGCAAGCTGATCGCGGTCCAGCGGCTTGGCCAGCTTCCACGCCGCCACCTGCTCGATCAGGTTCAGAAGCGCCCGCCCGTCGCCATCCGACATGTCAAGCAACGCCTCGCGCGCCTCCCCCGTCAGCGGCAGCGCGCGGCCCATCTCCTGTTCCGCGCGCTGCGCCATATGCTCCAGATCGGTCAGCGTCAGACGGTCCAGCACGATCACCTGCGCCCGGCTCAGCAGGGCCGCATTCAACTCGAACGAGGGGTTCTCGGTGGTCGCCCCCACCAGAAGGATCGTCCCGTCCTCCATGTGCGGCAGGAAGCCGTCCTGCTGCGCCTTGTTGAACCGGTGGATCTCGTCGACGAACAGCAGCGTCCCCTGCCCGTTCTGTCGCCGGATCTTCGCCTGCTCGAACACCTTGCGCAGGTCCGGCACGCCGGTGAAGATCGCGCTGATCTGCACGAAAGCCAGGTCGGTCTCTGCCGCCAGCAGCCGGGCGATGGTGGTCTTGCCCACCCCCGGCGGCCCCCAGAGGATCAACGAAGACAGGCTGCCTGCCGTCAGCATCGCCCCCAGCGGCCCCTCGGGCGACAGCACCTTTTCCTGACCGATCACCTCGCCCAGCGCCTTCGGTCGCAGCCGGTCGGCCAGCGGACGCGGGGCATCCGGCACGGGGGCAGTCGGGGTGTCGAACAGATCGGCCATAGGGCGAACCTAAGCTCTCCCGCGCCGCATTGGTAGGGCAGGCGTAACGCCGCAATCGGCACGGCCCGCCCCGGCGCGAAGCCGCTATGTCGCGCTGGCAGCCATGGCGGCGGGCAGGTGCCGGAGCAACGAGAGCGTAAACCGTCACTTTTGAACCCCACCCCTGCAGGCTCTGCTGCTCCGGCCCGATCAAGGTAACCGACGACCGGCGACCGCCATAGCGCGCGGGCGTGAATTGACCGTGAAATGCGACGCGACATGGCACCACCTGCGGGATCGGCGCAATGTCGCGGCACCCTACCCGCGCGCTATTCCTGCGCCCGCAGCACCTGCGCCGGCCGCGCGCCAGCGGCCGCCAGGCGAAGGCCAGCCCGGCCAGCAGCGTCGCCAGCATCCCGCCGAGCACGATGGCCAGCGCCGACACCGGTTCGAACACGATAGTCCGCCTCCATCACGAAGCGCATCACCGCCCAGCCGGCCAGCGCCGCCCGCGACGATCGCCACCAGCCCCGCCGCCGCCCCCAGCAGCGCCGAGCGCAGCGCGAAGCTCAGCAGGATCGCGCCCGCGCGTCGCGCCCAGCGTCTTGAGCACCGCCGCCTCGTAGACCCGCGCCCGCTCGCCCGCCGCCGCCGCGCCGATCAGCACGACGAAGCCCGTCAGCAGCGTCGCCGCCGCGGCCCAGGTCGTCGCCGGCGCGATCGCCGTCAGCGCCTCGGTCACCCGGTCGATGGCATCGCGCACCCGGATCGCGGTGATGTTGGGATAGGCCGTCGGCAAGATCGCGCAGGATCGCGCGCCTCGGCCTCGCGGCTCGGCATAGACCGTCGCGATGATAGGTATGCGGCGCCCCGGCCAGCGCGGCCGGGTTCATCGACATCACGAAGCCGATCCCGGCGGTCGAGAAATCCACCTCCCGGAAGCTGGTGATCTCGGCCTCGATGTCGCGGCCCGAGGATGTTGACCGTCAGCGTGTCGCCGAGCTTCAGCCCCATCTCCTCGGCCTCCTCGGCGGCGAAGCAGATCTGCGGCGGCCCGCTGTAATCCTCGGGCCACCACGCCCCCGCCGTCACCTTCGTTCCTCGGGCGGCGCGGCCGAATAGGTCACGCCCCGGTCGCCCCGCAGCACCCAGTGCTCGCCCGCCACCTCGCGCGCGGGCCGCCCGTTGATCTGCGTGATGATCCCGCGCAGCATCGGCGCGCTTTCCACCTTCGCTCACCGCCGGATCGGCCGTCCAGTCGCGCCAGAAAGCCGTCGATCTGGTCGTTCTGGATGTCGACGAAGAAATAGGACGGCGCCCGCTCCGGCAGGTCGCGCTCGATCGCGCCGCGCAGGTTGGCGTCGATCTGCCCGACCGCCGCCAGCACCGTCAGCCCCAGCCCCAGCGACAGCACCACCGACGTCGCCTCCTCCCCCGGCCCGCCGATCGCCGCCAGCGCCAGCCGCAGCGCCCGCGCGCCCGCGCACCCAGACGCTCCGCGCTGCCGCCGCGCCCCGCGCCGCACGCCCCAGGCCGCCAGCGCCAGCACCAGCAGCGCCCCCATCACGCCGCCCGCCGTCCCCAGCGCCAGCTGCCACACGCCCGAGAACCACACCGCCCCGCCGACCAGCAGCGCGCCAGCACGCGAGCAGCGCCGCCACATAGCGCGCCGCGCGGCCAACCGGCGCGCCCCGCACCGCCGCGATAAAGCGCCGCCGCCCGCACCTGCTCCGGTCCGCGCCAGCGGCCACAGCGTGAACAGCAGCGCCGTCAGCACGCCCATAGAACGCCGCCTCGGCCAGCGGCCCCGGATACAGCGCGAACTCCGCCGGGAACGGCAGCCGCGCCGCGATCACGTCCGAAAACAGCATCGGCACGCCCGGCCCCCAGCACCAGCCCCAGCGCGACGCCCAAAGCCGTCAGCGCCCCGATCTGCATCAGGTAGATCAGAAAGATCACCCGCCCCTCCGCCCCCAGCGTCTTCAGCGTGGCGATGGTCGGCACCTTCCCCTCCAGATAGGCCCGCACCGCCGCCGAAACGCCGACGCCGCCCACGGCCAGCCCGGCCAGCCCCACCAGCACCAGGAACGACCCGATCCGGTCCACGAACCGCTCCACGCCCGGCGCGGCCCGCCGCCGGTCGGGCCAGCGCAGCCCTTGTCGCGGAACGCCGCCTCGGCCGCCGTCTCCAGCGCGGCGAGGTCGGTGCCCTCCGGCAAGGCCAGCCGGTACTCCGTCTCGAACAGCGTCCCCGGCTCCAGCAGCCCCGACCCCGCCAGCGCCTCGGTCGTCACGATCGTCCGCGGCCCCAGCGCGAACCCCCCCGCCGTCGAATCCGGCTCGCGCAGCAGCACCGCGCCCAGTCGGAACTCCTGCACCCCAAGGCGGAAGCGTGTCGCCGACCGTCAGCCCGAGCCGGTCCACCAGCACCCGGTCCATCACCGCGCCGGGCAGGCCTCCGCTCCCCGCCAGCGCCTCGGCCAGCGGAACGGCAGGTTCCAGCACCACCGCGCCGATCAGCGGATAGAGCGCGTCCACCCCCTTGACCTGCGTCAGCGCCCGCTCCGCCGCGTCGCCCTCGCCCACCACGGCCATCGACCGGAAATCGACGATCTCCGACACCGGCTGGCGCGCTCCGCCATCCAGGCCCGCTCCTCGGGCGTGGCGAAGCGATAGGTGAACTCCATCTGCGCATCGCCGCCCAGCAGCGCCGCGCCCTGATCCTGCAACCCCCGCTCGATCGCCGCCCGCACCAGCCCGACGGCGGCAATCGCCGCCACGCCCAGCGCCAGGCAGGCGAGAAACACCCGGAACCCGCGCCAGCCCGCCGCGCAACTCCCGCCGCGCGATGCGCCACGCCACGCCGCATCGAAGCGCAGGCTCATGCGGCCCTCCGCTCGGTGCCCGCCACCCGCCCGTCGGGCAGCCGCACCACCCGGTCGCAGCGCGCGGCCAGTTCCGGCGCATGGGTCACCAGCACCAGCGTCGCCCCATGCCGGTCGCGCAGCCCGAACAGCAGGTCCATGATCGCCGCCCCGTCGCCCCGTCGAGGTTGCCCGTCGGCTCGTCCGCCAGCAGGATCGCCGGGCCGGGGTGCGGCCGCCCGGGCCAGCGCCACCCGCTGCTGCTCGCCGCCCGACATCTGGCTCGGGTAGTGGTCGATCCGCGCGCCAAGCCCCACCGCCCGCAATTCCGCCTCGGCCCGGGCGAACGCATCCCGCACGCCGGCCAGTTCCAGCGGCATCGCCACGTTCTCCAGCGCGGTCATCGTCGGAATCAGGTGGAAGGACTGGAACACCACCCCCATATTCTCCCGGCGGAACCGCGCCAGCTGGTCCTCGTCCATCGCCGTCAGGTCCTGCCCCAGCGCGGTCACCTGCCCCCCGGTGGCCCGCTCCAGCCCGCCCATCAGCATCAGGAGCGACGACTTGCCCGATCCCGACGGCCCGACCAGCCCCAGCGTCTCGCCCCGCGCGACCTCCAGCGTGATCCCCCGCAGGATCTCCACCGGCCCGGCATTGCCGGCCAGCGTCAGGCGCACGTCGCGCAAACTCAGGATCGGATCGGTCATGCGTTTTGCCTTTTCGTCTCTGCCCAAGCTGCCATATGGCGCGCTGCGCGCCTGCGCAACCTCACCTTCGCGTGTGCGCTGGCCTCGCCCGGCCCTTGCCGCGCCCGCGACCATCGTGGCGCTCGGCGACAGCCTGACCGCAGGCTATGGCCTGCCCGCCGAGGACGGCTTCGTGCCGCAGCTTCAGTCATGGCTCCGCGCGCGCGGCCATGACGTGACGGTCCTGAACGCCGGCGTCTCCGGCGACACCACCGCGGGCGGCCTCGCGCGGCTCGACTGGACGCTCACGCCCGAGACGGACGCGCTGATCGTCACGCTCGGCGGCAACGACATGCTGCGCGGCCTCGCCCCGTCCGAGGCGAAGGCGAACCTCGATCAGATCCTCAAACGCGCCAGCGCCAGGGGCCTGCCCGTCCTCCTCGTCGGCCTCGCCGCGCCGCGCAACTACGGCCCCGACTACAAGGCAGAGTTCGACGCGATCTATCCCGATCTTGCGAAGACCTACGGCGCATTGCTCGACCGCAACCTCTTCACGCCCCTCGTCGCGAACGGCGCCGACCCGGCCACGGTCACTCCGTATTTCCAGAACGACGGCATCCACCCGAACAAGCAGGGCGTGGCCCTGATTGTCGGGTCGCTCGGCCCGCAGGTCGAAGACCTTCTGGCCCAGATCGCAAAGTAACCCGACGCCCCGGCTTCTTTTCGGCAAGAATACCCCAGTGTCCGGGGCAGCGCCCCGGCGCCCTCCGCCCGAAACCCGTCAGGCGCGGGGCTTCACGAATTCCGCCTCCAGAATCACCTCCACCGGGTCGAACACGCCCATCGTGGTGCCCGGCGGCGGCAGGCCCCAGCCGATCCCGAAATCGGACCGGTTGAACGTCGCGGTCGCCGAGAACCCGATCCGCGCGCCCACGTCCAGTGGATGGCCGCCATAGCCGCCATTGAAGGTGACGGCGAACGTCACGGGTTTCGTCACCCCATGCAATGTCAGGTCGCCCGTCACGTCCGCTGTCTTTTCCCCCGTCCGCGCCACGACGGTCGAGACGAACCTCGCCTCGGGATACGCCGCCGAATCGAGGAAATCCGGTCCCTCGATGAAGGCGTTGAAGTCGAAACTCGCGTCAGGATAGTGCGTCTCGACCGAGGCCGGGTCGGCCGTTGCCGACACGGTCATCGCCTCGGGATGGTCCGGGTCATAGGTCAGCTCGGCGTCGAACGTCTGGATCAGCGCGGTGTAGTGCGAAAAACCCAGATGGTTCACGCGGAACAGCAGCCGCGCATGGGCAGGATCAAGCTGGTACACACCGGCGGGCGCCGGTTCCCCCGAGAGGTCCTCCTGCGCGAAGGCCGGGCCCCCCGCGAGCAGCAGGGCAAGAACGATCACGCGCATCGGGCGCCTCCATGGTTAGCGACTTAACTAAGTGATATCGCCGCCGCCACGTCAACCCGTTTCCTGGCCGGGCGGCGACTCCGCGCCGACGGCGGAGAGAGCAGGCGCCAGCCGCCGCCCTGTGCTCCCGATCCGGCGTCGCCGGGAAGGCGGACCATGTCCGGCTGCAGGGGAACCCTCGCCATGTGCCACAGGGGGCCGTCACACCGCGTCAAGCGACTCGCGTTGAGCAAGCAGACTCGGCCGGTCCGCCATGGTCCCGGCCCTGCGCCGCGCATCGCGGGCGGCGTCGTCATTCCCTGCCGCGGCATGGGCATCCGCCAGAAGCTGCCAATAGGCCCGGCATTCGCTGTGGACTTCGATCGCATCGAGAATCGTCCGAATGGCGGCATCCGGGTCGCCGGCCTGCAGCAAAGCCCGTGAACAGGCATACATCCGGCCCGGGAGATAGGGATCCCGCGCTGTCAGGTCGTTGCACTTCCGGAACGCCAGGGCCGAGGCCGCGTGGTTTCCCGCCACGAACTCGATGAACCCTTCAGCTTCGAACCGCAGGGCATATCCCGGATTGATCTGTTCCATCCGCCGGATGTCACGACGGGCGCCATCCACGTCGCGCAGCAGCCGGGACCGAACCATAGCACGCACGTAAAAAGCATAGTCGCTCTGCGGAGCGGCGGCGACTGCCCGATCCGCCATATCGGCGATCTTCCGGATATCGCTGCCATCGAGGTGGTCGAAACCGGCAACCGCGAGTATCAAGCTGACATCACACCACATCGCAAGGCCCATGCCGCTGTCTGGGTCCAGTTCCATGGCACGCTCGATCAGTAGGGTGGCCTGTCTCAAGCCGTCCGGCGTGCATCTGTAAATGAACTGGGCAGCCCGCGCCCGCAGCTCCGAGGCACTCAGTTCATCTTCTGGCAGCAATGCCAGCCTGTCCCCATCGAAAGCGTTGATAGCCAGTCTCAGGTCATTGTCGGCACGCGCGGCTGCCTGGTCGCACAGCCCGGCAGCGTCGCTGGCATCGCCGTCAAAGACCTCGGACCAGACGACCCCGCCATCCGCGCATTTCAGCAGCGTCAGGGTCAGCCGCAGCGCGGCGCCCCGCGGTCGCAGACTGCCACGCAGAAGATAGGTGGGCACGGAAGCTTCGATGGCGCCACCGCCCGGAGCCCGCACACGGATTCCCGTGCGTCGCGACAGGCGATGGACCAACTCCTCGCCAAGCCCGTCGATCGCTTGGGCAAGATCCCGGGCACCCGGATCTGTAGTCGCGAGTTCGAGGGATATGGTCGGACGCTCGTCCGAAACCTTCACCCGGCGATGTTCGGGACGCCAGAGGAAGGTCGAGACCGGAACGGCTATGTTCTTCAGCGTGAACGTCCCCGCTTCCGAGAAGGTGCGCCCGAGCGTGGGGTCCAGCTGCCGGTATACCCCATCCGAAATCATGACACCGCCCGGCGGTGCCTCGACCTGCAATCGCGACGCGATGTTCAGGCCCGGACCGTAGTAGTCCGTGCCGTCATCGATCAGCTCGCCGACATGCGCTGCCATGCGGATCTTGATCTCGGATTGGGTCGCCAGGCCCTGCTGGACCGAGATCGCGGCCTCGACGGCATCGCTGGCGGACTCGAAGGCGATGAGCCAGCCATCGCCCATCCGCTTGAGAACCCTGCCGCCGCGATCAGCCGTCTTCGGCTCCAGCCAGCGTTCCCGCAAAGACCGCACATGCGCGATCGCACGCTGCTGGTTCGTGTCCATCAACTTCGAATAGCCGACCATGTCGGCGGCAATTATGGCGGCGAGCGTCCTCCTGATCGCGCGTCCTCCCGAAATGCGTCGCCCCCCGGGCACAGAACGCGCCGGGCCGGTTCCTGTCGCAAAACGAAACACGACATCCACCGTACGAGGCAAGCGCCATCCGGTGCAAAACCCCAGAAGAATGACATTGGCCCGTCGAGTCCGGGCGAATGCCCCAGAACAGTCCGGGGAACGAACCCGCGATGTTACCGTGGCCGCATCGGCACGGTGACCGGGCTACCAGCGGATGCCATAGCGCAGCGCGTCGTAGATGCCCGCGTGGATGTTGCGCGAAGCCACCGCGTCGCCGATCCGGTAGAGCGTGAAGGCGCCATCCGGGTTGGCGCGGGGGAACAACTCGCCCTCGCCCACCAGAGCGGCGTAGTCCACCGCGCCAAGGTTCCGGCTCGCGGGCTTCAGCGCGAAATAAAGCTCCTCCATCGGCGTGGTCCCGTGCTCGACCACCACCTGATCCACCCGCCGCTCCTCGCTCCAGCCCGGCGCATAGTCGGACCCCAGCGTGGCGACCAGCCCGTTTCCCTCGCGCCGCACTCCGGTGACCCGCGTGTTGATCGTCACCCGCACACCCGCCTCGTGGAAGGCCCGCATGTAGGGCACATGGTTCATGCCCGCCCATCTCGGGCGCGAAGAACCGCTCCGGGCTGATGACCTCGACCGCAGACCCGCCGCGCCCCATCACCTCGGCGGCGCTCATCCCCGGATGCGCGCCGTTGTCGTCATAGACCAGCACCCGCTCCGCGGCCTTCACCGCGCCCGACAGGATGTCCCAGCTCGAAACCGTCAGCTCCACCCCCGCCAGCTCCGGCGCCTGCGGCAACCCGCCGGTGGCGATCACCACCACGTCCGGTGCCTCGGCCGCCACGTCCGCCGCCTCGGCAAACACGTTGTAGCGCAGCTCGACCCTCAGCCGCTCCAGCTCCGCCAGCCGCCAGTCCACGATCCCGATCATCTCGCGCCGCCGGGGGTTGGCGACCAGCAGGTTCACCTGCCCGCCTGCCCGGTCCGACGCCTCCAGCACGGTCACAAGATGCCCGCGCTCTCCCGCCACCCGCGCCGCCTCCAGCCCGGCCGGACCCGCGCCGACGATCACGACCCGCTTCCGCTCCACGGAAGGCCGGATCACGTGCGGCATCGCCGCCTCGCGCCCCGTCGCCGCATTGTGGATGCAGAGCGCCTCGCCCCCCTCGTAGATCCTGTCGAGGCAATAGGTCGCGCCCACGCAGGGCCTGATCTGCGCCTCCTGCCCCGCAATCACCTTGGCCACGATATGCGGGTCCGCCAGATGCGCCCGCGTCATCCCCACCATGTCCAGCTTTCCGGCGGCGATCGCATGGCGCGCCGTCGCCACATCGGGGATGCGCGCCGCATGGAACACCGGGAACCCCGTCGCCGCCCGCACCTCGCCCGCGAAGTCGAGATGCGGGGCCGACCGCATCCCCTGGATCGGGATCACCGTCGTCAGCGCCGCGTCACTGTCGATATGCCCCTTGATGAGGTTCAGGAAATCCACCTTTCCCGAACGCGCCATACGCTGCGCGATCTCCACCCCTTCGGCCCGGCTCAGGCCCTTGTCCCAATCCTCGTCGGCAACCATCCGCAGCCCCACGAGGAAATCCGCCCCCACCGCCGCGCGCACCGCATCCAGCACCCGGTGCGTGAACCGCAACCGGTTTTCCAGCGCACCGCCATAGGCGTCGCCCCGCCGGTTGGTCGCCGGAGACCAGAACCCATCCATGAAATGGCCGTAGGCCTCGAACTCGATCCCGTCGAGCCCCGCCGCCTGCATCCGTTGCGCGGCACTGGCATAGTCGGCCACGATCCGGTCCAGATCCCAGTCCTCTGCCTCCTTGGGAAAGGCCCGGTGCGCCGGTTCGCGCACCGGCGAGGGCGCCAGAACCGGCAGCCAGTCGCCCTTGTTCCATCCCGTCCGCCGCCCGAGGTGGGTCAACTGGATCATCACCGCCGACCCAAGCTCGTGGCATTCGTCCGCCAGCTCCGCCAGCCACGGCACGATCGCGTCATCCCAGGCATGCAGGTTGCCGAAGGCCTGGGGGCTGTCGCGGCTCACCACGGCCGACCCGGCGGTCATCGTCAGCGCCACGCCGCCCCGCGCCTTTTCGGCATGATAGAGCCGGTAGCGCGCCTTCGGCATCCCGTCCTCGGAATAGGCCGGCTCATGCGCGGTCGACATCACCCGGTTGCGCAGCGTCAGGTGCTTCAGGCGATAGGGCTGCAACAGTGGATCAGAAGTCATCGACAGGCAGTCCTTTCATCTTGGTCCAAGTATCCCCGCCGGAGGCTCCTGCCCTGGCCGAGGATGCCTCCGGCGGGGATATTTTTCCCAAGATGAAACCCCATCCGCGCCCGCGACGCCAGCGAGTAGAGCCTGCCTGCGAAATCGCCTCTGGTCAGGAAGCGGCAGATTTGAAATCACGGGGGGCGGAAACTGACGATGCCCGGGGAGGGGCGGCCAGCATGGACCTCATCGCAGAGCTGCGCCGGATCGTCGGCCCCGCCCATGTCCTGACCGGCGACGACATGGCACGCTATGCGCAGGACTGGACCGGGCGCTACCACGCCCGCCCGCTCGCCGCCGTCCGCCCCGCCTCGACCGCCGAGGTGGCGGCCGCGGTCAAGGCCGCCGGCCGCGCCGCCAGTCCCGGTCGTGGCCAGCGGCGGGCGCACCGGCCTTGTCGGAGGGCGGATGACCGAGGGCGGCCTGATCCTGTCGCTCGAACGGCTGAACCGCATCCGCGAGATCCGTCCCGAGGCCCGCCTCGCCGTGGTCGAGGCGGGCGTCATCCTCACCTCCCTGCACGACGCCGCCGATGCGCTCGGCCTCAACTTCCCGCTGTGGTTCGGCGCGCGCGGCTCGGCGATGATCGGGGGTGTGCTGTCCACCAACGCGGGCGGCTCCAACGTGCTGCGCTTCGGCTCCACCCGCGCGCTCTGCCTCGGGCTGGAGGTGGTGCTGGCCGATGGCCGTGTCCTGAACCTGATGAGCCAGTTGCACAAGGACAACTCGGGCTACGACCTGAAGGACCTCTTCATCGGTGCCGAAGGCACGCTCGGCATCATCACCGCCGCCGTGATGAAGCTGGTCCCTTCGACCCGCGCCCATGCGACCGCCACACTCGCCGTGCGCAGCCTGCCCGATGCGCTGACCCTGCTGAACCGCCTGCAGGAGGCGACGGGCGGCCTCGTCGAAGCCTTCGAATACATGCCCCGCACCTACATGGACCGGATGGCCGAGCTGCGCCCCGATCTCGGCCAGCCCTTCGCCTCCATCCACGACACCACGATCCTCGTCGAACTGGGCGCCACCGCCGCGCGCGACGCCGAGCCCGCCGCCGACGGCAGCCAGCCCCTCGTCACGCTGCTGGAAACCACGCTCGCGCAGATGATGGAGGACGGCATGGTGCTCGACGCCGTGATCGCCCAGACCGAGGCGCAACGCCGCCTGATGTGGACGCGCCGCGAATCCGCCGCCGAGCTGATGCAGGGCATCCATCCCAGCCTCGACACCGACGTGGCCGTGCCGCTGAACGCGGTGGACAGCTTCATGACGCAGGCCCTCGCCCGGGTTGCGGCGCTCGACCCCGGCGCCCGCAGCCTGACGGTTGCCCATCTCGGTGACGGAAACCTGCACTTCACCGTTTACCCGACCCGCGACGACGAGGGCCTGTCGGACGCCATCATGGCCGCCGTCGAGGATGTGGTGGAGGAACTGGGTGGCAGCTTCTCCGCCGAACATGGCGTGGGCCTGTCCAAGCGCGCCTCGATGGCGCGCCGGAAGGACCCGGTCGCGCTTGACGTGATGCGCGCAATCAAGACGGCGCTCGACCCTGCCGGGCTGCTCAACCCCGGCAAGATCCTGCCCGACGCCGGATGATCCACGCCGCCCGCCTTGTCGCAGCCGACCCGACGTTGCGCCTGATCGCGCTGATCATGGGGCTGATCGGGGCGATCAACGCCTCGCTCTACCCGTACCAGTCACTGGTGGCGGTGGAGCGCGTCGGCCTGTCGGACAACGCCTATGCACTCGTGCTTCTGCTCGCCTCGGGGTGCGCCGTGGTCGCGGCGCTGGGGGCGGGCATCGTGACCGACCAGCGCGCCAACCGCCGACGCGTGGCGCTCGTCACCTCGGCGGCGACGGTGATCGGGCCGGGCCTGATGCTGGTCGCCCCCGGCCCGCTGTCGCTGATCCTCTGCCACGGCATGATGATGCCGCTGGCCGCAAGCCTCTACGGACAGGGCTTCGCGCTGGCCCGCCTCGCCTGTGCCGACCGGCCCGAGGCGCGCGATGGCGTCCTGTCGGCGATCCGCGCCCTGCTGTCGCTGACCTTCCTGCTGGCGCTGCTTGTCTGGTCGGTCCTCTTCCGCTTCGGCCTCGACGTCATGGCGATCTACGTCCTTGCCGCTGTCGCCGGGGCGCTGCTGTTCACGCTGATCCTGCGCGACTGGCCGCGCGATGGCACGATGCGCTGGGTCGATGCGCCGTCAGGCCTGCGCCTTGGCGCGGCGCTGGCCGAAATCGCCCATGGCCCGGTCCTGCGCCGCCTCGCCTGCCTCGGCGCGATCACCGCTGCGCCCGCGCTTTACATGGTGCTGATCTCGCTGGTGTTCGAAGGGCAAGCCGGGCGCGACGCCTCGGACGTGGCGCTTTTCGTGGGCCTTGTCGGCGGGTTCGAGGTGCCCTTCATGCTGGCCCTGCCCGTCGCCCTGCGCCTCCTGTCGCGGACCGCCCTGATCGCCGGGGGGGCCTTTGTCTATGCGGCCTATCTTGCGCTGATGCCGGTGCTGGCACCGACACCTTTCATCTGGCTCCTTCCCGTCCTTGCGGGCCTCGGCGGCGCGGCGATCCTGACACTGCCCATCGCCTACCTGCAGGACCAGATGGCGGGGCGGCCCGGAACGGGGTCTGCCCTGATGGCGGTGCAGAAGGTCACCTCCGACACGCTCTGCGCCGTGGTGTTCGCACTTGGCTCGGCACTTGCCGGGCCGGGGCTCGTCGCGCTGATCGGGGCCGGCGTGACCGTGGCCGGGGCGGCCCTGCTGCTGGCAGCCGATCGCGCGGCACCAGGCTTGCGCCCGGCGACCGTCAATTGAGCGAAGCGACATAGGCGAACGTCCGGGCGACGGCAGCGACATCCTGCGAGCGGGGCCGGAACATCTGAATCACGCGCGTGACAACGCCGAGCCATCCAATTCGTCGGACGACGCTATGGATCTGCGCCCAGGTCGCTTCACCGACGGCAGCGCGATAGGCGCCGACGATCGCATCGAGATCTGCTGCGGTGCCGCCTTCGCGCACCAGCGAATGCACCAGGATCAGCAGGTCGGTGCGCAAAGTGGCGGCGCCGGTTGCGGCGCGGCGAAAACATCTCAAGGTCGATGAAATGCACGTCTGCCCGTTCCAGCACAGGTCGCGCAGGGCCGGCCGACCGTGGCAGAAACCGGACCTGTGCATGCGCGCCAGCGCCGTACCCCGGCTTCGCGCAGGGCGGCGCGCCTTTCGGTGCGCGAAACAGCCCGGATTCTGAAGCAGGGTCTGCAGATCGGTCCCGAGGTCGGGCGTCACAAAGTATCCGTCGCCCTCCGCAAGGATCGGCGCCACCGGCAATCCGGCCTCGCCCAACAGCCGCAGCGCCTCCCTGTCCCTCTCGAACAGCTTGCGCCCGTCTCCCTTTTGCAGCCGCCAGCGCAGCGAAAGCCGTTCCACCCGCTTGATCCACACGGGTCCGACAGGCGTCCGCACCTGCCGCACGCGCACCGGTTCGCCCGCCAGCGCATGCTGGATCGCCCGGGCAAGATGAACCTGGAACTTGGATGCAGGCGCAATGGCTTGGGGCATGAAAAAGTCCCGGACGAACAATACCGAAAAAGTAACGCGAAGATGACATTCCGGTAAAGTTGAGGTGATGCCCGAACGGCCGCGCGTGTTACCTCCGGCCACTATCACTTCCAGCTGAAGAACCCCTTCGGCGCCTGCCCCAGCATCCGCCGCGCCAGCTCTTCGCCCCAGCAGCACCCGCATCCGAGGCCGCACCGCGCACGCTCGCCGGTGATCGCCTCGCTTCCGTCCGGGCGCAGGATTTCGCCGCGCAGCCACAGCTCGCTCGCCCTCCAGCACCGCCAGCCCGGCAATCGGCGTCTCGCAGGAGCCGTCCAGCGCGCCGGAGATAGGCCCGCTCTGCCGCCAGCCGCATGCCCGGTCGGCGCCGTCGTGGATCGCGGCCAGCAACGCCCGCCACCCGCGTCGTCCGCCACCCGCCGCTCGACCCCGATGGCGCCCTGCGCCACCGCCGGCAGCATCTCGTCCACGTCGATCGGCCGAGCGTGCCACATGCGCCATGCCCAGCCGGTTCAGCCCGGCCATCGCCAGGAACGTGGCCACCGCCACCCCGTCCTCCAGCTTGCGCATCCGGGTCTGCACGTTGCCCCGGAACTCCACCAGCTTCAGGTCGGGCCGCCGCAGCGCCAGTTGCGCCCGCCGCCGCAAGCGAGGACGACCCGACCACCGCCCCCTGCGGCAGATCCGCCAGCCGCGCCACGCCGGGCGAGACGAAGGCATCGCGCACATCCTCGCGCGGCAGATAGCAGTCCAGCACCAGCCCCTCGGGCTGCACCGTCGGCATGTCCTTCATCGAATGCACGGCGATGTCGATGCCGCCGTCCAGCAGCGCCTCCTCGATCTCGCGGGTGAACAGGCCCTTGCCGCCGATCTCCTTCAGCGCCTTGTCCTGGATCTGGTCGCCGGTGACCTTGATCACCACGATCTCGAACGCCGCCTCGGGCAGGTCGAACGCCGCCATCAGGCAGCGCCGCACCTCATGCGCCTGCCACAGCGCAAGCGGCGAGCCACGGGTTCCGATCTTCAGGGGCTGGGCGGGGGTGGGCAGCGCATGTGTCATGTGCCAAGGCTTACACGATGTCAATCGTAGCCTGACAACTCGGTATTGACAAGCCGCGCGGCGCGCAGTGGACCCATGGCAAAATCACCAAGGAGACCGACATGACCGAAAAGACCATCCTGCGCGCGCTCAGGGCGAAATCCTGCCCACCCCGCCGATCTGGATGATGCGTCAGGCGGGCCGCTACCTGCCCGAATACCGCGCCACCCGCGCGCAGGCCGGGCGATTTCCTGACGCTCTGCTACAACCCCGACCTTGCCGCCGAAGTCACGCTGCAACCGATCCGCCGCTACGGCTTCGACGCGGCCATCCTGTTTGCCGACATCCTGCTGCTGCCGCAGGCGCTGGGCGCCGACCTGTGGTTCGAAACCGGCGAAGGCCCGCGGCTGTCGACCATCACCACGATGGCCGGCGTGAAGGCGCTGAAACCGACGGAGGCGATCCACGACACCCTGGCCCCGATCTATGAAACCGTCCGCATCCTGGCGCGCGAACTGCCGACGGAAACCACGCTGATCGGCTTCGCCGGCGCGCCCTGGACCGTGGCCACCTACATGATCGCCGGTCGCGGCACGCCGGATCAGGCCGCCGCCCATGCGCTGAAGGCCGCCGACCGCGCCACCTTCCAGGCCCTGATCGACCGCATCACCGAGGCCACCATCGAATACCTCTCGACGCAGGTCGAGGCCGGGGCCGAGGTGGTCAAGCTGTTCGACAGCTGGGCCGGCTCGCTCAAGGGCCAGGATTTCCAGGACTTCGCCGTGGAGCCCGCCGCGCGGATCATCGCCGGCGCTGAAGGCCCGCCACCCCGGCCTGCCGATCATCGCCTTCCCGCGCGAGGCGGGCGAGGGCTACATCGGCTTCGCCAAGGCGCACCGGCGCCGATTGCGTGGCGCTCGACAATTCGGTCACGCCCGGAATGGGCGCGCCGCGAACGTCCAGAAGGACGGCTGCGTGCAGGGCAACCTCGCGCCCGAACACATGGTCACCGGCGGCGCAGGCGCTGGACGAGGCCACCCGCCGCGTGGTCCACGCCTTCTCGCAAGGGCCCGCACATCTTCAACCTCGGCCACGGCATCACCCCCGACGCCGACCCCGAGAATGTGACCCGGATGATCGAGGTGGTGCGCGGCGGCTGATCCCTCAGCGCGCCGCCGCAGCCCCCGGCGGCGGCAGCAGCCAGACCAGCCCCGCCAGCACCAGAAAGTTGACCACGTTGTAAAGCACCGCCCGCGACAGGGCGGTGGCGAACTCGGCATGGCCCGCCGCGCCCGCCGCCAGGTCCGGCCCCAGCGAGGCGAAAAAAATCTCGCCCATGATCGCAAGGCCGACAACAGCGCCCATCTGCTGGAACGCCTGCAACCCGCCCGAGGCAGCGCCGGTATCCCGCCCGCCCACATTCGACAAGATCGTCTGGAACAGCGGCGAAATCGCCGTTCCAAGGCCAAGGCCCCCCGCCAGCAGCGAGGGCGCAAGCGCCAGCCGCACCAGATCGTCCCCCATCCCCTGCGCCAGCCAACGAAGCGAGATCATCGCACCCGCCAGCAACAGCGCCCCCGCCGTGATCCGCGGCCGCAGCCAGCGCGGCCCCAGCCGCCCCGACATGACCGAGGCCGCAAAGACCCCCAGCGAGAAGGGAACCGTCGTCATCCCCGAATGCAGCGGGCTCAGGCCGTAGCCGGTCTGAAGATACAGCGCGAAGACCAGGAAGAAACCCGGCACGCCGGAGAACAGCATCGCCGACAGGATCGTGCCCAGCACGAAGCTGCGGTTGGCGAACAGGCCCCAGGGGATCACCTGCGCGCGCCCCTGCGCGGCCCGCCGCTTCAGCCAGCGGAAGAACACCACCGCCACAGGCAGCGCCGCCGCGATCATCGCGAAACACCACCAGGGCCAGCCGATCTGCCGCCCCTCGATCAGCGGAAAGATGACGCAGAGCAAGGCAAGGCCCGCCAGCGCGGTCCCGACAAGGTCCAGACCCATCCCCGGATGTCCCGGCACTTTCGGCAGGAACCGCAGCGCAAGCAGGATAGCCGCGATCCCGACCGGGATGTTCACCAGAAAGATCGGCCGCCAGCCGAGGCCCCAGATATCCGTCTCGATCAGCCAGCCGCCCAGCACCGGTCCGGCCACCGCCGCCAGCCCGGCCGTCAGCCCGGTCAGCGCAAAGGCCGCTCCCCGGTCCTTCGGCGCGAAGATCACGGGAATGATCGCGAGCGTCTGCGGCGTCATCGACGCCGCGCCGACGGCCTGAAAGATCCGCGCGGCCACCAGCCCCTCGATCGACGGCGCCAGCCCGCACAGCGCCGATCCCAGCGTAAACACCGCCACCCCGATCAGGAACATCCGCCGCCGCCCGAGAATGTCGCCCAGCCGCCCCGCCGGCAGCAACAGCAGCGCAAAGAACAGGATATAGGCCGCAACCACCCATTCGATCTGGCTCGACGTCGCGCCGAACGCATCCTGCAGGCTGGGCAGCGCCACGTTGACGATGGTCACGTCGATCAGGTTCATGAAGTTGGCGACAAGCAGGATCGACATGGCAATCCAGCGTCCCGCGACGGGCGGGGCGTCCGCAGCAGATGCGGCAGGGGTCGGCGGAGTCATGGAAGGGGTCCGGTTGTTGACGCGGCGGCCTGTCCCCGCGCGATCCACGATCTAGCGCATTGCCGCCGGATTCAACCCGACGTGATCGGGAACCTGCCGATTGCAGCTTTGGGCGGTTGAACCTGTCGGCGCCACGCGGGATACTCTGCGCTGCCTTACCTCTCGGACAGTTTGATGCGCCTCGTCTTTCCCCTCCTCGTCCTGCTTGTTGCCACGCTGCAGGCCCTGCCGGCTTCGGCAGACGAGGTCGCCTGCCTGACGTCGATCAATGGCGCACGCCGTCCGCTGGTCTATGACCCCGACGAGCCGAACGTGCGCGCCAATATCTCGCTGCGGGAAAAGACCTTCGGCGGGCCGAAAGGCATCGAATGCCCCGGCTATGTCACGCTGAACACCATCCTGCGCGACATGACACCCGAGATCACCTATGCCCAGACCGAGCCGTTCTGCCTTGTCTATGACGCCCAGCGCCAGACCTATACCGGCATCGCCGTAGGCCGCCGCGACGCAAGGCTTCTGTGCAAGGAGCCGGGCCGCAGCCTCTGCCAGCGGGTGAACGACACGAAGGATGCCGCGATGAACGTTGCCAGTCTCGGCACCAGCGTCGTCGACGGCGTGGATGCCGCCGCGACCGCCGCAGGCGTCAGCGCCGCCGTGGGCAACGCGTCCGGGGCCGTCGTGCTCTCCGGTCCCGCCGCCTACCTCTCCGGCGCCTTCTCTTCGCTGGGGGCCAGCGCGCTCGCCGTCGTGACCGCCCCTGCCACCCTCACCGCCACCGCCGTCACCGTTGTTGTCGTCGGCGGCGCGATCTACGCCTGCGGCGAGTGAGCGGACCAGGTTCCGACCTGCTGCTGTCGATCTGCTCCGGGTCCGCGCCACATGAAGCGGCGCTCCGGTCCGGTCGGCAGAGATTGATTTCGGGAAGTATCACGCGAAACCGGCACGGACAAAGCGTGCTTCCGCACTCCGTTCCCCTCGATTGAACCCGGGCGACACGTAAAAATCAGGGAAACGCAGAAACGAAAACCGAATGAAATCAATACGGCATCCAACTGTCGCACTGTGCGACAGTCATGCCCGCTTCCGCTCCGCCTCACCCAGCGCGGCCATCGCCGCCGCCGCGATCTCGAACGATCTCAGGCGCTTTCCGTGGTCATGGATCTGCCCGGTCAGGATCACCTCGTCGGGCCGATAGCGCCCGATCAGCGCGCCCAGTTCCCGCCGCACCGTCTCCGGCCCCCCGGTGGCCGAAACCGCCAGCGCCTGATCCACCATCCGCCGCAGCATCGGGTCCAGCACCGCGTCGATATCCTCGACCGGGCGCGGCAACCTGCCGGGGCGCCCGCTTCTCAGGTTCGCGAAGGCCTGCTGCATCGAGGATTTCAGATACACCCCCTCCGCATCATGTTCTCCCGCAAACACGTTCACCGCCAGCATGAACCGGGGCGCCTCCAGATGCTCCGAGGGCCGGAACGTCCCGCGATACACCTCTGCGGCCCGCTCCAGCTCACCCGGCGCGAAATGCGAGGCAAAGGCATAGGGCAGCCCGAAATGCGCCGCCAGCTGCGCCCCGTACAGGCTTGAGCCAAGCACCCAGACCGGAACATGGGTGCCCATTCCGGGGATCGCCTTCACGCCCGTCGCCGGGGCGACATCGCGGAAATAGCCGATCAGCTCCTGCACATCCGCCGGGAAGGTATCGGCCTGATCCATCCCCCGCCGCAGCGCCCGCGCGGTCAGCCCGTCCGTTCCCGGCGCGCGCCCGATGCCCAGGTCGATCCGCCCCGGGAACAGTGTCGCCAGCGTCCCGAACTGCTCGGCCACCACCAGCGGCGCATGGTTGGGAAGCATGATCCCCCCCGCGCCCACCCGGATCGTCGTCGTGCCCGCCGCCACATGCCCGATCACCACAGACGTCGCCGCACTCGCGATGCCCGGCATGTTGTGATGCTCGGCAAGCCAGAACCGGCTGTAGCCCCAGCGCTCGGCGTGACGCGCAAGGTCCAGCGAGTTGGCCAGCGCGTCGGCCACCGTCGCACCCTCGGGCACGGGAGACAGGTCAAGTACGGAATAGGGGATCATCAGAGCACTCCTTCCCCCGGAACATAGGCGCGCACGGGCCGCGCCGAAACCCGTCAATCCCGACTTCGGCGCAGAAATCAGAACCGTGCCCCCGGGTTTGACAGTCGGTGGGGAGACAGCGTGTTCGGCGTCCCGATTGTATCGGCGGAAAGCCTCGGCTGGCGGTAGTCGCCCAAGACAGCGCGTCGTGGGGCGCTTTGCCCGGGGGAACGGGACTGCGCCACAGGGATGATCCGCCCAAAGACGAAAACGCCCCGAATGACATCGGGGCGCCGTCGTGTCGAAGGGGTGGCAGTTGACCCGCGTCCCCCGCCCGATCAGGCCAGATCGAACCGATCGAGGTTCATCACCTTAGTCCAGGCCGCCACGAACTCTTCGACGAAGCTCCCGTGGGCGTCACTGCTGGCATAGACCTCGGCCAGCGCGCGGAGTTGCGAATTCGACCCGAACACCAGATCCACCCGAGTTCCGGTCCACTTCAGCTCGCCGGTCGCACGGTCGCGGCCCTCGAACAGGTTCTCAGCCTCGGATGTGGCCTTCCACACCGTGCCCATGTCGAGCAGGTTCACGAAAAAGTCGATGGTCAGCGCACCCGGTCGCTTGGTGAAAACGCCATGCTGCGACTGGCCGACATTCGCACCCAGAACCCGCATGCCACCCAGCAGCACCGTCATCTCCGGCGCCGAGAGCGTCAGCAACTGAGCCTTGTCGATCAGCAGCTCTTCCGCCGAAACGCTGTACGTCGTCTTAAGATAGTTGCGGAACCCGTCCGCCGCAGGCTCCAGCACCGCAAACGAATGCACATCCGTCTGCTCCTGCGAGGCATCGGCACGTCCGGGGGCGAAAGGCACGTCCACCGTATAGCCCGCGTTCTTCGCCGCCTGCTCCACCGCCGCCGAGCCGCCCAGCACGATCAGGTCGGCCAGCGACACGCGCTTGCCCCCCGTCTGCGCCGCGTTGAACGCCGTCTGGATACCGGTCAGCGTCGCGAGCACCGCCGCAAGCTGTGCGGGCTGGTTCGCCTCCCAGTCCTTCTGCGGCGCGAGACGAAGGCGCGCTCCGTTCGCCCCGCCCCGCTTGTCCGACCCCCGGAAGGTCGAGGCGGAAGCCCAGGCGGTCGCCACAAGCTGTGCGATCGACAGGCCCGAGGCGAGGATCTTTTCCTTCAACGCCGCGACGTCCGCAGCGTCGATCACGGGATGGTTCACCTCAGGGATCGGATCCTGCCACAGAAGCTCTTCCGCCGGCACCAGCGGGCCGAGATAGCGCACGCGCGGCCCCATGTCGCGATGGGTCAGCTTGTACCAGGCGCGGGCAAAGGCATCGGCGAACTGGTCGGGGTTCTCGTGGAACCGCTTCGAGATCGCGGCATAGTTCGGGTCCATCTTCAGCGCGATGTCGCTGGTCAGCATGGCGGGCGCATGGTGCTTCGACGGGTCATGCGCGTCGGGTACGGTGCCCGCCCCGCCGTTGTTCTTCGGTGTCCACTGATGCGCCCCGGCGGGGCTTTTCGTCAGCTCCCAGTCGAACCCGAACAGGTTGTCGAAATAGTTGTTGCTCCATTTCGTCGGCGTCGTCGTCCAGGTCACTTCCAGACCGCTGGTGATCGCATCCCCGCCCACGCCGCTGCCGTAGGTGCTGAGCCAGCCCAGCCCTTGCGCCTCCAGCCCTGCCGCCTCGGGTTCCGGGCCGACATGGGTGACCGGCCCCGCGCCGTGCGTCTTGCCGAAGGTATGCCCCCCGGCGATCAGGGCCACGGTTTCCTCATCATTCATTGCCATGCGGGCAAACGTCTCGCGGATGTCGCGGGCCGAGGCCAGCGGGTCCGGGTTGCCGTTCGGACCTTCGGGATTGACGTAGATCAGGCCCATCTGCACGGCGGCCAGAGGGTTTTCCAACTGGCGTTCACCGGTGTAGCGGGCATCGCCCAGCCAGGTGTCTTCCTTGCCCCAGTAGATGTCCTCCTCCGGCTCCCACACATCGGCGCGTCCGCCGCCGAAACCGAAGGGCTTGAACCCCATCGACTCCAGCGCGCAGTTGCCCGTCAGGATCATCAGGTCGGCCCAGGAAATCTTGTTGCCGTATTTCTGCTTGATCGGCCAAAGCAGGCGCCGCGCCTTGTCGAGGTTGCCATTGTCCGGCCAGCTGTTCAGCGGCGCGAACCGCTGCGTCCCCGAGGATGCCCCGCCCCGCCCGTCGCCCGTCCGATAGGTGCCCGCGCTGTGCCAGGCCATGCGGATGAAGAACGGCCCGTAATGGCCGAAGTCGGCGGGCCACCACGGCTGCGAGTCGGTCATCAGGGCGAAGAGATCTTTCTTCAGGGCCTCGATGTCCAGTTTCTCGAACTCTTCCGCATAGTCGAAGTCCCGGCCCATCGGGCTCGACTGCGGGGATTGCTGGTGAAGGATCTTGAGATTCAGCTGGTTCGGCCACCAGTCGCGATTGGACCGCAGGCTGAAACTCGTATGCCAGCCCGCACCATGGGCCACGGGGCACTTCCCGCCGCTTGCAGCATCGTTTCCGTCCATCTCGCTCTCCATTCCTGGCTGGGGTGGGAAGCACCGTACGCAATGCCGCCCGCTTCGTTGCGCATGGTCTATCAAAGCCGCGCCATTAGTTTAAGTTGGATTTTCTGATTGCGGCGATAAGGAGCAGTTATAGTGAACCTGAGCCTCAAACAGCTGCGCTACTTCGAGGCTCTGGCCCGCCATGGCCATTTCGGTCGCGCGGCCGAGTCCTGCGCCATTTCGCAGCCCGCCTTGTCGATGCAGATCAGGGAATTGGAGGAGTCGCTGGGAACCGAGCTGTTCGAGCGTGGTGCCCGGCAGGTCCGCCTGACATGGTTCGGGGCAGAGATCGCCACCCGCGTCCGCACCATCCTGCGCTCGGTCGACGAACTGGGCGACATGGCGCGCGCCTCGCGCGACCGGCTGGTGGGGCGGCTGCGGATCGGGGTGATTCCCACCATCGCGCCCTATCTGCTGCCGACCCTCATCGGCAACCTGACGCGGATGAATGCCGAACTCGATATCCACGTGCGCGAGACGATCACGCCGAAACTGCTTCACGAACTTGCCGAAGGGCGGCTCGATACCGCCATCGTGGCGCTGCCGGTGTCCGAACCCTCACTGACCGAAGTCGCGCTCTTTACCGAGGATTTCGTGCTGGTCCGGCCCGGCGAGGATGCAGGCAAGCCCGTGCCGAACCGCGAGATGCTGCGCGAGATGCGGCTCCTGCTGCTGGAAGAGGGGCATTGCTTCCGCGATCAGGCGCTCTCGTTCTGCGACATGGCCACGTCCCTGCCGCGCGAATGGCTGGAAGGAAGTTCGTTGTCCACCCTTGTCCAGATGGTCGGGGCCGGCATCGGCGTGACGCTGATCCCGGAAATGGCGGTGGCGGTTGAGACCCGCTCCGCCCCGGTATCTGTCGCCCGATTCGCGGGGGTGCAACCCTCGCGCACTGTCGGGATGGTCTGGCGCCGCTCCAGCCCGCTGTCCAAGCAGCTTGAGCAGATTGCCACCGTCGTGCGCGCCTCTTCCGAAACGATGCGGCAGCAGATAAAAATTTTTCCTTCACAGGCCGGGGCGTGACACCGGAACCGATTTTACCCGAATGCGCCAAGCGCTGCTTCCGCACGAAGTTACCCCGTGCTACCACAGGGCGTTGTTCCAAACCTGGTTGTTCGAAATGGTTGTTCGGGATGGTGCACTTCAGCGGATTGGACCTTTGGCCGATCTTCCGGCCCTCCTCTCCGAGCTTGGCTTCGATGCGACCACTGCCTTCGACGGCCTTGTCACCGTTCCGCCGGAGATGCTGCCGGATACCAGGCTTCCCTTCACCACCGGCCTCGCCATTCTCGAGCGGGCCGCGAGACAGACCCATCGTCCCGACCTCGGATTGCTCCTCGGGTCGCGCCACGATCACCGCAGCCTGGGCGCTGTCGGAACGCTGATGGATTGCGCCCCGACCCTTGGCCGCGCGCTTGCCGATTATGTCAGTGTCCAGCGCGGGCTGTCGCACGCGGCCAGCGCCTATCTCGTGCCGATGGGCGAGACGGCGGCACTGGGCTACGGCATCTACGACCGCTATGCGCCGGGCACCGAGCACCTTCATGCGATCGTGGCTGCAGTCGGCGTCAACACGATCCGCCACCTGACCGGCGGAAAGGCCGAACTGATCGAGGTTCACTTCCCGCATCGCGCACCGGCGGACATGCGGCCGTACGAACGGCTGCTCAAGGCACGGGTCTGCTTCAACCGGGAACAGACGGCCATCCTGTTTCCGCGCGCTGCCTTCGGCATCGTCAACCCGAACGCCGATCCCCAGCGCCACGCTGTCTTGGCCGAGGCGTTGACAACCGACTTGCGGCTGCTCGAGGCGACGGTCTCGCAGCGCCTGCGCCATCTGCTTCGCCCCGCGCTCAGTCTTGGCGATGCGACCCTTGTCACACTCGCGCGGCGGCTGGGCTTCTCGGTCCGGTCGCTGAACCGCAGGCTGGCCGAGGAAAGCACCACCTTCACCCAACAGCGCGATGCGGTGCGCTTCGTCATGGCCTGCGAACTGCTGGCGCTGACAGATCTGTCCGTCGGTGAAATTTCCTTCGCGCTGTCCTTCGCGAACCACAGCGCCTTCGATCGCAGCTTCCGCCGGTGGAGCGGAGCAACCCCGACCGAGTGGCGTCGCGCCCAGGCGCAAACCTCCTCGCCGGCATAGACGCCCTGTCGCGCCCTATCAGACCGCCGCGAGTTTCCGCGCCTCGACCATCCCCCCGTCCTGCGCCGCCATCGTGAAGCTGGCAGCCTGCGAGGCACGCCAGGACTCGGCGTATCGGTGAGGGGCGGTTTCCGGCGCGACAAGCAGTTCGCCGGGCTGCAACCGGTCGTATTGCTCGGCGTAGCTCACCACCCGGTCGGCCGCACCGCGCCGCAGGAAATGGTGCGGCCCAAGCTGCTCCGGATGATCCAGCCCTGCCGCCGCCACCAGTTCGGCCAGCGCGTGAATCGTGTTGTGGTGGAAGTTCGCACCCGCTCGGCCTTGTCCGGCACCACCAGCGCCCGCTGCCGCAGCGGATCGGGCGAGGTCACGCCCGTCGGGCACATCCCCGGTGTGGCAGCTCTGCGCCTGGATGCAGCCGACCGCGAACATGAAGCCGCGCGCCGCATTGCACCAGTCCGCGCCCAGCGCCATCACGCGCGCCATGTCGAAGGCGGTGATGATCTTGCCCGAGGCGCCGAGCCGGACCTTGTCGCGCAGGCCCGACGCCGATCAGCGCGTTGTGGACAAAGGTCAGCCCGTCGCGCAGCGGCATGCCGACATGGTCCATGAACTCCAGCGGCGCGGCGCCCGTGCCGCCTTCCTTGCCGTCGATCACGATGAAATCGGGGGTGATCCCGGTTTCCAGCATCGCCTTGCAGATCGCCATGAACTCCCACGGGTGGCCGATGCACAGCTTGAAGCCCGGCCGGCTTGCCGCCCGACAGCTCGCGCATCCGCGCCACGAATTCCAGCAGGCCGACCGGGGTGCGAGAACTCGGAATGCGCGGCGGGCGAGACGCAGTCCTGCCCCATCGGCACGCCGCGGATCGCCGCGATTTCCGCCGTCACCTTGGCCGCCGGCAGCACGCCGCCATGCCCCGGCTTGGCGCCCTGGCTCAGCTTCAGCTCGACCATCCTGATCTGCGGGTCGGCGGCGGCTTCGGCAAACCGTTCCGGAGTCAAAGCTGCCGTCCGGCGTTGCGGCAGCCGAAATAGCCCGAGCCGATCTCCCAGATCAGATCGCCGCCGTTCTCGCGGTGATAGGGCGAGACGCCGCCTTCGCCGGTGTCGTGCGCGAACCCGCCCAGCTTCGCGCCCCGGTTCAGCGCCCGCACCGCATTGGCCGACAGCGCGCCATAGCTCATCGCCGAGATGTTCAGGAGCGAGGCCGAATAGGGCTGCGTGCAGCCGTCCGACTGCCCGATCGTCACGCGCATCGCGTCTGCCGGACCGGGCGGCTTCGGGGCGATCGAATGGTGCAGCCATTCGTAATCGCTCGCCATAGACGTCGTACTGGGTGCCGAAGGGCCGCTTGTCCAGCTCCTTCTTGGCGCGCTGATAGACGATGGCCCGCTTGTCGCGCGGGAAACGGCGCGCCGTCCTTGTCGCCCTCGAAGAAGTACTGCCGCATCTCGGGGCGGATCCTTTCCAGCAGGAAGCGCAGATGCGCCGCGACGGGGTAGTTGCGCAGGACCGCGTGGCGCGTCTGGATCAGGTCGTGCACCCCCACCGCCGCCAGCGCCGCCGACAACAGGGCGAGGATGGCGTAGAACAGCTCCCACCCCGGAAACGCAGGCCAAGCGCCGACGAAGACCGAAGATGCCCAGCACCGCCAGCGTCAGCGCGCTGTAGCGAAGCTCGAAAGGCAGGGTCAGAATACCGCATCGCATGTCTCCCGGGTCAGTCCGCGGCTCACCCATGGGCAGACCGCGTTACGCTGTGATGACAGCATAATGCCTTACCGCTCCGTTTCGCTTGAACGATCTCGCGAGGTCTCAGCGTTCGCGTCCAATGCACCCCTGCCGCCGGTATCGTCACGCCCGCGTGGCTGCACGCGGCGCCGCCCCGTAGTTGAAGTAGAACCGCCGCCCCCCGCTGTCGCGGCAGCGCAGCGAGCCGGGCATCGGCTCCACCGCCACGCCCGCCGCGTCGCAGGCCGCGCCGCAGGATGCGGTCCAGCGCGATCTCGTCCGGCCAGCCGCCGAGATAGTGCAGCCCCCCCGCCGCCACCAGCGCGGGCCAGCCATCCGTCGCACGCTCCACCACCGTCGCCGCCGCCTTCCAGCTTCTCGCGCCAATGGCGCAACGCCCCGCCGCCGCTCCAGCGGCACGCTCCACATCCGGCGGCAGGCTTTCCACCCGCGCGATGGTGGCGTCCAGCCCCGGCAGGTTCGGCGGCAGCGGCAGCGGAATGGCGAATTCCGCCGTCTTGGAATTGGTCCGCGGTCCCAGCAGCGCCACGCCCTTGTGGCGGGCCAGCGCCCCCAGAAGCTCCGGCGTCAGGCTCATCATACCCGGCACCAGCACCAGCCGATAGGCCGACAGGTCCGCCGCCGCGGGCGGCACCATATCGACCGACAGGCCCAGCCTCCGCAGCCCCTTGTAGAACTCCAGCATCAGCCGGAAGTAGCTGAAGTCGCGCCCCTGCGGCTGGGTATCCCAGGCCCAGGCGCTGGCATAGTCGAACACCATCGCCACCGGCGCGGGCCCTGTCGCGGCCTCCGGCATCGCCGCCAGTTCCGCGATCACCTGCGCCGCCTCGTCATGCGCGGGGGCGGCGACCGAGTTCGGGGCGCAGCAGCCCCGCATGCATCTGCTCCTGCGCAAAGGGGGCCTGCCGCCAGCGGAAATAGCACACCGCCTCGGCCCCATGTGCAAACGCCTCCCACGCCCAGAGCCGCGCCATCCCGGGCAGCGGATCGGCGTTCCACGGTGCCCAGTTCACCGGCCCCGGCTGCTGCTCCATGATCCACCAGCGCCCCCGGCCGACCGCGCGGTACAGGTCATGGTGAAACGCCTGCATGTCCGGGTCGCCCTGCCGCAGATGCGCCCGCTTGTGCTCGGGCGACACCGCCAGCCGGTCCGACAGGAAGCCCAGCGGATAGCTGTCCCAGCTCGCGATATCGAGGTCGGCGCCCACCTTGAAATGATCGAACTCGGTCACGTTGCCCATGTAGTTGTGCGCGATGGGTGCGTCCGAATGGCGCCGGATGATCTCGGTCTGGATGCGGTTGTAGGCTGCCACCTCGTCGCTCGCGAACCGCCGATAGGCCATCACATGCGCCGGGTTCGGCTCGGTCACCGTCAGGTTCGGCAGTTCGATCTCGTCGAAGCTCGCATAGTCCATCGACCAGAACACGTTTCCCCAGGCCCGGTTCAGCGCCTGCGGGCTTTGATAGCGCTGCGCCAGCCAGTCGCGGAAGGCGTCCCGCGCCGCAACGGAATAGCTCAGCACCGTGTCGTGGCAGCCATATTCGTTGTCGGTCTGCCAGGCGCACACATGCGGGTTGCGCCCATAGCGCTCCGCCAGGATTTGCACGATCCGCGCCGACTCCGCCCGATACCCCTTGTGGCTGAAGCAGTAGTGCCTGCGCGAGCCGAACCCGCGCGGCTTCCCCTCACGGTCCAGCGCCAGCATGTCGGGATGTTTCGTCAGCATCCAGCGCGGCGGCGTGGCCGTCGGCGTGCCCAGCACCACCTTCAGCCCCGCCCTGCCCAGCACCCCGATCGCCCGGTCGAGCCAATCCAGGTCCAGCCGTCCGTCCTCCGGCTCCATCCGGGTCCAGGCGAATTCCCCGATCCGCACCCAGGTCAGACCCAGCCCCGCCATGCGGCGCGCATCCTCGGCCCATTGGCCTTCGTCCCACTGCTCGGGATAGTAGCAGACACCCAGGGTTCGCTTGAAACTCACAGGATCACCCGGTGTGCACGTTGCCCGGTCGCGTTCACGCCGATGGAAAAGGTCATGCCCGCCTTGGGCTCTGCCAGCCGTTCGGCCCCGGTCATCCCCTGCAGTGCCGAGGTGACGAAGAGTGTCGAGCGGTCAGGCCCGCCCAGTTCGGGGCAGGATGTCTGTTTCGCCGGCGTCTCGATCACCTGCAGCAAACTCCCGTCGGGCGCATAGCAGCAGACCCGGCTCATGCCCCATTCCGCCAGCCACAGGTTGCCTGCCTCGTCGACAACGGCACCGTCCGGCTCGCCCTTGTCGGGGCCAAGGTCCACATAGACCTCCGGTTCCCCGGCCGGCCACCCCTCTGCGTCCAGCGCCACACGCATCACCTTGCGTTGCGCGCTGTCCGAGAAGTTCGCGGTCTTCCCATCGGGCGTGAAGCTGATCGAATTGGGAATGCTGATGCCGGGATAAAGCTTCTTCAGGCGGCCGCGATAAAAGCGCCAGATCGCGCCGATCCCCTGTTCCGCCTTCTTCCCCATCGTCCCGATCCAGAACCCGCCCTGCGGATCGGCCCGTCCGTCATTCGACCGCGTGTTGGGCTTTTCCGCTTCGAGTGCCGCAACGGTCCACTGCTCGCCCGTCAGCAGGTTGTAGCGGAACAGACTGCTTTCCGAGGCGATCAGCAGGTTGTCGCGATCGACCCACCCGGCGGCCGACACACGCTCGGTAAAGTTCCAGTCCTGCTGCCACTCGCCATGCCGCGACAAGAGCCGCTTGCCGAGGATATCGAACCAGAACAACTGTTCACGTTCAGGGTGCCATAGCGGGCCTTCGCCAAGTTCGCACCGGCGGTCGTCATGGATCGCAATCATTGAAACGCCTCGTCATAGGCGCGCACCAGCCCGGTCGCCCGTGCCGCCACCTCCGCCACCGACAGCCCCGGCGTGTAGAGCGCCGTCCCGATCCCGAAGCCATCCGCCCCAGCCGCGCGCCACGTGGCAAAATTCGACGGCCCGGCCCCCCCCACGGCATAAACCTGCGTGTCCTTCGGCAGCACCGCCCGGATCGCCTTCACCCCGTCGGGCCCGATCAGCGAGGCCGGGAAGAACTTCAATCCGTCCGCCCCCGCCGCCAGCGCGGCGAAACACTCGGTCGGCGTCATGACGCCGGGATAACTCAGCATCCGCGCGGTCTTGGTGGTGGCGATCACATGCGTATCGCAGTTGGGCGACACGATCAGCGTGCCGCCCGCCTCCTTCACCTCGGCGACCTGACGCACCGTCAGAACCGTGCCTGCGCCGATCGCCGCGTCGGCCCCGAACCGCTTTGCCATCGCCTCGATGCTCTTCAGCGGGTCGGGTGAGTTGAGCGGCACCTCGATCCAGGTGATCCCTGCCGCGATCAGGGCCCCGGTCACGCCCTCTGCCTCGGGCGGCGTGATCCCTCGCAGGATCGCTATCAGCTTTCGGCTCATGTCGTCTTCTCCATCGCGCCGCGAAAGGCTGCGGTCAAACCGGCCAGCACCGTCTCGCGCGCCGACAGACACCGCACCGAGAGGCCCTGCGCCTGCAACGCCCGCGCGTAGAGCGCCGACAACGCCTCCGCCCCCACGATCCCCACCGGCTGCCCAAGCCAATAGGCCCGCGCACCTGCCAACTCCATCCCGATCAGCATCCCCGACAGCCGCGCCCGCGCCGCGCCGGACGTGAGTCCGGCCAGCAATCCCTCGGCGCGCAGGGCGAACAGCCTTGCCGCGATCCGCTCGGGGCGAGAGATCGCGTCGGACACGCCCTCGTCGAACGCACCCTCGTCCCAGCCGTCGCCCGTCATGCCGTGCCGCAGGACCGACTGTTCCGACAGCAGCGCGAACATCTCGCCGGTCATGAACGTCTGGAAACTCACCACCTCTCCCGCGCTCAGATGCACCCACTTGGAATGCGTGCCCGGCAGACACAGCACCCCGTCGAAGCCGGGCATCAGCGCCAGCGCCCCGGCGATCTGCGTCTCTTCCCCCCGCATCACGTCGGCGGGCTTCATCTGCTTCAATCCCGGAACCAGCCGCACCGAGATGCGCGCATCCCGCGTCGCCACCTCCACCAGCGAGCCTGAGTCAAGCGGTGCGCAGGGCACCGCGCGATAGGGTGCCTCCTGCCAACCCTGACGACTGCCCACCATCCCGCAGGCGATCACCGGCATCACCCGGCCCGGGGCCAGCCACGGCTCCACCAGCCGCAGCAACGCGCCCTCGAACGCATCGCGCGCGAGATGCCCCATCCCGTCGTCGCTCGACGCCTGGGCCAGGCAGCCGCCTGCACCCATCGCATAGGCCCGCAGGTTGCTCGTGCCCCAGTCGATGGCGATCCAGCCGACCGTCATCCTGTCACCACCACCCCGCCGTCGATGACCAGCGCCTGCCCGGTCATCGCCTTCGAGGCGTTCGAGGCGAGAAACAGCACGCCCCCCACAATGTCCTCCGGCTCCAGCGCGTCGGGCAGGCACTGCCTGGCCAGATGGGCGGCCAGCCCCTCGGGCGTCACCCACAGGTCTTTTTGCCGCTGCGTCAGCACCCAGCCCGGCGCCACTGCGTTCACCCGGATGCGATCCCGCCCGAACTCGCGCGCCAGCCCCCGCGTCAGCCCGTTGATGCCCGAATTGGCGCTGACATAGGCCGGGTAATCCCCCAGCCCCATCATGTAGCTGATCGACGAGAAGTTGATGATCGACCCCCCGCCCATGTCCTGCATGCCCGGAATCACCGCCTGCGCCGCGAAGAAATAGCAGCGCAGGTTGATCGCCATCATCCGGTCCCAGTACTCCTCCGTCACTTCCAGCGTCTTGTGGCGGTCATCGAAGGCCGCGTTGTTCACCAGCACCCCGATCGGTCCATGCGCCGCCGCCGACTCGACGATGGCCGAGCGGAGCGCCTCGGTGTCTGTGATGTCGCAGCTCAGGAACAGCGGGCGGTTGCCCGTCTCGCTCTCCATCCGGTCGCAGAAGGCCCGGGCGTCGGACCGCTGCACGAAGGCCACCTTCGCCCCCTGACGCAGGAACCCCTCGGTCAGCGCAGCCCCGATGCCCGAGCCGCCCCCCGTGATGAAAACGGATTTGCCCTTCAGGTCGGGGAAAATGGGTTGGCCTGTCATGTCTTGCCTTCGGTCTTGCGGAGGGGCGGGAGCCTCCGGCGGGGATATTTAGGAACAGAAGAAATACGGAAGAGAGTCACGCAGCCTTGCGCGGGCGAAGCCATGCGGGCAGCCAGTCGCCGTGGGCGGCGATCAGGTCATCGACCAGCGCGCGGATCTGGCGCAGGTCAAGCTCGGCCGCCGTGTGCGGATCGAGCATGGCGGCATGATAGACATGCTCGCGGTCCTCTTCCATCAGCGCCGCCACCGTCAATTCCTGCACGTTCAGGTTTGTCCGCATCAGCGCGACAAGCTGCGGCGGGATGCCCTTGACGACGGTCGGCTGGATTCCGTTCGCATCGACGAGGCAGGGCACCTCCACCGCCGCACCTTCCGGCAGTTGCGGGATGTATCCCCTGTTCGCGATGTTGCCGTAAATCACGGCAGGTTCGCCGGTGACGACCGCGTTCATGATCGTCGCCGCATACTCGTGGCTTGGGCGAACCTCGATCCGCTCGGCAGTGCGATAGCTGTCCGCCTGCGCGGCCCAGCGGGCGATCTGCTCTTCGCAGCGCAGGGGATACTCGTCCAGCGGAATGCGGAACTGCTCGATCAGGTCCGCGCGCCCGTCCTTGATGAACCACGGCACATATTCCGCAAAATGCTCCGAGGATTCGGTGACGAAATACCCCAGATGCATCATCGCCTCGTATCGGACGAGGTTCGGGCAGCGCGGATTCCAGTCGCTTTCCAGCGGGATGCGCCCCGCCCGGTAGCCCTCGCGCAAGCTGGGGTAAAGGTCGCGATAGCTGCCATCCGCCTGCTTCGCCTCGAAGTTCAGGTAGAAGGCCATGTGGTTGATGCCGGCGGCCTTGTAGCGCAGGTCGCCCACCGGGATGCCAAGGTCGCGCGCCAGTTCCGCCGCCGTGCCCTGCACCGAATGGCACAGGCCCACCTGCCGCAACTCCGGATAGCGCGCCGACAGCGCCCAGGTGTTGATCGCCATCGGGTTCACGTATTGCAGCATCAGCGCCCTTGGGCAGACCGCCGCCATGTCCTCGGCGATCTTCCACAGGTGCGGCACCGTCCTCAGGCCCCGCATGATCCCGCCCACGCCCAGCGTGTCGGCGATGGTCTGGCGCAGGCCATAGGCTTTCGGCACCTCGAAATCCGTCACCGTGCAGGGCTTGTAGCCGCCGATCTGGAACGCCACGATCACGAAATCGGCGCCCTCCAGCGCCGCGCGCTGGTTGGTATGCGTTTCGACCTTCGCCGTGGCGCCCAGCGAGGCCGCAAGCTTGCGCGCCACCAGCGCGCTTTCCTCCAGCCGCTTCGTGTCGATGTCCATCAGTGCGATGGTGGCACCCGACAGCGCGGGCTTGTGCAGCGCGTCGCCGATGATGTTCTTCATGAACACCGTCGATCCGGCCCCGATGAAGGCGATCCTGGTCATTTTACGGCTCCGAGGGTAAGGCCCGCGATGAAATGCTTCTGCATCAGGAAGAACATCGCCACGGGCGGCAGCGCGGCCAGGATCGACCCGGCCGAGACGAGATGCCACGCCGCCACCCACTGCCCGTTCAGAGACGACAGACCGGCGGTGATCGGCTGCGTCTGGGGCGAGGTGGTCAGGACGGTGGCCCAGAAGAAATCGTTCCAGATGAAGGTGAAGATCAGCACGCTCAGCGCGGCGATGGCCGGGCGCATCAGCGGCAGCACGATGAACCAGAAGATGCGCACCTCGCTGACCCCTTCCACCCGCGCGGCCTCGATCAGTTCGAACGGCAGGGCCTTGATGAAGTTCCGCATGAACAGCGTGCAGAACCCGGTCTGGAACGCGATGTGAAACAGGATCAGGCCCCAGTAGGTGTTGTACATGCCGAGGCTCAGCGTCAGGTCGCGCACCGGCACCATCAGGATCTGGAACGGCACGAAATTGCCCGCGACGAACATGAAGAACACGATCAGGTTCGACTTGAACTTGTAGATCGCCAGCGCGAAACCCGTCATCAGCGACAGCGCGACCGATCCGATCACCGTCGGGATCGTCACGATGAACGAGTTGAGCATGTACCGGGCCATCGGCGTATTGCGGAACACGTCGGCGTAATTCTCGAACGCCAGATAGGACGGCACGCCGAAGTAGTTGCCCTGCGCCAGGTCTGAGGCAGGCCGGACCGAAGTGATCGCCACCCCGATCAGCGGGAACAGCCAGAGGACAAGGGCGATGGGCAGGGCGATGGTGTACAGCCACTGCGTCCCGCGCGAGGATTGCTGGATCGGTCTGGGAAACATCTCTCAGCGCTCCGTTTCGTCGCGCCACATCTTCCAGATGAAGCCCGAGATGAAGATCATCATGATCGCGAACAGCACGACGGCGATCGCAGCGCCATAGCCCATGCGATAGCCGTATTCGCTCAGCGCCGTCTCGTACATGTAGTAGGACAGCACGCGCGACGATCCGAACGGCCCGCCGCTGGTCATGATCGACACAAGGTCGAACGACCGCAGCGCGCCGATCACCGTGACGACGACGGCGATGAAGGTTGCGGGGCGCAGCTGCGGCAGGATGACGTAGTAGAGCATCCGCCATCCCTTCGCGCCATCCAGCCGCGCCGCCTCCACCTGATCGGGCGCCACGTTGTTCAGGCCCGTCAGGTACAGGATCATCACATAGGCGATCTGCGGCCAAAGCCCGGCGGCGATGATGCCGTAGGTCACAAGGTTCGGGTCGGCCAGAATGGCGATTCCCTTGCCGGTGACACTCTCGATCAGCTTGTAGAACAGCCCGAAATTGGGGGCGTAGAACCACGAGAAGATCAGCCCGACGACGACTTGAGAGATCACGAAGGGAAAGAAGAACAAGGACTTGTAAAGCCGGATGCCCTTGACCGTCTGGTTCAGGAAGATCGCGATCAGCAGCCCCGCCGGCAGCGCCAGCATGTAGAGCACCAGCCAGATGATGTTGTTGACGAGCGAGGTCTTCAGGTTCGGGTCGCTGGCCAGCTCGACATAGTTGGCGGTGCCGATCCACGTCGCCTCGCCAAGGCCGTCCCAGTCGTAGAAGCTGATCCACATGCTCTGGAAGATCGGGATGATCACGTAGACCGCGAACATGATCATGCCCGGCGCAAGGAACAGCCAGGGGGCAAGGCGCCGCTGGTTCGCTTTCCAGTAAGCCGACATCGCGTCCCCTCCACTGCCCGGTCGTGGCCGGGTCGTCCAGGTGATCCGGGCGGCGCGGACGCCGCCCGGAACGGGTCGTTACTTGTAGACCTGGCCGCGCACCTGCTCCAGCCGCGCAAGGATCGCGTCAAGCTGGTCCGGCTGCACCATGAACTGCTGGAAGCCCTCCATGCCGGCCTTCGCCATCTCGGCCGGTGCGTCCCGGTCGAAGAACTGCGCCAGCGCATAGGCCGAGGACAGCATGTCGAAGCCCGCCACGAGGAACGGATCGTCCTGCGGCACGGTCGAGCCCTTGTTCACCGGAAGCTGACCCACCGCCGTGTTCCACTTGGTCTGGGCCTCTGCGGACGCGGCATAGGCGAGGAACTTCTTCGCGTCCTCGACGTTCTGCGCGCCGGCCGGAATGTGGATCGTGTCGGTCGGTGCTTCCTCGGCGCGCGGGATGCCGGCGGTGATTTCCGGGAACACCATGAAGCCGAGGTTGTCATTCGTCATGCCGCCCTCCTTCAGGACGCCCACGGCGAAGTTGCCCATCACGTAGTTGGCGGCCTTGCCCTGTGCCAGCAGCGCCGCCGCGTCCTGCCAGTCGATCGCCGCGTTGTTCGCGGTGATGTACGGCTGGATCCGGGCCCACTGGGCGAAGACGTCCTTCACCTTCTGGTCGGTCCACGGAATCTTTCCGGCGGTCAGATCCATGTGCCACTCGTAGCCGTTGGTGCGGAGCGAGAGGTAGTCGAAGATCCCCGCCCCGGGCCACAGCGCCTTGGTGCCGGTGGTCAGGCAGTCGATGTTGGCCGCCTTGAACTTCTCGCAGTTCGCCACGAACTCGTCCCAGGTCTTGGGCACGTCGACGCCGGCCGCCTTGTAGGCGTCCTTGTTGAAGTAGATGCCCCACTGGTAGTAGGTGTAGGGAACGCCCCACTGCTTGCCGTCGATGGTCATCGACGCCTTGGCCGAGGCCAGCGACTCGTCCAGCTCGTTGGCGGTCCAGACATCCGACACGTCCTGGAACTGGCCCGCCTTCACGAAGGGCGCCATCCGGTTCCCGGCGTACCAGTTCGCAAGGTCGGGCAAATCGGCGGTCAGGAAGTTGCGGATCGCGGTCTTGTAGCCTTCATGGTCGAAGTTGTTCAGCTGCACGTCGATATCGGGGTTCGCCGCCTCGAAATCGGCGATCAGCGCTTCCATCGCGGCAAGCGGGATCGGGTCGTAGTCGGCATTGTACTTCAGCACGCGCTGTTGCGCCGACGCGGCCGTCGACAGAAGCAGCGCCGCCACGAGGGCAAGCGCGCCCGTCTTGGAATGGACCATGGTTTCCTCCCTTTGGTTCCATTATGTGAAACTTAGTCTTGAATATTGAAAACTATGCTGCGTATCGTCTATCCTGTCAACAGGGTGGAGAAGGAAAGCCCGATGGGCGCGGATGGAGGCGGGGACGGCACGGTGGGCAAGGCGCTCGACGTGCTCGACAGGGTGGCCCAGGTCGGCCGCCCGGTGCGCTTTACGGAACTGCTGGCGGACGGCGGCTATCCAAAGGCCACGCTCTACCGCTTTCTTCAGACCCTCACGCACCAGGGCATGCTGGCCTACGACCCCGACCGCCAGACCTACAACCTTGGCGTCCGCCTCGTGCGTCTCGCCCATGCGGCCTGGGCACAAAGCTCCATTGCGCCGCTCGCAAGGCCTTACATCGACAAGCTTTCCGCCGAGGTGGGCGAGACGATCCACCTTGCCCAGCTTGACCTCGGGCAGGTGCTCTACGTCGACAAGCGCAACGCCCAGCGCCCGGTCGAGATGTTCAGCCAGGCCGGCAAGGTCGGCCCCGCCTATTGCACGGGCGTGGGCAAGGCGATGCTCGCACACCTCTCGGAAGACGAGCTGACCCGCGCCCTTGAACGGCAGTCCTTCCACCGCTTCACCGAGCACACGCTCGACACCCCCGACAAGCTGCTGGCCGAGCTTCAGGCGATTCGCGCCCGTGGCTTCGCCTTCGACCGCGAAGAGCATGAGCCGGGGATCATCTGCGTCGCCGTCCCGATTCTGACCCGCGCCGGGCGGGCGATGGGTGCGCTTTCGATCACATCCACCATCGCCCGCACCTCGCTGGATGCGCTGGCGGGACTCACTCCGAAAATACGCGAGACGGCGGATCGCATCGCCGCCGAGGCGGAAAGCTGGCGCTTTCCGGAAGAGGACAAGGCCTGAGGGGGCCACAGGGGAGGGAACGAATGTCGCGAAGTCACACTGGAACGGGTCATCAAGCGCTACGGCGATGCCCAGGTCATCCATGGCGTCGACCTGAAGATCGAGGACGGCGAATTCTGTGTCTTCGTCGGCCCGTCAGGCTGCGGAAAATCCACCCTTCTGCGGATGGTCGCGGGGCTGGAGGAAACCAGCGAGGGCGCGATCCGCATCGGCAGCCGCGACGTGACCCGCGCCGATCCGTCCGAACGTGGCGTTGCGATGGTCTTTCAGACCTACGCGCTCTACCCCCATATGACGGTGGCCGAGAACATGGGCTTCGGCCTCAAGATGACCGGCCACCCGAAACCCGACATTGCAGCCAAGGTCAAGGAAGCCAGCCGCATCCTGAAGCTGGATGATTACCTCGCCCGCAAACCCAAGGCCCTGTCCGGCGGTCAGCGCCAGCGCGTCGCCATCGGCCGTGCCATCGTGCGCGGGCCCGAGGTATTCCTGTTCGACGAACCGCTCTCCAACCTCGACGCCGAACTGCGCGTCGAGATGCGGGTGGAGATTGCGCGCCTGCACCGCGAGATCGGCGCGACGATGATCTACGTCACCCATGACCAGGTCGAGGCGATGACGCTGGCGGACAAGATCGTGGTGCTGCGTGCCGGTCGGGTCGAACAGGTCGGCCGCCCGCTTGACCTCTATCACGACCCCGACAACAAGTTCGTCGCGGGCTTCATCGGTTCTCCCGCCATGAATTTCGTCGCAGGCTACAGCCGAAAAGGGCGCACTGCGCGCTCCGGGACTTGCCGAAGGCACTATCCCCAGCTCCGTCGCCCTGCCGGGCGGTGGTGCCAAGGTGTCCGTCGGCCTGCGCCCGCAGCACCTGTCGCTGGCCGAAGGGCGCACCCACCGCGTTGAGGTGACCGAGGCGCTGGGAGGCGTGTCCTATCTCCACCTGACAGCCGCCACCGGCGAAAAGCTTGTCGTCGAATCGCACGACGATCCGAAGGTTACCCTTGGTCAACAGGTCGGTATTGCCTTCGACCCCGCCGCGGCCATGGTGTTCAGTGACACGGGGGCACGCCTCCGGTAGGGAACAACAATGCTCGCGGTACTGAGGCATCGGACCTATCGTCACCTCTTTCTGGCGCAGGTGATCTCGCTGCTCGGAACCGGGTTTGCGACCGTCGCTCTCGGCCTGCTTGCCTATCATCTGGCGGGCGATCGCGCGGGGTCGGTCCTGGGCATGGCCCTTGGCATCAAGATGGTGGCCTATGTCACGCTTGCCCCAATTGCCGCAGCGCTGGCCGAACGTGTTCCGCGTCGCAGCTTCCTCGTGGCGCTTGATCTGTTGCGGGCGGCGATCGTCGTCTTCCTGCCTTTCGTCACCGAGGTCTGGCAGGTCTATGTCCTGATCTTCTTGCTGCAGGCCGCCTCCGCAGGCTTCACCCCGGCGTTTCAGGCGACAATCCCCGATGTCCTGCCCGACGAGGCTGATTTCACCAAAGCACTGGCCCTCTCGCGTCTGGCCGAAGATGCCGAGACGCTGATTTCGCCGCTTGTCGCAGCGGCGCTGCTGACGGTGGTCAGCTTCCCCGTCCTGTTCCTCGGCACCGCCGCAGGCTTCCTCGGCTCGGCGCTCCTTGTGATGTCCGTCAGGCTCCCGCCGCAGGCGTCCCGAAAGTCCTCGGGTTTGCGGGCAGCGACGACTCTCGGCCTGCGTATCTACATGGCCACGCCCCGCCTGCGCGGCGCGCTCGCGCTGGAATTCGCCGTCGCCGCCGCCGGGGCGATGGTGCTGGTGAACACCGTCGTTCTGGTCCGCGCAGGCTTCGGCCTTGGCGAAAGCGCCGTTGCCCTCGCCCTCGCGGCATTCGGGGCAGGGTCCATCCTTGCAGCCCTCGCCCTGCAGCGCATCCTCGCCCACCTGTCGGACCGTGGCGCGATGATGCTCGGGGCGGTGCAAATGCTCGCGGGCCTCGCCTGCGGCCCCTGGCTCGGATCGCTTGGCACGGTCCTGCCGGTCTGGGCCGTCATGGGCTTCGGCTTCAGTCTGTCGCAGATGCCCATCGGTCGCCTCCTCGTTCGCTCCGCCCATCCGCCGGATCGACCCGCGCTCTATGCCGCGCAATTCGCCCTGTCCCATGCCTGCTGGCTGGTCTGCTACCCCCTTGCAGGCTGGGTCGGGGCCACGTTCGGGCTGGATGCGGCCTTCATCGCGCTGACCGCGCTTGGCCTCGCCGGGTTGGTCGCAGCCGTCGCCGTCTGGCCCGCGACTGATCCCTCCGCGCTGGAGCATGACCATGACGGATTGCCCCCCGATCACCCCCATCTGGCCGAGCATCGGCCCCAATCAGGCCGGGGGCATCGCCATGCCTTCGTGATCGACGCGCTGCACCCGCGCTGGCCCTGATGACAGCGGGATGCGGCCTTCATCGCGCTGACCGCGCTTGGCCTCGCCGGGTTGGTCGCAGCCGTCGCCGTCTGGCCCGCGACTGATCCCTCCGCGCTGGAGCATGACCATGACGGATCGCCCCCGATCACCCCCATCTGGCCGAGCATCGGCCCCAATCAGGCCGGGGGCATCGCCATGCCTCCGTGATCGACGCGCTGCACCCGCGCTGGCCCTGATGACAGCGGGATGCGGCTTTCATCGCGCTGACCGCGCTTGGCCTCGCCGGGTTCGTCGCAGCCGTCGCCGTCTGGCCCGCGACTGATCCCTCCGCGCTGGAGCATGACCATGACGGATTGCCCCCCGATCACCCCCATCTGGCCGAGCATCGGCCCCAATCAGGCCGGGGGCATCGCCATGCCTTCGTGATCGACGCGCTGCACCCGCGCTGGCCCTGATGACAGCGGGATGCGGCCTTCATCGCGCTGACCGCTTGGCCTCGCCAGGTTGGTCGCAGCCGTCGCCGTCTGGCCCGCGACTGATCCCTCCGCGCTGGAGCATGACCATGACGGATTGCCCCCCGATCACCCCCATCTGGCCGAGCATCGGCCCCAATCAGGCCGGGGCCATCGCCATGCCTTCGTGATCGACGCGCTGCACCCGCGCTGGCCCTGATGACAGCGGGATGCGCCTCTGCCCCTCCGAAGTCGGCAACACGAATGTTGACGCCGGCTTAACGAAATCAGGAAAATCCCTATCCATAAGGGCCTTGGCAGGCGTTACACGCGTGAGACATTTTCCCTGATGTCTCCCACCGGCCTGCGGGCCCTCAGATGGGTCGGGCAATGCTCCCCCGCCTTCAGGACCGGCACCATCCTCTCCCAGATCTCGATATTGTGGTCCACGAAGTCCTGTCCCAGCTCGACCGCCACCTGCCGCCCCAAAGGCCCCCGCAGCCGCGCCAGCTCCTCCGCCGCCACCCCGGCATACCACTCTCCCCTTGATCGGGTCTCGACAGCCTCGAAGCCTGCATCAAGCATCGCCTCCCGGTATCGACCCGGCGAAGCCATGCCGAAATCCAGTCCCTCCGCTGCGATATAGGCCGCCATCGCCGGGCTGGGCGTCCCGTCATGGCCGATCAGCCAGTCCGACGCCACGAACCACCCCCCCGGCTTCAGAACCCTGAAAACCTCTGCCATCAGGGTATGCTTGTCGGGGATATGCACGATCGAATCCTTCGAGAATACGATGTCGAACGTCTCCGGCGGAAAGGGAAGCGGCCCCGGCGCAACCTTGACCAGTCCGATCCGGCCGGCCAGCCCCCGCCGCGCCACCAGCCCCCGCGCGTGGGCCAGCACCCCGTCCTCCACATCCATACCCGTCACGAACCCGGCCCCGTGGTTCGCCACCAGAGCCACGTCGATCCCGCCCGCGCCGCAGCCGATATCGAGCACAGCCCTGCCCGCCAGATCCATGCCTGCCACCAGCCGCGCAACTTCAGCCTCGCCGCCCGGCGAGAGGAACCCTTCGCCCCAGATCGCCTCGAGGATCCGGATCAGCTTCGCCCCGTAAAGCTCCGCGCCCTCATCCATCGCGCGCCCCCCCGATCCGCAGCGCCTCCAGCGCCGGCCAGTCGGCCGCTCGCAGAACCCGCGCCGGTTCGTTCACATCGCGTGTCCAGCCGAAGAGGGCCAGGAACGGCACCGGCCCGACCTTCGTCAGGTGCGGCCGGAACGGGTCGTTCCAGACCGGCTGGTGTGCGTGCTTCAGACCCATCGGCGTGCCCGGCCCGAAGCGCCAGCCATGCGGCCCGGTCAGGGGGGCATAGAGTTCCGGTGCCTTGTGACAATGGTCGCGGTAAAGAACATGCGGCGCGATCAGGAACAGGCCGAGGTCAAAGTCCTCTGCCACAAGCGGCGACCCGCCCCCGATCAGCGAGGTGAAGGCATGCCCGGTCGCAAAGGTCTCTCCGATCTCGGCGCGCGGGTATTCATCGTAGGTGACCCAGCGCAGGAGCGGCGCGGCCGCGAAGATCGCCGAGGCGAGCGCGGGATGGGTTCTCTCCACTGCACCAAGCGCTGCATCGAGGTGGGCATCGACCACCGGGTTCCTGCTTGGCAACGGCGGAATGACCGCACCCCCCCGCGCCGCAGCGATCCCCGAGCGGACCTCGGCCACACCCGGCCCCGGCAAGGTCGATAGGTAACGATCCGCCTCGTCGATGAGTGATCGGATTGTCTCGGGGGTGTCACGCTTCTCTGTTGCCGGCGCTGAAAGCCCCCGATCGCGCAGAAGCCTTAGCGGATCATCCCAGTCGCGCGCCGAGCAGATGCGATAGACCTCCAGAACGTCCGTCGACAGCCGCCCCTCGCGGTACAGCGCCATGGCGGCCCCGTAACGCAGGCGCCCCGAGCCGGGCTCGCCCAACGGCAGGTTCAGCATTGTCAGCACCGTCTCGGTCATTCGTTTGCCTGGTAGGCAAGACGAACGTCGCGGTCGCGGCGCCGTTCGGCCCGGTTCAGGATCAATCCGGCAATGAAGACGCCGACCCCGACGAGCAACACGATGATCGTGGCGAGGGCATTGATATCCGGCGTCACCCCGAGCTTGACCTTGGACCAGATGAGGAGCGGCAGCGTGGTGTTGCCCGGCCCGGTCGTGAAGTTCGTGATGACGACGTCATCCAGCGAAATCGTGAAGGCGAGCAGCCAACCGGACAGGATTGCGGGGCTGATGATCGGCAGGGTGATGTCCTTCATCACCTGCCAGGGGCGCGAGCCCAGATCCATCGCCGCTTCCTCGATCGCCTGATCGGCCTGGATCATGCGGGAATGCACGATGGTGGCCACGAAGGTCATGGAAAAGGTGATGTGGGCGATCGTGATGGTGGTGAAACCCCGCGACCCCGGCCACCCGATCCAGTCCGCCATCAGGATGAACAGCATCAGGGACGAGATGCCGGTGATGACTTCGGGCATGACGAGGGGCGCGGTCACGAGTCCCGAAAACAGCACTCGCCCCCGGAATCTCTTGAAGCGGGCAAGCGCGATACCCGCCATCGTTCCGAGGATCGTGGCGCAGGTCGCCGACAGAAGCGCGATCTTCAGGGATAGGATCGCCGCATTGATGATCTGCGTGTTGTGGAGAAGCGAGACGTACCACTTGGTGGAGAAACCGCCCCACACCGTTGCAAGCCGCGACGCGTTGAACGAATAGACCATCATCGACAGGATCGGGATGTAGAAAAAGGCGAAGCCGAAGCAGAGCATCGAGATCAGGAATACCGGGCGACGGTTCATGGCCGATCCTCCGCCTTGGCCTGGGCTTTGCCCTCGAAATGCGTGTAGGCCATCATCGGCAAGACCAGAAGAAACAGCAGTGCCACCGCTACGGCCGAGGCCATCGGCCAGTCGCGCGCGCTCGAGAATTCATCAAGGATCACCCGCCCGATCATCGGCTGCGAGGCATTGCCTACCAACGAGGGGATGATCAGTTCGCCCGCTGCCGGAATGAAGACAAGCAGCCCGCCCGCGATCATGCCGGGGATCGAAAGGGGGAGCGTGATGTCGAGGAAAACGCGTGACGGACGCGAGCCGAGGTCCATCGCGGCCTCGTCCAGCGTCCGGTCCAGCTTTTCGAGGTTTGCGAAAAGCGGAAGAATCATGAACGGGAGGTAGGAATAGACCATCACCAGCACGACGGCAAAATTCGAGTTCATCATCGGGATCGAGCGGATCATCCATTCGCTCGGCACCAGCCAGTTGTAGAGGTCGGTCAGGCCGCGATTGAACCAGCTGTTGTTCCCCAGCAGTCCCATCCAGGCGTACACGCGCAAGAGGAACGACGTCCAGAACGGCAGGATCACCAGCATCAGCAACATATTGCGCCAGGATTTGCTGACTCGGGTCAATCCCAGCGCCATCGGATAGCCGATCAGCAGGCAAAGAAAGGTGGCCATCAGCGCATTCAGGACCGAGGTAACGAACGCGCGAACATAGAGGCTGTCGCCCAGAAGGCGGGCATACCCCTCGGTGTTCAGTAGCGGATGCTCTCCCCCGAACGAAAAAGGCGGTGCAGTGGGGGTTCTGGTCGCGAAGCTCATTGCGACCACGATCAGGAAGGGAAGAAAGAAGAAAAGCAGCAACCAGACATAGGGCATCGCAATCACGATGTTCGACCAGCCGCGCAGGTTGAACCAGCGCAGGAGCGGACCGTCGTGGTGGCCGCCATCGGTCACGCGCGCCAGTGCCGCCGCTGCGGCTTGCTTACCGGGATCTCCCGCCGCATCGACCATTGAGTCAGTCCTTCAGCAAGATGGCAGAGGATGGGTCGAAGGACAGCCAGACGGCATCTTCCCAATCCGCCACCCTCCCGGCTTCATCAGCGCGGCGAGCATTCACCGAGTTGACCGAGACGATCTGCCCGGAGGGGAGCGCGACACGGTAGAGCGAGTCCTTGCCGAAGTATCCGAGGTCGCGCACGACACCCGAGACAACGTTGGGCCCATCCGGGCGGTCCCGGGTGATGCTGATCTTCTCGGGCCGGATGGCGAGGGTGATCGACGTGCCTTGCGACAGGCCGGGAATGGCACGGGCCTGCACCGTGGTGCCAAGTGCCGGGCACGCCGACATGGGCGATGTCGCCTGCTATGCGCTCGACAGTGCCATCGAATGTGGTGATGGAGCCGATGAAGCCCGCAACGAAGCGGCTGTTCGGATACTCATAGACGTCGGTCGGGCTTCCGACCTGCTTGACCTGCCCCTTGTCCATCACCGCAATGCGATCGGACAGGGTCATTGCCTCTTCCTGGTCATGGGTAACGACGACAAAGGTGACACCGGTCTTCTGCTGGATGTTCATCAACTCGAACTGCGTGTGTTCGCGCAGTTTCTTGTCCAGCGCAGCAAGAGGCTCGTCCAGCAGCAGCAGCTTGGGCGCACGCGCAAGGGCGCGGGCGAGTGCCACGCGCTGACGTTGGCCACCGGAAATCTGATGCGGCTTGCGCGCGGCAAACTGCGTCAGTTGCACCAGGTCAAGCATCTCGCGCACACGACTTCGGCGTTGAGCATCCGTCATCGCCTCGTGCTTCAGGCCATAGGCGACGTTCTTCTCCACCGTCATGTGCGGGAACAGGGCGTAGGACTGGAACATCATGTTCACGGGCCGCTCGTAGGGCGGCACGCCGGTCATGTCCTGTCCGTCAAGCCAGATGCGCCCCGTCGTCGGTTCCTCGAACCCTGCAAGCATGCGCAGGAGCGTGGTCTTGCCGCAACCCGACCCGCCAAGGAGGCCGAATATCTCGCCCTTGGCGATGGAGAGGCTCACGTTCTCGACCGCCTGGAAGGTGCCGAACCGCTTCGATACCCCCTCGATCCGGATGAACGGAGCAGGCCCGGACGCAACCGAGGCGTCCGGGGCGGAGGTCGGGTGCACTGCCATCTGCATGTTCGCCAAGATCAACCGGTCTTGATCGCGGACCAGGCCCGGGTCATCGCCCGGTCCTGCTCTTCGTTGAAGGCGGCGAGCGCCCAGAGGCGCTTGACCGTCTCTTCATCCGGATAGACCGCCGGGTCGTTCAGGATCGCGGGATCGACGAACGGCTTCGACGCGAGGTTGGCATTCGCATAGGCGGTGAAATTGGTGCATCCCGCGATCACTTCGGGCTTCAGCATGAACTCGAGAAACGCATAGGCCGCGTCCTTGTTCGGCGCGTCCGTGGGAATAGCCATGCCGTCCGCCCAGGCCGGGGCACCGGTTTTCGGCACATAGTAAGCCAGGTTCAGCTTTACGCCTGCATCTGCAGCGCGGGACTTGGCGACGGCATAGTCGCCCGACCAGCTGTTGATGACGCAAAGCTCACCATTCGGGATCGCGTTCAGGTAGTTCGTGTTGTCGAAGGTCGCGATATCCTGCCGGATCGGGGCGAAGGCCGCGACAACCTTGTCATAGTCGGCAACGTCCGTCGTATCCCCGTCAAGTCCAAGATACCGCAGCACCATCGGCACCACATCCTGCGGACTGTCCAGGATCGAGATCCCGCAATCGGCGAGCTTTGCCGCGTTTTCCGGCTTGAAGATCAGGTCGAGGGTTTCCAGGTCGGCATCGGGGATGCGTTCCTTGACCATGTCGACGTTGTAGGCAATCCCGACAGAGCCCCACATGTAGGGTACCATGTGGGCCGCGTCGGGATCCCAGGTGCTGACGATGCGGATAATCTCGGGGTCAAGGTTGCCCCAGCTTGGCAGCTTTGTCCGGTCAAGCTTGTCATATACGCCAGCCGCGATCATGCGCGGCTGTGCGACGCCGGAAGTGAAGCAGACGTCGTAGCCGGTGGAGCCGGCCAGCATTTTGGCTTCCATTTCTTCAGCCGATGAATAGGTATCGTAGACAACCCCCAACCCCGATGCGGCCTCGAAATCGGCAATCGTCGTCTCGCCGATGTAGTCAGCCCAATTGTATACGTTCACGGTTCCGGCCTGGGCCCAGGATGGGCGCACATAGGGAAGCGCAAGTGCCCCTCCCAGAGCCGTCAAAGTCTGGCGTCGGTTGAGCTTCATCTTGGTCTCCCCGGTGTTTCTAGGCCGCGTCATTGTCGCGCGGCGCACTTTACTTAACGCTATGTTAAGCCAACTTGGCCGTCAATCCGAAGCAACTCTTTGTTACGCAAAGGCAGGGTTTGCTCCGGCGGTGCCGTCCGGTCACGCAAGACGGGCAGCAACCGGCGCAACTGGTCGTGATGGTTCCGCAACCCGTATTCGAGATCTGACAGGTGGAAATCCTCGAAAGCCGTCGACTTCATGGATTCATTTGACCAGATCGAAAGCTGTTGATCCTCGGCCGACGTTTCGCGGTCGATGCGGTAGGCCAGATAACGGGCGAGTCGCTGCTGGCGGGATTCGCCGGGCCGCCGATACACGCGCCCGGTCACCACGGTCTGCCCCGGCGAAACGGGCAGGTCGTGATAGAATTGCACCCCTTCGGGCGTGAAGGCGAAGACGGTATTCGGAAACAGGCCATAGTAGTTCCAGGCTCTCTGCAACCGCGGTGGCAGCCACTCCTGCAACGGTGAAATCTTGACATAGTTCCGTACAGACCAGAGCCGGCCCGGTTGGTCGCCGTATTCGGCGTAGGAACTGGCAAGTCCGTTTTCATGGACAAGGTCGTGGTAGTTCCGACCGTAGAGGTCTTGCAACCCGGGATGGGCCATCGCCACGTGGTAGCCTTCGTTGTCCACATCGCGGACCGACTTCCAGTTGACTGGCAGCGTAGCCGACCAATCGGGCTTGAATACCGGCAGCAACTCACCCGCCCGGAAATCGCTGAAATCGCGGTCGTAGATCTGCAGGTGTTCGGCGACCGCGGGCTGCGGTCCCGGCAGAAACCGCAGGAAGACGAACCCGTGCCAGATTTCCATTTCGATGGGTTTCAGCCCGAACTTCTCCCGATCCATGTCCCCGAAGGTTTCCGGCCGCGCCGCGCCGCGCAGCGTGCCGTCAAGGTTGTAGACCCAGCCGTGGAACGGGCAGACGAGCGCGCCCTTGCAATGACCCTGCTGGCCGTCCACCACGCGGGCGCCCCGGTGGCGGCACAGGTTGTGAAAGGCGCGGACGACACCATCGCGCCCGCGCATGACCACGGCCCGTTCACCGAGCAGGTCGAAGGTCAGCCAGTCGCCAGGGGCCGGCAAGTCGTTGACATGCGCCACCACCTGCCAGTGGTTCAGGAACACCTGCGTTCGTTCGAGATCGAACAGCGTCTGGGAATGGTACGCCCAGGCGGGCAGCCCCCTCCGGTCCCAATCCGCCGGCGTTGCATTATGCGAAATCTCGACGTTCATGGGCGGACCTCCGTTTCACCGATCCTGCTCAACACCCACTGGTGGAACCTGTGGATGTCGAATTCCTGTGGCATCAGCCGCCCGTGCTTGTGGCGCGACGCGTGCAGCCCGCGCTGGTTCATCTCGCAGGCGGCCCCATCCTGCAGCAACACGGTCGTGGCAAAATCCGTCACGCGCGCCAGATCGAACCCCGGCTGCGCCAGCGTGTCGCGGGGGAAGAGCCATTCCGCCGTCAGCCGCGTCCGCTCGGGGCCAAGCGGGGTCAGGCTGACCGCGCGCGCATAGTCGACATGGGCCACGATGAACATCGTGGGATAGATTGTGACGAAGTTATGCCCGTTCGCCCGCTCCTGCGCCGTGAGTTTCGGAAACTCCGGCCCGCAGGGTTGACCGTCCATCGTCCAGGTCTGCGCCCCCGCCTTCAGGACCGGAGCCTGCGCCACCTCCGGTGTCCAGTCCGGCGCTTCCATGCTCTGACATGATCCCCTTGCGGTAGATCGGCACCATGTCGGACAACTCGGGATGAATGCCGGGGCAATGCAGGCACTCGTTGTAGTTCTCCCAGAAGACCTTCCAGTTGCACTCCAGCACCTTCTCCAGCCGGTGCCCCGTGACCAGCTCCGCCATCGGCCAGTTGTCGAGCGCGTGAAGGCCCAGGTCCGGTTTGAACTCGGGCGGATGATCGGCAAGGCAGAGGTAGAGAAAACCGTTCCACTCGCGGAGATGAACCGCATAGAGACCATGCTCTTCCTTGCGGAAATCACCGGCCGGCGTCGCATGGGCGACCGAGACGAGCCGCCCGTCCGTGGCATAGGCCCAGGCGTGATAGGGGCAGGTGATCAGCTTGCCCACTGGCTTTTCCGCCTCGGCGCACAACTCGGCGCCACGATGGCGGCAGGTGTTGTGGAAGGCGGTCACCGTGCCAGACGCGTCGCGGCACAGGATCAGGTTCTCGCCCGCCACCCCGATGCGCCGCATCGTGCCCGGCGCAAGGTCATTCAGCCGCCCGGCATAGACCCAGTCGCGCGCCCAGATCGCCCGTCGTTCCCGCTCGTACCACTCCGGATCGAGATACGCGGCCGAGGGCAGCGTTTCGGGGCAGTGCGTCATCAGCGGGGACTGGGGATGCAGGGTCATGGCGGGTGAACCTCAGAACGGGGCGGGCGGCGTCGCCCTCCGGCGCGGCGGAGAGAAGAACGGCCGTTCGCAGATTTCGGCCTTCAGCATCAGCTTGGCATATTGCAGCTCGCGCAGGGCATAGACCTCGACGAAGAGGTTGCCCTTCCTGTCATGTGGGCGGCGCACCTGCGCGATAGCGATGTTCCGCTTGGTCGTCGGCGACCAGGCGGCGGCGGTGATGTAGCCCACCTCCCTGGTCTTGCCGGCATAGATCAGCGAGCCGTCCACCGGGATGTTCCCCTCGATGTCGAGTCCGACCAGCGCCCACGCGGATGCGCCGTTGTCCTTCTCGGCCAGAAGCGCGCGGCGGCCGGTGAAGTGCCCCTTCTCCCAATCGATCAGCCAGTCGAGCGCACATCTCGAAGGGCGAACGCGCGCCGGTCCTCGCGCACGCATTGGTCAACGGGCACGAAATCCATGTTGGTGATGATGAACCCGGCCTCGATCCGCGCAAGGTTCAGGGCGTGCGTCCCGATCGGCCGGATGCCCCAAGGTGCGCCAGCTTCAAACAGCTTGTCCCACAGCGCCAGCGCGCGGTCGGGGGTCGTCCACAGCTCGTAGCCCAGATCGCCGGTGAACCCGGTGCGCGAGATCATCAACTCGCCCCCGTCGAAGGCGAAGGTCCGCATCCGGAAGGGCTTCAGATCGGCCACGTCGAAGCCGGCCGCGTTCAGCACGGACCAGCTGCACGGCCCCTGCAACGAAAGTGCGGCGATCTCTTCCGTTTCCTCGCGGATCTGCACGTCGAAGCCGAAGGCGCTGTCCAGCAACCAGGGCAGGTGCCGCTCCTGGCAGCAGATGCGATACTCGCTCTCGCCCAGCCGGAACAGCGTGCCGTCGTCGATGATCTTGCCCGCGTCGTCGCACCAGATCGTATAGTGCACACCGCCGACCGAGCAGCTTGGCCGCGTTGCGCACGGTCAGGCGGTTCAGGTAAGCCGCCGCATCGGGCCCGCTGATGCGATACTTCACCATCGGGCAGAGGTCATAGACCGAGGCCGCGTTGCGGATGGCGGTGTATTCCATCGCATCGTCGTCGAAGACCAGCGCGGTCGTGTACCCGCCCCATGGACCCCAACTGTTCAGCCGGTTCGCAGCCGCAGTGCGGGCATGGAAAGGCGTCTGCTTCAGCGGCGTCTTGTAGTGCAGTTTCGGATCGGCGTTCATGCCCGCTCTTCCTTGATGATGCGGTTCGCCGCGTTCCAGCCCGCCGCCCCCGATATCCCGCCTCCGGGGTGGCAGCCCGCCCCCGCCAGCCACAGGCCCGCGATTGGAGTGGCGTATTGCGCGATCCCGGCGATTGGGCGCAGGAACAGCATCTGTTCCACCGACAGCTCGCCATGATGCCAGTTGCCGCCCACCATGCCGTAACGCGCCTCGATGTCATAGGGCATCAGCATCTCGGCATGGCTGACGAGCGCGCGGATGCCGGGCGCGTGGTCTTCGAGCACGGCCAGCGTGTTCTCCAGCATCTCCGCGCGTGCGGCATCGGGCCCGGCTTTCGGCGCATGTGGAGCGAACTGAACGACGGCGGAAAGAACGTGCTGGCCCGGCGGGGGCGAACCCGTCCTCATGCGCCGAGGGCAGGATGATCTCCATCACCGGGCGCTTCGGCACCTCGCCATACTTCACCGCGTTGTAGGCGAGCTCGACAGCCGTGTCGGACGGCGCGAGCACGAGGCGTGTCTTCAGGTCAGCGCCCCGGAAATCCGGCGCGCCCTTCAAGGCCAGATGCAGCTTCGCCGCTGCCCCGCGCGATTTCTGGTCCGCGATACGCTTGACGAACCCCGCATCCAGATGGCGCGGGCCGACGAGCCGCAGGAAGGTGGTCTTCGGATTGATCGCCGAAACGACTGTGCGCGCACGGATCTCCTCGCCATCGGCCAGCCGGACGCCCACCGCGCGGTCATCCTCGAGGATCAGGCTCTCCACCACGGCACCGGTCCGGACAGACACGCCCGCCGCCACGGCCGATTTCACCATCGCCGCGGCCACGGCCCCCATCCCGCCCTTCGGCAGGGCCAGCGCGCCGCGCTGGCCAAGCGCATCGCCCGCCATCCGGTTCAGCAGCAGGATCAGCGAGTTGGGCGATCGCGGCCCAAGCCACGATCCCAGCGTCGCATCGAATGCCAGCAAGCCCTTCAGCCGCTCGTCGGTCAACTCGTCGTTCAGCACATCGTAGACGTTGATCAGCAGCATCCGCAGGAACTCGCGGAACTCCGCCTTGCCCAGCATCCGCACGCCCAGCCCCAGCTTCGCCAGCCGCGACCAGTCATTGTCCGCGCCCTTCGCGATGCGCGGGGCGGTGATCTGCTTGAACGGGGCGAGCACGCCCGCAAAGGCCATCAACTGCTGGCGCAGCGCAGCCCACGCGGCCCGGTCCGCATCCGTCAGGCTTCCCGTCACCGTCGCACCCGCCGCGCCCTCCAGAACCAGGTGGTCGCCGGTCACGGATATGGCTGTAGAAGCGAGGTTCCCGTTGACATAGCCAAGCCCGTGCCGGTCAAGGTCCATCCCTGCCGACACGCGGCTGTCGAGCATGTGGGCCAGATGAGCGAGGCCCGGCGAGCGGAAACCCGGCGCGAACTCCGACGCGACGGCGCCGCCCCCTGCCACGCTGCCCGACTCCAGCACCAGCACCTTGCGCCCCGCGCCCTGCAGACGGTGGGCGGCGGCCAGCCCGTTCGTGCCGCCGCCCGATCACGATTACATCAAAGGACGGCATAGGCTTCACTCATGTCTTTCGCGGGGCGGCGCAGGTCGCGCAGGATTTCCGACGCGGCGTTGCGCCCCGGCGCGCCCATCACGCCCCCGCCCGGATGGGTGGAGGAGCCGCAGATCCACAAATCCTTGATCGGGCTGCGATACTGGGCGCATAGCCCGGGACCGGGCGGTTGAAGAGACAGCTGGTCGAAGGTCAGTTCTCCCTGGAAGATGTTGCCTTCGGTCAGGCCCACCTCGTCTTCCAACTCGCGCGGCGTGCGGACTTCGACATGCAGGATCGAGGTCCTTGAAGCCCGGCGCATATTTTTCGATCTGGTCGAGGCAGGCCTTGGCGAAGCCATCGCGGTCGGCATCCGTCCAGTCCTGCCCCTCGATCTTGGGCGGCGCGTATTGCACGAAGCACGACATGAAGTGTTTTCCCGGCGGTGTCATCGTCGGGTCGATCATCGTGGGGATCATCATGTCCTGGAACGGATCGGCGCTGTAATGCCCCGCCTTCCAGTCGTCATAGGCCCGCTCCATCTTCTCGATGGAATCGGTGAAGTGCAGGTCGCCCTTGAGGTGGGGCGAGCCTTCGGGAAGGGCGGTAAACCTGCGGTGCGCGGTCCAGCGCGATGTTCAGCTTGCCCGAGGAGCCGCGGATCTTGAACGCCTTGACGCGCTTCACGAACTCGCCCGGCAATTCATCCTCGTCGACGTGCGTCAGGAAGGTCCGCTTCACGTCCATGTTCGACACGACGCGCTTTCCGAAGACCTCGTCGCCATTCTCCAGCAACACACCTACCGCGCGCCCGTTCCGGACAAGGATCTTCTCCACCCCGCTGCCTGCGCGCACCTCGCCCCCCGCCGCTTCGAGCGAGGCTCGCAGCGCCTTGGTGATCGACCCCATCCCGCCGCGCGCAAAGCCCCAGGCGCCGACGTTGCCGTCCACATCGCCCATCGCGTGATGCAGGAGCACATAGGCCGTGCCCGGCGACATCGGCCCCAGTGCCGTGCCGATGATCGAGGCAACGGCCTGATAGGCCTTCACCGTCGGATGCTCGAAATACTCGTCGAGGAAATCGCTGATCGACATCGTCCAGAAGCGGATCATGTCGTACATCGCCGCTTCCGACAGGCCGAACATCTGCTTGCCGAGCCAGGCCAGTTCGCCCAGATCGCGCGGGCGGAAGCTCGATGGATCGGGGGCGGTCCGCAACAGCATCGGGCGGATGAAGCGGCAGTGGCGCAGCACGTCGCGGCTGTAGCGGTCATAGGCTTCGGCATCGCGCGGCGAGTGGCGGGCGAATTCGCGCCGGTTCGCATCGTGGTCGCGGTGCATCCCCAGATAGTCGCCATTCTCCATGAAGACCGCGCCACCCTCATAAGGCAGGATCTGAAGGCCATGCTTCGGCAACTCCAGATCGCGCATGATCTCGGGCCGGAACAGCGAGGCGACGTAAGAGCAGTTGGAATAGGTGAACCCCGGATACAGCTCGCGGCTGACTGCCGCCCCCCCGATCCAGTCGTTCTTCTCGACCACCATCACCTTCAGTCCGGCACGCGCCAGATAACAGGCGGCGACCAGCCCGTTATGCCCGGCACCCACGATCACCGCGTCATAGGTCATGCCCGCTTCGCTTCCTCGGCAAAGTATTCCAGCGTCAGGTCCACGGCGGTTTCCACCGCCGCCAGCGTGTCGGTGAGGCAGCTCTCGTCCAGTCCCGTGCGCCTCGCACATGAACCATGGCTCACGGCTGTCGGGCTCGCAGATCACGCCAAGGTCGTGCAGGTAATGGGCCATCCGATCGTAGAACGAATAATCCGAGGTCTTCCACGCCCGATAGTTGTCGGGCGGTGTTTCCGCGAAGAACAGGCCGAACATCGACGGGTGCCCGGTGTAGGAGTGCACGATCCCGCGCGCGTCGAGAATCCTGGAAATCCCCGTCTTCAGCCGGCTCGCCGTAGTTCGCCAGTGTCTCGAGCGCGGGCGTTTCGTCGAGGATGCGCAGGCACTCCTCGGCTGCGGCGAGCGAGACCGAATGCGCCGTGTAGGTGCCGCCATGCGACGCACCGCCATAGCGGAAGGTCCGCATCACCTCTTCGCGCCCCGCGACGACCGCGATGGGATAGCCGTTGGCCACCGCCTTGGCGAAGGTCGTGATGTCGGGCGTCACGCCATAGAGGCCCTGGATGCCGCCCTTGCCGACGCGAAAGCCCGACTTCACCTCGTCGATGATCAGGAGCACGCCGTATTTCGTGCACAGCTCGCGGGCCAGCTTCACGTACTCGACCGACGCCATGATCGAGCAGCAGTTGCCCTGGATCGGCTCGATCAGCATCGCGGCCATCGTGTTGCCATGCCGCTTGAAGACGTCCTCGAGCCGCTGGAAGTTGTTCATCGGCGTGATATGCGCCAGCGCCTTGAGCGTCTGCGGAATGCCCTTGCCGTAGGAGACAAGCTCCGGGTCGGTGTTCGAGCCCGACTCCCAGTCTTCCATGTTCGACATCCACATCGCGGCGTCGAAAAGGCCGTGGTAGCCGCCCTCGACCAGCAGATAACTATCGCGCCCGGTATAGGCACGGGCCAGCCGCAACGCCGCCATCACGGCCTCGGTGCCCGAGTTCGAGAAGCGCACAAGCTCCGCGGCAGGGACCATCTTCGCGATCCTGTCGGCCACGATCAGCTCACGCTCGGTTGACAGCGCGAAGACCCCGCCCACCTCCATGCCTCGCCGTGCGGCGGCATCGACCCTGTCATCTGCATAGCCGAGGATCGCCGGCCCGTAGCCCAGCCGGTAATCCACATAGTTGTTGCCATCTATGTCCCACGTCCGGCCACCCTTGCCGTGGCTGACATAGATCGTCCGCTCGTCGCCCCAGTACCGGAAGGTCGAGGCGACGCCCAAAGGCAATCGTTGCACCGCCGCTTTGAATTGCGCGTTCGATCTCGTCAGCGTGCGGACAGGATTTTTCGTCATGACTCGGGCCTTGAAGCGACGCGTTTCGCCGCGCCACAGGCAGGATCGCCGGATTTTGACTGGGCTGTCAATCAGAATCCAGCTTGACCTTGCGCCACGGATGCCCCTTTCGTAGCGGTGCAACTGCGCTACATCCGTGCAACATCGCGCCAGGGAGGGCCAAGATGACAGACCAAACCGGCATCTCCGACCCTGCATTGCCGGGTGAGCGGCCCGACCCGACGCCCCGGAAACTCAGCCGCGAGGCACGCCGGACGCAATTGATCGAAGCGACGATCGAGACGCTCGCCACCCGAGGATACGCCCGCACCACGCTGACCGAGGTCGCCAAGGTCGCGGGCTTGTCCCATGGCCTCGTGAATTTCCATTTCGAGACCAAGGAAAAGCTCCTGGGTGAGACGCTCGTATACATCGCCGAGGAGTATCGACAGAACTGGACAGGGATGTTGGCTGCTGCGGCACCTGATCCGGCTTCGCAGCTGGATGCCATGCTGCGCGCCGATTTCAACCCGGCAATATGTACCGCTTCACGACTGTCGGCCTGGTGTTCGTTCTGGGGCGAGGCACAAAGTCGGCCAATGTACCAGGAGCGCTGCGGTTCCAACGACGAGGCCTATATCCGCCTGCTGGAAGAGATCTGCGCGGCCCTTGTGGCCGAGGGCGGATACCCCGGGACGCCGTCGCGGGTTGCCCGCGCGCTGCGCGTCACCGTGGAGGGCGTCTGGCTGGACCTGATGACGATGACCGAACCGTACCAGCGCGACGAAGCGCTGGCGACCGTTCACGCCTGCGCCGCCGCCTTCTTTCCGCGTCACTTCACGGAAGATGGCCTGCGCTGAACCGGTCGCCCGCCAGGTGGCAGGGCAGGCCGGGGGTTTCACACCCCCGGACCCCCGCGGGATACTTCTGCCAAGATGAAAGCGGCGGCCCGTGCCGATCAGATTGCAACGAGGTGGTTGTCCCATGCCTCGTTCATACGGCCCAGCACGGTAAGACCCTGGCCGTCGTACCGGCTCACCACGCCCATTCCGTCGGTTACGATGAACCCCTCCGGACCGGCGGCCACGCCTGCGGCATCCTGCCGACGGATCAAGGTCAGTGGCGTGCCATCGATGCCGAACAGCATCACCACGCCGCCATGCGATGATGTCAGCGCGATCCGTTCGCCCGCCGAGTCAATGGCAATGGACCCGGCATAGCCTTTCATCGCGCGTGCATCCTCTTCCCGCACGGTGCAGAGTCGCGCCGCTTCGCCGCGCGCGTGAAGGCCCAGCAGCGGGACCGTCTGCGGCCGGATCGCCTTCCCATTGCAGGGCGAAGGCGACCGTTCCGTCGGGCGCCAGGGCCAGATGGCGGATCGAATTCTGGTGCAGCGAGGGGTCCAGTCTCACCTGCTCCAGCACGACTCCGTCGGGCGAGAGATAGGTCAGGTTCGGCTCCATCGTGTCGAGGTTCAGCTTGGTGCGGTCGCTGGGGATCGGTGCTGGATGCCGCCATTGGCCACCACGAGCTCGCCGTCCGGCAACCGCTTCACGTCATGCGGCCCGATCCCGCCCGTGGCGCATCTCGTCCGAGCCGCGCATAGCCCTGCGTGCTGTCCCAGATGCCCAGCCTGCCCTTCGCTCGTCTCGGCCACCACTTCCGAGGTGTAGAGGAACTGCCCATCCGGCAGAAAAGGCGCCGTGGCCGTTGAACTGCCGCCCGTCGGGCGGAGTCAGCCGCGCCAGCGTTTCGCCGCTCGCGCAATCGATCACCAGCGCAAATGTGCCCGGGCGACGGGCGAAGGCCACGGCTTCGGGCCGCCCGGGATGCGCAGCCGCGGCATGGCCGCGCGAGGGCAAGGGCAAGCGGAACAGGCTTTCACCTGCGTCGCTCAGCCCGTGCAGCCAGCACTGACCGCCCGCGTCCTTCGCAGCCGCGAGGTAGGACGGGCTGCCCGCCTCGGCCCATCCGAGCCGCGGCAGCGACGTGGCCACAAGTCCGGCCAGAACGCCCCGACGTGTCGCCATCTCAATCCCCATCGCCTGCGTTGAACCCGATGCCCACCCGCAGTGCCGGTCCGATCTCGGCCACCGCCGCATCCTTCGCCGCGTCCACCGCCTGTTGCAGGATCTCCACCTTCAGCCAGCCGTTGCGGATCCTCGACACCCGGCCAGCGCCCCGTCATCCAGTCCATCCGCCAGCTGCGCTGGCCCGGTCGAAGGCAGCCTGCGTCTGCGGACTCGCGGGCACGAGTGCTACGGCGAGCCGTTCCAGCGCCGCAAGCGACAGTCGGACGTTGCCTGACGGACCTGCCGAGGCGCGCGCCTCGGCCCGCTCCGGTCGCGGCCTGTCGAAGGTGCCCAACGGCCGGCCAAGCCGGTCATCCGCCATGAACTCCAGTCCGGCGATCACTGGGTAAACAGCGCCTGCCTTGCCTCGACCGGACTTAGGAAGGTGGTGTTGCCCGGCTGCCCGCTGTCTCAAGCGCCTCGGCGAAGCCGCCCGTCCAGTCCGGCCTGCGGTCTCCGCCGCCATCCGCGCCAGATCGGCGGCGATCGCCCGCGTCGCGGCGCAAACGCGGGCGACCGTCCGCCTCTCCGATACAGCAGCCGTTCCAGCGCGAACAGGCCGCGCGCCGCCACCGAGGCTTCGGCAAAGACCTCGGGGTCGTCGAGCCGGGGCCCGTCGGCAGCGACCAGCGAAGCTACGGCCGCTGCCCCGCCCCCTTCGGGTCGGGCCAGAAAGCGATGGCCAGCGCACGCCCGTCGTCCTCGACCGGACCCAGGTGCAGGTGCGACACGCCCATCCAGGCATCGAAGGCCGTCATGTAAGGCGGCGCGCAGGGCCGCGGGGTGCAGATCCGCGTCTGCGGCAGCGGAGAGCGCCGCCGTGGCGGCCGCGAAGCTGGCATAGCCGGGCGGAATGGCCGTCCATCGACGACCTCCGGGACGTCAGCCCTGCAAGGCCGGCAACGAGCAGGGCTATCAGGATCAGGGCAGCGTGGCGCATCGGCATCACAGGCTCTCCAGAAAGGCGATCAGGGCATCACGGTCGGGGGCGGGCAAGGGCGATCACCGTCTGCGCGCGTGCTTCGGCCTCGCCGCCATGCCAGAGTATCGCCTCGAGCAGGATCGCGCGCGGCCATCATGCAGGAAGCGGGTATGCCCGCTGACCGTCTCGGTCAGCCCGATCCCCCAAAGCGGCGGGGTGCGTCCATTCGCGCCCCGTGGCGCGGCCTTCGGGGCGGTTGTCGGCCAGCGCCTCGCCCATGTCGTGCAGCAACAGGTCGGTGTAGGGCCAGATCAGTTGGAAGCTCTGCTCGGGCTGGTCCTTCAGCCGGTGGGTGACGAATTTCGGCGTGTGGCAGGCCGGCACAGCCAGCTCTCGTAGAACACCTGCCTTGCCGCGCAGCACCTGCGGATCGTCCACATCGCGACGTTCCGGCACGGCGAGGTTGCGGGAGTAGAACGTCACCAGATCGAGGCTTTCGCCATCCACCTCCAGCCCGTCGCGGCTCCGGCCTCCTGGCCGTGCGGCGCGGCGCGGCAGGCTTCCTGCGCCGCGGTGCAATCGCCCCAGGGGTCGGGGTGCAGCGGGTTGGAAAGGCCCATGTCGCCCGCGAATGCCCCCGCCGACTGTTCCCTGACCGTCGCCGCGCCCCGCCTTCAGCCCGAAGCGGCCCAGCATCGGCGCGGTCGAACTCCGCCGACCAGCACGATGTTCGGCGCGGCCCGAGATGCCGTCGCCATCGGCGTCCATCGGGATCGGCCTGGGCAAGAATATCGGCCGCCGGAATCGCCTCCAGCAGGCCAAGCCCGATCATCTGCGGTGCGACGCGCGGCGAAAGCATGACGCCGGGTGCAAGCGGTCCCATAGCCGAGGTCGGTCACCGAATAGGTCGGGCGCCTGCAGCGTCGACCACCATGCCATCGGCCAGCGTCACCGGCCGCTCCTGCGTAGCTGATCGTCCATGCGTCCCTCGGCAGCCTGGCCGGGTGCCGCAAAATCCTGCAACTGCCCGCCATAGATCGGATCGGGCTGCGTGGACAGATAGTCCTCGATCTCGGCCGGCGCGCTACCGCCCGGCACCGACAGCCGCAGGAACATCGACACGCGGGTGCATCCGGCCCGGCGGGCGGATGGCCGCGCCCGTCCTTCAGGTGGCAATTCTGGCAACCGCGCGCATTGTAGAGCGGCCCCAGCCCATCCGAGGCCTGGGTCGAGGACGGTGCCGCGACCCAGATCTTGCGAAACAGCGCCGTTGCCCAGCTTGAAGTCCAGTCTCCCGCTCGAAGCGGCATGTTGCCCGAAGGTTGCGAGAAGGCATCCGTCGTGTCGCGCGCCCGCACGGTTGCGGCCCCGCCGGGCTTGGCCTCGAACGGCTCGGGCTTGCTGAAATCCGTGGTCGCGCGCGTCACCGCCGCGATCCGCGCCTGCCTCGGCTCCGGTGCGCGGCACGATCCGACAGCTGCGGATCGCCCAGCGGCGCTGCAAGCGCAGTCTGGCCGATCAGGCAAAGGGCAACCGCACTGGCCAGCGCGCAGTGGATCACGGTCGCGCTTCGGTGCACCGCTCGTACTGTCGCTCGACGGTGCCCATTCTCCGCCGGGAAGTCGACCATGCTGCGCGCGCCTGGTATTCATCATCGTTCACTGGAACACGGCGTCCGGGTTAGTCGAGGCTGTCGGACCCTTCGAAGGCCACTCGCCCAGTCCCAGCGCCGTCACCGCCCGCTCGATCGAGGCGGTCTGCGTGACCAGCGCGTTCACCACCGCCCATGATCAGCGCCTCGCCCGTCGTGTTGCCCGGCGCCAGCATCTGGTCATAGGCAATGCCCGCCTTCGGCCGCCGACTTGATCGCGCCCAGCGCCGCCACCGTGGCGTCGAGTTCGCCGCTCAGTTGTGCCGTCCACCGCCGGATCGGCCGCGGCCACCAGCTCGGACAGCGACGGGCCGGTCAACAGGCTGCCGTCGATCCGCCTGTATTGGCCCAGATAGACGTTCCGGATGCCGAGACCGTCATAGTAGTGGCTGTTGTGGGTGTTGTCCGAAAAGCAGTCATGCTCCTCCTCGGGGTCGTTCAGCATCAGGCCAAGCTTCATCCGCTCGCCCGCCAGTTCGCCATAGGACAGGCTGCCCATGCCGGTCAGCATCGCCGGCAAGCCCGGCTTCGGATCGCCGGTCACTGCCGCGCGGGCCGCGCCGTCTGCGGCCCAGTTGCGCCGCCATCTCCTCCAGATCGGCCACCAGCAGAGTCGGTCGCGGCCTGCAGATAGGCCGCGCGGCGGTCGCAATTGCCGCCGGTGCAGCCGTCGCCCTGGACATAATCGGTGAAGGGCCGGTCGCCCGCGCCCGGCCCGGTGCCGTTCAGATCCTGGCCCCAGAGCAGGAACTCGATCGCATGATAGCCCGAGGCGACGTTCGCCTCGATGCCGTCCGCCTCGTGCAGCGTCCCGGCGATCAGCGCGGGCGTGATGTCGGTCGCGTCGATCTCCGTCCCCGACAATGTGAACTTCGGTGTCGCGATCACGTTCAGTTCGGCAAGCTCGTTCTCCTCGTTCTGCCCGGCACCTGCCGCAACATAGTCGATCAGCCCTTCGTCCAGCGGCCAGGAGTTCACCCGGCCCTCCCAGTCGTCCACGATCGGGTTGCCGAAGCGGAAGGCCTCGGACTGCTGATAGGGCACGCGGGCCGCCATCCAGGCCGATCGCGCCGCCTCAAGCGTGCTCTCCGAAGGCGCTGCCAGAAACGCCTCCACCGCCCGCTGCAGCCCCTGCCCTGCGATCAGGCTGTCATCGAAGGTCGCCTGCGCCAGATCCGCATAATGCACCACGACAGCGGCCGGATCGGCTGCCAGTGCCGGCAAGGTGGCAGAGCCGAGAAGCGAGGCAAGAAGAAAGCGTTTCATATGTCTGGGTCCGGATATCAGAAGGGGTCTGGTCGACGGCAGCCGAGGCTGGCGCTCATTTCGTCAAGATAAGTTTGCCCGCCCGCGTGATCCGCAGGCAGTAGACTTGGCCGCGCAGCTCGATCCGCGCCTGCGACCCGCCCTGTGTCAGTGCTTCGGCATCGTGCAGCGGTGGCTCCGCCACTGGCGCAGACATGATCCGGTGATCCGGGCGCGCGTTCATGCCAGCCGCTCCAGCCGGTCGAGCAAAGCTTCGATCGCGCCGATCGGTGTCAGCGACGACAGATCGGCAAGCAGTATCTCGGTGTCTCGCGGCATCGGGGGATAAGACCCGGCCCTAGGCGCAGGCGGGGTCGAAACAACTTCGGTGCGGGTCATCTTAGTCTCCGTTTGACTGAGGTGGTCCGGGCTCACCGACATCGGCTGGCTGGGCGACATGCAAAACCTGATGGAAAGAGTAGGTTTTGTAAACCCAATTCTTTCACTCGGATATGCGCGTTCTTTTCTCACTGCGCAAAAAACCTGCAAACTGACCGCCGCCTGCACATCGACCCCATGGCTGACGCCTTCCGCTTCGCCAATACGCTTGCCTTCGCACGACGGGCGCGGAACCGTGGGACCAGATCATATGCAGGAACTTGACCGATGAACCGCGCACTTCTTGCCGCCGCAGGGGCGATGCTGGCGAGCCCCGCTCTCGCCCATGTCGATCCGCTCGCACATGGCGCCTTTGCCGCTGGGCTGAGCCACCCCACGGGCGGCGCGGATCACCTCGTGGCGATGGTCGCGGTCGGCCTTTATGCCTCGGTGCTGGGCGGAGCTGCCCGTTGGGCGCTTCCCTGTGGTTTCGCAAGCGGCATGGCACTCGGTTTCCTTGCCGCGCTGGCCGCGCTTCCGATCCCTTTCGTCGAGCCGATGATCCTCGCTTCGGTGATCCTGCTCGGACTGATGTTGGCAGTGGCCTTCCGCCCGTCGACCGCCGCAGCGACTGGCATAATTGCGCTCTTCGGCCTGTTCCACGGCCACGCCCATGGTGGCGAACTCGGCTACGCGACTGCGTTCGGCTTTGGCACGGGTTTGCTCGTCGGGACTGTGGCGCTCCATACCGCAGGTGTCGCGGCCGGATCGAGATTGCTCGCGCGCGGCGGTGGATCGCCCCTGCTCCGCGCGATGATCGGCACTGCAACCGCCGCCACCGGCCTGGCGCTTGCCTTCGTATAGGTGTCTCAGCCCGGTCCCATGTGCCGCTGCCCTCGCGACGCCGCAAGGTCGATCTGCCTTTGCCGCTCGCGGAACCGCGCCCGGTCCTCGGCCGAATAGCTCTCACGGCACGCCGCGCAGGACACCCCCGCTTCATAGGACGGGTCGGCACGATCTGCGGGCGACAACCCCCTCCCGCAGGCTCTGCAACTGCTCAACGCACCGGGCAGCAAGCCGTGACCGACCGAGACCCGCTCGTCGAACACGAAGCACTCGCCCTGCCACAGGCTCTGCGCCTCCGGCACCTCCTCAAGATATTTCAGGATGCCGCCCTTCAGGTGGAACACCTCCTCCACCCCCTGGCCCAGCAGGTAGTTCGTCGATTTCTCGCAGCGGATGCCGCCGGTGCAGAACATCGCGATCCGCTTGCCGGCGAACCGCGTCCCGGTTCGCCGCCCACCAGGCGGGAAACTCGCGAAACGACCGCGTGCCGGGATCGACTGCGCCCTGGAACGTGCCGATCGCCACTTCATAGTCGTTGCGCGTGTCGATCACCGCCACATCCGGCGCAGCAATCAGCGCGTTCCAGTCGGTCGGCTGCCACATAGTGCCCCGTGCCGGCCGACGGATCGACCTCGGGCTGCCCCATCGTCACGATCTCGCGCTTCACGCGCACCTTCATCCGGCGCGAATGGCATCACCTCGGCCTGGCTTTCCTTCCATTCCAACCCGGCGCAGCCCGGCAACGACCGGATATGCGCCAGCACCGCGTCGATCCCTGCGCGGGTCCCGGCAATCGTGCCGTTGATCCCCTCGCGAGCCAGAAGCAGCGTGCCCCTGCACCCCCGCCGCCACGCAGCACTCCAGCAGGGCTCCACGCAGCGCGGCGGGGTCGGCGAACCGGGTGAAATGATACAGTGCGGCGACGGTCAGCATGCCGCGTGATAGGCTCCGCGCCGCCCGCTCTGCAAGACCCATCGCTTGACGCGACACGGCCGCGCACTTACCCAAGGACAATGCGCCCAGCCGAGAGGCCCCATGCGAACCGCGAACGAAGCCCTGATCGTCATCGACGTGCAGAACGACTTCTGCCCCGGCGGCGCGCTGGCCGTGGCCGAAGGCGATGAGATCATCCCCCGCGTCAACGCGCTGATGGAGCGAGTTCGCGGTCGTCGTCCTGACCCAGGACTGGCACCCGCCGAGCACACGTCCTTCGCCGCCAACCATCCCGGCGCGCGCCCTTCAGCCTGATCGAGATGCCCTACGGCCCGCAGGTGCTCTGGCCGACCCATTGCGTGCAGGGCGACGCCGGGCGCCGACTTCCACGCCGACCTCGAACCGAATGCCGCCGATCTGATCATCCGCAAGGGCTTCCGCCCCGAGATCGACAGCTACTCGGCCTTCTTCGAGAACGACCGCGTCACGCCCACCGGGCTGGAAGGCTACCTGCGCGCGCGCGGGGTCACCGCGGTCACGCTCGTCGGCCTCGCCACCGACTTCTGCGTTGCCTATTCCGCGCTCGACGCCGCGCGGCTGGGGTTCCGCGTCGACCGTGCTGGAGGGCGCCTGCCGCGCCATCGACCTGAACGGCTCGCTGGCCGAAGCGCGCCGGCGCATGATGCGCGCCGCCGGCGTGCATGCTGGAGGCCTGACATGGTCGATATCGCCACCCGCGTCTACAACCACAACTGGAAGATCGACCCGATCGTGCGGTCGCTGATCGACACCGACTTCTACAAGCTGCTGATGTGCCAGTCGATCTTCCGCAACAAGCCGGACACCGACGTCACCTTCAGCCTGATCAACCGCACCACGTCCGTCCGGCTGGCCGACCTGATCGACGAGGGCGAGCTGCGCGAGCAGCTGGACCACATCCGCACGCTGCGCCTGTCGCGCGGCGAAAGCACCTGGCTGCGCGGCAACACGTTCTACGGCAAGCGCCAGATGTTCCGCCCCGATTTCATGGAGTGGTTCGAGGGCTGCCGCTTGCCGCCCTACCACCTGGAGAAGCGCGACGGCCAGTACGAGCTGACCTTCGAGGGCCGTGGCCCGAGGTGATGCTGTGGGAGATCCCGGCGCTCGCCGTGCTGATGGAACTGCGCACCCGCGCCGTGCTGCAAGCGACATGGGCCGGTTCGAGCTGCAGGTGCTCTACGCCCGCGCGATGACGCGGCTGTGGGAGAAGATCGAGCGGCTGCGCGGGATCGACGGCCTGCGCATCGCCGATTTCGGCACCCGGCGGCGGCATTCCTTCCTGTGGCAGGACTGGTGCGTGCAGGCGATGATGGAAGGGCTGGGCGCAACGTTCACTCGGCACCTCGAACTGCCTGATCGCCATGCGGCGCGAGGTCGAGGCGATCGGCACCAACGCGCATGAACTGCCGATGGTCTATTGCGGCGCTGGCCGACAGCGACGCGAACTGGCGCAGGCGCCCTACCAGGTGCTGGCCGACTGGCAGGAGGAGCATGACGGCAACCTGCGCATCATCCTGCCCGACACCTACGGCACCGAAGGCTTCCTGCGAGAGCGCGCCCGACTGGCTGGCGCAGCTGGACCGGCATCCGCATCGATTCGGGCGATCCGGCGACCGGGGCGCGAGACCGCGATCCGCTGGTGGAAGTCGCGCGGCGAGGACCCGCGCAAGAAGCTGGTGATCTTCTCCGACGGGCTGGACGTCGACAAGATCGAGGCGCTGCACCGCCAGTTCCACGGCCGGGTGCAAGGTCGGCTTCGGCTGGGGCACGCTGCTGACCAACGATTTCCGCGGTCTGGTCGCCGGACGACGCGCTGGCGCCGTTCAGCCTCGTCTGCAAGGCGGTCTCGGCCAACGGGCGGCCGACGGTCAAGCTGTCGGACAATCCCAACAAGGCCATGGGCCCGGCCGACGAGATCGCGCGCTACAAGCGCGTCTTCGGCGTCGGCGCGCAGCAGGCTGAAGAGGTGTTGGTGTAGGGCGGGGTTCACCCCGCCACCACCTTGCGGTCACCAAGGCGTCCGTCCCGCCAGCATCACCTGAGACAGCGCCAGCGCCCGATTGATGTAGCGTCGCACGATCGGGTTCCCCGGTTGCAACCGCGGGATCATCCACCCGACCGAGGCGCAGCAGCGCATCAGCGTGAACACCGGGACCATCGCGGCCTCCACCGCGCGCGTCTCCGCGTAGCCCCCGATCAACGCCTCAGCGATCCGCGGCAGGCCCGGCTCGTCAAGGTTCTGCGACAGCACCGTGCCGAGGTCGTAGAGCCGGAAAGCCGAAGCCGCTGTCGTCGAAGTCGATCAGCGCCACGCCGTGCGGTCCGACGAACACATTCTCGCGCAGCACATCCGCATGGATCAGCCGCAGCGGTTGCCGCACCGCATGGTCCCGATCCGCTCGGCCAGCACCCCGCGCGCGCGGCGCAGCACCGTCGCCTCGTCTTCCGCCAGCGCCGGATGCTCCCAGAACCGTCCCCAGAACGGGGTTTCGCCCACCAGCCCGTCCAGATCCCACCGGGGCCGTTCGAACCACGCGGGCAGGGTCACCCCCTCGGTCTCCACCTGCACCTGCGCGACCAGCCGCCCCAGCGCCGCGTGACGCGCCGCCTGTTCCGCCACGCTCCCCGACAGCGGCACGCCCGCCTCGCCCAGCGGCTCGCCCTCCACCCAGCGCACGGCCGAGGCGACCTGCCCCGGCCCCGCCGCAAACACCAGCGCACCGTCCAGCGCGGGCAAGGGACGGGCGACCGCCACGCCCCGCGCGGCAAGTGCCTCGCACCACCACAGTTCCGACCGGATCGCAGCCTCGGACTGGTAGCCCACGCGGTGCAGCCGCAGTGCCGCGCGGCCCGAGGGCAGGGCGATCTCGTAGACCGCGTTCTCGCGCGCCTTGATCAGCCGGACGACGCTGCCCGCCAAAGGCCCGCGCCGCCGCCTCCGCCATGGCGCTCACGCGGTCACCGGCGTTTCGGCCAGCACCTGCTCCAAGGCATCCGCCAGCTGGTCGGTATTCTCGACCGAGAAAGGCATCGGCGGGCGGATCTTCAGCGTATTCCCCGCCCGCCCGATCCGGTTCAACAGGAAACCGCGCGCTACCATCCGCTCCACCACGTCAGCGACGAACTCCGTGGCGGGCGTCATGCGCGTCGTCCAGCACGAACTCCGCCCCGAAGAACAGCCCTGTTCCCCGCACCTCGGCCAGCAGCGGATGGCGCAGCGCACGCAGCCGTTCCATCATCTGCGCGCTCACCCGCGCGGCATTCTCCTGCAAGCCCTCCTCACGGATCACCTCCAGCACCGCAAGGCAGGCTGCCGCCGACACCGGATTGCCGCCGAAGGTGTTGAAATAGCCGAAGGCCTCTCGGAACGCGCCCATAACGTCGGGGCGCGCCAGCACGGCGGCCACCGGATGTCCGTTCGCCATCGGCTTGCCCACCGTCACCACATCGGGCGCGAAGCCCAGCCAGTCATGCCCCCAGAAGTGACTGCCCACGCGTCCGAATCCCGGCTGCACCTCGTCGCACAGGATCAGCCCGCCTGCATGCCGGATCACCTCCACCGTCGGGTCGAGGAACCCCGGCGCCACCGTCGGAATTCCCTCATTGGCGAAGATCGGGCACAGCATCATGCCCGAGAACCCGTGCCCCGCCGCCTCAAGCTCCCCGATCGCCCGCGCGACCTCGGCGGCGAACGCCCGCGCCTGCCCCTCCACGGTTCCGCCCACCGGTCGCAGCGAATCCGGCGCGGCGACCAGCCGCACATGCCCCGGATATCCCCCGATCGGTGGCCGCCGCGTAGAGAGCACCGAGGTTGCACTCGTGTTCCCGTGATACGTGTTGTCCGTCGCAATGATGCCGGTCTTGCCCGTCACCGCCTGCGCCATGCGCAACGCGATATCGTTCGCCTCGGACCCCGTGCAGCAGAGAATCGCCTGAGAAATCCCGTGTCCCAGAATCGCCGTCAGCCGCTCGATATAGTCCAGCACCAGATCGTGCAGATAGCGCGTGTGCGTGTTCAACACGCGCGCCTGCGCGCAGATCGCCTCGACCACCCGCGGGTGGCAATGCCCCACATGCGGCACGTTGTTGTAGCAATCCAGATAGCGCTTTCCGTCTGCATCCCAGAGCCAGACGCCCTCGCCCCGCACGATATGAACGGGCGTTCGGTAAAAGGTCGGCACGTTCGGCCCCATCAGCCGTGCCCGCTTCTCGACCAGCGACTCCGTCATTCCTCCTCCTCCGGCCGCGCCCGCCCCGCCTTCACCTCGCCCCGCACAGTCTTGGCCGCCAGCCGCCGACGCTGGCTGCCCAGCGTCGGCTTCGTCGGCACCCGCCGCTTCGGCGCCACCAGCGCTGCACGGATCATCTCCACCAGCCGCTCCCGCGCCAGTTCCCGGTTGCGGATCTGGCTGCGGGTCTCTTCCGCCCGGATCACGATCGCCCCGTCCAGCGTCCAGCGCCGCCCCGCCAGCCGCTTCAGCCGCGCCTTCACCGGGGCCGACAGGTGCGGCGAGCGTTCCGCCTCGAACCGCAGTTCCACCGCTGTCTCGACCTTGTTCACGTTCTGCCCGCCCGGCCCCGACGAGCGCGAGAAGCTCTCGGTCAGTTCCCAGTCGGCCAGCGCCAGGGTGTCGGTGATCCGCAACATGCCGGGCACGCTAATCGCCCTGCGCCAAAAGAGAAAGGGCTGCCCGCTGAGGCAACCCTTTCCGAGTTCCAAGGAGATGGGCCAGTTAGGTTTCAAGCCCAATCGGTGGTCTGTTGACCAGGGGGCTGCCCCTAGAAAACACCCCCGCCGACTGTCCCGACACGCCTCTCCAATATCACTCTAGACACTGGATCACCTCCTTTCAAAATGGTTGCCGATAGAGGTAGCCTGCCACAGATTTTGTGTTTGTCAAAAGTTTTTACGCTACCTTTGCGCCCAATCGCGCAATCATGAGCCTGAATGGCACAAGTGCCACCACTGCGATCAGAAGCTTCACAAGCCAGTCCGCAATTGCCAGCGAAATCCACAGCGGCGCCATCGGCCCAACCCCGAGGATGGGCAGGTGGTCCCCTGCCCAGGACACGTCATTCCCGGGCTCCAGCCAGACCAGCGCTGCCGAAAAGGCGACCGAAAAAAAGAGAACCGTATCGAGCGTCGATCCCAGAAGCGTCGAGATCAGCGGCGCTTTCCACCACGAACTTCTGCGCAGCCGGTCGAACAGCGTCACGTCCAGCATCTGCGCCGCCAGAAAGGCCAGGCCAGACCCAAGCGCCACGCGGAACGTAACCAATGGCCCGAACTCACCTTGCAACTGCGAACCGACCAGCGAACAGGCGACCCCGGTCGCAAATCCGGCCCAGACCACCCGCCGTGCGGCAACCGCACCCTGAAACCGGTTCGTCAGATCGTTCACCAGAAACGCCAGCGGATAGGTGAAAGCACCCCAGGTCAACCATTGGCCGAACAGGTGTTGCACCAGAATGTTGGAAAGAACGACGATGGCGGCCATGGCAATAATGCCAGGGAGGAGCGAGCGGTTCATGGCTTTGTCCGTTTTGACAAGGTTGCGGTAACTTGGCCCTCCCGGCGGGAAAGCGCGGCTCCTCTGCGCGACCTCAGCCGCAAAGTCAATCCGGCAACCGGAACTCCACCAACTCCGTCCCAAGGACCGGCACGAAATTGTCGTCCCCGATCATGGTCATCCGCAACGATCCCGACGGCTCGCGCCACACCGCGATCCCCTCTAGATTGCCCAGCGTCCCGGGCGGAGACTCCAGCAGGGTTTCATCCGGCGCGACACCACCCCCCTCGACCAGCGTCACGCGCCTGACTTTCGACGCAAAACCACCCAACCCGTAGAACTTGCGCTCCAGGACGTAGAGCTTGCCATCCGGTCCGATATCCGCGCCCGCAGGCAGAAAATCCCCGTCGCCTGCGATCAGCATGGGCTGATCCCACCTGCCGTCGCGGTAGCGATAGACCGGGATCGCCCCATCCGCGCGCAGCGTCACTTCCGGCATCGTGTAAAGCGCCCCATCCGCACTTATTGCCAGCGCTTCCGGCCCTCCGTTGATCTCCCATGCCGCGAAATCCGGCGGAACTCGGAACAATCGTCGGACGCTCCGAAGGTTGGCTATAGTGCATCACCCGTGAAACGTATTCGGTCGAGACATAGAATCCGCCCTTTCCGTCCAAGGCCAGACCTTCCGTATCGAACTTGAAGTCCGCAGGTCTCGGGTACGGCCACCGCAGGTTGGAAAGCTTCGTGTCTTCGATCCGCACGATCTGCCCCGCCGCGTCGCGCACGACCTGGCCGGATGCTATCGCCGCCCTGTCGCTCAGCGCCAGCAACGCGCTGCCGTCCTTGCTCAGTTCGATCCCGGAAAATCCACCGAACCCGTCGAATGGATCGGTCCAGACATAGCTTCCGACATACCCCCGCAACTCCGCCCGATCCACCACACCTGAAGGCGCGGCCGTGAACATCAGCCCCGCAATCAGCGCGAGGCCAGAACGCCAGCGCATTGCTTGGGAAGGTCGGCCATGGTGAACTCGCGCGGGCCTTTCTTGCGCACCCCCGGTTTCACCGGTTTCTTGGTCGGCTTCGGCGGGTTCAGGTAATCCGTCACCCACCAGGCCAGTGTCTCGTCGCACCCCGTGCCGCCTTTCGAAAGTTCCTTGACCGTCGGTTTCTGCGTGGTGCAGAGCGTGGCCCCGGCCGGGCATTTCAGCCGAACATGGAAATGCTCGTTATGCCCCGCTTCGGGCCTGATCTTCTGCAACCAGTCACGGTCCTTGCGCTTGGCCGTCTTGCACATCTCGATCTTGATCGCGGCAGAGACGAAAATGCGATCCACGCGCGGGTCTGACGCCGCAGCCCGCAGCAACGCCGCATGTGATGGCGTCCAGTTTCCGTTCACGCTGCGCTGATCCTCGGTCCTGACCGAGATGGAACTGATCTTCTCGCGCTCGGCCGCCGACAGGTTCAGCCGGGCGGGTGGAAGCATCCAGATATCGGCGTCCAGCCCGATCTGATGGCTCATGTGCCCGGAGGGCGAGGGGCCACCGCGCGGCTGGCTGATATCGCCGATATAAAGCCCGTTCCAGCCGACCTGCTGCGCCTTCACGCTCAGGTCTTCCAGATACTGGATCATCACCGGCTGGCCCCAGTTGCGGTTCCGGCTCAGCCGCATCGCCTGCCACGACGGCCCCGACTCGGGCAATTCCACCAACCCGGCCGCGCATCCCCTGGAATAAGCGCCGATCGGCATCGACGACTGTTCGGATGGCGTTGCCTCGGCGGCGAACAGCCTGTTGGCCAGCTGCTCTGCCGACGCCGGTCCGGCAAGGATCACGGCTGCGATCATGGAAATAAGACGGTTCATGCACTGCCTCGGTCGCCTGCGGGTCTTACCCATGCTAGCAGAACAAGCCCGATCAGAAACAGCCCGATCAGCGGCACGATCCCGGCCTGCTGACTTCCGCTCACCGTCGTTGCCACCGCGATCATCAGCGGAGCGATGAAGGACGTGGCCTTGCCCGACAGGGCGTACAACCCGAACGCCTCGGTCATCCGCGCCGGGTCCGCCTGCACCACCATCATCGTCCGGCTTGCCGATTGCAGCGCCCCTCCCGCCGCTCCGATCAGTGCGCCCAGCACATAGAACGCGATATCCGGCAGGCGGCTCTCCGGCCCCACCGTCAGCCCGAACACCTGCTCGCGCGAGATGAACACCACCCCCACCGCCACCGCCGTCAGCACGAGGATGCAGACCGCGATCACCGGGCGCGGACCGAACAGGCTGTCCGCACGCCCCCCCAGCCACGCAAATACAGCACCCGTCACCGCCGCGAGGATGCCGAACACCCCAACCTGCGTCACACTCCAGCCCAGCACCCCCGCCGCGAACAAACCGCCGAAGGCGTAGAATCCGTTCAGCGCATCGCGATAGAACATCGACGCCCCGAGGAACGCGAACAGGCTTTGCTGCCTCGGCAACCCCCGCAACGTGTCGAGCAGCCCGGGCCATGCGCCACGCACCGCCTCGCGCACGCTCTTCCCCTGTGGCCGCACCGGCTCGCGTACCCAAAGGAAGAACGGCACCATGAACAGCACATACCAGACCGCCACGAACGGACCCACCGCTCGTGTTCCCTCCCGTGTCGCGGCATCCAGCCCAAGGATCGGCGCAATCCCGATCAGCGTCCTTCCCGTCGCCCCTTCCGCGAAGAACGCCAGCATCAGGATGAGCGACAATACCCCCCCCAGATAGCCGAACGCCCAGCCGGAGCCGGAAAGTCGCCCGATCTCCTTCGGCGTCCCCAGGTCCGGCAGCATTGCATTGGTGAAGGTGGTCGCAAACTCCATCCCGATCAGCCCCACAGCGAAGCAGATCATGACCCACCAGATGCTGAAATCCCCCGGCACCGCCCACCACAACCCCCAGGCCCCCAGGACATAAAGAACCGAGAACAGCAGGATGAACGTCATTCGCCTGCCTGTCTTGTCGGCAATCGCCCCCAGCAGCGGAGAGAGCACCGCAATCACCACGCCTGCCGCGCTGTTGCCATAACCCCAGACGATCTGTGCGGCGGTCCCGTCCTGCATCAGCGTCGCCATGTAGGGCGCAAAGATGAAGGTCATCAGCAAGGTGTTGTAGGGCTGGCTCGCCCAGTCGAAGAAGAACCAGCCCCAGATGCGCCGGGTTGCGGTGGTCATGCGATCCTGCCTCGTACTGCCCGGGGCCAAGTCAACAGCCAATGTCCGTGCGGCGCAAGCGCGACCGGTCAGCGCAGCGGCGGCCAGGGCCGTTCGGCATCGCCCGCGATCCAGGCCCGCACCCAGCCGGGCAACTCGGGGCTTTCCCCCCCGTGCCCCATCGCCTCCATCACCCTGGCGGGCGCCACGATCCCCGCTTTCGATGTAACCGCCGTACGCAACAGCATGTGGCTGGTGCAGTCGTCACCCTTCCACATGCTCTGCTCGAGATAGAAGAACCGGTGATCCCAGCCGATACAGCGCGTCCGCATCTCCAGCCGGTCGAACAGCCGCACCCGCCGTCGGTATCGCGTCGTGTTCCCTGCCACCGTGAGTCCCCAGCCGCGCGCCCGCACGACGTCCTTCAGCCCGGTCCGCACCCCGTATGGAACACGACCGAGATCATAGAGCGTCAGCGTCCGCCCGTTGTTCAGTTCCATCCAGGGGTCGATATCCTGCGGCCAGCAGCGGTGATAGGACACGTACGTGTCGGTCACGCCCAGTTTCGGCGCATTCCGGTGGGCCCACAACTCCAGGGCCATTCGCAGATACGGGTACATTGCGGCGCTCCTCCGACCTGCGCCCGAGTGCCGCGGCGCAGCATCCGCGTCAAGCGAAACGCTGCGGAAATGGTTGCCCTTCCGGCCCCCTGCGGCTACCCCTTGGCGCAACCTCGCAAACCGGACACATCATGCAATCGCTGCTGCAAATCCTGCTCCTTATCCTCGACATCGCGCAGTTCATCATCTTCGCCCATATCATCATGAGCTGGCTCATTAATTTCCAGGTCCTGAACTTGCGGCAGCCGCTGGTCGCGCAAGTGTGGGACGGCCTGAACCGGCTCCTGAACCCGCTCTACTCGCGGGTCCGTTCGATCCTCCCTCAGATGGCGGGCCTCGATCTCGCGCCGCTGGTCGTGTTGCTCGCTGTCTACGCCATCCGCATCGTGCTGATGAACAACGCGGCCCTCTTCATGTGATCTGCCGGATCTGTTCCCCGTCCCGGCCCTTGCCGGGGCAGCCCTAACCCAGCCTGACAGGTTCATGCCCAGCGCCCCCGAACTTCTCCATTCCGTCTTCGGCTTCCCTGCCTTTCGTCCGGGGCAGGAAGAAATCGTGGATGCCGTGCTCGAAGGGCGCAACACGCTTGCCATCATGCCCACGGGGGGCGGAAAATCGCTCTGCTTCCAGCTTCCCGCACTCTGCCGCGATGGGGTCACTGTCGTCGTCTCACCCCTCATCGCGCTGATGCGCGATCAGGTCCGCGCCCTGCGCGCGGCGGGGGTGGAAGCCGGGGCGCTCACCTCCGGCAACACCGACGAGGAAACCGAAGCCGTGTTCCAGGCGCTCGACGATGGCCGCCTGAAACTCCTCTATCTTGCCCCCGAGCGCCTCGCCTCGGCCGCCACAATCCAGATGCTCCGCCGCATCAACACCACGCTGATCGCGGTCGACGAAGCGCACTGCGTCAGCCAGTGGGGCCATGACTTCCGCCCCGATTACCTGCGCATCGGCGAGTTGCGCCGCACCCTGAACGTCCCCCTCGCCGCCTTCACCGCCACGGCGGATGAAGAGACGCGGGCCGAAATCGTCACGCGGCTGTTCGATGGCATCGCCCCCGAAACCTTCCTGCGCGGCTTCGACCGGCCCAACCTGCGCCTCGCCTTTCAGGTAAAGGACACGCCGCGCCAGCAGATCCTGCGCTTCGCCGCCGCCCGCAAGGGCCAGTCCGGCATCGTCTACACCGCCACCCGCGCCAAGACCGAGACGTTGGCCCAGGCCCTGCGCGAGGCGGGGCACAGCGCCTGCCACTACCACGGCGGGATGGAGGCCGACGAACGCCGCCGGGTCGAGGTGCGCTTCCAGCAGGAGGACGGGCTGATCGTCGTGGCCACCATCGCCTTCGGCATGGGCATCGACAAACCCGACATCCGCTGGGTGGCCCATGCCGACCTGCCGAAGTCCATCGAGGGCTACTACCAGGAGATCGGGCGCGCCGGGCGCGACGGCGCACCCGCCGACACCCTCACCCTCTACGGCCCCGACGACATCCGACTGCGCCGCAGCCAGATCGACGAAAGCTCCGCCCCCGCCGACCGGCGCGCCGCAGACCACGCCCGGCTGAACGCGCTGCTCGGCCTCGCCGAAGCCACCGCCTGCCGCCGCCAGGTGCTGCTCGGCTACTTCGGCGAAACCTCCGGCCCCTGCGGCAACTGCGATCTCTGCGACAGCCCCGCCGTGCTCTTCGACGCGACCGAAGCCGTACGCAAGGCGCTCTCCGCCATCCTGCGCACGGGCGAATGGTTCGGCGCGGGGCACCTGATCGACATCCTGACCGGCACCGCCACCCCCAAGGTGCGCGAGCGCGGCCATGACCAGCTTCCCACCTTCGCCGTCGGGCGCGACCTGACCAAGCCCGCCTGGGGCGCCGTCTTCCGCCAGATGATGGGCCGCGACCTCGTCCGCCCCGACCCCGACCGGCACGGGGCGCTGCGGATGACCGACGCCGCCCGCCCGATCCTGCGCGGCGAGGCCAGCATCACGCTGCGCAAGGACACGATCCAGGCCGCCGGTCCCCGCCCCGTCGTCAAGACCCTGGTGGGGGATGAGGATGCGCCGCTCCTCTCCGCGCTCAAGGCCAAGCGCAGCGCACTGGCGCAGGCGATGGGCGTGCCCGCCTACATCGTCTTCCCCGACCGCACCCTGATCGAGATGGCGGAACGGCGCCCCGCCACGCTCGACGAGATGGCAGGAATCACGGGCGTCGGCGCCAAAAAGCTCGAAAGCTTCGGGGCCGCATTTCTCGAGGTCATCACCGGCGCGCAAACCGTTCCCCTCCACCCGCAGCGCATGAAACTCGCGGGACGCGAGGCCGGAACCCTCTTCGACCTGCTCTGCGAAATCCAACTTGATCTCGCACGCGGCGAGGACGGCACCGGGAAGCACCTCGACTGCTCCTCCTCTTCCTTACGCAAGATCGCCGAGGCGCGCCCCTCCACCCTGGCCGAACTGGAACAGATCGCCGGCCTCGGCCCGCAGAAGCTTGAACGTTTCGGCTCCGCCTTCCTCAACGCGATCCGCGAAGGCTGACTGGACCGGCGCGCCGTTCCGCTTATCTCTGCCCGAACCGTCTGGGCCAAAACCATCTGGAAACGCCATGCTCACCGTCATTTCACCCGCCAAGCGCCTCGCCGAGCCGCCGCCGCCCTTGCCAAAGGGCATTGAACCTACACGGCCCACCTTCATGACCGAAGCGAACCACCTTGCCAGGATCGCTCGCGGCCTCGGCGTGGACGACCTGCGCGCGCTCATGGACATTTCGGAGCCGCTCGCACGCCTGAACGCGGACCGCTTCAAGTCCTTCCGCGCCCGCCCGACCCCGGAACACCTGCACCCGGCGGCGCTCTTCTTCGCGGGCGACACCTATGTGGGGCTGGAGGCGAAAACCCTCGACTCCGACGCGTTGCTCTGGGCGCAGGATCACCTTCGCATCCTGTCGGGCCTTTACGGCCTGTTGCGGCCGCTCGACGCCATCCAGCCCTACCGCCTCGAAATGGGCAGCCGCCTTGCAAACCCGAAGGGCGAAACGCTCTACGCCTTCTGGGGCAAGCGCCTCGCCCGCGCCCTTCACGACCAGGCGAAGGCAGTCGGCACCGACACGCTCGTGAACTGCGCCAGTCAGGAATACTTCAGCGCGGTCGACCCCAAGGCGCTCAAGCTCCGGGTCATCACCCCCACCTTCCTCGAAGAGAAGGGCTCCGAGGCAACGATCGTCAGCTTCTTTGCCAAACAGGCCCGCGGCGCGATGGCCCGCTACATCGCCGAGCACCGGTTGACCGATCCCGCAGACCTGACCCGTTTCGACGCCGGCGGCTACCGCTACAGCGCCGACCGCAGCACGCCGGATCGCCCGGTCTTCGTCCGTGTCACGCCCTGACAGGCAATGTGCTGGATAACGGCAAGCGAAGTCCCGAACCGCGCGGCATCTGATCGCCCTTTACCCGCCGGGATCTGACCGCCGGAGCCCTGCGCCGCAGCGCCAGAGCGTTCATCCTGCCGGGAAAATCCCACGGCGGTCACCGTGGTTGATCATCGGTTCGCGACGCAACGGGCGCGGGGTATGAAACGCCAAGCGACCTGAACCTGATCCGTCAGCCCTCCTCCAGCTCGGCCTCGGCTTCCAGGGGTAGCGCATCGGGTGGACGATGGGCCTGAATGATGTCGCTGATCGCGTTCTTCCGCAGGGGCTTGGTGAGGTAGCGATCGATCCCGGCGGCCAGAATTCCCTGCTCGTCCTCGTCCATGGCGAGTGCTGTCAGTGCCACGATCGGCACATGCCCCCCCGTTCGCGCCTCCAGTCCGCGGATCGCGCGCGCGGCCTCGCGTCCGTCCATCTCCGGCATCGAGATATCCATGAAGATCAGATCCGGGCGCAGCGCCCGGAACATCTCCACCGCCTCTCGCCCGTTGTTCGCAAAGGTCAGATCGATGTCCAGATCCTTCACCATCTTGCGGAACACAAGCTGGTTCGTTCGATTGTCTTCCGCCGCCAGCACGCGCATCAGTCGCCGCCCCGCAGAGGCTGACGCCGCCTCCGCCAGCTCTGGGTCCGGCTCGGGCGGCGCGGATAACTGCTGCAGCCGCCGGTACAACTCCGAGCGCAGCAACGGCTTCTGCAAGATCGTGGCCAGAATCTCTGCTTCGGGTGCAGCCCGCGCTGTCGCGGGGTTCGAAGACAGCAACACCATTGGCAGCTCATGCCCCGCTTCGCGCACCCGCACCGCGAGCGTCAGACCGTCCATCTCCGGCATCTCGTGATCCGTCAGGAGAACGTCGAAGCCCTGGTCCCGTTCCAGCACCGCCAGCGCCTCTGCACCAGAGCGGCACAACGTCACCTCGATCCCGTAGGCCAGCAGCTGCCGCTCCAGGATGGTGCGGTTGATGAACTGATCATCCACCACAAGGGCGCGGCGCAAGTCCGCCGGCACCAGCGCCCCCGCATCCTCGGCCACCGGCAGCGACAACCGGAACCCGAAGGAGGAACCCCGCCCCGGCTCGCTGTCCACCCAGACGGCTCCGCCCATCCGCTCGATCAGCCGCTGCGTGATCGCGAGGCCCAATCCCGTTCCCTCGAACTTGCGGTTCGCCTCGGTCTCCACCTGGTTGAACTCGCCAAAGATGTGGTCCAGGTGCTCGGGCGCGATCCCGATCCCGGTATCCTCCACCGTCACATGCAATTGCTGGGAGCCCGGCTCGGCTTCGATCCCCACGACGCGCACCAGCACATGGCCGACTTCGGTGAACTTCACGGCATTGCCGATCAGGTTGGTCAGGACCTGCCGCAGCCGCCCGGGATCGCCCACGTAGCGGGTGGGCAGGAACATGTCGAAGTCGATCATCAGGTCGATGCCCCGGGCCCGCGCGCGCGGCTGCAACAGCATCGTAACCTCGTGGATCGTGCGCTCCAGATCGAAGGGTTCGGGACGCAGCGTCAGACGCTCCGCCTCGATCTTCGAGTAATCGAGAATGTCGTTGATGATCACCAGAAGCGCCTCGCCAGACGACCGAATAGTGTCGGCGAACAATCGCTGCTCTTCGTTCAATGGCGTGTCGCACAGCAGCTCCGCCATCCCCACCACGCCGTTCATCGGGGTTCGGATCTCGTGGCTCATGTTGGCCAGGAAAGCTGACTTCGCCCGACTCGCGGCCTCGGCCGCCAGCCGCGCGGCCTCCAGCGCCGCCTGCTGTTCCCTGGCTTCGGTGACATCCACCCTCAGCCCCACGCGGCCACCGTCCGGCATGGGATGATCATGCGCCCGCACCCAGCGGCCATCTCGCAGCTGCTGCTCGTGCACCCCGTCCAGAGTGCGGTGCTGTGCCAGCCGCTCGGCCAGCCATTCCTCCTCTCGGCCCACGGCATCGGGATGCTGCCCGCGCTCCAGCCCATAACGCAGGATATCCTCGAACCGGGCACCCGGCACGATGGCGGCGGCACTGTCCGGGTAAATGTCCTTGTACCGTTGATTGCAGGTCAAAAGCCGCTCCTCCCTGTCGAAAAGCACGAAACCGTCCGGGATCGCCTCGATCGCAGCCCAGATCCGCATTTGTTCGGTGATATCCAGCACAAGGGTCACCATGTCGCCGTCCTGCGCCCGACGATCGACAAGCCGCACCCAGTTTCCATTGGTAAGCCTCAGGTCCATCGGCTCGATGACATCGGTGTCCCACCGCGCAAGCATCCGGGCAATCCAGGTCTCCGGGTCGTGGCCATTCAGGTCGGCATTTCCGCTTTCCGCCACAATGCGCAGAATGGACTCATACGCGATCCCCGGCGCGACCAGCTGGTCCCTGAAGGCCGTCCGATAGGCGCGGTTTGCCGCGACAAGCTTCTGATTCTGGTCGAACACCGCGAAACCGTCCTGGATCGTGTCGATCGAATCCCAAAGGCGCCGCTCGGCCATGACGGCCGCCGTGTGGGCCTTCTCCAGATCGGTCAGGAAGCGGCTGTTCTGTCCCTTCAGCACCTCGGCTTCCGACAACGCGCTGTGCACGGCCTGCCGCTGCTCTACGATCTGGTCCGACAGGGACCGGGTGTGCAGCGCAAGCTTTTCGTTGGCCGCAAACAGCTCCCGCTGCTTGTGTTCCAGAAGCCGCTCCGCTGCCAGCCGCCGCCGTCGTTCCTTCGCCAGACGTTCCGCGAAATCCATACCGTGCCCTGACCGTGCCGGAGCCTTCTGACACCTTCCGGGCGAGACTGGCCGAACAAGATGAACCACCGCTTAACACCCGCCGACGCCCCTGCTCCTTGCCAAGGGCGCGCGGCGCGTGGCACCATCCGGGCATTCCCGAGGGAGGAATTTTCATGCGTCGCCTGGCCCGCACGGTCGTCTCGGCCCTTCTTCTGGGCCTTTGTCTCCCCCTCGTTCCGACAGCCGAGGCACAGCAGTCTCCCGTTTCCGCCAAGCGATTCGTCCTGACCCAGGGCGTGGACCTTCCCGGCGGCGATCTCGCCACGATTCTCGACACCACGATCGAGGCATGCGAGCGTGCCTGCCTCGCGAACGATCGCTGCACTGCCTTTACCTTCAACACCCGCAACGCATCGTGTTTTCCCAAGGCGGGGCCGGGCGAGGCCAAACCCTATGCCGGCGCCTATTCCGGAACCGTGCTGGCCACCGACCCCGCCGTCCTCGCCATGGTAGACCAGCGCCGGGCGGAACTGACCTTTCTCGGCGACACCGACATCGAGCAGGCCCGGCTTCAGGCAGAGGGGCTGGCCAACAGCCATGTGACGGGCGACTACACGGTCGAGGAACTGCTTCAGGCCGCAGCCGACGCCGAGGCGAACGGCGATTTCGATCAGGCCAGTCGCTCGACCGGGGCCGCGCTGAACCTCACCGACGCGCCCGAGATGTGGGCCGACTACGCCCGGCTGCTTCTGGCGGCAGGAACGCCCGACGGACAGTATCAGCGCAGCTTCCGCGACCGCGCCCTGTCGGCCTCGGTCAATGCCTATCTCCGCGCCGAAGCCCCCGCGCTGCGCCACACCGCGCTTGTCGTCATGGGTCAGGCCCTCGAAAGTGTCGACCGGGGGCGCGACACCGTGCAGGCGCTGCGCCTCGCGCAGGATCTGCAACCGCGCGACGACACGGCGCTCGCGCTGGATGACGCCATCGGCAAGTACGGCTTCCGCATCACCGAAACCACCGTCGAAAGCGACAGCGTCCGCCCGCGCATCTGCGCCACCTTCTCGGATGACCTGATCGCCAAAGGCACCGACTATTCCACCTTCGTCCAGCTCACCGAGCCGGGCCTCACCGTCGCCCCCGGCGGCTGGCGGCAACTCTGCGTCGAAGGCGTGCAGCACGGCGCGCGCTACGCCGTCACCTTCCGCGAGGGCCTGCCCTCAGCCACCGGCGAGACGCTCGCCAAGTCGACCACCATCACACAGTACGTCCGGGACCGCTCGCCCCAGGCCCGCTTCCCGGGCCGGACCTATGTCCTGCCGCGCGCGGGCGGCGCCTCGATCCCGGTCGAGTCGGTCAATACGGAAACCCTCGACCTCGTGCTCTACGAGGTGACCGACCGCAACATGCTCCGCGCCGTGCAGGACGGCTACTTCTCGCAGCCGATGCAGCCCTGGGCCGAAGAGTCCTTTGCGGGCAACGTCGGCGCAGAACTCTGGCGCGGCACGGCGCAGGTCGCGATGGAGGTCAACCGCGACGTCCTCACCCGCCTGCCGATGGACGAGGCGATCAAGGACTTGCCCCCCGGCATCTACGCGCTCCGCGCCTCGGCCCCCGGAACAGATCCCTATGTGAATCCGCCCGCCTGGCAGTGGTTCGTCATCTCCGACCTCGGCCTGACCACGATGAGCGGCGTCGACGGCCTGCATGTCTTCGTCCGCAGCCTTGCCAACGCCGAGGCCAAGCCGGGCGTCACGGTCGACCTGCTCAGCCGCGCCAACGCCGTCCTTGCAACGACGACCACCGATGACCAGGGCTATGCCCGTTTCGATGCGGGCCTCGCCCGCGGAACGGGCGCGGAGGCCCCCGCCCTCGTCATGCTCCGCGAAAGCGACAAAGACCTCGCCTTCCTGTCCCTGACAGACCCCGAGTTCGACCTGTCCGACCGGGGCGTCGAGGGCCGAGAGCCCGCGCCCCCCGTCGATGTCTTCCTCACGACCGACCGAGGCGCCTACCGCGCGGGCGAGACGGTCTACGCCACCGCCCTGACCCGCGACAGCACCGCCGCTGCCATCGAGGGCCTTCCCCTCACCGCCATCCTGAGCCGTCCCGACGGTCTCGAATACTCCCGGGCGGTCGCCGACGATGCGGGCGCGGGCGGCCATGTCTTTGCCCTGCCCATCGCCGGCTCCGCCCCGCGCGGCGTCTGGCGGATGGAGGTCTATGCCGATCTCGACGCCGCCCCGCTCACCGCGAAGACGTTCCTCGTGGAGGATTTCCTGCCCGAGCGCATCGACTTCTCGATGTCGCTGCCCGACAGTCCGCTGCGTCTCGGCGACGTGCCCACGCTCACGGTCGATGCCCGCTATCTCTTCGGCGCGCCCGGCGCCGACCTCGCCATCGAGGGTGAGGTTCTGGTGCGCGCCGCCGATGGGCTGAAGGCCTTCCCCGGCTACCGCTTCGGCCGGGACGACGAACCCTTCGCCGCGCAGATGACCTCGCTCGATGCCGGGTTGCGCACCGATGAACAGGGCCGCGCAGAAGTGGCCGTGCCGCTGCCCGAGGTCACCGATCCCGCCCGCCCGCTCGAAGCCCGCTTCACCCTGCGGCTCGCCGAAGGGTCGGGCCGCCCGGTGGAACGCGAACTGGTTCGCCCGCTCCAGCCCTCCATCCCGATGATCGGCATCAAGCCGCTCTTCGACGGCGCCGTGGCCGAGGGGCAGGAGGCGCAGTTCCAGGTGGTCGGCGTCGGCCCCGACGAAAAGCCCGCGCCGATGCAGGTGAAATGGGAAGTCACCCGCGTGCAGGTGGACTACCAGTGGTACCAGCAATACGGCCAGTGGAACTGGGAACCCGTCACCACCCGCACGCGCGTCGCGACTGGCGAGGCGACGCTGGGGACCGACCCGCTCACCCTCTCGAACCCCGTCCCCTGGGGCGAATACGAACTGCTCGTGGAACGCACCGACGGCCCCTACGCGGCCACCTCGGTGCCCTTCACCTCCGGCTGGTACGCGGCGGCGGACGCCACGCAGACGCCCGACACGCTGGAACTGTCGCTCGACAAGAAAGCCTACCGCCCCGGCGAGACGGCGCAGGTCCGCATCGTGCCCCGCGCCGCCGGAACCGCACTCGTCACCGTCCTCTCCAACCGCCTGATCGCGATGAAGGCCGTGCCGGTATCCGAGGGCGAGAACGTCATCGACCTGCCCGTGACCGACGACTGGGGCGCGGGCGTCTACGTCACCGCCTCTGTCCTGCGCCCGATGGACGTGGCCGCAGGCCGCAACCCGTCGCGTGCGATGGGCCTCGCCTATGCCAGCATCGACCCCGGCAAGCGCCAGCTCGCCGCCACCGTCGAGGCCCCCGCCGAGGCCGCGCCGCGCGGCCCGCTGCCCATCGCCGTCAAGGTCGCGGGCGTGCAGCCCGGCGAGACCGCTTACGTCACCCTCGCTGCCGTCGACGTGGGCATCCTGAACCTCACCCGGTTCGACGCGCCCGACCCCTCCGCCTACTACTTCGGCCAGCGCAAGCTCGGCGTCGGCATCCGCGACATCTACGGTCGCCTGATCGACGGCATGAACGGGGCCGAGGGTTCCATCCGCTCCGGCGGCGACGCAGGCGCACAGGCCCGCCTGCAAGCCCCGCCGCCGACGGAGGAACTCGTCGCCTACTTCACCGGCCCGCTCACCGTCGGCGCGGACGGATATGCCCGCACCAGCTTCGACCTGCCCTCGTTCAACGGCACCGTCCGTGTCATGGCCGTCGCCTGGTCCAAGACCGGCGTGGGCCAGGCGCAGGCCGACGTCCTCGTGCGCGATCCCGTCGTCGTCACGGCCAGCCTCCCGCGCTTCCTCAGCCCCGGCGACGAAAGCCGCCTGCTGCTGGAAATCGTCCACGCCACCGGTCCCTCCGGCCGCATGGGCCTCGATGTCTCGTCCACCGGCGTCACGCTGGGTGACGTGCCCTCGGGCTTCGACCTCGCCGACAAGGGCAAGGCCACCTTCCAGATCCCCGTCACCGCTACCGACACCGGCAACCAGACCATCACCGTCGCCCTCACCACCCCCGACGGCAAGCAGCTGACCAAGACGCTCACCCTTCCCGTGCAGGTCAACGACCCCGAGATTGCGCGCACCAGCCGCTTCACCCTCGCCCCCGGCGAGACCTTCCTCTTCGACGCCAACGTTTTCGCGGGCCTGCGCCCCGGAACCGCCAAGGCCACCCTCGCCGCCGGTCCCGTCGCCCGCCTGAACGCCCCCGGCCTGCTCGCCGCCCTCGACCGCTACCCCTACGGCTGCACCGAGCAGATCACCTCCAAGGCCCTGCCGCTCCTCTACTTCGACGAGATGGCGCAGGTCATGGACCTCTCCTACGCCGACGACATCCGCACCCGCCTCGAACAGTCGGTGGACGAGGTGCTCACCAACCAGTCGGCCGAAGGCGCCTTCGGCCTCTGGGGCCCGGCCTCGGGCGATTTCTGGCTCGACGCCTTCGTCACCGATTTCCTCTCCCGCGCCCGCGCGCAGGGCATCGACGTGCCCGACACCGCGTTCCGCTCGGCGCTCGACAACCTCCGCAACCAGGTCAACTACGCCCCCGATTTCGACGCCACGATCAACGGCGGGGGCGAGGCGCTGGCCTACGCCCTCATGGTCCTCGCCCGCGAGGGCGCCGCCGCCGTGGGCGACCTGCGCTACTACGCCGACGTCAAGGGCGACAGCTTCGCCACCCCCACCGCCGCCGCCCAGCTCGGCGCGGCGCTCGCCAGCTACGGCGACCAGACCCGCGCCGACGCGATGTTCGCCCGTGCCGCGGCCAGGCTGAACGCCCTGCCCGAGGTGGAACCGACGCAGATCTTCCGCGCCGACTACGGCACCAACTTCCGCGACGCCGCAGCCCTCCTGACCCTCGCCGCAGAAGCCGGATCGCAGGCGGTCGACCGCGAGGCGCTGGCCACCCGGCTCGCCGCCCGCGCGGGCACCCTCTCGACCCAGGAAGTCGACCTGGGCGCTGCTCGCCGCCCACGCCCTGATCGACGCCTCCGGCGCCGAGGGCATCACGCTGAACGGCCAGCCCGCCTCGGGCCCGCTTGTCCGCGTGATGGGTAGCGCCGCCGCAGCGCCCCTCGACGTGAAGAACACCGGACACCCGCGACACCACGCTGACCGTCACCACGTTCGGCGTTCCCTCCGAACCCGAACCGGCGGGTGGCAACGGCTACGCCATTTCCCGCAGCTACTACACGCTCGAAGGCCAGCCCGCCGACATCGCCACCGTCGCCGCAGGCACCCGTCTTGTGACCGTGCTCGACGTCACGCCCTTCGGCACGGGCGAGGCGCGCCTGATGGTCACAGACCCCTTGCCCGCAGGGTTCGAGATCGACAACCCGAACCTGATCCGCGGCGGCGACATCGCGGGGCTCGAAGACCTCGGGCTGGAAGAGAACGTCGCCCATTCCGAATTCCGGCAGGATCGCTTCCTGACCGCCATCGACCGGATGGATGCCACGCCCTTCCGGCTTGGCTACATCGTCCGCGCCGTCTCGCCCGGAACGTTCCACCATCCCGCCGCCTCGGTCGAGGACATGTACCGCCCCGACTTCCGCGCGCGCAGCGACACGGGCCAGGTCACCGTGACGCCGTGAGACGCGCCTGGCCCCTTTTCGCGCTGATGCTCCTGCTCTGGGCCGGTGCGCTGGCGCGTGACCGGCTGGACGTCTGGATCGACGATACACGCCTGCCGCCCCTCGTCGTCGATACATCGGTCGAGGTGATCGACCGCAACGGCCAGCTGCTGCGCGCCTTCACCGTCGATGACGGGCGCTGGCGGCTGGAGACGGGGCTGGACCGTGTCGATCCGGCCTACATCGCCATGCTCATCGCCTATGAGGATCGCCGCTTCTACGACCATCCCGGCGTCGATGCCCGCTCCATGCTCCGCGCGGTGCTCCAGGCGGTCCGCAATGGCCGCGTCATCTCAGGCGGTTCGACCCTGACCATGCAGGTCGCCCGCCTGCTCGAAGAAAGCGGCACCGGCAAGGTGGCGGGCAAGCTGCGCCAGATGCGCGTCGCCCTCGCGCTGGAGCGGCGGCTCACCAAGGAGCAGATCCTGACGCTCTATCTCCACCTCGCGCCCTTCGGCGGCAACCTCGAAGGCGTCCGCGCCGCGACGCTTGCCTATTTCGGCAAGGAGCCGCGCCGCCTGACCCCCGCCGAGTCCGCCCTGCTCGTCGCAATTCCGCAGGCACCGGAAGCCCGCCGCCCCGACCGGTCCCCTGGCCGCGCCGAAACGGCCCGCGCCCGCGTTCTCTGGAGGGCCGAAGGCGAGAACCTGATCGACGCCGATCAGATCGCGGCCGCCCTCACCGAAGCCATCCCCACCACCCGCCACCCCGTCCCCGCCCTCGCCCCCCACCTCGCCGAGCGTGTCCGAGCGCAGAACCCCGCGCTCCGCCGCCACCAGCTCACCCTCGACGCCCGTCTCCAGTCCCGGCTCGAGCAACTCGCGGCCGAGTTCGTGGCGGGTCAGGGCGACCAGCTTCAGATCGCCATCGTCATCGCCGACCACCACTCCGGCGAGATCCTCGCCTCCGTCGGCTCCGCCGCCTACCAGGCCGACGCGCGTCAGGGCTTCGTCGACATGACCACTGCGCTGCGGTCCCCCGGTTCCACGCTCAAGCCCCTGATCTACGCCCTTGCCTTCGACGAGGGCCTCGCCCACCCCGAAACCCTGCTCGAAGACCGCCCCACCAGCTTCGGCAACTACACGCCGCAGAACTTCGACCGGACCTTCCACGGCACCATCCGCGCCCGCCAGGCGCTGCAGCTTTCGCTCAACATCCCCGCCGTCGCCCTGACCGATGCCCTCGGCCCCGCCAAACTCCTCGCCGCCCTCCGCCGCGCCGGAATCGAGCCGGTGATCCCCGGCGACCAGCCCGGCCTCGCCATCGCCCTCGGCGGCATCGGCGTCACGCTCGAAGACATGGTGCAGCTTTACGCGGCGCTCGCGCGGGGCGGCGTCGCCCTTCCGCTCCACGTCACCGGCGAGACGACGGCAGGTCAGCGCGTCATCTCGGACATTGCAGCGTGGCAAGTGGCCGATATCCTCGCCGGCCTCGCCCCGCCCCCCGGCAGCCCGTCGAACCGCCTCGCCTACAAAACCGGCACCAGCTACGGCCACCGCGACGCCTGGGCCATCGGCTTTGACGGCGCACATGTCATCGGCGTCTGGATGGGCCGCGCCGACGGCACGCCCGTGCCCGGCGCCTTCGGCGGCGAACTTGCGGCCCCCGTCCTCTTTCAGGCCTTCAACCGCCTCAAGCCCGATCTCGATCCGCTCCCTGCGCCGCCTCCCGCCACGCTCCTCGTCTCCACCGCCCAGTTGCCCCTGCCGCTGCGCCACTTCCGCTCCCGCTCCGCCGCGTTCCAGCCAAAGGATGCCCCCGCCGTCGCCTTCCCCCCCGACGGCGCGCAGGTGGAACTGCTCGACGACGCGCTCCTCGTCCGCGTCAGCGGTGGCCGCGCCCCCTTCACCTGGCTTGCGGATGGGCTGCCCGTCGCCACCGTGCAACAGGACCGCGCCACCCTGCTTCACCTGCCCGGCACGGGCTTCGTGACCCTCTCCGTCATCGACGCCACCGGCCAGTCCGCGCGCGCCGCAGTCCGCCTGAGCCGCCCCTGAGGGGATTCCCATCTTCCCACCCGCCGCCTACACTGCGCGGCGCAGCGGAGGTCGCAATGCCCACATCCACCTACACGCTCCTGGCCCTGAACAATGCCGACGCGAATACCCGCCTCCTGAGCGCCTGCGAAGCCCTCTCGGCCGAGGATTTCGCAGCCCCCCGCACCGGCTTCTTTCCCTCGCTGCGCGCCACGCTGAACCACATCCTCTGGGTCGACTGGTACTACATCGACGCGCTGACGAACGGCGGGCGAGGCTACGCGATCTTCACCGACCGCCCCGATTTTGCCACCGCCGCCGGCCTCCGCCCCGCCCAGGCCCATTCCGACGCGCGCCTCACCGCCTTCTGCCGTGCGCTCACCCCTGAACGCGAACGTGACATCCTGCTCACCGATCGGGGCCCGATCGGCACCGTCCCCGAGCGGACGGACCTGCTTCTGCTGCACCTCTTCCAGCACCAGATCCACCATCGCGGCCAGGCCCATGCGATGCTGGCCGGCACGTCGGTGAAGCCCCCGCAACTCGACGAGTTCTTCTGCGCGCTCGACGGCAGCCCCGCCAACCCCGAACTTCCGCTGTGACCGGCCCGAGCCGGGGGAACACAAGATCCGCCTCGCCATCTCGCTCGCGGGCCTTGCCGCCATGGCGGCAACGCTCGCCATCCAGGGACTCGCAAACGCCGCAGCGATGGTCGAAGTCATCGGCATCGCGGGCCTGTTCTTCGGAGCGTCCGCCGTGCTCAGCGCATGGCACCTCTGGAAAGATCGGCGCCGATGATGCACCTGCTCGCCGCCACCGCTGCCGCCTTCGCGCTGATCGCCACGCTGCTCCGGCGCACACTCGTCCGCGCGATCCGCCACAGCGTCGCGGACCCCGGCTTCTCCGGTCTGCCGCACCTGCTCATCCGTCGCCCGGGCTTCCATGCCGACCGCCGGGCACTCAGCCGCACGGCGTTTGCCACCATTGGCGTTGCCACAGCATTCGGCCCGGCCGCAGGCGTCTTCCCCTGACCCCATTCATCTTGGCGAAAATATCCCGGGGCCCGGGGCAGCGCCCCGGACGCCACCCCAAGTCGCCCAATCAAGGCAGAAGCGCCTCCCGCCCCCCGTCGCCCAGCACCCAGACATCCCGCCCCTCGACCACGACCGTCGTGAGCAGCCCGCCATAGGCCGCCCCGCTGTCGATGTTCACCCGGTTGCCATAATGCTTCGGCGCGTCCAGCGCGGTATGCCCATGCACCACCAGCACACCGAAATCGGCCGTGTCCTCCAGAAAGCCCTTCCGGATCCACACCAGGTCGGTCTCGTCCTGCGCCTCGAGCGGAACGCCGGGGCGGATGCCCGCGTGAACGAACACGACGTCGCCCCGCAACCGCCAGGTCGGCAGGCCCGCCAGAAACTCGCGATGCGCCTGCGGCACTGCCGCCACGGCCTCGGCATGAACCGGTGCGACGGGCCGGTCCCCCGCCGCCCGCACGCCATAGGAGGCGAGCGTCGCCGCCCCGCCCAGCCGCGGGTGCAACCAGCTCAGATCACTCCGCAGGCCGGGGTCCTGCCAGCCTGCATCCATCAGGAACCCCGCGAACATCCGGTCGTGGTTTCCCTTCAGCACGACCCACGGCGCGCCCGCCGCCTGACCGGCCCGCAGATACTCGATCACGCCGCGGCTGTCCGGACCCCGGTCCACCAGGTCGCCCAGATGCACCACCGGCGCGCCGCTGTCGCCGGTCCGCGCCCGGTCCCGCGCGATCTTGTCATGCGCGTCCTGCAACAGGTCCAGGTGCCCGTGAATATCCCCGATCGCATAGGTCCGCATCACCACTCCGCAACATCGCTCCGCGCGCAGGCTAAAGGCATCCGCAGGCGAAGGGACAGGGGCGATCCGTGCAGCGCCGCAGAGACGATGTGACGCGCAAGCGTTTGACCCTGCGCCGTGCCCGGCCTACCACTTGGCGGCATGGAACAGGGGAAGCGGCACATGGCACTGGCGGAAATCGGCCTGATCGGCCTCGGCACGATGGGCGCGGCGCTGGCGCTCAACATCGCCGAAAAGGGCTTTCCCATCGCGGTCTGGAACCGCACGACGCGAGTGACGCACGACTTCGCACGCCGATGCGGGCGATCTCGCCGCCGCGCATCGTGCCGACCGACACGCTGCGACGGCCTGGTCGCGGCGATCACGCCGCCGCGCGCGATCATCCTGATGGTGCCGGCCGGCCCGTCGGTCGACGACCAGATCGCGGCGCTGCGCCCGCTGCTCGGGCCCGACGACCTGATCATCGACGCCGGCAACGCCAACTTCCACGACACCGACCGCCGCGCGGCCGACGCCGGCCGGCAGGGCGTTCCGCTTCCTCGGCATGGGCGTCTCGGGCGGCGAGGAGGGCGCGCGCCACGGCCCGTCGATCATGGGCGGCGGCGCCGCGAGCCGACTGGGATCGCGTCGCCCCGGTCCTGGAGGCGATCGCCGCCAAGCTACGACGGCACGCCCTGCGCCGACCTGGATGGGGCCGAGGCGGGGCCGGGCATTTCGTCAAGGCCGTCCACAACGGCATCGAATATGCCGACATGCAGATGATCGCCGAAGTCTACGGCGTGATGCGCGACGGCCTGGGCCTGTCGCGCCGCCGAGATCGCCGCCGATCTTCGCAGCGCTGGAACGACGGCCGCTGCGATCCTACCTCGATCGAGATCTCGGCCGCGGTCGCCGCGCGCGACCGATCCGGCCACCGGCGGCCGCGATGCTCGACGTGATCCTCGACGCGGCGGGGCAGAAGGGCACCGGCCGCTGGACGGCGATCGAGGCGCAGCACCTCGCCGCCCCGATTCCCGGTGATCGAGGCGGCGGTCGATGGCGCGCAACGTCTCGGCCCGCCTGCGATGCGCGCGGCCGGGCGAGGCGCTGCTTCGGCGCGGCGCCCACGCAGCTGGCCGACGGGGCGCTGACGCTCGACGACGCTGGAAGCAGGCGCTGATCGCCGGCAAGATCCTCTGCTACGCGCAGGGCTTCGACGATGCTCGCCGCCGCGTCGAACGCCTTCGGCTGGGGCGCTGCCGCTGCCCGAGATCGCGCGGGTCTGGCGCGCGGGCTGCATCATCCGCTCCGCCATGCTGAACGACATGGCGACGGCGCTGGCCGAAGACGCCGGCCGCAACCTGATCCTCGCGCCGTTCTTCGCCGACCAGCTCGAACGCACCCACGGCGCGCTGCGCCGCGTCGTCGCCGCCGGCGCGCTCGCCGGCCTGCCGGTGCCTGCGCTGGCCTGCGGGCCTGGCCTGGTTCGACATGATGCGCACCGCGCGCGGCACCGCGAACATGATCCAGGCGCCAGCGCGACTTCTTCGGCGCGCATGGCTTCGAACGGGTCGACGGTCGCCCCGGCAAGCACGGCCCCTGGGGCAGCCACGGCTGACCGCGGTGTGCGACACGTACCCGTGGCGCCGCGATCGGGTTAACAGATCTTGGAAAATAACTTAATATCAAGGATTTAATAAAGCGTCGCCCTGTGCGACACCCCGGGCTAGCGGGGGGCCGGCCCCCCGCACCCCCCGGGATATTTGGGAACAGAAGAAGCAGGACGGGCCGTTAGGCCACGTCGAACTCCAGCGGCTTCACCTGCTGGAACATCCCCGTCGATTCCAGCGTCTGCACCACCTCGGGCTTGATCGCCTGATCGAGGTAGAGGATCGCGATCGCGTCCTGCCCCACCCCCGAGCGCCCCAGTGTGAAGTTCGCGATATTGACCCCGTTCTTCCCCATCGTCATGCCGAGAAGGCCGATGATCCCGGGCACGTCCTCGTTCGTGGTGTATAGCATGTGCCGCCCCACCTCGGCGTCGATGTTGATGCCCTTGATCTGGATGAAGCGCGGCTTGCCGTCGCTGAAGCAGGTGCCCGCCACCGACCGCTCGCGCCGGTCCGTCACAACGGTAAGCTTGACATAGGCGTCGAACACGCCCGACTTCTCCTGCCGCGTGGTCGAAATCTGGATGCCCCGCTCCTTCGCGATAACCGGGGCCGACACCATGTTCACATCCGGGTTCGTCGCCTGCATGATTCCCGCGATCGTCGCGGCGTTCAGCGCCGCCAGGTTCATCCCAGCGACCGTACCGTCATAGAGCACGTTGATTGCCTTGATCGGTTCCTCCGTCATCTGGCCCACGAAGGCGCCAAGATGCCCGGCCAGCTTCACCCACGGCCCCATGACCGCCGCCTCTTCCGCCGTGACCGACGGCATGTTCAGTGCGTTCTGCACCGCGCCGGTCAGCAGATAGTCCGACATCTGCTCGGCCACCTGCAGGGCCACGTTTTCCTGCGCCTCGGTGGTCGCTGCTCCGAGATGCGGCGTCACCACCACATTGGGCAACCCGAACAGCGGCGAGGCTGTGGCGGGCTCCTCGGCGAACACGTCGAACGCGGCACCTGCCACACGGCCCGCCTTCAGCGCCTCGGCCAACGCCGCCTCGTCGACCAGCCCGCCTCGCGCGCAGTTGATGATCCGCACCCCCGGCTTGCAGCGGGCGATCGCCTCGGCGGACAGGATGTTCCGCGTCTTGTCGGTCAGCGGCACGTGCAGGGTGATGAAATCGGCCCGCGCCAGCAATTCGTCCAGCTCAACCTTGGTCACACCGAGCGTCTTCGCCCGCTCCTCGCTGAGGAAGGGGTCATACGCCACCACGCGCATATGCAGCCCCAGCGCGCGATTGCAGACGATCCCGCCGATGTTCCCCGCGCCGATCACACCCAGCGTCTTGTTGAACAGTTCCACCCCCATGAAGCGCGACTTCTCCCACTTGCCCGCATGGGTCGAAGCATTCGCCTCGGGGATCTGCCGCGCCACGGCGAACATCATCGCGATGGCGTGTTCGGCCGTTGTGATGGAGTTGCCGAAAGGTGTGTTCATCACGATCACGCCCTTCTTCGATGCCGCCGGGATATCGACATTGTCCACCCCGATCCCGGCCCGACCGACGACCTTCAGCCGGGTCGCCTTCTCAAGCAGCTTTTCGGTAACCTTGGTTGCCGAGCGGATGGCGAGGCCATCATACATGCCGATCACCTCGGCCAGCGCGTCCTTGTCCTTGCCGAGCTTCGGCAGGTAGTCCACCTCGACCCCCCGATCACGGAAGATCTGGACGGCGGTTTCGGAGAGTTCGTCGGAAACGAGAACCTTGGGGGCCATGACGGGCTCCATTCATGTGAGATTTCGAAAGGGAGGGCGGCCTGAACCCCGCCCGCCGGGGATGGTGACGGCGGGTTCACCCCGCCGATGGCATCATGCTGCCCGGGGCAGCGCCGCGATCTCGGCATGGAACGCCCAGTCGATCCACGGCAGCAGCGCCGCCACGTCCGCCTGCTCCACCGTCGACCCGCACCAGATCCGCAGACCGGGCGGCGCATCGCGATAGGCACCAAGGTCGAACCCCGCGCCGGCCTTCTCGATGCGCCCCGCCACCGCCTTGGCAAAGGCCGCACCGTCGGTGATGCGCGGATCCGTGAACTTGAGGCAGACGCTGGTGGTGGAGGCCGTTGCCGGATCGACGGCCAGGTTCGCGATCCAGGGCCGCGCCGCCACGAATTCGTCGATGGTGGCGGCATTCTCGCTCGCCCGCCGGACCAGGGCCTCCAGCCCGCCGATGGACCTCGCCCATTTCAGGGCGACGAGGTAATCCTCGACCGCCAGCATCGACGGTGTATTGATCGTCTCGCCCTCGAAGATGCCCTCGATCAGCTTTCCCTTGGATGTCAGGCGGAAGATCTTCGGCAGCGGCCAGGCGGGCGTATGGCTCTCCAGACGTTCCACCGCGCGCGGAGACAGGATCAGCATCCCATGCGCGCCCTCGCCGCCAAGAACCTTCTGCCAACTGAAGGTCACGACGTCCAGCTTGTCCCACGGCAGATCCATCGCGAAGGCCGCACTCGTCGCGTCGCAGATCGTCAGACCGGCACGGGTGGCGGGGATCGCATCGCCATTGGGCAGCCGCACGCCACTTGTCGTGCCGTTCCAGGTGAACACCACGTCCCTGTCGAAATCGACCTGCGCGAAGTCGACGATCTCGCCATATGGCGCGATCCGAACGGTCGCGTCGAGCTTCAGTTGCTTGACCGCATCGGTGACCCAGCCCTCGCCAAAGCTTTCCCAGGCCAGCATCTCCACCGGTCGGGCCCCCAGCAGCGACCACATCGCCATCTCCACCGCTCCCGTATCGGACGCGGGCACGATCCCGATGCGATAGTCGGCTGGTACGCCGAGGATGTCGCGGGTGAGGGTGATCGCCTCTTTCAGCTTCGCCTTGCCCACGGTCGCACGGTGCGAACGGCCAAGCGGTGCGTCGGTCAGGGCGGCGAGAGAAAATCCGGGTATCTTGGCGCAGGGGCCAGAGGAAAAGCGCGGGTTTTCCGGCCGCGCGGCCGGGGTCTGCAGATCAGACATGGTATCCTTCCAGATAAATGCCCCCCGTTGGGGAGGGGTGTCCCACCATCGGGAATAGAGGCGTGTGCGCTCTGGCACAAGTCGGATTTTTGGCCTAATGCGCCGCTTGAGATCGAAAAACCGACGCGCGGCGTCCAGCATCGGAAACACCTGCATGTTCGTGGCCACCCTTCTGACCAACCCTGCCACGCCAAGGCTGGACCGAACGATGGTCGAAAGCCTGCGCGACGCCTGGGGCGGGGGCGAGGCGCGCTGGCTTGATCCGGGCGTTGCGGCGGAGTTTCCGGTACAGTCGATGCCCGCCAACCAGTGGGAGGTGTGGCAGGGCCTGCAGGAGCTCGGTGTAGACCTTGCCGTCCTGCCCGCCGAAGGCCGTCGGAAGCGGCTTTTGCTGGCGGACATGGACAGCACGATCATCCGGCAGGAATGCATCGACGAACTGGCAGCCGAAGCCGGTGTCGGGCCGCATGTCGCGGCGATCACCGCACGTGCAATGAACGGCGAGCTTGACTTCGAAGCGGCACTTCGCGAGCGCGTGGCCCTTCTTTCGGGCCTTGATGCCGGCGTGATCGCGCATGTGTTGGCGACGCGGATTACGGCGATGCCGGGCGGGCATGTTCTGGTGGCGACGATGAAGGCACAGGGTGCCCATGCAGCCCTGGTCTCGGGCGGTTTCACCGCGTTCACCGTTCCGGTCGCCGCGATGCTGGGCTTCGACGAAAGCCGGGCCAACCTGCTGCACATCGAAAGAGGCCGCCTGACCGGAACAGTTGAAGAACCGATCCTGGGCCGCGCCGCGAAGGTCCAGGCGCTGGAAGAGATCACCGCGAGGCTCGGCCTGACCGAGGATCAGGTGCTTGCCGTGGGGGACGGAGCGAACGACCTCGGGATGCTGGGCCGGGCGGGGGCCGGGGTGGCGCTGCACGCCAAGCCCGCCGTTGCCGCGCAGTGCGATCTGCGCGTGAACCACGGCGACCTGACGGCACTGCTCTACCTGCAAGGCTACAGCGCGGCGGAATTCGTGACGCCGTGAGCGGCCCGGTACTTCTGCAGGGGCTGTCTGTCTCAAGCGGTGTTCAGAACGGAACGGGCGACGTGAAGCTGACATCCTCGCCCGTCCTCGGATGGCGGAAACTCAGCCGTTCCGCGTGCAGCATCAGGCGGGGGAATGCCGGCGCATCCGCCGGCGCATAAAGCGTGTCACCCAGGATCGGGTGGCCCGTTTCAGCCATGTGGACCCGTAACTGATGACTCCGCCCGGTCCTCGGCATCAACTGGACCCGCGTTGTGTCCGCTTCATACCCCGTCACGCGCCAGTCGGTCACGGCCGGCCGGCCCGTCTCGTGGTTCACATGCTGGCGGGGACGGTTCGGCCAGTCAACGGTCAGCGGCAGGTCGACCCGGCCCTCTGCCGGCTCCAGGCGCCCCCAGAGCTGCGCGGCGTAGACCTTTTCGACCGTCCGCGCCTCGAATTGCTTGCCAAGGTTTCCCTGCGCCGCCTTGTCGAGCGCAAAGACCATCACGCCTGACGTATCCAGATCCAGGCGGTGCACCAGCAGCACGCCGCGGAACCGGAGACGAAGCCGCTCGATCAGGCAGTCGGCCCGGTCCTCGCCCCGCCCGGGAACCGAAAGCAGACCTGCGGGTTTGTCCGCGACCACAATCGCCGCATCATGGTGAAGCAGGCGAAGCGGCAGATCTGGTGGCGCGTAAATGAAGCCGCTCATGAATCCGGCTTAGCCCAGCCGCAGGTGGCGTCAAGCAGGATGAACACGCTGATCGAGTACAGTTTCAGAAACAATCAAATCGGTCTCAAATGTGCCGCACCGCTTCCCGCAACACCTTGCTGCATCCGCAAAAACAACCGGAGCGTGCGGCGCGTTCAGGCACTCGTGGTTACGGCGGAAAGAATCAGTTTGCGTCGAATTTGCCTTCATTTGCACCTTTCGGTGTCAGCGCCCGTCGCGCTCGCCCAAGAAACTCCCGCAATTTCGCCGTTTGCGATCCTCTATCTTGGTTAAGCCTCGCCAGGATCGTGCTGCAACGCGGAAAGTTGTCGCCTTATCCTGGCGCGACGGGGTAAACTCTGAATTGGGGCGGAGAAGTATGGAGACGGCAAAAATGGCATACCACGCTCTCTGCACGACTTTGAAAGGCCGGGTTTTTCGGCCACACATACCACATTGAACAAAACAAAACTTTGGAACTCTGACGTCGAATTGTTTAGGAGACGCATACAATGACTATGAACTTCCCCGAGTTTCCTCCGTCGCTTGCGTCGCCGGTCAAGCCGTCGATGCCGGTTGAGGATCATAACCGTCCCTCGGGGGCATATCGCAAATTCGTGAAGCGCGTTCTCGATGTGACGGCGGTTCTGGCAGCCGCACCGGTCGTGGTGCCGTTGGTCGCCGGCTTGGCCATCGGTGTGGCACTTGATGGCGGTTCGCCATTCTACGGACAGGAACGGGTCGGCAAGGATCGCCGCGTTTTCAAGATGTGGAAGCTCCGCAGCATGGTAAAGGACGCCGACGCGCGGATGGAGGCCTGCCTTGCCGCCGATCCGGAACTGCGCCGCGAATGGGATGAAACGCAGAAGCTGAAATGCGACCCCCGCATTACCCGGTTCGGTCGCTTCATCCGAAAGTCCTCGCTGGACGAACTTCCCCAACTCTGGAACGTGCTTGTGGGCGACATGAGCCTGGTCGGCCCGCGCCCGATGATGCTGTCCCAGCAGGCGCTCTACCCCTCGACCGTCTACTATCGCATGCGCCCCGGCATCACGGGCTACTGGCAGACCTCGGCCCGCAACGAAACGTCCTTCGCGGCGCGCGCCATGTTCGACGCCGACTATGATCGTGATCTGTCCTTCGCGACGGACGTGAAACTGCTCGGACGCACCGTGAAAACCGTGGTCCGCGCGACCGGCTACTGATCAGGCTGCCTCGGCAGGGCGCCGGATGGCGCCTGCCGCTTCCAGCACAAGCGGCCTCAGCTCGGCCCCGCCTGCATCGATGACCTCGAACAGGTGGCGCCGCATCCGCGGCTCCCAATAGGCATTGATATGGGCGGCGACACCCGCCACGCCCTCGTCATGCGGCTTCGAACTCGAAAAAGGTAGCGATCTGGTTCGCCATATGGATCAGCTTGTCATGCGACATGCGCAACCTCGTCGGGATGAATTCGGTCGGTATGGGTAAAAACCTCGAACCGGTCAGGCTTCGCCAGCGCAATCAGAGTGATGCCTGCCGCCTCGGCCATCTCGACGGCATGGGCGGTGGGGGCCGAAACGGCGATCAGCACCGGCACCCCCATCGTCGGCACATTTCTGCACCATGTCGATCGAGACACGGCTGGTCAGCACCACCGCGCCCTCGGGTCCGATCCCGCTGTTCAGCATCGCCCCGGCCAGCTTGTCCAGCGCGTTGTGGCGACCCACATCCTCGCGCACGGCGACGATGCCGCCCGCAGGTGTCCAGAACGCCGCCGCATGCACCGCCCGCGTCGCGTCGTGAAGCGCCTGATGCGCCGGCAGTGCGGCCACTGCAGCGCAAACCTGCTGTGGCGTAATCGCAAGCGTAGCCGTCACGGGTGGCAGCGTCCGCACCGCCTCCTCCAGCGAGTCGATGCCGCACAGACCACAGCCCACCGGCCCCGCCATCGTGCGCCGCCGCTTCGCGAGGCGGCCTTCCGCCCGCGCGTCCAGCCAGATCTGTACGTCGATCCCTCGATCCGTCTCGACGATCTCGACACTCTCGATCTCGTGCGGCGCAGCGATGCCCTCGGTCAGCGAGAAACCATAGGCGAAGTCCTCCAGCGCCTCCGGCGTCGCCATCATCACCGCCTGGGTGGAGCCGTTGTAGCTCAGCGCCACCGCGACCTCTTCGGGCAGCATCCGCTCTCCCTGCTCGATCCGCAGGGGGCCAAAGACCATCCGGGCACGGGGGCGCTTGGTTTCCATCACTCGGCCGCCGGCAGGATTCGGCGCGATTCCTCGGCCATGTGCTGATACTCTTCCTGCCATTCGCTCGGCCCGTTCGACGGGGCGACCTGCACCGCCGTCACCTTGTATTCCGGGCAGTTCGTGGCCCAATCCGAATAATCGGTCGTAATCACGTTGGCCTGCGTGTCCGGGTGGTGGAAGGTGGTATAGACCACGCCCGGCGACACCCGATCGGTGATCTTCGCCCGCAGTGAGGTTTCGCCCGACCGCGAGGCAAGCCGAACCCACTGCCCCTCGCGCACGCCGCGCACCTCGGCGTCATGCGGATGAATTTCCAGCACATCCTCGGCGTGCCAGACCACGTTTGCTGTCCGTCGCGTCTGCGCGCCGACGTTGTATTGGCTCAGGATGCGCCCCGTCGTCAGCAGCAGCGGAAAGCGTGGCCCGGTCTTTTCATCCGTCGGCACATATTCGGTGCGGATGAACTTGCCCTTGCCGCGCACGAAGCCGTCGACATGCATCAGCGGCGTGCCTTCCGGCGCCTTGTCGTTGCAGGGCCACTGGACCGATCCCATCGTCTCCAGCTTCTCATAGGTCACACCGGCGAAAGACGGGGTGGTCAGCGCGATCTCGTCCATGATCTGGCTGGGATGGGTGTAGGTCCAGTCCGCGCCCATCGCATTCGCGAGCATCTGGGTCATCTCCCAGTCGGCATAGCCATTGCGCGGGGCCATCACCTTGCGCACGCGGTTGATCCGCCGCTCGGCATTGGTGAACGTGCCGTCCTTTTCCAGGAAGGTCGACCCGGGCAGGAAGACATGCGCGTAGTTCGCCGTCTCGTTCAGGAACAGGTCGTGGACGATGACGCAGTCCATCGCCGCCAGTCCGGCCGCGACGTGCTTGGTGTCCGGGTCGGATTGCAGGATGTCCTCACCCTGGCAGTAAAGGCCCTTGAACGTGCCTTCGACCGCTGCATCCAGCATGTTCGGGATGCGCAGGCCCGGCTCGTTGTCGATCTTCACGCCCCACAGCGATTTCGAACATGTCGCGCACCTGATCGTTCGAGACGTGGCGGTAGCCCGGCAGCTCGTGCGGGAACGACCCCATGTCGCACGACCCCTGCACGTTGTTCTGGCCGCGCAGCGGGTTCACACCCACGCCGGGCCGCCCGATATTGCCGGTCAGCATGGCCAGGTTGGCGATGGCGATCACCGTGGTCGAGCCCTGGCTATGCTCGGTCACGCCCAGCCCGTAGTAGATCGCGCCATTGCCGCCCTTGGCGTAACAGCCGCGCGGCGGCGCGCAGCTCGGCGCTCGGAACGCCGGTCAGCAGTTCGGTCGCTTCGGGCGAATGGCGCGGCTCGGCCACGAACTCGGCATAGTCCGCGAATTCGTCCCAGTCGCAGCGGGTGCGGATGAACGCCTCGTCGAACAGCCCTTCGGTCACGATCACATGCGCCAGCGCCGTGACCACGGCCACGTTGGTGCCCGGCTTCAGCGCCAGGTGATGCGCTGCCTGTATGTGCGGAGATTTCACCAGGTCGATCCGGCGCGGGTCGATCACGATCAGCTTCGCGCCCTTGCGCAGCCGCTTCTTCAGCCGGCTGGCGAAGACCGGGTGCGCCGTCGGTCGGGTTCGCGCCGATCACGATCACCACATCGGTCTGCTCGACCGAGTCGAAATCCTGCGTGCCGGCGCTGGTGCCGAAGGTCTGGCCCAGGCCATAGCCGGTGGGCGAATGGCAGACCCGCGCGCAGGTGTCGGTGTTGTTGTTCCGGAAGACCGCGCGGGTCAGCTTCTGAACCAGATAGGTCTCCTCATTCGTGCAGCGGGTGGAGGTGATGACCCCGACCGACTGACGCCCGTGCTTCTCCTGGATCGCCCTTCATCCGGGCCGCGGCAAAGCCGAGCGCCTCGTCCCAGGACACTTCGCGCCACGGCTCGTTGATGCTCTCGCGGATCATCGGGTTCAGGATGCGGTCCGTGTGGCTGGCATAGCCATAGGCGAAGCGGCCCTTGACGCAGGAATGGCCCCGGTTGGCCTTGCCATGCTTGTAGGGCGTCCATCCGCACCAGTTCGTCGCCGCGCATCTCGGCCTTGAAGGAACAGCCCACGCCGCAATAGGCGCAGGTGGTGATGACCGAACGTTCGGGCGTGCCGATCTCGATGATCGACTTTTCCTGCAAGCGTCGCCGTCGGGCAGGCCTGCACGCAGGCGCCGCAGGACACGCAGTCCGAGGTCAGCGCGGTGTCCGTCTTGGCGCCGAAGGACACCCGGCTGTCCCAGCCGCGCCCCTCGATGGTCAGCGCGAAGGTGCCCTGCACCTCTTCGCAGGCCCGCACGCAGCGCGAGCAGACGATGCATTTCGCCGGGTCATAGGTGAAATAGGGGTTGCTGTCGTCCTTGGGCATCCATTGCGGATTGGCCTCGCCGCTGGTGTTCTTCGCGCTGGAAATGGGTGTCGACCGCCTCATAGCGCACATCGCGCAGGCCCACGGCGCCCGCCATGTCCTGCAACTCGCAATCGCCATTGGCCGAGCAGGTCAGGCAATCCAGCGGGTGGTCGCTGATGTACAGCTCCATCACCCCGCGCCGCAGCGTCTTCAGCTTGCCGGTCTGGGTGTGCACCTTCAGGCCGGGCGCCACCGGCGTGGTGCAGGAGGCCGGCGTGCCGTTGCGCCCCTCGATCTCGACCAGGCACAGCCGGCAGGACCCGAAGGCATCGATGCTGTCGGTCGCGCAGAGCTTCGGCACGGAGATGCCCGCCTCGGCCGCCGCGCGCATGATGCTGGTGCCTTCGGGCACCGTCACGTCGAAGCCGTCGATGGTCAGCGTGACCATCGCCTTCGACTTCGCCGCCGGGGTGCCGAAATCGCGGTCGGGGATGATGAAGTCCTTCATTCGGCGGCCTCCTTCGCGGGGCGAAATCGTCGGGGAAATGGGTCAGCGCGCGACATCACCGGATAGGGGGTGAAGCCGCCCAGGGCGCAGAGCGAGCCGGCCTTCATCGTCTCGCAAAGGTCGGTCAGCAGCGGGATCGCGCTGGCATCGCCGCGCGCGATGCGGTCCACGGTTTCGACCCCGCGGACCGCGCCGATCCGGCAGGGGGTGCACTTGCCGCAGCTTTCGATGGCGCAGAACTCCATCGCGAAGCGGGCCTGCTTCAGCATGTCGGCGCTGTCGTCGAACACCACGATGCCCGGCATGGCCGATCAGCCCGTCCTTCGCCGGCGAATTCCTCATAGCCGAACGGCGTGTCGAACAGCGCGCGCGGGAAATAGGCCCCCAGCGGCCCGCCCACCTGCACCGCCTTGACCGGCCGCCCGATGGCCGTGCCGCCGCCGATCTCGTCGACGATCTCGCCCAGCGTCAGGCCGAAGGCGGTCTCGAACAGCCCGCCGTGCTTCACGTTTCCGGCGATCTGCAGCGGGATCGTCCCGCGCGACCGGCCCAGGCCGAAGTCCTTGTAGAAGCGCCGCGCCCTTGTTCGAAGATCACCGGCACCGTGGCCAGCGAGATCACGTTGTTCACCACCGTCGGCCTGCCCATGAAGCCCTCCAGCGCGGGCAGCGGCGGCTTGGCGCGCACCACGCCGCGCTTGCCCTCCAGCGAGTTCAGCAGCGAGGTTTCCTCGCCGCAGACATAGGCCCCCGCGCCGACGCGCACCTCCATGTCGAAGGCCGGCCCGAGCCCAGCACCGTGGCCCCAGCACGCCCTGCCGTGCGGGCAACGGCACAGCCGCCTCGCATCACCCGGATCGCATCGGGGTATTCGGAGCGGATATAGACATACCCCTTGGTCGCCCCGCACGCCGAGACCCGGCAATCGCCATGCCCTCGATCAGGGTGAAGGGATCGCCCTCCATCAGCATGCGGTCGGCAAAGGTGCCGCTGTCGCCCTCGTCGGCGTTGCAGACGATGTATTTCTGCTCGGCCCGGCGCCTCGGCCACCGTCTTCCACTTGATGCCGGTCGGAAAGCCCGCGCCGCCGCGGCCGCGCAGGCCCGAGCTCGGTCACCTCGGCCACGATCCGGCGTCGGGCGTCATCGCCAGCGCGCGGCGCAGGCCCACCAGCCCGCCGTGCGCCTCGTAATCCTCCAGCGACAGCGGGTCGATCACGCCCACCCGGGCAAAGGTCAGGCGGGTCTGCCGCTTCATCCAGGGCAGCTCCTCGGTCAGGCCCAGCGCCTTGCGGATGCGCGTGCCGAATCCCGCTCGAACAGCGCCGGCACATCGGCCGGCGCCGACCGGCCCGAAGGCGAAGCGGCCCGCGTCCGTCTCCACCTCGACCAGCGGCTCCAGCCAGACCATGCCGCGCGAGCCGTTGCGCACCACCGTCACGTCCAGCCCGCGCCGCGCGGCCTCGGCCGGCACCGCCGCGGCCACTGCATCGGCGCCAAGCGCCTTGGCAGCCGCATCGCGGGGAACGAAAATCTTCATGCCGTCACCTCGGCGATCAGCGCATCGACCCGCGCCTCGTCCACCCGGCCCACCAGCGCGCCCATCGACCAGCGCCGCCGGCCCGCAGGCGCACAGGCCCAGGCAGAACACCGGCTCCAGCGTCACGCGCGCCATCGGCGGTCGTCTCGTGCCAGTCGATCCCCAGCGCGCGCCTTGGCATGGTCCGCCACGCGGTCTGCGCCCATCGCCTGGCAGGCCTCGGCCCGGCACAGCTTCAGCACGTGCCGGCCCGCGGGTGCCTCGCGGAAATCGTGGTAGAAGCTGATCACCCCATGCACCTCCGCCCGGCTGAGGTTCAGCGCCGTAGGCGATCACCGGCAGCGGCGTCTTGCGGCACATAGCCATAGGCCGCCTGAACCGCGTGCAGGATGGGCAGCAGCGGCCCCTCCATGCCGTCATGCGCGCGCAGGATATCCCCTACCCGCGCCGCGATCTCTGCGGCCGTCTGTCGTCATGCTGCCCTCCGGTTGGCTGCACGCCAGTGTACACGCGGTCGATAGGCAGATCAATATCGATATACCCGTCAAACGATAGACATCATCTATCGAAGCAGCCCAGACGCGCCGCCTCTGCCAGCAGCGCCGCCAGCACCGGGGTCAGCGGGTCGCGCCGCGCCGTGATCAGGCCGACCAGATGCTCCGCCTCCGGCTCCACGATGGGCACGGCCACCAGCCCGCCTGCCAGCGAACATGCCCGCCAGCTTCGTCGGCACCACGCTGGCCCAGCGCCCGGTCAGCACATGCGCGATCAGCGCGATGGTGGAATTCGTTCGACCTGCGGCACCACCGCCGCCCCGGCCTCGGCCAGATGCTGGTTCACGATGCGCCGGTTCTGCATGTCCGATGTCAGCAGGCACAAGCGGCTGCTCGGCGACCTCGGCCCAGGTGACCTGCTCGCCGCCCCGCCAGCTCCGTCCCCGGTGCGACAAAGACAGACGGTAGAACTCGGTGTAAAGCGGCACCTGCGCCACCCGGCCCAGCGGTTCGTTGTCCAGATAGGTGATCCCCGCATCCAGCTCCAGGCTTTCGATCTCGCGCCAGAATCTCGACGCGAGGTGCGCGACAGGATCGACACCCGCACATTCGGATGCCGCTGCGATGAAAGGGCGCGGTCAGGTCGGCCACCATCGGCAGCGCCGTAGGGATCACCCCCAGCCGCAAGGTTGCCCGACAGGCCCGACCGCACCGCCTTCATCTCGGCCTTCAACGCCCGCATGTCGCCGACGATCCGCCGCGCCCAGTCCAGCACGCGCTGCCCTTCGGGCGTCAGTCCCTGAAAGCGTGAGCCCCGGAAGACAAGCTGGACGCCAAGCTGATCCTCAAGCTGCCGGATGGCCGAGGAGAGCGTCGGCTGCGTCACCCCGCAGACCTCCGCCGCGCGGCCGAAATGCCGCTCATTGGCCAGCGCGATGAACATTTCCAGCTTGTCGATCATGCGGCGCACCGTCGCAGCAAATCCCGCCCTGCGGCAATCTCCGCCACGCTTGGCGCTTGTTGCCTTGACGTCGCTGCCCTAAGTCCGGTGCATGAGACGCTTCATCCCATTTCTCAAACAGCCGCCTGCTGTGGCCGTGATCCGCCTTCAGGGCACCATCGCGGCCGGCGGGCGCACCGGCGCGGGCCTCAACGATGCGGCACTGGCGCCGCTGATCGAAAAGGCCTTCACCAAGGGCAAGCCAAAGGCGGTTGCGCTTGTCATCAACTCGCCCGGCGGCTCGCCGGTGCAATCCTCGCTGATCGCCGCCCGCATCCGCCGGCTCGCGGCCGAGAACGAGGTCGAGGTGCATGCCTTTGTCGAGGATGTGGCGGCATCGGGCGGCTACTGGCTCGCCTGCGCGGCGCGACCAGATCTGGGTCGATGACAGCTCCATCGTCGGCTCCATCGGCGTCATCTTCGCCAGCTTCGGCTTCCCCGAAGCTCATGGCGCAGCAGGGCATCGAACGCCGCGTTGTCACCGCAGGCCGCTCGAAAAGCCTCGCCGACCCGTTCCTGCCGGAAAAGCCCGAGGATGTGGAACGGCTCAAGGCCCTGCAGGAACCGATCCACCGCGCTTTCATCGAGCATGTGAAGGCCCGGCGCGGCGCGCGGCTCGATCGATGCTGCGGATCTGTTCAATGCCGACATCTGGGTCGGCGGTGCGGTCCGTGTCTGTCGGTCTTGCAGATGGCGTGGCCCACCTCGTGCCGAAGATGAAGGAGCTCTACGGCGACAAGGTGCGCCTTGTTCCCTACGGGCAGCGCCGCACGCTGGTCCAGCGACTTGGCGCGCAGCTTGGCGGTGCGCTTCTGTCCGAAGTCGAAGACAGGGCGCTCTGGGCGCGCTACGGTCTCTAGATGCTGGTCAAGACCATCCTCCTGTTCCTCCTGGGAATGGTGCTGATCGCGCATGATCGGCCGCGCCCTTTTCCCGTCCAGGTTCGAGGCGCATGGCCCTCCGTCGCGCGCCCGAAACCTTGTCCCCGCTGCGGACGATACCATGATCGGCAGTGGCGACTGCGCCTGCGGCGCAAAACGAAAGGCTTGATCCATGGCTGACCCAGCCCCGAAACGCGCCCTTGTCACCGGCGCGGCGCGCCGCATCGGCCGCGCCATGGCCCTCTATCTGGCAGGGCGCGGATATGACGTGGCCGTGCACTATTCCGGCTCGCGGCCGAGGCCGAGGCAACGGCGGCCGACATCCGCGCCATGGGCCGCATGGCGGAAACCGTCCGGGCCGACCTGCTGGACGAAGATCAGACGACCGCCCTGATCGCCCGCGCCGCAGCGGCCCTGGGTGGCCCGCTGACCGTCCTCGTGAACAACGCCTCGATCTTCGAGTACGACACGCTCGCCACCGCCACGCGCGAAAGCTGGGACCGCCACATCGGCTCCAACCTCCGCGCGCCGTTCGTGCTGACCCAGGCCTTCGCCCCGCAGGTGCCCGCGCCCCTGACCGACGAGGGCGGCGAACCCGTGGCCCAGGGCCTGGTCGTCAACATGATCGACCAGCGCGTGTTCAAGCTGACGCCCGAGTTCATGACCTACACCATCGCCAAGATGGGCCTCTGGGCGCTCACCCGCACCGCCGCCCAGTCCCTCGCGCCGGCATGTCCGCGTCAACGCCATCGGTCCCGGCCCCACGCTGCAGCGGCGCGCGGCAGAGTGCGGCGCACTTCGCCGCCCAACGCGCCTCGACCATCCTGAAGCGCGGTGCCGACCCGGCAGACATCGCCGCCGCCCTGGGGTATTTCCTGGACGCGCGGGCCGTCACGGGCCAGATCCTCTGCGTCGACGGGGGCGAGCACTTGCTCTGGAAAACCGAAGATATTCTGGGTGTTGAGTGAACGGCCATTCGCTTTGCTGACGCCGGATCGACGCCGCGCGCGGAAAGTTTTCCACTTTGGCGCCTCGCCGTGAAACTAAGTCGCAAATCCTTCATGCTTTTCAGGGATTTGCCCCACCTCACGAAATATAAGTCCTGAAAACAAATACTTACCATTTCGCTCAAAAAACAGGCAAAGTAACGAACTCGTCAGAATCCAAGGAAAATTCGGCAATCCCGGAATGTTTTGCGCAGAGTTGTCCACAGAAAACGTGGACAGCTTTCTTCTTGCCCCCGTGCGCATATCATTGCAGCCAGAGGGGGAATCGAACGGAGGAGTTTCAGGTGGATACGGGCACCGGCCGGGCAGACAAGCCACCCACCGGCCACGCGGTCATCCAAGGCTATCTCAAGTCGCTTGACGCCTCGCCGGGCGTCTACCGCATGCTCGATGCACAGGCTCAGGTGCTCTATGTCGGCAAGGCCCGCAACCTCAAGGCCCGCGTCTCGAACTACGCACGGCCCTCGGGCCATTCCGGCCGCATCGCCCGGATGATCTTCGAGACGGCCTCGATGATGTTCCTCACCACGCGCACGGAAACCGAGGCGCTGCTGCTGGAGCAGAACCTCATCAAGCAGCTCAAGCCGCGCTACAACGTGCTCCTGCGGGACGACAAGAGCTTTCCGAACATCCTGATCGCCAAGGATCACCCCTTCCCGCAGATCAAGAAGCACCGCGGCAAGACGGTCCGACAAGGGCAGCTACTTCGGTCCCTTCGCCAGCGCCGGGGCGGTCAACCGCACCCTGAACCAGCTTCAGAAGGTGTTCCTGCTGCGCAACTGCACCGACGCGATGTTCGAAAGCCGCACCCGCCCCTGCCTGCTCTACCAGATCAAGCGCTGCTCCGCCCCCTGCGTCGGCAAGATCGCGGAACCCGACTACAACGCCCTCATTGCCGATGCCGAAGCTTTCCTTCAGGGCAAGACCACCGCCGTCCAGGCCGACCTCGCAAGGGCGATGGCCGAGGCGTCCAGCAGACGATGGAGTTCGAACGCGCCGCCGCCCTGCGCGACCGGATCACGCGCCCTGACGCAGGTTCAGAGCACACAGGGCATCAACCCGCGTGGCGTGGCCGAGGCCGACGTGATCGCACTGCACCTCGAGGGTGGGCAGGCCTGCGTCCAGGTCTTCTTCATCCGCGCCAACCAAAGCTGGGGCAACCGCCGATTTCTACCCCCGCACCGGCGCAGGCGCCGAAGCGCCCGGAGATCCTCGAGGCGTTCCTGGCCCAGTTCTACGACGACAAGGAACCGCCCCGGCTGATCCTGCTGTCCCATACGGTCGAGAACGAGGATCTGGTCACCCAGCTCCTCTCCGACCGCGCCGGGCGGCGCGTGGAACTGGCCGTTCCCCAGCGCGGCGAAAAGGCCGAACTGGTGGAGAACGCCGCCCGCAACGCCCGCGAAAGCCTCGCCCGCAAGATGGCCGAGGGCGCCACGCAGAACAAGCTGCTCACCGGCCTCGCCGAGGCGCTTCGAACTCGACGCCCCGCCCAAGCGCATCGAGGTCTACGACAACTCGCATATCCAGGGCACCAATGCCGTGGGCGGCATGATCGTGGCCGGTCCCGAGGGCTTCCTGAAATCCCAGTACCGCAAGTTCAACATCAAGTCCGACGCGGGCGCGAACAGCGACGACTTCGGCATGATGAAAGAGGTGCTGACCCGCCGCTTCGAACGCCTGCTCAAGGAAGACCCAGACCGTCAGTCAGAGTCGTGGCCCGACCTTCTGCTGATCGACGGCGGCGCAGGCCAGGTCAGCGCCGTCGCCCAGATCATGGCGGAACTGGGAGTCGACGACATCGCCATGGTCGGTGTCGCCAAGGGCATCGACCGCGATGCGGGCAAGGAAGAATTCCACCGCCCCGGTCGAGCCGCCCTTTGCCCTGCCGCACACCCACCCGGTGCTCTACTTCATCCAGCGCCTGCGGGACGAGGCGCACCGCTGGGCCATCGGCGCGCACCGCGCCAAGCGGGCGAAGACGGTCAGCGCCACGCCCCTGGACGACATTCCCGGCGTGGGCGCCACCCGCAAGCGCGCACTGCTCGCCCATTTCGGCAGCGCCAAGGCCGTGGCCCGCGCCGGTGTGGAAGACCTGAAGGCGGTCGACGGCATTTCGGCCGCCATGGCGCAACTGATCCGCGACTATTTCCACAATCGCGGCTGACCGGTCAGCGCAGCAGGTCCGGGTCGACCGAAGCAGAAAGCTGCGGCCGGATCTCGCGTTCCAGCTTCTGAACGATGGCATCGCCGAAGGCGCGGAAATCCCGCGCCTCCATCACGAACGCACCCGGCCCGGTGATCAGCTGGGTCCGGTAATAATCGGCAAGGCCCGGCTCGGCGTTCACGATGGCCAGCGCATTCACCGTAACGCCCATCGCTTCGGCGCGCGCCCGAGCCTTCGCGACCGTCATGCGACCAGACTTGCGGTCACCCAGCGTCGCCTTGCCATCGCCAGACACGTTCACGACCGCCCTTGCACTGCATCGGCCAGGCTCGTCGATCAAGTTGAGCGCCGTCATTACCCCACTGCCAAGATCCGTATCGCCAAAGGAATAGCGTTGCTCCGTCAGAAAGGTGTCGGCGAATTTCCTGACATCCGCTTGCCCGTTGATCCGAACCCACGGAATGACCTTCGTCGGTGCCGCGGAATCCGCCCAGAACACGGCCGCCACATCCACCGTTCCCGCGTCTCGCAAGGCGCGAAGGACATCCGGGTTGCTGAAGGCGGCGGCATAGCCCAACACCTGCATGCGGAACTCGTCGTCATCAATGCTGCTGGAACTGTCGACCGCCAGCACAAGTGACAGGTCCGCACAATGCGAATTCGCTGCAACCGGAGTTGTTCCAAGTACAGCTAGCGCCATCAGGCTCAACGCGAGTATCTTCATGTTTGTTTCCCCCCCGGGAACGTGTCGACCACGGCGGTCTGGAAAAAACCCAGGGTCGCGATCGACGCTTGAACAGAAACAATCCGAGGCTCCAACCTACATCAGTTTCTGTTATCGGTCTGTGATCCTCGCGTGAAACGGGCGTCAAAAGTGACGTAGGGGAAACTTTTTCACGCTTGTCGGCCGTTTTTCCCGGCCCTCCCCATAGACCATTCGGATTTTCGGCTTCAGCGCCTCCGTCCATTGCCTGCGCCACCGCTCTGTGACATCCACGGGACGCATCCAGAACAAGGTCGCGCCCGCATGGCATCCGCTTCCGCACCGCACAGAACAGGCCTCATTCTGATGCTTGCTGGCGCGGTCGTGGATTCAACGTCCGGCCTGTTCACGCGGTTGCTGGCGACGGACGGCTTCACGACCGCATCGGGGCGTGGCTTTGCCGCGTTCCTGTTTCTGCTGGCCGTCCTGCTTGCGGGCAGCGGACGGCAGACCCTTCGCCGCCTCCTCGGGATCGGCCTGTTCGGCGTGGCCTTCGTCGCGCTCAATTCGCTCGGGATGGTGATGAACATCCTGTCGCTCAGCCTGACCTCGGTCGCGAACTTCTTCATGATCTTCGCGACCGCTCCCTTCATCGCCGCCATCGCCGCCCGTATCGTCCTCGGCGAAAAGCTGGACGTGGCGACGCTGCTGGCGGCCCTTGCGGGTTTCATCGGCATTGCCGTGATGATGTTCGCGGGGGCGCGGTCGGGCGGGCTGCTGGGCGACCTGCTGGCCCTGTGCTGCGTTCTGGCCTATTCCGCACTGATCCTCATCATGCGCCACCATCGCACGATGGATATCCTGCCGACGATCACGCTGACCGTCCTCGCCAGCGGTCTGCTGGCCCTGCCCTTCGCGGACTTCTCGCAGGTGGGCCTGCGCGAGGTCGGCCTGCTGGCCATCTTCGGCTCGGTCCAGCTTGCGATCGGCAACCTGCTGATCTTCTCTGCCGCAAGCCGCATCCCCGCGGGCCAGTCCGGCCTGCTCGGCATCCTGAACGCAGGCTTCGCACCGCTCTGGGTATTTCTCTTCCTGGGTGAGGTGCCACCTCCCGCCACTCTCGTCGGCGGCGCGATCATCCTCGGTGCGGCGGTTGCCCACCTGATCTGGACACTCACCCGTCCTGCCAACGCATCCCCGGTCGGCCACGGCGCCCGCTGACGCGCACGGGCGGCGTCTTTGGATCGCGGGGGCCGTGCGAGATGGCATGTTGCCTTCTGCCCGCAACCTCGGTCGTATCCGATGTCCGCGCCTCGATCAGAATGGCAAACTGTGATCGGTCCTCCCCGCCCTTGCCCTTCCGGCAGGCGGCGCGGGGTGGCGGAACCCGATATGCGACGGGTGCGTTTCACCCCCGGATCAGTCAAAATTGCGTTAACGGGCCTATAACAAACCATTGAAAAACAATGATCTAAGAAAGTGTCGCACTGTGCGACACCTGGCACGTCCCGCGCGGCGATTCCGCTTCCCCAGTCCCCCCCGGATGGGCTATCCAACGCCATGACCTGGACGATCCCGAACACACTCACGGTCCTGCGCCTCCTCGCCGCCCCCGGCGTCGCCCTGATGTTCCTCTATTTCCACCGCCCCTGGGCCGACTGGTTCGCCCTGACCCTCTTCATTGTCGCCGCCATCACCGATTACTTTGACGGCTATCTCGCCCGGCTCTGGAAACAGGAATCCAAATTCGGCACCATGCTCGATCCCATCGCCGACAAGGCCATGGTCGTGATCGCCCTTCTCATCATCACCGGCTATTCCGGCATGAACCCTTGGCTGATCCTGCCCGCCACCGCGATCCTGTTCCGCGAGGTCTTCGTGTCGGGCCTGCGGGAATACCTCGGCGGCAAGACCCCGCCATCTCGCAGGTCTCCCGGCTCGCCAAGTGGAAAACCACCGCCCAGATGGTCGCCATCGCCGTCCTGTTCCTCGGCACCGGCCTCGAACACCTCGAAGGCATCGCCCGCCAGGGCATGACCCCCGACGAATACGCCATCGCCGTCTCCGCCGGGCTTGCCGATCCGATCCGCTCCTGCGGCACCCACGGCTGCTCTTCCTATGCCACGCTGGTCGGTCTCGTCCTGATCTGGATCGCTGCCGCGCTGACCCTCGTCACCGGCTGGGAATACTTCCGCAAGTCCCTGCCCTTCCTGCGCGACGACCGATGATCGACGTGCTCTACTTCGCCTGGGTCCGCGAACGCATCGGCCTGCCGCGCGAGCGGGTCGAAACCTCCGCCCTGACCGTGGCCGACCTCGTGGCCGAACTTTCCGCCCGCGAGGACCGCTACGCCGCTGCCTTCGCCGACCTTGCCGCCCTGCGCGTCGCGCTCGATCAGGATCTTTCCGAGCTTCGACGCCCCCCTTGCCGGCGTGCGAGAGGTGGCGTTCTTCCCCCCGATGACCGGCGGCTGACCATGCAGGTCCGCGTCCAGCCCGAGCCCTTCGACCTGGGTGCAGAGGCCGACGCCTTCGCCCGCGCCCTGCAGGGTGCCGGGGCCGTTGTGACCTTCACCGGCATCGTCCGGGACGTTGCGGGCAACCTCGCTGCCATGGAGATCGAGCACTACCCAGGCATGACCGAAACGCGCGATCACCGCGATCATCGACCGAGGCCGTCGCCCGCTGGTCGCTGATCGACGCCCTGGTGATCCACCGCCACGGTCGCCTTGCCGTGGGCGAACCGATCATGATGGTCGCCACCGCCGCCGCCCACCGGGGCGACGCCTTTGCGGCGGCCGAGTTCCTGATGGACTACCTGAAATCCCGCGCGCCGTTCTGGAAGAAGGAGATCACCGGTTCGGGTGCGGAATGGGTCGCCGCGAAGGACGAGCGATGAAGCCGCGCTGAAGCGCTGGTGATCAGCGCGGTCCGTGACGCGCTGAAACCCAGGCGTCCTGCAGATCGCCCTGGCCATCGGCTCTGGCCAGAAACACCGCCCGGGCGATCGCGCGGGCCAGGCAGCAGGCCGCAGCATGGCCCAGCAGAAACGCATCCGCCGCGGGTCCGGCAGGGGACGTGCGCCGGTCGCGGCGGCAAAGACCAGATCGCCGTCGAAGGGCGTGTGCGACGGCACGATCGCCCGCGCCATCCCGTCCTGCGCCGCCGTCGCCATGCGCAGCGCCTGCGCCTGGGTCAGGGCGGCATCTGTGGCGACGATGGCGATGCGTCGTCGCCTCGCCCATCCGCTTGCGTGGCGATCGGTTCGTCGCTGCCGGCAACGGCGCGGCGCCGCGCCGCGCCCGCCGAACTCGTCGCCCAGTCTCCCATGGTGCCGCCCAGAACTGCGGCCGCCTCGCCGACCGTGACCGACCCGAGCGCATTGACCGCGACCAGCGCGCCGACGGTGAGTCCGTTCGCAAGCACGGCCGAGGCAGAGCCGAGCCCGCCCTTCCAGCGTGCCGGTCATCGCGCCGATAGCCCGCCCCGGCCGTGCCGAGTCGCGAAGCCGGTCGCTGCAGCGGCAAGCGCCGCGCGGCCGAGCGCGGTGTAAGGGTTCTCGGCCCAGCCCTTGTCGCCGCCGTTCAGCAGGTCAAACAGGATCGCCCCCGGCACGATCGGCACCCGCACCGGCGCCGACCGCAAAGCCGCGGCCCATGCTCGCGCAGCCCGTCGGTGACGCCCGAGGCAGCGTCGAGGCCGAAGGCCGAGCCGCCGGACAGAACGAGCGCATCGACCTGCTGCACCAGCTTGTCCGGGGCGAGCAGGTCCGTCTCGCGCGTGCCGGGCGCACCGCCCATGACGCTGACGGCAGCGGTGAAGGGCTGGTCCGCCGTCAGGACCGTGACCCCGGACCGCAGCTGCGGATCCTGCGGCATTGCCGACCCTGCAGGCCGGGGACATCGGTGATGAGGTTCCGCGGGCCGGGCTGCATGGGTCACAGCCTGTTCGACCAAGCCTCAGGGGGCCGGGGGTCAACGGCCCTTGCGGCATCGCCGTCCCTCGCCCGGAGGCAACGCTGCCACCGACCGCGTGGCACATGGGAGGGTAGCATGGACAAGGTAGCGGTCATCACGGCGGGCGGCAGCGGGATGGGCGCGGCGGCGGCGCGGCGGCTGGCGGCGGACGGGTTCAAGGTGGCGATCCTGTCCTCCTCCGGGCAAGGGCGAGGCGCTGGCGCAGTCGCTGGGCGGCGTGGGCGTGACCGGGTCGAACCAGTCGCAGGCGGATGTCGACACGGCTGGTGCGACGCGACGCTGGCGCGATGGGGCCGGATCGACGTGCTGGTCAACTCGGCCGGCCACGGGCCGCGCGCGCCGCTGCTGGAGATCACCGACGAGGCAGTGGCATCAGGGGATGGAGGTCTATTTCCTGTCGGCCGTGCGGCCGACCGGGCGGTGACGCCGGTGATGGAGGCGCAGAAGGCGGCGGGGCGATCATCAACATCTCGACCTTCGCGACGTTCGAGCCGGACCCGGTCTTTCCGACCTCGGGCGTGTTCCGGGCGGGGTTGGCGGCGTTCACGAAGCTGTTCGCGGACCGGTATGCGGCAGAGAATATCCGGATGAACAACATCCTGCCGGGGTTCATCGACAGCCTGCCGGAGAAGGAGGAATTCCGCGCGCCGATCCCGATGGGGCGCTATGGGAAGGTGGCGGAGATTGCCGGGGTGATCAGCTTCCTCGCCTCGGACGCGGCAGGGCTACATCACCGGGCAGAACCTGCGGGTGGATGGCGGGCATCACCCGGTCGGTCTGAGGGGCCGGGTGCGGGACAGGGGGGATGTCGCACAGTGCGACACTTTTCCAGGCCTTTGATTGAATTGGATATTGCAACTTCTGTTAATGGAATCGTTGCAGTCCGACGCACCCCGGACACACCCAGAAGCGGGGACATTCGCCATAGTGTCTGACCTTTGCGGTTGCTCTGCCGACCGAAAGGCGCGGAAAGATAAGTGCGGCGCTTGACGGAATTCTAGCATCGGCTCAGGCTGATGGCGCTGCGCTGTGCTTTTCCATTGGTCTGCCGATCACGGGAGTCCCGTCGCATGACACGCATATCCTTCATTCTTGCCTTTGGTCTTCTGTCTGCGACTGTCGCATCACCGGGCATGGCACAGGAGGTGACCGGCGAACTCGGTTCGCCCGGGGCGACCACGACGATCGCGGGCACCCAGTTGCCGCCGCCCGATCCGGCCTTCGGCGGCGTCATCAAGGAGAAGGCGACGGAGTCGACGCCGTGGTGGCCACCGCGCATCGTGCCGCCCGAAGGCGCGCCGAACATCCTGCTGATCATGACGGACGATCAGGGCTTCGGTGCGCCCTCGACCTTCGGCGGCGTGATCCCGACGCCGGCGATGGACGCGCTGGCTGCGGAAGGCCTGCGCTTCACCAACGTTCATTCGACCGCGATCTGTTCCTCGACCCGGGCCGCGCTGATCACCGGGCGCAACCACCATTCGGCCGGCTTCGGCGTGGTGGGCGAGGCGGCGACCGGCTTTCCGGGCTATGACTCGATCATCCGCCGCGAGAACGGGACCATCGGCCAGATCCTGAAGGACAACGGCTATGCCACCTCGTGGTTCGGCAAGAACCACAACACGCCGTTCTACGAGGCGACGCAGGCCGGCCCCTTCGACCATTGGCCGATCGGCTATGGCTTCGAATATTTCTACGGCTTCGTCGGAGGTGACGCGAGCCAGTGGCAGCCGAACCTGTTCCGCAACACCACCGCGATCTATCCCGTTCGAGGGCAATCCCGGCTGGAACCTGACGACCGCGATGGCCGACGAAGCCATCGACTACATGACGACGCTCAAGGCGGTCGCGCCGGAAAAGCCGTTCTTCGTCTACTACGTTCCCGGCGGCACCCATGCGCCGCACCACCCGACCGAGGAATGGGTCAAGAAGATCGAGGCGATGCACCTGTTCGACGATGGCTGGAACAAGCTGCGCGAGACGATCTTCGCCAACCAGAAGCGCCTCGGCATCATGCCCGAGACGGCCAAGCTGACTGACTGGCCCTCGGGCCAGGACGAGTTCGGCGGCGCGAAGATCCCGGAATGGGACACGCTGAGCCTGAGATCGAGAAGAAGCTCTTCATCCGGCAGGCCAATGTCTATGCCGCCTATCTCGCCTATACCGACCACGAGATCGGCCGGGTGATTCAGGCGGTCGAGGACCTGGGCGAGCGCGACAACACGCTGATCATCTATATCGGCGGCGACAACGGTGCGAGCGCCGAGGGCGGGCTGAACGGCACGCCGAACGAGTTCACCTATTTCAACGGTGTCACCGTGCCGGTGAAGGACCAGATGCTGTGGTATCCGTTCTGGGGCTCGGAGCGCACCTTCCCGCATTTCTCGGTCGGCTGGGCCTGGGCGATGGGCACGCCGTTCAAATGGGTCAAGCAGGTCGCCTCGCACTATCGGCGGCACGGCGCAGGGCGTCGTGATGTCCTGGCCCGGGCCATATCGAGGACAAGGGCGGCATCCGCCGGCAGTTCCACCACCTGATCGACATCGTGCCGACGATCCTGGACGTGACGGGCATTCCCGCGCCGGAGACAGTCAACGGCATCGCGCAGACAGCCGATCGAGGGCGTGAGCATGGCCTACGCCTGGCCGAAGGCGGCTGCCGACGCGCCGACCACGCACAAGACGCAGTATTTCGAGATGCTCGGCAACCGCGCGATCTATCAATGACGGCTGGGTTGCCGCGACCACGCCAGTCACGATTCCCTGGGCGCCCGGCAACCGGAGCGCCGCCGGACGTGATCGACGGGCTACAAGTGGGAGCTCTACAACGTCGACGAGGACCCGACGCAGTCCGATGACCTCGCCGCGCAGATGCCGGACAAGGTCAAGGAGATGGAGGCGCTGTTCTACGCCGAGGCGGCGAAGTACGATGTGCTGCCGCTGGACAACTCGACCCTTGCCCGCTTCACCGCGCCGCGCCCCAACCTGACGGCGGGTCGGACGGAGTTCACCTACACCGGCGCCGATCAGCGGCACACCGAACAGCGGCGCGCCGAACATCCTCAACAAGTCCTACACCATCACGGCCGAGGTCACGATCCCCGAGGGCGGCGCCGAAGGCGTGATCGTCACCGACGGCGGACGCTTCGGGGGCTACGCGCTGTTCCTGAGCAAGGGCGAGTTCGGGTTGGACCGGGGCCGCGTGGTCTTCATGTACAACCTGCTCGACCTGAAGCGGACGATGTGGGAAGGGCCCTACCTCGAGCCGGGCAAGCACACCGATCGTCTTCGACTACAAGATCGACGGGCCGGGTCTGGGCAAGGGCGGCACGGGTGTCTTGTCGGTCGACGGCAAGGAAGTCGCCACGAACACGCTGGAGAACGGCACGCCGATCATGTTCCCCGAGGACGAAGACCTTCGACGTCGGGTCGGATACGCGCACCGGCGTGGCGTTGGCGGAGTATCGCTATGACTCGCCGTTCCCGTTCACCGGGACGATCGATCGGCTGACCTTCGATCTTGCGCCAAGATCTTAGAGTCAGGCTGAGGGAGACGCGGCGATGGGCAAAGCCCTGTTGATTGCGACCATCGCCGAGGCTGCAACGGGTCTTGCGCTGATCCTCGTGCCGGGACTCGTGGTACGCCTTCTGTTCGGCGAGGGGCTGGAAGGGATCGGCGCATCTGCCGCACGGGTGGCAGGCATTGCGCTTGTCGCCCTGGCGGCCGGATGCTGGCGCGGGTCTGCGGCGGTCGGAATGCTGTGCTATACCGTCGCTGTCGGGCTGTATCTGGCATGGGTCGGTCTGGGGGATGGCCATGCAGGATTGCTGCTGTGGCCTGCCGTCGCATTTCATGCCATTCTTGCAGTTGCGCTGATCTACGAACAGTTGCGGCGCGGCTGAGGAGCCATGAACCTGGCCCGGTGATGGGAGGGGTATCGCTTGACCTATTTCGATCTTGGAGCATACCGGCGCGGGTCGGTCACGGCCCTCCCCGAGGCGCGGGTCTGGTTCGACCGGGGGCTGGTCTGGCTCTACGGGTTCAACCACGAAGAGGCGATCGTCTGTTTCGAGAAGGCGGTCGCAGGCCGATCCGGGCTGCGTGCTGGCGCAATGGGGCATCGCCCATGCCATCGGGCCGAACTACAACAAGATGTGGGAGTTCTTCGCCCCTGACGAGAAGGTTACGGCGCTGGCCCGCGCGCATCGGGCGCTGGCCGAGGCGAAGGCCGGGTTGGGCAAGGCGACCCCGGCGGAGCGGGCGCTGGTCGAGGCGCTGGCCCATCGTTTTCCCGACGATCCGGCGGTCGAGGACTACGGACCGTGGAACGATGCCTTCTCGGCCTCGATGCGCCGGGTGCATGACGACCTTTCCCGACGATCTCGATGTGGCGGCGATCTTTGCCGAGGCACTGATGAACCGCTCGCCGTGGAAGCTGTGGGATCTGCCGGGGCGCAGGCCTGCCGAGGGTGCCTCGACCGCAGAGGCGCAGCGGGTGCTGGAGACGGCCTTCGGGCGCGATCCGGCAGCCTGGGACCATCCGGGCCTGCTGCACATGTACATCCACCTGATGGAGATGTCGCCCACGCCGGAAAAGGCGCTGCGGCATGGCGACCGGCTGGTCGATCTGGTGCCGACTGCGGGCATCTCGTGCATATGGCCACGCATATCGACGTGCTCTGCGGCGACTATCAGAACGTCGTCTGGCGCAACCACCGCGCGGCGGAGGTGGACCGGAAATTCTTCGACCATGCGGGGGGCGAGAACTTCTACACCATCTACCGCATCCACAACCTGCATTTCGAGATGTACGGGGCGATGTTCCTGGCGCGGCCCTCGCAGGCGCTGGCCGCCGCCGAGGCCCTGCGCGAGACGCTGCCCGAGCCGGTGGTGCGCTTCATGCCGCAGTTCTTCGAGGCGTTCGTTGCGATGCGGACGCATGTGCTGGTGCGGTTCGGTCGGTGGTCCGAGATCATGGACGAGCCGTTTCCAGCGGATGCGGACCTTTACAGCTACACCACCGCAATCCTGCGCTACGGGCGGGTCGTGGCCCTGGCGAACCTGGGGCGGATCGCGGAGGCCGAGCAGGAGCGCGAAGCGTTTTATGCCGCCTGGGCCGCCGTGCAGGAGGACAGGATGATGTTCAACAACCCCGCGACCGAAGTGCTGAAGGTGGCCGAGCAGATGATGCTGGGCGAACTGGCCTACAAGGCGGGGCGGATCGACGAGGGGCTGGCGCATCTGCGCCGTTCGGTCGAACTGGACGATACGCTGCTCTATGACGAACCGTGGGGCTGGATGCAGCCGACGCGCCACGCGCTGGGGGCGCTGCTGATGGATGCGGGGCGGCATGACGAGGCAGAGGCGATCTACCGCGCCGATCTGGGGCTGGACGAGACGTTGCCGCGCCCCTGCCAGCATCCGAGAAACGTCTGGAGCCTGCACGGGCTGGACGAGTGCCTGCGGCGGCGGAGCGAGACGGTGGAGCGACGGCATGTGAAGCTGCTGCTCGATCAGGCGCTGGCGCGGGCCGAGGTGCCGATCCGCGCCTCGTGCTACTGCCGGTCGAAGGCGCGGGCGGCATAGCGCCGCCCGGTCCGTCGCGCAGGCTCAGAAGTCGAACAGCTCTCCGAGAAAGCTTTCGCGCCGCTTCTTCTTGTAGCCGTAGCGGTAATCGTCATCGTCGTCGTACTTGCCGTGGGGGCGGCCCTGCGGGGCGTGGTGCTGCGGCTGGGGTGCATATTGCGGCGGGACGGGGGGCGGCGCGGGCTGGGCCACGGCGGCGGGGGCCGGAGCAGGGGCCGGGCCGGCGGCACGCTCGATGATCTTGTCAAGCTCGCCCCGGTCCAGCCAGACGCCCCGACATTTGGGGCAATAGTCGATCTCGACTCCGCCACGGTCGGCCATGACGAGGGTTTCATTGTCGACGGGGCACTTCATCGGGCATCTCCTGTTGTTGCCCGCCCGAGATGGGGGCAGACAATCCCGGCACAAGTGGCGGGTTGATAACAGTTTTATCAGCGCGATGTCGGTGGCGGATCGTTGCCGGTCGCCCCGGCGCTTGCCAAGCCGCACGGCGCGGCGCATCCTGCCGCCCGAGCCGTGGCGATGGCGTCGCCACAGGGCCGCTTGCCCCGCTGCTTGGCGGAATACCCGCCTGTCGTCCTGTACGCCGGGACCTTTCGGGGTTCCGCGCTACGCTGACCCCTACGAATGAGGTCTGAGATGACGCTGGAACGCCCCGAAAACTATCGCTTTCACAACGGCACCAAGGCGGTGCTGCCCTTTGCCGCCGAAGAATACGAAGATCGGCTGGCCGGTCTGCGCGACATCATGGAGATGCACTCGCTGGACGCGGTGGTGCTGACCTCGATGCACAACGTGGCCTATTACTCGGGTTTTCTTTATTGCTCGTTCGGTCGGCCCTATGCCTGCGTGGTGACGAAGGACGCATGCATCACCGTCAGCGCCGGGATCGACGCGGGCCAGCCGTGGCGTCGGAGCCATGGCGACAACATCACCTACACCGACTGGCAGCGCGACAATTTCTGGCGCGTGGTGGCGGGGATCGTGGGCACGGGCAAGGCCGTCGGTTGCGAGGCCGATCACCTGACGCTGCTGCAGTCCGAGAAGCTGAACCATTTCCTTGCAGCCGAAGCGCGGCGTGGACGTGGCACCGGCGACGATGCAGCAGCGCATGGTCAAGAGCGATGCAGAAGTGGCGCTGATCCGGCAGGGCTGCCAGGTGGCCGATGTGGGCGGCTACGCAATCAGGGAGGCGGTGCGCGCAGGGCGTGCGCGAGATCGACGTGGCAATGGCGGGGCGCGACGCGATGGAGGCGGAGATCGCGAAACGGTTCCCCGACGCCGAGTACCGCGATACCTGGGTCTGGTTCCAGTCGGGGCTGAACACCGACGGGGCGCATAACCCGGTGACGGGGCGGGTGCTGGAGCGGGGCGATATCCTGTCGCTCAACTGCTTTCCGATGATCATCGGGCTACTACACCGCGCTGGAGCGGACCATGTTCGTGGGCGAGGTCAGACCCTGCGAGCCTGAGGGTCTGGGAGGCCAACATCGCCGCGCATGAATACGGCATGACGCTGCTGAAGCCCGGCAAAAGCTGCGCCGAGATCACGGCGGCGATCAACGATTTCCTGGCCGAGCGGCAGATGCTGCAATACCGGACGTTCGGCTATGGGCATTCCTTCGGCATCCTGTCGCATTACTACGGGCGCGAAGCCGGGCTGGAACTGCGCGAGGACATCGACACGGTGCTGGAGCCGGGCATGGTCATCTCGATGGAGCCGATGCTGACGATCCCCGAGGGACAGCCGGGGGCGGGCGGCTACCGCGAGCATGACATCTTCCTGATCACCGAGGACGGAAACGAGGACATGACCGGGTATCCCTACGGTCCCGAATTCAACGTGGTGAGCTGAACGGCGCGCGACTCGAGAGCGGGCGGCGCAATTCGGTGGTTGCGGTCGCGCCATGGGCCGTGCCGCGCAAATGCGGCGGCCTGACCCGGGCGGTTCCGGTCATGGAGACACGCGCGCCACGCTCTCGGGGGTTTCAAGCGCACAGGAAGCGGTAAGGGGTTGACCTTGGGGGGGAAGACATGGCCGAAGGGGATTAATATTGCTCTCGATAAGGCCTGGGTCCCATCGTGCTTCAGATTTTCCAACGCGCTGCGCTGCTGATCGTTCTTGGCCTGCTTGCGGCCTGTGGCCCCCAGCCGAGTTCGGTGAGCCGGTCTGCCAACCCGATGTATGAGAGCGTGCAGGATGGCGAGTTCTTCATTCCTGCCGTCCCGGCGCGCTACCTTGTTTCGACCAACATCCGGCAAGAGGTGTCCTATGTCGGCCCCGACGCACCCGGAACCATCGTGGTCGATGTCTATGCGCGCAGGCTTTACCACGTGCACGAGAACGGGACTGCCACGCGCTATGCGATTGCCGTCGGGCGCGAGGGGTTGTCGTTCAAGGGCAGCGGCGTGGTGGGGCGCAAGGAGCAGTGGCCGTCATGGCAGCCGACGCGGAACATGATCCGTTCGCGCCCCGACCTCTATGCCGACTATGCCGACGGGTCTGCCCGGCGGTCTGGATAACCCTCTCGGCGCACGGGCGCTGTATCTGTATCGCGGCGGGCGTGACACGCTGTTCCGCATCCACGGGACGATCGACCCGGCCTCGATCGGGCGGGCGACCTCGGCGGGCTGCATCCGGCTGTTCAATCAGGATGCGACTGCATCTCTACGACAACACCGAGCTGGGCACCCGCGGTCCATGTCCGCACGGCGAGATGAGTCGCTTGCGCTGGAAGGAGCCTGGATCGACGACGAATACGGGCGCATCGTGAAAGTGCCGGATGGGATGACGGTCGCGGAAGCGCAGGCGCATGTCGCCGAGCGTGCGGTGAAGCTGCCACCGATTTCAGCACAGGAACTGGCCGATCCGCTTGGCGCCGATCGGGCGGCCTTCGAGCAGGGTGCGCCGCCCGTAGAACCACAGACCTGATCTGCATCAGGCGCGGATCACATACTCCTTGAGGGTGGTGTCCGTCACCTCCCAGACGCCGTGGAATCCCGGGCGGATCACGTAGCTGTCGCCCTTCTCGGAGGGTGATCGGTGGCCGTCCGTCTTCGTGCAGGATCGAGACGCCCACGAGAATGTGGACATATTCCCACTCCGCATAGCTGACGCGCCAGGCGCCAGGCGTGGACTGCCACACGCCGCAATACAGGCCATCGCGATCCTCGAGGTTCCAGGTGGTATGGACAGGATCGCCGGAGATCACTTTCGCCGGATCGGGGCGGCTCGTCTCGAAGGGGATCGCCTCACGGTCGATGCGGATCAGATCGGCCATGGGGCACCTTTGGGCTGTGGCTTTCGCACTTTGGTAGCCGGAACGCGCGGGCGTGGCGAGGGGGCAGGTGCGAAGGGTGGTGGTCAATCCTCGGGGTGGGCAGGGCTATGAAAACCCATGGGTTCCCTGCCGGAGATCGCATCATGAGCGCGACTGCCCCCGCCTCTCGTCGCCTGTCGCCGCCGGATATCCTTGCGCGCAAGGGGGCGGCGCCGCTGGTGGTGCCTGACAGCCTATACCACCCCCGATGGCACGCATCGTCGATCCGCATTGCGACGTGCTGCTGGTGGGCGACAGCCTGGGGATGGTGGTCCACGGGCTGCCCTCGACCCTGGGCGTCACGCTGGAGATGATGATCCTGCACGGCCGTGCGGTGATGCGGGGATCGTCGCATGCGCTGGTGGTGATCGACATGCCTTTCGGCAGCTATGAGGAGGGGCCGGAGCAGGCCTTTCGCAGCGCGGCGCGGGTGATGGTGGAGACCGGCGCGGCGGCGGTGAAGCTGGAGGGCGGGGTGCATATGGCCGAGACGATCGCCTTCCTCGTGGCGCGCGGCATTCCGGTCATGGCGCATGTCGGACTGACGCCGCAGGCGGTGAACATGTTCGGCGGTTACAAGGTGCAGGGCCGTGCCGAGGATGCCGCGCGCGTGATGCGCCGATGCAGAGGCCGTCTCGCGGGCGGGCGCATTCTCGGTCGTGATCGAGAAAGTGCCGGACGGGCTGGCGCGCGACATCACCGAAGAGATCGCGATACCGACAATCGGCATCGGCGCCTCGGCAGCCTGCGACGGGCAGGTGCTGGTGGTGGATGACATGCTGGGGCTGTTCACCGAGTTCCGGCCCAAGTTCGTGAAGCGCTATGCCGAGCTTGGCAAGGCCGCCGACGAGGCTATGGCGGCCTATGCTGCCGATGTGCGCGCGCGCCGCTTTCCGGGGCCGGAGCATGTGTTCCCCGACGAGGTGCCGGAGGCGAAGGGGTGAGCCCGGAGATCCTGCGGACCGTTGCCGACCTGCGCGACCGTGTACATGCGTGGAAGGCGGCGGGCGAGCGGGTGGGCGTGGTGCCCACGATGGGCGCACTGCACGACGGGCACCTGTAGCCTGGTGCGCGCCGCCCAGCGCGATTGCGCGCGGGTGATCGTGACGATCTTCGTCAACCCCAGGCAGTTCAACAATCCGGACGATCTTGCGAAGTACCCGCGCACCGAGGCGGCGGATGCGGGCCTGCTGGCGCCGTTGGCGGTGGATGTGATCTTCGCGCCGGGGGCCGGCGAGGTCTATCCCGACGGCTTCGCCACGAATGTGCGGGTGGCAGGCATCAGCGAGCGGCTGGAGGGTTTGCATCGGCCCGGTCATTTTGACGGCGTGGCAACGGTGGTGTCGAAGCTGTTCGGCATGACGATGGCCGACCGGGCCTATTTCGGTGAGAAGGACTGGCAGCAGTTGCAGGTGGTGCGCCGGATGGCGGCGGACCTGAACATACCGGTCGAAGTGGTGGGCTGCCCCACGATCCGCGAGGCGGACGGGCTGGCGCGATCCTCGCGCAACGTGCGGCTGTCGGCAGATGCGCGGGCGGTGGCGGCGGCGTTGCCGCGCGAAATGGCGGCCGCCGTGCGGGCGCTGCGGGGCGGGGCGAAGGTTGCCCCTACGTTGGCCTCCGCGAAGGCGGCGCTGCTGGACGCAGGGTTCGAGACGGTGGAGTACATCGACCTGTGCGACGCCGAAACGCTGCTCTGGCGCGACCGGCTGGACGGGCCTGCGCGACTTCTGGCCGCCGCCTGGGTGGGCGGCGTGCGCCTGATCGACAACATCGCGGTCTAGGCGCGGCCCGGCTGCCCTGCCCCGCCCGTCAGGCGGCCTTGTCGGCCAGCAACTCGCGCACCAACGGGATGACCCGCTCGCCATACAGGCGGATGCTGTCCATCATCTGGGCATGCGGCATCGCGCCGTTCGAATACTTCATGTCGAACCGCCCAAGCCCGAGTGCGCTGACCGTGGCCGCAATCTTGCGGGCCACCGTTTCCGGCGAACCGGCATAGAGCGAGCCGCGCGCAACCTCGTTTAGGAAGTTTTCCCTGGTGGTGGGCGGCCAGCCGCGCTCGCCCCCGATGCGGTCGTGCATCTTGCGGTAATGCGGCCAGAGCTGTTCCTGCGCAAGTTCGTCGGTGGCGGCGACGTGGCCGGGAGAGTGGACGCCAAGCGGGCGAATGGGACGGTCCATCTGTTTCGCCGCGCGCTTGTAGAGATCCACATAGGGCAGGAAGCGGCGCGGGTCGCCACCGATGATGGCGAGCATCATGGGAAGGTCATACTGCACCGCGCGCACGACGGATTCCGGGCTTCCGCCGACGCCGATGGATACGGCGAGGCCCTCGGGCGCCAGTGTCGGGAAGACGCGCTGGTTGGTCAGCGGCGCGCGGGTCCGGCCGCTCCATGTCACGGCCTCGTCGCGGATCAGGTGGGTGAAGAGGTCGAGCTTTTCCTGAAACAGAACCTCGTAATCCTGTAGCTCGTAGCCAAACAGCGGAAAGCTTTCGGTGAACGACCCGCGCCCCAGGATCACCTCGGCCCGGCCATTGGAGATGGCGTTGAGTGTCGAGAAGCGCTGGAACACGCGCACCGGATCGTCCGACGACAGAACCGTGACGGCCGAACCGAGGCGGATGCGGCCGGTCTTCGCGGCGATGGCTGCGAGGACGATCTCGGGGGCCGAGACCGCGAAATCATCGCGGTGATGCTCGCCCACGCCGAGGAAGTCGATGCCAAGGCTGTCGGCCAGCGTGCCCTGATCCACGAGATCGCGCAGCACCTGATCCTGCGGAAGAAGCACGCCGTCAGCGCCGAGCGTGACATCGCCGAACGTGTCGAGACCGAGGGAAAGGGACATGGGATGCCTCCGGGTGATGTTGGGGCGAAAGGTAGGGGCGCGGCGACGCCGCTGCAACCGGGCCGTCTGTGCGCGCAGTGCCGTAGGTCTGTGCGGGAGGGCGGCAACCCGGGGGTTTTCCACCCCCGGACCCCCGGAGGATATTTGAGAACAGAAGAAGCAGGGGCGACGGTTCAGCCGTTTTCGCGCAGCACCTGCCCGGCGAGGTAGAGCGAGCCGCAGATGAGGACGCGGGCCTGCGGATCGTGGGAGGCGATGGTCCGGAGGGCGGCGAGGACGCTGTCGGCGGTGGTGGCGGGGAGGCCAACCGCGCGGGCGGCTGCCCGGGTGTCCTCGGCGGGCAGCGTGTTCTTCTCGCCGGGGATCGACACGGCGGTGAGGCTGCGGGCATGGGCGGCAAGGGGGCGGAGGTAGCCGGTGACGTCCTTGGTGTTGAGCATCCCGCAGATCAGGTGGGTGGGGCGCGCAGGCATCCGCGCGAGGGTGGCGGCCAGCGCCTCGCCCCCCGCAGGATTGTGGCCGCCGTCGAGCCAGAGTTCGACCTGCGGCGCGGCTTCGACCAGGGGGCCGGTGCGCAGGCGCTGCATCCGGGCGGGCCACTGCGCCTTGGTCACGGCGGCCTCGCAGGCTTCCGGCCCGTAGCCGAGATGGCGCAAGGCGGCGATGGCGGCGCCTGCGTTCTGCATCTGGTGCGGGCCGGGCAGGTTGGGCAGCGGCAGGTCAAGCAGACCGGTTTCATCCTGATAGATCAGGCGGTTGCGTTCCTCTGTCACCTGCCAGTGCTGACCGTGGGCGAGCAGCGGGGCACCGAGGCGGGCGGCCACCGCCTCGATCACCGCAAGTCCCTCATCCGACTGCGGACCGACGACGCAGGGGACGCCACGCTTGAGGATGCCGGCCTTTTCGGCGGCGATCAGGGCGACGGTATCGCCGAGATATTGCTGATGATCGAGCGAGACGGGCGTGATGATCGTGAGGGCCGGGCGGTCGATCACGTTGGTCGCATCCAGCCGGCCACCGAGACCGACTTCGAGCAGGGTCCAGTCGGCGGGGGTGTGGGCGAAGGCGAGGAAGGCCGCGCAGGTGGTGATCTCGAAAAACGTGATCGGGTCGGGGCCATTGGCGGTGACGCATTCGTCGAGCAGGCTCGCGAGGGCGGGTTCGGAAATGAGCTGGCCCGCGAGACGGATGCGTTCGTGAAACCGGGCGAGGTGGGGCGAGGTGTAGGCGTGGACATAGTCGCCCTCGGCTTCCAGCCCCGCGCGGATCATGGCCTGGGTGGAGCCCTTGCCGTTGGTGCCGGCGATGTGGATGACGGGGGGAATCCTGCGCTCGGGGTGGCCGAGCTTCGCGAGCAGGCTGTGGACGCGGTCGAGGGTCAGGTCGATGACCTTCGGATGCAGGCTCATCATCCGGTCGAGCAGGGCGTCGGAGCCTTGGGTCACTTCGCGGCGACAGGTTCGGGGAGTTCGCTTGCGACCTGGCCGGGGGCGGGGAGGTCGCCCTTCACGGCGGGGGGGTGGCCGGTGAGCATGCGGGTGATGGTGATCAGCTCGTCGCGCAGCGCCTTGCGGTGGGTGACGCGGTCGAGCATTCCGTGATCCAGCAGATACTCCGCCCGCTGGAAGCCCTCGGGCAGTTTCTCGCGGATCGTCTGTTCGATAACCCTCGGGCCGGCAAAGCAAATCAGCGCGTTCGGCTCGGCGATCTGCACGTCGCCCAGCATCGCGTAGGAGGCGGTGACGCCGCCCGTGGTGGGGTGGGTCAGCACGACGATATAGGGCAGGCCCGCCTCCTTCAGCATCTGCACGGCGACGGTGGTGCGGGGCATCTGCATCAGGCTCAGGATTCCCTCCTGCATCCGGGCGCCGCCGGCGGCGGAGAACAGGATCAGCGGGCGTTTCAGCTTCACCGCGCGCTGGGCGGCGGCGATGATGGCGTTGCCGACATACATGCCCATGGAGCCTGCCATGAAGGCGAAATCCTGCGCCACGGCGACCACGGGCGTGCGGCCGATCTCGCCTTCGGCGACCAGCATCGCCTCCTTGCTACCCGTTGATTTCTGGGCGGTTTTCAGCCGTTCGGGGTATTTCTTCTGGTCGCGGAACTGCAGCGGGTCGATGACCGGATCGGGCACCTTCACCTCGACGAACACGCCGCCGTCGAACAGCGCCGTGAAGCGGTCGGCGGGCGAGATCGCCATGTGGTGATCGCAGTTGGTGCAGACGTTCAGGTTGTCCGCCAACTCTCTGTGAAACAACATGGTTCCGCATTCGGGGCACTTCGTCCACAGGTTTTCCGGCACCTCGCGGCGGGAAAACAGCGAGTTGATCTTGGGGCGGACGTAGTTGGAAATCCAGTTCATCGCGGGGGCGGCCCTTCGCTGGCGGATGCTGCCCCGGAGATATGCCGGGGGGGCGGGAAATGCAATTCCGCTGCGTATGAAAGCCATATGATCCGCATATGACATCCGTATGCAGACAGAAACCCTCGGGAATTGCGCCGACTCAGGCCGCCCGCACCGTCGCCGTGGCCACGCCCGCGCCGATCAGGAGGGTGCCGCCCACCCGGTTGACGGTGGAGATCACGCGCGGGTTACGCACCATGCGGCGGGCGCGCGAGGCGATCAGGCCGTAGCCGAGCGCGTTGGTGAAGGCGAGGATCAGGAACGTCGTCTCGAACACCAGCATCTGCGTCCAGAAGTTCGCGGAGTGGTCGAGGAACTGGGGCAGGAAGGCCACGAAGAAGGTGATGCTTTTCGGGTTCAGCGCCGTCACCAGCCAGGCATGGGCCACCATGCGCCCCGGTCGCGTGACCTCGGTGATGGGTTGCGCGTCGAGCGTGCCGCCCGCGCGCCAGAGCTTGACCCCGAGCCAGATCAGGTAGGCGGCGCCCGCGAGTTTCAGGATCGGTGAAGAGCGTGGCGGAGGCGGCCAGCAGCGCCCCGATGCCCAGCATCGACAGCGTCATCGCCGTGAAGTCGCCCAGCGCCACGCCGATGGCGGTGGGCAGCGCGGCGCGCCAGCCCTGGCCGAGGGCGTAGGACACGACCAGCAGGATCGTCGGGCCGGGGATGACGAGGAGGACGGAGGAGGCGGCGACGAAGGCGAGCCAGGTTTCGAGGGTCATGGGGGTGCTCCGGGGGGGTTGGGGGAGTGAAGCGCATGGGAGGGGGCGATGTAAAGGTCAATAAACTTTCTGCTTCAAATGAATACAGATCACGCTTTTTGAATACAAATGCACTTGATGACCTATATGCCGAAATGAAACAATCGTGTTGCAACCTAACGGCGAAAAGTTCTATGAAAAAGGGCATCTTCGTGCTTTGGTTTGGTGTATGTAGAGGACAGCAATGAGGACAATAGGTATTCGGGCTACTCCAAATTCTATCACCTTCGCAATCTTCGACACTGAGACCGACGAGATCTTAAACGTTGAAGAAATCAAGATCCCAGCAGCATTTGCCACACCAGCCGCGCTCAAATACCTTCGTTCGAACCTCCTTGATGTTCTACGGGAGTACGGTGCGCAGCATGCAGGCATTCGTGTGACTGAGTCCAACGCACAACAGATCAATATCCAGAGGATTCAGATTGAAGGCGTTGTTCAGGAGGCTTTTGCTAGTTCCAACCTGAAATGGTACTATGTCGGTCAGATTTCATCCATTTCGAAGCGCCTTGGGTTTGATCGCAAGATGTTCAAGCCATTTGTTTCCGGCGAAGAAGAATATGCTGTTGAGAACTGGAAGGCGATGACAAGAGAGGCTCGCGAAGCTGTTTTGTGTGCAATTGGAGCGAGAAATGCTTAAGCCTTACCACAAAGCCGAACTAACGTTTGATATCGTCAAGGAAATTGGTCAAGATGGTCAGAATTCTCGTACATTTCTATCCTTTGACCACCAGTTGAACGCCGAGATTGTTAGCAAGCAGATCGTCAAGGCAAAACTCAATTCAGCAGATGAATTCTTTTCCGAGTCAAAGGCGCTATATGCAAGCGCACATCCAAACGTTGTGCAAATTCATTATGCATGCTTTGACCAAGAGCATGTTTACGTCGCAATGCCATATTACAGATCGGGCTCAGTTAAAGACAAGATGAAAGCCCAGTTCCTTACCATTCGGGAAGTTATTGTGTTGGCGGCACAGGTACTGGCAGGGATGCATAACATTCATTCTAAGAATCTCATCCACTTTGACATTAAGCCAGACAACATTCTAATTTCTGACAGTGGAGAGGCGCTTCTTTCAGACTTTGGCCAGGCGAAACAAATGAACTATGCGGGTATAGCTGCGCAAAACCGTCATTACGTAAAGATGATTTCTCCAGAAGCCACACTAGCGAATGCCTTTGATCGAACTTTTGACATTTACCAGTTTGGCCTTACTTTGTATCGGATGTGCAATGGGAACGAGAGTTTTTATAGACAGCTTGCGATCTATGGTGAAGGACAAAACTTTGACCGCGCCAAGTTTGCAAATGATCTTCGAGAGGGTAAGTTTCCTGACCGATCGTCATTTTTACCTCACGTTCATTCGACGCTAAGAAATGTAATTAAGAGATGTCTGAGCGTAGAACCGGGGCAGAGGTATCAATCTGCGATTGAAGTGGCAAACGCCCTCGCCCCGATTGATGGCAAAGGGCTCGATTGGCGTTACCATGCCCATCCGGGAAAAAAGGTTTGGACAAAAAATGAAGATGGCATCAACTATGAACTCAGTGTAGCGGACGACGGCAGTTCAATGTGTTATCGATCATCGAACGGTGGACCTAGGCGCCGAGTTCTCGACGCCTGCAAAGCGAAGATAACGGACCGCGATCTGAGAAAACTGTTCTCGGACTATTAGTTGTGAAGCTAAAGAACCGTCCACACAGATATACTACTCGAGCTGATCTTCCCGAGAGGCTTTCGCACGTTACGATAGGCGACATCTCAGGGCATCCGCCAACTGTGTCTCGGAATTTTGAAACTGGAAAGATTGACACGGATTTCTACATCACCTTTGCGCACAGCGAAACCAAGAAGCAACTCGAAGAGTAGAAATATCTTTCTGTTCAATGTGATAACGGGAGAGAGGTGCGTAAGGCGACCATTCGCAGGTATTGTGGTGCGCCAACCCATCCGTAGTCCGCACCCATGACCCTCCCCCTTCAGCACACCGCCTCCACCCTCATCCAGGCGTCGCTCTCGCCGGTGTTCCTGCTGACCGCCGTGGCGGCGACGCTGTCGGTGATCGACACGCGGCAGAACCGGATCGTGGACCGGGCGCGGATGCTGGAATCGCATCTGCGGGCGGGGACGGTGGAGAAGGCCGAGGCGGAGGCGGAGATTGCCTTTTACGTGGAGCGCGCGCGCGAGATCGGCTGGGCGGCGGCGTGCTGCACGATGGCGGGGATGTGCGTGGCGCTCTCGGTCGTGATCCTGTTCATCGACGCGCAGGTGACGGTGCAGCTGACGCCCGTGGTGGAGGCGGCCTTTACGGCTGCCGTGCTGCTCTACGTTGCGTCGCTCGTCTTTTACCTGCGTGACGTGTTCCGGGTGACGCGGGGCATCCGTTTCGTGCAGGACCGGCTCTCGATCAGCGAGCGGCGGCGGAACTGACCTTGCCCGTCCCGCCCGGCCCCTTTATCTGGCGAAGTCAGCCAGATCCTCGGGAGGACCGCATGACCAACCAGCGTTTCGACAAGTCCAAGCTGCCCAGCCGCCATGTGACGGAAGGCCCGGCGCGCGCGCCGCACCGGAGCTACTTCTACGCGATGGGGATCACCGAGGACGAGATCCACCAGCCCTGGGTGGGGGTGGCGACCTGCTGGAACGAGGCCGCCCCCTGCAACATCGCGCTGAACCGGCAGGCGCAGATCGTGAAGCACGGGGTGAAGAAGGGCGGCGGGACGCCGCGCGAGTTCACGACGATCACCGTGACCGACGGGATCGCGATGGGGCATGAGGGGATGCGCTCGTCCCTCGCCTCGCGCGATGCGATTGCGGATACGGTGGAGCTGACGATGCGCGGGCATTGCTATGACGCGCTGGTGGGGCTGGCGGGCTGCGACAAGAGCCTGCCGGGGATGATGATGGCGATGGTGCGGCTGAACGTGCCGTCGGTCTTCATCTATGGCGGCTCGATCCTGCCGGGGCGGCTGAACGGCCGCGACGTGACCGTGCAGGACGTGTTCGAGGCGGTGGGCAAGCACCAGGCCGGGGCGATGAGCGACGCCGAGCTGGAGATCCTGGAGCGGGTGGCCTGCCCGTCCTCGGGCGCCTGCGGGGCGCAGTACACGGCGAACACGATGGCCTGCGTGTCGGAGGCGATTGGCCTCGCGCTGCTGAACTCCAGCGGGGCGCCTGCGCCCTACGAGAGCCGCGACCAGTATGGCGAGGCGTCGGGCGTGGCGGTGATGCACCTGATCGAGAAGAACATCCGCGCGCGGGACATCGTGACGCTGAAGAGCTTGCAGAACGCGGCGCGGGTGGTGGCCTGCACCGGGGGCAGCACCAACGGCGCGCTGCATCTGCCGGCGATCGCGCATGAGGCGGGGATCGACTTCGACCTGTTCGACGTGGCCGAGATCATGCGCGACACGCCCTATTTCGTCGACCTGCGGCCGGGCGGGACGTACGTGGCCAAGGATCTGTACGAGGTCGGCGGCGTGCCGGTGGTGATGAAGGAGCTGCGCAAGGTCGGGCTGCTGCACGAGGACTGCATCACGGCCTCGGGGCGCTCGCTGGGCGAGGAGCTGGACCAGATCACCGGCGAGGCGGATGGCCGCGTGATCTATCCGGCGGCGACGCCGATCACCAGGACGGGCGGCGTGGTGGGGCTGAAGGGCAACCTCGCGCCCGACGGGGCCATCGTGAAGGTGGCGGGGATGACGGAGGCCGAGCAGGTGTTCACCGGCCCCGCGCGGGTGTTCGAGTGCGAGGAGGATGCCTTCGCCGCCGTCAAGGCGCGGCAGTACAAGGAGGGCGAGGTCATCGTCATCCGCAACGAGGGTCCGGCAGGCGGGCCGGGGATGCGCGAGATGCTGTCGACCACCGCCGCGCTGAGCGGTCAGGGCATGGGCAAGAAGGTGGCGCTGATCACCGACGGGCGCTTCAGCGGTGCGACCCGGGGGTTCTGCGTGGGTCACGTCGGTCCGGAGGCCGCGCATGGCGGGCCGATCGCGCTGCTGCGGGACGGCGACATGATCACCCTGAACGCGCTGACGGGCGAGCTGTCCGTGGCGCTGAGCGATGCCGAACTGGCGCAGCGCAAGGCCGACTGGACCGGCCCGCGCCGGACGCAGTACGAGACGGGCGCGATCTGGAAGTTCGCGAAGCTGGTGGGCGGCGCGCGCTGGGGTGCTGTGACGCATCCGGGCGCGAAGGCCGAGCGGCACGTCTACATGGACCAGTGACGGCATCCCCGATGCACGGCGATCCGGCGGTCCTTCGGGGCCGCCGTTTTTCCTTGCAGGGGCCGGCTGCACTCCCTGCGCCGCACCGCGGTGGAGAACAAATCCATCACGAAGCGCACCGAAACAGTGGTAGAATGTATCTTCTTCATCTGGGGGGAGAAGACGATGCCACTATCCGTGATCGGCTCCGGCTTTGGCCGGACAGGAACGAAATCGCTCAAGGTCGCGCTGGAACGGCTCGGGTTCGGGCCGTGCCACCACATGTACGAGGTGATCGGCAATCCCGGCAGCGTGCCGGGCTGGGTCGATGCCTTTGCGGGAAAACCTGTCGATTGGCACGAGATGTATGCGGGCTACGGCGCGCAGGTTGACTGGCCCGGCGCGCATTTCTGGCGCGAAGCGGCCGAAGCGTTTCCCGAGGCGAAGGTCGTCCATTCGGTGCGGCCCGAGGAGAAATGGTGGACCAGCTTCGAGAACACGATCGGCAAGCTGGGGGTGACCTATGCGGACCTGCCGATGCCGCCGCATATCCGCGACATGATGGATGCCACCTTCAGCGGTGTGCGCCGGACCTTCGGGGGCGAACCGCTGGACCGCGAGCGCGGGATCGCCGCCTTCCGCAGACGCACCGAGGACGTGCAGGAGGCGTTGCCGCCCGAGCGGGTGCTGGTGTTCGACGTGTCGCAGGGTTGGGGGCCGCTCTGTGCCTTCCTGGAAGTTGACGTGCCCGACGAACCTTTTCCGCATCACAACCTGCGCGCCGATTTCTGGGAAGCACTGGGCGGCGAGCCTGCCCCGGCATGACGTAGCACCCGGCGCGCCCACGAGGGGGCGCGCCGGTGTCATCATCCGGCGGCGAGATAGGGGATCGTGCCCGCAAGATCGGTGTCGTCGATCAGCCGGAAGGTGCTGACGCTGCCGGCCTGGCGCGCGCGGCCAAAGGGGGCGTAGTCGGGATCGTTCGCGAACGCCTCGACGGCCGCCCGCGAGGGAAACGAGATAAGCGCGATGAGGGTAGCATCGTCCGGCTTCCCCTCGACGGTTTCGATGCGACCACTCCGGGAAAGATAGACGCCCCCGTGGCGCTGGACGAGTTCATGGACCCGTCCGGCATAGGCGGGCACCCAACTGTCATCGGTCACTTTGACTTCGGCGATCAGATAGACGGTCATCTCTTGTCTCCTGTACGGGTGGCGGGCGGGATGTCCGCCACATGGCGGCAACGCTGACCGGAACAGGCCCGCCCGTTCCAGTCACGGAACTGGATCGGGCAGTACAGTTTCTGCACTCGCCGGAGAGCGGCTGCGTGCCTTAAGCTTGACGGGAACCTGGCGGGGGAGGTGAGCCGATGCAGGCAGGGTACAAGCAGTTCTGTCCGGTGGCGATGGCGTCGGAAATCCTGTGTTCGCGCTGGACGATGGTGCTGTTGCGGGAACTTGTGGCGGGAACGACGCGCTTCAACGACCTGCGCCGTGGCGTGCCGAAGATGTCGCCGACGCTGCTCTCGACCCGGCTGAAGGAGCTGGAGCTGGCCGGGATCGTCGAGCGGCGCCCGCTGCGATCGGAACCCGGCATCTTCGAATATCACCTGACCGAGGCCGGGCGCGATCTTCGGGGCGTGATCGAGAGTATCGGTTTTTGGGGCCAGAAATGGGTGGAATCGTCGCTTTCGCTGAAGAATCTGGACCCTTCCCTGCTGATGTGGGACATGCGCCGCAACCTCAACCCGTCGCCGCTTCCGCGGCAGCGGACGGTGATCCAGTTCCTGTACTCCGACCTTCCGGCCAGCAAGAGCCACTGGTGGCTGATCGTCGAGCCGCAGGGCGAGGTCGATCTGTGCTGGTCGGACCCGGGGTTCGAGATCGACCTCTATGTCACGACGGACCTGCGGACGATGACGGCCATCTGGATGGGCGTTGCCACGGTCGACAGCGAACGCGCGCGGATCGCACTGGACGGATCGCGGGCGCTGGCCTCGACCATGCAGGTGTGGCTTGGACTGAGTCCCTTTGCCGCGCAGAAAAAGCTTGTGGGCTAGGTCGCTAAGTCGGTGGACATGTCGCTGGTTGCACGGCGGGCGACGGGCGGACCGCTAGACTTTCTTCGGATGCAGCGAAGGGAGTGGGGCGGGATGGAAAGCTACAGGAATTCGGACCCTGCCCCGCCGATCATGAAAGGATCGCCGCCGCCACCCGAATGGCGTCTGCCGCGTCTGGACTGGGACCGGCCGCCATGGAACCGCTGGGCGTTCCAGCGGGTGCGCGAGATCGTGCCCACCGCCGCCATCCGGCGCGGACCGCACGTTTCGCCCCTGCCCGCAGAAGCCGGACGGCTGGACGATCTGGCCTATGACGGGCCGGAGGGGCGCACGAGCTTCGGTGCGATGCTGGACGCGACCTATACCGACGGGATGTTCGTCTGGAAGGACGGGCGCATCCTGCACGAGAGCTATCACAACGGCATGGACCGGCGGTCGGTTCACCTGCTGCAATCGGTCTCGAAGTCGGTCACAGCGACGGCGGGCGCGAGCCTAATCGCCGAGGGGCTGCTCGATCCCGCGGCACCGGTCACCGACGTGCTGCCGGAACTGGCGCGGACGGCCTGGGCGGGGGCCACGTTGCAACAGGTCCTCGACATGACCACGGGCGTGCGGTTCGACGAAACCTACCACAAGCGCGACAGCGACGCGGGCCGGATGGACTATGCCGCCGGCTGGAAGCCCGCGCCGGAGGGGGTGGATGCCTCGGGCTGGGCGACCTGCATCTGGGACCAGATCATGGGCCTGACCGTGGCCGAGGCAGTGCACGGGGCACGGTTCCATTACCGCTCGATCGAAACGGATATCGTGGCCCATGCGATGGAGCGGGTGACGGGCCAGCGGCTGCCGCAGATCCTCTCGGACCGGCTCTGGGCACCGCTGGGCTGCGAGGAGGATGCCAGCATCACCGTGGACAGCGCAGGATATGGCCTGGCCTGCGGCGGGATCAGCGCGACCCTGCGCGACATGGCGCGGTTCGGGATCGCACTCCTGAACGACGGCGCGGTGGACGGGCGGCAGGTCATTCCCCGCGCCTGGATCGACGATACGAGGCACGGGGCGCACGGGCTGTTCGATGACGAAAGCCGGATCACCCTGCCGGACGGCACCTATCGGAACCAGTTCTGGGTCGAGGACAGCACCCTGGGGCGTTTCATGTGCCGGGGCGTGTTCGGCCAGATGGTCTATGTCGCGCCCGATGCGGGACTCGTGGCGGTGAAGCTGTCGACCTATCCCGAATTCCTGAACCGGGGCTTCTTCCTGCAGACCCTGTCGGCGCTGCATGCGGTGGCGCCGCTCTAGACTCTGTCTCCTATTCAACTTCCGGTAGGGGTTGGGGGTGGAACCTTCACCGGAATGACGCGATAAGTCGAATCGCTGTGCGTCACGGCAGGACGGTGCCGCGAAGGGGATTATGGCAAGGACGATCGACAGGTTCCTCGACCGGTTCTGGCACCGGGGCGCCATCCGGCGCTGGGAGCGGCTGGCCGAGCGTGCCGGCGCCATGGAGCTGGACGACTTGCGCGGCGCGCGGGCGCGGGCCTGGGGAATGCGGCGGCAGATCGACCGGGTGCTGCACGAGGCCGAGGGACGGCTGGCCCTGCCCGTGATCGGGACCAACGCGATCCTGCGGCCCATGGGAACGGACTGGGCCTGGCGGCCGCCGCTGTGGCGCGGGGCGATCCCGGTGCCGGGCGTGGCCTCGGTCCCCGGCAGGGCGCAGATCGCCGAGGGGGCGACCGTGTTCCACGACTGCCTGCGCAGCGAGCTGACGGTGCGCCAGATCAGGAATACGCGGGAGGAAGACCTTGCCCCTTTCGGCCTTCGGATGGATGTGTTCCGCTTTGACGGCAGCTTCCTGTCGCTGGCGATCGACTTGCCGGACGACGCGGTGCAGGGGCTGAAGCTGCGTCACCTGATCCGGCTGACGACCATCGTCGAGATGGAAAAGCCGCTGGAGATCTTCGCGCGGCTGAACGTGAAGCACGGTCCGAACCTGGAACAGATCGTGCGGGAATTGCCGCTGACGGATCAGGAGGTTCTGGTGGAATTCGACCTCGCCTATACCAGGATGAACGAAAAGCGCGTCGAAAAGCTGTGGATCGACCTGATCTTCGAGGGGCCGGAGATGAACCAGATCATCCTGCGCGACGTGACGCTGACGCGCCGCCCGCGCGCGGAACTGTAGGGGGAGGCGCGGATGACCGGAACGGTTCTGGAAGGCGGGCGGATCCGCGCGGGGATCTGGCAGGGCCTCCTGCGCGCGCGGCAGGAGCCCCAGGTCGAGGTGCTGCATGGCAAGGTCAGCCTGCAGGGCCTGACGGTGACGCCCGCCGCAGGCGGCTTCGCGATCCGCGTGCCAATCCCGATGGAGCTGGTGTCGGACGGGGTGCAGACCTTCCTTGTGCGCGACAGGGCGGCAGATCAGGTGCTGGGGCACTTTACCCTGATCGCGGGCGTGGCGATGGAAGACGACATCCGGGCAGAGCTTGACCTGCTGCGGGCCGAGATCGACCTGCTGAAACGCGCCTTCCGCCGCCATTGCGTGGAGACGCAGGGCTAACCGGATCAGGGAATGGCCTGCTCCGGTCTTCCCGTCTGGAGGCAGCAGAGATCACGGCGCCAAGGGGGCTCCGGCGCTGCCGTCGCCGCCCGAACCGATCCGGACCCGTCCCGTTTCACTTTGGCCCAAATATCCCCGCCGGGGGCCCCTGAGCACGCCGCGCGGCGGCGCGGCGGGCGAGGCAAGAGGCTTGGCCCGGAACGGGCCTCCGCCTGGTTGTCCGGCCGGGATCAGTCGATCGGGCGGATCAGCTTGCGCTCCAGCACCTTGAGGACCGGGCCAAGGTCCGGTCCGCGGCGCAGGGTTGTGCCGTCCATCGCGACGACGGCGTAAAGCTGCTGTTTCGCGCGCAGCCTGGGGCGCTTCTCGATGCGGTAGAGCGGGTGTTCGGCGGTCCGGCGGAACACCGAAAACACCGCCAGGTCGCTGAGGTGCGAGATACCGTAGTCGCGCCACTCCCCCGCGGCCACCATGCGGCCATAGAGGCCGAGGATCAGGCCCAGTTCCCGGCGGTCGAAGGAAACCTCCTCGGACATGCGGGACGAGAGCGGGAAGGGTGTCGGCGTCTGGACCGTCATGACGGAAGCTTACGCGTGATCCGGGCCAAATCAAGTCCGCTGCCTTTCCCCGCCTGAATTGCGCCTTGGAATGACCTGCGAAATTCCGCACGGCCTCCGTTCGGGCGCCGCAATAGGGGGCGATAACGATCATGTGGCAAGCGACAAGACCCGGTGTTGCGGGATGTTTAGCCCCCACCCAGCCCGTGGCACCGGGTTGCTTGCCAGGAAACGGATGGCCCCTGCATTGTCGCAGGGGTCATCTGCCCTTCCCCGGCCGCAGGCGGCTCAGGCCAGATAGGCGCGGAAGGACTTCACCACCTGGTCATAGACCGCACGCTTGAAGGGCACGATGCCCGCGACCAGCGTATCGACATCCATCCATCGCCAGGCCGAGAATTCGGGATGCGCCGTTGCGATCTGCACCTGCGCGTCGGTGCCGCGATAGGCCATCAGGAACCATTTCTGGCGCTGGCCCCGGTACTTGCCGCCCCAGACCTTGCCCAGAAGTTCGGGCGGAAGGTCATAGGTGATCCAGTGATGGGTCTTGGCCACGACCTCGACCAGATCGGGGGTGATGCCGGTTTCTTCCTGCAGTTCGCGCAAGGCAGCCTGGCGCGGCGTTTCACCCGCGTCGATGCCGCCCTGCGGCATCTGCCAGGCTTCGGGATTGTTGTCGCGCCGCTGGCCCGCAAAGACGAGTCCTTCGGCGTTCGCCAGCACGATACCCACGCAGGGCCGGTAGGGAAGTTTGGCGGGATCTGGCATGGTGCGATGGCGTCGGGGCCGGTTTCCCGGCCCCGCATGCCTTACTCCTGCGGCTCGGTTTCCATGACCCGCAGGCCCTTGAGGATATCCACGGCATAGGCCATCTGGTAATCCTCGTCGCGCAGCTTGGCGGCTTCCTCGGCCTTGGCCTGTTCTTCCTGATAGACCTTCTTTTCGTCCTCGGTCATCGAGTTCGTTCGACAGGATGCCGCGCAGGTCCGCCTCGGACCGGGTCTGCTGTTCGGTCGCCGGGACTTCGGGCGTTTCGCCTTCGGCAACGACCGGTTTGATCGGCTGCTTCACGACGATGTCCGGCGACACGCCGAGCGCCTGGATCGATCGGCCCGACGGCGTGTAGTAGCGCGCCGTCGTCAGGCGCATCGCGCCGTCGCCCGTGAGCGGGATCAGCGGTCTGGACCGAGCCCTTGCCGAAGCTCTTGGTCCCGACCACGACCGCGCGGCGATGATCCTGCAGCGCGCCCGCGACGATTTCCGAGGCCGAGGCCGAGCCGCCGTTGATCAGCACGACGACCGGCTTGCCCTGGGCGAGATCGCCCCGGTTCGGCGTTGAAGCGTTCGCCGTCCTCCGGGTTGCGGCCACGGGTGGAGACGATCTCGCCCTTGTCGAGGAAGGCGTCGGACACGCATGATCGCCTGGTTCAGAAGGCCGCCGGGGTTGTTGCGCAGGTCGAGCACGAAGCCGTTCACCTTGTCGATGCCGCCCAGATCCTCGATTCCCTTCTTCAGGCCTTCCTCGAGGTTCGGGATAGGTCTGGTCGTTGAAGGTGGTGACGCGCAGCACCACGGCGTCGCCTTCGACGCGGCCGCGGACGGCGGTAACCTTGATCGTGTCGCGGATGATCGAGACGTCGAACGGGTCGACCGTGCCTTCGCGGACGACCGTGAGGACGATTTCGGAGCCGACCGGGCCGCGCATCATGTCGACCGCGTCGTCCAGCGTCAGGCCGGACAGCTTTGGCCGTCGACCTGCGTGATGAAGTCGCCGGACTGGATGCCGGCGTCGGCGGCGGGCGTGCCGTCCATCGGCGAGACGACCTTCACGAAGCCGTTCTTCCTGCGTGACCTCGATCCCGAGGCCGCCGAATTCGCCGCGCGTCTGGACCTGCATGTCGTTGAAATCGTCGGCGGCAGGTAGCTCGAATGCGGGTCGAGCGAGGTGAGCATGCCGTTGATCGCGGCCTCGATCAGCTCCTTCGAGTTCGACCTGCTTCGACGTACTGGGCGCGGATGCGTTCGAAGATGTCACCGAAGAGGTCGAGCTGCTCGTAGACCGATGCGCTGGTCTCGGCTTCCTGGGCGAGCAGCGGGCCCGGCGACCTGCGTGGTGAGCAACCCGCCCGCCAGCGTCCCGACGACCGTGGCCATCATGAATCTTCTTCATACGGTGTCGTCCTACTGTATCCCGCTGGCAAACCAGGCGCCGGATCTACCGGATCGGCGCCCTGCCTGAGTTCTATATAAAGGGTTTCCGGACCGCTGCGCCGCCAGCCTCGGTGCGCTGCGATCAAATTGCCTTGTGCCGCTCGTCCTCGGCCCGCCCATCAGGCCGAGCGGGGCACCTGCCGCGACCACGTTGCCGGTGTCGCCATAGACCGTCGCCAAGCCCGGCGAGGACGAGGAGATACCCCGCCTCCGGGTTCGAGGATGATGACGTTGCCGTAGTCGAGGAGCGGGCCCGCGTAGCGGATCGTCGCGGGCCACGGGTGCGGTGACGAGCGCGCGGGGCGGGTGGCGAGGAGGAGGCCGGGGCGGCGGACGCCCGCCGCGTCGGCCTCGTCCGGGCCGGCGCAGGATCCGCCGTCGACCGGGAGCGGCAGGCGTGCCCTTGGCGGCGGAGAAGGCGTCGGCGCCGGCCTCGGTCGTCCGGCGACAGGCCGGATGCGAAGGCGTCGAGCGTATCGGCGCCGTTCGAGCAGGGTCGAGCGCACGTCGGGGTCGTCGGCGAGCGCCGGGGCAGGTCCGGCGCGGTCCGCGATCGGCCTGGCCGCAGCGCGGTGCGGGCGGCCTGCGCGGCGGCGAGGCCCTCTTCCAGCGTGTCGATCGACGTCTTGCTGGACGGCGCGCAGGTCGCGCGAGTTCCTGCAGTTCGGCGCGGAGGTGGTCGGCTTCGGCCTGGAGCGCGGGGGTGACATCGGCCAGCAGCATGGCGGACCGGGCGGTGCCGAGCGCGCCGGCGGGGTGCAGGAGGAGCAGCGGGCCGGGTCGGCGGCTCATGCGTTTCCAGCGCGCCGAGGAGCTGGGCGACGCGCTCCGCGCTTGGCCTCGAACTGGCGCGACAGGGCGGGTTCGCGGAGCGCCGCCTCGCGCAGCGCGTCGCGCAGGACGGCGAGGCCCGCTTCGTAGGCGCGGACCGTGCGGTCAGGGCGGCGACGCGGTCGCGCGCGCGCGCGTCCGGCATCCGGAAGGCGAGGCAGGTCTGACGCGGCTCCGGCGGCCGTCGCCGCCGCATCGTCGGCCGCGCGGCCGCCGCGCGGGAACGCGAGCAGGAGCAGGAGGGATCGCGCGGATCATCGGGCGAGCAGGCTCTCGCCGGTCATCTCGGGCGGTTTGGGCATGCCCATGAGGTCGAGGAGCGTGGGCGCGAGATCGGCGAGGCGGCCGTCGCGCGAAGGTGCACGCCGGGCGGGCCGCCGACGAGGATCACCGGCACGGGGTTCGTCGTGTGGGCGGTGTGGGGGCCGCCGGTGACGGGATCGACCATCGTTTCGCAGTTGCCGTGGTCGGCGGTGACGATCATCGCGCCGCCCGCCGTCTCGAGCGCGGCGAGGACGCGGCCGAGACCCTGATCCACCGCCTCGCAGGCCTTGATGGCGGCCTGCAGGTCGCCGGTGTGGCCGACCATGTCGGGGTTGGCGTAGTTGACGACGATCAGGTCGTAGCCCTTGCTCGATCGCCTCCACGAGATTGTCGGTGACCTCGGCGGCGGACATCTCGGGCTGCAGGTCATAGGTCGCGACCTTGGGCGACGGCGGCATGTGCGCGGTCTTCGCCGGGGTCGGGCGTCTTCCGTGCCGCCGTTGAGGAAGAAGGTGACGTGGGGGTATTTCTCGGTCTCGGCCACGCGGAACTGGGTGAGGCCGTGGGCGGCGACCCATTCGCCCAGCGTGTTGTCGATCTTCTGCTTGGGGAAGACGGTGGTCATGTAGGCGTTGTGGGCGGTCGGAGTAGTCGACCATGCCGAGCATGGCGGCCCAGCGCGGGCGCGTGCCGGTGTCGAAGCGCGGGAAGGCCGGGGTCGCCGAGGGCCGCGAGGATCTCGCGCGCGCGGTCGGCGCGGAAGTTGAGGAAGAAGAGCCCGTCGCCGTCCTTTGCGCCGGGGTAGCCGGCGATGACGGTGGGGGCGATGAATTCGTCGGTCTCGCCGCGCGCATAGGCGGCGGCGATCGCCTCGGGCGCGGAGGCGGCCTCGGCGCCCTTGGCGTGGACGATGGCGTCGTAGGCGCGCGCGACCCGTTCCCACCGGTTGTCGCGGTCCATCGCGTAGTAGCGGCCCGCGACGGTGACGATGCGGGCGCCCTCGGGCAGGCGCCGCCATGAGCTGGTCGATGAACCCGGCGGCGGAGGAGGGCGGCACGTCGCGCCCGTCGGTGATGGCGTGGATGGCGACGGGCATGCCCGCGGCCGCGATGGCGCGGGCGGCGGCGACGATGTGCGTTGATGTGGCCGTGCACACCGCCGTCCGAGACGACGCCCATCAGGTGCGCCGTGCCGCCCGAGGCCTTGAGCGCGGCGATGAAGTCCAGGAGCGCGGGGTTGCGGCAGAAGGTGCCGTCCTCGATGGCGAGGTCGATCGCGCCGAGGTCCATCGCGACGACGCGGCCCGCGCCGATGTTGGTGTGCCCGACCTCGGAATTGCCCATCTGGCCGGTCGGCAGGCCCACGTCGGGGCCGAAGGTGGTGAGGGTGGCAGTGCGGACAGGTCGGCCCAGATGCGGTCGAAGTTCGGCGACCGGGCGAGCGCGGGGGCGTTCGCCTCGCGCTGTTCGCGCAGCCCCCAGCCGTCGAGGATGCAAAGGACAACGGGTTTCGGGACGGTCATCGCAGGGCCTCGGGTTCGTGCTGTGATGGTTCTACGCGGGGACGGGGGGCGGGGCAACCGTGGGGTGTGGCGGGTGAGTGTGAACCCGGACGGATCGAACCGCCTCACCCCGGCAGACGGGCTCTTGCGTCCCGCTCCATCAGGCGCAGGCGTGGCGTGCCCGGCCGCATTCGCCGTAGGGCGGGGTTCACCCCGCCAACCACGCCCTGCGTCCTTGCGCCCAGTCCACCACTTTCCTTTCTTGACGGATTTGTCCCGCGACAAATCCGTCCGCGCCTGCCTGCCCCCGGCAGGCGCGATCCCGCGCCCGCCCAGGCAGGCGCGGACGGATGGGCAGCGTCACGCCAGCGGACAACCCCTTGCCTCCGCGCTCGCGCGCTCCGGCAATCGGATCGCAGAAACGCTCCACCGGAGCGTTTCCGGTCGATCCTCTGGCGTCTCAATTGCAACTATTGCCGGTGATACGGCCCGCCCGACAGGATCGTCGCGGCGCGGTACAGCTGTTCGGCCAGCATCACGCGGACCAGCATGTGCGGCCAGACCATGCGCCCGAAGTGACAGCAGGAGGTCGGCGCGGGCGCGCAAGGCGGGGGCCAGCCCGTCGGCGCCGCCGATGACGAAGGCGGCGTCGCCACGCCCCTCGTCGCGCCAGCGGGCGAGGTGCTGCGGCAAATTCGGGCGAGGTCAGCATCTGGCCGCGTTCGTCAAGCGCCACGACGAGGGCGCCCTGCGGGATCGCGCGGGTCAGCAGCTCGGCCTCGGCCGGCCATTCCGCCGCCCTTGCGATCCTCGACCTCGTGCTCGGTCAGCGGGCCGAGGCCGAGCGGGCGGCCGGTGCGGTTGAAGCGGGCGATGTAGTCATCGGCCAGCATCCGTTCCGGGCCGGCGCGCAACCGGCCCACGGCGCAGACCGCGAGACGCATCAGACGCCTGCGGGCATCCGGGAGCCGCGTGGGCATCCACATCTTCTCGAGCTGGTAGAACTCGCGCACTTCGGGGCGGAAGACATGGACGATCACGTCGCCCGTGTCGATCAAGACCCAGTCGCCCGTGTCCTTGCCCTCGATCTTTGAGGCGCGCTTGTGGTCCTGCTTCAGCCGGTCCACGAGTTTCTCGGAAATCGACGCCACCTGGCGCGAGGACCGCCCCGAGCAGATGACCATGTAATCGGCCATGTCCGAGCGACCGCGCAGGTCGATCGTCACGACCTCTTCGGCCTTGTCGTCATCGAGGGAGGCGAGGATCGCGGCCAGCAGGGCGTCGCTTGTCAGGTCGGCGGGCTGGGCCTTGGTCTGGGCGTCGCTCATGCGCGGCGCCCGCGGTCCGACCGGGAGTCCGGTCGACGGGTCGGAATGTGACAGGACATCGTCCTCCTGGGTTGCGCGCCGATCCCGCCCCGGCGCAAGGCGTAGGTCAAATGTAACATCGCGGGCCGGGAATCTCAACGATCGCCCGGCGCGGGCAAGCCGCTGCCCCTACACGGGTTGGTGAGGCAGGTCGAGTCCCCGCATCATTCCACCGCAAACGCAACTTCGTTGCGGCGGTTCCACGGCAGGGTGAAGGGCGAGTCGTAGAACAGGAACTCCGGCTCGCCGCGCAGGGTCAGGCCCGCCTCGGCTGCGATGGCGCGCAGGCGGTCGGTCGCATCGGACAGGGCACTGTCCGAAGGCGAGCCGGAGAAGCGCAGCACGATCACGCGGCGCGGGGCCAGTTCGACAAGTCGCACAGCCGCATTGCCGGGGCTGGGAAGCGATGCGAGCGTTCGCTCGGCCGGCATCATGAAGCGCACGGACCAGGCCGCGCCCGGCTGCGGCGACTGCGCGACCGGCGTGGTCATCGCCATCTTCTCGGCGCCCGCGTTGCCGCCGAAGATATAGCCCGCCAGCGCGCGGAACCCTTCGCTGGCAGCGCCCGAACGGCTGCCCGTGGCCGTGACCTCGGCCACGAGGACGGGGGGATAGCTGCGAACCTCGGCCTCGCCCAACGTCCGCTCGACGGTATAGGGCGGTGTTTCGTGGCCCTTGTACATCTCTGCCTCCGCCGGGGTAAGGGACAGCGCCGCAAGGCCAAGGGCGATCAGCCGGAGCATCGGACGTTCCCCATCGGACCCATACTCCGATGTCGTGTCGCGCGCCTTGAATTGTTAGGGGGATGCGCGTAATTGATCGCGCATGATGCGCTTCTTCGACATGGATGACCGCGTGCGCCTGCCCTGGCGCTTTCATGGTGCCACCGTCTCGGTGCTTGCGCGCGGCTGAGACCTGCGCGCGTTCGTCCGTATCACCCGCCATCCTTATCCGAGAGAGAGCCATGTCTCCGAAAACACTCTATGACAAGATCTGGGACGCCCATGTCGTCCACGAGGCCGACGACGGCACCTGCCTGCTGTACATCGACCGCCACCTGGTCCACGAGGTGACCAGCCCGCAGGCCTTCGAGGGGCTGCGGATGACGGGCCGCAAGGTGCGCGCGCCGGAGAAGACCATCGCCGTGCCGGACCACAACGTGCCGACGACGGCGGGGCCGCGACAAGCAGCGATCGACAACGAGGAAAGCCGCATCCAGGTCGAGGCGCTGGACAAGAACGCCAAGGACTTCGGGATCAACTACTATCCGGTGTCCGACATCCGTCAGGGCATCGTCCACATCGTCGGGCCCGAGCAGGGCTGGACGCTGCCGGGCATGACCGTCGTCTGCGGCGACAGCCACACGGCGACGCACGGCGCCTTCGGCGCGCTGGCCCACGGGATCGGCACGTCGGAGGTGGAGCATGTGCTGGCCACCCAGACGCTGATCCAGCAGAAGTCGAAGAACATGAAGGTCGAGATCACCGGCAAGCTCGCGCCCCGGCGTCACGGCCAAGGACATCACCCTGTCGGTCATCGGCGCGACCGGGACGGCGGGCGGCAACGGGTTACGTCATCGAATACTGCGGCGAGGCGATCCGCGATCTGTCGATGGAAGGCCGGATGACCGTCTGCAACATGGCGATCGAGGGCGGCGCGCGGGCCGGGCTGATCGCGCCGGACGAGAAGACCTTCGCCTATGTGCATGGGCCGGCCGCACGCGCCGAAGGGCGCGCAGTGGGAAGCGGCGATGGCGTGGTGGAAGACGCTCTACTCCGACGAGGGCGCGCATTTCGACAAGGTCGTGACGATCCGGGGCGAGGACATCGCGCCGGTCGTTACCTGGGGCACCTCGCCCGAGGACGTGCTGCCGATCACCGGCGTCGTGCCGTCGCCCGAGGATTTCACGGGCGGCAAGGTCGACGCGGCGCGGCGGTCGCTCGACTACATGGGCCTGACCCCGGGCAGAAGCTGAGCGACATCGAGATCGACACGGTCTTCATCGGCTCCTGCACCAACGGACGGATCGAGGACCTGCGGGCGGCTGCGGCGATCCTGAAGGGCAAGAAGATCAAGGACGGGCTGCGGGCCATGGTCGTGCCGGGGTCGGGTCTGGTTCGGGCGCAGGCCGAGGAAGAGGGACTTGCCCAGATCTTCATCGACGCGGGCTTTGAATGGCGGCTTGCCGGCTGTTCGATGTGCCTGGCGATGAACCCCGACCAGCTTTCGCCCCGGCGAGCGCTGTGCGGCCACCTCGAACCGCAACTTCGAGGGGCGGCAGGGCCGCGGCGGGCGCACGCACCTGATGAGCCCGGCGATGGCGGCGGCGGCGGCCGTGACCGGGCGGCTGACGGACGTGCGGGAAATGACCTGATTCGTATCGCCACGTCGCTTCTGGCGACATTAGGGCGATTTTGCAAGCGATTGAATTGGTTTTGGAAACAGCCACTTTTGCATGTGATGTGAAAGCGGGCAGCCGGTTATTGCCACCCTTGGTGCGCGGCGCATTTGCCGTAATTTCGCCTTAATTTCTGGAAGTCAGGCAGAACCTTCCGTAGGCATTGCAACTGCGGGGACGTGTGCGTCCTCGCAGTGAACCTTGCTGAATTCTGAACGTGTAAACGGTGGAGTGTACGATGAAGACTGTAAGTTTGGCCCTGTTGGCTGCTGCCCTGTCGGCAGCCGGGGGTGTTGCGAGTGCGGCGACGTTGTCGCTGGTGGGTGAAGGGTATACGACGCGGGTCCTGAACGACGCGTATGAGGCTGACACCTTCCAGCCCGGGAACAACGGGGTGCCTGCCAGCACGGATGCGTATAACGCCCTGGACGATGCTGCTGTTGCGCGGGAAGGCTCCACCGTGTCGGTGCTGACCGAGGGCAACAAGACCAGTTCCAACGGTCTTGCCGTGTCCGGACCGGCAAAGGTGACGTTGACCTATCTTGGTTTCGAGTCTGTCTTCACAAACACTCTGTCCGTCGCTGGGAAGTTGATTTTCCAGAACCTGACGAACGGACAGGACGAACGAGAAACTCAGCAATGTCGGGAACTCTTACACGTATGAGGTGACAAGCGGCGGACTGCTGGACTTCATCTACGAGACTCTCACCCTCGACGGTCGCATCAGCGCTGACAACGGTCTGGATTACGCAGGCTCTTATTCGAACACAGGTGTCACCTCGTCGACCCAGGGTTTCTTCGGGGTCGCGTTCAGCACGCTCTTCAATGGCGGCTCGTCGGTGATCGTGATGCTCGACGACGGCGGCGATGGTCCCGACAGCGACTATGATGACCTGACCTTCCGGATCGACGTGGCAGACCTTCCCGTCATCGACCAGCCGCCCGCGCCCATTCCGCTGCCTGCTGCCGGTTTCCTGCTGCTCGGCTCGCTGGGTGGTCTTTCGCTGCTGGGGCGGAGGCGCAACCGCATCGTCTGAGGCGTACAGACCCATTGGAAAACGGAAAGGCCCCGCCCCTCGCGGGGCTTTTTCTTGCGAATTGCGGTTGGAGAGGGGGCGGCGATCTGGCATAGGACGGGCGTCGTGGAGGGTTACCCGGCCATCGAGAATCCCGCGAGGAGAGCGCCAATGGAAAAATTCAACACCCTGACGGGAATCGCCGCGCCGATGCCGCTGGTGAACATCGACACGGACATGATCATCCCGAAGCAGTTCCTGAAGACCATCAAGCGGTCCGGCCTGGGGGTGAACCTGTTCGACGAGATGCGCTACACGCAGGACGGCAAGGAAATACCGGACTTCGTGCTGAACCAGCCGGCGTACCGCAAGGCCGAGATCATCGTGGCCGGCGACAATTTCGGCTGCGGGTCGAGCCGCGAGCACGCGCCCTGGGCGCTGCTGGATTTCGGCATCCGGGCGGTCATTTCGACCAGTTTCGCGGACATCTTCTACAACAACTGCTTCAAGAACGGCATCCTGCCCATCGTGCTGCCTGCAGAGCAGGTCGAAGCGCTGATGGAGGACGCGAAGAAGGGTGCGAACGCCCGCATGACCATCGACCTTGAGGCGCAGACGGTGACGTCGTCGGACGGGCAGACGTTCAGCTTTGAGGTGGACCCCTTCCGCAAGCATTGCATGCTCAACGGGTTGGACGATATCGGGCTGACGCTGGAAAAGGCGGCGGCGATCGACAGCTACGAGACGAAAGCTTCCGTTCTACGCCCTTGGGTCTGACCTGAACACAATCACAAGATGTGGGGTCGCCCCGTGTGCGGCCCCTTTTCTTTTGGTTAATTGATGCAAAGTCGCGACACATTTTCCGCGAAAGCGCCACATTTCCCGACCCTTATAACGAAGTCGTTGCTGGACTTGGGGAAAGAAGGCACAAATTGGGCAAGATTAAGGCAGCCCGCCGCAATTGGCGGGAGCTATTTGGAACAAGGGCCCGGCAGAGCATCGGGTCCGTCCGTTATGAGGGTGGACGAGCAGTGATCAATCGCCTTGCCGGCGCGCTGGTGCGTGCCGCTCTTGTGATGATTCTCGTGGCCACGCCGTCGACGCTGCTGTCGGGTGTCGGAGCGGATGGCAAGGAGATGGTTGCCCTCGTCGCGCTGTTCGCAGGGTTCCTGACCTTCATCGAATACAATTCCGCCTATCCGGGCCTGATCGAGTTCCGCGATGCGCCGCCGTTCAACCGGGTGCGCTTCTTCATGCTGTTCGCGACCGTTTTCCTGCTGACCGTGATCGCCAGGGGCGAGGAGCAGCCGACGACGCTGACGATCTTCGTGCAGTCGGTGGGCGGGTTGATCGGCAAGGCGATGGATTTCCCCTACAGCCCGGTGCGGCTGGCAACGCTGGTGATCGGCGAAAGTGCCACCAACGGGCAGGTCGGCCTGGTGCGGATCGCGGCCGGGATGAGCTATCTGATCTCGCTCCTGTCGCTGGCTTTGTTCGTGATCCTGCTGAAGTTCTATGGCTGGCCGTCGCGCGGTGGGGCATTCAACGTCTGGGTCAACCTGCCGACGTTCGATCCGACGGCGGGTGGCGACGTGGTCGACCGGCTCGACCGTGATGCGCGCATTAACATTGCCTTAGGGTTTCTGCTGCCATTCCTGATCCCGGCTGTGGTCAAGGCGGGAACCACGGGCTTCGAGCCGCTGACCTTCACCTCGCCGCAGACCCTGATCTGGACGATGGCGGCATGGTCCTTCCTTCCGGCTTCCCTCTTCATGCGCGGCATCGCAATGGGTCGCATCGCCGACATGATCCGCGAAAAGCGGCGGCTGAACGGCATCAGCACCGCCGAGGGCTATATCGCCGCCTGATCCTGCTGGCCGTGCTGCTGGCGGGGTCCGCCGCACGGGCCGAGACGATCCGGATCGCCACCTATCACACAGAACTGTCGCGGCGCGGGCCGGGCCTGCTGCTGCGCGACATTGCCACGGGCGAAGACCCGCAGGCGGAGGCCGTGGCCCAGGTGATCGCTGCGGCGGATGCCGATGTGATCCTGCTGCTGGGGATCGACTTCGACCTGGAGTTGCGGGCCCTGGGCGCGCTGGCGGGCCGGGTGGCTGCGAAGGGCGCGATGTATCCCCATCGCTTCGCGCTGCGACCGAACACCGGACTCACGACGGGGCTGGATCTGGACGGTGACGGGCGGAAGGGCGGGCCGCGCGATGCACAGGGCTACGGGCGCTTTGCCGGACAGGGCGGGATGGCGTTGCTGTCGCGCCTGCCGCTGGGCGTGGCACGGGATTTCTCGGACCTTCTGTGGCGTGACCTGCCGGGTGCGGTCTTGCCGGAGGGGATGGCACCAGACGCGCTGAAGACGCAGCGGCTGGCGACGACGGGCTTCTGGGAGGTGCCGGTGGAGGTGCCGGGCGGGCCGGTCTGGCTGCTGGCCTGGCACGCGACGCCGCCGGTTTTCGACGGGCCCGAGGACCGGAACGGTCGGCGCAACCATGACGAAGCCGCATTCTGGCTGCGACGGCTGGCGGGCGAGCTGGGGCCGGCGATCCCCGAACGCTTCGTCATTCTCGGTGATGCAAACCTGGATCTGAAACGCTCCGAAGGACGCAAGGGCGCGTTGGCGGAACTCCTGGGACATGCCAGGGTGCATGATCCGGTGCCGCAGGGGGCGAACGGGGCGGCGACCGCAGATTTCTCGGCGAAGGACGGGCCAGGAGCGTTGCGGGTGGATTATGTGCTGCCGTCCTCGGCGCTGCGCGTGGTCGGGTCGGGTGTGGTCTGGCCAGCACCTGGCGATCCGCTGCAGACGGTGGTCGAGGCCGCCTCGCGCCACAGGCTGGTCTGGGTGGATGTCGAGCTGCCTTCCGCGCCTTGACCCTTCGGGCGCACTTGGCTAGGCCCTTGGCGCAACCGAAACCGAAAGACCAAAGGGGCACATCTTGGCCAATCCCACCCTGCTCATCCTGCCCGGCGACGGCATCGGCCCCGAAGTCATGGCCGAAGTGCGACACGTGATCGACTGGCTGGCGGACAAGCGCGGCATCCGCTTCGACGTGAGCGAGGACCTGGTCGGGGGTGCCGCCTATGACGTGCACGGCGTGCCCCTGTCGGACGCGACGATGGAAAGGCGCTGGCAGTGGATGCGGTGCTGCTGGGTGCGGTGGGCGGGCCGAAATACGACAACCTCGATTTCAGCGTGAAGCCGGAACGCGGCCTGCTGCGGCTGCGCAAGGAGATGGACCTGTTTTCCAACCTGCGTCCGGCGCAATGCTTCGATGCGCTGGCCGATTTCTCGAGCCTGAAGAAAGAGGTGGTGGCAGGGCTGGACATCGTCATCGTGCGCGAACTGACCAGGTGGTGTCTATTTCGGCGAGCCGCGCGGGATCTTCCCGGACAACGAGGGCGGGCGCGTGGGCATCAACACCCAGCGCTACACCACGAACGAGATCCGCGCGCGTGGCGCGGTCGGCCTTCGAGTTGGCGCGGCGGCGGGGCAACAAGGTCTGCTCGATGGAGAAGGCCAACGTGATGGAGTCGGGCATCCTGTGGCGCGAGGAAGTGCAGTGGGTGCATGACAACGAATACCCCGACGTCGCATCTGAGCCACATGTATGCCGACAACGGCGCGATGCAGCTTGTCCGCTGGCCCAAGCAGTTCGACGTGATCGTGACCGACAACCTGTTCGGCGACGTGCTGTCGGACTGTGCGGCGATGCTGACCGGGATCGCTTGGGCATGTTGCCCTCGGCCAGCCTTGGCGCGCCGATGGCGAACGGGCGGCCACGCGCGCTTTACGAACCGGTGCACGGCTCTGCCCCCGACATCGCGGGCACGGGCAAGGCGAACCCGATCGCCTGCATCCTGAGCTTCGCGATGGCGCTGCGCTATTCCTTCGACCATGGGCGACGAGGCGGTTCGGATCGAAAAGGCGGTGGAACAGGTGCTGGCCGATGGCGTGCGCACCGCCGATCTGATGGGCCCCGAGGGGGGCACGCCGGTGACCACGCGCGAGATGGGGGCGGCGATCATCGCCGCAATGGACGCAAGCCTTTAGGACGGCTCACGGATCGTTACAGGGGGCGGCAGGCGATCACTTTGCCGCCTTTTCGCATGGCCCGCCTTGAAGTTTCCCTGCGGCGGTGAAACTGGTTGCGGTAACGGAACCGGGGGATTTTACCCGGCCAGGGCATCAGGACCGCCGTCATGAAATCCAACCTGCGTGGCGCATTGATGGCGCTGCTGGCCTTCGGCATCTGGGCGACGCATGACGTTGTGGTGAAGTTCCTGGGCGGGCTTTATTCGCCGGTGCAGATCATCTTCTTCAGCGTGCTGCTGGGCTTTCCGCTGGTCACGCTGATGCTGATGAACGACAGGACGCGATGGCAACCTGCGCCCGCGCCATCCGTGGTGGACACTGATCCGGACCGTCTCGGCGGTGATAACCGGGCTGTCTGCCTTCTATGCCTTTTCGGTCCTGCCGCTGGCGCAGACCTATGCGCTGCTCTTCGCGACGCCGCTGCTGATCACGCTGCTGGCGATCCCGATCCTGGGCGAGAAAGTGGGGATTCGGCGCGGGCTGGCGGTTCTGGTGGGCCTACTGGGCGTGCTGATCGTGCTGCGGCCGGGACAGGCGGACCTGCAGCTCGGCCATATCGCGGGGGTGACGGCGGCGGTCTTTGCCTCTCTCGCCTCGGTCATCGTGCGCAAGATCGGGCAGGAGGAGCGCAGCGTGGTGCTGGTGCTCTATCCGATGGTGGCGAACTTCCTGGTTCTGGGGATGGCCCTGCCTTTCGTCTATCGTCCCATGCCGATCGAACATATCGGGATGCTCGGAATCATCGCGTCCTTCGGGTTCGTGGCGACTTTGCTGGTGATATCGGCCTATCGCGCCGCCGAGGCGGTGATCGTCGCACCGATGCAGTATTCGCAGATCATCTGGGCCGCGATCTATGGCTGCGATCTTCTTCGACGAGAAGCCGGACTTTTACACCTGGGTCGGGACTGCCGTCATCATCGCCAGCGGCATCTACATCGTGCTGCGCGAGGGCGGAGGCAAGGTGGCGACGAACCGCCCCGTGATCGAACTCGCGCACCCGGCCCGAGACGGGGACGATGCCCCGTATCAGCGTGATGCTCAGCCGGCTCGCCGCGCGGGATCCCATCGAATAGGGCTCTTGCAATCACCGGGCCTTCGGTTTAACCGCTGCCCACGGTCGGAGCGTAGCGCAGCCTGGTAGCGCACCTGCTTCGGGAGCAGGGGGTCGGAGGTTCGAATCCTCTCGCTCCGACCAATTATCCCCGAGATTTCAGCGATCTTTCCAGGCGGCGGCGATGTAAGCCGCGGTCATGAGATCGAGATGTGCGCCGCCGCCGTTCTTGGCGATGGTGATCTCGGACGGATCGCGACGGTCGAAGCTGCCCTTGGCGATATCGTAGAAATCGGCGACGATATCGCCTTCGGAAATCACGCCGCGCGTTATCGGGTCTTTCAGTTCACCGATGTGGTGAATGGTGGTGGCTCGGGCATCGACGAAGATGCGGGCACGGGTCAGCGCCTCGTCATCAACCTCGCGCATGTCGGGGCGGTAGGCGCCGATCAGATCGAGGTGCTGGCCCGGTTGCAGCCATTCGCCCATGACCACGGGATCGTGCGACATGGTCGCGGTGCAGATGATGTCGGCGGACCGCACGGCGGCTTCGAGATCGTCCGTCGCGCGGCTTCCGGTGGCGCGTGCGGCCGCTTCGGCCCCGGCGGCGCTGCGGTTCCAGAACGTGAATGCGGCGTCGGGAAAGGCGCTGCGATAGGCCCCGACCATCGACCGCGCGACGGTGCCCGCGCCGACGATCAGGATGTTGCGGCTGTCGGGCCGGGCAAGCTGGCGCGCACTGAGCAGGCTGTCGCCCGCGGTCTTCCACTTTGTGACAAGGTGAAAATCGACCACCGCATCCAGCTCTCCCGTCCTGTCCGCGAAGAGGGAGACGGAGCCGTTTATGGTCGGTCTGCCTGCGGCGGCATTGCCGGGAAAGATCGTCGCCGTCTTGACCAGCTGCCCCAGCCCGTCGATCCATGCCGCCCGGTTCAGAAGCGTGTCCGGGCCGCGGTACAGCAGCGTATCGGCAATCTCGGCGCGCGGCAGGCTGTGGCCCGCGATCATCGCCTGAACCAGGCCGTCCCAGGTCAGAAGCGCCTCGGCTTCGGGTCCGATGAGTTCAATGCTCAAAGTGCTGCCTCCTGTTCCGTCAACAGTCCTGCCGCGACCAGCCTCAGCGCCCAGCCCCGAGGGCCGTCGAAAAGGTGGGTCTGCCAGCCACGTTGTGCCGCCGCCTGCACGTTCTCGACCTTGTCGTCGGTGAACAGAAGCGTGTCGGGCGGCAGTCCGCAATCGTTTTCGACCGCGGCGTAGATCGCGGGATCCGGCTTGATGACGCCCAACTCGCCCGAGATATAGCGGCGGTCGAACTCGGTGAAGAAGTCGTACTGGGTTTCGGCATAGGCGAAGCTGTGGGTGCCGAAATTGGTCAGGGCAAAGACCGGGATGCGCTTGTCTCGCAGGCGCGCGGAGCAGGGCAATGGACGGCTCGATCCGGGGTGAGGCCATGTGGATCCAGCGGTCATGCCACCAGCGGATGGGGTCGGCCCAGCGGGGATGCTTTTCGGCCATGTCGTAGATCGTCTCGCGGAACAGTGCGCCCTGCGTCGATGTCCAGGTTCATCTGGGTCAGCGGCACCTCGGCGAACAGGCGGCGGCGTTCCGCTTCCCCAAGCTGGCTGTCATAGTAGCGCTCGGGGTTCCATTCGATCAGGACATTGCCGATATCAAAGATCACGGCCTGTGGCTTGGTCATGTGTGTCCTCGCTTCGACGTGGCCTCGCGCCACAGCATGTAGATGCCGCCACCGCAGATCAGGGTGATGCCGACCCAGGCGGTACGGTCGGGCCATTCGTGGAATACCGTCGCCCCCCAGAAGATCGCCATCGGCATCGAGACATACTCGAACGGCGCGACCAATCCTGCCTCGCACAGCCGGTAGGCCTGGGCGATGAGCAGCCCGCCAACGGCGCTGGCCGTTCCGGACGCCAGGAAGATCGGCCAGTCGCCGGCGTGGGGCCATGTCCAGCCGCGGAACAGGAAGGCGAGCGACGGGTCGCTCTGCGCGGAGAGATGCCCGTCGCCGACAACCAGACCCATGACGAGACAGACGGCAATGAAGGATAACTGCACGTAGAAGGCCATGGTCACGGCCTTTTCGCTGATCCCCATGCGGCGGGTCAGCATGTGCATGCAGGCGTAGCAGAAGGCCGAGGCGAGCGGCAGAAGGGCTGCCGCGTGGAACGTGCCGGGACCGGGCCGCAGCATGACGATGACGCCCGCCAGCCCGATGCCCACGGCGAACCACCGGCGCGGGCCGACCTTTTCCTTCAGCAACGGCACCGACAACGCGGTGATGAGCAGCGGCGCCACGAAGAACACAGCCACCGCGTCGGCCAGTGGCATGGCGGCGAGGCCGAGGAAGTAGAACAGGTTTGAAGCCACGACGAAGGCCGCGCGCAGCAGGTGCGTTGCCAGACGGCGCGTTCGCAGCGCGGGGAAGCCGCCCTGGAACGGCAGGACGCAGCAGACCATCACCATGAGACCGATGGACGAGCGGATCAGCACCACCTCGTGCAGCGCATAGTCGCCGCTGAGAAACTTGATCGACACGTCGTTGACCGAGAACACCAGAGAGCCGCCGACGGCCGAGAGAATGCCGATCAGAGCAAGGCGGCGCGGTGGGGAAAGGTCGGTGGTCACATGCATGAGGTATGCCTGGGTCAGGCCCGCGTCTGTCCCGCCCGCGACCTGGTTCAGCCTGCCCGCGCCGCGCGGATCACGCGGTCGAGCGTGTCAAGGAAGCGAGAGCGGTCGGCCTTGGAAAAGGCGCGGCCGCCGCCCTGCCGGAACGGGTCCGCCGCGCGCAGGTCCGCCGCCAGATCGCGGCTGGCCAGCACCATGCCGATGTTGGCTGCGTTCAGCACCTCGCCGTTGTGTTTGACCACGCGGGCGCCGTTGGCCACGCATTTCGCGGCCAGCGGGATGTCACCCGTGACGACGACATCGGGCGGTCCGGCGCGTTCCGCGATCCACTTGTCGGCCTCGTCCGGGCCTTCGGTGACGAAGACCGACTCGACCAGCGGATGGGCCGAAGGGCGGATGCCGCCGTTCGAGACGACGAACATGCGGATGCCGTGGCGCAGGGCCACGCGCTCCGCCTCGGCCTTGACCGGGCAGGCGTCGGCGTCGATGAAGAGGCGTGTCTCAGTCATAGAGCGCGCGGGCGTGGAAGCCGATGTGTTCCTCGATCAGGCTCGCCACGAAGAAATAGCTGTGGTCGTAGCCGCGCTGCATCCGGAAGCTGCCTTCCTGGCGGCGGGCGGCCATGGCTTCGGCCAGAGCCTCGGGCTTGAGCAGGTCGAGATACTGGATCGGCGGCGCCCTGGTCGATCAGCATCGGTCCGTCAAAGCCGCGCTTTCGCATCAGCAGGGTGGCGTCATGCGGTGCCCATTTCGCCTCGTTGCGGCCCAGATAGGCGGTGAACTGCTTGCGGCCCCAGTCGCTGGCGGTGGGGTTGGCGATGGGTGCAAAGGCCGAGACGGACTGAAACCGGCCCGGAAAGCTCATCGCGATGGTCAGCGCGCCATGGCCGCCCATGGAATGGCCGGTGATGGCCTGGCGCTCCTCGGCCACGGGGAAGGCGCTGAACAGCAGCCGGGGCAGTTCCTCGGTCACATAGTCCCACATGCGGAAATGGGGTTTCCACGGCTTTTCGGTGGCGTTGACGTAGAAGCCCGCGCCCTGCCCCAGATCAAAGGCGGGGTCGTTCGCCACGTCGTCGCCCCGGGGTGAGGTATCTGGAAAGACGATCGCCACACCTGCCTCGGCCGCCCATTTCTGCGCGCCGGCCTTCACCATCGCGTTCTCATGGGTGCAGGTGAGGCCGGAGAGATACCAGAGCAGCGGCACCGGCTCGCGCTCGGCCTCCTCGGGCAGGAACAGGCCGAAGGTCATGTCGCAGGCGCAGGCGGTGGAGGCGTGGGTGTAGACGCCCTGCACGCCGCCGAAGGCCCGGTTTTCGGAGAGGGTTTTCATCTGCTGTCCTTTCAGGGGGCGGTGACCCAGGCGATCACGAGCGTGACCGTCAGGATGCTGACCGCGGTCGAGATCAGGATCGAGGCCGACACGCGCTGCGGCGCGACCCCGTAATGCTGGGCGAGAATATAGACGTTGCCCGCGACCGGAAGGGCGGCGGCGGCGATCATCACCCCGGCCTGCGGCATCGGCACCCTGAAGATCAGGAGCGCCGAGACGGCGACGGCCGCAGGGTGCAGGATCAGCTTGCAAAAGCTGAGCCAGACCGCGACGGCCACCCGTTCCGCCGATTTGGTGGCCAGCGAGGCACCGATGGCAAACAGGGCGCCGGGCGTGGCGGCCCCGCCGAGAAGGGCGAGGAAGTCGTTGACCGGGGCGGGAACGGAAAGCCCGGTGGCCGACCACCCGAGGCCAGCCAGCATCGAGACGATCATCGGATTGGCGAGCAGGCCCATCCCGAGAACGTGGAGGATTCCCCAGGACATCCGTCCCCGGCCCGCGCCGGAGATGATGAGGGTGATGAGCGAGGAGAACACGATCAGGTCGATGGACAGCACCATCAGCACCGGGCCTGCGGCAGCGGGGCCGAGAAGGACCACCAGCATGGGCACGCCGAGAAATCCGGTGTTGCCGATCACGGCGCATTGCGCCTCGACGGCGGCCTCGGGGAGCGAGACGCGGCGCAGGAGGGCGACCGTCGCGGCAAGGGCATAGACGGCAAGGCAGCCCGCCAGATAGGCCAGCACGAACCGGGTCGAGTAGATCTCGGCCAGCGACAGGTTCGCGGCGAAGCGGAAGAGCATCGCCGAGAGGGCGAAGTAGAAGACGAATTTCGTCAGGTAGGCCGTCGCCTCAGGCGGAAAGAAGCGGGTGCGGCCCGCGAGGTAGCCGAGGCCGATCAGGGCGAAGAAGGGGAGGGTTTTCAGAAGGATCGGCAGCATCAGGGACTTTCGGGATCTGAAGGCGAAAGTTTCATGGGCCGGGGGGGGATGCAAGGGCGGGGCGACCGGCTCACCTTACGGATGTCGCACTGTGAGACGCAAAGTTAGGTCTTTGATATAGTAAGATTTTGCAGGAATCGTTCAGGGTTCTTTATCCAATTCGGCGGGTCGGAACGAGTGGACTCCTGGAATTGGAAGGCTTGGGTCGGGGTGGTTCTGGTGGGATGGGGGTGCGGTCACGGTCGGGTGATCGGCCATGCGGCGGACGTGCGGGCTGCATCCCGCGGGCAGCGGCCCCGGACCTCGCCGGGGCGCGGCGGGGTCGGCGGCAGCGCGTTGGGCACGGTGCCTCGGCCAGCCTGGATCATCCGCCCCCGATCAGCACCCCCGCCGAGAAAACGAGTGCGCCGCCAAGCACGACCTGGAAGGCAGCGCGGAGAAACGGCGTTTCCATGTAGCGGTTCTGTATCCAGGCGATGGCCCAAAGCTCGATAAAGACGATGATGACGGCGATGGTCGTGGCCGTCCAGAAATCGGGGATGAGGTAGGGCAGCGCGTGGCCCATGCCGCCGATGGTCGTCATCACGCCCGAGGCGATGCCCCGTTTCAGCGGCGAGCCGCGCCCCGAGAGCACGCCGTCGTCATGTGCGGCTTCGGTGAAGCCCATCGAAATGCCTGCACCGACCGCAGCGGCAGAGCCGACGAGGAACGTCGTCCAGGTATCCTGCGTGGCGAAAGCGGTGGCGAAGATCGGGGCAAGGGTCGAGACCGAGCCATCCATCAGCCCGGCAAGGCCAGGCTGGACCCAGGTCAGGATGAACTGCCGCCGTGCGCCTTCATCCTCGGTCGCGCGGGCATCGGCGTCGAGGTGGCGGTTCTCGAGGTGATCTGCGGTTCTTTCGTGCCCCGCTTCGGCCGCAGCGAGATCGCCCAGCAGCTTGCGGGTGGCGCTGTCGGTCGTGGCAGCGGCTGCGGTTTCGTAGAAGATCCGCGCCTGACGCTCCATCTCGTGCGCCTCGGCGCGGATCTGGTCGAGGCTGAGGGTCTTGGCCAGCCAGACCGGCTTGCGCGCATAGAAGCCCGCCACATGCTCACGCCGGATCAGCGGGATCACCTTGCCGAAGCGCGCCTCGTGCAGGTCGATCAGGCGGCGGCGGTGGCCGTCTTCCTCGGCCGCCATGCCGTCGAACACGGCGGCAGATGCTGGATAGGGCGCACGCAGGCGTTCGGCGTAGCTGCGGTAGATGCGCGCGTCGTCTTCCTCCGCCGAGATGGCGAGGGCCAGCACCTCCTGCTCCGACAGGTCAGAGAAGCGGCGGCGCTGCGAGAAAGAGGGAAGCATGGAACCTCGGATAATCTGGAATCATTCTAATGTAGAGGGTGCAGCCGGGGCGGCAAGCCCTATCCGCTGCGCGGGAACGTGACGTCCGACACCTGCCCCACCGATTGCATCCGGGTTGGCGCCGACCCATCTCTGTGAAGCAGAGCATGCATCAGTCTGATGAAAAGCCCAGCGATGCTTGCAGCGGCGCTGCGGCGGGCGCTATGATTGTGACAGCAGGAGAGCGGCCATGGGCATTGCAGAACCGGTGATCAAGCGCGGGCGGAAGTTCGGCCAGGTGCTGGACGGGGCGCGCCATGTCTTCATGCGCGACGGGTTCGAGGGCGCGAGCGTGGACGACATCGCGCGCGAGGCCGGGGTGTCGAAGGCGACGCTCTACAGCTATTTCAGCGACAAGCGGCTTTTGTTCATGGAAGTGGCGAAGGGCGAATGCTGCCGTCAGGCGGACCAGTCCAGCACCATGATAACCTGCGACGTGCCCCCGCGTGAGGCGCTGACGGCGGCAGGCACGCGGATGGTGGATTTCTTCCTGTCGGATTTCGGTCAGCGCGTGTTCCGCATCTGCGTGGCCGAAAGCGACCGTTTCCCCGAGCTGGGGCGCGAGTTCTATGCGAACGGCCCGGCCCTGGCGCGGGCGCGGATGGTGGAGTATTTCCACGCCGCCGAAGCGCGGGGCGTGTTGAAGATCGAGGACAAGGAGCTGGCGGCAGACCAGTTCGCCGAACTGTGCAAGGCCGACCTGTTCCCCCGGCTGATCTTCGGGATCGGCGGGCGGGTAACGGCCGCCGACCGCAAGCGGATCATCGACGGAGCGGTGGAGATGTTCCTGGCGCGGTATGGGGTGGCGGGTTAGGGTTTGACGAGGCGTACGTGTGCCTCGGGGCCTTTGGGGTCGCATTGGTAAAGACCGGGACGGTCCGTAAGATACTTGCGCCACGTTTTCTCCGGCAGCGCTGAAATCTTGATCTTAAACCGAGAGTGCATCCGACCGCCAAGCCCGGAGACAGGAAATCCGTTTGGACCACCCTCGCCCCGTATAAGTTGGGCAAGACGGTCATCAAGAGTTGGTTCTCGGCTGGTCAGCAAATTGATGGTGGCTTCGGCGAGACGCGGCGCAAGCTCGACAAACTTCGAGCACGCCTTCCGAAATGCCTCGGGCGCTTTCGCCTCGCCCATCCCTACCACAGTGATTTGCCTCTCGCGCAGGTGGTGCGCCAGATGGCTGAAATCGCGGTCTGACGACGCGATCACGACGGTGTCGATGCTGCCCTCGTGGAACAGGCTGACCGCCTCGATGGCCAGAAGCAGGTCGGTCGCGTTCTTGCCGCTGCCGGAGTGCGACAGCCGGAAGCCCGGTGCTGCCTCCCATTTCGGCATCTTCGACGCATTGCCATAGACCCGCTTGACGACCAGCGACCCGAGCGCGCTGGCGCGGTTGATGATCTGGCCCGCCAGATCCTGCGAGATGTTCTCGCCATCGACCAGCACCGCGACGCCGCTGCGCGGTTTCAACTCGACCGAGTGCCGGATCCATTCCTGTATCATCTGCCGCTCCTGCCTGGTTCGTGCAGGGTTTGCCCGGAATACGGCGCCAAAAGGGCGCGGTTCCGGCTTCTGTCAGGCAAAGGGCAACAGTGCGGAAGTCAGGCTCCCTTGTCAGGTCCACCCTGTCATGGCCCCTTGTCGGGCCCCCCTTGTCACGCCCTGTCGCGCGCGAGGAGCTGGCCGCCGGGGCCGGGTTTCACCTCGAACCGGCTGATCTTCTTGATGAGGTCGCTCAGCTTCGCGCTGCCGTAGGTGCGGGTGTCGAAATCGGGCGCGCCCTGGGTGATGAACTGGCCGATCTGGCCGAGGCTGTACCACTCTCCCTCGGGGTCGATGGCGCGCATCGCGGCGATGATGAGGGGGATCGCCTTGGCGGGCGGTTCCTTGCCGCCGGCGCGCGCCTGCGGCTCGGGCATGTCGGGCGTGGGGTCGGGGCGGGCGGGGTCGGCGCGGGTTGCGTCGGGCCGGGCAGGAGCGTCGGGCGTGGAGCCGAGGTTCTCGACATAGATGAAGCGCTTGCAGGCCATGCGGAAGGCTTCGGGCGTTTTCTTTTCGCCGATGCCGTAGACGTCGAGGCCCTGTTCGCGGATGCGCGCGGCGAGGCGGGTGAAATCGCTGTCCGAGGAGACGAGCACGAAGCCGTCGAACAGGCCCGAATGAAGGAAATCGATCGCGGCGATGACAAGGCCGATGTCGGAGGCGTTCTTGCCCTTGGTGTTGGAGAACTGCTGGTCGGCGACAAGGCCCAGGGCGGCTACCTTCTTGGCCCATCCGGCAAGGCGCTGGGCCGACCAGTCGCCATAGATCCGGCGGACGGATGCCTCGCCCAGTCCCGCGATTTCCTCGAAGATCGCTTCGGCGTAACCGGCGGGAACATTGTCGGCGTCGATCAGGACGGCGAGGCGGGGCGAGCGGTCTTCGGCCATGGGATGGTCCTTGTGGTGCGGTTCCGTTCTGCCTGAAAGCGAGGGGCGGCGAAAGGGTCAGTCGACGGTCAGATGCGGCGGGCCGGGCTGGACATGGCCGATGATCGCCGCCGTCTCGCCCTGATCGCGGAGGGCCGCGAGCAGGGTTTCGGCATGGTCCGCCGGCACAGCGGCGAGCAGACCGCCCGCCGTCTGCGGATCGAAGAGCAGCGCGGCACGGGGGCTGTCGGTGAACCACATCCGCGCCGTGACGGCCCGGTTCGCCGGAGCGAGCGAGGAGGCATGACCGAGGGCCGCCAGCGCTTCGGCCCCCGGCAGCAGGGGGATTGCAGCAAGGTCGAGGGTCGCGGCGGTGCCGGAGGCGTCGAGCATCTCCATAAGGTGCCCGGCAAGGCCGAAGCCGGTGACATCGGTCATCGCGCGGGCGTGCGGCGCGAGCAGTGCACTCGCTCCGGCCAGCGGGCGGCGCATCGACACGAGCGCGCTGGCCACCGCTTCGCCCAGCAGCGCGCCGGGCAGGCGGGCGCGGGCCATCTCGGCGGCGAGGATGGTGCCGGTGCCGAGCGGCTTGGTGAGGATAAGCGCATCGCCAGGCCGCGCACCCGCCTTGGTGACGGGGCGGGCGGCAAGGCCGGTGACAGCGAAGCCCACGGTCAGCTCGGCCCCGACCGACGTGTGGCCGCCCACGATATCGGCGCCTGCGGCAGTGAACACGCGCGCCGCCGCCGTCATCACCTCGCCCAGCGTCGCCGCCTGCAGCGCCGGGGCCATGCGGGGCAGAACGATCTGGGCCAGCGCCGCCTGTGGTGCCGCACCCATGGCCCAGATGTCCCCGAGCGCATGGATCGCAGTGATCTCGGCCAGCAGCCAGGGGTCTTCGGTGAAGGCGCGCAGATGATCGGTGGTCATCACCTGCACCCCCTCCCCCTGCCGCAGGATCGCGGCATCGTCGCCGGGGCCGGAGAGAACGTCGGCGCGACGGGGCGCAGGCAGGGCCGCAAGCGCCGCCGACAGGTCCGAGGCGGCCACCTTGGCCCCGCAGCCGCCGCAGAGGGGTTTCTCGCCCAGTGCCTCGGCCACGCCAGCCGCCCGTTCGGCGGGCAGCGGCGGAGCGGGCATCGCGGGCAGTTCGTCGAGGCGGGACATGAAGGCGCGGTCGATCCGGTCCTTCCAGTGCCAGAGCAGCGCGCCGTCAAGGCGCAGGCCCCATTTGTCGGCGACCGCCCCCTTGCCACCCGTCGAGACGAGCTTGAGGTAATCGCGCTGCGGGCGGTAGTGGCGCATCTCCCCGGTCGCCCCCAGCGCCACGCGCAGGTTGTGCATCAGGGCGGGGGCCTGGCGGACGGCATAGACCCCGGCCTTCGGTCGCGGATCGAAAGCCATGTGGGCACAGTCGCCCGATGCGAAGATCGCGGGATCGGAGGATTGCAGCGTCGGGCCAACGGTCACGAAACCGTCGGTCAGATCGAGGCCGGTTCCGGCAAGCCAGCTCTGCGCGCGCGCCCCTGCGGTGGCGAGCGTCAGGTCCGCGGCAATGCGCCGACCGTCGCCCAGCGTCACCGCGTCAGCTTCGATCCGTGCCGCCTCGGCCCCGGTCAGCAGCGCAATACCCGCGCGCTCCAGATGTGCCAGCATCGCCGCCCGCGCCCCGGCCCCGATCCCCGGCAGGGCGCTTTGGCCGCGCTCCAGCAACGTGATGCGGGGGCGACGCGCGGCAAGCCTGTGGGCCATGGCCAGCGCAAGCTCCACTCCGCCGACCCCCGCTCCCAGCAGAACGATCTGCGGCTCTGCCGATGCCCCGGCCACGAAGGACTCCCACTGCGCCGCGAACCCGCCGAGCGGGCGCACGGCCACGCCATGGGCCGCAAAACCCCGCAGGTCCGGCAAGGCGGCAGTCGCACCCACGTCGAGCGAGGCCACATCATAGGCGATCGCACTCCGCCCCGGCACGATCACCCGCCCGGCGCTTCGGTCGATCCCCGTGGCCGCGCCGAGGATCAGGCGCGCGCCCGCGTGACGGGCAAGCCGCACGAGGTCGATCATCATTTCGTGGCGGCGATAGTGCCCTGCGACATGGCCGGGCAGCATTCCCGTATAGGGTGCCACGGGCTCGGGGCTGATCAGTGTCAGCCGTGCGCCGGGCAACGGGTTCATCCCCCACATCCGCAGCACCAGCGCATGGGCATGGCCACCGCCGATCAGCACGAGGTCGCGGGTCAGCGGCAGGCGGTCCATCAGGCTCTCCGGGCGCAGGCGTCGCCGCGACAGCCTGCTTTCTTCTGTTCGCAAATATCCCCGGGGGTCCGGGGGCAGGCAGCCCCCGGCGCTCTCCGCCCGCGCGGGGGACAGACTATCGCGGCGCTGGCCGGATGACAAAGCCCCCCGCGCGTCGAAGGGACTGTCCGGCGCAGACGGGAGCGAAAGCCAGTCCTTCGCGCAATCAGGTGCCGTCTGTCTTCCGACAAAACCGAATTCCGCTTTTGCCGGACAGGGTCTAGGGTGACCACCCGGAGGAGCCATGGCACGCCAGCGCATCAGTCTGAGCCAGAACCAGAAGCTGCGGCTGAACCCGAGCCTGCAGACGGCACTCGAGGTTCTGCGGATGGATGCGGGCGGCCTGACCCGGTTCCTGGAGGAACAGTCGGCGAAGAACCCCTATCTTGCGGTCGAGGAAGCGCCCGTCGTGCCCGCGGTCTGGCTGCCACGCTGGAGTTCGGCCTTTGCCGAGACCGCGCCGGGCGGCGAGGTGCCCGAGGCGGCAAGCCCTGCCCCCAGTCTGATGGCGCATGTTCTGGCCGAGATCGAGACCGTCACGCGCTCGCCCCGGGAGCGGCAGATCGCGCTGGTGCTGGCAGAGGCGCTGGAGCCGTCGGGCTGGCTCGGGCGGCCGCTGGCCGAGCTGGCGCGGCAGGCGGGTTGTGCACCGGGCGATGCCGAAGCGGTGCTCATGCGGTTGCAGGGGATCGAGCCGACCGGGCTTTTCGCACGCGGGCTGGCCGAGTGTCTGCGGCTGCAGGCCGCGGAGGCTGGACGGCTCGACAGCGCGATGGAGTGCCTGCTGCAGCATCTGGACCTTCTGGCGGCAGGGCAGATGGGGCGGCTGGCGGCACTTTGCGGCGTGACGGAGGCCGACATCATCGCACGGCTGCGGGTGATCCGCAGCTTCGATCCCAAGCCCGGCGCACAGTTCGATCCCGGCGCGGTGGACGCCCGCGAGCCGGATCTGGTGGTGACGAAAACCGCCTCGGGCTGGGACGTTCAGCTGAACCGCTCCGCCCTGCCCGCCGTGTCGGTGCTGAGGCCCGAGGTGAAGCCGCAGGCCGAGGCAGAGCGCGCGGCGCTGGCCGAGGCGCTGGGGCTGCGGCGGATGCTGGAACGGCGCAATGCGACGCTGCTTTCGGTCGCGCGCGAGGTGCTGACCCAGCAGCTGGCGGCGTTGCAGGGCGGCCTTGGCCAGCTTGTGCCGCTGACGCTGGGAGAGGTGGCGCTGGCGCTTGATCTGCATGAGAGCACCGTCAGCCGGGTCGTGGCGGGGGTCAGCGTGGCGACACCGCAGGGCACCTGGCGGTTGCGGAGCCTCTTTGCGCCGAAGGTCGGCAATGCCTCGGCCACCGCCCTGCGCGACCGGATCGCGCGGCTGGTGGCAGACGAAGACCCGCGGGCCCCGCTGACGGATGGCGCGCTGACCGAGGCGCTGGCGGCGGAGGGGCAGCAGGTAGCGCGGCGGACGGTCGCCAAGTACCGCGAGATGTTGCGCATTCCCACAGCAGGCGTGCGGCGGCGGAGCCGCAGGCGTTGACGCGCCGGATTTGCCGCGATCGGGCAGGCATGTGGTCATTTCCGGGGGCGACCGGGGCCGGCGTTGGTCCTGCTGCCTGTCTTTTGCCAAAACCGGAGTCCACTTCCTGTCTGACAGGCTATAGGTCCGGGTAGTGGCGCCTGTTGCGCCGGAAGGAATGGGCATGGCAGTTTTCCTCGGTGTCGATACGGGCGGCACCTATACGGATGCGGTGATCGTGGACGAGGCGGCGGACCGGGTGATCGGCTCGGCCAAGTCGCTGACGACGCGGGGCGATCTGGCACAGGGGATCGGCCGTGCGGTGGACGCGGCCCTGGCGGGCGCGGGGGTCCGGCCCGCAGATGTGCGGCTGGTATCGCTGTCCACCACGCTTGCCACCAATGCGCTGGTCGAGGGACAGGGCGAGCGCGTGGCGCTGGTCTTCATCGGCTTCGACGAGGCCGATCTGGAGCGGGGCGGTCTGACCGAAGCGCTGAAGGGCGATCCCGTGATCCGGCTGGCGGGCGGGCACGGACATGCCGGGCAGGAGGCGGCACCGCTGGACCTGACGGCGCTGGAGGCGGCGCTGGCGGAACTGGGCGATCAGGTGACGGGCTATGCCGTGGCCGCCCGCTTCGCCACGCGCAACCCGGCCCATGAGGTGGCGGCGCGCGCGCTGGTGCGGGCGGTCACGGGGCGGCCGGTGACCTGTTCCCATGAACTGTCGGCGCAGTTGAACGGGCCGAAGCGCGCGCTGACCGCCGTGCTGAACGCGCGGCTGATCGGGATGATCGACCGGCTGGTGGCCGCCTGCGAGCGGCATCTGGCGGCGATCGGGGTGGATGCGCCCTTGATGGTTGTACGGGGGGACGGGGCGTTGATCTCGGCCGCGATGGTGCGCGAGCGGCCGATCGAGACGATCCTGTCCGGACCTGCGGCCAGCATCGTCGGGGCGCGCTGGCTCACCGGCGAGGCGGATGCGCTGGTGAGCGATATCGGCGGGACAACGACGGATGTGGCGCTGCTGCGCGGCGGGCTGCCCGAGATCGACCCGCAGGGCGCGCGGGTCGGTCCTTACCGCACGATGGTCGAGGCGGTGGCGATGCGCACGACGGGGTTGGGTGGCGACAGCGAGGTGCACATGCAGACCGAGGGACTGGACGGCGGGCTGCGCCTTGGCCCGCGCCGCCTCGTGCCGGTGTCCTTGCTGGCGGTGGATCACGGGCGCATGGTGCAGGAGGCGCTGGACCGCTGGCTGTCTTCGGACGCGGTGGGCGAAATGGACGGGCGCTTCGTGATCCCGATGGGGGGGCAGACAGGGGGCCTGACGCCGCGCGAGGCTACGGTACTGGCGCGGATCGACCGGCCGATGCCGCTGGCGGCCGCACTCAGCTCGCGGCTGGAGGTGGCCGCGATGGGGCGGCTCGTGGCACGGGGGCTGGTGATGATCGCGGGCGTGACACCGTCGGACGCGAGCCATGTGCTGGGGCGGCTCTCTGCCTGGGACGGGTCGGCGGCGGAGAAGGCGCTGCGGCTGATGGCGAAGCGGCGGAACGGCAGGGGCGAGCGGTTCGCTGTGGATGGCACGGTGCTGGCGCAGGCCATCGTGGACCAGTTGACGGCGCAGACGGTCGACTGCCTGCTCGAAGCGGCTTTCGCCGAGGATGCTGCATTTGCGGGTCAGCCCCCCGAGGCGCTGGCCCGCCATCCGCTGACGGTGGCGGGACTGAACCGGCATCGCGGCGTGGTCGACACGACGCTGCGCCTTGGCGTGCCGGTGATCGGTCTGGGGGCCTCCGCCCCGTCGTATTACGGAGCGGTAGGCGAACGGCTGGGCGCACGGATGATCCTGCCGGAGCACGCGGGCGTGGCAAATGCCATTGGTGCCGTGGTGGGCCAGGTGGTGCAGCGCGCCACGGGCCTTGTGACGAGCCCCGGCGAGGGGCGCTTCGCGGCACATCTGGCCGAGGGAGTGACGGTGTTCTCCACCCGCGACGCGGCCTTGGCCGCGCTGGAGACCGCGCTGGTCGGCGAGGCATCGGATCGCGCCCGGCGGGCCGGGGCGGCGGATGTTTCGGTGACCGTCACCCGCGACCTTCGCGAAGCCGAGGTGGAAGGCCGCGCGATGTTCATCGAAGCGACGATCAGCGCCACGGCCAGCGGACGCCCCCGCGTCGCGCACTGAGGGCGCACCGTTTTCCGCTTGACGGCTGCGGGGGGCCTGACTACACCCCGCCCACCTTGGCGAGGTAGCTCAGCTGGTTAGAGCACGCGACTCATAATCGCGGGGTCGGGGGTTCGAGTCCCCCCCTCGCCACCAAGGAAAATCATCAAGTAATTGAATAGGTTGGAGATTAGTGGCTTCAACTTAGATCATCCCGCCGATTTTCCCGCCGATGCGCCTTCGCTTCCCTCGGTTCTTCCTCTCGGCCCACATCCGTAGGCCTTGTCATTCCGCCATCGCGCGGACCACGAGGAAGCTTCACCATGAACGACCAACCGAAACCATCACGTTTCAGCCAGACCGCCGCCCAGCGCAGGCTCGATGATTTCTGCATCCTGACCGACCGAACACCGCCAGCTGGCACAATCAGCGAGCACGGCGCGGTTACGGATGAATTCCTCCTCTTCTGCCGGGAGACTGGCGCAAGCCTCGACTGGCTATTCCTCGGTGATCCGCTGCCGATGATGTTGAATATCTACAGTGACAGGAAGCGGTCGAAAGTCTCCAGTCTGAGCCTGGCCGTCATCCTGGCCCAACTGACCGCCGACAAGCGGCGCGAGGTCTTTGCCATGATCGAGGTTCTCACCGCTAAGACAGGCCTCGGCAACGAACCGCCAACCGAAGCGTCGCCGACGATTGCCGGTCTTTTCGAGGAATGGCGCAATCTAGAACGGGAGGCGCTGGGCGACGAGACCGGAGAAGACCGGATGAAAGAGCTACTCAACCGCTGTTATGAGATCGAGGAACAGGCGGTCTCTATGCCGGCAAAGACCGCCCTCGATGTGTGGTGCCTGATCAGGATGGCGATACCGAACGACTTCGGATGGCTGCTGATGCCGCCGCATGGGGAGCATGACGCAGCCAGTAAGCACTCACTCGAAGCGCATACCTATGGGATAGTCGGATGAGTTCTCGCAAGCCCTCATCAACAAGCAATAGGTAGCTGCGTCGTCATTCGTACTTGAGGGCAGAGTGCCGTTGTCGCTACATGAACAGAGGGGAGCGACGCGTATGAGCAAATTTGACCTAGTCGGAATTGGGCTCTACACAACGCTCGAGGCGCAGCGATTACTTGGTATTCCCTCTTCCAAGATCGCTCGATGGCTACGCGGTCACTACGTCAAAGATAGATACTATGCCCCACTTTGGCGACCGCAGATCGAGCTAGGTGACGAGGCCATCTATCTTGGGTTCCGTGACCTAATGGAGATGCGTACGGCGCACGAATTCATGGCTGCTGGCGTGAGTGCCCAAGCGATCCGCCGCGCGATACAAGAAGCGCGACGCTACGTCGATGACGAAAGACCACTTTCGACTACCAAGTTCCGGACCGACGGCAGAACGATTTTCCTTGAGATTGCGGATGAAGATGGCGACGCGAAATTGTTGGATCTCTTTCGCAGACAATACGCCTTCAAGCAGATCATGGAGCGAAGTTTCAGGGACGTTGAGTTCGACAATACTTCTCCTTCTCGCTGGTGGATCGCTTCGAAAAATTCGGGAATTGTGGTTGACCCAGAAAGGTCATTTGGTCAGCCGATCGAAGCTCAGTCTGGCGTCCCTACGTCGGTACTTGCAGAGGCTGCAAAAGCAGAAGGCAGCGTAAAAGGAGCCGCCCGCGTTTGGCTCCTTAGGCCTGCTCAGGTTCAGCGGGCCGTTGATTTTGAGCACGCCCTGTCACGGAAGGTCGCTTGAGGGTTTTCTTCGACAACTGCACTTCGCCAGTGATGGCGCGCACCCTTGGCGGATATCTTTCGAACACGTCGCATACGGTGGAACACGCCCGTGACCTTGGACTACACAAAAAAACAGATATCGACTGGATCGGCCACCTCGCTTCGACAGGAGAAGATTGGCTTGTCATCACCGGCGATGCTCGCATTAGAAAAAACCCGCCTGAGCGAGAAGCATACCGAAGGGCGGGCTTGAAGGGCATCCTACTTGCGCCCGCCTACCAGAAAACCCCGATGGGACGCTGTTGTGGCATAGTCGTTGCTCAGTGGGACGGCCTGGTCGCTTTCCCTGCATGGTGGTCAGCGACAACGGCACCGAACTGACTTCGAACGCGATCCTGACGTGGCAGCAGGACCGAAAGAACGAATGGCGCTACTTCGCGCCCGGGAAGCCCATGCAAAACGGCTTCGTCGAGAGCTTCAACGGCCGCCTGCGGGACGAATGCCTCAACGAGCACCTGTTCTCGAGCCTGCGCCATGCCCGCCACTTGATCGCGGCATGGCGCGAAGACTACAACCATCACCGCCCGCATACGAGCCTCGACGGCCTCACCCCGAGGGAGTTCCTTAACCGGTCGACAAAGGACCAAACCCTGAACAGAACTAACTTCTGAACGAGGACAAATTAGGGTGCAGGTCAGGTATGGCAATGGTTCGCATAACCCCTGAAACCGACAATCGCGGCGCCTTGATCAAGGTCTGATATGGGCGATCGCGTTCAACTCCAAATTCGGTCGAAGAGGAGTGATGTCTCTACCTGACGAAGTCTCGAATACTCTGCACGAACTTCGGAAAGTCGGGCTCGTTCTCGAAGAGCATGTGGTTCTTGCTCTTGAGCAAGACAAAATGAGCTCCGGGTATGCTGGCGGCCAAGAACCTTCCCTCAGAAAGTGGGGCGACCGAGTCCTCGTCGCTGTGAACGACCAGGGTTGGCGCCGCAACCTTCGGAAGCAGCTTCGACACGTCCATTTGGTCGAACATCTCGCGGAAGCGAGCGATGTTCTCGGCAGGACCGCAGGTCTTCTGGAAATCGTTGAACCATGCGGCCTCCTCGGCGCTCGCTCCCGGCATGAAGAGCGAGGTCATTGTCTGGCGAAAGGCGGGGTTGTTTGCACCCCAGCCTTGACGGATCAGTGTGACAAGAGCTTCGCTCTCCGCGATTGCGTTTGGGTCGCCACGTTGTCGGCGTCCCCGCGCGTAACCACCATACAAGATCAGATGCGACACCTTTTCGGGTCGGCGGATCGCATAGGCAATTGACACCGATGCCGCCTGCGATGGCCCGTAGACCGCGACCTTGTCGTAAGGGTAGCAGTCTATGACGCGTTCAAGGTCATCGACCATGCGCTCGAACTCGATGACGACGTTCTTCCAATCCGACATTCCATTTCCGCGTTGATCGTATCGAATGAGGCGGAAGTTCTTCGACAAATTCGTCAGGTATGCCCGGGTGCTGCTGAGGGAATCCCAGTCCTTCGTGAGGTGGGTCATCCAGCTTCCGGCGAATGCGAGCGGATATCCCTTCCCGACGGACGCATGCGCGATGCTGACCCCATCGCTGGAAAGGACATAGCGAACGTCACTCTGGTTCTGAAGATCGAACTCGTTCTCGTTCGTCACGGCTGCGGCAGGCTCGGACAGCAGGTAGGCCCGGATCGGCCGCGAGATGTTTTTCAATCGCTGCGGGCCCAGATCGCTGAACGAAACGTCCTTGCGCGAGGGCAGCGCGTCCTTGACGATCTCTGACACACAAATCTCACGCGGCGGTGCAATGGCCTCAAGACGTGCTGCCACGTTCACGCCCTCGCCAAGAAGGTCTCCGGCCTCTTCGAAAACGTCGCCGAGGTTGATGCCAATCCGGAAGTCGATGCGTTGTTTTTCGACGATGCTTGCATTTCTGTTTGCCATCCCGCGCTGCAGAGCAAACGCGAAGTCGACTGCGTCGACGACACTGGGAAACTCCATCAATAGGCTGTCGCCAGCAGTGTTCGCCAAACGGCCCCGATACTTCTGGATCGTCGGCTCGATGAATTCAGATCGGTGGGATCGAAGCGCATTGAGTGTCTTTGTCTCATTTTGCGAGACCAGCCGACTGTAGCCGGCGATATCGGCCGCGACGATGACAGCGAGCCTCCGCGAGCCATGTTCCTCTGCCATCAATCGACCTTTCGCAGTCCTGTGCTTGGGTCAGCCTATCGGGAAAGTGCCCGCCGTTCCAAGCCATGAACCAAGAAGGCAGTCACCTCCGAGTGGGCTGTGGGGGATGAGCCGATCCCATCCTTAATCCAAGGGGAGGGTACGCTTGGTAAGGGCCAGACATTCACCGCAGTGTCACCGAACGTCTGTTGTGGACCGAATGCGTCAATCAGCCGTGATCGACGCGATGGGCGGAAAGCGGCCTGACGGGCCGCAGCAGTTCATCCGCAGCATCTGGCTAAAGCTGCCGGGCGCAGTGCCCGCCTAGACCTGCAGCAGTGCGCAGGACGCATCATTTCCAAAGTGATCGCCACAACCGCAGACTGATCGTGACACCCAGCCCTCTTCAGACCTTCTCACGGTATTGCAATGTTGCAGGCACGGAGGACGCCAGAGTTGATCTTGGTCGCAGGACAGTACGGCGACGATACGCCATGGCTGCTTGTCGGAAGGTGCGCACTATTCCACAAGAACTTGGCGCTCGTGATCCCATATCCCGAAGTGGGCATGCCACCTGGTGATGTGCCGCCTACGCCCAGACGCCTCAGGACACCGAAAAGACATCGAGGGGCGCCGAGAACCCCTTGAAGGCGACGGTGCCGACCAAGGTGGGCGCGACGGCATCGGTCAGCCCGGCGCAGGTCTCGGCGTCGATGAGGATCTCGCGGCCCACCGCCTTTGTATGGCTCTCCAGTCGGGCTGCCAGGTTCACTGTCATTCCGATGCAGGTGTAGCAGGCCCGGCTTTGCGTACCGGCATACCCTGCGACGACCTCACCCGTCGCGATCCCGATGCCGATGCGCAGGTCGGGCTCGGCGGCTGCTCGCCGCTCGACGTTGAGCCCATCGATCATCGCGAGCATATCTCGCGCCGCATCGACGGCCTGTTGCGCGGGATTATCGAGCGGTTGCGGCGCGCCGAACAATGCCATCAGCCCATCGCCGATCATCAGGCTGACCATGCCGCCGTGGCTGGCGATCGCGTCGAACATCAGCGTGTACCAGGCATTGAGCAGCTCGATGATCGCCTCCGGCGCCCGATCCTCCGAGAGTGTCGTGAAGCCCCGGATGTCACAGAACATCACCGAAGCTCGCAGCCGACGCCCGCCGATCGCGAAGCCTTGGTCGCGCAGGTCGCGGGCCACCTCGCTTGTGGCGAAGCGGCTCAGCAAGGCCTTCTGCTCGTCGCGCAGGCGCTTCTTCTCGAGGCAAGACGTAAGTCGAGCCTGCAAGAGCACCCTGTTCACAGGTTTGGGCAAATAATCCTCGGCGCCCAGTTCGATACAGCGCACGATCTTGTCGAGCCCTTCGACCGACGAGGTCACGATCACCGGCAGCCCGCGCAGATCGGGGTCAGCCTTGATCGCGGCCAAGACCGCGAACCCGTCCATTTCCGGCATCTCGATGTCCAGTAGCAGCAGGTCGAAGCCGCCCTCGGCCAGCCGCTCCATCGCGACCCGGCCGTTTTCTGCCGGCACGACGGCGTGACCCAGCATCTCGACGCTGCGCGACAGCAGCAGGCGGTTCACCTTGTTGTCGTCCACGATCAGGATCCGCCCAGCCGCGCTAGCCATCGAGCAGGTTCCTCAGGGCAGCACCCGAGCGCCCGTACTCGGCCTCCATGGCGTCAGGCGCTGCGGTCGGAAGGCCGCCCAGTTCCATCCTGCGCGCGATGTCCGCCAGCGCTGTCGCGCCGAACAGGACCGCGTTCGATTTGATTGAATGGGCCGCCCGGCAAAATCCCTCGGCATCGCCCGCCGCTGTGGCCCGCCGCAGGTCGGCCAGCATGGCGGGGGCCTCCGCGAGGAAGGTCTCGAGGAGCTCGGTGGCGAAGTCCGCCCCCATCGTGTCCTGCAACTCGGCATAGGCCGCGGGGTCGAGCATCGCGCCGGTCATGGCACGGCCCTGGCACGCGGGGGTACGGCCAGCAGCGCCGCGACCAGCGCCTCGACTCGTATGGGTTTGGCAATGTAGTCGTCCATGCCGGCCTCAAGGCACATGTCGCGGTCACCCTGCATGGCGTTTGCAGTCATCGCAATGATGCGCGGACGGTGATCAGGGAGGTATTTCGCAGTGATCCGGCGCGTGGCCTCCAGCCCGTCCATCTCAGGCATCTGCACGTCCATCAGGACCAGGTCATAGGTCTGCCGTGCCACGCTTTCCAGCGCCTCCAAGCCGTTGCTGGCAAGGTCGGCGCGATAGCCCATCTGCGCCAAGAGCCGCAGCGCCAGTTTCTGGTTCACGAGGTTATCCTCGGCCAACAGAATGCGCAGCGGATGGCGGGCGGCCATGTCCGGGTCGGTCCGGGGCCGGTCCGCGGGGCGGACCGGTGCCTGTACCGACGCGGTCGGCGGCAAACTGCGTGACCAGCGTATCGAACAGCTGCGACTGGCGCAGCGGCTTTGCGAGAAACGCCGCAAACAGTCCCGCATCGCCCTCGACATCGCGCTGGCCGAGTGAGCTGAACAGGATCATCGGCAGGCCAGGTCGCGCCGCGCGGATGCGCTGCGCCAGTGTCACGCCGTCCATGCCGGGCATGTGCATATCGAGGATGGCGAGGTCGAAAATTGCACCCTGCGACAGGGCCGCCAGCGCCGCCTCGGGCGTCTCAAAGGCTGCGGTCTCGGCCCCCCACTTGCCAGCCTGGAGCGACAGGATCTTGCGGTTGGTCGCGTTGTCGTCCACGACCAGCAGGCGCTTGCCTGCGATCTCGTCCTGACGCCCCGCCAGATTGCGCGGCTGCGTGCTGGGCAAGCTCGCAGGCTCGGCGCGGATCGAAAAGCGGAAGGTCGAGCCGCGGTCGGCGCCTTCGCTCTCGGCCTCCATCGTGCCGCCCATCAGTTCAGCCAGCCGCTTGGAAATCGCCAGCCCCAGACCGGTGCCACCGTATTTTCGGGTGGTTGAGCTGTCGGCTTGGCTGAAGGACTGGAACAGACGTCCCATGCCCTCTTCGGTCAGACCGATGCCGGTGTCGCGCACGGCGAAATTCAGGTCGATGGCACCGTCGTCGCGCGGGCGATGCGTCACGCTCAGCACCACCTCGCCCGCAGGCGTGAATTTGACCGCGTTCGACAAGAGGTTGAGCAGGATCTGGCGCAGCCGGGTCACATCGGCGCTGACGGCCTGGGGCACGTCGTCGGCCATCAGATAGGCCATGTCGAGCCGCTTCTCCGCCGCTCGCCCACTGACGAGGTCGAGCGCGCTCTCGATGCAGTCGCGCAGGTCGAAGGGATGGTTGTCGATCCCCATCTGGCCGGCCTCGATCTTCGAGAAATCGAGAATCTCATTGATGATGCCCAGCAGCGCATCGCCACTGTCGCGGATCGTGCGGGCATAGTCAGACTGCTCGGCATCGAGCGTAGTGTCCATCAAAAGCCCGCTCATCCCGATGACCGCGTTCATCGGCGTGCGGATCTCGTGGCTCATGGTGGCAAGGAAGGCGCTCTTGGCCGCGTTGGCCTTTTCGGCGGTGGCGCGGGCCTCTTGCGCCTCACGGAACAGGCGCACGTTTTCGATGGCAATCACGGCTTGATCGCAAAAGCTGCGCGCGATGTCGATCTCGTCGTTCGCGTAGGCGCGCGCCGTCTTGCGGGCAAAGGCCAGAACGCCGACACAGTGATCGCCGTTCATCAAGGGCAGCGTCAGGCTGGAACGAACGCCGTATCGTTCGTAGGTCACCTGCTCAAAAGGTGGTAGGTCCAGCGTGCTCCAATCCGGCAGATGCAAGACCTTGCGCGAGTGCAAGACCTGTGCCGGGAAACTGGACGCTGGATCGGGGTTGAGCGGGAAATGCTGTTCGCCTTTGAGGTCTTCCAGCCCCTCTTTCGTGGCGCGGGCCACCACCTCGAATTCTGCCGGGCCGGCAAGCATCACGACAGCAAGGTCCGACGACACGATCCGCACACCCAGGCGCGCGATCTCTTCGAAGACCGGGGTGGTATCGGTGGGCGACTGGCTGATCACGCGCAGGATGTCGGTGCTGGCGGTCTGGCGCGCCAGGGCGGCCTGGGTCTCCCGGAACAATCGCGCGTTCTGGATCGCGATCACCGCCTGATCAGCGAAGCCCTGCATGATCCGTAACTCGCGGTCGGTGAAGGGCCGGGCGGACCGCGCCACACCGATCACTCCGATGCCCTTGCCCTCCCACATCATTGGGGCGAAGGCCACCGAATGGTAGCTCGCGATCCGCGCCATCTTGCGCAGCACGCGCGGGGTGTCGGGGTTGTTGGCGCAATCGGCATAGTTTGCCACACGCCCGGTGCGGATCGCTACGCCCGCCGGCGTGATTTCCCAGGGGGCAGGGAAGGTTTCGAGCAGCTCCTTTTCGAACCTGCCAATATAGGCCTCGACCTGCAGCAGGCCGTTTTCGTCGATCAGCAGAACGTCGAGTTCCTCACCGCCAAAAAGCTTCCGACAGCTGTCGAGGATCTTCTGGAACACCGGCTGCGCGTCCTCGACCGACCGGCTGATGACATTCAGGATCTCGGCGCTGGCCTTCTGCTGCTCCAGTGCCTCCTCGACTTCGACGGTACGGTCTTGCAAGGCCGTAAACAGCCGTGCATTGGACAGTGCGATCACCGCCTGCGCGGCAAAGGTTTCGATCAGCCCGATCTGCTTTCGCGAGAATCCGTCGACCTCGCCATGGGCGAGCGTGATACTGCCTAACGTTTCCCCGTCTTTGACCAGGGGAACGCCCAGCGCGGACCGATAGTCGCCCAGTCGCGCATTTTCGACCCATTGGTATCCGGGTTCGTTTTCAACATCCGGGACATAAACTGTCCGCCCGTAGGCCGCGACGCGCCCGGTGACCGTGCTCTGGCCTGGCTCCAGCGGGTTCTCGCGGAGGATCCGGACGATCTCCTCGGGCGCGTCGGTGATTGCCACGACATCGAAGAGACCGGTCTGCGCGTTCCGGATGGCGACATAGCCACCCTTTGGCGAACACAAGCGCTGCGCCACATTCAGGATCGCCTCCAGCACCGGCTGCACCTCGTTGGGCGAGCGCGAGATCACGTCCAGCACCTCCGCGGTGGCCGTCTGATACTCCAGCGCCTCGGTGACCTCCGCGGTGCGAGCCTGCACCTCGTTGAACAGGCGCGCGTTTTCGATGGCGATGCATCGCTTGATCGGCGAAGGTCTGGATCAGTTCGATGTGCGCCTGCGTTGGCGCGCTGGCAGCTGGCCATCCGATGCGATCACGCCCCAGACCTGCCGTCGCTCCTGATCGGCACGCCCATCACATGGTGTATCCAAGCTTTTCGCCGCAAACTCGGAGGCGTCGAAATAGCCTGTCGCGCTCGATATCCTCGATATGGGCGACTGTGTCGGCGTCGATGGTCTTGAAGGAAATGGATGTCCTCCGTCCGGCTTCAGCGGATAGGTCGCCACGGGAACTGCGGCAGCAACTCTGCCTGAAAACCGTGCTGCGCGCAGAAGTGCAGCTTCTCCCCGTCAAAGCGTTCGAGCACGCAGAAGCTGCGCACCGCACAGATCGGCCGCTTTTCGCACGATCAGATCGAATACCGGCTGGATATCCGAGGTCGAGCCGGCTGATCACCCGCAGGATGTCGGCGCTCGCCGTCTCGCGCACCAGCGCCTCTTGCGTCTGCCGGAACTGGCGCGCGTTCTCGATGGCGATGCTGGCCTGTGCTGCAAAGCTTTCGACCAGCTGGATATCCTCGTCACGCGGCGCCTGATCTGCCCGCCACATGAGGTTGATGCTTCCCCAGACGTCGTCGCCGACAAAGATCGGAACACCGATCAGGTGTCGCAGCCCGTGCGCGCGCACCCAGGCATGATCAAGGTAGCTCTCCGCCGTGCCGTCTTCGATCCGGGCGACCGACCGGGTCTTGACCACCTGGCCGATCAGGGTGTTGTCCCGCATTGGAACGCTCTCGCCCATCGGCGTCAGATGATCGTCCTCGAAGTCCGTGCGGTCAAAACCATAGCTTGCGCAGTAGTGGACCATTCCGTTTTCGACACGCCAGAACGTGCAGTTTGCGGCGCCGCACAGGCGGGCGGCACTTTGCGCGATCATTTCAAAGACCGGCCCGTCGTCATCTCGGCTCTGGCTGATGACCGACAGGATTTCCCGCGTTGCTGCTCCCCGCTCAAGCCGCGTCTCCAACTCTGCATTCGCGGTCTGGATCGCGCGGAACTGGCGGACGTTCTCGATGGCGATGACGGCCTGGGCAGCGAAGGTCTCGACAAGGGCGATTTCGTCGGGGGCGAAGGGTGCCACCTCGGGTCGGTAGACCGCAATACTGCCGACCGTCTGGCCGCCGCTGAACAGGGGCACCGCCAGAAATGTCCTCAGACCCTCCTGATCGACCACTGCTGTCCTGATCGGGTCGCCAGACCGATAAAGGTCGCTGTCGGCAAGGTCATGCAAATGAATGACCCGCCCTTCGCGCATGCATGTCGATAGCGCAAGGTTCGAATCCATAGGGCCCCACCGTCTCGCCGACCTTAAGAACGCCGGAGACATCATGATGGCCCCATTCCGCCGCCAAGACCGAGTGACTGCGGTCTTCGCTGACGATGAGGAGACTGGCCATCGGTGCATGGCAAAGCTCGGCGGCCTTTCGCAGGACCACCTCGAACACCGGCTTGTCGTCATCGCGCGACTGGCTGATCACCTCTAGGATTTCACGCGTCGCCGCCTCGCGCGCCAGTCGCGTCTGCAGCTCGCGGAACTGGCGGACGTTCTCGATGGCGATAACCGCCTGCGCCGCAAAGGTTTCGGCAAGTGCAATCTGGTCCGTCGCGAAGGGGGCCACTTCGCGACGGCTGAGGATGATGGCCCCGATGGCCTTGCCACCACTGATCAGCGGGATCGACAGACGGGTGCGCATGCCCTCGTCGTCGACCAGGAGCCGCGCATCCCGATTGCCCTTCAGATATGCTGGTGTCAGGGCAAGGTCTTCGTCCTGGATCGTGCTTGCTTCTAGGATTGCCCGATCAAGCCCTGTGATGGTTTCGGCGTCCCGCTCAAAGAAGAAGGTATCATCGGTCTTTATCTGTCGTCGGCTCAGACCATGATACGCCGCCACGGTCATCAAGGTTTGTGCGTCATTGCAGATCACCAGCCATGCCATGGGTGCATTGCACAGCTGCGCGGCTCTGCTGACGATCACATCGAACACCGGTCGGTCGTCATCGCGGCTCTGGCTGATGACTTCCAGTATCTCCCGCGTTGCCGCCTCGCGCGCCAGCCGAGCCTGCACCTCGCGGAACTGGCGGACGTTCTCGATGGCGATGACGGCCTGAGCGGCAAAGGTTTCGACAAGTTGAATTTCAGCCGCTGTGAATGGCCGAACAGTCCGGCGGCTCAGTGAAATGCACCCGATGGCGATGCCATGTTGCAAGAGCGGCACGATCAGACGGGTCCGAACCCCTTCGGTTTCAACCAGATCGACCGCAATCGGATCACGCTGCTTGTAGGCGTCCGTCTCTGCATAATTCTGGATGTGAACGACCTTGCCCGTTCGTATCGTCGGCACGAGCGACAGCGGCAGATCCAATGAGAATTCAAGGCCCGGACGCCAGGCTGTGCGGTCATGCCCCCAATCGGCCATATGTCGCACATGCGTCCGGGCGTCGTTGACAAGCTGAAGCCCGCCTTGGTCGGCGCCGCAAAGTACCGCTGCTTTCTCCAGTATCAGATCAAAAACCTGCGTTTCATCTTCGCGGCTCTGGCTGATGACCCTCAGGATGTCGGATGTCGCTTCCTGTTGTTCCAGCGAATCTTGCAACTCGCGGAACTGGTGGACGTTCTCGATGGCGATCACGGCCTGGGCGGCGAAGGTCTCGACAAGGGCGATCTCGTCGGCGGTGAAGGGCCTGACCTCGCGCCGGTACAGGGCGATGGAACCGATGGTGCGCCCTCTGCTGAAAAGGGGCACGACGACAATGGTGCGGATGCCCTCTTCGTCGACGACCTGCCGCCGGACGGGATCGCCCGAACGGTAGGCTTCGGTGTCGGCCAGATCGCGCTCGTGCACGATGCGGCCTTCTCGCATGGCGATCGATGGGACAAGGTCGGCATTCATGGGCCACACGGTCTTGCCCTGCTCAAGCGCACGCCGCGTTTCGCCCCAGTGCGCCACCATCACGGCATGGCTGCGGTCTTCGCTGATGATGTTGAGACCGGCCAAAGGGGCGCCACACAACTCAGCGGCCTTGCGCAGGATCGCGTCGAACACCGGTGCCGCGTCATCGCGCGAGCCACTGATCAGTGCGAGGATTTCGGATGTCGCCGCGTTGCGCGCCCTTTCGTCGGCAAGCGCTTTCTGAAGCGATGATATGTCATCGGAGGGCATCGGCCCCGTTTCAGAATGCACAGTCGCCGATCCTGCCAAAAGCCCGACCCAGCAATGCCCCCTACCGATGGCGCATGTGCCTCGGATCGGCCACCCACCGCAACGATAGCGACATCCCGACGAAAGGCATAGGAGTTTCCATTGCGGCCGAAGCGCGGTGCACGGGTCGCGCGATGCCGCAGACGGGCAAACAGGCCGGTTCCGGAGCCAACGTTACGCTGCGCTATTCGCAGCGAACGGCCGCCATAGGGCACAGCTGCCACCCCGTGCAGGAACGGCAGTTCACCGGGCCCGGCCGGCCACCCGACCCACGAGCTGCCGTCGCCCTGCGAAACGCGCGTCAGCCTTGGCGCAGCGCCCCGCAGCACTTCGCCAGCGCTGCAAATCCACATCCTCGCCTGGATTTGAGCGCGGGGCAGGCCGGGGCGGGCACCGCGATGATTGCCTCGCACAGGCGGGGTGAAATCTTTGCTGCATCTTGCCTGTATGGCCGCTTCGAAGTCGCTCGTGCGATACGTCCACCGGCCGTTTCGGGCCGCTCGCGTAGATATTTGTGTTTGGTCGCAAAGGGCGGAGGCGGACGGACGCAAGTGCAGCGCGACGCCGCGTGGTTTTGCTGAAGCGGTCGTACTTAGGATGCGATATCCCCGCTGCCTAAGTTCGACGATCCGACCCAGCTGATGGGCGCCGCGCTGGGCGATACAGAGCGGTAGCGTCAACTCGGAAACCGGCTGCACGGAGGGCTGTAACGCCCGTGGGCGAAGCGTCTTCATTCAGTAAGGACGGCTGATTGCGCGGCACGAGAAACCTTGTCCTCGAACTACCCGCTCCCAGATCCGACCGGCCCCTGCCCAGCCCGTCGAAGTCGCTACTGACCGCAGCGGGACGGTCCCCGGCCACAGAAGCTAGCTCTGCGGGACCACTAGAACGAAGTTCAACAGCAACCGAGGTTGAAAAAATCAAGAAACTGTGGTACGCGATGCTTCTGGGACGGGGTTAAGGGTTATGACTCGAGCCTTCGCAATCCTGATAGCAATCCTGATATTGTCGCCGGGGCTTGGCGTTGCCGACGAGACCCTGTTCGCCGCCATCAATGTTGGCGATAGTGCTGCGGTCAAGCAGGAACTGGCAACCGGTGCGGATGTGGAGAGCCGGACGCGCGATCAGGCAACGCCCCTTATAGTTGCAGCTCTTGCGGGCCGCCTAGAGATTGTGGAATTGCTCCTCAGTAATGGCGCCGATGTCATGGCGCGCAATTCCGGCGGCTTCACGGCGCTTCATGCATCAGCCTATTCCGGCAGTGTTCCGATCGCAGAGTCGCTGCTTGACAAAGGCGCAGTGCTGGACGACGCGGACAACAAGGCGGGCGTGACTCCGTTGATGGTGGCGGGGGAGCGCGATCACCTTGCGGTCGCCGAACTGCTGATCGCCAAGGGGGCTGATGTCAGCCACGCGGAGATCCATGGCTACATGCCGATCACGCGCGCGCTGTTCAAAGGCAACACTGACATCGTCCGTCTGTACAAGCGCCACGGGGCGACGTGCCAAGCCGACATGGGTGATTGGTATCAGCGCTGCCTGAAAATTGCCGAATGAGTGGAGGACGTGCAATGTCCAAGGCAATTCGTGTTGACGACAAGCGTTTAGCCCGAGTGCTGGGTGTCGTGGCCATGGCGGGGGCCGTCCTGGCAGGTGGTGTCATGCCGGTTTTCGCCGACGCGACGGTCAACACGGGCTATTTCGAAGGCGTTGCGATCAAAGGCTACGATCCGGTTGCATACTTCACCGAGGGCCGGGCGGTGAAGGGTTCCGAGAAGTATTCATATGACTGGCTTGGCACTCCTTGGTATTTTGCGAATGCACAGCACCGGGAAATGTTTCAGAGCAACCCGATCAGCTACGCGCCACAATACGGCGGCTACTGTGCCGGAGAAGTTGTTGGGGGCTCTGTCACCGTCGATATCGATCCGGAAGCGTTCAAAATCATCGACGGCAAACTGTATCTTATCTACGACAAGGCCGACGCGGAAGATTTTGCGGCGCACGCCGCTGACTACATCCCAAAGGCCGATGCCAACTGGCCCGAAATCAAGACCGAGTTGGAAAAAGACCTGTTCAACTGAAGATAGACCAAGTGAAGGCGCCGCCGGCCTCAATCAATGGGCGCGAAGTGAAAGACGACGCTCGAGTTGACGTAGACGAACGGAAGGTTGTCGGTGCTTGCAAGCACCGGGCCGCAATCAGGGCGGCCGAAGCCGTTCTCGCTTTGTGCGCACAGTAGGTCGTGATCGACGAAAAGCGTTCCCGAGTTGTAACTGGTCGTCGACCGGAACGCTGCTGCCCCGTCCGTTGCGACCTGCATCATCGCATGCCGTTCTCCGGGGTCGATGAAACCCTGCAGCGTGCGGCCGAAAACGAGGCGTGAAATCTCGTCGCCCTTCAGTCTCTGGTGCCCCTGTTCATGAAAGCCGAAAGGCCAATCGGGCAATCCTGCCTGGCGCAGTGCGTCGAACATGAACGCGAAGTCGGTTTCGTTGCGAAAATGCGCCCGTATCTGCAAGCCTGCGAGAGACGGATCACTCGAGGGCAGGCGAATAGCCTGTTCTATTGCAGCTTTAGCGTCGGCAATGCGGCCCCCACGGGCATATGCTGAAGCGAGGGAAATGAGCGTATCGTCCACTTCCGGCGCTTCGTCTCGAGCCTGTTCCAGAGTCGCGATGGCTCGATCATTGTCGCCGCTGAAAAAGAAGACGTCACCCGCAATCTGGCGGTTGATCGGTGAGAGCTTCGGGTCGAGCTTCAGCGCCGTCTCGATCGCGGCGGCAGCCTCGGCAAAGTTTCCCGCATACATCTGGACATAGCCGAGCGTGATATACGCCTCGGCATCTCCCGGACCCAGCGCAACGGCTTTCTGTGCCGAAGCGATTGACTTCGTCATAGTGCCTGTCGACACTTTGCAGGATTGCGAGCGTCGCCCAGACCAGTGGCATATTGGGGTTCAGGCTTTGCGCCCTTGACGCTTTCTTATAGGCACGCTCTTCAGCGGGCCTGTTTTGAAGGACATCGTCATAATTGTTTCGCCAGATGTAGGCTGCCGTGCGGGAATCTGCCGCAAAGGCTTCTGCAAAATCGGGATCTAGAACCTCCGCTTCCTGATAGAAATCCAGCGCCTTACCCAGCCCCTTCAAGGTTCCGGTGCGCGCCGCTTGCTCGCCGCGCAGGAAGTTGTCGTACGCTTCGAGATTAGCGGTCGGAGGGCGTGCGATCTGCGCTGCCTCCGTCGCGAGCGGCTCCACGCCGAGTGCCGTGACGAGTTCCTGCCGCATCTTGTCCTGAATGTCGAACAGTTCCGCCTCCGGACGATCGAAGCGGTCTGCCCAGACATGCTTGCCGGTTGCCGCGTTTAGCAGCTCGACATTGATACGAAGCTTGCCGTCTGCCTGTCGCACGCTGCCTTCGACCACATATTGCACCCCTAGATCGCGCGCGACGTCGGCAAGAACGACTGGCTTGGCCCTGTAGGCGAACGCAGAATCGCGGGCGATCACATCAAGGCCGGTTAGTTTGGCGAGATCTGTGATCAGATCTTCGGTGATGCCGTCAGCGAAATAGTCCCGCTCCGGATCGCCGCTCAGGTTCTCGAAGGGCAGGATTGCAACCGACGGTCGTTCGGGGACGGCATGCGGCTGCCAAACAAACACGCCTGCGATTGACGCGACCGCCAAGGCTCCCAGTCCTAGCAGCACTTGTTTTACCGAGCCCAGCCCACGCGGAGCGGGTTTGACTTTTCCGGCTTGCGAGTGATCGAGCAACACCCGATAGACGCGGATTGGGGACGCGATGTTCTTCAACTTCTGCTCGCCAAGAGCGGAAAAGCCTACGTCAACTTTCTGAGCGGCGTGATCGAAGGCTGTACCCGATACGCAGATACCTCCGGGCTCGGCCAACGCCTCCAGCCGCGCAGCGATGTTGACGCCGTCACCGTAGATATCGTTGTCCTGGATGATAATGTCGCCGAGATTGACCCCGATGCGAAGCCGGATGCGTCGGGCTTCAGGAGTGGTTGGATCGAATGCAGCCATTGCACGCTGGATCGAGGCCGCACACTGCACAGCATCCACGATACTCGCGAATTCCACCAATGTGCCGTCGCCCATGAGCTTGATAGTATGACCATGGAACTCCGCTATTGCCGGATCAATCAGGTCTCTGCGGCACGCCACGAGCCTCGCAAGCGTACCGACTTCATCTTCCCCCATGAGGCGGCTGTAGCCAACGACGTCGGCGGCAAGTATCGCAGTAAGTCGTCGTTCCATGCCGAGCGTTCCATTGCCTGTTCGCCGGAGACGGTCTCTGTCGAAGTCTACATTCATTTTGAGTTGCCTGCGGGCATAATCAACGGAACAGGGCGGGTAAGAACAATCGCTTGAGACTGGCTGCGATGATCCGCGTCCGATGTCTTCGTTCGTGTAGAAACGAAGTCATCAATCGAACAGCTATAGCCGCAACATCGTCGACCTTGATGTTTTCAGAATGCTGCGAGTCGTGCAAACGGCCGCTGTTAGTGGTTGGCTTATGCGCATTGAGCGTCCGGTAAGGGCCGAACACGACCTCGCAACTTCTCCGCGCGGCAGCAGGGCAGTCCGCGGTTCGCGACGGTGCCCCATCAGAGCGGCCTGTCCGTACGCCATCCCCCAATGCAGCAATTCGCATGTTCTATTTATGTTCCTTCTGGGTTAACCTTTCGCGAGGCCCCGACAGAGGGCAGAACGAAGGAGCAGTCAAATGGGCGCGGCATATCTCGACAAGTTGAATGACCGCCAGAGACAGGCCGTGGAGTTCGGCGTGTCGGAGGATGGACTGCCACCGCCGCTGCTGGTGATAGCCGGGGCAGGGTCGGGCAAGACCAACACGCTCGCACATCGCGTTGCTCATCTACTGGTCAGGGGCGCGGACGCGCGGCGCATCCTGCTGATGACGTTCTCGCGTCGTGCGGCCTCCGAGCTCACCCGGCGGGTCGAGCGGATCACAACGCAGGCGCTTGGCACGGGCTATGCGGCGGAGGCGCTCGCCTGGGCGGGGACGTTCCATGGTATCGGCGCCCGCGTTCTACGGGAGCATGCCCTGACGATCGGGTTGGATTCCGATTTCAGCATTCATGACCGTGAGGACTCAGCCGACCTGATGAACCTCGTCCGGCACAAGCTTGGCCTCTCTTCGACGGTGTCCCGTTTCCCGTCCAAGGGAACCTGCCTCGCGATCTATTCCCGGGTGGTGAACTCGGAAGCGCCGCTGGCGCAGGTGCTGCGCGCCCAGTTCCCGTGGTGCGCGGCCTGGGAAGACGAGTTGAAGCGACTGTTCGGCGGCTATGTCGGGGCAAAGCAGACGCAGACCGTGCTGGACTACGACGACCTGCTGCTCGCCTGGGCCCACGCGATGGAGGAACCGGCCTTTGCCGCTCATCTCCGGGCCAATTGGGACCACGTCCTGATCGATGAGTATCAAGACACCAACCGGTTGCAGGCCCGTATCCTGCTTGCCCTGAAACCGGATGGCCGCGGTCTGACGGTTGTGGGGGATGACGCCCAGTCGATCTATGCCTTCCGCGCCGCCACGGTACGCAACATCCTCGACTTTCCGGCAGCCTTCTCGCCGCCGGCGGAGGTGATCACCCTCGACCGGAACTATCGCTCGACCGAGCCGATCCTGGCGGCCGCCAATGCTGTGATCGAACAGGCGCGCGAGCGGTTCACGAAATCCCTCTGGTCGGACAGGCCATCAGCGGAGAGGCCGCGCCTCGTGACGGTGCAGAACGAAGCCGATCAGGCGCGCCATGTCGTCGATCAGGTTCTGCAGAACCGCGAGACGGGCCAACGGCTGATGCAGCAGGCGGTCCTCTTCCGCACCTCCAGCCATTCCGGCCAGCTTGAGGTGGAACTCACCCGTCGCAATGTGCCGTTCGTGAAGTTCGGCGGGCTGAAGTTCCTCGACTCCGCCCATGTGAAGGATGTGCTTGCGCTGCTGCGCTTCACCCAGAACCCGCGCGACCGTGTCGCAGGTTTCCGCGTGCTGCTGCTGGTCCCCGGGATTGGCCCGACATCGGCGGAACGGGTGCTCGACGCCATCGCGCCGCATCCCGATCCGTTGGCGGCACTCGCCTCGCTGACGCCGCCGCCACGGGCGGGGCAGGACTGGACGGACCTCGTCCAGATGTTGGCAGCTCAAAGCGCCGCGGACTGGCCTGCCGGCATGGGGCAAGCGCGGGCCTGGTATGATCCCCAGCTTGACCGCATCCACGAGGACGCCGAGTTCCGCCGGGCGGACTTGCTGCAACTGGAACAGATCGCCGCCGGCTACCCGTCGCGGGAACGCTTCCTGACCGAACTGACACTGGACCCGCCGGATGCGACCGGAGGGCAAGCGGGCGTACCCTTGAAGGACGACGACTACCTGATCTTGTCGACGATCCATTCGGCCAAGGGGCAGGAATGGAAATCGGTCTTTGTGCTGAACGTCGTCGATGGCTGCATACCCTCCGACCTGGGCACCGGCACGACCGCCGAGATCGACGAAGAGCGGCGGCTCCTCTATGTGGCGATGACGCGGGCGAAGGATTCCCTGACCCTTAGTGTTCCCTTGCGGTTCTACGTGACGGGGCAGGCCAGGAACGGCGACCGTCACATCCACGCCACCCGAAGCCGCTTCTTGCCGCGCGAGATGCTGGATTGCTTCGAGGTCACGCACTGGTCACCGCCGATCCTGTCGGACGCGAACCCGCCGGCGATGACGCTGCCTGCGATCGATGTGTCTGCGCGGCTGCGCTCCATGTGGACGTAGCAAGACGAGGATCAGACCATTGGAACAGAGTCAGGTCAGACGGTAGGATCTTTGAGATCGGTCAGGGTCAAAGCCCGTTCTCGACAAGTATCGATGACGCGAGTGTCGCCACACTCTTAGCGACGACTGGCAAATGAAGCCCGCCTCCCGGCGGGCTTTTGTCGTTTTGCGCCAGGCCGGGCATCACCGTCAGCGCCCCTTCCAGTTACGTCTGGTCATCGGGGTAGAAGGTCGTTTTCTGTCTCGCCTCAACGCATGATCCCCTGACAGAACCCCACTTCAAGCTTTGCCGGCGCCACACTCACGGCGTCCGCCGCCTCGCGCTCAGTCTCATCAGCATTAAGCCGCACCATAGCACGGTCCCGGATATCCATCGAAACGGGTTTGGTCATGCGGGCTGGCCTCCGCTCCCAGCCTCTATGGCGAGTCAGAAATCAGCCAGGCTTGGAACCACCGTCGATTCACTCAAACGGCATCTCGCCCCAGAGTAGAAGAACAGCGGTGCCTGGCGCAGTTCCCGCGACGGGGGCACCACCTGTCATGGAGTTGATCCCCGGATCACTTCTAGCCGGTCGACTGGCGGATCAGCAGCTCGGGGAAAATGGCGATGCGGGCGGGCTTGTCCTGGCGACCGTCCAGCACGTCCAGGATCAGCTCTGCCGTCCGAGCGCCGATGTCGCGAGGGAAAGGATTGATCGTGGTCAGCGCGGGGACGGCGATCCCGGCGATCTCGTAGTCGCCGAAGCCCGCGATCCAGAGCCTTCCTGGCACGTCGACCCCGCGCCGCTGGCATTCGGTCAGGGCGCCGAAGGCCGACAGGTCCGAGACGCAGATCACAGCCTGGGTGTCTGGCAGGGTGTCGAGGAGGCGGCCCATCGCCTCGGCCCCCTCGCGCATCGAGATGGGCGGAGCACCGGCGGCGATCAAACGGGTGGCGTCCAGCCCATGCGCCTGCATGGCCGCGATGAACCCGGCGCGGCGGTCGGCGCCGCGGGTGTCACGGGTGGTATCGCCGCCGATGAAGGCGATGCGCGTCAGGCCCTGGGCCACGAAGTGATCCACCATGCCGCGCACGGCATTGGCGTTCGAAAAGCCGATGACATGGCCGATGGGGTCTTCCGGCAGGTCCCAGGTCTCGATCACCGGGATCCCTGCGTTTTCCAGCATCCGCCGGGCGCGAGGGGTATGGCGTCCGCCGGTGACCACGATGGCCTCGGGGCGGCGGCGAAGGAACTGTTCGATCAGGCGTTCCTCTTCGGCCATGTCGTAATCGGTGTAGCCGAGGAGGATCTGCAGTCCGCGCGCCTTCAGCCCCTCGGACAGCCCGCGCACGGTTTCGGCGAAGTTGGCGTTGTTGATCGAGGGGATGGTGACGGCGATGAAGTCCGTCCTTTGCGACCGGAGGTTCGAGGCCGTGCTGTCGAAGACGTAGCCAAGGTCGTCAGCCGCCTTCAGGATGGCATCGCGCGTGGCTTCGCTGACCGAGCTGTCGGTCTTGAAGGCCCGGCTGACCGTCATCGGCGACACGCCCGCAAGGCGGGCGACATCGGCCATCGTCGGTGACTTGCGGGCTGTGTTCATGGCGCCTTGGTATCGTTACCCCGGATCAAAATCCAGTTTGGAGGATTGGCCGTAGATTGGGTCAAAGCTGTGGGCGGTGGTGACGTGGTGGTGGATGCGCCCGGTGAAGAAGCGCGCAAGGACGCCCTCGGTCGCGGCGCGGCCCTCCTTGCGGATCGGGTGGTCAAGGAATGCGTCCACCGTGGCGCGGTCTGGCCAGTCGATGGCAAGGATCAGCGGGAACTCGGGCGCGCCTTCGTCACGGTCTTCGGCGAAGGTGACGTGGATGGCCAGGCACCGGGAAAGCGGCGCCAGACGGGCAGGATCTCGGCCAGCACGGCGGCGCGGAAGGCCTCGCTCCTGGCCGGGCGAAACGGTGCCTTCGAAGAGCGCATAGCGGGTGATCATTGGGCGAGGTCCTTTCGCGGTCCCTTGAAGAATTCCATCAGCGCGGCCTGATCCTCACCCCCAAGACCCGCTGCGGTCAGCATGCGGTGAACCTCGGCGCAGAGGGCGGTGAGGGGCATGGGCGTCTGGGTCTGCCGCGCGAGGTCGGCGGCGCCGTTCAGGTCCTTGACCATGTTGTCGATGCGGCCGGTGCGGCGATAGTCGCGCGCGGCGAAGCGGGGCATGTATTCCTGCAGGATCGCGCTATCGGCGCGGCCACCGGCCAGGGCCTTCGGGATCATAGTCGCGTCCACTCCAGCGGCTTCGGCAAGGGCGGTCGCCTCGGCCACGGCCAGAAAGCCCAAGCCACAGAGAACCTGGTTGATCAGCTTGGTGGTCTGGCCGGCACCGGGGCCGCCCATCCGGGTCTGGTTCGAGGCGACCTTGGACAGGATAGCCTGGGTGGCGGCCCGATGCCTTGCGAAGACCCGGTGATCAGCGCCCGCCGCCCCGTCAGATCGAAAAGCCGGTATCCCAAGTTCTGTTTCCTTCCACTTCGCTCTCGACAAGAACGGTTCGGCCTGTTTATGTTATCGTTAACATAACCTGTCAAGCCGGGATCGGAACCACCATGACAAAGCCGCATATCCTGCAGGTCGGCCCCTACCCTGAATGGGATCAGGGTCCGCTGGACGCAGCCTTTCACATGCACCGCTATTTCGAGGCGGCGGACAAGGCCAGCTTCCTGGCCGAGGTCGGCCCAGAGGTGCGTGGCATCGCCACGCGGGGCGAACTCGGGGCCAATGCGGCGATGATCGCGGCCTGCCCGCAGCTGGAGGTGATCAGCGTCTACGGCGTCGGCTATGACGCGGTGGACCTCGAGGCCTGCGCGCGCCGGGGCATCCGGGTCACCAACACGCCGGACGTGCTGACCAATGACGTGGCCGATCTTGGCGTGGCGATGATGCTGGTGCAGTCGCGCGGGATGATCGGGGCGGAGAGCTGGGTGCGGGACGGGTCTTGGGCGGCCAAGGGGCTCTATCCCCTGCAGCGCCGGGTCTGGGGCAAGCGGGCCGGGTGTGCTGGGCCTTGGCCGGATCGGCTTTGAGGTGGCCAAGCGGCTTGCGGGTTTTGACATGAAATCGCCTATTCGGACGTCGGCCCGAAGGAGTATGCCAAGGGGTGGGAGTTCATCGCCGATCCGGTGGCGCTGGCCGCGCGGTCGGATTTCCTGTTCGTGACGCTCGCCGCCTCGGCCGCGACACGGCATATCGTGGGCGCGAAGGTGATCGAGGCGCTGGGGCCGGAGGGGATGCTGATCAACATCAGCCGGGCCTCGAACATCGACGAAGAGGCGCTGCTGACGGCGCTGGAGGCGGGCAAGCTGGGATCGGCGGCGCTGGACGTGTTCGAGGGCGAGCCGAAGCTGAACCCGCGCTTCCTGGCCGCTGCCGAACGTGCTGGTGCAGCCGCATCACGCCAGCGGCACCGTATGAGACGCGGAAGGCGATGGGCAAGCTGGTGCGCGACAACCTGACCGCGCATTTCGCCGGTCAGCCGCTGCTGACGCCGGTGCTGTGATGCGGGCGATTGTCATTCATGCCGCGCGTGACCTGCGGATCGAGGACCGGGCCGAGGAAACCCAGGGGCCGGGACAGGTGCGGCTGCGGCTGGCGACGGGCGGGGTCTGCGGATCGGACCTGCATTACTACAACCACGGCGGCTTCGGCGCGGTTCGGCTGAGGGAACCGATGATCCTTGGGCATGAGGTCTCGGCCTTTGTCGAAGACGCCGGGCGACACCGGCTTTCCGGCAGGGGCAGCTGGTGGCGGTGTCGCCCAGCCGCCCCTGTGGCGGGTGCAGGTTCTGTCTGGAGGGCCTGCCGAACCAGTGCCTGAACATGCGCTTCTACGGCAGCGCGATGCCCTTCCCGCATATCCAGGGCGCGTTCCGCGAAAGCCTTGTGGCCGATGCCAGCCAATGCGTCGATGCGACCGGCCTGACGCCGGGCGAGGCGGCGATGGCCGAGCCGCTGGCCGTGACGCTGCATGCCACCCGTCGCGCGGGCGAGATGCTGGGCAAGCGCGTGCTGGTCACCGGCTGCGGGCCGATTGGCGTGCTGTCGATCCTTGCCGCGCGGCGGGCCGGGGCGGCCGAGATCGTGGCGACCGACCTGTCGGACTTCACCCTGTCGCTGGCGCGCAAGGTGGGGGCGGACCGGGTGATCAACACCGGCACCGAGCCCGAGGCGCTGGCCGCCTATGGCGCGGACAAGGGCACTTTCGACGTGCTCTACGAATGCACCGGCGTGGCAGCCGCGCTGGCCGGCGGGATCGCGGCGCTGCGTCCGCGCGGGGTGATCCTGCAGCTGGGTCTGGGCGGCGACATGACCCTGCCGATGATGGCGATCACCGCGAAGGAACTGGAACTGCGCGGCTCGTTCCGCTTTCACCCGGAATTCGCCGTGGGCGTTGGGCTGATGCAGAAGGGGCTGATCGACGTGAAGCCGCTGATCACCCACACGGTCGGGCTGGACGAGGCGGAGGCCGCGTTCCGGCTGGCCAGCGACCGTAGCCAGGCGATGAAGGCGCAGATCGTGTTCTCGGGCTAAGGTGCAGCACTGGCGCCGATGGCGGCGAGGGCCGCCTCGGCCACCTCGACATCCTGCGCGCCGGTTCCTGATCCGATGCCGATGCCGCCCAGAAGCACTCCGCCGCGCCAGATCGGCAGACCACCGGGCAGGCCGGTCATCGTGCCCTCGGTCGCGCTGGCGATCGCAAGGCGGACTGCTTCGGGCAGCGCGACGGACGGCTTGCCGGTCGAGGCCGCCGTCTGCGCCTTGGCCCGGGCCGAGCGCAGCGACAGGACCCTGGCGCCCGTCATCCGCACGCACCGCCAGATCCACCGCCGACGGATCGACGATCACGATGCATTGCGGCTGGCCCATGGCTTGCGCCTTGTCCACCGCCGCGCGCAGCATGGCCAGAATGGCCGCGTCGGTCAGTCTTTCGGTCGGAAGGGTGATCTGCATAGGCGGGCCTTTCGGTTTGACGCCTGTCTTTGGTAACGATAACAATCTAGCGGAAGGGGAGAGGCCTGTCATGTCATTCTTCGAAGTGCACGATCCGGCGTTTGGGGCTTACGTGCTTGGCAATGCGCCGGTCAAGCGTCTGTCGACCGGGTTCGACTGGGTCGAGGGGCCGGTCTGGTTCGGCGACCTTGGATGCCTCCTCTTCTCGGACATCCCGAACAACCGCATCCTGCGCTGGACGGAAGAGGGGGTGACCACCTTCCGCAGCCCGTCGAACTACGCCAACGGCCACACCCGCGACGGCAAGGGCGGCTGGTCAGCTGCGAACACGGAACGCGCCGGGTGACCCGGACGGAGTGGGATGGAACGATCACGGTGATCGCCGATGGTTTCGATGGCAAGCCCCTGAACAGTCCGAATGACGTGATCGTGGCGCGTGATGGCGGCATCTGGTTCAGCGATCCGCATTACGGGATCATGACGGATTACGAAGGGTTTCGGGCGCCGCAGGAACTGCCCTGCTCGGTCTACCGGGTGGACGCAGCGGGCACCATTCGAGGCGATGATCCTGGACATGGCCTGTCCGAACGGACTGGCCTTCAGCCCCGATGAGTCGCGGCTGTATGTGGCCGATACGGGCCGGATGCACCATGACGACCCGCAGCATATCCGCGTGTATGACGTGGTGGAGGGGCGAGCGGTCAACGGGCGGCTTTTCACACCATCAGCCCCGGTTGCGCCGACGGCATCCGGGTGGACGCGGACGGCAACCTGTGGTCCTCGGCCGCCGACGGGGTGCATTGCATTTCCCCGGATGGGCATCTGATGGGCAAGATCCTGGTGCCGGAACTGGTGTCCAACCTCTGCTTTGGCGGGCGGGCCAAGCACCGGCTGTTCATCACCGCGACGACCAGCGTCTATTCGGTGATCCTGAACCGCAGGGGCGTGCAGTGGCCGTGAGGGACTAGCCCGTCTCGCCCGGCTCCAGCCGTGTGGGCACCACTGTCACGTCCTGCCCCGTCTCGCCCTTCAGGCGGGCGACCAGCGCCTCGGCTGCGGCCTTGCCGATGGCGGTGGTCGGTACCACGGTGGTCGTCAGCCGGCGGGGCAGGATCGAGGCGGCCTCCATCCCGCCCCAGCCGGCGATGCCGATGTCTTCGGGCACCCGAAGCCCGCGCGACTGGGCATAGGCCAGGCCGCCGATCGCCATCTCGTCATTGTGGAAATAGACGACGTCCAGTCGCGGGCTGACGGCTGAGCAGCGTTTCCAGACCGTAGTAACCGGCATAGAAGCCGGGCGTGTCATGCAGGATCTCGCGCGCGACCAGCGGATGCCCGGCGCGGGACAGGGTAGCGTGGAAACCCTCAAGCCGAGCGGCGCCCATCACATCGGCCCGTGCCAGAGCGCCGACATAGCCCGCCCGCCGCCGCCCGCGCCGTAGCAGGAACTGCCCCATCTCGGCCCCGCAATCGAAATGCGAAAAGCCGACCGACATGTCGATCGGGCTGGTCGTCAGATCCCAGATCTCGACCACCGGTGCCGCCGCGCTGCGCAGCAGGTCCACCGTCCCCGGCGTATGGGTGCGCCCCGACAGAATCAGGCCCGCCGGGCGCCAGGCGATGACCTGGCGGATCCAGGCCTCTTCCTCATCGGCAGAATGGTTGTTGGCCCCGATCATCAGCTGATAACCCAGCCGCGACAGCGCCCGGTCGACCCCGTCCAGAACATGCCCGAAGAGGCCCGAGGTCAGCCGTGGCACGCACATGCCCGACCAGCGTGCTGGCCTGATCCGACCCGAAGGCAGCCGCGAGACGGTTCGGGAACATATCCCAGTCTTTCCGCGACCTTGACCACCCGGTCCCGCGTGTCGTCGGAGAAGCCGGTCCCGCCGCGCAAGACGCGGCTGACCGTCATCTTCGACACCCCGGCGGCCTTGGCGATGTCCTCCAGATTGGCCTTCATCACGCTGGTTCTCTGGCAGCCCTTGCACGGCATGTTATCGATAACTTTCTTCTTGACATGATCGGGGAGCGGGACCACGCTACGCTACGTTACCGGTAAACCTGACGCAAGATCAGCCACGCCGAAACGCCAAGGGAGGAGCCTGCCATGCAACCGTCGTCTGACGGCCTGTTCTTTGACCGCATCGTCAAATCCTTTGGCGGCACGCAGGCGCTGAAAGGCGTGTCGCTGACGGTCGGGCGGGGCGAGATCGTGGCGCTTCTGGGCGAAAACGGCGCGGGCAAGTCGACGCTGATCAAGGTGCTGGGCGGCATCCACCGGCCCGACGAAGGCGGCGTGCTGATCGACGGCGTGCCCTATGCGCATGAGGCGGGCAAGGCGGGCGGGCAGAAGGTGGCCTTCATCCACCAGGACCTGGGCCTGATCGAATGGATGAGCGTGGCCGAGAACATCGCGCTGGCGCTGGGCTATGTCCGCAAGCGGCCGCCGGATCGACTGGACCGCGACCGAAGCGGCGGCGGATGCGGCGCTGCGGCTGGTCGAGGCCGAATTTTCCGCCACGGCCCGCGTGTCCAGCCTGACCCGCACCGAGAAATCCCTCGTCGCCATCGCGCGCGCGCTGGCGGCCAGCAGCGACTTTCTGGTGCTGGACGAACCGACCGCCAGCCTGCCCGCCGATGAGGTGGAGCGGCTGTTCGCGGCGCTGCGCCCGCTGAAGGCGAAGGGCGTGGGGATGATCTACGTCAGCCACCGGCTGGACGAGATCTTCCGCATCGCCGACCGCGTGGCCGTGCTGCGCGACGGGCAGATGGTCGGGATGCGCCCGATCGACCACACGACGCCCGAGGAACTGGTCAGCCTGATCGTCGGCCGCAAGGCGCGGGAAATCGCGCGGCCCGCCGGTGCAGGATGGCCCCGCGATCCTGACGGTCGATGGGCTGGCCACCCCGGCGGTCGGGCCGGTCAGTTTCTCAGATCCGGCGGGGCGAGCTTCTCGGCCTCGCGGGCCTGCGCGGGGCGGGGCACGAGGATATCGGCCGGGCGCTGTTCGGGGTGATCCCCCATGCCGGGCAGGGTCACGCCTGGACGGCCAGACGCCTGACCTGCGCACGGCCCAGACCGCCATGCGGTCGGGGATCGGTCTCGTCGCGCGCGACCGGATCGGCGAAAGCGTCGCGCCGGGCCTGGCGATCCGCGAGAACGCCTTCCTGAACCCCTCGGCCACCGGGCGGCGGCTGCTGTCCGTCATGTCGCCGCGCAGCGCGAAGAGGCGATGGCCGAGGCCATCGGCCGCCGCGTCGGCCTGTCGCCGAACGACCCGACCCTGGCGATCGAGGCGCTGTCGGGCGGCAACCAGCAGAAGGTCGTCGTCGGGCGCTGGCTGGACTCCGGCCGCCGGCTGCTGATCACCGAAGACCCGACCGCGGGTGTCGATGTGGGCGCCAAGGCCGAGATCTACCACCTGCTCTATCGAGGCGCTTGCCAGCGGGATGGGCGTCCTTGTCGTCTCGACCGACTTCGAGGAAATCGCCAACGATCTGCCACCGCGCCATCGTGTTCAGTCGGGGCCTGCCCGTGGCCGAACTCAGCGGCGTCGAGCTTTCCACCGAATCCCTGATCCAGGCCGCATCGGCCGGTGAAGCTGCCTGAGGACCAATGCATGCCCGGAATTGAATCCAACGCAGTCGAGCCGACCAAGGACGAGCTTCGGGGCCTGTCGCCGGTGCAGAAGGCGCTGCGGCTGGCGCCGACCTATGGCCTGGTCATCCTGATGGTCGGGCTGATCCTGCTGTTCTCGGTCCTGTTGCCGAACACCTTTCCGACGCTGCTGAACCTGCGGTCGATCCTGTCGCGACAAGGCGATCATCGCGCTGCTGTCGCTGGCGGCGATGATCCCGATGGTGGCGGGGCGCATCGACCTGACCGTCGGCTACGGCATCGTGCTGTGGCACATCCTGGCGATCAGCCTGCAGACGATGTACGGCCTGCCCTGGCCGGTGGCGGTCGGCATCGTGCTGATCCTTGGCGTCATCACCGGGGCGCTGAACGGCCTTGCTGGTCGAGGTGGCGCGGATCGACAGCTTCATCGCCACGCTGGGCACCGGCACCGTGCTCTACGCGCTGGCCCTGTGGCACACCGGCGGGCGGCAGATGGTCGGGCACGTTGCCGGATGCCTTCTACGCCATCAACGGCACCTTCGTCTTCGGCCTGCCGATCACCGCCTATCTACGTGCTGGCGATCACCCTGGTCCTCTGGGTCATCCTCGAATACACGCCGATCGGCCGCTACCTTTACGCCATCGGCGCCAACCAGCGCGCGGCCGAGCTGAACGGCATTCCGACCCGCAAGTTCGTGATCGGCGCCTTCGTCGCCTCGGGCGCTGCTGACGGCGCTGGCGGGGGTGCTGCTGGCCTCGAAGCTGCGCATCGGGCAGGCCTCGGTCGGGCTGGAGTTCCTGCTGCCGGCGCTGGTCGGCGCGTTCCTCGGGTCAACCACCATCAAGCCCGGGCGGGTCAACGTCTGGGGCACCATCGTCGGCGTGATGATCCTGGCGGTCGGCATCTCGGGCATCCAGCAGTTCGGCGGCAGCTTCTGGGTCGAGCCGCTGTTCAACGGCACCACGCTTCTGATCGCCATCGGCATCGCCGGTTACGCGCAGCGCAAGAAGGGCGCGAAATCGAAATAAACAGCATCTTAGGGAGGAACCACCATGCTGAAACGGACCCTGCTTCAAACACTTCTCGCCGGCACGATCCTGGCCGCGACCGGCCTGGCCGCCTTTGCGCAAGAGGCCTTTGACGGCCCGACCACCGGCCCGAAGGCGGCCGAGGGCAAGACCATCGTCGTCCTTGCCGCCGACCTGAAGAACGGCGGCATCCTGGGCGTCACCACCGGCATCGAGGAAGCCGCCGCCAAGATCGGCTGGACGGTCAAGGTGCTGGACGGCGCGGGCTCGGTGCAAAGCCGGTCGGCCGCCGTCGGGCAGGCGCTGGCGCTGAACCCCGACGGCATCGTGATCAACGGCTTTGACGCCGCCGAACAGCAGGCCGCGCTGGAAGGCGTGACGGCGGCAGGCATCCCGATGGTCTCCTGGCACTCGGGCCCGAAGATCGGCTGCGACGCGCCGGGCGGCATCTTCGCCAACGTCTCGACCGATGCGATGCAGGTGTCGGACGTGGCGGCGAAATGGGCGCTGGATGACGCGGGCGGCAAGCCGGGCGTGGTGATCTTCACCGACTCGACCTACCAGATCGCCATCGACAAGGCCGACCGGATGAAGGAGATCATCGAGGCTGGCGGCGGCACCGTGCTGGAATATGTCGACACGCCGATCGCCGAAACCTCGACCCGCATGGGGCCGCTGACCACCACGCTGCTGCAGAAGTACGGCGCCGCCTGGACCCATTCGCTGGCGATCAACGACCTCTACTTCGACTTCATGGGGCCGTCGCTGGCCGCTGCCGGGATCGACGGCAAGGGCGCGCCGAAGGCCGGGTCGGCCGGTGACGGGTCGGAGGCCGCCTTCCAGCGCATCCGCACCGGCCAGTATCAGGCCGTCACGGTGGCCGAACCGCTGAACCTGCAGGGCTGGCAGCTGGTGGACGAGCTGAACCGCGCCATCCAGGGCGAGGCCTGCTCGGGCTACATCACCGCGCCGGCGCTGGTGACCGAAGAGGGCCTTGCGAACACCGAAGGCAACGCCTTCGACCCGAACAACGGCTACCGCGAGGCCTATGCCGCGATCTGGGGCAAGTAAGCTCTTTTGCAAGATTGGAGTGCCGCGGTCAGCTCGCGGCACCCCGCTCAGCGAGGCATCAGACTAATCATGCACGAAGTCTGCAACGGGACAACTCGATCGAGGCAAGCCGCTACGTCTGGACAGACCGATTGAGGTGCTGCCCACTCGCCCGTCGCCAGTTTAACCGACAGAGAGTTCGGTCAGGGTCTAATCCTGTCCCCGCAACCAGCTTTATTTGCACAAGGTCGTCCGGCGAAAGCCCGGCGGCCTTTTTGCTGTGACGGTTCAGGCTTAGCCCAAGGATCCCCGCCAGATCGCCC
>CAVZRP010000008.1:0-467321 GCA_963777765.1 uncultured Alphaproteobacteria bacterium | reverse complement strand
CCGCTGGTTGCAGAAGACCGGCGGCAAGCCGATCACGCTGATGGGCGGCGGGACGACGAAGGTGGGCGATCCGTCGTTCCGGGCGGAGGAGCGGCCGCTGCTGAGCCCGGCGCAGATCGACGCGAACATTACGGGCATGAACCGGGTCTTCGCGCGGTATCTGGATTACGGGACGGGTCCGACGGGCGCCCTGATGCTGAACAACGCGGAATGGCTGGACGGGTTGAACTACCTCGATTTCCTGCGGGATATCGGGCGGCATTTCAGCGTGAACCGGATGCTGTCGTTTGAATCGGTGAAGTCGCGGCTGGACCGGGAGCAATCGCTGAGCTTCCTCGAGTTCAACTACATGATCCTGCAGGCCTATGATTTCCTTGAGCTTTACCGCCGCCACGGGTGCCTGTTGCAAATGGGCGGATCGGACCAGTGGGGGAACATCATCAACGGGATCGACCTGACCCGGCGGGTGCTGGACCGCGAGATCTTCGGGCTGACCTCACCCCTGCTGACGACGAGCGACGGGCGGAAGATGGGCAAGTCGCAGGGCGGGGCGGTCTGGCTGTCGGGCGAGATGTTGTCGGCCTATGAGTTCTGGCAGTTCTGGCGGAACACGACGGACGCGGACGTTGGCCGATTCCTCAAGCTTTACACGGAGTTGCCGGTCGAAGAGTGTGAGCGGCTGGGGGCGTTGGCGGGGTCGGAGATCAATGCGGCGAAGATCATTCTGGCAAATGAAGTGACGGCGCTTCTGCACGGGGCGGAGGCAGCGGCGGCGGCGGAAGCCACGGCGCGTTCATTGTTCCCAATCTTTGGCAATGCCGCAGGAGCGTTGGACTTTCAGGGCAGTGCAACCGCCATGCAGGTGTTGAAATTGCTTCCAAATGATGTGGCCGGCGGAATCTCGGTCGCGCAGTTGTTCGTGCGGACGGGTCTTGCGAAATCAGGCAAGGATGCCAAGCGGTTGATCGCCGAAGGTGGGGCGCGGCTGAACGACGAGATCGTGCTGGATGCGGGGCAGATGATCGGGGCCGGTGAGCTGGTGGAGCCGATGAAATTGACCGCAGGAAAGAAGCGGCACGCGCTGGTCACCCTGGGCTGAAGCGCCTGTTGCGGCGGGCAGTGGCCGAATCGGGGTTAACGCGCTGTTTTGGTTGAGAAAGCGTCGTATGATTTCGATATGATAATCATATGACTTTCATGCATACGATTTGGCGCGCGCGCCCGGTTTAACGGGGCGCGCGCTTCATCTGGAACGGCTTATTCCTGAACGGTGACTTTCGCCATGTAGTCAGGCTCGGCGACCGAGCCGTTATTGGCGCTGTCGCCCTTCTTGATGGCATCGACAACGTCCATGCCCTGCACGACCTGACCGACGACAGTATACTGGCCGTCGAGATGCGGCGCCGGGGCGAACATGATGAAGAACTGGCTGTTGGCCGAGTTCGGGGTCCATCGAGCGGGCCATGCCCACGGTCCCCCGGTCGAACGGCATCGACGAGAATTCGGCCGGCAGGTCGGGACGGGTCGGAGGCGCCGGTGCCTGCGGCGGACAGATCGCCACCCTGCTTGCCGAACTGCACGTCGCCCGTCTGCGCCATGAAGCCGTCGATCACGCGGTGAAAGACGACGCCGTCATAGGCCCCCTCTTTCGCGAGTGCCACGATCTGCTCGACATGCTTGGGTGCCACCTCGGGCATCAGGTCGATCACGATGGTCCCGGAGGTGGCGCCGGCCACCTCGATCACCAGGTTCGGGCCGGGGCCATCGGTGGCGGCGCTGGCCGGGCTGGAGCCGTGAGAGATGAGCCAGCCGCCGCCAACGGCGAAGCCAAGGGCGAGAAGGCTGCCAAGAACGATCCTGCGGTCAGACATCGGCGGCCACCTTTACGCTGATCATACGGTCGGGATTCGCGGGCGGCTCGCCGCGCGCGATCTTGTCGACATGGGCCATGCCTTCGATCACGCGGCCATAGACCGTGTACTGTCCGTTCAGGAAATTGTTGTCACCGAAATTGATGAAGAACTGGCTGTTGGCCGAATTCGGGTTGGACGAGCGGGCAGCCCCGACCGAACCCCGGTCATGCGGAAGCTTGGAAAACTCGGCAGGAAGGTCGGGAAGGTCCGATCCGCCGGTCCCTGCGCGGCGCAGGCTGAGCGCCTACCGGCCTTGCCATGCTCGACATCGCCGGTCTGGGCCATGAAGCCGTCGATCACGCGATGGAACACCACGTTGTCATAGGCACCGGCGCGGGCGAGCGTCTTCATCCGCTCGGCATGTTTCGGGGCGACAGCGGGGAGAAGTTCGATCACAACGCGGCCGTCCTTCAACTCGATGATGATCGTATTCTCTGGGTCTTTGATCTCGGCCATGCCGTTCTCCTTCGTGATTTGGGCGGCAACCTAAAGGCGGCAGCGGTCGAGGGAAAGCGCAAAGCTGCGTGATCGGTTGACGTGGCGGGCGCGATGGGGTGCAACAGGGGAAAGCGAACGGGAGCGGCAAGATGACCTGGAAGACCCTCGACGACTTCGACCTGAACGGCAAGGTGGTGCTGGTGCGGGTCGATGTGAACGTGCCGATGGAGGGCGGGCCGCGTGACCGATGCGACGCGGATCGAGAAGATCGTGCCGACGATCGAGGACATCCTGGCCAAGGGCGGCAAGCCGGTGCTGCTGGCGCATTTCGGCCGGCCCAAGGGTGAGGTCGTGCCCGAGATGAGCCTGCGCCATGATCCTGCCCGCGCTTCGGGCCGCGTTGCCGGGACGGCGGGTGGTCTTTGCCGAGGACTGCATCGGCGGGCCGGCGAAGGTCGCCGTCAGCGGCGCATGCAGCCGGGCGACGTGCTTCTGCTGGAGAACACCCGCTTCCAGCCGGGCGAGGAGAAGAACGACGCGCAGCTTGCCGCCGGGATGGCGGCACTGGGCGACATCTACATCAACGATGCGTTTTCGGCGGCGCACCGCGCCCATTCCTCGACCGAGGGCATCGCGCGGCTGCTGCCGCATGGCGCCGGGCGGCTGATGGAGGAAGAACTGCGCGCGCTGGAGGCGGCGCTGGGCAACCCCGGAGCGGCCCGTGGTGGCGGTGGTGGGCGGGGCCAAGGTTTCGACCAAGCTCGATCTGCTGGGCAACCTGGTGACCAAGGTCGACCATCTGGTGATCGGCGGCGGCATGGCGAACACCTTCCTTGTCGCGCAGGGGATCGAGGTCGGCAAGTCGCTGGCCGAGCGCGACATGGCGCCGACGGCGCGGGAGATCCTGGGCAAGGCGAAGGCGGCAGGCTGCGCGATCCACCTGCCCCTCGACATCGTGGTGGCGCGTGAGTTCAAGGCGGGGGCGGCGAGCGAGGTGCTGGACGTGGGCGCCTGCCCGCCCGATGCGATGATCCTCGACGCCGGGCCGGCAACGGTCGCGACACTGCGCGAGGTCTTCGCGGCGGCGCGGACGCTGATCTGGAACGGGCCGCTCGGGGCGTTCGAGATTCCGCCCTTCGATGCCGCGACCGATGGCCGCGGCACGCGAGGTGGCGCGGCTGACGAAGGCGGGCAAGCTGATCTCGGTCGCCGGGCGGCGGCGATACGGTGGCGGCGCTGCATCAGGCCGGGGTGGCGGATGATTTCACCTTCATCTCGACGGCCGGGGGTGCGTTCCTGGAATGGATGGAAGGCAAGGAGTTGCCGGGCGTGGCGGCCTTGCTGGCCTGAGCGGGGAAAAAGCTGCGCGATCGCGGTGTGTTAGCGCCACCATGATTGCGCGGGCGTGAAAGGGCTTCTAGACGCTGCCCGTGGGGCAGGTTTCGGCCAGTCAGCAAAAAGGACGGTATCGGATGCGCGCGACCAAGACAGTTCAGAAGATCCTTCAACAACTACGAAGGCGAGACCCCCGGCGTGAAGGCCAACCTGTGCCGGATGCTGATGGAGGGCAAGCTGGGCGGCACCGGCAAGATGATCATCCTGCCGGTCGACCAGGGGTTCGAGCATGGCCCGGCGCGCACCTTTGCGGCGAACCCGGCGGCCTATGACCCGCATTACCACTATCAACTGGCGATCGACGCCGGGCTGAACGCCTATGCCGCACCGCTGGGGATGCTGGAAGCGGGGGCGGATACGTTCGCCGGGCAGATCCCGACGATCCTGAAGGTCGAACACGCCAACTCGCTGATGTCGCGAGACGGCGGGCAAGAACCAGGCGATCACCGGGTCGGTCTCGGACGCGCTGCGGCTGGGCTGTGCGGCCATCGGCTTCACGATCTATCCGGGGTCGGATGCAGCAGCTCGACATGTACGAGGAAATCTCGGAAATGCGGGCCGAGGCGGCCTCGGTCGGGATCGCGACGGTCGATCTGGTCCTATCCGCGCGGCGAGGCGATCACGAAGGACGGCGAAACGGCGATCGACGTCGCGGCCTACGCGCGCGCAGATCGCGGCGCTGCTGGGCGCGCATGTCATCAAGATCAAGCTGTCCACCGACCACCTGATGCTGTCCGAGGCGAAGAAGGTCTACGAGGCGCAGAAGATCGACATCGCGACGCAGGCGGCGCGGGTGCGGCACTGCATGGAGGCGAGCTTCGGCGGGCGGCGGATCGTCGTGTTCTCGGGCGGGGCGATCAAGGGCGCGGACTCGGTCTATGACGACGCCCGCGCGATCCGCGACGGCGGCGGCAACGGCTCGATCATCGGGCGCAACAGCTTCCAGCGGCCGCGCGCCGAGGCGCTGGCGATGCTGGGCAAGCTGGTCGACATCTACAAGGGTCGCGACTGACGGCAGGGTCGCGCCGGGGCCGGGGTCTGCGGTGCGATCCTTCACGAATTGAGGATTCACAACCGCCTGACTCTGTGACATGATTCGGAATGATCGCCCCCGGTGAACGAGGGGCGGCACAACGAGGCAGGACGATGAGCAGACAGCGGCCGGCGCTTGGCGCGGCGATCTATTTCCTGACGACCTTCACCCTTGGGTCTTACTTCACCTTCGCCGCCGTTCAGGGCGACTTCGGCGTTTTCCGCCGTGTCCAGATCGATGCCGAGGCGAAGATGCTGACCACCGAGCGTGACCGGCTGGCGGCGGAACTGGCCGTTCTGACCAACAAGACGCACAGGATGTCGGACGAGTTCCTGGATGTGGATCTGCTGGACGAGCAGGCGCGCGACGTGCTCGGTCTGGTGCGCGCGGACGAGATCGTGATCCGCTGACTACGGGCAGTTCCGGGGCGGGTGGCGGCCCCAGTAGGCGAGCGTCGTGCCCCCGTCGGCCAGCAGGCAGTCAGGCGCCGGGACAAGGGCCTTGTAGGCGTTCCATGTCTCGGTCCGGGTAACAAGCCATGCGGGCCTTCGCTCGGTCAGGGCGCGGGCCAGGTCGGTTGGTGATGCCGCGGTGACCTTCGGGTTCGGATCGGGTCCGAGGGCGCGTGGCAGCAGGATCGCCATCAGGTCGAACCCCACCCCGTCGTCCGGGGCCCGGAAGAGGGTGGTCCCGGGCTCGCGGCCGGCAAGGATCAGGTCGGCAGCCCGGATGAGGTCAGGGCGGTGCTGCGGGCCCTGCACCAGCGACTGGTTGAGCGCGAGGAGGCTTGCCGCCAGGAGCGTGCCTGCGGCGAGCCACGCGCCCGCCCTGCCCCGGACCGTCGCGAGGCCGGCGCCCGCCAGCATCAGCGCGGGGCCGAGGGCAGGCAGGAAGTAGCGCGGGATCAGCAGGCTGGTGGAGGTGCTGAGCACGATCAGCACAAGCGGGTACGCCACCGCCAGCGAGGCAAACGGAAGGAGGGCCGGCGTTCGGCGCAGGTCGCGCAGGCCGCGAAACGCGCCCCACCCGAAGAGCAGCCCGCCGAGTATTGTCGCCCACCAGCCGGGAACTGTGCCGAGGACGAGAGGCAACTCGTCGGGGCGGAAGCGGTCGCCGACGATCAGGGCGCGCGCGAGATCGGCGAGAACGCCCAGGCTGAACGGGGCGGCGCGATCCGTCCAGTAGGTTCCGGACTGGAGGACGGCGGCGGGCAGGCTGACGGCGGATGCCATGGCGGCAACCCCCACGAGCGGCAGGATGGAGGCTTTCAGCCAGCCTTCGGGTTCCTGCCGAAGGGGCGAGACTGCCAGGGGGACAAGGATGACGAGGAGCACGGCAATTGCGCCTGCCGTCAGCGTCAGGGCCGCAAGGGTGAGGCCGAGCGCCATGACCACGCTCTCGCGGCGATTGCCCCCGTAGCGCTGCGCGGCGCCGATGACAGCCGCCGCGCCATGGATGCCGATGGCGAGAGCCAGCATCATCATCGCATAGGGGCGGGCGTTTTGGGACCAGACGAGGAGAAGGGGCGAAAGAGCATAGAGCGCCATGCCGAGTGCCGCGGCGCGACGGCCTTTGATCCGCAGCACCGTTGCGCCGAAGATGGTGCAAGCCGCAGCGTCCATGACCGCCGAGGCGGCGCGGAGCGGCAGGATACTGGCAGGATCGAAGCCGAGCGCTTTCAGCAGGACGAAATAGAGGGGTGAATGCCCGGCACTGAGACGGTCGGCAATCAGATCACGCCAGTCGAGCGACAGGGCGAACTGGGTGAACGCCTCGTCGATCCAGACCTGCCGCGCGTCGAGGCTTGCCAGCCGAACGAGCAGCGCGGCGACGAAACCCGCCAGAAGGAGGACGGACGTCGAGCCGAAGATGCGGGACGAGACCGGGCGCATCTCGTGATGCAACCACGGCTGCGCAGTCCGCGCCAAGCGGGATCGGCGGGGTTCCGCAGGGGCAGGATTCCGTCTTCCCCAGCGTTTTCCGATATTGTATGGATGGTTTAACGTTGAACTATCCAAGTCGCGATCGGAGGACGCCCCGGATGGCCACCAAGAAAGCCCCTGAGAAGTCGAATAGTCTCGAAAGAAGAACTGCTGGATATCTACCGCGAGATGCTGCTGATCCGCCGATTCGAGGAAAAGGCGGGCCAGCTTTACGGGATGGGCCTGATCGGCGGGTTCTGCCACCTCTATATCGGGCAGGAAGCGGTCGTCGTGGGTCTGGAGGCTGCGGCCAAAGAGGGCGACAAGCGCATCACCAGCTATCGCGACCATGGTCACATGCTTGCCTGCGGCATGGACCCCAAGGGCGTGATGGCCGAACTGACCGGGCGCGAGGGCGGCTATTCGCGCGGCAAGGGCGGCTCGATGCACATGTTCTCGAAAGAGAAACATTTCTACGGTGGGCACGGGATTGTTGCGGCGCAGGTGCCGCTGGGTGCCGGCCTCGCCTTTGCCGACAAGTATCTTGGCAATGACAATGTGACCTTCGCCTATTTCGGCGACGGAGCGGCCAACCAGGGCCAGGTCTACGAGACCTACAACATGGCCGAGCTGTGGAACCTGCCGGTGATTTTCGTGATCGAGAACAACCAGTATGCCATGGGCACGAGCATGAAACGCTCCACCCACTCAACCACGCTGTGCGGACGGGGCGCCGCCTATGGCATCAAGGGCGAGGCGGTCGACGGGATGGACGTGCTGGCGGTGAAGGCGGCCGGCGAAAAGGCCGTGGCGATCTGCCGGGCCGGCCAGGGGCCGTACATCCTGGAAATGATGACCTACCGCTATCGCGGCCACTCCATGTCGGACCCGGCGAAGTACCGCACCCGCGAGGAAGTGCAGAAGATGCGCGACGAGAAAGACGCCGATCGAGCATGTGCGCGACCTGCTGCTGCAGGGCGGGCTCGCCACGGACGAGGATCTGAAGGCCATCGACCGCGACATCAAGGCGCGTGGTCAACGAGTCGGCGGAATTCGCCAAGGAAAGCCCGGAGCCCGCACTGTCGCGAGCTTTGGACAGACATCTACGCCTGAGGGGGAGAGACGACATGGCAACGCGAAATTCTGATGCCCGCCCTCTCGCCCACGATGGAAGAGGGCACGCTGGCGAAATGGCTGGTGAAGGAAGGCGACACGGTGAAATCCGGCCAGATCCTGGCCGAGATCGAGACCGACAAGGCCACGATGGAATTCGAGGCGGTGGACGAAGGCGTGATCGGCAAGCTGCTGGTCGCCGAAGGCACGGCCGGCGTGAAGGTCAACACGCCCATCGCCGTGATGGTGGAGGACGGCGAGGCCGCTGCGGCCTCCGCCCCGGCGGCGCCGCCCCCGGCCCGACGGCTGCGCCAGCGCCCGCTCGCGGCTGTGGCGCGAGCACCCGCCGCTGCGGCCCCGGTCGCGGTCACGTCCGCGGCCTCGCCCGACTGGCCCGAGGGCACGGCCGATGAAGACGATGACGGTGCGCGAGGCGCTGCGCGAGGCGATGGCCGAGGAAATGCGGGCCAATCGACCGACGTCTTCCTGATGGGCGAGGAAGTCGGCGAATATCAGGGCGCCTACAAGATCAGCCAGGGCCTGCTGGACGAATTCGGCGCGAAGCGGGTGATCGACACGCCGATCACCGAACATGGCTTTGCCGGGCTGGCGGTGGGCGCGGCCTTCGGCGGGCTGAACCCGATCGTGGAATTCATGACCTTCAACTTCTCGATGCAGGCCATCGACCACATCATCAACTCGGCCGCCAAGACGCTTTACATGTCGGGCGGGCAGATGGGCTGCCCGATCGTGTTCCGCGGCCCGAACGGGGCCGCGGCGCGCGTGGGCGCGCAGCACAGCCAGGACTATGCGGCCTGGTATGCCCATATTCCCGGGCTGAAGGTGGTGATGCCCTATTCGGCGGCGGATGCGAAGGGCCTGCTGAAGACCGCGATCCGCGACCCGAACCCGGTGATCTTCCTGGAAAACGAAATCCTCTACGGTCGATCCTTCGAGGTGCCGGTGCTGGAGGATTTCACCATCCCCTTCGGCAAGGCGCGGATCTGGCGCGAAGGCACGGATGTGACCATCGTCAGCTTCGGCATCGGCATGACGCTATGCGCTGGAGGCGGCCGACCAGCTGGCGCAAGGAGGGCATCAGCGCCGAGGTGATCGACCTGCGCACGCTGCGCCCCATCGACTATGACACGGTGCTGGCCTCGGTGCAGAAGACCAACCGCTGCGTGACGGTGGAAGAGGGCTGGCCGGTGGGTGCCATCGGCAACCATCTGTCGGCCACGATCATGACGCGCGCTTTCGACTATCTGGACGCGCCGGTGATGAACTGCACCGGCAAGGACGTGCCGATGCCCTATGCGGCCAACCTGGAAAAGCTGGCGCTGGTGACGACCGCCGAGGTCGTCGCCGCCGTCAAATCCGTCTGCTACCGGTAAGGAGCGCCGACATGGCAACGCAAATTCTGATGCCCGCCCTGTCGCCCACGATGGAAGAGGGCACGCTGGCCAAATGGCTGGTGAAGGAAGGCGATGCGGTGAAGTCCGGCCAGATCCTGGCCGAGATCGAGACCGACAAGGCCACGATGGAATTCGAGGCGGTCGACGAGGGGATCGTCGGCAAGCTGCTGGTGGCCGAGGGCACGGCGGGCGTGAAGGTCAACACGCCGATCGCCGTGCTGGTGGAAGACGGCGAAAGCGCGGAGCGCCGCCCCCGCCCCGGTCGGCACAGCCAGCGGCTCGCCGCGCTGCTGCCCCGGTTGCCGCGCCCGGCAGCTGCGGCCGCGCATCGCTGCAGCCCGTATCGCCGGGTGGCGCGCGGGTCTTCGCCTCGCCGCTGGCGCGGCGGATCGCGGCGGAAAAGGGGCTGGATCTGACCCAGGTCAAGGGCTCCGGTCCGCATGGCCGCATCGTGAAGGCCGATGTCGAAGGTGCCAAGACTGCCGAGCTGCGGTCACAGCCCAGCGGCGGCAGCTCCGCGCACCAGTCGCGGCACCGCCAGCACCGGCAGGCACCGTGCCGCAGCGGCGCGACCGCCGAAACGGTCGCCAAGATGTTCGCCGACCGCGCTTACGAGGTCGTCCGCTGGACGGCATGCGCAAGACCATCGCCGCGCGGCTGACCGAGGCCAAGCAGACCATCCCGCATTTCTACCTGCGCCGCTCGGTGCGACCTGGATGCGCTGATGGCCTTCCGCGAGACGCTGAACAAGCAGCTCGAAGGCGCGCGGCGATCAAGCTGTCGGTCAACGACTTCATCATCAAGGCCTGTGCGCTGGCCCTGCAGGCAGGTGCCGGATGCCAATGCGGTCTGGGCGGGCGACCGGATCTTCCGGCTGAAGCCGTCGGATGTGGCGGTGGCGGTGGCGATCGAGGGCGGGCTGTTCACGCCGGTGCTGCGCGACGCGCATCTGAAGTCGCTGTCGGCGCTGTCGGCCGAAATGAAGGATCTTGCGGCGCGCGCCAAGACCCGCAAGCTCGCGCCGCATGAATACCAGGGCGGCAGCTTTGCGATCTCCAACCTCGGGATGATGGGGATCGAGAACTTCGATGCGGTGATCAACCCGCCGCATGGCGTCGATCCTGGCCGTCGGTGCCGGGATCAAGACGCCGGTGGTGGCCAAGGATGGCGCGATCGTGCGTCGCCACGGTGATGTCGATGACCCTGTCGGTCGATCACCGGGTGATCGACGGGGCCCTGGGGGCGGAGTTCCTGAAGGCGATCATCGAGAACCTGGAAAACCCGCTGGCGATGCTGGCCTGAAATGCGGCCCGTCCGCTCCGGCGGACGGGAGCGGCAATGCCTACCCGCAGATCACGCGTGAATCAGCTGATCCATGGTGACCGAGGGCTGCGCACAGCCCGCCTCGCCGACGACCCGCGCCGGCACCCCCGCAACCGTCGAGCAGGGCGGCACGTCCTGCAAGCACGACCGACCCGGCGGCGATCCGGCTGCAATGGCCGACGCGGATATTGCCCAGCACCTTGGCCCCGGCCCCGATCATCACGCCGTCGCCGATCTTCGGGTGCCGGTCGCCGTCTTCCTTGCCGGTGCCGCCCAGCGTCACCGAATGCAGCATCGAGACGTTGTCGCCCACCACCGCCGTTTCACCGATCACGATGGAATGGGCATGGTCGATCATGATGCCCACGGCCGATCCGTGCCGCCGGATGGATATCGACACCGAACACCTCGGACACCCGCATCTGCACGAAGTAGGCAAGATCGATCCGCCCCTTCCGCCACAGCCAGTGGCCGACCCGATAGGCCTGCACCGCCTGATAGCCCTTGAAGAACAGGATCGGCTGCAGGAAGCGGTGGCAGGCCGGGTCGCGGTCATAGACCGCCATCAGATCGGCCCGCGCCGCCTGCCCAAGATCCGGCTCGGCATGCATAGGCCTCGTCGGCGATCTCGCGCAGGATCTGCTCGCTCATCTCGCCCGACGCCAGCTTCAGCGAAAACCGATAGGCCAGCGCACGCTCCATGCTCGCGTGGTGCAGCAGGCTGGAATGGATCAGCCCGCCCAGCAGCGGCTCGATGCGGATCGCCTCCACGGCTTCCTCGCAGATCCGCTCCCAGACCGGATCGATCGTCGCGACTTTCTTGCGTGTCTCAGCCATGATGCGTCCCTCGCCAACAAATCCTTTGTCCATCATACAATGTGGAGGCCCGGGAGACAAAACAAAGCTTTTGATGAAACCGATGACGCAGGACAATGCGCGCGCGTAGCGAAGATCAGAGAGAAACGGTTCCCGCGCACGGGGATAGGTCGCGGCTACGGCCATAAGGGTTCCGTCACCCCACAACGGATGTGAGTGTGACGAATTCCTGCGGTGAAGCTCGGCCAACGTCGCCTTCCGGAAGATCTGCGCACAGAGCATAGGCCAATCATGTTCCGGTCGGGTCAGAAGCACGCGCGCGACTGCGATCACATCGCCAATGAGGACTGGTCGCATCCCTCGTGCCCGCCTCAACCGGTGAGATCTGCGACAGCCTCGGGACCGGGTCCAAAACGATCAGAAATCTGCGAAATCGCGATCCGGCACCCCATGGTCGTACCATCGGAAGAACGCATAGCTGCCGTGTATCTCCAAGAAGGGGTCGCCACCTCCGCTATCCGAACCACATCCCCTCCGACCAATACCCGCACCCGATAGGCTTCACGGTCCTCGCCCAAGGGAACGTCGGCAATTTGCCAGCCATCCCCGTCGAGCCGGGTTCGTCGTATCCAGGAAACATCAACGCCGCCCGGCTCGCCCGCTCTGATGGCAAGATGAACCGGGCGATAGGGACGCAGGCCGATCCCAGCGAATGCCTCGCGCTTCACGACGACGTTCGTGTCGTCATAGCCTCGTTGAGCAGCGCCGATCCGATAGTTCCGCTCGAGGCCCCGGGCTGATGCGGGAAGGTCAATCTGCTCCAGGCCACGCCCGAGAAACACGATCTGACTGCCAACAGGCCAGACATCCGGCATGTCGGCCTCGCTGCCGACCTGTCCTCGAAGCCGTCCGGTCAATTCATATGTCTGCGGAGCGACGAGTTCGGCTCGCGCGAACTGGAACACCTCCCAGCCCGCGGTTGACCCCTCTCCGATTGCTGCCGCGTTGACGCCGTTCAGCACGGCGAGTTCCTCCGCAGAACTCAACACCCCGCCATACACTTTGACCCGGAGCGGCTGACCGCGATCAAAAAGACCCGAGCGAGCAGGCAGGAGTGGTGTCTCCGTCACACCGACAGTTGTGGGTACGGAGATGAGCCGGTTGAGGCGATAGCCGTCGTCACTCGGCGAACTCCATACCGCGACCTGTCCGGGCCAGGGCGTCGCGCTCACACCGATATGCGGCGCGTGCGGTACTTCGGCCCCGTCAAGCAGCGGTAAGTCGAGGAACACGGGAAAGACCGGGGACGGCGCTACAATCGGCTTCGCGGGTGAGCGTTCTTCCGTCGCTTCGCTCGGCCGATAACTCGCGGGTTCCACCCGAGAACCTTCGAGCTGCTGGTACTCTGCCTGTTCGATCCGGTCGATCCGGTACCGCTTGCGATCAATCTCGACCACGTCACCTGCCCCGAGGCCCAAGCGGGAACGCGGAAGTGCAAAGCGAACCGTATCCCGGGCAACGCGTGCCTCCGCAAGCCAGCGTTCCGCGATGCTTCGGCCCTCGGAAAGGGTCAGTGTCAGCGGCACCTCGGATTGCGATACCGACAGGTTCGTCTCATCGGGGAATACTGCCTCGGCCTGGCGCGTCGCGAATGCACCCTCCGCTTCAACGAAGGTCAGACGAACACGTCCGGTAAGTTCAGCCGCGGCCGCCCGCGATGTCTCGAAGGGTCCATCCAGTTCATCACTGCGGGCCAGGTCGGGCGGCACGAGGCTTGCCGCGACGCGAGCGTCACGAAGAAGAAACAGCAACAGCCCGTCACGCTCTACCGCGTCGAAGCCATACGCCAACATCAGCGGTTGTAGACTCGATCGGGCAGACTCGACGTCGGAAATTGCATAGCCCCGCAGAACTCCATGAAGTCGCGACACATCTATGGAGGAAACTCCCGCCTGCTCGCAGATATCGGCGACGACCGAACCAAGAACCTGCCCGGTCGCCCGTCCGTTCAGCCAATGTCCGCGCGCGTAGTTCTCGCCATCGCTCCATGTCGAGGTCAGATTGGGAAAAACCGGGAATGGCCGTGCGTCCCAGGCCCAGACATGTGACGTGCGACGTATCCAGCATACGGCCCGCCGTAAAGCGGCGAGATCGGATTGTTTTCTGGCCGTTCCCAGAACTCGGACATGGCCCGCAGATACTGCATCTGGATCAGATCGTCGCGCCGTCCGGTCGAGAATCTCGGCAGCTTCGAACTCCGACGACTTCGGATCGATGAACTTGTTCGGCTCGTTGGTCCCCTTGTCGACCGCAGGGCAGCCCAGTTCGGTGAAACGGATCGGCTTCGAACGCGGCTCCCAAGCCGTCGGCGACTGCTGGCGAACACCCTTCGATCCGGTCGTGATGGGCCAGCGACCACCAGCTTCGCAGATCCTTGTAGCGATAGACCCACGGCTCTCCATAGCTGCTGTCCGCAATCGGCAAGCGCCGCTGCGCCGCCGCACCATCGGTCGAGTCATAGTACCAGTCGAACCCTTCCCCACCCGCGATGTTCGCCATCAGGTAGTCCAGATTGTAGATCGAACCCCAGGCTGCGTCGGCGTGATCCTCACCGTCGCGCCAATCCGACAGCGGCATGTAGTTGTCGATCCCGATGAAGTCGATGTTGGGATCAGCCCAGAGCGGATCGAGGTGAAAATAGTGGTTCCCCGTCTTCGGCTGATAGCCGAAGTATTCCGTCCAATCCGCCGCATAGCTCAATCTTGACCGACGGGCCGAGGATGGACCGCACATCCGCGGCCAGTCGACGGAAGGCGGCAACCGCAGGAAAGCTGTCACCTGCCCCGCGCACCTGCGTCAGACCACGCATCTCGGAGCCGATGCAGAACGTGTCCACCCCTCCGGCCGCTGCGCAAAGATGGGCATAGTGCAGGATGAAGCGCCGATAGCGCCATTCTGCCGGGCCAGAATATGCGACTGAGCTCGCCGGACCGTGAGAAATCCGACAGCGCTGAGCGGCACCGAAGAACGCCGCCACCTCGTCTGCGGCGGCAGCCGTGCGGTCCGGGATCCCGGGCGCCCCGGCGCGCCGACAGCGTGATCCGCCCCCGCCACGGCAGCACTGGCTGCCCGGCCGCCACCGCTCCAGGGGTCGGGCAGCGTATTTCCCGCGAGCTGCTCCATCAGCAGGAACGGATAGAACATCACCTCCTGCCCCTCCGCCCGGATCGCACGGATCGCCTCGATGACCGACGGCATCGGCGGGGTGCCGCCATAGACGGATCGGCCCTCGACCTGCTGGATCTCGCGCTGCTGCGTCCGCGACAATGCCCCCGGCCCGCCAGGGCATCCCTGCACCGTCGGCCGACTTCTGCTCGACCTTCGGCTGCACCGTGCAGTCTCCGCAGCGCAGGTCGTCCCGAACCACGAGACGACCAGCGAAACCGACCGACACGTTAGGCAATTCCTCCCGCAGCTGATGAAGCGAAGTAGAGAAATCCGTCATTGCCAGATGGAGAATGCATGTTGGCCGTACGGTTGACTCCCGGGCCCTCCGGCGTAGTGAACCGGCGTGGTCGCAAGGGCATACTCCCCGGTTCCCGGCATCAGTGCGACGCCCTGCACCGCTCGGGCCAGGTCAGTCGTCGCGTGCCGCCAGGTTCCCTGCGCCGCACGGATCACTTCGAAGATGAACTGCGGCACGCGATTCCCGAAGGCGTCAGTTCGCAGGTCCTCGATCACGACGTAGGCGATGCCACGATAGGCAGGCGCAAGCGCCGACGCCTTCCACGGCCTCGATCTTTGCGATCGGGCAGCTGGTCCTCGCTCCCCGGATAGACCCGCATGTTCAGCGTCTTGCGGCGCAATTTCGTTTCCGTCCGCCCAGATGCGGCCGACCCGCAGGATCTCGCCCTCGCAAAGTGCGACTGGCAAGACTGACCGAATAGGAATAGCTCGTGCACCGTTGTCGTCTGCTGGCCCGAACCGCCCTTCCCGCCCCCGCTTTCGGTCGCCGTGACCGTCTCCTTGAACCGCGTTGCCCAGATGACCTGCCCCGCCACCCGCATCCGGCCAAAGACCTGCCCGATCGACGCCCCCTCGCTCGCCCCGATCATCCGGAACCGCTCGATGCGCCCAGTCTCGACCGATCGTCGGAACCGGAACCGATCAGGCGCTGGTCGATGGCCTGTCCAAGCGTCGGCACCGACCGCCCGCCCGATCACGGCTCCCGACAGACCCAGAACCGTACCCGCCGAAACCGGCCCCTATCGCCGCACCTGCAGCTGACAGAAGAATCGTCGCCATTCACCTGTCTCCCGCCGGAAACACGAAAACGCGCCGCGATCCGGCGCAGCCATGGGGCGGAGAGCGGGCTTTCGACCACGCCATGGCCCGATATAGGCGTGGATGAAGCTGACCGCGCTCCCCCGTGTCGCTGCAGATGCCCAGATGCTTGGCGATGCCGCCGTCGCGCATCCGGAACAGGAGCACATCGCCACGCGCCAGTTCACCCTCATGCGGCAAGAGCCACGTTCGGCCGGCGTCAAGCAGCACCTCGCGCCCGCGCGGCTCCGCCCAATCCGGCGTGTAGGCCGGGCACCGCCTCCGGCTCCGGCCCGACGACTTCGCGCCAGACGCCCGCGCAGAAGGCCCAGGCAATCCGCGCCCGCCCCCCGACTCGAGGCCTGATGCACGGTAGGGCGTACCGATCCAGCTTCGCGCCACGGCCACAACCTGCGTCGGGTCCGCCCGCCTCACGCGAGCGACCCGCCGTCGTTCGACCCCGGACGACACCGGATAGGAGATCAGCCAGTCCTCGCCCGGAATATGCGGAAATCCCCGAAAATTCAGAAAATTGTCGAACTTCTCCCGGCAGGTTTCGGCCCGCTTGTCACAACCCGGCTCCAGCCGCACTGTGTCTCCGGCACAGGATCTCCGGTCCGATCTGATCCCAAAGCTCGATCATCCGGCCGCCGTCCAGGACCTGGTCGTTCTTGATCATGCCCGACCAGATCCGGACGCGGCACCCGACAGCACCACCAGCCGTCCCTTCTCGAACCAGCGATCTGCAAATCCGCTGAACGAAGCGAAACGGAACAGCCGCCGGTCTGCCAGCGTCTCGACGGCGCGCTCCGTCGCATATCCCGGCGTCGACAGATCGAACCGGCACTGCCTGTCCCCCAGCACCGCCGAGCAGCCGCGCTGATACGCCCGACCGCTGCGGCTGGTTCAGAGCCTCGGTCAGTCCGCGCAAGCTCTGCCCTGAAACGCGCCCCCAGCCCGCACGATCTCGCCCAGCGAGCCGCGAAACTGCAGCACCCGATCCTCGACCGACGCCCAGTTGACCAGCCAGGCCCGCACCTCGGCCCCGTCGAACCGCCCCGCCAGCAGATCCTCCTCGGTGACTGCCGCTGCGCTCAGCGCGCCAATGGCTTCCGAGTTGTCGACCGACAGCCCGGTCGTCTGCATGCAAGCGCCCGCGCCGTCATCCCTGTGTCGGCGCGGAACACCGATCCCGTCGAATGTCAGATCCCGGTCGTGATCGGTGAAGCCGAAGTCACGCCCGTCCCGCCGCAGCACCGCCCAGGCCCGGCACACGGTCGTCGCACCGCCGCCGAGATGCGCATGAAGACGCTTCGGCCCCGGCATCAGACCCGCACCTCCACGACCGGGACAGTCGGCACATCGCCCGCCTGGAAACTCGCGACCGAGGTCTGGATGCGGTCCGTGTCGAACCGCACCGGCACGTCGAACTCGAACCCCGCCGTCACCGCCACGCCCGATGTCGGGCGCATCGACAAAGGTCACGATCGCCCGTCGCCACGTCGACCGTGCAGTCGATGCTTTCCACCTTCGGATCGCCCGCAACCGCCAACCGGACCGTCCCCGCCACCGGCTTCAGGATCGGCCGCACATAGCTGATCCCGCCCGATGCATAGGTCTTCGTCAGCGGAAACGCGCGTCGTCACCCCGTCGCCCGTCCCGATCACCTGATCCTCCGGCCCCGACCATCGCGGAGGCGGCGCAGGACTTGTAGTCCGCCCAGTCCTTCCAGCGGAAACCGTGCAACTGCCCCCGCCGCGCCTCGAAGAAGGCGATCAGCGCCTCCACATCGTCCAGCGACCGCAGCCCGACGCCCGCGTCATAGCGCCGGCGCGAGTGTGCCCAGGGCGTGTTTCGCTCCTCGAACCCGTTGGTCAGCGTGACGATCTCGGTCCGCCGCTCCGGCCCGCCGACCGAGCCGAAGCTCAGGTTCGCCGGAAACCGCACCTCGTGAAACGCCATGCCCTGCCCTCACCGGTTCCGCTGGCCACGCGCCAGCGCCCGGCTCGACCTGCGCGGCGATCTGGCCCTGGCTGCGCTGGAAGCCCTGCACATCCGGCGTCGTGATGTTCATCACCACCGTCACCGGCCGCCCGCCGCCCGCCGGCCTGCACGCCCAGCCGCCCGTCCGGCGCCGCGCGCCAGCGGCATGATCGCCTCCGGTCCCGCCTCGCCCATCAGCCCGCGCCCGCCCCGCATCGGGAACGTCGCGGGCGACGACACGACGCCGCCCGTGGCAAAGGGCATCACCCGCCCTGCGCGAGAACGCGCCGCCGTTGGCAAACGGCATGAGCGCGCCCATCAGCCCCCTGCAACCCCTGCGCCAGCACGCCCGCCGACAGCGTCCGTCACCGGCTCGCATCGCCACCTGATAGACCGTGTTCGGCGATCGACTGGCCCACGACCCTGCAGCGCGTCCGACAGCTTCATCCCGTCGAACACCAGCCCGTCGAAGGCCCGCCGCAAGCCCGCCGCCGATCCCGCTCGACAGGCGTGTTCACCTCGCGCCCGGTAAAGCATCAGGCTGTCCCGCATCCGCGCCAGCTCGCCGTCGAAGGCCGCCGCCATTCCGGCCGCGCTGCCCAAGCGTCGCCTCCAGCGCCGCCACCTGGTCCTGCCAACGTCTCGATCTCGCCATCGTCCCTGCCCCCTTCCTCGCATCCGGAAAGGCCGCGCGCCAGTTCGTCCAGCCGCGCCCGCGTCAGGGGCGGCACCAGCCCGCTCCGCCCCCAGCATGATCCGCAGTTCCACCGGCGTCAGCCGCCAGAACTCCTCCGGCGTCAGACCCAGCCCGCGCAGCCCCGCCCGCATCAGCCCCGGCCAGTCGATCGCGCTCATGCCTCGCCCGGCAGGGCGAAGGCCCGCGCCAGCAGCTCCGCCGCCGCCCGCGCCGCCTCCACCGGCCCGCCCTCGATCTCGACCGTCAGCAGGTCCGCCGCCGTGCCCGTGCCAGCCGCCGCCGCGCAGACCCGGCCACGATCAGCGCCAGCACGTCGCGCGTGCGAAAACCGCCCCTCCTCGAACCGCTCGCACCAGCTCGATCAGCGTACCCGTCTCCAGCGCCGCCTCCAGTTCGGCCAGCGCGCCCAGCGTCAGCTTCGCCACATGCGCGCTGCGCCATCGAGCACAGATCGCCACCTCGCCCGCCCAGGGGTTCGCCATCAAAGCGCCGTGAAGGTCAGAGCGCCCGCCGAGGCCAGCGACAGCTCATAGGTCGCCTCGCCATTGTGGCTGCCCGAATACTCGATCGAGGTGATCTGGAACGGCCCCTCGATGACCCCGAAACTCGGGATGATCACCTGGAAATCCGGCATCTCGCCGTCGAAGAAGATCTGCCGCGCCCGCTCGTCGGTGTCTGCGTCCCGGAACACGCCCGAGCCGGAGATCGAGGCCGACTTCACCCCCGCCCCCGCCAGCAGCTCGCGCCAGCCGCCCTGCGCTTTCCAGGCTGGTCACATCCACCGTTTCCGCGTTGAAGCTGATCCGCGTCGCCCGCAGCCCCGCGATGGTCTCGAACTGTCCGTCCCCGGTCAGGTCGATCTTGATCAGCAGGTCCTTGCCGCTCTGGACAGCCATGTCCGTCTCTCCGCTTTGATTCCGCAGATCCGGCAGAGGGTCGTCGCTAGTCCTCGACCCGCGCCCGGAAGGTCAGGTCGATCCGCCGCACGTCGCCCCTCGTCCAGCCGCCGCGCCAGCGCCCGCAGGAACCAGATCGCCCACCAACCCGCCCCCGCGCCAGCAGCGGCAAGGCGCCCCGACCAGCGCGTCCGAGATCGCCGCCGCCAGTTGCCTTGGCCGCCAGAAACCCGGTCGGCATCGCTGATCGACGCTGATCACCGAACCGATGCTCGGCCCCGGCGCCCGTCTTGTCCGACTGGTCCCGCACCTCCTCCGGCCCGATCAGCACGAAGGTCCCCGGCCTCGCCCCGGCGGCACGGCGTCGCAGACCGGCACACCCGCCAGCGCCGGACAGCGCCGACAGCCGCTGAAAGACCGCCGCCTGCAAGCGCGGCCGCCACGCCATAGCTCATGTCGGCACCTCCTCCCGCGCGAAGCAGATCAGAAAGCGGCCCGCGCCGATCGCGCTCGGTCACCGCCAGGATGCGGAACAGCCGCGCTGCCGTCGCGGAACCGCTGCTCGGGCCGCGGGCGCGACGGCGCGCCCGACGGCGCCGCCCGCACCGTGATCCGGTAGGGCACCGACGACAGCGTCGATCTCTTCGCCCGGCACGTCGCGCCCCGCACCCGGCCAGCACCTCGGCCCAGCAGCGTGCCCAGCGCCGACCCAGGCCTCGGTGAAGCCGCCCGCGCCGTCCGGCACCGCGCGCCGCGCCTCCAGCACCAGCGGCCGCGTCAGACGCGGCGCGCTCATGCCGTGCCCCCGCCCAGAATCCGCACCGTCCGCCAGCGCTCGATCAGCGCCACCACGCCGAACGGCAGCCCGCCTGCTCGCGCAGCCCATCGTCGCTGCCGATGCTCGTAGTACTCCGCCGGCCAGCAGCAGCACCGCCTGCCGCAGGTCCGCCGGCACGTCCGCCCAGGCCGCGCCGAAGCCCGCGTCGAACACGCATCTCCACCTGCCCGTCGGTCGGGATCGTCGGCAAGGCCGCGCCCGTCGCCGCCAGCCGCGGCCGGTGCAGGTCCGGCACCAGCCGATAGCCGCGCCGGCGACCACCGCGTCGCCGCCCGGCGCATCGACCAGCGTCACCGCCGCGACCGACTGACACCGGCGCCACCGGCAGCGCCTGCTCGCCCGGATCGCGCCAGTCCGTCCAGCACCCACTGGAACACGCCGCGCGATCAGCACCTTGCCGATCCGCCCCTCGATCGCCGCCATCGCCGCCCGCAGATAGGCTCTCGATCAGCCCGTCCTGCAGCCCGTCGTCGGCAAAGCCGGTGCCCAGCCGCAGATGGTCCTTCAACGCCTGCACCGGCAGCGCCGCGGCCGGCACCGCGGTCTCTTCGGTCAACATCATGTGTCATCTCTCCGCCCCGCCGCCAGCCTGGGCGCGCGCCCCGCGCCGCTCGACGAGGGAGAGCAGCTGGCGGCGCGGCCCCGGCGCGCGCCCATCGGCCCCGGGCCGGGCCAGGCCTGTCCGATCAGCGACACCGCGAACTTCAGCAGCTTGATCGCCGCAAAGTCGGTGACGTCGCCGCCCACGCGCTTGGTGGCGTAGAACAGCACGTGCGGCTTGGCCGAGAACGGATCGCGCAGGATGCGCAGGTCCGGGCGCTCGGCGATGGTGTAGCCGGCGCGGAAGTCGCCGAAGGCGATCGGCATAGGCGTTGGCCGCGATGTCCGGCATGTCCTCGGCGATCAGCACCGGATAGCCCATCAGACGCGCCGGCTCGCCCGCCGCCAGCCCGTCCGACCACAGGAAGCGGCCGTCCGCGTCCTTCATCTTGCGCACCGCGCCCGCGGTCTTCGAGTTCATCACGAAGGTCGCGTTGGCGCGGTAGTCCGCGCCCAGCGCATAGACCAGGTTGACGATGCAATCCGACCGGGTTGGTCGCCGGGAAAGTCCGCCGCCGCGCCCGTCGGCACATAGCCGAGGTTGCCCCAGGTCCAGGACGCATTCGCCACCTTGGTCGGCAGCAGGAAGCCCTTCGGCTTGTCCACGCCGTCGCCGTTGACGAAGGCCGCCGCCTCGGCCCGGATGAACCGGGTCGGCGATCTTGCTCGGCCAGCCAGCCCTCGACGTCGAAGGCGCTGTCGTCCAGCAGCCGCTGGCTCGCCTTCGGCATCGCCGCCAGCTCGTGCAGCTGGATCGAGATGCGCTCGATGGTCGGCGTCGCGGTCTCGGTCGTGGCCGCCGTCTTCGGTCGCCCAGCCCGAGCCGACTTCGCGTGCGGTCGATCAGCACGTCGAACGAGGTCGCGTTCGACCTGCACCACATTGGCAATCGCCCGGAGCGACGAGGTCGAGAGCAGCATCGACCGGATCGCGTCCGCCGTCTGCGGGTCGACCAGATAGCCGCCATCCGCCGCCACGGCGGTGCGACATCGCCTTGCCTTCCAGGATCAGGCCGCGCAGCGCCGTCGTCATCGCCGGTGCGCAGATAGGCGTTGAACGCCTTCTGTGTGCGGCGCCTCCACCTCGGCCGCGGCCGAAAGCGCCGGGCGGCCATAGGTCATCGTCTTTGCGTTCAGCATGGTCAGTCGCTCTTCCTGTTGTTGCAGCGCTGGATTTCACTTCGTCCTGAAAGCCGTTGAATTCGTTCAGGAAACCCGGTCATGGCGGCCTTCGCCTCCGCAGCCGGAGCATGGGCCGGGGACATACCTTCCCCGGCCCGAGCCTTCGTCTCGGTCATCTCGTCATCCTTCTCGTTGCGTAGTGAGACGCCGCGCTCAGCGCCCGGCCAGATCTGCGGCGCGCGTCCTCGAAGACCGCCGCCACGTCGCGCCAGTCGCTCGTCCAGGCGCATCGCGCCTTGGCCGCGACCCGCGCCTCGGGAAGCATCGGGAAGGTCACCAGCGACACCTCCCAAAGCTCCAGCTCCGGCAAGCAGGCGCTGCCCCTTGCCGTCGCGTTCCGCCCGCACCGTGCGGTAGCCGATCGACAGCCCGTCGATCGCCCCCGCCGCCAGCAGCGCCGCCGCCTCGCGGCCCTGCTCCACCTCGGTCAGGATGCGCCCCTTGACCCAAAGGCCCGTCGCATCCTCGCGCACCTCGTCCCAGACGCCGATCGGCTGGGCCGGATCATGCTGCCACAGCATCTTGACCCGCCGCCCCGCCGCGGCCAGCGCCGTCAGCGACTGGCCGCATAGGCCCCCGTCTGCACCACGTCGCCGCCCTGGTCGCGCCTGCCCGAACAGCGAGGCATAGCCCGCGACCACGCGTGCCGTCGGTCACCGTCAGTCCCGGCCTCGGGCCGGTGGAACTTGCGCTCCGGCGCGCCCGAATCATCCAGTCCATCATCGCCCTCACCTCATCGCCGCCGTCAGATCAGCGCCTCGGCCATCTGCGCCAGCAGAAAGGCCGCCACGCCGTAAACCCCGAGCCAGATCCGCTTCTCCAGCCGCTCCAGCGTCGCCTCGATCTGCGCCCAGCCGGTACTCCAGCGCCGCCCAGCGCTCCTCGGCCACCCGCTCGTTCGCCTCGATCCGCGCCGTCGCCGCGTCGAAACTGTCGTAGAGAAAGCGCGAGCCGCCTCCGCCGCGCCGCGCGCGTCATTCCTCCTCCGCCAGCCGCGGCAGCCCCAGCAGCGCCGCTTCTCGGCCGTCGGTCAGGAACTCCGCCGCCGCCACCCGCGCCCATTGCTGATCGCGCTCCTCGGCCAGCGCCGGCACCTGGTCCAGGTCGGGCGCAGCTCCACCGCCTCGCCGGTAAAGCGCCGACAGCCAGTGCGACAGCGCCGCCATCACCTTCGTCGCCAGCGGCAGCACCGTCAGCCGATAGAACGCCCGGTTCGCCTCCTGGTAGTTGGCGTAGGTCGCGTCGCCCGGGATGCCCAGCAGCATCGGCGGCACGCCGAAGGCCATGGCGATCTCGCGCGCCGCCGCCTCCTTGGTCTTCTGGAACTCCATGTCCGAGGGCGAGAACCCCATCGGCTTCCAGTCGAGCCCGCCCTCCAGCAGCATCGGCCGCCCGGCATTGCGCGCGCCCTGATGGTGGCTCTCCATCTCGCTCACCAGCCGGTCGTACTGGTCCGACGTCAGCGCCGCCTGCCCGTCCGCGCCCTTGTAGACGATCGCCCCCGAAGGCCGCGCCGCATTGTCCAGCAGCGCCTTCGACCAGGCGCGAGGCCGCAGTTGTGCACATCCACCGCCACCGCCGCCGCCTGCAGCGGCGAAAAGCCCGTAGTGGTCGTCCTGCGGATGGAAGCGTCTTGATATGGCAGATCGGGCGCACCGCCCTGCGTCATGTCGAAGCCGATGCGTCCGCCCGCCGACCGTGTAGTCATAGGCCACCGGCCAGCCATCCGCCCCCGGCACCAGCGCTCATCCGGTCCGACCGCAGCACATGCAGCTCGCCCGGCAGCGCCGCCAGCCCCGGCACCGCCTCGAGATAGGCGTTGCCCGGCCAGCAGCAGATAGCCGTAGACCGCCTCCAGGAACTCCGCCCGCCCCTGCGCCGCATTGGGCCGCGCGATCAGGTCCAGCACCGGATGCATGTCGTAGCGCCGCTCGGCGTCCTGCAAGACCAGCGGCAGCGCCGCCGCCGCCTCGGCGATCAGCTTGCACCGCGCGAAACCCGATCGGATTGCCCTGAAACCCGGTCCGCGTCAGCGACACCGCATCGCGCGGGCTCCAGGCCACCCGGCCCGACGCCTGCACCAGGCGACCACCGGCCCGTGGCCGAGGCCTTCTGCTCCGGCACCGCCGCCGGCCGGCGCCGTCCGCAGAAAATCGAACACCATCTCGCACGCTCCTCTGTCGTCGCGGCAAACCGCCACGCCGCGCCCCGCCGCAGGCGTGCCGGAGCCTGCCTCGTCTCGTCGCCGGCAGCCATCCTGTCCTGGCAGAGTCCCGGCAGAGTCGCGGCTCGAAGCCCTAGAGCGTCCGAACGCTGCGGTCGCGCCGACCTGCCCGCCGGGTCGATCATCAGCTCGGTCAGCGCCCAGACCAGCGCATCCACCCGGTCGGGCTGCCCCGTGCCCGATAGCCCTGCGCCGTCATCTGGCACATCTGCTCCTCCAGCGCGCCCAGGCCCGCGCAGATGCGCGCACCCGCCCCTGCTCGTACAGCGCCGCCACCGGCTCGGCCCGCAGCCACCTTGCCCCGCGTCGCATGCACCGCCGCGGATACGGCACCAGCGGATCGATCTGCCGGATCACCGTCTCCACCAGATCGCCGCCCTGGTTCACCTCGGCCACCAGCCGGTCCGCGCCGTGCCGGTCCAACGCCGCCAGCGCCGCCCGCGCCCAGCCCTCCGGCGAGGCCGCCCTGACACTGCGGCATCCTCCAGCACCACCGCGCGCCAGTCCTGCGGCGGCGCCGTCGCGTCATCGCGCCCACCACCACGATCCCGCATTCGTCCGACTCGCCATGCCCCGTCACCGGCGGGTCCACCGCCACCACGATCCGGCTCAGCACCGGCGCCGCGTCCACCCGCGCCGCCTCCAGCATCGCGCGGCGTCCACAGCGCGCCCTCCGCCTCCTCGACCAGCACGCCGTCCAGCTCCTGCCGCCCGAGCCGCGTGCCGCCATAGCGCGCCTGCACCTCCTCCAGGAACGCTCGCCGCCAGATAGGCCCGGTTCGCCTCGGTCGGCGCATGGGTCATCACCGTCGAGGGGTTCTTCAGGATCGCCTTCAGCACCCCGACATTGCGCGGCGTCGTCGTCACCACCTGCCGCGGGTTCTCGCCCAGCCGCAGCGCGAACTGCAGCTGTCCCAGGCCTCGCCGCCCTTCTTCCACTTCGCCAGCTCGTCCGCCCAGGCCGCATCGAACTGCGGCCCGCGCAGGCTCTCCGGGCTCATGCGCCGAAAACACCTGCGCCACCGCGCCGTTCGGCCAGACCAGCCGCTTGCGCGCCGCCTCCCACTCCGGCCGCCGGTCGGGCGGCGAGCAGGCCAGGATCCCGCTCTCGCCGAACACCATCACCTCGCGCACCTGGTCGACCGTCTCGCCCACCAGCGCCACCCGCTGCGCACCGGCCCGGGTCGAGCGGCCGCGCGCCCTCGACCTCGGCGCGCACCCATTCCGCCCCGGCCCGCGTCTTGCCCGCGCCGCGCCCGCCCATGATGACCCAGGTCTTCCAGGCCCCCTCGGGCGGCAGCTGATGCGGCAGCGCCCAGAACTCGAACATCCAGGGCAGCGCCAGCAGCGCGTTCTCGCTCAGCCCCGCCAGAAACTCATCCACCTCCTCCGGCGTCGCGGAGGCAAGCCAGGCGGCGCCCGATTTCAGCTCGGGCGGCGTCGAAGTCGAGGGCGCCGCCGGCTCCGACGACCCCGGCAACCTGCTTGCGGAGTTTGTCAACGTCGCGTCCTTTCATCCAGCACCATGCTGAAGCCGTCGCGCGCAGATCCGCGCACGGCCTGCTGCGCTGCCTTGACCTCGTCGAACTCGCCCTGCCGCGAGTCGCGCCGATCGCCGCGGATCAGGTCTTCCGCCGCCTCCCGGTACAGCTCTTCCGTCGCCGCCAGAACGTCCTCGGCCGGCGCCGCTGTCCTCCGAAGAGACGTTCATCTGTCATCTGACTGCCGACCCGCCTCTCATGCCGCCTCCGCACGAGCGAAATGAAAAAGCGGCCCCGGGGTCACCCCGGGCCGCTTGCCCACTTCTTCTAGCATGCCTGAAGTCCTACATCGGACCGCGCGCCAAGTCAAGCGAAAAATGCAGTCGATATCAATGGCTTGGCGCACGCAGGCTTAACCTTTCGTTAACCGCCGTCACGTCGCCCTGCACGCCCGTCTTCGCCCGTCGGCCGCCCTGCTGCGCCTCGATCGCGCGCCACTTGGCCACGTTCTCGTTGTGCTCGTCCAGCGTCGTCGGCAAAGGCATGCCCGCCCGGTGCCATCCGCCACGAAGAACAGATAATCCGTCGTCTCCGGGTTCAGCGCCGCCTCGATGCTCAGCCGCCCCGGGTTGGCGATCGGCGTCGGCGGCAGCCCGTCGATCACATAGGTGTTCCACGGCGTCTCGCGCCGCAGCTCGCTCTGCCGCAGGCCCCGCCCCAGCACGCCCTCGCCCTTGGTGATGCCGTAGATCACCGTCGGGTCGGTCTGCAGCCGCATCCCCTGCGCGCAGACGGTTGACGAACACGCTCGCCACCTGCGCGCGCTCCTCGGCGATCGCCGGTTTCCTTCTCGACGATCGAGGCCATGATCAGCGCCTCTTCCGGCGTGTCATAGGGCAGGCCCTCGGCCCGCGCCGCCCACAGCTCGGCCAGGATCGCGCGCCTGCCGCTCCGTCATCTCGGCGATCAGCGCCGCCCGCGTCCGTCCCGCGCGCCACCTCGTAGCTGTCCGGCGCCAGCGTGCCCTCCGGCGGCACCGTCGCCACCTCGCCCGTCAGGAAATCCGCCTGCTTCAGCGCCTCCACCACCTGCCAGCTGGTCACCCCCTCGGCCAGCGTCACCCGAACAGCGCAGCGTCCGGGTCCTCGCGCCGCCTCCAGATATTCCGGCGGCAGCGGCCTCGGCCGCCGGATCGAACTGCGCCACTTCGACATAGCGCATTCGTCGCCGGGTCCAGCTCGCGCAGCACCACGTCCGCGCTGCGTCACGCCGATCCGGAAGTTCACCTCGCGCCCGCAGGTCGATTGCCCGCCCGCCGTGACGATCTCCAGCACCTCGCGCCATCGAGGCGCCCGGCGGCACCAGGTAGCTCCCGAACTTCAGCTCGTCCGCCCGGTCGGCATAATCCGCCCCGATCCGGAAGATCCGCGCGTCGCTGATCGCGCCCTGCTCCTCCAGCTTGCCGGCTGACCGCCGCCAGCGACGCCCCCCGCTCCACCTGCAGGCAGATCGCCTCGGCCAGCGGCCCCGGCCCGGTGAACTCGCTGCCGCCCCCAGGCCAGCAGCCCCGCCACCAGCGATCAGCACCACGATGAACAGCGTCAGCGCGTTCGAGGCGACGCGACCGCCACATCAGCCCGCGCACCTTGCCCAGGACCAGGCTGGCATTGGTGCCGCCGAAGCCGAAGCGAGTTCGACAGCGCCACGTCGATCTTGCGCTTCCGCGCCTTGTTCGGCGCGAGGTCCAGCTTCGGCTGCCACCGCCGGGTTGTCCAGGTTGATCGTCGGCGGCGCCACCTGGTCGCGGATCGCCAGCACGCAGAAGATCGCCTCCACCGCGCCCGCCGCCCCCAGAAGATGCCCGATGCGACGACTTGGTCGAACGCATCGTCGCCTTCGCCGCCGCATCGCCCATCAGCCGCTCCACCGCGCCCAGTTCGATGGTGTCGGCCATCGTCGAGGTGCCGTGCGCGTTGATGTAGTCGATGTCCGCAGGCGTCAGCCCCGCCCGCTTCAGCGCCGCCGCCATGCTGCGATAGCCGCCGTCGCCGTCCTCGGACGGGCGCGGTGATGTGATAGGCGTCGCCCGACAGGCCATAGCCCAGCACCTCGGCATAGATCTTCGCGCCCCGCGCCTTGGCGTGCTCGTATTCCTCCAGCACCACCACGCCCGCGCCCTCGCCCATCACGAACCCGTCGCGGTCGGCGTCATAGGGGCGGCTGGCCTTGGTCGGATCATCCGCGCGCTTGGTCGACAGCGCCTTGCAGGCGTTGAACCCGGCGATCCCGATCTCGGAGATCGGGCTTTCCGCCCCGCCCGCCACCATCACGTCGGCATCGCCCCACTGGATCAGCCGCGCCGCATCGCCGATGGCATGCGCGCCCGGTCGAACAGGCCGTCACCACCGCATGGTTCGGCCCCTTGAAGCCGAAGCGGATCGACACCTGCCCCGAGATCAGGTTGATCAGCGCGCCCGGAATGAAGAAGGGCGACACCCGCTGCGGCCCCTTCTCCTTGATCAGCACCGCCGTCTCGGCGATCGAGGACAGCCCGCCGATCCCCGACCCGATCATCACCCCGGTGCGCAGCGGTCTCTCCTCGGTCTGCCGGCTCCCAGCCCGGCATCCGCGCACCGCCTGCACGGCCGCCGCCATCCCGTAGAGGATGAAATCATCGACCTTGCGCTGGTCCTTCGGCTCCATCCAGTCGTCGGGGTTGAAGGTGCCGTCCGTGCCGTCGCCGCGCGGAATCTCGCAGGCATACTGCGTCACCACGTTCGACCGGCATCGAACCGCGTGATCGGCCCCGCGCCGGACTGCCCGGCGAGCAGGCGGCGTCCAGGTCTCCTCCACCCCGCAGGCCAGCGGCGTGACCATTCCCAGACCCGTGACGACGACACGACGCATGCGTTCCCCCGCCCCTGCCGAAACCTCGCGCGGTGATACACGGCGGGGCGGGGGCGCGCAACGCCAAGGGGCGAGCCCCGCGCACCCTCCGCCGATGAGGCATCACGTGCCAAGATGGCTTTCAAGGAACCACATGTCCTTGTCCAACTGGCGTGAGATCCCCACGAAGATATCCGCCGTCCCGTCATCCCCGGCCCCGGTCACCTCCGCAATCGCTTCCCGAACCTTCGCGCCCAGATCCGCAATGCGGGCGCAGACTGCCTCCACATGGTCGGTTTCCTTCACCAGATTGGTCGGATAGGGCTTCACCGTCGCCACCTTGGCAACAGTCTCCACCGTTCCCAGCGCCACGCCTCCCAGGGCCTGCACCCGCTCGGCCATCACGTCCGAGGCCTCGTCCACCCGCCCCGCCACCGCATCGAGCAACTCATGCACCGCGATGAACGCCGGGCCCTTCACATTCCAATGCGCCTGCTTCAGTGCCAGCTTCAGCGCCAGCATGTCCGCCAGCCGCCCGTTCAACTGCGCGATGCTCGTCTTCACCGCATTGTCCTTCAATCCCTTGATCGGCATGTTCATTTCCTTTCTTCCGATATTGTCCCTGGTCGAAAAGCGTCACGTCTGCGCCAGCGCATAACGCACTCGGGCGCCGCTCCGTTCCGCAACCGAAGCGGCATCGGCCGCCGCACCTTCTCCCGCCCCGCCGCAACGCACGAGCTCACACGGCACGCGCCGACGTCGCGCAAGCTGCTCGCAAAGGCCGCAGCACCAGGTCCGAACCCGGCGCGCGCCAGCCGCCGTCGTCGCCCGCCCGCACTGTCATCGCCTGCCATGCTCGACAGGTTCGATATTCCGCAGGGCTTCGTGCACGAAGGATCGACCGAAGCCTACACTCTGGGCTGCACCGAAATGGTCGGTCATCGGCGATACACGCAACAGGGTTTTCCATTGTTGGACTGTGCAAGACCGCGGAATGGGCGGCGCCGATCTGAAGCGTCTCGATTTCACCGCTCCCGCGCGCAGCCGCTTTCCGCTCGATGCCCCCCGCGCGCAATCCGTGCAGGACAAATCGGGCGCTGTCGCCCAATAGCGCGGTTCGGCCCGCCCCGCGCGCCCCATCCTTCCAAATCTCCGCACCGCACAACCGGGATCGGTCAGCCCCCGCTCGCGCCCCCCCTGCGGTTTCTTCCGTTCCCGAATATTCCGGGACGGTCGCGCGACCCCGGCCGCGACGGGGGGCGGCCCCCGAAACCTTCCCGCAGCACCCACCCCCGAAGCGGTGCGACACGCCGAAAAACCCTTAACGGATTCGCGATAACTCAAGGATTTCAATACCCCCCGCACGTGTCGCACAGTGCGACATTCGCCCAGTCCCACTCCCCAGAAACGAAAAAGGCGCCCCCGCGGGAGCGCCTGTTCCGAAACCCTGAAAGGGAAATCAGGAAGCTTTCGTGATGAACTTCACCGCATCGCCGAAGGTCTGGATCGTCTCGGCGGCGTCGTCCGGGATCTCGATCCCGAACTCTTCCTCGAACGCCATCACCAGTTCGACCGTGTCGAGGCTGTCCGCGCCCAGATCGTCGATGAACGAGGCATTCTCGGTCACCTTGTCCTCTTCGACGCCCAGATGCTCGACGACGATCTTCTTCACGCGATCAGCGATGTCGCTCATGTCAGTTCCTCTCTTAGGTGCGGGCAGCCCCGCTTTGTCCGTTCCTGCCCCGTCCGGGCACTCTGCCCAGACTCGAGGCCGGGACCGCACCGCATCCCGACCCATTCTGCGCGCCTATAGCAAGGCGCCGTCGCCCAAGGCAAACCCTTTCCGCGGCCGCCCGGCGCGCCGTCAGATCATCGCCATGCCGCCATTCACATGCAGCGTCGCCCCGGTCACGTAGCCGGCCTCCGGCGCTGGCCAGATACAGCACCGCCGCCGCGATCTCCTCCGGCGTCGCCCATCCGCCCCGCCGGAACCGCCGTCAGGATGCGCGCCTTCTGCTCGTCGTTCAGCTTGTCGGTCATCGCCGTCGTCGATGAACCCCGGCGCCACGCAGTTCACCGTGATGTCCCGGCTGGCCACCTCGGCGGCCAGGATCTTCGACATGCCGACCATCCCGGCCTTGCGAGGCGGCATAGTTCCCCTGCCCCGGATTGCCCGTCGCGCCCACGACCGACGAGATATTCACGATCCGCCCCCAGCGCGCCTTCATCATGCCGCGCAGCACCCCCCGGCACAGCCGGAAGGTCGAGGTCAGGTTCACGTCGATCACCGACTGCCAGTCGTCGTCCGACATCCGCATGAACAGGTTGTCCCGGGTGATCCCGGCGTTGTTCACCAGAATGTCGACCGCCCCCATCGCCTCGGCCGCCGCGCTTGGGCAGCGCCTCGACCGCCGCCGGCATCGCGACAGGTTGCAGGGCAGCACATGCGCCCGGCTGCCCAAGTTCCGCCGCCAGCGCCTCCAGCGGCTCCACCCGCGTGCCCGACAGCGCCACCGTCGCCCCCGCGCCGTGCAGCGCCCGCGCGATCGCCGCCGCCGATCCCGCCCGAAGCGCCGGTCACCAGCGCGCTTTTCCCCGTCAGATCGAACATGTCCGTCCCTCGTCTTCGCATTGTCAGCCGCAAGGTGCGCTCTGTCAGGCTCTGGCCGCGCAACTCATCCGGCGCTGCGCCGATGCCCAGCGCCGCGTCAGCCTGCCGCCACGACGCCGCCACATCCTCCGGCGTGCCGATCCGGCCCGGTGGCCGACGTCCGCGCGCGATCCGCTTGATCATGCCCGACAGCGCCTTGCCGGCGCCGATCTCCCAGAACTCGGTCGACGCCCTGCGCGCCATCCACAGCGACCGACTTCGCGCCAGCGGACCGATCCCGTCACCTGCTGCGACCAGAAGGTCGCGGATCCGTCCGGGTCGCTCACCGCCTCGGCGCGGACGTTCGACCACGACGCGGCACACGCGGCGCAAGCAACCGCACGCCGGCCAAGCGCCTCGGCCATCACATCGGCGGCGGGCTGCATCAGCGCGCAATGGAAGGGCGCGCTGACCGGCAGCAGCAGCGCGCGCTTGGCGCCCCTGGCCTTGGCGATCTCCACCGCGCGCTCGACCGCCGCCTTGTGGCCCGAGACCACCACCTGCGCCGGATCGTTGTCATTCGCGGCCTGGCAGACCTCGCCCTGCGCGGCCTCGGCCGCCACCTCGGCGGCCGCGGCGAAATCGAGGCCCAGCAGCGCCGCCATCGCCCCGACGCCGACCGGCACCGCCGCCTGCATCGCCTGCCCGCGGATGCCGCAGCAGCCGCGCCGTGTCGCGACAGCGTCAGCGCCCCCGCCGCGCACAGAGCGCCGAATATTCGCCCAGCGAATGCCCCGCCACGAAAGCCGCCTGGTCCAGCGCCGATGCCCTCCGCCTCCAGCGCCCGCATCGCGGCGATCGAGGTCGCCATCAGCGCGGGCTGCGCGTTCTGCGTCAGCGTCAGCGCGTCGCGCCGTCGCCTTCCCAGATCAGCGCGGACAGCGTTCTCGCCCAAGGCGCTTCGTCCACCTCGTCGAACACGGCCTTGCCGCCGGATAGGCCTCGGCCAGTGCGCGGCCCATGCCGATGGTCTGGGCGCCCTGCCCCGGAAAGACGAATGCGCGGCTCATCGAGGCCTCCCTTTTGTTTCCCGTCACCCGCATAGCCTGCCGTGCGCTTGTCCGCAATTCTGCCGACCGGGGCTTCGCCCTTGCAACGGCACGGCGCGCGTGTATAAGGCCGCATTCTTCCGCTGGACCACGCAACCGGCGCACCCCCTCGTGGACGGGAAGCGGAAGTCTTACTCGCCTGTCCTATGAAATGCGCCCGAGACAAGAACGGAGACCGCATGCCGCTTTACGAGCATGTTTTCATTGCGCGTCAGGATCTGTCCAACACGCAAGCCGAAGGCCTCATCGAACATTTCTCCACAGTCCTCGCGGACAACGGCGGCAAGGTCGTTGAGAACGAGTACTGGGGCGTCAAGACGATGGCCTACAAGATCAACAAGAACCGCAAGGGCCACTACGCCTTCCTGAAATCGGATGCGCCCGCGGCGGCCGTGCAGGAAATGGAACGCCTGATGCGCCTGCATGACGACGTGATGCGCGTGCTGACCATCAAGGTCGACGTGCATGGCGAAAGCCCGTCGGTGCAGATGCAGAAGCGGGATGACCGGGGCGACCGTCCTGATCGCGGTGATCGCCCCGAGCGCGGCTTCGGCGACCGGGAGCGTAGCAGCTTCGGCGGCGACCGCGGTGGCTTCGGCGGCGCTGACCGTCGGCGTTGATTGGACAAGGACAGTAGATGATGGCAAACAAACCGTTTTTCCGCCGCCGCAAGGTGTGCCCCTTCTCGGGCGACAACGCGCCGGCAATCGACTACAAAGACACACGCCTGCTGCAGCGCTATGTTTCCGAGCGTGGCAAGATCGTGCCGTCTCGCATCACCGCCGTCTCGGCAAAAAAGCAGCGTGAACTGGCCCGTGCGATCAAGCGCGCCCGGTTCCTCGCCCTGCTTCCCTACGCTGTGAAGTAAGGAGAGGCCCCCATGCAAGTCATCCTGCTCCAGCGCGTGGCCAAGCTTGGCCAGATGGGCGAGGTCGTGAACGTCAAGGACGGCTACGCCCGCAACTTCCTTCTGCCGCAAGGCAAGGCGCTTCGCGCGAACGACGTGAACATCAAGTCGTTCGAGGCCAAGAAGGCCCATCTCGAGGTGCAGAACCTCGAGACCAAGAAAGAAGCCGAAGCCGCAGCCGCCAAACTCGACGGCCAGACGTTCATCGTGATTCGGTCAGCCTCCGACGCCGGCGCGCTCTACGGCTCTGTCACGACCCGTGACGCGGCCGAAGCGGCAACGGAAGCCGGGTTCACCGTGAACCGGGCGCAAGTCGTGCTCGATCGCCCGATCAAGGAACTCGGCCTGCACACCGTCACAGTCGTGCTGCACCCGGAAGTGTCGGTGAAAGTCAGCCTGAACGTCGCACGGTCGACCGAAGAAGCCGAGCTTCAGGCGTCGGGCAAGTCGATCCAGGAACTCGCTGCCGAAGCCGAAGCCGCCGCCGAGTTCGAAATTGCCGAACTCTTCGACGACATGGGCGCCGCCAACGATTTCGATCCGCGCGACGAGCGCTGATCGCATCGACACACATTCAGAGCCGCGCCGGAAACCCGGCGCGGCTTTTTCATTTCCGCAGCGACCTGCGCCTGATGAAAACGGGCGTGCATTTTCGGGCGCCTGACATTCCCTGCTTCATTCGACTGTTCCCGTCGCTGGAACCGGGATTGGCTTGTGGTGTGTCTGATCCTGCACCGCGGCAATGAAAAAGGCCGCCCAGAGAGGGCGGCCTGAAGCGCTTGCAGGAAACAGAACAGTTCAGAGTTCGTCCAGCGCCTCGACGGCCTTCTGCAGCGCATCCTTGCTGACCGTCTTCTCAGTCACCTTGGCGCCGGCGACGATGTGGTCCACAACTTTATCTTCGAAGATCGGAGCGCGCAGTTGCTGCTGCATCTGCGGATTTTTCTGCACGAATTCAAAGAACTGCCGCTCCTGCCCCGGATACTGCCGCGCCTGCGCCAGAACAGCCTGGGTCATCTCTGCGTCGGTTACGGTCACTTCGGCCTTGCGGCCGACCTCGGCCAGAAGCAGGCCAAGGCGCACGCGGCGTTCGGCCAGCGTTTTGTGCTCGTCGGTGGTCTCGATTGCACCGTGACTGTGGCCGTGATCGTCGGGATGGTCTTCATGGTACAACTGATGCGCGATCTGGCTCGCTTCGGCTTCGACCAGCGTGGGCGGCAGATCGAACTTCACCAGCTTGTCCAGTTGATCCAGCAGTGCCCGCTTCATCACGGCCCGCGCGGCACCGGAATACTCTGCTTCCAGACGTTCCGAGATCTGCGCCTTCAGCGCGTCAAGGCTTTCGGCACCATACTTCTTGGCAAGCTCGTCGTCGATCTCGGCCGGCTTCGGCGCCTTGACGGATTTCACGGTGCAGGCAAAGACCGCCGCCTTCCCGGCCAGATGCTTCGCACCATAGCTTTCCGGGAATGTCACGTTGACCGAGACGCTCTCGCCCTCCTTGGCACCGACGAGCTGCGCCTCGAACCCCGGGATGAACGAGTTTGAGCCGAGCACCAGCGGATAGTCCTCAGCCGATCCGCCCTCGAACGGTGCGCCATCGACGGAACCGTTGAAGTCGATCACCACCTGATCGCCGTCCTTGGCCTTCGAGCCCTTCTTCCGATCCTCGAACGCCTGCGCGGACGCAGCGAGGTTGGCCAGTGCTTCCTGAACTGCGGCGTCGTCTGCCTTCACGATCAGCTTCTCAAGCTTCACCTTCGCCGGGTCGAACTCCGGGATCGGCGGCAGCGCCTCATAGCTCATCTCGACGACCACATCCTGGCCTTCGGCCCAGCTCTCGCCGCCCACCATCTTGACTTCCGGCTGAACCGCCGGACGGTCACCGCTCGCGTCAAAATGCGACTTCATCGCCCCGTCGATCGCATCCTGCATGGCGTCGCCCAAAATGCGCGGGCCGAACTGCTTGCGCAGCATGGCCATCGGAACCTTGCCCTTGCGAAAGCCCTTCATTTCGACCTCGGGCTGCGCTTCGACGAGCTTTTCCTGCACCTTGGCATCCAGCTCGGCCGCAGTCACAGTGATCGTGTACGCCCGCTTCAGACCTTCGTTGAGCGTCTCGGTGACCTGCATTTTCTCGTCCTTCTTTCCTCTCCGGCACGGGCGGCGCGGCACTTGCTGCCTCGCCCGCTCACCGATCCCATTCCAAAACGTTCCGGTTCCGGCACAACGGACAAAACGCCGCTAGTCCGGGCAGACCCCGGGCCGACCAAATCCCGCGCCTTCTAGCAAAGGCAAAGCGCGGGCGCGAGGGGAAATCTTCGGTCGATCCTGCCTGCTCTCCACGCCGGACTGCGTGCGCCGCCCCAAGGCAACCCTTGGGAGCAACGCATCGGACGAAGGTCAAACGCCCATATTTTGAATGCTCGACCGGCACAAAGCTTGTAACATCGTCACTCTGGCAAGTGGTGAGGCAAGACAGAAACGTCTACGAGTTGGGGGCAGGCATGGACATTGCGTCTTGGCTTCGCGCGCTTGGCCTTGAAGGGCACGCTGCTGCATTCGCCGAGAACGGTGTCGATGCCGCTTTGCTCTCCGAACTTGATAATGAAGATCTGAAGGATCTCGGTGTCGCCAAGCTCGCCGATCGCAAGCGGCTTCTCAACGCAATTGCCGATCTCTCATCCGGCAGCGCAGAGCGCAGCACCAGGTCAACCACACCGACGACCGCAGCAGGTGAACACCGGCAGGTCACGGTGTTGTTTGCCGATATTGCGAATTTTACCAAGCTCACGACCGACTTGGGCGCCGAGAACATCCATGCCCTGCTCAATCGCTTCTTCGAAACCGTTGATGCCATTGTGGCGAGCCACGGCGGCACGGTCGACAAGCATATGGGCGACAATGTCATGGCCCTGTTCGGCGCGCCGATCGCCCATGACGACGATCCGCTGCGGGCAGTGCGCGCCGCATTCGAGATTCACCGTGAGGTTGGTGCCTTGCAAGATGGCACGGGCCAGAAACTGAAGGTCCATATCGGGATTGCCAACGGTCAGGTGGTCGCGAGTGGCACGGGCAGCGACAAGCATCGGGAGTATACGGTGACAGGCGCCTCAGTGAATCTCGCGGCACGGTTGCAATCCCGAGCCGAGGCTGGCGACACGCTGATCTCGGACGCAATGCATCGTACGGTGACCCACGAAATAGAGTGCGAAAGCCTCGGCGAATGCGAGGTGAAGGGCATTGATCGGCCAGTCACGATCTGGAAGGTCAAGGGCCCGCGCGTCGGCACCGGAACTGCGGGGCGGCTCTCCTTCGTCGGTCGCGAGGCCGAGTTGGCGCAACTGTCTGGACTGATCGACCGTTGCCGGGACAGTGGCCGCGGAAGCGCAATCGTGCTGCGCGGCGAGGCCGGAATTGGCAAGACGCGGCTGGTGGAACAACTGACCGGGCTCGCCAAGGGACGTGGTTTCAGAATCCACAGGGGGCTGGTCCTCGATTTTGGCGCTGGCGAGGGTCGTGACGCGATCCGGGCAGTGGTGCAGAGCCTTATCGACATCCCCGCCGGCAGCAACAGAACGATGCGGCAGGCTGTCGTGGACGCAACCATGGACGCGGGCATTCTCGCCCCGGAACGGCGCATCTTCCTGAACGACCTGCTCGACCTCCCCCAGTCGCAGGAGGAACGCGCCGTCTACGATGCGATGACCAACGCGATGCGGAACGAGGGCAAGAGGACAGTGCTGGCCGAACTGCTGCGGGCACACGCCGCACGGCAGCCGCTTGTCATCATCATCGAGGATATCCATTGGGCCGATCCCCTGATCCTTGCACATCTTGCAAGGATCGCAGCGACAGTCGCAGACTGCCGGGGCCTGCTTGTCATGACGTCGCGCGTCGACGGATATCCACTCGGCCAGGCGTGGCGAAGCGCCGCCGGCGGATGTCCCTTCATGACGCTGGATCTCGCGCCGCTGCGGAACGAAGAGTCCATCAGGCTTGCCGCATCCTTCATCGACACCGTCAATCAGACGGCGCTCGAATGCGTCCAGCGTGCCGGAGGCAATCCGCTGTTCCTCGAGCAGTTGTTGCGCAACCTCGAAGAGCACGGCGACGGCGACGTTCCGGCGTCGATCCAAAGCCTCGTCCTCGCCCGCCTTGACCGCCTCCCCGTCATCGACAAGCAGGCCCTGCAAGCGGCCTCGGTGCTTGGCCAGCGATTTGGACTCGACGCCGTACGTCATTTGATAGGCTCACCCGGCTACGAGTGTCGGGTATTGATCGAGCGCTCCTTCGTTCGCCCCGAGGGTGACAACTTTCTGTTCGACCACGCCTTGGTTCAGGAGGGCGTTTTCGGCTCGCTTCTCAAGAACCAGCGAGAACAACTGCATCGCCAGGCGGCGGAGTTCTTCGCAGGAACCGATCTGATCCTGCATGCACAACACCTCGACCGGGCCAATGACACGTCCGCGGCCGCTGCATACCTGGATGCTGCAAGCGCTCAGGCGATGGCATTGCACTTCAATACCGCACTGACGCTGGCGGGTCGGGGCCTTGAGATCGCTGCGGACCCGACAGTCAAGTGCAGCCTCGCCTGTCTGCGGGGCGAGGCGCTGCGAAATACCGGTGCGACCGAAGAGTCGATCGCGGCATTTGAGCTGGCTCTTTCAGCGGCCACCAGTCCGCGCCAACGCTGCCTTGCGCTGATCGGGATCGCCGAGGGGTTGCGGATTGCCGACCGTCATCAGCAGACGCTCGACGTCCTGGAAGATGCCGAAGCGGCGGCGATCGAGGCGGGCCTTCTCCCGGAGCGCGCGCGCATCCACAGCCTGCGCGGAAACATCTACTTCCCTCTGGGACGCGTAAGCGAATGTCGCGCCGAAAATGAAAAGGCTCTCGACCTTTCGCGGCGTGCGGGATGGGCCGAGGGGGAAGCCATGGCGCTCAGCGGGCTTGGTGATGCCAACTATCTCGCGGGACGGATGCGAACGGCAGGCGAGCAGTTCCGCGCTTGCGTAGATCTTTGCCAACAGCACGGACTGCGCCGCGTGGAAGCCGCCAACCGCCAGATGATCGGATGGACACGGATCCATCTGATGGAATTCATCGAGGCTGAAGCGGACGCGCTGGCCGCTGTAAAGCTGGCGACCGAGTTGAGCCACCCCCGCGCACAGTTGCTCGGTCTCGAACTGGCGGGGTATGCGAACTTCGAACTGGGGGAACTCGACCTGTCCGATGACATGCTGCGGCGGGCACTCGGTCTGGCCCAATCGATGCATGCAGACAATTTCGCGGCCCAGGCCCTGCGATGGCTGGCGGAAACTGCACTCGCCCGCGGGGATCGGCCCGGGGCCAAAGCTTATTCGTCTCAAGCGGTTCAGCTGGTCCGAAAGGTTGGCATGACCTTCATCGGACCGGCGGTTCTGGCGGTCGAGGCAGGGTTGATCGACGACGAAGACCAGTCTCTGGCACTCCTGAAGGAAGCCGAAGACATCCTCGACTCGGGCTGCGTCGCCCACAATCACTTGTGGTTCGCAAAGCTTGCGATCGCCCGTGCTCTGCACGCAGGCGCGTGGGATCAGGCCGAGCGCTATGCGGACAGACTCGAGTCCTACTCCCGAGCAGAACCTCTCCCCTGGTCGAACTTCCTCATTGCCCGGGGCAGAGCACTGGCTGCCTGGGGTCGGGGAGAAAGAAGCGCCGCATGGACGGCGGAGCTACAGCGCCTTCGGTCGGTTGCCACGGAACGACGCCTGCGGATGGACCTTGTCGATCTGACAAGTGCGCTCGCGGCGACATGACCTGACTGATCCTCTCAAATGGCCCGAGGGCCGCCCATGGCGGACATAAGTTCGAATGATGGTGCGGGTGAAGGGACTTGAACCCCCACGCCTTGCGGCGCCAGAACCTAAATCTGGTGCGTCTACCGTTTCGCCACACCCGCATCGCCCGCCTTTGCCAAGCAGGCCACAACCGTCTACCAAACCGCCCCGTCCGAGGCGAGTGGCAATCGACCGCTGCACCCTCGCACATAGAATTGGCCCCGCCCCCTTCACCACTCACGTTGCTTTGCACGCCGGGCAGACAGAAGCAGCGCGCCTATACGTCGGGGTTCCCATGGCAGCGACGACGCTCGAGAGACGAAAGACAACCGGGACTGACACCATCAGGGCCGACCCCTCCGGCGACATCTACCAGGCAACGGTCGCCATTCGTGCGGGCTGGAGTGTGCGGCCCGGCGATCCCGAACCGCCACCTAATGATGCAGCGCCCGGAAAACGCCGGGAAGTTGCTCCGGCAGATCTTCGGCGATCAGGCCCGGCCCAAAAGCGCGCGCCGCCTCGACATGCAGCCAGGCCGCCGTCTCGGCCGCCTCGAAGGGCGACAACCCTCGCGCCAGCAACCCGCCGATGATCCCCGCCAGCACGTCGCCGGACCCTGCGGTGGCCAGCCAGGGGGCTGCCCTCTCACGCACCGCCGCATGCACCACGCAACGCCCGTCCGGCGCGGCGATCACCGTGTCGATCCCTTTCAACAGCACCACGCAGCCCGCCTCCAGCGCCGCTCGCCGCACTGCATCGGCCTTCGAGATTGCAGGCACACCTGAAACGGGCGACGCCTCCATCCATACCGCTATCTCCGGGAAGAGCCGCGCGAATTCGCCGCCGTGAGGGGTCAGCACACATCGTGCATGCAGCCCAGCCCGCAGACCGGGATCGCCTGCGATCAGCGTCAGTGCATCTGCGTCAAACACCGTCGCCCGACCCGAGGCCATCGCCTCGGCCACCAGACCCACCTCGCGCGCCCGAAGCCCCAGCGCCGGCCCCAGCACCTGTGCCGAGATCCGCCGATCGGTCAGCATCGCATGCAGCGCCGCCGCATCCGCCACCGGACGAAGCATCACGGCGTCCAGCCGCCCCGCATTTTCAGTGATGGCCGACGGCGGGCAACCCACCGTCACCAAACCCGCCCCCACCCGCAACGCCGCACGGGCCGCCAGTCGCGCAGCACCTCCCCGACCGACGCCGCCCGCCAGGACAAGCGCATGTCCATACACATACTTGTGTCCGCCGGTCTTGGCGATCCTGCCCGATGGCTCGGCCTCGCTCGCAACCTCGTCGTCTCGTGTCCGCGTATAGCCGTCCCGCCATTCTGCAAGACCTATGTCGGCAATCACCAACTTGCCTGTCATCTCGGCCCCGAGATCCAGCATATGCCCCAGCTTGGCGCAGTCGAAAGCCACCGTCAGCGCCGCCGGATGCTCCAGATACCCGCCCTCGCTGCGCACCCGCCCGCTATCGGCACAGATGCCCGACAGGATGTCGACGGCCACAAGCGGGCAGCCGCTTTCCTGTGCCATGGCCAGCGCACCCCAGACCCCCGGCGCGAGATCGCGCATCAGGCCCGTTCCGAAAATTGCATCCACAACAATAGGGTGAAACTGAAACGTGGCCCAGTCGAGGGCGGCAAATCCTGATACCGGACCCGTCCATCCGGCCCGCGCGCGCTGCGCGTCCGGCGTCATTGGATCGCCGAGTGCAAATATCGTCACCTTCCGACCTTGCCCCGACAGAAGCCGCGCAATGACATAGCCATCGCCGCCATTGTTCCCCGGCCCGCACAATACCACGACCGGGCGATCCAAGTCCGGCCAAGTGGCGTCGATGGCCAATGCGACCGCCGCTCCGGCCCGCTCCATCAAGTCCGGGCCGCTCACCAGCCCCGAGGCCATGGCCGCACCTTCAATGGCGCGCATTTGGGCACTTGTCAGAAGATAGGCCAAAACATCATCCAATCCGTTTATTTTTCGCCCAAAACTTGACCGCTACGCCCATTTCTTAGGCCCTAAATCGGGATTCCCCAGCCTGTCTCCCACAACCTGACCTTAGCCAATTGTCCGGTCCCAACGAAAGTGGTCACTGACCTGCGAGACGGACGGAACCGGGGGGAGTTGGCCCATGAAGAAGATTGAAGCGATCATAAAGCCCTTCAAGCTCGACGAGGTGAAGGAAGCGCTTCAAGAGGCCGGCATCCAGGGTCTGTCAGTCACCGAAGTAAAAGGTTTCGGACGCCAAAAGGGCCATACCGAGTTGTACCGGGGCGCTGAGTATGTGGTCGATTTCCTTCCAAAGGTGAAGATCGAGGTGGTGCTGTCTGACGACATGGTCGATGCGGCCGTCAGTGCGATCATCTCCGCCGCGCGGACCGACAAGATCGGCGACGGCAAGATATTTGTCTCGACCATCGAACAGGCGATCCGGATCCGAACCGGTGAATCGGGCGACGACGCGATCTGACCTAAGCCTTCCACGGGAACCCTCCCCGTGGTCAAAGACCCTGTAACAAAAGGAAAGTTCCGAAGATGAGCAAGGTAAGTGATGCTCTGAAACTGATGAAGGACGAGGAAGTCGAATATGTCGACATCCGGTTCACCGACCCGAAGGGCAAATTGCAGCATGTGACGCTGGTGGCAGACCTGGTCGATGCTGACTTCTTCGAGGAAGGCTTCATGTTCGACGGCTCGTCCATCGCCGGCTGGAAATCGATCGACCAATCCGACATGAAGCTGATCCCCGATGCCGGATCGGTCTACATCGACCCGTTCTATGCCGAAAAGACGATGTGCGTGCACTGCGTCGTCGTCGAACCCGACACCGGCGAAGCCTACAGCCGCTGCCCGCGCCAGACCGCACTCAAGGCCGAGGCCTATCTGAAGTCGTCGGGCATCGGCGACGCCGCCTACTTCGGACCCGAGGCCGAATTCTTCATTTTCGACGACGTGCGCTATTCCATCACCCCGCGCAAGGTCGCCTACGAGATCGACGCGGAAGCCGCGGCATGGAACACCGACACCGTGTTCGAGGGCGGCAACATGGGTCACCGCGCTCCGCACAAGGGCGGCTACTTCCCCGTCAATCCGGTGGACGAGGCGCAGGACATGCGCGGCGAAATGCTGTCCACGATGAAGCGCATGGGCATAAAGGTGGACAAGCACCACCACGAGGTCGCCACCTGCCAGCACGAACTCGGCATGATCTTCGGCGGCCTGGTCGATCAGGCCGACAACATTCAGAAATACAAGTACGTGATCCACAACGTGGCCCACGCCTACGGCAAGACCGTCACCTTCATGCCGAAACCGATGAAGGGCGACAACGGGTCGGGGATGCACGTGAACATGTCGATCTGGAAGGGCGGCAAGCCGCTCTTCGCCGGCGACAAGTATGCCGACCTCAGCCAGGAGGCGCTCTATTTCATCGGCGGCATCCTGAAACACGCCAAGGCACTGAACGCTCTGACCAACCCGGGGACCAACAGCTACAAGCGCCTGATTCCGGGTTTCGAGGCCCCGGTCCTGCGCGCGTATTCGGCCCGCAACCGGTCCGGCTGCGTCCGTATTCCGTGGACCGAGTCGCCGAAAGCCAAGCGCGTGGAGGCACGTTTCCCCGATCCGTCGGCGAACCCCTACCTCGCCTTTGCCGCGCTCCTGATGGCTGGCCTGGACGGTATCAAGAACAAGATCGACCCAGGCCCGGCATCCGACAAGGATCTCTACGACCTGCCGCCGGAAGAACTGGCCGCCATCCCGACCGTCTGCGGCTCGCTCCGCGAAGCACTCGAAGAGCTGGAAAAGGATCACGACTTCCTTCTCGCGGGTGACGTCTTCACCAAGGACCAGCTCGAAGGGTACATGGCGCTGAAGTGGGAAGAGGTCTACGCCTACGAGCACACTCCGCACCCGATCGAGTATCTGATGTACTACTCCTGCTGATCGGCGGATTTCCGCCATCCTGAAGGGGCGCGCCATCCGGCGCGCCCCTTTCTTGTGTCGAAAGATGTCTCACAATATACTGTAATATATGATCTTTCTTTAAGTCGACGACCAAAGGCACCAAACGCGCCGGAGTTTATTGCGGCGCAATCAAGGCGGCTGATGGGGTTAACTCCATCTTAAGATCACATTCCCCGCGCAAACCTTCCCCATTCGGATGCCACAACCAGAACGTGTCAGACGACGGAGGAATCCATGAGTGACAGCAGCAGCACGCTCGCCCAGATGCTCTTCAAAGGGAAGCCAGAGCTCAATTTTGCGCATGTCGTCGGTGAACTCGACACCGCCCTGGCCCGCTACCCCGCCAGCCGCCGCTCGCTCGGATGGGATTGCGATGACCTTGCGATTTTCGACCTCGACGGCGCACGTATCGTTCTGGCGTATTGCGACGATCTCGACGGCCCCCATTCCGCCTGCCTGACGGTTGCAGTCGGTCATGGCCCCCTCAACAACGGCGCCTCGTCGCTGGCCAAGCACCGTGCCGCCTTCTGCCGCAAGATCACCGACCGTCTCGCCCTCCGCCATCGCCCTGATACGGTCCTGTGGCAGGAGGTCGACGCCCCCGTCACTGCCGATCTGATCGATTCCCTGGTCGACCATCTGCCCGAGCATGATCTGCACGCTCCGGTGGAGGAGGAAACCGCCGTCGACCGCCTGCTCGCCCGCATGTCGGTCGAACTGAACTCGCGTGACACGCCCCCTGCGATGAACTTCGCCCGCCCCGACCCGGCAGGAGATATGGGACTGTCGCAGATGGCGCTGGAACCGGCCCCGGTTGCCAATGACGTGCCAGACCTGCCGCGTCTCTCGGACCCGGAGCTTTCCGCCGTCCGCGCTGCCCTGTATCCGGATGCAAAAGACGGTCCTGAACCGGATCAGTCCGCCCAGATGCGCCTCGCCATCCATGCCATGAACGCGACGATGATCGTCGTCTTCATGCCGGTCGGCCTCGCCGCAATGGTCTCGGGTCTGCGCAAGGGCGAGAACCTCCGGTTCAGCGCCCAGTTGATCGCGCTTACGGGTCTGTTCGGCGCAATCTGGCATAGCCCGATGGGCGACCGGATGCTGGGGATGATCTGACGATCCGTCAGCATCCGCAACGTTCATTTCCGACCCGCTCCCGTCGCGCGCAGGACAGCCGCCCCCCACCACCTGCGAGACGCTCGGGTGCGACACGAGGGGGGGGGCGCCAGATGAACCAGCACTATTCCGACCGCCGCAAGATCGACCCCTCACGCGGGGCGACGCTGGCCGATGGCAGCCCAAACGACAATGACCGGGTCGAGATCGGACCCACCCAGCTCGCCTTCTCCGAATGGCAGGCCGCCGGCCTGACGCCCCCCGACCTCGACCGGATGCGCGCCTATCGCTGGCGGCGCCTGACCGACGCCCTGATCGCGCGGGACTATGGCGGCTTGCTGATGTTCGACCCGCTGAACATCCGCTACGCGACCGACACGACGAATATGCAGCTCTGGAACACCCACAACCCGTTCCGCGCCGTGCTGCTCTGCGCCGACGGTCACATGGTGATCTGGGAGTACAAGAACTCCCCCTTCCTCGTGACCTTCAATCCGCTCATCAAGGAAATCCGCTCGGGCGCGACCTTCTTCTACAACTCCACCGGCGACCGGGGCGCCGACGCCGCGACCGGCTTCGCGGCCCAGGTCGACGAGATCATGCGCGCCCATGCCGGCACGAACCGCCGCCTCGCCGTCGACAAGATCATGATCGCTGGCCTGCGCGCGCTGGAGCGCAAAGGTTTCGACGTGGTCGAGGGTGAGGAGGTCACCGAACGCGTCCGCGCCGTGAAAGGCCCCGATGATATCGCCGCCATGCGATGTGCCCACCATGCCTGCGAAAGCGCGATCGCCGTCATGGAGGCCGCAACGCGTGACGGCGTGCCCAAGGGGACCATGTCCGAGGATGACATCTGGTCGGTCCTGCACGCCGAGAACATCCGGCGCGGCGGTGAGTGGATCGAGACCCGCCTCCTGGCCTCCGGCCCTCGCACGAACCCATGGTTCCAGGAATGCGGCCCCCGCATCGTCCAGCCGAACGAGATCGTGGCCTTCGACACCGACCTGATCGGCGCTTACGGCATGTGCATCGACATCTCGCGCACCTGGTGGGTGGGCGACCAGCGTCCGACCAACGCGATGATTTCGGCCATGCACCACGCATCGGACCACATCCGCGAGAACATGGCGATGCTGAAGCCCGGCGTGTCGATCCCCGAACTGGTCCACGGCGGCCACCAGCTTGATGCACAGTACTGGAAGCAGAAATACAGCTGCAAGATGCACGGCGTCGGCCTCTGCGACGAGTGGCCCTATGTCACCTATCCCGACGGCTATACCGAGGGCGCCTTCGATGCCGTGCTCGAACCCGGCAATGTCCTGTGCGTGGAAGCACTTGTCAGCCCCGAAGGGGGCGAATTCTCGATCAAGCTGGAAGATCAGGTGCTTATCACCGAAACCGGATTCGAGAACCTGACAACCTATCCCTTCGACGAGCGCCTTTTGGGAAACTGACGCAACCTCTTCTCATGCAAGATCTGAAGATAGTCCGGTAAGATCCTGCAACTAAGGGGCAATCCTAGTCCGCGATGAAGCCGGACGCTTTGTGGCTGCCGTCACAATACGGCTTGTTCCTGGACTGCCCGCAGCGGCAAAGAAACACCTGCGCTACCCGGTTCAGCGTCTTGCCGGTGCCTGATACGATTTCGAGGTTGCCCACCACCTTCAGTGGCCCATTGGGTTGCGGCAACACCTCCACCATCCCGTCCCGTGCCGCCAGCGGCGCGGATTCCCGCGCAACGGCCTCACCCGAGGCTGTGAAGCCCGCTTCGGCATGGCTGCCGTCGCAGAAGGGTTTCCGTTTCGACGCCCCGCAGCGGCAGAGCGTCACCCGCACGCTCTCACCCGGCAAGCCGCCCACCATCATCGGCGCCTCCAACGCCAGCGGTCCGTTTTCGCGCAGCCGCACGGTGTTCACGATCGGTGGCATTTCGGATGTGCCAGCGCCGTCATTGCGCGCCACCCGGATCGCGCCCGACGGGCAGTTGATCCCGATTTGCAGCACCGTCTCGGCGTCGGACGCATCGGGAAAGATCCACGCGCCTTTCACGCCCGGCACGAACACGTTCGGATGCCCCAGCACACAGTTGCGGGAATGAATGCACCGCTTGCCATCGAACGTTACGGTAACGTCCCTGCCCTTTACCACTTCCATGCCATGCCCCTATTGCAGATCGATGTATCGCCCCACTGTGGCAGCGCCATCCTCGCCGGTAAACCGGATATCAAGACCACGCGCCTCGCGCGCGACATCATAGCATATCCAGGTCTCCGACGGTGGCCACACCGAACAGTAAAGGTCGCCGTCGACCTTCCACTGCCCCTCGTTCAACCCGGCAATCGTCCTCCCGCCGGCATGAAACTCCTGCATCGTGCCGTCGGAAAAGCCCAGCACCCGTGCAGTCAGCGCCGTCTCGATGCCCGGCCCGTCGAGGCGCGACCATTCCTCTGCGGCGGCACGGCCACAGGCGACTGCCGCGGCGACAAGGCAAAGCGCCGCCACGCAACTATTCTTCATCCCGATACCGCAGCTTCACCGTGCCGCCCCCTTCCGGTTCCAACTTCAACTGCATGCCGCGATTGTCCTCATGCACCTTGAAGCACCTCCCCGGATTTCCCGGTTCCAGGACAAAGCACATCAGGTTCGAATCGACCCACCAGAAGCCGCTGAGATCGATTGCAGACGGCTTGTGGTATACCGTGCGGCCATTCTTCTCGAACCGCTGCGTCGCTCCGTTGTCATACTCCAGCACATGCGAACTCGAATGCCTCGTGCAGGTCCTCGCCCGACAACTGCTCCCAGACCTGCGCCGCAGCCCCGCCGGCGGTCGCGATCAACGCCGCAGCGAGGTATCCAAATGTCCTTCCCGGACCGCTCATCGGTCGTCTGCCCTCCACACGGCTTGCCAGCCGGACCGCACCAGTCTAAGCCAGCCGCGCTGCCCCGTCACCCGCAATGCAAGGGCCTTGCCGCATGATCCCGCGCTACTCCCGCCCCGAGATGACAGCCCTGTGGTCGCCCGAAACGAGGTTCCGCATCTGGTTCGAGATCGAGGCCCACGCCTGCGACGCACAGGCGGCCCTCGGCGTGATCCCCAAAGCCAACGCCGAAGCTGTCTGGCGGGCCAAGGACGTAACCTTCGACGTGGCGCGGATTGACGAGATCGAGGCCGTGACGAAGCACGACGTGATCGCTTTCCTCACCCACCTCGCCGAGCACATCGGCGCCGACGAGGCCCGCTTTGTCCACCAGGGCATGACCAGCTCCGACGTGCTCGACACCACCTTCAACATCCAGCTCGCGCGCGCCTCGGACCTGCTGCTCGCGGGTCTCGACCGCGTCCTGGCCGCGCTCAAGTCCCGCGCCTACGAGCACAAGGACACGCTCCGCATCGGCCGCAGCCACGGCATCCATGCCGAGCCGACCACCATGGGCCTGACCTTCGCGCGCTTCTACGCCGAGATGTCCCGCAACCGCGCCCGATTGGTGAACGCGCGTTCGGAAATCGCCACCGGCGCCATCTCCGGCGCCGTCGGCACCTTCGCCAACATCGACCCAGGCGTCGAAGAGCACGTCTGCAAGATGATGGGCCTGACGCCCGAGCCGATCAGCACGCAGGTCATCCCGCGCGACCGCCACGCCATGTTCTTCGCCACGCTGGGCGTCATCGCCTCCAGCATCGAGAACATCGCCATCGAGATCCGCCACATGCAGCGCACCGAGGTGCTGGAGGCCGAGGAGTTCTTCTCCCCCGGGCAGAAGGGCAGCAGCGCCATGCCCCACAAGCGCAACCCGGTGCTGACCGAGAACCTCACCGGCCTCGCCCGCCTCATCCGCATGTCGGTGATCCCGGCGCTTGAGAACGTGGCCCTCTGGCATGAACGCGACATCTCGCATTCGTCCGTCGAGCGCGCCATCGGGCCCGACACCACCATCACGCTCGACTTCGCGCTGCACCGACTCGCGGGTGTCATCGAGAAGCTGGTGATCTACCCCGACAACATGCTGGCCAACCTGAACAAATTCCGCGGCCTCGTCATGTCGCAGCGCGTGCTGCTCGCGCTGACCCAGGCCGGCGTCAGCCGCGAGGATGCCTACCGCCTTGTCCAGCGCAACGCGATGCGGGTCTGGGAACAGGGCGCCGATTTCAAGACCGAACTCCTGGCCGACCCCGAGGTGACGGCCGCCCTGTCCCCGGCGGACATCGAGGAAAAGTTCGACACGCACTACCACACCAAGCATGTCGACACGATCTTCGCCCGCGTCTTCGGCGCCTGACCGGGCAGGGTTCCCTCACGTCACGCGAACGTGAGCGGGCCCGCACCGCATCGGCACTACCATCCGGTCAGCTCAATCCACCGGGAGACCCGCCATGCGCCTCATCGCCGCCGCCGCCGCCATCAGCCTCCTGCCTTTCACCGCGATCGCCGCGGGCAGCGGGAGATTCCGAGCCGCCGAAAGAAACCAAGACCAGCACCGACTGCAAGGGCGGACAGGTTTGGGACGAAAAGACCCAGACCTGCACCGAGGCGAAAAGCGGCGCGCTCGACAACGACACGCTGTTCCGGGCGGTTCGCGAACTTGCCTATGCCGGGCGGCCCGAAGATGCGCTGGCTGTGCTGTCCGCGATGACCGAAGGAGACACCGACCGCGTACTGACCTACAAGGGCTTCGCCAATCGCAAGGCCGGTCGCCTGGAAGAGGGCCTCGCCTATTATGACGCGGCGCTGCAGGTGAACCCCGACAACCTGCTGGCCCGCTCCTACCTCGGGCAGGCGCTGGTCGAAATGGGAGAGATGCAACTGGCCCAGGTGCAACTTGACGAGATCGTGGCGCGCGGCGGTGCGGGGCACTGGCCCGCAACTGCCCTGCAAAAGGCAATCGAGACCGGCCAGACCTACACTTACTGATAACGATGCCGTGAACCGGCCTTCGTGGCGGCCCCCGGGCTTGCCGCGAATCGGCGCAGGGGTTTTCCTGAAGTCTCCTCAACCAAAGGATGCAGCCCATGAAGATCAAGACGACCCTTGCCGTGATCGCCCTGACCCTCGCGCCGTCCCTGGCCCTTGCCGAAGGGTGCAATCACGGCATGAAGCAGCAGTCCGCTTCACAATGCGCGGCAGGTCAGGAATGGAATTCCCAGACCCAGACCTGCACCGTCGTCAACAGCTGACACGGACCGACGCAGGCCCCGGCACGTTCGGTGCCTGCTAAGGCGGTGTTAACCCGCACCGACCACCTTGTTGCCCGACCCCATTGAAGCGGAGCGGGCGATGCGAACGACCCAAGGACAGATCAATCCCCTGCGGCGCCTCTCGCACGCGCCAGCCGTGAACCAGGGCCAACCCGCCCTGAACGGTCGTGTAAAGGCCGCCGTGATCGTGCGCCTCCTGCTGGCCGAAGGTACGCAACTGCCGCTCTCCTCACTGCCCGAGCACATGCAATCTGCCCTGGCCGAGCAGATCGGTCAGATGCGGCTTGTCGACCGCACCACGCTCGGTGCCGTCGTCGAGGAATTCCTGAACGAGCTGGAGCAGGTCGGCCTCGCCTTCCCCGGCGGAATCGAAGGCGCACTCTCGATCATGGACGGTCATATCAGCGCCACTGCAGCCAATCGCCTGCGCCGCCTCGCCGGAGCCTCGGCCAAGGCGGACCCGTGGGATCGGATCGTCACGCTTGACGATGATCGCCTGCTCCCTGTGCTTGAAGAGGAAAGCACCGAAGTCGCAGCGGTCATGATGTCGAAGCTGCCCGTGCCCAAGGCCGCCGCGCTGCTCGGTCGCCTGCCCGGAGAAAAAGCGAGACGGGTGGCCTATGCCGTCTCCCTGACCGGAAATGTCGACCCCGAGACGGTTCGCCGCATCGGCCAGTCGCTGGCCTCGCAACTGGATACGATACCCCCTCGCGCATTCGAGACGGGGCCGGTCGAACGGGTCGGCGCAATCTTGAACGTATCGACCGCCGTGACCCGCGACGAAGTTTTGAAGGGACTCGATGCAACCGACGCAGCCTTCGCCGCAAAAGTGCGCCGTGCGATCTTCACCTTTTCTCACCTGCCCAGCCGGATCAACCCGCGCGACATACCCAAGATCGTCCGACTTGTGGAGCAATCCATACTGGTCACCGCGCTCGCCGCCGCCACCACGAAGGACGATCTCGGTGCCGCCGAGTTTCTGCTGGCAAGCCTTCCGCAACGCCTGGCCCAGTCCCTGCGCGAAGAAGTTTCCGACCGGGGCGACGTAAAGGAAAAGGAAGCGGAAGAGGCCATGGCCGTCATCATCACCACCATCCGCCAGTTGGAAGGCTCAGGCGAACTCACGCTGATCCCATCCGACGATTGATCCGGCCCGGGACCGTCCTGAACCCGCCTCTCTTGCGGAACATATCCGGCGCGTCCCTCCCATAAGGCATGCCGTGGGTCGGATGGGGCCGATCGGCAGGCAGACGCCATTCTGTGCAGATGCCAGTCCACCAACCATCTTCTCACCCGCGCGCGCAACAGCGCATATCGCCCGCCCCTCCCGCCCGGCGGATGCGCCGCAGCATGGTCTGTGGTTCTGGACAGCGGGTGCTGTCGGCGCCCCCTTGCCCTTGCCGGAACGGCCCCCTAGGGTCTGGCTCCCGCCCGTGCAATCGGACCACGTTCCCCATGACCCGCGCCCTTCCCCTGCCCGCCTCTGCCGCGACGGCCAGAGGCATTATGCTCATGCTGACGGGCGTGCTGCTGTTCACCGCAATGGATGCCGTGGTGAAGGGCCTCGTCGGCGGCTATCCCGCGATTCAGGTCGTCTGGGCCCGCTTCACCGGCCAGTTCGTCATCGTCATCGCAATCCTGTCGTCGCGGGGTGGCCTGATCGACGCGCTGCGGACCCGGTTCCCCAAGCTGCACGTCGCACGCTCTGCCTTCCAGTTCGGCACGGCCGGGCTCTATTTCGTCGGGCTTGGTTACGTGGGTCTGGCCGAGGCACAGGCGCTCGCTGATATCAGCCCGGTGCTCATCACGCTGGGCGCGGCGCTGTTCCTTGGCGAGAAACTCGGCCTCCGCCGCATCCTCGGCGTGCTGGCCGCCATGCTGGGCGCACTCATCATCATCCGCCCCGGCCTCAGCGTTTTCACCCCTGCGGCCCTCCTGCCCCTCGGCTCCGCCGTCTGCTACGCGGCCTTCGCCCTTATCACCCGGCGCGTCGGCGCGCATGAAAGTCCCTGGACCTCGATGATCTACGGCTCGGCTCTCGGCATGATCGCCTCGAGCGTTCTTGTGTTTCCGGTCTGGATGCCCGTCGCCCCCGCCGATCTCGCACTGTTCCTGCTCGTTGGCGTCCTTGGCAGTGCCGCGCAGCTATGCCTGATCCGGGCCTTTTCCCTCGCCGAAGCCTCGGTCGTCGCTCCGTTCGGCTATATCGGCATCCTGTTCGCAATCCTCTGGGGCATCGCCCTGTATGGCGAGTATCCAGATGGCTGGACCCTTTTCGGCGCGCTTGTGATCGTGCTGGCCGGGCTCTATGTCTGGCACCGCGAAACGCACGCCGCGTACCGCGCCTGAACAGACGAGGCAGGATGCAGGACCGCCCCTTCCAGCCGGGCCCATGGGTGCAGGACCGTGCCCTGCGCGCCCTGATCTGGCTTCTGCTCTGCCTGCCCTACGGTTGGCGCGTTCCGCTCTGCGGCTGGCTGATGGGCCGCGTGATCGGCCCGCTCGCGGGGTATGACAACCGCGTGCGCGAGAACCTTGCCCGCATCCTGCCCGACATGCCCGAGGCCGAGGTGAAGCGCCTGACCCGCGCCGTGCCCAACAACGTCGGCCGGACGATCATCGAGATGTACTCGGGCGAAGAATTCATCGCCCGCGCCACGCGCCACCCTCTCACCGGCCAGGGGTTGCAGGATCTTGCCGAGGCCGCCGCCGCCAAACGCCCGGTCATCATCGTCTCCGGCCATTTCGGCAACTACGACGCCGCACGTGCAGCGCTCCTGCGACAGGGCTATCCCTTCGGCGGCCTCTACCGCCGCATGAACAACCCCTATTTCAACGACCACTACGTCGCCGCGATCTCGCGCATCGGCGACGCCGCTCTTCGCGCGCGACAAGCGCGGCATGGCGGGCATGATCCGCTTCCTGCGCGAAGGCGGGATGCTCGGCCTGCTGATCGACCAGCACATGAGCCACGGCGCGCGGCTGTCGTTCTTCGGGCATGATGCGATGACGGCGCTCTCGGCCGCCGAAATGGCGCTGAAATACGACGCGCTGATCTTCCCGATCTACGCGATCCGGCTCGAAAACGGCCTCGACTTCCGCATCGTGGTCGAAAAACCGATCCCGCCCGGCACGCCCGAGGAACATGACCCAGGCCCTGAATGACAGCCTCGAGGCCCTGGTGCGCGAGCACCTCGACCAGTGGCTCTGGATCCATCGTCGCTGGAAAGCCGTTCCCCGGCCCCCCACAGCCTGATCCGGCCCGGTCTTTCCAGGTTCACGGGCGTCGATGACTTCTTCTGTTCCCAAGTATCCCACGGGGGTCCGGGGGTGTGAAACCCCCGGTCCGCCCTGCGCGCCGGGACCGCGTCCGGACGTCAGCGCGTCACTCGACCCGCGCCGCCGCCTGGATGAAGGACGGCCCCTGCGACTGCAGGATCACCACCGCCGGGTCCGATCCCGGGGCCTTCGCCTCGAGCGACAGCGGCGCCTCGCCCGTCCACTCGCCCAGCGCCTGCCACGAGGTCACGATATTGCGATAGGTCACCGTCCGCCCGGCATTCTCGCCGCGCTCGATCGTCACCGTCTCTTCCGGGCGATAGCGCACCAGCTGCACCCGCACCGGCGCGTCGAAGCGGCCGCTTGGCCTCGGCGCGGATGACCAGGATCTCGCCGTTCGCGCGCCACCGTCAGCGACACGCTCCTGCGCGACCGCCAGATGCTTGCGGATCAGCGCCTCGACCTCGCCCGGCTGGTTCCCCTCCACCCGGTCCAGGCCGCCGACGATCATCTGCGGCGTATAGATCGTCCGGCTGCCCGCCGCGCGGGCATAGGCCTTCTGCCGGTCGGTGAACTTGCGGATCGCGCAAACTTGTCGTCCCAGCCGATGTAATCCCAGTAGTCCACATGCAGCGCCAGCGGGATCACCTCGGGGTCCTCGGCCAGCTGCGCAAAGAAATCGTCCGCCGGCGGGCAGGACGAACAGCCCTGCGAGGTGTAAAGCTCCACCACCACCACCGGTTCCGACTGTCCCGTGCCATGCGGCCCCCGCCACTGCCGTCAGGCGAAAGCTCGGCTCCGAACAGTGGCGCTGACGAAATGTCGCATCTGGGGTTTCCCGATCCTTCTGATGCTCTGCGTTCTAGCGGCGCCCCCGCGGCCTTCGCCAATCAAGGAATTGCGAGGCACCTGCCCTGTGTGCAGTGATCGCCGCGCGCGCCCCGGAACACGGCGCATGCCAAAAGGGCTGGATTTTCGGCATACAATTGCATACAAAGCCTGCCGACTCCCTTGCGCGCTTCCCCGCCAGAGGGCATCACGTCGCAAGACCCGCCGCACCACCAGCCAGGAGGCCCGAATGACCGTCACCGTCGGACATGACAGCACGAAGACCCGCAAGACCCTGACCGCCGGGCGGCCAGACCGTCGCCTATTACTCGATCCCCGCCGCCGAAGCCGCGGGCCTGGGCGATTTCGCCCGCCTGCCCGCCGCGCTGAAGGTGGTGCTGGAGAACATGCTGCGCTTCGAGGATGGCAAGACCGTCACGGTGGACGACATCCGCGCCTTCGCCGAATGGGGCGCGCAGGGCGGCCAGAACCCGCGCGAGATCGCCTATCGCCCCGCCCGCGTGCTGATGCAGGACTTCACCGGCGTCCCCGCCGTGGTCGACCTTGCGGCGATGCGCGACGGCATCCTCGGCCTCGGCGGCGATGCCCAGAAGATCAACCCGCTGAACCCGGTCGACCTGGTCATCGACCATTCGGTGATGATCGACGAATTCGGCACCCCCCGCGCCTTCCAGATGAACGTCGACCGCGAGTATGAGCGCAACATCGAACGCTACGTCTTCCTGAAATGGGGCCAGAAGGCGTTCAACAACTTCCGCGTCGTGCCGCCCGGCACCGGCATCTGCCACCAGGTCAACCTGGAATATCTGGCCCAGACCGTCTGGACCGACACCGACCAGCACGGCGACCTTGTCGCCTATCCCGACACGCTGGTCGGCACCGACAGCCACACCACCATGGTCAACGGCCTCGCCGTCCTCGGCTGGGGCGTCGGCGGGATCGAGGCCGAGGCGGCGATGCTGGGCCAGCCCGTCTCGATGCTGATCCCCGAAGTCGTCGGCTTCAAGCTGACCGGCCGCATGATCGAAGGCACCACCGCCACCGACCTCGTGCTGAAGGTCGTGCAGATGCTGCGCAAGCAGGGCGTGGTGAACAAGTTCGTCGAATTCTACGGCGACGGGCTCGACCACCTGCCGCTGGCCGACCGCGCCACCATCGCCAACATGGCCCCCGAATACGGCGCCACCTGCGGCTTCTTCCCGATCGACGACGAAACCCTGCGCTACCTGCGCAACACCGGCCGCGACGAGGCCCGCATCGCGCTGGTCGAAGCCTATGCCAAGGCCAACGGCATGTGGCGCGGCGCCGGACTATGACCCGATCTACACCGACACCCTGCATCTCGACATGGGCGAGATCGTTCCGGCCATCTCCGGCCCGAAGCGCCCGCAGGACTACATGCCGCTGAACCTCGCCGCCCGCGCCTTCTACAAGACCGTGGCCGAGTATCGCGGCATCGGACAGCACCATGGCTGCGGAAGAGATGGTGGACGAAGGCGGCGGCGTCGATCGCGCCGCCGAAAGACGCCCGCAAGACGGCGCAGGTCGAGGGCAAGGATTACACGATCCGCGACGGCTCGGTGGTGATCGCGCCGATCACCTCCTGCACCAACACCTCGAACCCCTACGTGATGATCGGCGCCGGTCTGGTGGCCCGCAAGGCGCGCGCGCTTGGCCTGACCCGCAAGCCCTGGGTCAAGACCTCGCTCGCCCCCGGATCGCAGGTCGTGTCGGCGAATACCTGAAGGCCGCCGGCCTGCAGGAAGATCTCGACGCCATCGGCTTCAACCTCGTGGGCTACGGCTGCACCACCTGCATCGGCAACTCCGGCCCGCTGGGCGATCCGGCGATCTCCAAGGCGATCAACGAGGGCGACCTCGTCGCCACCGCCGTCCTGTCGGGCAACCGCAACTTCGAGGGCCGCATCTCGCCCGACGTGCGCGCCAACTACCTCGCCTCGCCGCCGCTGGTCGTGGCCTATGCGCTGGCCGGCGACATGAACATCGACCTGACCACCGAACCGCTCGGCATCGGCACGGACGGCAGCCGGTCTATCTCAAGGACATCTGGCCGACCAACCAGGAAATCGCCGAACTGGTCGAGGCGACCGTCACCCGCGAGGCGTTCCAGAAGAAATACGCCGACGTCTTCAAGGGCGACGAGAAGTGGCAGGCGGTCGAGACCACCGACAGCGAGACCTATGACTGGCCGCCGACCTCGACCTACATCCAGAACCCGCCCTACTTCCGGGGCATGGCGAAGACGCCGGGCGTGATCTCGGACATCACGGACGCGCGCATCCTGGCCCTTCTGGGCGACATGATCACCACCGACCACATCTCGCCCGCAGGTTCGTTCAAAGCCACAACCCCGGCGGGCAAGTACCTGACCGAACGGCAGGTTCCGGTGCGCGAGTTCAACTCCTACGGCGCGCGGCGCGGCAACCACGAGGTGATGATGCGCGGCACCTTCGCCAACATCCGCATCAAGAACGAGATGCTGGACGGCGTCGAAGGCGGCTACACCATCGGGCCGGACGGCGCGCAGACCTCGATCTTCGACGCCTCGATGGCCTATCAGGCCGCAGGCCACGCCGCTGGTGATCTTCGGCGGCATCGAATACGGCGCGGGCTCGTCGCGCGACTGGGCGGCCAAGGGCACGGCGCTGCTGGGCGTCAAGGCGGTGATCGCCGAAAGCTTCGAGCGCATCCACCGCTCGAACCTCGTCGGCATGGGCGTCATCCCGTTCGAGTTCACCGGCGGCGACACCCGCAAGTCGCTGGGCCTGAAGGGCGACGAGATGGTCTCGATCACGCGGCCTCGAGGGCGACCTGAAGCCGCTCAGCCTCGTGCCCTGCACCATCACCTATGCCGACGGCACGCGAGCGGACGATCCAGATCAAGTGCCGGATCGATACCGAAATCGAGATCGAATACGTCGAGCACGGCGGCGTGCTGCACTACGTGCTGCGCGATCTCGCCTCGCGCGGTTGACCGGAAACGCATCGTTTCCTGAAAAAGGTCCGGATACCGCTCCGGGCCTTTTGATTTGTTAAGGTTTTACGACAATGTTGAGCGTGTTCAAGCCGGAGTTCCCCTGTGTCTGTAAAGAGTTCCTTGCCGCCCGAGGTTGACGTCACCCGCGAGGCGCGACCACCCCGAAGCAGCCTTCCCGCGATGCCGTGGGTTGAGCTTCTGGGCTTCCTCATCATGATTGCGCTTTGCGTGTCGGGGGGCATCTAGACATCGGGTTCCAACCCCGAAGCCTCCATCCACCTGACGCGACCGGACCCCCGGCAAGGGGGCGGGCCTCCCCCCGCCCCGCGTGCCGTCATGCGCTCTCGCCAAATCCCGCAGAAAGGTGTGAAGACGCCTGCGCATCCTCCACGCGCCCTCTGCATCTCCCCCTGAGACGCCCGTATCTCCTCCGTCCTGCACTGCGCCGAACCGGAACACCGCTCACGCCGCCCGCGCTGCCTCGGCACATTCGCCAAACCGCCCACCGCGCCCCACGGAAGCCCCACCCGCCAGGTTCATCTTGGAGAAAATATCCCGGGGGTGAATTGGCCGTAAGGCCAAGAGGGGGCTGGCCCCCGCCGTCAACCGCAGCTGAGCGGCTCGCCAGCGGCAACCCCGGTTACCGGCCAGAGCGTGTAGCTCGCCCCGTCCTGCGCCCGGCAGGTCAGGATCGGCCGGTTGTAGCCGTTGTTGTGAAACAGGCACTCCACGCCCACACCGCCGCTCGATCCCGTCATCAGATTCTCGATCTCGAAGGCCGGCCCGAAATCCATCAGCGTCTCCGGCCCCGTGCAGGCCCGGATCGCCACCGCCTGCCCAACCGGCGTGATCGTCACCCGGTCGTTCAACAGCGCAGGTGCAGCGCCCCCGCCCCGCCCGACACGCTCATAGGTGCCTTCGAAGTAATACGGTCCCGGCGTTCCCGTCTTGGCCCAGCCGCCGCCCGCAGCCGGCACCAGCACCACCACCAGCACCGCGAACAGGGCGGGCGTGCCCCTCACTCGCCCGCCGCCTGCGCGATGGCGGGCCGGATCGTGCTTTCGAGGATGTCCTTCGTGATCGGCCCGGCATAGCGCAGCACGACCTTCCCCTCGCCATCGATGACGAAGGTCTCCGGCACCCCGTACACCCCCCAGTTCAAGCCCGTCCGCCCGCTCGCATCGGCCCCCAGCGCCACGAAGGGATTGCCCAGTTCCGCCAGAAAGCCGAGCGCGTTCGCCGGCTCGTCCTTGTAGTTGACGCCGTTGATCCGGATCCCTTCGTCCGCCAGCGCCTTCAGCACCGGATGCTCGGCCCGGCAGGGCGCGCACCAGCTGGCCCAGAAGTTCACCAGCTTCACCCCCGGCTCCCGCAGGGCCGCATCGGTCAGCACCGGCCCGTCGCCCAGCGGCACCACCTCGCACCGCCGGCGCCGGCGTGCCCGACCAGCGCCGACGGCAGCTCGTCCGGATTGTCCCGCTGCATGCCGACGTAGAACAGCGCCGCCAGCCCGGCGAACAGCACCGGCGGCAGCGAACATCAGCAGCTTAGCCATCGCGGCGTCCCCTGCCGCGCTTCGACCTCGCCCAGCGCCGCGCCGCACGCCGCGCCGCGCCACAGGCTCAGCCGCCACCAGCGCCGCCGAGCAGCACGATCGTCGCCGCATAGGACGCCAGCACCGCCACCGCATATTTCCCCAGATCCGGCATCATGCCATCCGCTCCCGCGCCAGCAGCGCCTGCAAGCCGCCGCGCCCGGATCTCGGTCCGCGTCCGCAGCAGCACCAGCGTCACGAACAGCAGCACGAAGCCGGCGATGCAGACCAGCAGCGGCAACCAGAACACGTCCGACACGTTCTCCTCCTTGTCCAGCGACAGCGACGCGCCCTGATGCAGCCCCTGGTTCCAGAAGTTCACCGCATAGCGCGACAGCACCGCGAAGACCGACCCGACGATGCACAGCACGCTGGTCAGGTCGGCCGCCGTGTCCGGGTCCTCGACCGCCTGCCCACAGCGCGATATAGCCCAGATAGAACAGGGCCAGGATCAGGAACGAGGTCAGCCGCGGATCCCAGGCCCACCAGGTGCCCCACATCGGCTGGCCCCAGAGCGCCCCGGTCACCAGCGCGATCAGCGTGAAGGTCAGCCCGACCGGCGCCGCCGCCTTGGCCGCCAGCGCGGAGACATGGTGCCGCCGGACCAGCCAGATCAGCGAGGTCGACCAGCATCATCACCCAGGCGTTGATCGCCATCATGCGCCGCGGGCACATGCAGGTAGATGATCTTGACGGTCGAGCCCTGCTGGTAGTCATCCGGCGTGAAGAAGAACCCCCAGACCAGCCCGACGATCAGGCACAGCGCCGGCCAGCGCCGACGACCCAGGGCAGCACCCAGGCCGAGGTCTGCATGAACTTCTTCGGATTGGCGTATTCCCAGATCGACATGGGTCTCACCTACGGCCTTCCGCGGCCGCGCTCAAGGTGCTAGCACGCCGCGCTCACCGCAGATTGACGCGGATTGCCGCAGCCGCCGCAAAGGGCAGCAGCGCCGCCGCCCCCGCCGTGATCCCGGCCAGCAGCAGCAGCGGCGTCGCCGACCGCCAGCCCCTGCCGCCCCGCGCTTCACCACCTCGGCCCCGAAGATCAGCGTCGGCACATAAAGCGGCAGCACCAGCAGCGACAGCAGCAGCCCGCCGCGCTTCAGCCCCACCGTCAGCGCCGCCCCGAAGGCCCCGATCACCGACAGCGCCGGCGTGCCGAGCGCCAGCGAGACCACCAGCCAGCGATAGCCCGGCCCCGGCAGGTTCAACAGCACCCCCAGCACCGGCGCCGCCAGCGTCAGCGGCAGCCCCGTCACCAGCCAGTGCGCCAGCGCCTTCACCGCCACCACCCCCTCCAGCGGCATCGGCGCGGTGGCCAGCAGGTCCAGCGAGCCATCCTCGAAATCCAGCGCGAAGATCCGGTCCAGCGACAGCAGGCAGGCCAGCAGCGCCCCGACCCACAGGATGCCCGGCGCGATCCGCGCCAGCGTCGCCGCCTCCGGCCCGACGCCCAGCGGCACCAGCACCGCCACCAGCAGGAAGAACGCCAGCCCAAGGCCGAAGCCGCCGCCGGCCCGCGATCGCCAGCCGCAGGTCGCGGATCAGCAGCGCGATCATGCGAAGGCCTCGTCGAAGGCGCCCGCGCGCCGCCCGCCGCGGCGCCGCGCCTGGAACGGCGTCAGGTCCAGCACCTCCGCCTCGGCCAGCCCCAGGTCGATATGCGTGGCGATCAGCGCCGAGCCGCCCGCCGCCAGATGCGCCCGCACCACGCCCGCAAACAGCGCGACCGAGGCCGCGTCCAGCGAGACCGTCGGCTCGTCCAGCAGCCAGATCGGCCGCCCGGTCACCAGCAGCCGCGCCAGCCCCAGCCGCCGCTTCTGCCCGGCCGACAGGTTCCGCGCCGCCGGTCGCGCAAGCGCGCGCAGGTTCATCGCCGCCAGCGCCGCGTCGACGCCGCGCTGCCGTGGACCGCCGCCCAGAAGGCCAGGTTCTCCGCCACCGTCAGCATCGCCTTCAGCCCGTCGGCATGGGCGGCATAGGCCAGCGCTCTCCGGCGGCAGCGACACCTCGCCCGCCACCGCGGGCTGCAACCCGGCCAGCGTGCGCAGCAGCGTGGTCTTGCCGATCCCGTTCGGCCCGCGCAGGACCAGCGCCTGCCCGCGCGCCAGGGCGAAGCTGACGCCCTCCAGCACGGTCACCCCGCCGCGCGCGCAGGCCAAGATCGGCTGAACGGTCAGCATCCACGGTCCGTCGGCTCGCAAATCCCTGCGGGGGTAATCCGCCGATCGGCTCGACCCAAGTCGCGGCCACGGCGTCACACCGGCAGCAGCGCCGCGGCGATCCGCCGGCCCTCGGACAGCAGCACGTTGTAGGTCCGGCAGGCGGCGGGCGAGTTCATCACCTCGACCCCGATCCCCGCCGCCTCCAGCGCGGCGCGGAACGCCGGCGGCACATGGGCGATCTCGGCCCCCATGCCGACGAACAGCACGTCGATCCGGCCCGCCAGCGTCAGCGGCGTCGCCGTATCCTCCAGCCCGCCCCAGCGCCCGGCCTCCCAGGGCGAGATCAGGCACGGGCCCGCGCAGCACCTGCCCGCCGATCCGAAAGAAGCCCGGCCCATAGCCTTCGATGGGCTGCGCCTCGTCATAGGTGATCTCGGTCAGGCGCATGCGCAGCCCCCGCTCAGGCGTCGATATTGGCGAACTCGTTCCGGCCTTGCCGCGTTCTTCGGCTTTTCGCTGCGGTCCAGCCCGATCATCAGCACGATGTTCTTGGCGACATAGACCGAGGAATAGGTGCCCAGCAGCACGCCCATGAAGATCGCGAAGCTGAAGCCGCGGATCACGTCGCCGCCGAAGATCAGCATCGAGCCCACCGCGATCAGCGTGGTGATCGAGGTCATCAGCGTCCGGCTCAGCGTCTCGTTGACCGACAGGTTCATCACGTCGCGCAGCGGCATCGTCTTGTACTTCACCAGGTTCTCGCGCAGCCGGTCGAACACCACCACCGTGTCGTTGATCGAATAGCCCAGGATGGTCAGCAGCGCCGCCACGATGGTCAGGTCGAACTTCAGCTGGAACAGCGCGAAGATGCCGATGGTGATGAACACGTCATGCAGCAGCGCCAGCACGCCGCCGACCGCGAACTGCCATTCGAACCGCAGCCAGATGTAGAGCATGATGCCGATGCTGGTGACCGCCACCGCCAGGACCGACGACCAGACCAGTTCGCCCGACACCTTCGGCCCGACCGATTCGACCGACGGGAAGGTGATCGCCGGGTCGAGCGCCGTCAGCGCGGCCTCGACCTGCTGCATCGTCTCGGGCGTCACCGCCTCGGTCTTGTCCAGCGCCGCGATGCGGATCATCGCCACATGCTGGTCGGCCGGCAAAGCTCGGGTCGAACACCTCGGTGATCGAGACATCGCCCAGCGGCAGCGCCTCCAGCGCCTGCGCGATAGGCGCCGACATCGACCGGCGTGCGTGGATTCGGTGCGGATCGTCGTGCCGCCCTTGAAGTCGATGCCGAAGTTCAGCCCCATCACGCCCCAGGCAGCGAAGGCCAGCACCATCAGCGCCATCGAGCCGCCGAAGGTCAGCCACTGCCAGCGGAAGAAGTCGATGTTGGTCTTTTCGGGGGCAAGTCGCAGACGCCAGGCCATGTCCGCTCTCCTCAAACCACGATCGTCTTGGGACGGCGCCAGCCGAACCAGATCTCGATGATGCGCCGCGTCACCAGACAGCGCCGTGAAGACCGAGGTGATGATGCCGATGCCCAGCGTCACGGCAAAGCCGCGCACCGGGCCCGAGCCGATGAAGAACAGGACGAGCGCCGTGATCAGCGTGGTCAGGTTGGCGTCGACGATGGCCGACATCGCCCGCTCATAGCCGATCTCGATCGCCCGCGCCGGGCCCTTCTGCGTGCGCAATTCCTCGCGGATGCGCTCGAAGACCAGCACGTTGGCGTCCACCGCCATGCCGATGGTCAGCACGATGCCGGCGATGCCGGGCAGCGTCAGCGTGCCGCCGATCATCGACAGCACGCCGAAGATCAGCGCCATGTTGATCGCCAGCGCGATGTTGGCGAAGACGCCGAACAGCCCGTAGGAGGCGATCATGAAGAGCCACGACCGCGACCATGCGCGATCACCGCCGCGACGCTGGCCCGCGTCGATGCTGTCCTGCCCCAGTTCCGGGCCGATGGTGCGTTCCTCCAGGAAGGTCAGCTCGGCCGGCAGCGCGCCGGCGCGCAGCAGCACGGCAAGCTCGCGTCGATTCCTCGACCGTGAAGTTGCCGGTGATGATCCCCGAGCCGCCCGGGATGTGGCTCTGGATCACCGGGGCCGAGATCACCTCGTCGTCCAGCACGATGGCGAAGGGCGAGCCGATGTTGTGCGGCCGTGTAGTCGCCGAACGCGCGCGCGCCCGTCGGGTTGAAGCGGAAGTTGACCGCCGGCCGGCCGTTCTGGTCGAAGGCGGGCTGGGCATCGACCAGTTCCTCGCCGGTGACCACCGGGGTCTGCTCGATGATGTAGAAGATGCCCTGCTCGTCCATCGACGGCAGCAGCACGTTGCGCGCGCCCGGCTCGCGCCTTGGCATCCGTCGTGCGGCCGACCACCGGGTTGAAGGTCAGCCGCGCCGTCGTGCCGATCAGCGCCTTCAGTTCCGCCGCCGAGCCGATGCCCGGCACCTGGATCAGGATGCGGTCCGCGCCCTGGCGCTGGATCGTCGGTTCGCGCGTGCCGACCTCGTCCACCCGGCGGCGGATGATCTCCAGCGACTGCTGGATCGTGCGGTCGTCGGTCGCCGCGCGTCTCCGCCTCCGACAGCTGCACGACGATCGTCGTCGCCCTCGGCCGTCACCTCGATGTCGGTCTGGCCCGACGCCGGTCAGGGTGACGACCGGCGTGCGCCAGCGCCGCGCACCACCTCGACCGCCTGCGCCATGCCGGCCGGGTTGCGAGATCTGCCACCCGCAGCACGCCCGGGCGCGACGGCTGCGCGCCGCACGGTGCCGACCGTGTCGCGCTCGTCGCGCAGCGCGTCGCGCACCTCGGGCCAGAGGCCGTCGATCCGGTCGCTTGTAGACATCCGCCACCTGCACCTCGGCCAGCAGATGCGCGCCGCCGCGCAGGTCGAGCCCAGGTTCGACCAGCCCCGAAGGCAGCCAGGTCGGCCAGAGCGCCATCGCCGCCTCCTGCTCGGGCGTGGCAGACCCCGGCCGCCTCGACGGCCGTCAGCGGCGTCATTGTGCAGCTCGACCCGGGTGTAGAACAGGTTCGGCAGCGCATAGAGCAGACCCAGGGCGCAGATGCCCCAGATCAGGATGCGCTTCCACAGCGGGGTTTGCATGCGGGCAGGTCCAGGATCAGGGCGCGGAAGATCAGGCGGCGGGTTCGGTCTTGGACATGACCTGGGCGATGGTGTGGCGCGGCATCCGCACCTTGACGCCTTCGGCGATCTCGACCTCGAGCACGCCGTCGTCATTCACCTTGGTGACCTTGCCGATGATGCCGCCCTGCGTCAGCACCTGGTCGCCGCGCCGCAGCGCCTCGACCATCGCCTTGTGTTCCTTCAGCTTTTTCTGCTGCGGACGGATCAGCAGGAAATACATGATCGCGAAGATCAGGATCAGCGGCACGAAGCTGGTAAAGGCGCTCGCCGGCGCCGCCGGCGGCGGCCTGGGCGAAGGCGGGGGTCACGAACATGGATTGTCCTCTCGTCTGGTCCGCCGGGGCGAAGCCCCCGGAATTCTGGTGGCGCACCCTATCCGCGGGGTGCAGGGATGGCAAGGCAGCGCTCGCCGGCGGCGCGCCGGGGGCCATTCGGCCGGCAGCCCTGCGCGCATGTAGAGATGGGCGGGCCGACCATTCAATCACGGGGCACCACCGAATGCGACGCTCGCGACTCGCGTGCTGGTCTGGTCTGCCGCGCTTGGCCTGCAGTGCCTCGTGGCGCAGCCCGGCGCTGTCGCAGACGGCTGCCAGGCGCCTTGGCCGGCGATCGGCCAGATCACCTACGGCAGCGCAACGGCCCCGGTGCGGCGATCTGCACCGGCACGCTCGTCGCCCCCGACCTCGTGCTGACCGCCGGCGCACTGCCTGTGGCCGCACGCCAAGAAGCTGATGGACCCCGCGACATCCGTGCATTTCGCCGCCGGCTGGGACGACGGGGCTGCCGTCGCCGACCCGCACAGGGCGTCGAGGTGATGCCGTCCGGCGTTGCCGGGCTGCGCGGGCGACCTGGCCCTGCTGCGTCCTCGACCACCGCCGATCCCGCCGAGATGGCCTGCGCCCCTGCGCGCTTGCCACCGCGCGGCCTGCGGCGGCATCGCGCCTTCACCCTGCTTGCCTACCGCCGCGACGCGCCCGAACGGTCTGATGCGCACGACGACTGCGCCTGATCGAGGCCGAGCCCGGCCATCCTCGGCCTGAGCTGCCCCGTCGTCTCGGGCAATTCCGGCGCGCCCGCTGCTGGTCTGGCAGCGGGACGGCGCCTGGCAGATCGTGGCCGGTCGCTGGTCGCGCAAAGCCGCGCGCCCGGCCCGGTCCGCGCCGTCGCCGTGATCCCCGGAGCCGCCGCTTGCCGCCGCGCATCGCCAACCGCTGACCCGCGCCGAACAGCGTTTGAAATGCGCCCGCGCGGCTCAGGCATATGGGGGCACCGACCGCCACCCGAAGGACCCCGCCATGCACGACATCCGCGCCATCCGCGAAAACCCCGCCGCCTTCGACGCCGCCCTCGCGCGCCGCGGCCTGCCGGGGCTGTCGTCGGAGATCCTGGCGCTGGACGAGGCGCGCCGCGCGAAGATCCTCGCGGCCGAAACCGCGCAAGCCGAACAGCAACGCGCTCGTCGAAAGAGGTCGGGCGCCGCCAAGGCCCGCGGCGACGAGGCCGAATTCGAACGCCTCCGCGCCCTCGTCGCCGAGCGAAAGCCGAGATCGCCGCGCCTGACACGAAGCAGGCCGACGGCCGAGGACGCCCAGCTCCGCGACCTCCTCCTCACCATCCCCAACCTGCCCCTGCCCGAGGTGCCCGACGGCCGCGACGAGACACGACAACGTCGAACTCCGCCGCTGGGGCACGCCCCGCGCCTTCGACTTCGCGCCGAGAGAACATTTCGACATCCCCGGCGTCAAACCCGGCATGGATTTCGAAACCGCCGCCAAACTCTCCGGCGCCCGCTTCGTCGTGCTGAACGGCGCGGTCGATCCGCGTCCACCGCGCGCTCGCCCAGTTCATGCTGGACACCCACATCACCGAACACGGCCTGACCGAGACCTGGACCCCGGTCCTGGTCAAGGAAGAGGCGATGTACGGCACCAACCAGCTGCCGAAATTCGCCGAGGACAGCTACCGCACCACCAACGGCTGGTGGCTCATCCCCACCTCCGAGGTCACGCTGACCAACACCGTCGCGGGCGAGATCCTCGACGAAAGCGCACGCTGCCCATCCGCATGACCGCCCACACCCAGTGCTTCCGCTCCGAAGCGGGCAGCGCGGGCAAGGACACCTCCGGGCATGCTCCGCCAGCACCAGTTCGAGAAGGTCGAGATGGTGCAGCATCACCACCCCCGACACCTCGCTGGCCGAACACGAGCGCATGACCGCGCTGCGCCGAGGCGATCCTCGAAAAGCTGGGCCTGCCCTACCGCACCATCGTCCTCTGCACCGGCGACATGGGCTTCGGCGCGCACCAAGACGCATGACCTCGAGGTCTGGCTCCCCGGCCAGAACACCTACCGCGAGATCAGCTCCGTCTCGGTCTGCGGCGACTTCCAGGCCCGCCGCATGAACGCCCGCTTCCGCCCGCGCGCGGCGGCAAGCCCGAGTTCGTCCACACGCTGAACGGCTCCGGCCTCGCCGTGGGCCGCTGCCTGATCGCGGTGCTCGAAAACGGCCAGCAGGCGGACGGCTCGGTCGACCTTGCCGGCGGTGCTGCACCCCTACCTCGGCGGCAAGACCCGCATCGCGTCGGACGGGACGCTGGGGTAAGCCGGAACGGGGCGTGATGCGTTGTCGCGCGTGAGCGCAGAGCGTCATTCCAAACCAAGAGTGCCGGTTACCCGGCCCGCTCCTGGTGGCCTTCCGGTGGAAGACCACGCGGGCCGTTCACCGACGCGAAGGCGAAGCGGCGATCGGCACGACCGGCGCCCGCAATCGTCGCGGAGCCGCCCGGTGGACGCGAACGCGGCCGACCCCGGCAGGGCGGCCACGACCCGATTTCGTCATTCCGCCGAAATCGGATGACCCTGACCGAAGCACTTGCCCCAAGCAGCGAAGGACACCGCCGTTGACCCTCAAGCCCCTCCTCGTCCTCGTCGCAGCCGCAGCCTTCGGCCTGTCCCAGTTCTTCACGCCCGATTTTCGGGGCTACGATCCGTCGCAGTTCCCGGTCTACGTCGAAAGCCCCGCGATCCTGCCCGCAGGCTACGCCTTTGCGATCTGGGGCCTGATCTATGTCTGGCTCATCCTCCACGCCGGGTTCGGCCTCTGGAAACGCCGCGACGATCCCACGTGGGACGCCACCCGCGCCCCCCTGATCCTGTCGCTCGCCATCGGCGCGATCTGGCTCGCGGTCGCCGTGCGCGATCCCGTCTGGGCCAGCATCCTGATCGCCGTGATGCTGGCAGGTGCGCTGGCCGCCCTCCTGCGCGCGCCTGCACAGCCCGACCGCTGGCTGCTGCTGGCTCCCCTCGCGATCTATGCAGGCTGGCTCACCGCCGCCACCGGCGTCTCCATCGGTATCCTGCTGACAGGCTTCGGCTGGCTGTCCGAAACGGGCGCGGCGCTCCTGATGCTCTGCGTGGTGCTTGCCGTCGCGCTGACGGTCCAGGTCCGCCTTCACCGCGCCCCGGAATACGGCCTCACGGTCATCTGGGCGCTGGTCGCCGTCTGCATCCGCAATGGCACCGGGAACCTTCCTGTCACCGGCCTTGCACTCGTGGCCATACTGGCCCTTGCCGCAAGCGGCTGGCGCACAACGCGCCGGCGGTCTGCCTGACCGGCGCGGGCCTCAGGATCGCCAAAAACCTTTCCACGCGATAAACGATTTCAGGCTTTCGCTTTCTTATCAGGGCGATGGCCTGCGTCTCACGCGTGAGACAGTCCTAATCCCCGGTGTTCTTTTCCTTGTGCTTCCTCAGCCGCGACGGGGTGTGGAACTTCGGATCCTTGAACGGATTCTTGTCCCCCTGCCCCCGCATCGTGATCCGGATCGGCGTGCCCGGCATGTCGAAATGATCCCGCAGGCCGTTCACCAGATACCGCCGATAGCGTGTCCGGCAGCAGGTCCGGATGCGAGCACATCGCGACGAATCCCGGCGGCCGCGTCTTGACCTGGGTCATGTAGCGCAGCTTGATCCGCCGCCCGCCCGGCGCCGGCGGCGGGTGCGCCTCGGTCATGGCGCCCAGCCAGGTATTCAGCCGCGCCGTAGGGATCCGCCGGTTCCAGACCTCATGCGCCTTCAGGATCGCCGCATGCAGCCGGTCCAGCCCCCGCCCCGTCTTGGCCGAAACCGTCACCAGCGGTGCCCCCCGCAGCTGCGGCAGCAGCCGCTCGAACATCTCGCGCAGCTCGGCCAGCTTCTCCTGCTTCTCGCCCTCCAGATCCCACTTGTTGACCGCGACGACCACCGCCCGCCCCTCGGTCTCGGCATAGTCCGCGATCCGCAGATCCTGCGTCTCGAACGGAATCTCGACGTCCAGCAGCACCACCACCACCTCGGCGAACCGCACCGCGCGCAGCCCGTCCGCCACCGACAGCTTCTCCAGCTTGTCGTTGATCCTGCCCCGCTTCCGCATCCCCGCCGTATCGAAGATCCGCGATCGGCGTGCCCAGCCAGTTCGTCCGGATCGAGATCGCGTCGCGGGTGATCCCCGCCTCTGGTCCGGTCAGCAGCCGGTCCTCGCCGAGGATCTTGTTGATCAGCGTCGACTTGCCCGCATTCGGCCGCCCGATCACCGCGATCTGCAGCGGCTTCTTCTCGGTCGGCTTGTGCGCCTCGGGTCGGCCTCAAGCGCTGCCTCCTCCTCCGACACGTCCACATCCACCACCGGCGCATCCGCCTCGGCCCGCTCGGCGAACTCGGCCGCGATGGGGCGCAGCAGGTGATAGAGATCGTCGATCCCCTCGCCATGCTCGGCCGACAGCCGCACCGGCTCGCCCAGACCCAGCGAGTAGGCCTCGAGCGCGCCGCTGTCGCCCGCCTTGCCCTCGGCCTTGTTCACGCCGACGATCACGCGCGCATTCTTCTTGCGCAGGATCTCGGCAAAGACCTGATCCGTCGCGCGTCACCCCGGCCCGCCCGTCGATCAGGAACAGACAGACATCGGCCATCTCGACCGCCCGCTCGGTCAGCCGCCGCATCCGGCCCTGAAGGCTGTCGTCGGTCACCTCTTCCAGCCCCGCCGTGTCGATCACGGTGAACCGCAGGTCGAAGATCTTCGCGTCGCCCTCGCGCAGGTCGCGCGTCACGCCGGGCTGGTCGTCGACCAGCGCCAGCTTGCGCCCGACGAGCCGGTTGAACAGCGTCGACTTGCCCACATTGGGGCGTCCGACGATGGCAAGGGTAAAGCTCATCAGGCCCTCCGGGGGCGGCAGGTCAGGTCAAGCCGGTGGCCTTACACGCATCCCGCCTCAGCGGAAAGCGTGAAGTTGGCCCTTGGTGCTGACGACGTAGATCGTCCCGCCCACCACGACCGGGGCAGACGCGGCACCGTCCGGCAGGGCCACTTCGCCCACAAGCGAGCCATCGGTCGGGCTGAAGAACCGCAGCGCACCATCGGACGAGGCGACGACCAGGCGACCGCCTGCAAGCACGGGGCCGTAGTTCGCATAGATCGCCTCGATCTTGCGCGGCTTCGTCTCGGTGAAGTAGGGCAGCGCGACACGCCAGATGACCGCACCTGTCGAGGCGTTGAGCCGCAGCAGTTCACCCTGATCGTTGGCGAGGAAGATCGACCCTCCCGCCACGGCAACCGGGCTGACGGGCCCCTCGATCGCCTGCCAGACCATCTCGCCGGTCTGGGTGTTGATGGCAACCGTGCGACCGCTGGCATTGCCGACATAGGTCAGGGCCCCTGCGACAACGGGATCGGCGGTGATCTCGGACGCGATACCATAGGCGCGGCCCAGCCGACGACCGACAGCCGAGGCGTTCCATATCTGAGCGCCGCCTTCGCGCAGCGCGCCAACCAGTTCGCCACTCGGGAAGGGCAGGATCACGAGGCGACCCGTGACAGCCGGCCCTGCCCCGCCGACGACACCTGCGGCAGAGGGTGAGCCGTCGATTTCCCACTTCACGCGCCCGTCCGAGGCATCGACAGCCCAGGCGGAATCATCACGTGCCACCACATAAACGACACCGTCCGCTACAGTCGGCGCGCCGGTCACGGGCGCGCGCAGTCGCTGGCGCCAGATCACGCCGCCCGAGGCAGGGTCGACGGCCAGAAGCTCGCCAAAGCCGGTGGTCACGAAAAGCTTGCCCTCGCCGAACGCGAGGCCTCCCCCGCAGCCTCGCCGCCACGATCGGTTTCGGGAACGAGGCTGGTCTGCCAAAGCGTCCCGCCCCCGGTGGAGGTCGCGGTAAGGCCCGAGCGGGCGTCGATCGTGAAGATGCGCCCGCCTGCCACGACCGGAGCAGTAGCGATCCGGTACCGGCGTGAGTTCCCCTCGCCGATGCTGGCGGTCCAGATGCGGCCGGGACTGGCCGAGATGGCAGAATGCGGCGCCAGATGGCGGATGTTGCTGCCGCGATGGGTCCACTCCGAAAGGGAAACCTGTCCGCCAAGGCTGACCGGTTCGCTGCGGTTCTGCTGAACTGGCGGAGATGCGGCGGGCTTGCCGTCGGCCGTGACGACTTCATCCAACGGAACAGTCACGTCAAAGCGCTCGCCCGTCAGGATCACTTCCTTGGGCTGGCACCCGGCAAGAACCGCGATCAGGGCAAGGGCGGTAAGGCCGTTTCGCATCGAATTCTCCCTGATCGCTCCGGCGAAGTCTCGCTTGGTCATTGCTGCGCGGGTGTTCCGCCAAGCGCGACAATCACCTGCTCGGCGCGGCGGCGCAAGCCGGGAGTGGATTCCTGGTCCTGGCGCAGCTTGTCGAGCGCAACGAGCGCACCGGCGGTGTCGCCCTGCTCGACAAGCAGCAGAGCCAACTGTTCCTGCGCCATTGTGCGGTAGGGACGGCCGGGTACGGCAATTGCATCGAGCAGCGCCTTGCGATCCGCGACCGGCAGGTCCGGCCCGGCCACGATCACGCGGCGCAGAGTGGCGAGATCACGGTAGCTGGCGGGCAGGCTTGCATCGGCCGAAACGGACTCGAGTGCCGCGAGTGCTGCCGCGCGATCGCTGGACGGATCGGTGGCAAGCAGCAGTCCCAGCACACCGCTGCGCTCCCCGGGCGCGGATACAGCAGCGAGCGCAGTCTCGCGCGCTGCGGCATCGTCCTGATCCAGCGCGTTGAGAACAGCATCACCGAACGCTTCGCTTTCGGCCTGCGTTTGCGCGATCTTGTACTCGCGGAAGGCTGCACCTCCGACGATGAAAATAACGCGCAACGATTGCAATCCAGCCATACCGGCGCATGTAGCCGAAAAGCTTGTCGCGGCGGACCTCTTCCGTGACCTCGTCGATGAAACTTTCCGGGTTGCTCACGCAAGGCCTCCGCTGTTTTGCCCCGTCTTACTTGGGCACTGCCCGGGGCGCAAGCCCGCGACCCCGACCTCAGGCGGCCTGCCCGACCTGCTCCTCCGAGGATTGGCGCGCCCACATGGCGGCATATCGTCCGTTCTGGGCAAGCAACTGCTCGTGCCGCCCCTCCTCTGCAATCTCACCATTCTCGAGCACTACGATCCGGTCGGCGTCGACGATCGTGGACAGCCGGTGCGCGATGGTAATCACGCTGCGCCCCTTGCCCATCGCTTTCAGGCTGTCCTGAATGTCACGTTCGGTCTGGGTATCCAGTGCGCTCGTCGCCTCGTCCAGCAGAAGGATCGGCGGGTTCTTCAGCAGGGTCCGCGCAATGCCGACGCGCTGCTTCTCACCGCCGGACAGCTTCAGCCCGCGCTCGCCCACTGTGGTCATCGTATCCTTCGGGAAGCGACTGGATGAAGTCATGGATCCTGGCCGCCTTCGCCGCCGCCTCGATCTGTTCGACCGTCGCGTCGGGATTGCCGTAGGCGATGTTGTAGAGAACCGTATCGTTGAAGAGCACCGTATCCTGCGGCACCACGCCGATGCGCGCGTGCAGGCTGTCCTGGGTCACATCCCGCACATCCTGTCCGTCGATACGAACTGCGCCGCCGGTGACGTCGTAGAAACGGAACAGAAGCCGCCCGATCGTGGATTTACCCGAACCCGAAGGGCCGACCAGTGCGACCGTCTCGCCCGGTCCGACGCGCAGGTTGATACCCTTCAGGATCGGGCGCGAGGGTTCATAGGCGAAGCTCACGTTGTCGAGGACAACCTCGCCCGCCGTCACCTTCAGGGCTGCGGCATCGGGCTTGTCGGTGATCTCGGCGGGCTGCGCGAGCAGACCGAACATCTCGCCCATGTCGACCAGCGCCTGGCGAATCTCGCGATAGACGGTACCGAGGAAGCCGAGCGGCAGGGTGATCTGGATCATGTAGGCGTTCACCATCACGAAATCGCCGACCGTCAGCACCCCCTGCTGCACCCCCATCGCCGCCATCGACCATGACAAGCACAAGCCCGACGGTGATGATGCAGGACTGGCCGACGTTCAGCAGGCTGAGCGATTGCCCGGTGCTGACGGCAGCCGTCTCGTACCGCGCCATCGCGCCGTCATATCGCATCGCCTCGCGGGTCTCGGCGCCGAAGTATTTGACCGTCTCGAAGTTCAGCAGGCTGTCGATCGCCTTCTGGTTCGCATCGGTGTCCTGATCGTTCATCTGGCGGCGCAGCTTCACCCGCCATTCGGTGACGCGGAACGTGAAGGCGATGTAGAGCGTGATGGTAACGAGCACGACAGCCATGTACTGCCAGCCGAACATCGTGGCGAAGATGACCGCGACCATCGCCAGTTCAAGGATCAGCGGCCCGATCGAGAACAGCATGAAGCGCAGCAGGAAATCGACGCCCTTCACCCCGCGCTCGATGATCCGGCTCAGGCCTCCGGTCTTGCGCGTGATATGGTAGCGCATCGACAGGCGGTGGATATGCGTGAACGTCTCGAGCGCGAGGCGACGCAGCGCGCGTTGGCCCACCCGGACGAAGATCGCATCGCGCAGCTCATTGAACGCGACGGCCCCAAGACGCGCCACCCCATAGGCCACGGTCAGGCCGACCGCACCGTAGACAAGCAGCCAGGCATCGTCGCGGTGCTCGCCCGCCAGCGAATCCACGGCGGCCTTGTAGAGGAAGGGGGTCGAAACCGAGATGACCTTGCCCACCACCAGCGCCATCAAGGCCAAGACCACGCGGCGCTTCACCCAGGTCTGGCCCTCTGGCCAGAGATAGGGAAGCACGCGGCGCATCGTCTGCAGGCCGCTCGTGGGTTTTCCGGCCATGTCGGCGCTCGTCGCCGTTCGTGTCACGCTTCTCAATCCCGCATCCTTCGACGCCGTCCCGAGACGCACCGTTGCTCCGGTTCCGGTCTTGGGCTATACATTGTTCAACAACTCTTGAGTAATTGAACGATGGACCGAAGTAAAGTGCTCGCGGCCCTGTCCGCATTGTCGCATGAACACAGGCTGGAGCTTGTCCGCCTGCTCATGCCGCATGGCGAAACGGGGCTGGCCGCAGGCGAGATCGGGCAGCGGCTTGGGCTTGGCGCATCCCGCCTGTCGTTCCATCTGGCGGCGCTGGAACAGGCCGGTCTGATCCGCTCGCGTCGCGCCTCGCGCAATGTGTTTTACACAACCGACCTTGGCGGCATCGGCGGCACCATCGCCTATCTGTTGAACGAGTGCTGCATGGACCACCCCGAAGTCATGGCCTGCTGCCGCAAGGGGCATGTTCCGCAGGCAATGGATCAGTTCAGTCTTTCGTCGGAATCGTGAAGACCTGACCGGGATAGATGAGGTCGGGATCGCGAATCTGGGCCTTGTTCGCGTCATAGAGACGGACGTACATCACGCCGTCGCCGTAGCTTTCCCGCGCAATGCCCCAAAGCGTGAAGCCGGGTTGCACGGTGATCTTGCTGGCGACCTGTCCCGCCGCCGCCGTGGCGAGCAGGTCAGGCGCCTCGCGCTGGAACGGCGTCTCATAGCGAGAGAGCACGCGCCCTTCGGCATTCACCTGATCCGCCCGCAGGGTGTAAACGCCGGCATCGACGGCAGGCAGCGTGCCCGACCAAGTTCCATCCTTGGCGATCTGTGCTTCCAGCACGGCCGCGTTGTCGACGTAGAGCCGAACGACACCCCCGATCGCGGCACGCCCCGCAAGCTGCACGTCGCCTTTCTTGGAATAGGAGATCGTGTCGATGGTCACATTGCGCGCAATCGCCGGGTCGGCTTCGGTCGTAGGTTGCAGAACCTTCGCGCCTTCGGCGGTAAGCAGGACGGCGGCGGGCGCCACGGGTTCTGCCGCCGGCGCAGGCGCTGCGGCGGGGGCAACTTCCTCTGCCGTTTTTTCCGGCTCGGGCGCTGGAGTCACAGGCTCTGCCGTTGCCGCCTCACCGGTCGGTGGAGCAGGTTCCGGATTGGCATCCGCGACCGCAACCGGCGCGCGGGTTGGCGCGATCAGGACCGAGGCCGCCGAGGGAACCTCGCGCCCGTCGTCCAGCGTTGCAAGCAAGGTCACGACACGCGCCTCGTCGCTCGGCTCTAGCGTGAACAGCGATACGAACGAGCCTGTCGCATCGGTCTCGGCCTTCGCCACTTCGGTTCCGTCGACACGCAGCGAAACGTGCGATCCGGCCTCGGCAGTGCCTGCGATCACTGCCGCTCCATCAGGCGAGACGCGGACCACGTCGAACCCGGGTGCCTTTTGCAGAATGGGGTCCGGCGCTTTCGCCGCAGGAGTTGGCGCGACGGCGGAAGATGCCGCCGCTTCGACGGAGGGGCTGGCTGCTGCTCCGGGTTCCGCAGCGGGTTCTTCTGCTGCCGGTTCGACCGACGCGACCTGGTCCTGCTCTGCCGCAGGTTCAGGTGACGCAGGCTTGCTGGTCGGGGCTGGCGCTTCAGCCGACGGTGCGGCGACTGCGTCCGTGGGCGCAGGGGGTTGGGAAGGCGGTTCTGGTGCGGCAGGGGCCTGAACGCCCGTCACGACACTCTCGACTGGGGCGGTCGCCGGTCCCTCCGATGCACGCCAGATGACTGCCCCGACGGTCGCTGCCGCCGCTGCCCCTCCACCGAGCAACAGGGCGCGCAACCCCGTGCCCATGTCCTTCCACCCCGTCATGCGGTCTTCCCCTGCCGCTTCCCGCCGGGCCTGTACCGGCCCGTGCTTGTCCTTGCCACAGAAACCCCGATATCAAGCCGCAACGCAACAGAATTCAGGATCGTCCGCGCCATGACCCCCCTCCGCTCCATCTGCGTGTTCTGCGGCTCTCGTCCGGGGGTGCATCCGGCCTACGCCGAAGACGCGCGCGCGCTGGGTCGGCTGATCGCGGCAGAGGGGTGGCGGCTTGTCTATGGCGCAGGCGATGTCGGCCTGATGGGCGAGACGGCGCGGGCGGCGCAGCAGGCGGGCGCGCGCACGCTCGGGGTGATCCCGACCCACCTGATGCGCCGGGAGCAGGGCAAACGCGACCTGACCACGTTGATCGTGACCGAAGACATGCATGAACGAAAGAAGGTCATGTTCATGAACTCCGACGCGATCGTGGTCCTTCCCGGGGGCGCGGGCACGCTGGACGAGTTCTTCGAAGTTCTGACCTGGCGTCAGATCGGCCTGCATCACAAGCCGATTTATCTTCTGAATACCAATGACTACTGGAATCCGCTTGAAGCGCTTACGGACCACGTGATCGCACAGGGCTTCGCCGAGGACGCGATGCGCGGCTACTCGGCGCTGGTGCCGGATGTTGCCTCGCTCGCCGCCCGTCTGCGCGCCGACCTCGGCTGAGCCAACGCTCAGCCGGTCCCTCCCGTATCCTCGGCGCGCATCTGTTCGATATGTGCGCGGGTCCAGCTTGTGGGGATACCGAGGGGATAGAGCAACAGCGCCACGAACAGCAGCACCTGAACCAGCGAGGCCGACGTCGACCGAGCGGGCTTCGGCCTCCAGGTATTGCCGCGTCTCATGATCACCCCGATCAGCAGCACGAGCCCCGCGGCAGCCATGACAAGGTTAAAAATCTGGCCCGGGGGCAGACCGAACATAGCCAACTCATAATCGCGGAAGAAATCGATTGCGGTCCTGAAGCCCGCATAAAGCAGCAGGAACAGCCCCGTCGAGACCCCATTGCCCGCAGGCCATCGCTGCAACACGGCCCAGAGTACCGGCACCAGCAGCAAGTTCTTCAGGCCGTCATAGAGGGCGACAGGATGCCGCGCGCCCTCCACGCCGGGAACGAAAACCGCCCAGGGCAGGTTGCTCGGGCTGCCGATAACCCCTCCCTCGATGAAGTTGCCGACGCGGCCGACGGCCATCAGGAAAGCCCCGGGAACAACCGCTTCGTCCAGCAGCGCCATGAGCGGCACGTTCCGCCACCAGGAGAAGATCGCCAGTCCGGCGAGCGAACCAAGCAGCACCCCGTGCGAAGCCATGCCTCCCTGCCAGAAGTCGATCGCCGCCCCGGGATGCGCCTTGTACCAGTCCGCTTCGTAAACGACGATGTCGAAAGCGCGACCGCCGATCAGCGCACCGAGGGCGAGAAGGTTCGAGAGTTCGAATACATTCCTGACAGAGAGCCCAAGCCGTTCCCTCCGCATCATGAACCATCCGAAGATACCAAGGAAACCAAGCGTATAGACCGCACCGTACCAGTAGAAGGTGAGCGGTCCGACACTTAAGAACGCCAGATCGAAGTCCGCGACCATGATTTACCCTCCGGGCAGGTCACTGCCCGGAGAGATCATTCCATACGCGGCACCGCCGCACCTTGACTTGCGTCAACTGTTCCCCCGCCGGACTCACATCCGGGCGGCGACGGCATCCCAGTTCACAAGCTTGTCGAGGAAGTTGGAAAGGTACGCGGGGCGCTTGTTGCGGAAATCGATGTAGTAGCTGTGCTCCCACACGTCGCAGCCCAAAAGCGCGGTCTGCCCGAAGCAGAGCGGGTTCACGCCATTTTCCGTCTTGGTGATCTTCAGGCTGCCGTCCTTGTCCTTGACCAGCCAGGCCCAACCCGATCCGAACTGGCCCGCACCGGCCGCGGCGAAATCTTCCTTGAACTTCGCGACCGAACCGAAAGCTTCCGTCAGCGCCTTTTCAACGCGCGCCGGGGATCTTCTTTTCGCCGGGGCCCATCACTTCCCAGAACAGGTTGTGGTTCCAGTGCTGAGATGCGTTGTTGAAGATGCCGTTCTGCGCGACCGCGCCGGCCTGGTAGGTGCCCTTCACGATATCTTCGAGCGACTTCGTTTCCCACTCAGTGCCGGCGATCAGCTTGTTGCCGTTGTCGACATAGGCCTTGTGGTGCAGGTCATGGTGATATTCGAGCGTTTCCTTCGACATGCCAAGCGACGCGAGCGCATCATGAGCATAGGGAAGATCGGGAAGGGTGAAAGCCATGGGATTGTCCTCTCGGCTGGGTGAATGTCTGGGCTGAATAAGTGACCCTCCGAAGACAAGGTCAAGGGGCTTGGTTCGGTTCCGGATGATTTGCTAGGCCGCCTCAGGACGGAAAGAGTTCGCTTCCCGGCTGGGCCGAATGGCGCAGAAGCCCCATGACGTAGGCCGCGACCGATCGGAAGCAGACGAGGGTGTAGCCGTCATCGTCACGCCAGAAGGCGCAGGCGACCTGGGCGGCGCGGGTGCGGCGCAACTCACCCGGGGCCAGCGGTACGTGATCGACGGGGCAGAGCTTCAGCAAGACCTCGGCGGCTCTGGCCCCCTCGATCCGGAAGACCGCGCGGGCGTCAGACACGTCGACGGCCAGATAATGCTCTCCGGCCAAAGCCTTGGCGAGCTTCGTCAGCGCTCCTTGCACTTCGGCATAGGGCAGGAGCGAGCAGATATTCGTCCGGGCGCATCCAGCCGACGGCGTGGTCGCCCTTGGTCTCGATGCGCCGGATCTCGGGCAGTGCAAGTCCGGTCGCCGCCTTGACCGCCTTGGCCAGTCGAGGTCTCCGGACGTTGGCGCGCAGGGTGATCATGCCGATCGGCCCGATCTCGCGGATGGTCGCAAAGCCCTGTAGCTGGCGCCGCCAAGGGCGGAGACCGGATCAGACATTCTGCTTCTCCCCGTCCTTGTCGAAGAACACCGTGATCGACGACCCGCGCCTTCACGGTGCCGCCTGCGACGTGTTGAACTCCACCACCTCGCCCATCCGGTGCGGGCCGTGTCGCATCAGACCCATCGCGATGCCGCGCTTCAAGCGTCGGGCGAATAGTAGGTCGAGGTGACGCGGCCCTGCATGTTGCGCTGGCCGTTGGCGTTCATGCCGTCGGCGACGATATAGCACCCGTCGGGGATGACCGAGCCGTCCAGCGTCTCAAGCCCCACCAGCTTCCAGCGGTCGGGCGTGGCAAGGAAGGTGCGCTCCTGCCCGCGCTTGCCGAGGTAGTCGGCCTTCTTCTTCGAAATCGCCCAGTCGAGGCCGAGGTCCTGCGGGATGACGGTGCCGTCGGTCTCGTCCCCGATCATGATGAAGCCCTTCTCGGCGCGCATGACGTGCAGCGCCTCGGTGCCGTAGGGCATTGCGCCGAACTCTTCGCCGGCCTCGAGTGCAGGCCTCCCAGAAGGCGGCGCCGTGGCTGGCGGGAACGGCGATCTCGTAGCTGAGTTCGCCCGAAAAGCTGATCCGGTAGACCCGGACCGGGAAGCCGCCAAGCGTGCCGTCCGCCCATTGCATGAAGGGCAGCGCCTCCTTGGAGACATCCATGCCGCCAAGTTCTTGCAGCAGTTTCCGCGCGTTCGGGCCGACGACGGCGACCTGGGCATATTGCTCGGTGACGTTGGCGGTGTAGACCTGCCAGTCCCACCATTCGCACTGCAGCCAGTCTTCCATCCAGGCGTGGATGCGGTCGGCCCCGCCCGAGGTGGTGTGGCAAAGCCAGGTGTCCTCGTCGATCCGGGCGACGACGCCGTCATCCGACAGGAAGCCCTGTTCGTTGCACATCAGCCCGTAGCGGCATTTGCCGACCGGCAGCGTGCGACATCACGCCGGTGTAGAGCATGTCGAGGAAGCGCCCCGCGTCCGGCCCCTTGACGATGATCTTGCCAAGGGTCGAGGCGTCGAGCAGGCCGAGGTTCCTGCGGGTGTTCAGGACCTCGCGGTGGACGGCCTGTTCGTGGGTTTCGCCGGCGCGCGGGAAGCAGTAGGGGCGGCGCCAGAGGCCGACGGGTTCGAAGTAAGCCCCTGTTTTCTTCGTGCCAGTCGTGCATCGGGGTGCGGCGGAGGGGCTGGAAGATCTCGCCCCGCGCCTCGCCCGCCAGCGCGCCGAGGGTGACGGGCGTGTAGGGCGGGCGGAAGGTGGTGGTGCCGACCTGCGGGATATCTTCGTCCAACGCCTCAGCAAGCACGGCGAGTCCGTTGATGTTGCTCAGCTTTCCCTGATCCGTCGCCATGCCGAGCGTGGTGTAGCGCTTGGTGTGTTCGACCGATTCATAGCCCTCGCGGGCGGCAAGCTGGACGTCGGACACCTTCACGTCGTTCTGGTAGTCGAGCCACATCTTGGACCGCAGCGCGATGGGCGCGCCCTGCGGCATGACCCAGACGGGGGCGATATGATACTCATATGACTTCGATGCATGCGATTTCGCGGGTTTGCCCGGTTTCAGCCCCGCCGCCGTCACGGCGGCGCGCCCGCCGCCTGTGCGTCGGGCAGCACATCGGCATCCGAGAGCGCGCCGTTGGCGGCGCCGACGACGATGACCATGGCGCTGCCGTCGTGGGTCATCGGCGGGCGCGCGGGGTCGGGACGGAAGCAGACATGCGCGGCATCCCAGATCAGCTTGCCGCCGCAATGGCTCCACAGATGGACGACCGGCGACCAGCCGCCGGACATGGCGACGGCCTCGCAGGCGATCTCCTCCAGCACCGCGCCCTCGCCCGCCTGGGCGCAGATGCGCGACGCCGGTGACGCGCTTGCCGCCCTTGACCGTGGCGATGGCGCGGCCGGTCTCGATCCGCGGATGCCCGCGGCGCGGGCGCGGTCCGGCGAGCGCCCCGTCGGGCGCGCTCGCGGGCGTCGAGGATGGCGGGCACGTCAAGCCCTGCCGCCTTGAGCGCAAGGGCGGTGCGATAGGCGTTGTCGTTGTTGGTGACGACCACGGTGCGGTCGCCGGGGGAGACGGCGTAGTTCACCACGTAGTCGCGCACGGCGGAGGCCAGCATGACGCCGGGAATGTCGTTGCCGGCGAAGGAGAGCGGGCGTTCGATGGCGCCGGTCGCGGTGATGATGCGGCCCGCCCGGATGCGCCAGAGCCGGTGCTTCGGGCGACCGTCGCCGGGGGTGTGGTCGGCCACGCGTCTCGTCGGCCAGGACATAGCCGTGGTCATAGACGCCGGACCCGGCGCAGCGCGGGTGCGGATCGTGACGTTGTCGCAGCGCGGCCAGCGCCTGCACCGTGGCGGCGAGCCAGGCCTCGCGCCGGCTTGCCGTCGATCTCGATCCCGTCGACCGGGGCACGGCCGCCGCAGTGGGCGGTCTGCTCCAGCAGGATCACGCGCGCCCCGCTGCGGCGCGCCGTCAGCGCGGCCTGCAGGCCCGCGACGCCGCCGCCGACCACCAGCACGTCGCAGAAGGCGTAGGCCTGTTCGTAGCGGTCGGCGTCGCGGTCCGTCGGCGCGCTGCCGAGACCCGCCGACTGGCGGATGATCGGCTCGAACACATGCTTCCAGAACGGGCGCGGGTGGATGAAGGTCTTGTAGTAGAAGCCGGCGGGCAGGAAGCGGGCGGCGTAGTTGTTCACCACGCCGACGTCGAATTCGAGGCTCGGCCAGTGGTTCTGGCTGGTCGGCCTCCAGCCCGTCGAACAGTTCGGTCGTGGTGGTGCGCTGGTTCGGTTCCAGCCGCGCGCCGGCGCCGAGGTTCACCAGCGCGTTCGGCTCCTCCGGCCCCGAGGCGACGATGCCGCGCGGGCGGTGATACTTGAAGCTGCGGCCGACCAGCATCTGGTCATTGGCCAGCAGCGCCGAGGCGAGCGTATCGCCCGCGATAGCCGCGCAAGCGCTTGCCGTTGAAGGTGAATTCGACGGGCCGCCGCCCGGTCGATCAGACGGCCGCCCTTGGCGAGGCGCGTGCTCATCTCGTGCCCTCCCAGTCGGGCCGGCGGGCCTTGATCTTCGCGATGATGTCGGCGGGCGGTGCGGAGACCTGCGCGGGGTAGGTGCCGAACACCTCCAGCGTGGCGGTGCAGCGGGCGGCGAGGAACCACTTGCCGCAGCCGTAGGTGTGGCGCCAGCGTTCGAAATGCACGCCCTTGGGGTTCTTGCGGGCGAACATGTAGGCCTCGAACTCGTCGGCCGACGAGCCGGGGCCGAAGCGTTTCAGATGCGCCTCGTAGCCGGGGGTAAGTTCGGTCTCCTCGGCCTTCACGCCGCAATAGGGGCATTCGAGGATCAGCATGGGTTGGCCTCGCGCAGGCGGAGACCCCGGGGGCGCTGCCCCCGGACCCCCGGGATATTTGGGAACAGAAGAAGATCAGTAGAGCTGGTAGACCGACGGCACGCGGACGGTCTGGTCCGACAATCCGCCCCGTCCAGATCGCCTGGATGAGGCCCGCCGCGACAAGCTGGACCGCCGCGCCGCAGAGGAAGCCCGCGAATTTCGCGCGGTGGCGGTGGAACCAGGTCGGCATCGGGCAGGCGGGCGAGCAGGGCAGACATGGGACGGACTCCTCGGCGGTATCTGCCCGACATAAGGGGGCGGCCAGAAGGATCAACCACGGATGCGACGACAAGACCTTGACCGGCATCAATGCGCCACCCCGGCCGCGACGGTTTCGTCGATGAACTGGCCTTCCCTGAAGCGCTCCATGCCGAATTCGGCGGCGAGCGGCCCCGGTTCGCCCTTGGCCATCAGTTCGGCCATCGCCCAGCCGGAGCCGGGGATCGCCTTGAAGCCGCCGGTGCCCCAGCCGCAGTTGATGAAGCAGTTGCCGAGCGGCGTCTTCGAGATGAGGGGCGAGCGGTCGCCGGTCATGTCGACGATCCCGCCCCATTGGCGCAGCATCTTGAGGCGCGAGATCATCGGGAAGGTTTCGACCAGGGCGCGGAGCGTTTCCTCGATATGGTGGAAGCTGCCGCGCTGGGTGTAGTTGTTGAAGCCGTCGGTGCCGCCGCCGATCACCATCTCGCCCTTGTCGGACTGGGTCATGTAGCCGTGGACGGTGTTGGCCATCACGACCACGTCCATGCAGGGCTTGATCGGTTCGGAGACGAGCGCCTGCAGCGCCACGGCCTCGATCGGCAGGCGGAAGCCCGGCCATCTCGGCCAGCTGGCCCGAATGGCCGGCGACGACGATGCCGAGCTTCTTCGTAGCCGATGAAGCCCTTGGTGGTCTCGACCCCGGTCACCTTGCCGCCTTCGGAGCGGACGCCCTTCACCTCGCAGTTCTGGATGATGTGCATGCCCATGGCCGAACAGGCCCGCGCATAGCCCCAGGCCACCGCGTCGTGCCGCGCCGTGCCGCCGCGCGCCTGCCAGAGCGCGCCGAGCACCGGATAGCGCGGGCCGTCGATGTTGATGATCGGGCACAGTTCCTTGACCCGCTCGGGGCTGATGAATTCGGTCGCAACGCCTTGCAGCGCGTTGGCGTGGACGGTGCGCAGGTAGCCGCGCACCTCGTGATGGGTCTGGGCCAGCATCAGCACGCCGCGGGGGGAGAACATGACGTTGTAGTTCAGGTCCTGGCTCAGCGTCTCGTACAGCGAGCGCGCCTTTTCGTAGATCGCGGCCGAGGGGTCCTGCAGGTAGTTCGAGCGGATGATCGTGGTGTTGCGCCCGGTGTTGCCGCCGCCGAGCCAGCCCTTCTCGATCATCGCGACATTGGTGATGCCGTAGTTCTTGCCAAGGTAATAGGCGGTGGCCAGACCGTGGCCCCCGGCGCCGACGATGACCACGTCATAGGCGCGCCTTCGGTTCGGGCGAGGCCCAGGCGCGTTCCCAGCCCATGTGGTTGCGCAGCGCCTCGCGGGCGATGGCAAAGACCGAATAGCGTTTCATCGGCGGTGTTTCCCCTGCGACCGGGCCCTGGACTTGCTTCTGGAACGGTGGCGCGTTCGGCCCGCCACCGCAAGCGGCACAATCGGGAAAATTGCGACATCGCCCTGCGACAGAGACGGCAGGCGGTACGGCGTGCGGTATTGCCCCTTTTGCCTGCGCCGCGCAGCGGATTACATGGTGCACGGGGACGAGGACGGCGACGGGGACGGAGGCGGCATGGCATTCTGGATCGCGGCGGCGGCGGATGGCGCTGGCGGTGGCCGCCCTGCTGGTGACGGCGCTCCTGCGCGGGCGCGGCGGGTGCGGAGCCGCGGCGGCCTATGACCTGCGCGTCTACCGCGACCAGTTGGGCGAGATCGACCGCGATCCGGCGCGCGGCGTCATCCCCGCGGACGAGGCGGAGCGGCTGCGCACCGAGGTGTCGCGGCGGGTGCTGGAGGCGGACCGGGCGGCGGGAGCCGCCGGGGCTGCGGCAGATGCCCCGCGCAGCGTGACGCTGGCCATGGCGGGGCTGGTGGCGGCGGCGATGCTGGGCGGCGTCTGGGCCTATCTGCGGCTGGGCGCGCCGGGCTATCCCGACCTGCCGATGGCCGCGCGGCTGGAGATGGCGGAGACGCTGCATCGCGACCGCCCGACGCAGGCCGAGGCGGAAGCGGCGGCGCCGAAGCCCGCGCCGGTCGCAGGCGGATGCGCGATTTCCTGGCGCTGATGGACAAGCTGCGCGGCGGCGCTGAAGACGCGGCCCGATGACATCGCAGGGGCACCAGTTGCTGGCGCGGAACGAGGCGGCGCTGGGCAATTTCGCCGCCGCCGATCGCCGCGCAGCGGACGGGTGATCGCGCTGAAGGGCGAGGCGGCGACGGGCGAGGATCATGCGGCCCTGGCCGAGGTGCTGATCTTGGCGGCGGGCGGCTATGTCTCGCCCGAGGCCGAGGCGGAGCTGACGCGCGGCGCTGCAGCGCGATCCGAAGAACGGCACGGCGCGCTATTACTGCGGGCCTGATGTTCGCGCAGACCGGGCGGCCCGACCGGGCCTTCCGGCTCTGGGCGCCGCTGCTTGACCGCTGCGCAGCCCGCACGAGCCCTGGGTGGCGCCGATCCGGGCCGAGATCGAGACGTTGCCGCCGAGGCGGGCGGAGCATCGCGCTACCAGCTGCCGCCCCTGCCGGGGACCAGGGGCCGACGTGCGGGCGACGTGGCGCGGCGGCGGAGATGACGCCCGAAGACCGGCAGGCGATGATCGAGGGCATGGTCGGGCAGCTTCGCGACCGGCTGGCGACCGAAGGCGGGCCGGCCGAGGACTGGGCGCGGCTGATCGGCGCCTTGGCGTGCTGGGCCGGACCGACCGGGCGAAGGCGATCTGGACGAGGCGCAGGCGCGCTTCGCCGGGAACGGCCGCGGAGCTGGCGACGATCCGGGCGGCGGCGGAGCGGGCCGGGGTGGCCGAGTGATCTGCTGCGACGATCGAGGCCTTTGCCGCCGCCCTGCCCGAGCGGCGGCGCGATTGCGGGGCTGGACCTCGGCGACAAGACCATCGGCGTGGCGGTGTCGGACCTGCGCCGGCAGGTGGCGACGCCGCTGCTGACGATCCGGCGGGTGAAGTTCACCGTCGATGCGGCGGCGCTGCTGGCGCTGCTGCAGCGCGCGGGAGATCGCGGGCATCGTGCTGGGGCTGCCGCTGAACATGGACGGCAGCGAGGGGCCGCGCGTGCAGGCGACGCAGGCCTTTGCGCGCAACCTGGAGCCGCTGACCGCCCTGCCGATCGGCTTCTGGGACGAGCGGCTGTCGCACCGTTGCGGCAGAAAGGGCACTGCTGGAGGCGGATACGTCGCGAAAGCGTCGCAAAGAGGTGATCGATCAGGTGGCGGCGGGCTATATCCTGCAAGGCGCGCTGGACCGCCTGGGGTATCTGGCGCGGGAGCGGCGGGCGTGAAGGACGGCGTGAAGGACGATGTCTGGAAGCGCGACGAGATCGACAGCCCCTGCGTGAAGCTGTGCGTCGTCCATCCCGAGGAGCGGATCTGCGTCGGCTGCTTCCGCACGATCGACGAGATCGCGACCTGGTCGCGGCTGACCCCGGCGAGCGCCGCGCGATCATGGCCGAATTGCCGGCGCGGGCGCCGCGCCTGGCCAAGCGGCGCGGCGGGCGGATGGGGCGGCTGGACCGCTGAAGCATCGCTCTGTCCCGCCGACGCCGGAGCGCGATGTCCTGTCCGGCGGCGACCGGGGGGTTTACCCCCCGGACCATCGTGGGGTATTCGGGGCCAAGACGAAGCCGGGCGACAGGTCGTTCCCGAACGTCAGGGCGCTGACAGCCAGTCGGCCCATTCCACGAATTCCGGACGGAAGTAGGCGTTCATCCGGCCGATGACGTCGGCCTGCGCGCCCTTCGCCCAGGGTGCCATGCCGTGCAGGACCAGCCGGTGCAGCAGCAGCGCCTCGCCCGGTTGCGCTGCAAGGGTAACACGGCGGCACGTGGCGAAAACCTCGCGCCGCGCGGCGTGGTAGGCTTCGGTCACGTCGATCTGCGGCCAGTCGGCGGCGGGATGCGGGGCGAGCACCGCGCGCAGGGCGCCGCGGACGATCTGATGGCTGCCCTCCCAGACGACAAGCGGCGCGGCAGCGGGGTCGGCGGCGGTCAGCGGCAACCCGAGGATGAAGGCGTGCGGCTCGCGCAGCATCCGGCGCCGTGCGGGGCCGATGGGCAGGAGGCCGTCGACATGGGCCGCGTCACGGTTGAGGCGATAGCCAAAGGCTGTGTCCGTCTCGCCCGCCCAGGGTTTCGGGTAGCCGGGGCGGAGGGTGGAAAGCTGCGCGGGATGCCAGTCGCGGGTCGGTCCGGGCAGCAGGTCGAGCAAGGACTGCGGGAGCGCGACGCCGCCAACCTCGCCGCGCGGTCCGTTGGGCAGGGCATCCACGCCTGCGAACCACGTCTCGCCGCAGCGCCAGGGATCGGGGCTTGTCTCGACCGCATGACGTGCGACCGGCAGCGCGGCACCGGCCCAGGCAAGGATCGCCGGATCAGGGCCGAGACGCGCCCATCCTGCCGCGGCGATCCGGGCGGCGATGTCTGGCGCATCTGCCACGGGCGCGCTCACCGATCAGGCGCTGGCGGCAAAGGGCTGCACTTCGGCAAGCGCGCGGTCGATCAGGGCAAGTCCCGCGCCGGGCCGGCTTGCGCCTTCGGACAGGACACGCCGCCAGCCGCGTGCGCCGGGCCGGCCGGTGAACAGGCCCAGCATGTGCCGCGTGATCTGGTGCAGCCGGCCGCCAGAGGCGAGGTGACGCGCGATATAGGGGCGCATCGCCTCGACCACCTGCCACGCGTCGCGGCCCGGCGCGTCACCCCAGAGCGCATCCGCCCCGATCAGGACCGAGCGCCGGATCGTGATAGGCCGCGCGGCCCAGCATCACGCCGTCCACCCCCTGCATCGAGCAGGCCGCGCGCCTGTTCGAGCGAGGTGATCCCGCCATTGATGCAGATCGTGAGGTGCGGGAAAGCGCCGCTTCATCGGCGAGGACCAGCGGATAATCCAGCGGCGGAACCTCGCGGTTCTCCTTGGGGCTGAGAGCCCTGAAGCCAGGCCTTGCGGGCGTGGATGATGAAATGGCTGACCCCTGCCCCGGCTGACCGTTTCCAAGAAATGCTGGCAGGATGCCTGCTCTGGATCCTGATCGTCCACGCCGATCCGGCATTTCACCGTCACCGGCACGTCGGTTTCCGCCATCATGGCCGCCACGCAGTCGGCCACCAGCGCGGGGCGCTCCATCAGGACCGCGCCGAAGCAGCCTGACTGCACGCGGTCCGACGGGCAGCCGACGTTCAGGTTGATCTCGTCATAGCCCCAGTCCCGCGCGATCCGGACCGCCTGCGCCAAGTTCGGCCGGGTCCGATCCGCCCAGTTGCAGGGCGACCGGATGCTCTGCCTCGTCGATAGTCCAGCAGCCGTGCCTTCGGCCCGTGAATCACGGCCGGGGCCGTCACCATCTCGGTGTAGAGCATCGCCGCGCGGGTCATCAGCCGGTGAAAGTACCGGCAATGCCGATCCGTCCAGTCCATCATCGGGGCGACGGACAGGCGATGGGCCGTGCTGACCGGGGATACGACGGAGGTCATGGTCGCGCCGAAATAGCTCCTCGGGCGATGTGGCGCAACCTCTCAGGCGGCCTGCGCGGCGAGGAAGGCCCGAAGCCGATCCGTCTGCGGTTGGAGCAGGACGTCGCGCGGGTCGCCCTCTTCCGCGATGACGCCCTTGTTCAGGAATACCACCTTGTTCGCGACCTCGCGCGCGAAGTTCATCTCATGCGTCACGACGATCATCGTGCGGCCCTCTTCCGCGAGCGAGCGCATCACCCGCAGCACCTCGCCCACCAGTTCGGGATCAAGGGCCGAGGTCGGCTCGTCGAACAGCATGAGTTCCGGTTCCATCGCCAGGGCCCGCGCGATCGCGACCCTTTGCTGTTCGCCGCCCGACAGGAAGCCCGGATAGGCATCCTTGCGGTGCGAGACGCCGACGCGGGCGAGGTAGGCCTCGGCCTTGTCCGAGGCTTCGGCCCTGGACAGCCCATGCACCCGGATCGGGCCGAGCATCACGTTTTCCTTTGCGGTCATGTGGGACCACAGGTTGAACTGCTGGAACACCATCGTGACCCGCGCGCGAAATGCGCGCAGCCTCGCCGGATCGGCCACCATCTGATCGCCGGCCCGGTCGCGCTTGCAGACCAGCGTTTCCCCGCCGAGGCTGATCGTCCCCTCGGTCGGGCGTTCGAGGAAGTTGAGGCAGCGCAGGAAAGTGCTCTTCCCCGACCCGGACGAGCCGATCATCGAGATCACGTCGCCTTTCCGGGCCGTCAGGGACAGCCCCTTCAGCACCTCGGTCGTGCCGAAGGTCTTGCGGATGTCGGTGGCGGTCAGCATCGCGGTCATCGGCAGCTCCTCAGGGGCTCAGCAGCAGGCCGTCGCGGAACGGTGTGCGGCCTGCGATCTTGCCGAGGCGCTTGGCGACCTCGGCGATACGGGTGGCGGGGCGGGCGTAGAACACGCCCGAGGTTCCGGCGTGAACGGGAGTGACGGCACCGGTTGCGAGATCGGTGATATCGGCCACCACATCGCCCGCAGCCACCGATGCGCCCAGGTCCGCGACATAGGACACAAGGCCCGCCACCGGCGCCGACAGCGCCTCGGACCCCGCCAGGGGCGTCGGCTCGCACAGGGCCGCGGGCAGGTTCACGTCCCCGGCGAGAGCGCCCAGATGCGTCAGATAGTCCACAAGCGCCGCGGCATCCCGCGCGCCAAGCTCCGCGCGACACGTCCGACCGCCCGCGCAACTCGACCGTGCCGGAGGCGCAGGCAGGGGGCACGGGATGGCCGGGGAAGGCGCGCCGCAAGATCCAGCCAGGGGCGGGACACGGCCTCGTCAAACGGATTCCCGCCCGAGACATCCGCCAGAAGCACCGCCCGGCATCCGGTCAGCGCCGCCAGCGGCATGAGCCGGTCGAGGCTCGCCGCCTGCGTGTAGAGGTGAACCTCGGCCTCGCCGTCGCAATGCAGGTCAAGCACCACGTCAGCCTCCAGCGCCAGGCCCAGCAGATGATGTCGCAGGGTGTCTGACGGCGCCCTTGGGCGGTTCGCATCTCGCGAGCGCTGCGCGCAGGGCCTGACGGACAAGCGCGGTATTCCCTGCTGCATCGGCGCCAAGCCTGCCGCCGAGCCGCGCGGCGGCGGCCGGCGCAAGATCGGGGTAGTCGCGGTTGAAGTTGCGCCCGTCATAGAGATCGAACCGCCCGTCCTGATCGCCATGCACGAACTGCCCCAGGCCCATCGGATTGGCATAGGGCAGGACCGTGACGCAGCCCGGTGACGCGCCCCTCGACCTCGGCCAGCGCGAGACGGTCCGCCAGCATCCGCGCCGCCATCATCCCCGGACCCTCGTCGGCATGAAGCCCGCCCTGAACATGCACATGCGGCCGCGCGCCCGGCGTACCGAAGGTCAGGACGGTCAGCGTATGGGTGCTGCCGGGGCCGCGCCCGGGAAAGGTGATCTGGGTTTCACGCATGGGCGGTCTGGTCCTTCTTCAGGCTGTCGGGCGAGACGCTCGCCTTCGGGTCGAGGTGGCGCAGGTAGTGCCGCTCGAGCAGCCGGAACCCCTGCGTCAGCATCACGGTGAGGCCAAGGTAGAACACCGCGGCCATGCCGAAGCTTTCGGGAACGACAAGGTAATTGGTATACACGTCCCGCGCCACGCGCAGGATCTCGACGATGGTGACGGTGCTGGCGAGCGCGGTCGCGTGCATCATCTGCACCACCTCGTTGCCATATTGCGGCAACGCCCGCCGCCACGCCCCCGGCCAGAACACGTCGCGGAACACCTGCCCGTCGCTCAGGCCCATGGCGCGGGCCGCCTCGATCTCGCCCGCAGGCGCGGTCTTGATCGCACCCGCGAAGATCTCGGTCGTGTAGGCGGTGGTGTTGAGCGTGAAGGCGAGCCAGGCGCAGAACCAGGGCGAGCGGAACAGCGGCCAAAGCTCGCTGTCGCGGATCAGGGCGAACTGCGGCAGACCGTAGTAGAGGATGAACAGTTGCACCAGAAGCGGCGTGCCCCGGATGACATAGGTGTAGGCAAACACCGGCATCCAGAGCCACGCGCGGTGCGAGGCGCGGGCGACCGACAGCGGGACCGACAGGATCAGCCCGCTGGCGGTGGAGATCAGCAGCAGCAGCAGCGTGATCTGCAAGCCGCCCCAGAAGGCAGGCAGCGTCTCGCGCACGATGTTCCAGTCGATCATCGCGTGGCCTCGCGCCTGACACCGCGGGAAAACCGCCGCTCAAGCCCGTTCAGCCCGAGGATCGAGAGGGTGGTGATGGCGAGATAGATCGCACCGATCAACGCATAGAAGGTGAAGGGCGCGTTGGTGGCCGCCGAGGCCAGCCCCGCCCGGTGCACCATGTCGTCCAGTCCGATGATCGAGACCAGCGCCGTCGCCTTGAGCATCACCAGCCAGTTGTTGGTGAATCCCGGTATCGCGTGGCGCACCATCTGCGGCAGCAGGATGTGGCGGATCACCTGCCAGCCGGACAGGCCGCAGGCATGGCCCGCCTCGAGTCTGTCCCTTCGGGATCGCCAGGATCGCGCCCCGGAACGTCTCGGTCAGGTAGGCGCCGAAGATGAAGCCCAGCGTCAGGGTTCCCGCCGCGAAGGCGTTCACGTCGATGTAGCCCCAGCCCTGTGCCTCGGCGATGCGGTTCAACAGAACCTGTCCGCCGTAGAACACGACGAGCATCAGCAGCAGGTCGGGCATCGAGCGGATCACCGTCGTGTAGGCGGTGGCGATCCCGCGCGCGAGGGGACGGGACGACAGCTTGCCGATCGCCCCCAGCATCCCGAAGACGCAGGCGACCGCCAGCGACACCGCCGCGACGGACAGCGTGACCCGCAGTCCCTCGAGGATCATCGGAAGATAGCCGTGGAACACCGTCCGGCCCCGCAAGGGTTGAGGTTCAGGAAAAGGCCCGCGCCACACCGGCGCGGGCCATCGCAGGCCACCGTCAGGCTTACTTGCGCGCCGATTGCGGCGTCACGTCGAAGTCGAAGTACTTGTCGGCCAGCGTCTTGTACTCGCCGTCTGCCATCAGCGCAGCCAGGGCGGTGTTGACCTTTGCCTTCAGGTCTTCCTCGTTCTTGCGGATCGCGATGCCCACGCCGCCATCGGCCCCGTCGGTCAGGAAGATCGCTTCGCCCACCGGCGCGAAACCCTTGCCTTCCGGCTGTTTGAGGAAGCTTTCCCCCGACACGACCGACGAGCCGAACGCAATGTCGCCCCGCCCCGCCGCCAGCTCCAGATAGACGGCGGTTTCCTTGTCGACCAGCAGAACGGGATTGTCCGGGTAGGTCGCGGCCACGTAATCGGCGCGCGGGCTGTTGCGCAGCACGATGATCGTCTTGCCCTTCAGGTCTTCGGGGGTGTAGCCGGTAAAGGCTCCTTCCTTGGCGATGAAGCGCGAGGGCACGTCATAATAGGGATCCGAGAAATCGACGACGGCCTTGCGCTTGTCGGTGATCGACATGGACGCCACGATCATGTCGAACTTCTTGGCGTTCAGCGCCGGGATCATGCCGTCCCATTCCTGCTGAACCATCTCGCACTCGACCTGCATCTTGGCGCAGAGCGCATTGGCAATGTCGATGTCGAAGCCCGACAGGGTGCCGTCGGTCGAGACCTGGCTGAAGGGCGGGTAATTGCCTTCGACGCCGATCCGGACGGTCTCGGCGGCCTGGGCAAGACCGGCGTTCAGCATGGCGATGGCGACGGCAGTGGTGAATGTAAGACGCATGGGTTCCCTTTCTGTTGGACATTTTCTTCTTGGTTTACGATGGCAATAAACTTTCATAGAGTCAATTCATGAAAACCAATCAATCAAAATCCGCTCCCGCACAATCATCCTGGTCGGCGGACGCCGACCGCCGGTTCACGGCCTCGCCCCTGGGGGCGCAAATCGTCTCGCTCCTTCAAGACGGCTCGCCGTCGCAACGCCAACTCTCCGAGTTCATCCTGCGCGACCCGGTTTTCGTGGCCACGCACGGGATCGAGGATGTTGGCCGATCCACAGGGATTTCCCCAAGCACGATAAGCCGTTACGTTCGTGACCTCGGGCTGCCGGGATATGCCGAATTTCGCGCGGGCGTGGGCGAAACGGTCCACGCGCTGATAGCACCTGTGGCGAAACTCGGCGCACGCCTGTCGCAGCCTGATCCCGATACGGGCGTTGCCGAGGCCAGCCTTGCCGCCGCCGCGCTGCACCTTCAGGCGCTGACCGATCCGGCGTCGGCGGCCACGATCCGCGCGGTTTCAGCGCATGTGAAAGCGGCACGGCAGGTGTGGGTGATGGGATTTGGCCTGTCCGCCCACCTGGCCGCGATTCTCACGCTTGGCCTTCAGCCCTATCGGGACGGCGTGGTGAACGTGGTGCAGTATGGCGGAACCGAGGTTGCCGCAGTTCGCCTTATGTCGGCGGGAAAAGGCGACGTGGTGATCGCCATTGCCTTCCCGCGCTACTCGGCCGACGTGGCCGACCTCGCGCGCGCAGCAAAAGCGGCAGGTGCCCGGATCGTCGCGCTCACGGATTCGGGCGCAGCACCGCTGGCCAGGGTCGCCGACGACCTGCTTCTGGCTCCGGCCCAACATCCCGTCCTGCCATCCAGCTGTCTTCCGGGCCTTGCGGTGATCGAGGCGCTGGTGTCGGAATTCCTGCTCTCGGACCCGGCCCATCTGGAGCGCGCGGGCAGGCTGGCTGCGGTCATGGCATCCTACCTTGCGACACATGGCTGAGCGGCGCTTTACGCCCCCCCTTCGCTCGTCTAATCAGAGGGAAACGCAGAACAGGCAGGCAGATGCGCATCCTCATTACGAATGACGACGGCATCAACGCCCCCGGACTTGAAGTGTTGACCGAAATTGCAACCGAACTCGCCGGACCCAAGGGAGAGGTCTGGACGGTGGCCCCTGCCTTTGAACAGTCCGGCGTGGGACACTGCATCAGCTACACCCACCCCATGATGATCGCCAAGCTCTCTCCCCAGCGCTATGCCGCAGAGGGCAGCCCCGCAGACTGCGTGCTGGCCGCGATCTACGATGTGTTGCAGGGAGCCAAACCAGACCTTGTGCTGTCCGGTGTGAACCGGGGCAACAATGCCGCCGAGAACGTGCTCTATTCCGGGACGATCGGCGGGGCGATGGAGGCGGCGCTGCAGGGGTTGCCCGCCATCGCGCTGTCGCAGTTCCTTGGCCCCCGCACCGAAGACCTGGTCGATCCGTTCGAGACAGCCCGCACGCATGGCGTAAAGGTCGTCAGGGCGCTGCTGGACCACGGCCTGTGGGACGAGCGCGACTACCGGCTGTTCTACAACGTGAATTTCCCCCCAATCCCCGCCGCCGCCGTGAAGGGCGTGAAGGTCGCGGCGCAGGGCTTCCGCCGCGACACATCCTTCGGCGTCGAGCCGCACATGTCGCCCTCGGGGCGCAAGTTCCTCTGGATCAAGGGCGGACCGCAGCAGACGCCGACCGAACCGGGCACGGACGCCGCGGTGAACCTGGAGGGCTACATTTCTGTCACGCCGATGCGCGCCGACCTGACCGCACATGACAGCATCGCTGCGCTGAAAAAGGCCTTGGGATGACCGATACAGCCGAGCGGAAGATGCGTTTCCTCTACGCGATCCGCTCCAAGGGCGTCACCGATGCCCGTGTGCTGACCGCGATGGAGAAGGTGGATCGCGGCGTCTTCGTGAAGGGCCTGTTTGCCGACAAGGCGTATGAGGACATGCCGCTGCCGATCTCCTGCGGGCAGACGATCAGCCAACCCTCGGTCGTGGGACTGATGACGCAGGCGTTGCACGTCACGCCGCGCGACAAGGTACTCGAGGTTGGAACCGGATCGGGCTATCAGGCCGCGATCCTGAGCGAGCTTGCGCGACGGGTCTACACGGTCGACCGCCACAAGCGCCTCGTGCGCGAGGCGCAGGAGATCTTCCAGACGCTGGACCTGACCAACATCACGGCCCTGTGCGCCGATGGCAGTCATGGCCTGCCCGACCTCGCGCCCTTTGACCGGATCATCGTCACGGCGGCGGCGGAAGACCCACCCGGGCCGCTCTTGGCGCAGCTCAAGATCGGGGGTATCATGGTGGTCCCGGTCGGGCAGTCCGACACGGTGCAAAGCCTGATCAAGGTCACGCGGACCGAGACCGGCTTTCAGTATGACGAATTGCGGCCGGTGCGCTTCGTGCCGCTGGTCGAGGGGCTGGGCCCCGAGTGAACGACGTGGCTCCGGGATCAACCCGGACGATGGAGCGAGGCAAGGCATGACGATTTCTTCCCCGGCACTGCGGTTTCTGACCCTTGGCACGGCCCTGGGCGTGCTTGCCGCCTGCAGCGATACCGGCACGCTCGACTGGGATCTGCGACCGCAGGGTCAGGGGGCCTATTCGACGGCAGAAGCCGCAAGATCGGCCACGGCAAATCGGCCCGCCCCCGATGCGCGCGGCGTGATCTCGTATCCCGGCTACCAGGTCGCCGTTGCCCGGCGCGGCGATACGGTGGCGAGCGTCGCCGCCCGCGTCGGCATCCCGCCCGGCGAACTTGCCAGCTACAACGCGGTTTCGCCCGATGCGATCCTGAACAATGGGGAAGTGCTCGCCCTGCCCCGCCGCGTCGGCGAAAGCGCCCCGGGCGGCACCGGCTCCATGGCCGGCACGCCGATCCAGAGCGGGACGATCGAAGTCACGGCGCTCGCCTCCAGCGCCATCGACCGCGCGCAGGCCAGCGGGACCGGCAGCGCATCGGCACCGGCCCCGATCGCACCCGGCGGCGTGGAGCCGATCCGCCACCGCGTTCAGCGGGGGGAGACCGCCTATACCATCGCGCGCCTATACAACGTCTCGGCCAAGTCGCTGGCGGAATGGAACGGCCTCGGGCCTGACCTTGCCGTGCGCGAAGGACAGTACCTTCTGATCCCGGTCGTCACCGATGCCGGCCCCGCGACCGAGCCGCTGACCCAGCCCGGCACCGGCACGCCGACGCCGCCTCCGCCGTCGGCGGCGAAGCCCCTGCCGGATGAAAAGGTGACACCCGCCGCCCAGCCCGCGCCCGACACGCCGGCTTCGCCGGACATGGGAAAGCAGCGGACCGGCGCATCTGCGACCCGGTTCGTCATGCCTGCCTCGGGCAGCATCATCCGTGGCTTCGATGGCAGCAAGAACAAGGGGATCGACATTGGCGCCCCGGCGGGAAGCCCGGTCAAGGCCGCCGATGCCGGTGTCGTGGCCGCGCTGACCGTGGATACCAACCAGGTGCCGACGCTGATCCTGCGGCACGCGGGCAACATTCTGACCGTCTACGCGAGCATCGACGCAATCTCGGTCAAGAAGGGCGACAAGGTCGCGCGCGGCCAGACCATCGCCAAGGTCCGCAATGTGAACCCCGCCTTCCTGCATTTCGAAGTTCGCAAAGGCGTCGATGCCGTCGATCCGGTTCCCTACCTGGAATAGGCCCGCAGCCGCTCCCGCTCGCGCTGCAACCACAGGACCGAGACGAGAAGCGGCGCATTGTCGATCTCGCCGGTGGCGACCAGCTCCATCAGGCGGTCGAACGCGATCAGGTGGCCGCGGATATCCTCGGCCTCCTCCGCCAGCCCGAAGGTTCCGGCCGCGCTGTCCGGCAGGTCGGCCAGTGCGACATAGGAATAGAGGTATTCGGCCTTCGCCCCCGGTGATGGATAGTAAGACCCGACCGCGAGCAGTTCGCCGAGGTCCAGCCCCGCCTCCTCCACCGCCTCGCGCCGCGCGGTCTGTTCGGGTGTCTCGCCGGGGTCGATACGGCCTGCGATGGCTTCCAGCAGCCACGGCTGATCATCTCCGCGCGCATAGGGGCCCACGCGGAACTGCTCGATCAGAAGCACCCGGTCGCGCACCGGGTCATAGGGCAGCACCGTCACCGCATCGCCCGAGATGAAGACCGCCCGATTGACGTCTTCGCCCATCGAGCCGTCGAAGCGACGAAAGCTCAGGTCGTATTCTTCGACCGCGAAGAAACGCGCATAGGGTTGCCTGCGCCGCACCACCTCGACATCACCAGGTCGCGTCGCCCGGCGCACGTCGGCCACGGATCTGCGTCGCGCGGAGACGGGAGGCCCCCCGCACCATCATCAAGGGCATTCGCCCGCCCACCGTGATCGGCTCGGCCTGACCGTAAAGCGCCATCGCATCGGCAACCGTCGCAACGGTCACATCGCCCCAGCGCCGAACCCAGTCGTCCAGGTGCCACGGCCCGCCCTGCGGCCCGGTCGCCGGATCGACCGACCAGATCACGACCTCCTCCGGACCGGGGGCAAACACGGTGGTCAGCCCGCGACGCGCGCCATACATCCCGGTGAAGAAATCCAGTCGCGCAAGGTCGCCTTCCGTCAATTCGCGCACGATTGCCCCGGGCGCCGCAGCGCCGGGCGCACCGACAAGAACCGGACCATCCCCGCCAGATCTGCGCAAAATCACATGATCCGGCATGGTTGCCGGTCGAAGTTCAACCTGCCTCTGAAGCACTGTGGCCAGCAGGGGTGGGTGGCACAAAGTCCCGTAGAAGAACGCGGTGGCCCCGAAACTCACCGCCAGCGCCGCCCGACCCACTCCACGATCATCCCGGCCACGATCCCGCTGATGAACAACGTGGCGATCATCAGAGTGTTCGCCATGGGCGCGGCGTTCTCGATCATCAGGTCGAAGATACCCACGAGCGCTTCCATCGGTCCGTCATAAACCTTGTTCATCGAGCGTATGATCATCATGTAGGTGGAGAACGCGAGCAGGATCCAGAACACCACCGTCACCATGGTCCGCAGCCCGTACCCGATGGCGGCGCGATACCCGTGCCCGGCCAGGCCGCCCATCACCAGCCAGCCGCACAGCATCCCGATGGCTGCACTGATGAAGTTGAAGGCCCCCCAGACCGTCCGGTCCGGCACCCCCAGCTTGTAGACCTCCGCAGCCAGATAGGCGGCAAGTGCAAAGGCGACAGCCGAGAACAGCTTGGCGGCGGTGGGCATCGGAAACCTCTCTCAGGGCACGGCTTGCGGGCGGGTCACGGTGATCTGGGTCACGTCGCAGTTTCCGCCCTTGAACGAACCCGCGCAAGAGGTGAGGTAGAAGTTCCACATACGCCGGAACCGGTCATCAAAGCCCATCTGCGCGACCTCGTCCCAGCGGTCGTTGAACGTCTCGTGCCAGCGCCGCAGCGTGTGGCTATAGCTCTCGCCCGAACTCGATCGACCCCTTGATCTTCAGCCCGGCCCGCTCCACCTCCGCGCGCAGGACAGAGGGCGACGGCAGCATCCCGCCGGGGAAGATGTACTTCTGGATGAAGTCCACGCCACGCTTGTACACGTCCCACCGCTTGTCCTGCACGGTGATGATCTGCAACGTTGCATGGCAGCCGGGCTTCAGCCGCTCGCGCAGCGTGTCGAAATAGACGGGCCAGTACTTCTCGCCCACCGCCTCGAACATCTCGATGCTGGCGATGCCGTCATAGACTCCACGTCTCGTCGCGGTAATCCTGCAGCTTGATCTCGACCCGGTCGCGACAGCCCCGCCGCCGTGATCCGCTCGACCGCATAGTCGTGCTGCGCCTGGCTGATCGTCAGGCTCGTCACCCGGAGCCCGCGTTCCCTTGCCGCATACTCCGCGAATCCACCCCAGCCGCAGCCGATTTCAAGCACGTGGTCGCCGGGCTTCGGCGCCCATCTGATCGACCATGCTTTCGTATTTCTGGATCTGCGCCCGTTCCAGGCTTTCCTGCCCTGTGCGGAACAACGCGCCGAGGAATAGGTCATCGTGTCGTCCAGCCAGAGCCGGTAGAAGTCATTTCCAAGATCGTAGTGATACTCGATGTTCTTCTTCGCCTGCGTCTTGCTGTTGGACTGCCACCAGAAGCGCAGCTTTTCCCAGGCGCGGATCAGGCCCATGCCCGGATAGCCGTCATAGACCCCTTCGTTGCCGTCGTGGATGAGATCCATGAAGGCCTGCAGGTCTGGCGTCGACCACCAGCCTTCCAGATAGGCATCGCAGAAGCCCAGATCCCCTTCGCGGATCAGGCGCGCGAAGACGTATCGGGATTGTGGATCACCAGTTCCGCCACAGGCCCCGGCTTCGTCCCCTCCACCCGGAACCGACGCCCGTCGGGCAGCACGAAGTCCAGCCGGCCATGATCCAGCCGGCGTGCAACCTCGAACGACGGACGCAAAGTAGCGTGGCAGGCCGCTCTGGCCCTGCGTCGTCGTCAGTATCGGTCATGTCCCCCCCGAGGGTCTTTTTTGCGGTCATGCTGCGCAAATACGCGCCGCGTCACGGCTCAAGAGTTTCTTGCACGAATATGCCGCAAGGCGCACGCGCGCGCCCCTCGGCCAGCGACAACGACGGGCTCCGGATAGGGCGATCTCGGGTCCAGCGCCCAGGACCGCGGCACCGCGTCGAAGTAGGACAGCGCCTCGGGCCCCGGCCTGTCGCTGCCCCTCGGCGATCCATCGTCGGCGATACAGGCCCGTCGGGATCGAACTTCTCGACCTGGCTCTCCGGGTTGAAGATGCGGAAATAGGGCGCCGCATCCGGCCCCGACCCCGCCGCCCACTGCCAGCCCATCGCGTTCGACGCCGGATCCCAGTCGGTCAGGCAATCCGCGAACCAGTCCAGCCCCACCCGCCAGTCCGTCATCAGATGCTTCGTCAGGTAGGACGCCGACGATCATCCGCGCGCGGTTGTGCATCGTGCCCGTCACATACATCTCCCGCATCGCCGCATCGACGAACGGGATCGCCGGTCATCCCGCGCCGCCACGCGCTCGGCATCGGCGTCTCTCGCCGCGCCAGGGAAAGGCATCCCAGTCCTCGCGCCAGTTGCGGCTGGTGATGTGCGGCGTGTGATAGGCAAGGTGATAGGCGAACTCGCGCCAGACCGAGCTCCTTCAGAAACGTCTCCGCCCCCGACGTCCCCTCGATGCAGCGCGCGCATGCCCGCATGCCAGATCACGCCGCAGCCGATCTCGCCATAGGTCAGGTTCTCCGACAGACGCGAGGTTCCGGCCTCGGCCACGGCATGATCCCGCGCCGTCGGCATAGCGCCGCGATCGGCCCCGCGAGGAACTCGTCGAGCCGCGCCAGCGCCGCCGCCTCGCCCACCGCCTGCCAAGGCGGCAGCACACCGCCGCCCCCCGGTTCATCGCCGCAGCCATCCGCCAGTCCGCAAGCCGATCGGACGCGGGCCAGCGCTCCGGCGCCCGCACACGCGACCGGGCGCGGCCAGGGGCGCCGCCACATCCCGGTCCTGCACCGCCCGCCAGAACGGCGTATAGACCCGGTAGAACCCGCCCTGCCCGGTCTCCACCGTCCAGGGCTCGAGCAGCACGTGGCCCGGCATGGCTCACCGCCTCCAGTCCCCGCGCCTTCAGCGCCGCCTTCACGCGCGCTGTCCCGCGCCCTCGATGCCGGATCGTAGAGCCGCGACCAGTAGCACCCCGCCAGCCCCGGTCTCCGCCACGCAGCCGCTCCAGCACCTCCAGCGCCGGCCCCCGCCGCAGGATCAACCGGCTGCCGATCCGGTCCAGCTGCGCCGCAAAGGCCGCCACCGCCAAGCCCCAGCCGCCAGCTGCGCCGCAGCCCCCTGCGCCTCGGTCTCGGGGTCGAGGATGAACACCGGCACGAGCGGCCGCCCCGTGGCCGCCGCGGCCGCCAGCATCGGGTGGTCGGCCAGCCGCAGATCGCGGCGGAACCAGAGGAGCAGCGGATCGGCAGTCACATCGCCCGGCCAGTCATTCGCCAGTTACGCGCCGGAGCCGCCTGCCAAGTCTTCACTTGGACGAAATATCCTCGGGGGGTGAGGCCGCAAGGCCGAGGGGGGCAGACGGCCCCCCTTTTGCCCGTCACAGCACCGGTCCAGCGCCGCGATCAGCCGCGCCACGTCCTCGGCGCTGGTGTAATGCACGAGGCTCATCCGCAGCACGCCCCGGTTCAGGTCGACCCCCATCGCGCTGCAGCGGCCGCACCGCATAGAAATCGCCGCGCCCAGCAGTGATCCCGTGCTTGGCCAGCGCCACCGCCACCGGCTCTGCCGGCGCGGTCCAGCTCCACCGCCACCGTCGGCGCGCGCTCGCGCCGCCTCGCGCGGCCCGATCAGCCGCAGGTCGTTGCGCGCCGCCAGATAGTCCAGCAGCGGCTGCGACAACCGCCACCTCCTGCGCCCGCATCAGATCATGCACCGCACGGTTGCGCGCCGCCGGATCCGCCTCGGGCCGCGAAGTGGCGCGGCATGAAGCGCATCGACGTAATCCGCCATCCCCGCAGAGGCCGCGATCTGCGCATGATCCGGCCCCGCGGGCGTGAAGCGCTTGTAAAGCGTGCCCGCGTTGAAGGAATGCCCCTGCGCCGGCAGCTCCTCGCCGAAGGCCTCGGCGGATCACCATGATCCCCTGATGCGGGCCATAGGTCTTGTAGGCCGAGAACAGATAGACATCCGCACCCAGCGCCGGCCACGTCCGGCAACCCGTGCGGGCGCATAGCTCACGCCGTCCACCACGGTCCGGGCGCCCGCGGCCGTGCGCCATCGCGCAGATCTCGGCCACCGGATTGATCTCGGCCACCACGTTGGAGCAATGCGGGAAGCAGACAAGCCGCACCTGGCCATCGTCCAGCAGCGCGCGCCAGCTCGGCAGGATCCAGATGACCCGGTCTCCGGGTCGATCTGCCACTCCCGCACCTCGATCCCGTCATCAGCCAGCCGCCGCCAGACGCCCGAGTTCGCCTCGTGATCCTGATTCGTCACGACGATTGCGCCGTCCGTGCCCTCGAGCCAGCCGCGCACCGCCTGCGCCAGCACGATAGGTGTTGGCGCTGGTCGAAGGCCCGAAGGACACCTCGTCGCGCGCCACGCCCATCATGCGCCGCCAGCCGCGTCGCGCGCCTCGTCCATCTCGGCCCCGCCCGCCTGCGACGCCGGATAGGGCGCATAGGGCTGCACCTTGCGCTCGGTGTAGAACCGGTGCAGCCGGTCCACCACCGCCGGCAGGGGTACGACCCGCCCGCATTCTCGAAGAAGGCCTGATCGGCGGTCAGCGGGGCCGGAGAAGGCGGGAAACTGGCTGCGGACGAAATCGAGATCGAAGGGCATGGCGAGTCTTTCTGCTGACATTCCGGGCAGGCGCGCTGCGCCGGGGCACATTTCGAATGCGTGCAGCCTTATCACCGAGGCGCGGGATGCTCCACCACGTTGCGTCATGCGCAGGTCCGCGGGAATGGTATTGAACTTCCGCCGCAAGGATGCATTGGTTTTTCAGTTCCGCTCTACCTTCGGGCGAGCGGGCCTGTACCGTTTTTGGTCATCACCCGGAGTTGCCGATGAAACACAAGACTTCCCTCGCCCTGTCTGTCAGCGTGGCCCTGGCCGCCGCGGCCCCCGCCTTTGCCGCCGACAAGGATCTGACCGTTTTCGACTGGGCCGGTTTCGAGCAGCAAGCCTTGATCGAGGATTATGTCGCCAAGCATGGCGACATGCCGACCTACGCGCTGTTCGGCGACGATGACGAAGCGTTCCAGAAAGTCTCGTCCGGCTTCAAGACCGACGTGATCCACCCCTGCTCGCAGATGGTGTCGAAGTATCGTGACGCCGGGCTGATCGAGCCCTGGGACGTCAGCCGTATTCCCGAATTCGCCAACATCGACCCAAGTTTCCTGAAATCCACCGTGTTCAAGGACGATGGCGGGGTCTGGTACATCCCGACCTACTACGGCTTCACCGCCATCGCCTGGAACACCGAGAAGGTGCCGGCCGAAGATGTCGCAACGCTGGAGGTGTTCCGCAACCCGGCCTATGCCGGACGCATCTCGCTGCCTGACAACACCGACGACGTCTGGTCGCTCGCCCTCCTTGCCACGGGCGTCAGCGACTGGACGAACCTGACCGAGGAACAGTTCCAGGCCGCCGCCGCCTGGCTGCGCGAGGCCCATGCCAATGTGCGCGCCTATTGGGCGGACCCGTCGGAACTGGCGCAACTCATGGCGTCGGGCGAAGTGCTGGTGTCCTGGACCTGGAACGACGGCGTGGCGCTGATGAAGAAGGAAGGCCTGCCCATCGCCTTTCAGCGCGAGGCAAAGGAAGGTGCTGCGACCTTCTTCTGCGGCTATGTCAACGCGAAGAACGGCCCGGGCAACGAAGACAAGCTCTATGATTTCATCAACGCCTGGATCTCGGAGCCTTCGGCCAAGGCGCTGGTCGAGACGCTGGGCTACGGGCACTCGAACGTGAAGGGCATGGCGGCCATTCCGACCGAGGAACTCGAAGCCGCGAACCTGACCCCGGTGACGTCCACCCTGTTGGCGCAAACCCCCATCGATCCCGCGATGCGCGACCGGATGGTGCAGGAGTTCGAGCAGATCAAGGCGGGCTTCTGACGGAACATTCGTGGCGCCGGGGAGTCCGGCGCCGCGAATCACCCGGAAGCGGAGCGGTCCCATCTGCGATTGCGAAATGGGCAAAACGCGGCGAAAGCCGCATTCTTACGCGACGTCATAAAACTGTTAGCGTAGCGACTGCCTGAGATTTGAGCAGTTTTACTTGAGAAGATTCGAATATCTGCATACCTGATTGCGCCATCGCGCCCGGGCGCCCACAGGTGAGGACATTATGAAAATTCACAAGACGCTGCTCGTTTCCGCTGCCATCGCGCTGGCCCTGCCCGCACATGCGGCCGATCCAGACCTGATCGTGTTTGACTGGGCCGGCTGGGAGAACGAGCGACTGATGGCCGACTATGTCGCGAAGAACGGGCAGATGCCGACCTATGCCTTCTTCGGCGACGATGACGAGGCGTTTCAGAAAGTATCCTCGGGCTTCAAGTCCGATATCACGCACCCCTGCTCGCAGATGGTGTCGAAGTATCGCGACGCAGGCCTGATCGAACCCTGGGATGTCAGCCGCATCCCCGAATTCGAGAACATCGCCCCGCGCTTCCTGAACTCCTCGGTGTTCAAGGACGATACCGGCGTCTGGTACATTCCGACCGACTACGCCTATACCGCCATCGCCTACAACACCGACAAGGTTCCGGCCGAAGATGTGGCCTCGCTGCAGGTCTTCCTCGATCCGAAATACGCCGGCCGCATCTCGCTGCCCGACAACACCGATGACGTCTGGTCGCTTGCGCTCCTTGCGACGGGCGTTTCCGACTGGTCGAACGTGACGGAAGAGCAGTTCCAGGCCGCCTCCGACTGGCTGCGCCAGGCCCACGCGAACGTCCGCGCCTATTGGGCCGACCCGTCCGAACTCGCGCAGCTCATGGCGACGGGCGAGGTTCTCGTGGCCTGGTCGTGGAACGACTCCATCGCCCTGATGCGCGGCGAGGGCTTCCCCGTGGGCTTCCAGCGTCAGGCCGATGGCGGGTGCTGCAAGCTGGTTCTGCGGCTACGTGAACATGAAGGACGCGCCCGGCAGCGAAGACAAGGCCTATGACTACATCAACGCCTTCCTGGCGCACCCTTCCGCCCGCGTTCTGCTGGAAGACTATCGGCTATGCCATGTCGAACGATGCGGCGATGGCCGAGATCCCGAAGGAAGAGCTCATCAAGGCAGACGTGAACCCGATCGACACGACCCTGCTGGCGCAGACCCCGATCGACAGCGCCATGCGCGACCGGATGCTGCAGGAATTCGAGCAGATCAAGGCCGGCTTCTGATCCACGCGCGGTCAAGGATGACAAATCGCCCGGGCCCTCGGCCCGGGCGGTTCGCATTTCAGTCTATCGACAGGTCTAGCTTGCGGCGGGCTCTGCCGCATCCTATATTGGCCCTGTCCGGGGCAACCCGGACTATGGCGATAAACGCACCCGTAATAAGCGGATCGGACCCGGGGGCGGTACCCGGCGACTCCACCAACATTCCCGTTCGTTGCGGGGCGGATGGGGTCGAAATAGGATCGACGAACGTCCAAAGAGGCCAGCTTTCGCTCGGTGAGGTACCACCGTTATCGGTCCAAAAGTCACAGTTGCCAACGACAACCGTGCTCCGATGGCGCTGGCTGCGTAAGCAGTTCGCAATATCAAAACTAAGTCCTTGCGGTTAGCCGCGTAAGGCGGGGTTCGCAGGTACCTGGCAACAGAAACCTGCACCTTCCCTCGCTCTTGCTCGTGCGCCGCGCCGCGCTGCCACCGCTTGCCGGCATGCTCGCGCCTGACCATGCTCCGTCGCCCTCTGCCTGCCTCGCCGCTCCGCCCGCCCTCGCCTGCGAGACGGCGCTGCTTCTGGCCATCGACGTCTCCGGCTCCATCGACGCCGGCGACTACGCGCTGCAGACCGCAGGGCCTGGCCGACGCCCTGTCCGACCCCGAGGTCGCCGAGGCGCTGGTCGCGGGCCAGATCGCCCTGGCCGTCGTCCAGTGGTCCGGCACCGGCGCACAGGCGCTGGTCCTGCCCTGGCAGCGGATGCTCGACCGCCGGCGACGTCGCCCGCTTCGCCGCCCGCGCCGCCGCCTGCCCCGCGCCTTCACCGGCTCGGACACCGCCGTCGGCGACAGGCCATCCGCTTCTGCCACCGCCCAGTTCGCCGCCGTCCCCGACTGCCGGCGCCGGTCATCGACATCTCCGGCGACGGGCAGGAAAACGCGGGCTTCACCGACGCCCGCGCCCGGCCGGCAGGCGCATGACAGCGGGCGTCGAGATCAACGCCATCGCCATCGAGGACCTGGGCCCGCCACCCCGATCACCACCTACTACCGCCGCTGGATCATCACGCCGGGCGGCTTCGTCGTGACCGCCCGGGGCTTGCAGGACTATCGCCGAAACCCTGCGCCTGAAGCTCCTGCGCGAACTGACAAGCCCGTCGGCTGAGCCTTGACCGCGCTGCCCGCCGCAGCCCCTACCCCTTGGCGCATGGGGTCCGCGATCACCCCGTGAGGCTTCGGCCCAAGCGTCGCATCCCTGACCCGTCGCCAAGGATGCACCCCATGCCCCAGTTCGGACCGATCACCCCCGCCCAAGCCTATGCGCCTGATCGGCACGCCCGACGCGCCCGCCGTGATCGACGTCCGCACCGACGAGGATGTCGCCGCCGTGCCCCGCCTGATCCCGACCGCGCGTCGCCAGTCCCGCACGACCGCATCGACGACCCTGACCGACCCTCGCCGGACGGCGCGCCGTCGTGGTCTGCACCCAGGGCCGCAAGCTGTCCGAAGGCGCCGCCGCGCTGCTGCGCCGCAGGGCTGGCAGGCCGAAGTGCTGGAGGGCGGCACGCTGGCCTGGGAGGCCGCCGGCCTGCCGATGTGCCCCGCGCCCTGTCCCGCCCCCGACACGCCTCTGGGTCACCCGCCACCGCCCGAAGATCGACCGCATCGCCTGCCCCTGGCTGATCCGCCGCTTCGTCGACCCCGACCGCGCGCTTCCTGTTCGTCGCCCCGTCCGAGGTCGCCGGCGTGGCCGACCGCTTCGGCGCCATCCCCTTCGACATCGAAGGCGTGTCCTTCAGCCACCGGGGCGACCACTGCAGCTTTGACGCGATGCTGGACGACTTCGGCCTGCACACCGAGGCGCTGGACCGCCTGGCCACCGTCGATCCGCGCCGCCGACACCGACCGCCACGACCTTGCCCCGCAGGCGGCGGGGCTGCTGGCGCTGTCGGTCGGGCTGTCACGGATGTTTCGCGACGATCTGCAACAGCTTGACGCCGGCATCGCGCTTTACGACGCGCTTTACCGCTGGGCGCGCGACGGGCATCGACGAAGGCCACGACTGGCCCGCAGGGCGCGCGTGCAATGACGCCGACACCTTGCCGAACTGACCCGCGCCTTCGCCGCGCATCGGCTGCTGTCCTTCGGCGGCCCGGCGGCGCAGATCGCGCTGATGCACCGCGAGATCCTGGTCGAAAAGCGACTGGGTCGACCGAAGAGGACTACCTGCGCGCCCTGTCGTTCTGCATGCTGCTGCCGGGGCCCGAGGCGATGCAGCTGGCCACCTGGATCGGCTGGCGGCTGCACGGCGCGAAGGGCGGCCTGATCGCGGGCGCGCTGTTCGTGCTGCCCGGCGCGCTGGTCGTCCTGGCGCTGTCCATGATCTATGCCGCCTTCGGGCACGCTCCCGCTGGTCGCGGCGCTGTTCACCGGGCGTGCAGGCCGCCGTCATCGCCATCGTGATCGAGGCGCTGATCCGCGTGTCGAAGCGCGCGCTGAAGGCGCGCGAGCGCACTAGCTGATCGCGGTCGCTCGCCTTCGCTCGGGCTGTTCGCTGTTCAACCTGCCCTTCCCGCTGATCATCGCTGGCCGCGGCACTCTGGGGCTTGGCTGCGCGGCCGCGGCACGCCCGCGACCCGGACTGCCCACGCCCGCCCCGCCGCCTGGCCGCAGACCCTGCGCGCCGTCGCGATCTGGCGGCGCGATCTGGCTGCTGCCGCTGGCCGCCCTGGTCCGTGCTCGAGCCCGGCATGCTGGCCGAGATCGGCGCTCTTCTTCTCCAAGCTGGCGGTCGCTGACCTTCGGCGGCGCCTATGCCGTGCTGGCCTGGATGGCGCAGGAGGTGGTGGACGATTCGGCTGGCTGACCCTGACGCAGATGATCGACGGCGCTGGGCCTGGCCGAAACCACCCCCGGCCCGCTGATCCTGGTGACGCAGTTCGTGGGCTTCCTGGCCGCCTATCCAGCAGGGCGGCTGGCCGCTGGGCCTTGCCGGCGCGCGCTGGTCACGCTCTGGATGACCTTCGTCCCCTGCTTTCCTGTTGATCTTCGCCGGCGCGCCCTGGCATCGACCGGCTGACCCGCCGCCCGCGCCTGTCCGGCGCGCTGGCGGCGATCACCGCCGCCGTGGTCGGGCGTGATCGCCAACCTGTCGCTCTGGTTCGCGCTGCATGTCCTGTTCGCCGACGTGCCCGATGCTGACCGCTCGGCCCCCTCCATCTGCCCTGCCCCGACCTGGCCAGCTTGCAGCCTGATCGGCCGGCGCTTGTCGGCGCTGGCCGCCGTCTGCTGCTGCTGTGGCGGCACTGGTCGCTTGCCGCTGGTGCTGGCGCTTTCGGCACTCGCGTCCTGGGCGATCTCGCTGGTCGTGATGCGCGGCGCATTCTGCCCTCTCGCCCCTTCCCTTCGCATCCGAATCCCCTATGCTGCGCCTCAAGGGCGCAGAAGGATCATCGGCATGGCGCGCACGCATCGACTACGGCAACCTGATGCACCGCGCGATGCGCGGCCTGATCCAGACCGTGCTGACCGATGTGTCCGAGAACGGCCTGCCCGGGCGCGCATCATTTCTTCATCACCTTCGACACCACCCATCCCGATGTCGCCATCGCCGACTGGCTGCGCGCGCGCTATCCGGCCGAAATGACCGTCGTCATCCAGCACTGGTTCGAAAACCTGACCGTCACCGACGAAGGCTTCTCGATCACGCTGAACTTCGGCAACCAGCCCGAGCCGATGGTCATTCCCTTCGACGCCGTGCGCACCTTCGTCGACCCTTCGGTCGAATTCGGCCTGCGGTTCGAGACGCATGCCGACGAGGAGGACGAGGAGGAGATCGAGGACGACGACGAAACCAGCGCCGACGAACCCGCAGCACGACGCCGAGGTTGTCAGCCTCGACAAGTTCCGCAAGTAGACTACGGCGACTGCAGCGCGTCGGTATGCGATGGTATGCCAATTGATTTCCCCGCCCGCCGCGCCTATGACCGCCCGGACCGCAGCGTGCAGGAGGCCGCCCGATGACCGCAACCCGCACCGAAACCGACAGCTTCGGCCCGCTGGAGGTTCCCGCCGACAAGTACTGGGGCGCGCAGACCCAGCGGTCGATCATCAACTTTCCCGATCGGCTGGGAAAGCCAGCCGGTCGCCATCGTCCGCGCGCTTGGCGTCATCAAGAAGGCCTGCGCCGCGGTGAACATCGCGCCAGGGCGACATCTCGACCCGAAGCTGGGCGAGGCCATCGCCGCCGCCGCGCAGGAGGTGATCGACGGCAAGTTCGACGACAACTTCCCGCTGGTCGTCTGGCAGACCGGCTCGGGCACCCAGTCGAACATGAACGCGAACGAGGTGATCTCGAACCGCGCGATCGAGATGCTGGGCGGCGTGATGGGCTCGAAGAAACCCGTCCACCCGAACGATCACGTCAACATGGGGCAATCCTCGAACGACACCTTCCCGACCGCGATGCACGTCGCCATCGGCATGATGGCGCGCGACGTGCTGCTGCCGGGGCTGGAGAAGCTGCACGACGCGCTTGTCGACAAGTCGCGTCGAGTTCAAGGACATCATCAAGATCGGCCGCACCCACACCCAGGACGCGACGCCGCTGACGCTGGGTCAGGAGTTCTCCGGCTACGCGCATCAGGTCGAGCCAGGGCATCCTGCGCGTCCACAAGGTGCCTGCCCGAGATCTATGAACTGGCCCAGGGCGGCACCGCCGTCGGCACCGGGCTGAACACCCGGGTCGGCTGGGATGCCCGCGTCGCGCGCCGAGATCGCCGAGATCACCGGCCTGCCCTTCGTCACCGCGCCGAACAAGTTCGAGGCGCTGGCCGCGCATGACGCGATGGTGATGTTCTCGGGCGCGCTGAAGACCGTGGCCGTCAGCGCTCTTCAAGATCGCCAACGACATGCGCCTGCTCGGCTCCGGCCCGCGCTCGGGCCTGGGCGAGCTGATCCTGCCGGAAAACGAACCCGGCTCCTCGATCATGCCGGGCAAGGTCAACCCGACCCAGGCCGAGGCGCTGACCATGGTCTGCGCGCAGGTCATGGGCAACGACGCCGCCGTCGGCTTCGCCGGCTCGCAGGGCCATTTCGAGCTGAACGTCTACAACCCGATGATGGCCTACAACGTGCTGCAATCCATGCAGCTTCTGGGCGACGCGGCGGCCAGCTTCACCGACAACATGGTGGTGGGCATCGCAGGCCAACATGCCGCGGATCGACAAGCTGATGAAGGAAAGCCTGATGCTGGTGACGGCGCTGGCGCCGACCATCGGCTATGACAACGCCACCAAGGTCGCCAAGACCGCGCACAAGAACGGCACCACCCTGCGCGAAGAGGCCATTGCGCTGGGCTTTGTCGACGGCGAGACCTTCGACCGCGTCGTGCGCCCCGAAGACATGATCGGCCCGAAGGGCTGATCGGGCAAAGCAAAAGGCCGCATCCGGAGATGCGGCCCTGCTTGTTCGAACGGTCGGTAGGTCCGATCAGGCCTTGCGGCGGCGAAGCATCGCAAGAGCGCCGACACCGATCAGCATCAACGGCGCACTGGCAGGCAGCGGAACCGGCGCGATCTCTTCTGTCGTGATGGTCGCAGTGACGGAACCGAAGTTGTCGCCGAAGTTGCCATCCCACATGAACAGCTTAAGCACGCCCGTGGCGCTTGCAGCCTGGTTCAGGTAGCTGGAACCCACGCGGAAGAACAGCCCGTCGCCGATCTTGCCCACCAGCGTACCGTGGGAAAAGGTCTGGCCGAGGAACGTGTAAAGCCGGTAGAGCGGCGCACCATCTGCCGTACCGAGGTGCCGTGCCGTATTGTGCCCGATCGCCCATGTATCCGCAGGATCGACAGAGATAGAGAACACGTCGCCAGCCGTCAGCGACACGCCTGTATCCAGCCCACGCGAAAGTTGGTTCGTGGCGAGCGAATTTGCCTTCGCATCGACAGTGACGGAAACCGTCGCCGCAGCAGCGGGCAGCGCCAAAGCTGCTACCATTGCGCCTGCGGCAAGAATTGTCTTCATATTCATTTGCTCTTCCTCATAAAGCGCCCGGAAACCATTACCGAGAAATCTAGCCTAGTTGGAGTGTATGCATAGTTACCGATTTGGGCGAAACTATGTTTGCAAGACTGCGGACACAAGTGCCAAAATGACAACACTCCTTTAGGTTGAAAGTCGAAAAAAATGAGTAAAATAACCAATCTTCGCCGCTTTTCGAAGCAGAAACAGCGTGAAAAGCGTGCAGAAGAAGCAACCGCGAATGCGGCGAAGCATGGACAAACCAAAGCCGAACGTGAAGCAGCTTTAAAGCGAAGCGACGCCCTAAACTCTCACCTCGACGGACATAAAAGGGACGGTTCGTGAACAATCGCCCGAAAAAGCATTCATTGACGCTAAATGGTCACCGAACCAGCGTCTCGCTGGAACCCGAGTTCTGGGACGCATTTCGCTGCGTTGCAGCACAAAAGGGTAAACCTATCAACAGTTTGGCCGCCGAGATCGACGAAGAACGCGGCGATCTGGGTCTCGCATCCGCTATTCGATTGCACGTATTGAGATATTTCAGGTCCAGTGATTCGCCCTAGCGGCGCTCTACTCGCAACCGAATCCCCTCCCGCGAGCGAACGGTCAGATGGGCCACCGGCACCGGCAGCGGCCCGGTTGCGACTGAAAACCGGAACCGCCCGACCAATGCCGAAAGCATCATCACCCCTTCGATCATCGCGAATCCAGCGCCGGGGCAGACGCGCGGCCCGGCTGAGAACGGCAGATAGCCGTCGCGCGCCGAAGCGCGCCCGGCCTCGGTCTGCCAGCGATCCGGATCGAACTCGTCCGGCCGGTCCCACAGCCGCTCGTGCCGGTGCAGGTGCCAGGGGCTCAGCACCACCTGCGCCCCCGTGCGACCTGCCGTCCGCGAAACTCCTCCGCCCTTGCCGTCTCGCGCACCATCATCGGCACTGCCGGATAAAGTCGCAGCGCCTCGCGGAACACGTCGCGCGTGAAGCGCAACCGCGACAGTGCCGCGAAATCCGGCCCCCCCCCGGCCGCCTCTTCCGCCACACGATCCTGAGCCTCGGGGGACAGCGCCAGCAAGAGAAGCGCCCAAGACAGAACCGAAGCCGAGGTTTCATGCCCTGCGAGAAAGAAGATCGCGACCTGATCCACCATCTCCTCGGTGTTGAACCTTTCCCCCGTAACGGGGTCGGGCGTCGTCATGATCTTCGTCGCCAGATCATCCGGTGCCTGCCCTGCCGCAATCTCTGCCGCCCGCTCGCGCGTCAGACCGTCGATCAGCATCCTGATCTCGCGCGCCGTAGCGAGGGTTCGCCGCTTGTGAAAACGCGGCATCCAGCGACGGCAGCGGCAGAAAGGCCGCAACATTCAGGATCGGCTGGCTGCGCTGATGGTCGCGGAACAGCCTGAACACCCGCGCCGCCACCTCATGCTCGATCGGGATCGAGAACAGCGTACGAAAGATCACGTCCGCCGCCGCATGGCTCATCTCCGACTCGACCTCCACCTCGCCCACGGGCATCCGGTCCGCCGCCGCCTCGGCGGCTGCCTGCATCGCCGGGAAGGTATCGCGCAACCGCCCGCCCTCGAAGGCCGGGTCGATGATCCGGCGCTGCCGCTCCCACACCGCGCCGTTCGTCACGAAAACCGAATTGCCCAGAAGCGGCGTCAACCCTTCGCGCACCCGGGCGGATTTCGGGAAATCCCCGGGCCGTTCGTTCAGCACCAGACGCACCAGCGCGGGGTCGTTGCACAGGTAGCTCCGGAAGAACGGCGTGCGGAACTCCGCCATCCGGGCCCGATAGAGCCGCGCAGGCTGGGACGACAGGATATCCGCCCGGAACAGCCGCATGTGCCGCCAGAGCGAGACGCGATCAGGCCGCGCGGCGGGCTTCGGCGGGATCATGCGGACCGGCTGACATACCCCGACACGGGCACGTCGATCCGGCTTTTCGACGGCTGCCGGCCGGCAAAGCGTGCGCCCAGCGTCAACGGTCCTGCAGTGATGCGGAAGTAGTCATAGTCACCGGGTCGGTCGAAGGCACAAAGGTATTGGAAATGCAGCCGGAAGAACTTCCACCTCAGGGCCTTCCACCGCGGCTCGCTCAGCGTCTGCGAGAATGCAGCCGAGATCACCAGCGGCCAGCGCTTGCCCGCCGGTGCGACCCCGGTCACCGCCACCGGATCGCACAGCGCGAAGGCGCAGCCATCCCCCGGGGCTGTCACGTCGACCCAGGCCAGTTCGTCCCGCGCCGCGAGAAAATGCAGGTCCGCCCTCAACCTCTCGGCCCGCGGCAGGAACGAGACCATCGGCACCACCTGCCCCAGGGACAGAAAGGACAGCACGGCGCCGCCCTTCGGCACGCCCTCCCGGATCAGGTCCGCCAGGATCGACACCGCCAGATGCGCGCCCGACGAATGGCCGACGACCAGCACTTCGTCGCAGCGCGTCTCCAGCGCCGCCCGGATCGTCCGTGCGGAACTCGGCCATCCGCACCTCCAGATCGGGTGGATTCGCCCCCCGCAGCCGCGCCGTATAGGCATAGTCATGCATCAGATAATAGGCGAACAGCCTGCGATCCATCCGCTTGAAGCGGATCAGCAGCCAGACCATCAGCGGAAGCCCCAGCGACCCACCCCAGGTTCCATGGGAGCACCAGCCCCAGGACATGCGCGACGATCCATCCGGCGAACCATGCCACAGCCAGTTGCCCCAACAGCATGGCGATCGGATAAAGCGCGGCGAGGATTGGCCCCTTGCGCAGATACATCAGCCGGAACAGCGCCCCGCTGAAGATATACACCCCCGCGGTCCACAGAAGCTGCACATATGTGCCAAGGATGCTCTGATCCATCGACCCCTGCACGAGATCCGACCAGACCAGCACCTCGACATCCGTCAGAACCTCCTGCCCGTCGATCCGCGACTTGACGCGCCAGGCCTCCTTCGTCTGCCCCGGCCCGCGCCCGACCGCGAGATCGTAGCCCGAGATCGCGGCCTGCTCCGCCCCTTCGCGGCGGTAGAGTTCGCGGTAGCGGCGCGGTGGAAATGGGTCGTAACCGGGGATGTAGAACACCCTCCGGCGGCGAACTTCGCCTTGCGACCCTGTCAGTCCAGACCCATCCATGGGCATGAGACTAGCCCGAAACTCGGGCAGAATTAAGAGCATCGACGCAGGCGCCCGCAAGGCGCGGTCGCCACTCTTGCCGCTCCGCGCGAGCCTACGTATCGTCGGTCACCACGCACCCCGAAGGACTCTCCACATGGCCCAGTTCCTGAACCTCGACCCGGCCCTGTATGTCCGACCCGACGTGCTCGAGTCCGAGCGGCGCGCGATCTTCTGGCGGACGTGGCAGTATCTTGGTCCGGCGGGCGCCGTTGCCGAGCCGGGGCAATACCTTGCCACAGACATCGCGGGCCTTGGCCTCTTTGCGATCCGGGGCCGTGACGGCGCGCTGCGCGGCTTCCGCAACGTCTGCCGCCATCGCGGCGCGCGCCTGCTCGAACCCGGCACGGGCAATTGTGCGCTGATCCGCTGCCCCTACCACCACTGGGCCTTTGCCGATGACGGGCGCCTCGTGCAGGCGCCGTGGTTCGGTGCCGACCCTGCCATCATCCCCGAGGACTGGCCGCTCCAGCCCGTGGCGCTCGACACCTGGCGCGGCCTCCTGTTCGCCGCCGCCGACCCCGTGGAGTCTCTCCTTGATCAGTTGGGCGACCTGCCCGGCGAACTCGCCGACGAGCCACTCGAAAGTTATACCGCGACCGACAGCGCCACCGTCAGCTTCGCCTCGAACTGGAAGACCTATACGGACAACTTCGTCGAAGGCTACCACATCCCCGGCACCCACCCTTCGTTCTTCGCCGCGATCCGCTTCGACGAATTCCGGACGGTCGCAAGGCGCGGTTATGTCAGGATGACCGCCCCGCCCAAGGATGGTCTTTTCTATCGTGGCAAGTGGCTGTGGATGTGGCCGAACTGGACTCTCTCGCTCTTCGAGGGCGGCATGAACACCTCACGCATCAACCCGCTGTCTGTCGACCGGACCGACCAGCACTATACGTTCCACTTTGCCGACACCTCGGCCGGGGGCGGACCTGCACGCCACCGCAGCCGCGACGGGACGCTGGCCGTGGTGGCCGAGGATATGGCCATCTGCGAACACACGCAGAAGAACTACGCTGCGGGTGCCTATACCCCCGGTCCGCTCTCGTCGCTCCACGAAAAGGGCGTCCACTACTTCCAGATGCGGGTCGCCGAAGCACTCGGGGTATAGCCGGCGTCTGCCCTCGCCCCTTCATCTTGGCTCAAATATCCAGATTGGCCAGCCCATAGCTCGACGTCGGACAGAGGCGCGGACCACTACGAGATGCTTCCGCCACGTCGCCAGAACACTGATCAGCCGAGGGATGCAAGCCCCGGAAACGTCTCCAGCAGCCAGTATGAGAACTGCGAAAATCCACCCGTCAGCATCAACAGGCCGATGGTCCACAGCATCAGCCCCATCACCCGCTCGATCCGCTCCATGTGCCGCTTCATCCAGCCCATCACCCCCGTCAGCCGCGGGAAGAACGCAGCCACCAGAAGGAACGGGATGCCCAGCCCTGCCGCATAGACGCCAAGCAGCGTGGTGCCCCGGACCATGCTCGCCTCTCCTGCCGCCAGCGACAGGATCGCACCCAGCTGCGGGCCGATGCAGGGTGTCCAGCCGAACGCGAAGGCAAGGCCCAGGACATAGGCCCCGAAGGCCGACCCACCCCGGTCGCCTGCGTCCATCCGAATATCCCGGTCAAGAAAGCCGATGCGGTAGATGCCGATGAAATGTGCGCCGAACACCATTACGACCACGCCAGCCAGCGTGTTGAACCACTCCGCATTCTGCAGGAAGAACGCCCCGAACGCGGATGCTGCGAAGCCAAGGAACAGGAATACCGTCGACAGTCCCAGCACGAAGAACAGTGCAGCCAGCATCACCCTTCGCGGCATGCCGCGCCCGGCCTGCATCTCGCCCATGCTGATTCCGCCCATGTAGGCAAGATAGGGCGGCACGATCGGCAGCACGCAGGGCGACAGGAAAGACAGCACCCCTGCCGCCAGCGCCACCAGCATGGCCGGCAGCAACCCGGCGTCGAACACATCTATCCCGAACATGCGAAGCCCCCTTGCCCTGCGACATAGCGGAACGACCGCGCCGCGTCACGCCCCGCGCCGTCACATTGCCGGGAACGGACGCGGGCCGAAGCGCCAGCGCCGGATCGGCACCGGCCTGCGGGGCATCCGCAGCCGGGGGCTTCACACCCCCGGACCCCCGTGGGATACTTGTTCCAAGATGAAACCGGGGCCGAAATGCAGGACAATCACGGGGAGTGCCGCGCCCACATGACCTGGGACGAGGAGATCGACTGCGAAGGGCTTCTCTGTCCCCTCCCCGTGCTGCGGGCGCGGAAAAGGCTGATGGCGATGGCGCCGGGTCGCATCCTGCGCGTGCGATCAACCGACCCGATGGCGGCAATCGACCTGCCGCATTTCTGCAGCGAGGCGGGTCATACCTTTCTCGGCGGCACGGAAGCACAGGGCGTCGCCGCCTATCTGATCCGGCGCGCATAGAAAAAGGGCGCAGCCTTTAACGGCCACGCCCATCGTTTCACCTGCGGCGCTTCAACGGCCCAGCGACCACCAGCCGCGCTTCTTCGGCTTTCCGTCATCCTGTTCCGCCGTCTCGCTCTCGGGCTGAGCCACGACCGGGGCGGGATCCACCCGGGTCTCGACAAACACGGCCTCGGACAGCTCGGCCACGGCGGCGACTGGCGCACCTTCGACCGGGGCGGCCTCGATCGGCGTGGCCTCGACCGGTTTCTTCGTCGTTCGCGACCGCGACGAAGGTTTCGGTGCCTGCTTGGCAACTGCCGCCGGTGCCGCATCCACCGGCTCCACGGGCTTCTTCGTACGCGAACTGCTCGACGGCTTCTTCACCGGCGCGGCCTTGGCGGCGGGTTTCTTGACCGGTTCTGCCGCAGACGCTCCGTCAGCCGCGGGCTTGACCGTCCGGCTCCGCGTCCGGCTGCGGGTCGTCTTCGCGGGCGGTGCCTCCTCCGGGGCCTCGAGGCGTTCGTCGACCACGGTCTCGATCACAGCGGCGTCGGCATCGACGTCATCCTCATCGTCGCCGTCATCGGCCTCGGTATCGTCGGTCTCGCCAACCGAAGACCCGACACCGGCCTGACGCTCGGACGTGCCTTCACCCGATCCGCCGCCGCCCCGACGCCGACGCCGACGCCGGCGCTTCTTTTTCGGTTGTCCGTCAGGCCCGCCCTCGGCCGACTGCGGCGAACCACCCGAACGTGCAGGTTGAACGTCGGCCAGATCGGCCTCGGCCTCCTCGTCGTCCTCGTCCTCCTCGAACGGCAGATCCTCGTCCTCTTCCAGATCCGGCATCTGCGTGCTCTCGGCCGAGATGACAGCCGACATCGCGGCCGAGATCACCCGCGTTGCCGTCTTGAACTTCTCGATCGAGTAATCCGGACTGATCAGAGACGGATCGGCCTCGATCCGCACCGCCATGTCATAGCGCGCCTCGATCAGCGCGATATGCTCGCGCTTCTGGTTGATCAGATAGTTCACGATCCGCGACCGGCGCCTTCAGCAGCACCTCTTTCGACCGCTTCCGCGTGCCCTCTTCCTCCAGCGCGCGCAGGACCTGCAGGGCCAGGCTGTCATCCGACCGGATCAGGCCCGGTGCCGTGGCAATGCGCACAGGGCTGCGTCGTCGCTTTCCAGCATCCCCGGCCGCAGGCGCTGGCGGCTCATCTCCAGCAAGCCGAAGCCCGAGATCCGGCCCACCTGGATGCGCGCGCGGTCCGTCTTCAGCTTGTCCTTCAGGCGCTTCTCGACGGCGAGCGTTGTTCTTGCGCTCCTCCATGTCGATGAAGTCGATCACGATCAGGCCCGCAAGGTCGCGCAGGCGCAACTGCCGCGCGATCTCTTCGGACGCCTCAAGGTTGGTCTTCAGCGCCGTCTCCTCGATCGAGCCTTCCTTGGTGGCCCGGCCAGAGTTCACGTCGATCGCGACCAGCGCCTCGGTGACCCCGATCACGATGTAGCCGCCGGATTTCAGCTGCACCGTCGGGTTGAACATGCCGCCCAGATAGCTTTCCACCTGATATCGGGCGAACAGCGGCATCGGCTCGGCATAGGGCTGCACCACCTTGGCGTGGCTCGGCATGATCATCCGCATGAAGTCCTTGGCGGTGCGGTAGCCGCCGTCGCCCTCGACCAGCACCTCGTCGATCTCGCGGCTGTAGAGGTCGCGGATCGAGCGTTTGATCAGGTCGCCTTCCTCATAGATCGTCGCGGGCGCGATGGACTTCAGCGTCAGTTCGCGGATCTGCTCCCACAGCCGCATCAGGTATTCGTAGTCGCGCTTGATCTCGGGCTTGGTCCGCTTGGCGCCTGCCGTGCGGATGATCAGGCCGGCGCCTTCCGGCACCTCGATCTCCTGCGCGATCTCCTTCAGCTTCTTGCGGTCGGCGGCCTGGGTGATCTTGCGGGAAATCCCGCCGCCCGCGCGCCGTGTTCGGCATCAGCACGCAATAGCGACCGGCCAGCGACAGATAGGTGGTCAGCGCCGCACCCTTGTTGCCGCGCTCTTCCTTGACGACCTGCACCAGCATGATCTGGCGGACCTTGACCACTTCCTGGATCTTGTAGCGCCGGGCACGCGGCTGGCGCGGCGCCGGATTTCCTCGGCCACGTCCTCTTCGGCGATCGACTCGATCTCGTCATCGGTCTCGCTGGCGTGGTCCACGGCGAACGGTAGGTGCGACCGGCCCCATCCTCGTCATCGCCGTTGCTGCGTCCGGATCGTGCCGCCCGTCGGGCGCGTGATCCTCGATCATGGCTGATCGTCATCGGCCGCGTGCCGAGGCAGCTACGAGCGCATCCGCCCCGGTTTCCTCGCCCAGGTCGACCACGTCCATCGCGCCCACGTCGGCGTTCTGCACGGCATCGCCGGATCACGGCAGCCTCGGCGCGGGGCGCCGGGCGCGGGCTGCGGCTGCGGTCGCGGCGGTTGTCTTCTTCTTCCTCGGCGCGGGCCATCGCGCGCTCTTCCTCGAGCAGCGCCTTACGGTCGGCGACCGGGATCTGGTAGTAGTCCGGGTGGATTTCGGCGAAGGCCAGGAAGCCGTGCCGGTTTCCACCGTAATCGACGAAGGCCGCCTGAAGCGACGGTTCGACCCGCGTCACCTTGGCGAGGTAGATGTTTCCGGCAAGCTGGCGTTTGTTTACGGTTTCAAAGTCGAACTCCTCGACCTTGTTTCCGTCGACCACGACCACGCGAGTTTCCTCGGCGTGGGTGGCGTCGATAAGCATCTTCTTGACCATGATGTTCCAGTGCGCCCGGCGCAAGCGCCCTGGCCCGGAGCGTGCTCCGGGCGGACAGGCGGACGGGGGGGCGGCTTGTTTGGGCGAGGCGGCGCGCGGGGCCAGGCGGATCGGTGCCCTGCGGGCACTCTTCACGGCTTGTCCCATGGTTCGCACGCGTCATCGCGGTTCTGTCCAAGACAGCGCACTTTCGCGCCATCCACCTATCTGAAGCCTGCTTCGTCAATGACTTGGCAGGCAATTGGTGGTCTTTCGGCCGATCCTTCCGCCTCTGGCACGTCCTGACCCTGCGGTCCGACCCATGCCTCCGGCGGCGAAACTCATGCACGGGCAACATAGCCCGCGTTCAATGACCCTAGCGGGCGCGCAAAGGGAAACACAATGTGTTTTTTCTATGCAGCAGCGCGCACGTCAAGGTTGTATCTGCCGCCGGCCGCGTGATCACCGGCCGGTCGATCAATTCACCCGGGGAAACGACTTTGGCGGGTTGCAGGCATTGACTGTCGACGCGTTCAAACTTTGTCGCGACGACCACGGCCCGCTGACTATTCTGACGAGCGCGGATCAGGAATTCAGGACAACTGCTTTGCGACCGGGCGTGAACCACCTGCAACCCAACCGCACCACCGGCGCATCTTTCGTCCAGGTCCGCCCCCAGCCGCCTTATGCTGCGGCTCGGGCCTCCCGACCCGGCCGGTTCATGGCATCAGACGTAATCCGCCCGGCTCAGCCCATACTTCGCCATCTTCTCGTTCAGCGTCCGGCGCGGCAGGCACAGCTCCTCCATCACCGCCACGATCGACGCCCTTGTGCCGCCGCATCGTGTTGTCGATCAGCATCCGCTCGAACGCCTCGACATAGTCCTTCAGCGGCTTGCCTTCGGTCGTCAGCGCCGGCCCCGCCGCCTCGTTGTCGGCCATCAGCAGCGACGCGATCGACCCCGACCCCCGCCGGTTCTGCAAGCACCGCCCGCTCGGCGATGTTCACCAGCTGCCGCACATTCCCCGGCCAGGGCGCCTGCAACAGCTGCGCCGCCTCCTGCGCCGTCACCTGCGGCGCGTCGCAGCCGTATTCCTCGGCGAACTGCTCGCGACAGCCGGGTGAACAGCGTCAGGATATCCTCGCCCCGCGTCCGCAAGCGGCGGCAGCAGGATCGTCATCGCCCCCAGCCGGTAGAACAGGTCCGGCCGCAGCACCTCCTCCAGCGTCTTGTCCGGCGCATGCTGGTTGCAGATCGCGATGATCCGCGTCTCGGGCGGCAGTGCCCTGCTCGTTGATCAGCGTCAGAAGCCGCGCCTGCAGCGCATGCGCGCAGCGCCTCGATATCCTCAAGGCACAGCGTGCCGCCCCGCGCCTCCTCGACCAGCGGGCATGCGTCGCCGTCCTCGCGCCGGCCCGAACAGCCGCGCCGCCAGCTGGTCCTCGCCCCAGGCGGCGCAGGAGATCGTCGACGAACTTCTTCGCCCGCCCGCGGCCCCACCGCGTGCAGCGCATGGGCGACCAGCGTCTTGCCCGTCCCGGTCTCGCCGTCGATCAGCACATGGCTGTCGGCCTGCCCCAGATCGAGGATATCCTCGCGCAGCCGCTCCATCGCCGGCGAGCCGCCGATCAGCTTCTTCATGAGCATCGTGCCGTCCGACAGTTCCCGGCGCAGCGCCCGGTTGTCCAGCGTCAGCCGCCGCGCCTGCGTCGCGCGCTTGGCAAGCTCGGTCATCCGGTCGGGGTTGAACGGCTTTTCCAGAAAATCGAACGCCCCGACCCGCATCGCCTCGACCGCCATCGGCACGTCGCCATGGCCGGTGATCAGGATCACCGGCAGGCCCGAATCCTGCCCCATCAGCCGCTTCAGGAACGCCATGCCGTCCATGCCCGGCATCTTGATGTCGCTGACCACGACGCCCGGGAAATCCGGCCCGATGACCTTCAGCGCCTCCTCGGCGCTGGCATAGGTCTCGGTGTCGAACCCCGACAGCGCCAGCCACTGGCTGATCGACTGCCGCATGTCCGCCTCGTCATCGACGATCGCCACTTTCATTGCGCCGTGGCCATCTGGACCTCTTCATTCCGCTGCTTCCTGTTCTGTCTGCCCAAGATGGGCAAGCTGCATCTCGAAACCGCCCCGCCGCCTTCGCCGTTCCGCGCGGTCAGGCGACCGCCAAGGTCGGTCACGATCCCGGACGAGATCGCAAGGCCAAGCCCGACCCCCTCGCCCGGCTTCTTCGTCGTGTAGAACGGTTCGAACAGGTTGTCGAGATCGGTCGATCCCGTGGCCATTGTCGCGCACCGTCAGCGTCGCCGTTTCGCCCGCCGACAGCAGGATGTCGATCTGCGGGTCCGTCGTGTCCTTCGTCGCGTCCAGCGCGTTGCGCAAGAGGTTGATGATCACCTGTTCCAGCCGCAGCCGGTCCGCCATCACCATCACCGGCTGCGCGCGGCAGGGTCCGGGTGATCTTGACCACGCGCGCCTTCAGCTGCGGCTCCATCATCGCCAGCGCCGAAGAGACGCAAGCCCGCAGATCAACCGGTTCAAAGGCCTCGCCGCCCTTGCGCGCATAGGACTTCAACTGCCGCGTGATCGCCCCCATCCGCTCGATCAGATCGTCGATCCGCTGGAACGACGACAGCGCCTCATCCGGGCGCTTGCGCTGCAACAGAAGCCGCGCGCCCGCCAGATAGGTCTTCATCGCGGCGAGCGGCTGGTTCAGCTCATGGCTCACCGCCGCCGACATCTCGCCCAGCGCCGCCAGTTTCGACGATTGCGCCAGCGTCAGCTCGGCCACCTCCAGGTCCTTCTGCACCTTCTCGCGTTCGGCGATCTCGCGCTGCAGCCGCGCGTTCAGCAGCCGCAGTTCCGCCGATTCCCGCTGGAACGACACCGACCGCGACCAGGCCCGGCGCGACAGAAGGTAGAAGGTGCAGCGCCAGCAGGATCGCAAAGCCCATGATCTCCAGCGCCAGGATGCCGTTCACCTGCTCGCGCACCGACTCGTAGGCGGTGAAGGTCACCATCCGCCAGCCCCGGAACGGCACCCGCGCCTCGGTCCGCATCACCGCCTCGCCGCGCACATAGGCGTCCGGCGGGTCCTGCGCCCAGTCCGCCGTCGCCTGCAAGCGCCCGCGCGATGGCCGAGGGCGGATCGCGCAGCGCCAGCGCCTCGCTCCAGCGGCTGGCCGCGCCAGCGCGGCTCGGTCGCCAGCATCACCGTGCCTTCGCTGTCGGTCACCAGCACCGCGTCCTGCAACCCCGCCCAGGCGCGCTCGTACTTCATCAGGTCGACCGACGACGACGATCACGCCCAGCGACCTGCCGTTCGTCCGCGATCACGGCGCGCGAATAGGTGAAATCGATAGCCGCCCGTGTCGCGCCGGACCGCGCGAAAAGACCGTGTCCTTCGGACCGCTGCGCCTCGACGAAATAGGTCTCGGCGCGGTGGTTGGTGCCCAGCACGTTGCGGTTCGTCGCGCCGACCACCCGCCCGTCGGCGTCCAGCAGCAGGATCGAGGCGACGCCGATCTCGGCCTGCAGCGCGATCAGCGCTGCCGAGGTGCCGGAGAAATTGCCGGCTTCAGCAGCGCCTCGATCAGCTCCGGGTCGCGCGCCAGCAGCAGCGGCACGACCGAGGTCCGCTGCAACTCGGACAGCAGGTTGCCGGTGTACAGCGCCAGCCGCACCTCGGCCCGGTTGCGCGTCGTCTCGGTGAAGCGGTCGGTCAGCAGCGGTTCGTGACCAGCACCACCACCGACCGCCAGCAGCGACCAGCAGCGGCGACGGCAAGCTTGACGCGCCAGGACCGAAGCCTCGGTGCCGGCCGCAGTCGGCGGAAGGATCGTCGAGGTCTCGCTCATGCGCCAGAGTCTAGGCCCGAGCCGGCAGCGGCCTCAAGCCGACGCGGCTCAGGCCAGCGCCATCCCGCCCATCAGCGACGCGAACAGCCCCGCGCCGTCGGTGCCGCCCTGACGCGGCATCGACCGCCCGCTCGGGATGCGGCATCATCCCCAGCACGCGGCGGTTGTCCGACAGGACGCCGGCGATGTCGGCCATCGCGCCGTTCGGGTTTGCGGCATAGGTAAAGGCGATGCGATCCTCGCCCTGCAGCGCGCGCCAGGCCCTCGGCGTCGATGGTGTAGTTGCCGTCGTGATGGGCGATCGGGAACTGGATCGACGCTCGCCCGGCAGCGTAGCCCGAGGTAAAGGCGCTGTCGGTCGTCGCGACCCGCAGCGTCACCGTCCGGCAGACGAACTTCAGCCCGGCATTGCGCATCAGCACGCCCGGCAGCAGCCCCATCTCGGTCAGCACCTGAAAGCCGTTGCAGATGCCCAGCACATAGCCGCCCCGCTCCGCATGCGCCGCGCACCGCCGCGCCGATCGGCGACTGCGCCGCAATCGCCCCGCAGCGCAGGTAGTCGCCGAAGGAGAACCCGCCCGGAACGCCCACCACATCGATGCCCTTCGGCAGCGCGGTGTCCTTGTGCCAGACCCGCGCCACCTCGAACCCCGCCGCTTCGAAGGCCACGGCAAGATCGCGGTCGCAGTTCGACCCGGGAAAGGTGACGACGGCGGCTTTCATGGGCGGCGCTCCGTGCAAGCGGGATGCGCCGCGCATACCGCAATCGCGCGCCGCCTTCCAGTGGGGACGGCCGGCAATTCCGCCCCGCTCCAAACTCCGCTCCGAAATATCCCGGGGGTCCAGGCGATGGACCCGCCGCCAGCTCCGCCGCCCGCGCTAGGCCGCGAAATCGTCGATGACCGCCACGCCGGGCGGCATCGGCGCGTTGAAGGCCCGCAACTCCGCGCTCGACGCCCGACAAGGGCACCTGTCCGCGCGACGATGGGCGCAACATCGACCCGCCCCATCTCGATCAGCGTCAGCAGCGACGGATAGCGCCAGCTCGGCATGCCGCGCGTGCCGAACAGCGCCAGCTGCTTCATGTAGACCGCGTTCATGTTGACCTCCATCCGCGCCGTATGCCCGATCGGCAGCCCGACCTGCACATGTCGCCCGAGCGGTCGCAGGCACTCGATCGAGGCGTTGATCGTCGCCGCGAATCCCCAGCGCCTCGACGCTGACATGCGCCCCGCCCCCCGTAATCTCGACGATCCGCGCCGCCACATCGCCCTCGCGCGCGTCCACCGCCGCCTCGGCCCCCAGCGACAGCGCGTGCGACAGCCGCTCCGGCACCACATCGACCACCACCACCCGCGCGCCAAGCGCCCGGCCCAGGATCAGCGCCGAGAGCCCGACGCCCCCGTGCCATGCACCGCCAGCCACTCTCCCGCCTGCAGCGCCGCACGGCCCGTCAGCGCCTGCCAGGCCGTCGTCACCCGGCAACCCAGCCCGGCCGCCAGCGCCGGCGACAGGCCTCCGGCAGACCGCGCGAGGTTATGGGCATGGGGCACCGCGATGTACTCGGCATAGGCGCCCGGCTCGCCGAAGCCGGGCACGATCTGGCTGCGACAGGTCGTGGTCTGGCCCGAGCGGCACTCCGGACATTCCCCGCAGGAGAGGATGAAGGGCGCGATCACCCGGTCGCCCACCAGCCAGCGCGCCAGCGGCCCGGCTTGCGACCACCTCGCCGCAGTATTCATGCCCCGGAATGGCCCGGGCTTCACCTGCGGATGCTCGCCCACCCAGCCATGCCAGTCCGACGCGGCAGATGCCGCAGGCCAGCACCTTCAGCACCACGCCATCGGACGGGCAAACCGGATCGGCACCGTCTCGATCGACAGATCCGGATTGTAATCCCTCAGGACTGCCGCACGCATGGTCGCCTCCCTCGATGTCCCCAGAAGCCAGGGCCGCGCTCCCATGGTCTAGCGCGGCGCGCCATGTGCCACGTCGGAAACAAACTGCCACAGCGAATTTTCTGCGAAAATTCCGGCACCACCGCACAGACTGATTTTTCGCAGAAAAATCGACCGCTCAGGCGATCTCGACCGGTAGCTTCTCGATCACCGTGTTGGCGAGCAGCTTCTCGCACATGGCCCGCACTTCAGCCTCGGCCGTCGCCCGGTCCATCCCCGCCAGATCCAGCTCGATCACCTTGCCCTGCCGCACCCCCTCCACGCCGGCAAATCCCAGCGTGCCCAGCGCATGGCGCACCGCCTCGCCCTGCGGGTCGAGAACACCGTCCTTCAGCATGACATGGACACGCGCTTTCATGGGCAAGGGCCTTTCAGTTGATCAGCGTGGGCTTCGGCGTATGCGTCACGTTCGAGGGCAGCACTCCCAGACGCCGTGCAAGCTCGGTAGTAGACATCGGCCAGCGGCCCGGGTCGGCCGGGGCAGACCTTCGGCCCGCTCGCGGCCGCGCATGTCCCACAGGCGGCAACTGTCCGGGCTGATCTCGTCGGCCACGATCAGGCGCATGAAATCGCCCTCCCAGATCCGGCCGATCTCGATCCGGAAATCGGCCAGACGGATGCCCACGCCGATCATCACGCCCGACAGGAAGTCGTTCACGCGCAGCGCCAGCGCCACCATGTCGTCCAGATCCTGCTGGCTGGCCCAGCCGAAGGCGACGATATGCTCTTCGGCCACCATCGGGTCGCCCAGCTTGTCGTCCTTGTAGTAGTATTCGACGATCGGGCGCGGCAGCGGCGTGCCTTCGGGAATGCCAAGGCGCTTCGACAGTCGATCCGGCGGCGAAGTTGCGCACCACCACCTCGAGCGGGATGATCTCGACCATCCGCACCAGTTGCTCGCGCATGTTCAGGCGGCGGATGAAATGCGTCGGCACGCCGATGGCGTTCAGCCCGGACATGAAGAACTCCGACAGGCGGTTGTTGAGCACGCCCTTGCCCTCGATAGCTTGCCCTGGGCGCGGCACGCTGATCGTGCCGCCGTCGTCCTTGAAGTACTGGACCAGCGTGCCCGGCTCGGGGCCTTCGTAGAGGATCTTCGCCTTGCCTTCGTAGATCTTCTTGCGACGTGCCATGAACTCTCCGATCGACACCGGACCCGCGCGGGCCAACACTGCACTGCAGCCCCATGTCCTGATGGCGGTCCTATACGTCAACGTTGGCGCTGTCGCAAGGCGCTCAGCCCGTGCCGCACCCCTTGCGACAAGAGCATCCGAGCGGCATATGGGGGCAGGACCGGAAGCAGCAGCAGGGAACTGGCCATGACCACCTTCAACGACCGCGAGAGCGCCTTCGAATCCAAGTTCGCCCATGACGCCGAAATGCAGTTCCGCGCCGAGGCGCGCCGCAACAAGCTGGTCGGCCTCTGGGCCGCCGGTCTGCTGGGCAAAATCGGGCGATGCGGCGGCTGAATATGCGATGAGCGTGGTGAAGGCCGATTTCGAAGAAGCCGGGGATCGAGGACGTGGTGCGCAAGGTCGCGGGCGACCTCGGCAGCCTCGCGTCGGACGCCGTCATCCGCGACAAGATGAGCGAGTTTCTGGCGACCGCCAAGGCACAGCTCCTGGACGAGGCCTAAGTTCCGGACCGCTCTCAAGATCATCTTGAACAGAATGGATTTGCCTCGCGCGCGGCGGCGTGCCAGAGGTCGCGGGCGGGGGGCGATCCGATGCCCCCTGCACCGACAAGGATCATTGTGATGACCGACGCCCTGACCCGCCTGCTGTCGACCGCGACTGGCTCATGGCCGATGGCGCGACCGGCACGAACCTGTTCAACATGGGCCTCTCCTCGGGCGAGGCGCCCGAGTTCTGGAACGTCGAGCAGCCCGACAACATCCGCACGCTCTACGCAGTCCGCCGTCGATGCCGGGTCCGACATCTTCCTGACCAACACCTTCGGCGGCAACGCCAGCCGGCTGAAGCTGCACGACGCGCAGGGCCGCGTGCGCGAGCTGAACCGCGTCGCCGCCGACCTCGGCCGCGAGATCGCCGACGCCGCGGCCGCACGGTCGTCGTCGCGGGCTCGATGGGCCCGACGGGCGAGATCTTCGAGCCGATGGGCACCCTGACCCATGCCGTCGCCGTCGAAATGTTCCACGAACAGGCCGAGGGCCTGAAGGAAGGCGGCGCCGACGTGCTGTGGGTCGAGACGATCTCCGCGCCCGAGGAATACCGCGCCGCCGCCGAGGCCGCGGCCTGCGCGGACATGCCCTGGTGCGGCACGATGAGCTTCGACACCGCGGGCCGCACGATGATGGGCGTCACCTCGGCCGCGATGGTCGAGATGGTCGAGAAGCTGCCCAACCCGCCCATCGCCTTTGGCGCGAACTGCGGCGTCGGCGCGTCCGACCTGCTGCGCACCGTCCTGGGCTTCGCCGCGCACGGTCCCGAACGGCCGATCATCGCCAAGGGCAACGCGGGCATCCCGAAGTATCACGACGGCCACATCCACTATGACGGCACGCCCGAACTGATGGCGGAATACGCCGTCCTCGCCCGCGACGCGGGCGTGCGGATCATCGGCGGCTGCTGCGGCACGATGCCCGACCACCTGCGCGCGCATGCGCGAGGCGCTGGAGAGCCGCCCCAGGGCCCCCGCCCGACGCTGGAGACGATCAGGCACACGCTCGGCGGCTTCTCCTCGGCCTCGGACGGCACGGGCGACGATGCCGGGCCAAAGCGGGAACGGCGCGGACGGCGCGGTTAGCGCGCAGCCAGGATCCTGCCATGGATGTGGCCGAGGGTCTCCGAAAACCCTTGGTCCACCCCGTTCAGAACAAGCTCAACTGATCCCCCGCCCGCGGCGGCACCGCGAACAGGTCCCGCGCAGCGGCGGCAGGTCCACGTCCAGCCCCAGCCGCGCCACGGCCACGCCGATAGCGCCGCTCCATCAGATCGGCCCAGACCCCCTCGCCCCGCATCCGCCTGCCCCATGCGGGGTCGTAGTCGCGCCCGCCATGCACCTCGCGCACCCGCGCCATCACCTTGCGCCGCGCGGTCCGGAAACGCTCGCTTCCAGCCAGTCGCGGAACAGCGCCGCCACCTCCCGCGGCAGGCGCAGCATGATCCAGCTTGCCGCCACCGCCCCCGCGTCTCGCGCCGCCGCGAGGATCGCCTCCAGCTCGTGGTCGGTCAGCCCCGGGATCACCGGCGCCACCATCACCCGCACCGGCACGCCCGCCGCGCGTCAGCCGCCGGATCACCTCCAGCCGCCGCGTCGGCGCGGCCGCCCGCGGCTCCATCGCGCCGGCCAGGTCCGCGGTCCAGCGTCGTGACCGAGATCCCCACCCGCACCAGCCGCTGCGCCGCCATCGGCGCCAGCAGGTCCAGATCGCGCTCGATCAGCGTGCCCTTGGTGGTGATCGCCACCGGATGGTCGAAGGTCGCGCAGCACCTCCAGCACCTCGCGCATCACCCGGTGCTCGCGCCTCGACGGGCTGGTAGGGGTCGGTGTTGGTGCCGATCGCGATCACCTGCGGCACGTAGCCGTTTCGCCGACAGTTCCCGCGCCAGCACCGCGCCGATGCCCGGCCGGGCGATCAGCCGCGTCTCGAAATCCAGACCCGGCGACAGGTTCAGGAAGGCATGGCTGGGCCGCGCGAAGCAATAGATGCAGCCATGCTCGCAGCCGCGATAGGGGTTGATCGACCGGTCGAACGGCAGGTCGGGCGAGCGGTTGTAGCTCAGTGCCGACCGCGGCCGCTCGATCCGCACCTCGGTGCGCACCAGCCGCGTCCTCCTCGGGCATATCCCAGCCGTCGTCGACGGCCTCGCGCCGTCATGCGCCTCGAACCGTCCGGCGCGGTTCGATCCGGCCCCCGCGGGCGCGCAGGCGGCGGCCGGGAAGTATGCCATCGCGCATGTTCCATGGCCCGGATATAGAACATAAAGTGAACATGCGCCACCCCAATGGCAGGCAACCCCGTTCCTGTCGCTTTGCGACGCCGCTCTGTCGGCTTTCACGCGGCCCATGTCGCAATCCGAAAAGTGCGTGCATCGCTTTGGCCTCATTGAACCTTGAGACACATCCGCGCAGGAGCAGCGCCATGGCCGACGACGAAATCATCCTGTCCGAACTTTCCGACGACGAGCTTGTGCTGCAGATGCACGACGACCTCTACGACGGCCTGAAGGAAGAGATCGAGGAGGGCGTCAACATCCTGCTCGACCGCGGCTGGACGCCCTATGACGTGCTGACCAAGGCGCTGGTCGCCGGCATGACCATCGTCGGCGCCGACTTCCGCGACGGCATCCTGTTCGTGCCCGAAGTGCTGCTGGCCGCCAACGCGATGAAGGCGGGCATGTTCATCCTGAAGCCGCTGCTGGTCGAAACCGGCGCGCCGCGCATGGGCAAGATGGTGATCGGCACCGTCAAGGGCGACATCCACGACATCGGCAAGAACCTCGTCGCCATGATGATGGAAGGCGCGGGCTTCGAAGTGCTGGACCTCGGCATCAACAACTCGGTCGAGAAATACCTCGAGGCGCTGGAGCGCGAACAGCCCGATATCCTCGGCATGTCGGCGCTGCTGACCACGACCATGCCCTACATGAAGGTCGTGATCGACACGATGAAGGAAAAGGGCATGCGCGAGGATTACATCGTGCTGGTCGGCGGCGCGCCGCTGAACGAGGAATTCGGCCGTGCGATCGGCGCCGACGCCTATTGCCGCGATGCCGCCGTGGCGGTGGAAACCGCCAAGCAGTTCGTCGCCCGCAAGCACAACCAGCTCAGCGCCTGACAGCCGCCTGCCGACAAACCAAGCCCCCGGGGCCCGATCCCGGGCCTCGCCCGGCACAGCAGCGGCGCGCCCAATCCGGCCCTCTGCCCTCCCGCTCGGCGCGCCGCTTGCCTCGACACGCGTGCACGCCCATCTTCTTCGGGAAAGGAGCTGTCATGCCACCGCGTGCCTTTGCAATCCTGATCCTCTCGGTCATCGCGGCCGCCGGTCTGACGATCCTGATGTGGACCTAGCGCCGGCCTGCCGCTGGCCGCGCTCGGTTTCGCGGCGCTCGTCGGCGGCCTGGTCTTGGGCTGGCGGGGTCGCAGGCAATGACCGAGATTCCCCCGGACGAGGTTCTGACGACGAACGGGCCTTGCCGCCGCCGCACAAGGGTCGCGTCCTGCTGATCGCCTGCGGCGCGCTGGCGCATGAAATCCTGGCGCTGAAACGCAGGAACGGCTGGGATCACCTTGATCTGCAATGCCTGCCGGCAAACCTGCATCTCTGGCCCGACCGCATCCCCGACGCCGTCGAGGCGGCCGTCACGGCCGCAACGCGAGGCTTACGATGCCGGTCTTCGTCGTCTACGCCGATTGCGGCACCGGCGGCCTGTTGCAAACACGTTGCGAGGAACTGGGGGTCGAGATGATCGAAGGCCCGCATTGCTATTCGTTCTTTGAAGGCAACGGCGGTCTTCGCCGAGCGGTGCCGAGACCGAATTCACCGCCTTCTACCTGACCGATTTCCTGGTGCGGCAGTTCGATGCCTTCGTCTGGCGGCCGATGGGTCTCGACCGTCACCCGGAACTGCGCGACATGTATTTCGGCAACTACACCAAGCTGGTCTATCAGGCGCAGACCGACGATCCGGCGCTGGACGCCAAGGCCCGGGACTGTGCCGCGCCGCCTCGGCCTGGCCTATGAGCGGCGCTTCACCGGCTACGGCGATCTGGAGCCAGCCCTCGCGCGCGCCGCCCGCTGACCGGCGATGTCAGCCCGCCGTGGCTTCCGCCGCGACCGACCTGATGCGTTCCACCATCGCCCGCAATCCGTTCGACCGCTGCGACGACAGATGGTCCGTCAGCCCAAGCCGCCCCAGCTCGGCCTGTGCATCCACCCGCGCCACCTCGGCCACGGTCAGCCCGCCATAAAGCGCATGAAGGATCGCGATCAGGCCGCGCACGATCATCGCATCGCTCTCGCCCTGAAAATCGAACCGCGCCCCCGGCCCGCTGCCGTCGATCTGCGGCAGGATCCAGACCTGGCTCGCGCAGCCCTGCACCTTGGTCGCAGGCACCCGGAACGCCGCGTCCAGCGGCGGCATGGCCCGGCCCAGCTCGATCACGTGGCGATACCGATCCTCCCAGTCGTCGAGGAACTCGAAGGTCTCGGCAATCTCTTCGAAGGCAGGGCTGGCCATCGGCAGCGTCTCCGATTTCTGCCCCTGACCTAAGGCGCGCCCAGCCAAACGTCTACCCCGCGCGCAGGCGAGCTTTTCAAACCGCGCGCCATCGGCTACCCAAGGCAAGCGTGACGAAAAAGGGATGCCGGATGACGAGACCGCTGATCGCCGCCCTCGCCGGGCTGCTGCTGCTGGGGGCCTGTGGCGGCTTCAGCCAGTCGAACTGGAACCCGGTCAACTGGTTCGGCGGCTCGAAAGAGGTCGCGGTGGTGCAGACGACAGACGATGGCCGTCCCGTCGATACGCGCCCCCTTGTCGATCAGGTGCTGAGCATGTCGGTCGAACGCTACCCCGGCGGCGCGATCATCCGGGCCACCGGCCTGCCGCCCGCCCAGGGCTACTGGGACGGCCAGCTTGTGCAGGATCCCGTCGAGGACGGCCGCCTCACGTTCCGCTTCGTGCTGATCCCGCCGCCCGAGCCGACCCGCGTCTCGACCCAACAGTCGCGCGAGGTCATCGTCGGCACATCGCTCTCCGACAAGCAACTCGAAGGCATCCGCGAAATCGTCATCCAGGGCGCGCAGAACGCCCGCTCCAGCCGCCGCTAGAGCAGACTGTCGGCACCGGTTTTCCCGCCAGACTTTTGAGTATCAGAAGGTCGGATCGGTTCGGGTGACGCCTGCATCGCCCGACGCCCCCTAAAGCCTGACGACCCGCACTTCGCTGCCCTTGGCCGACAGCGCGATCTCGCCCCGGCACAGCCGCAGCGCATCCTCGCCGAAGGCCTCGCGCCGCCAGCCGTGCAGCGCGTCGCAGCTCGCGCTCGCCCGCCGCGATGGCGTCGAGATCGGCGGCCGAGGCGATCAGCTTCGCCGCCACCCCCAGCTTCTCGGACTTGGCCTTCAGCAGCACCCGCAGCAGATCCGCCAGCGCCGGGTTGACCTGCAACTGCTCGCGGCTCAGGTCGGGCTTCGGCATCTCGTCGGCGCGCATCTCCATCCCCGCCTTGACCGCCGCCAGAATCCCGTCGGCAATCTCGCCTCGCCGCCCCTCGCGCAGCAGCAGGCGCGAGCGGCCCAGTTCCTCGGCGTTCGTGGGCCGGGTCGAGGCCAGTTCCAGCAGCGCATCGTCCTTCAGCACCCGGCTGCGCGGCATGTTGCTGCGCTGCGCATAGTCCTCGCGGAACCGCGCCAGTTCCTTGACCACCGCCAGAAACCGGCCCGAGGTGGTGCGGGTCTTGACCCGCTCCCAGGCCTCGTCGGGATGCGACGGTGTAGGTCGCCGGATCGGTCAGGATCGACAGCTCCTCCTCGACCCATTTCTGCCGCCCGGTCTTGGCGATCTGGGCCGCCAGCAATTCGTAGATCACCCGCAGATGCGTCACATCGGCCAGCGCATATTCCTTCTGCGCCTCGGTCAGCGGCCGGCGCGACCAGTCGGTGAAGCGCGAGGTCTTGTCGAGGTTTTCCTTGGCGATCTTCTTGACCAGCGTCTCGTAGCCCGACCTGCTCGCCAAAGCCGCAGACCATCGCCGCGACCTGCGTGTCGAACAGCGGCTTGGGAAAGACACTGCCCTCGACGAAGAAGATCTCCAGATCCTGCCGCGCGGCGTGGAACACCTTCACCGTCGCCTCGTGGCGGAACAGATCGTAAAGCGGCTCCATCGACATGGCCTCGGCCCTCGATCGGGTCGACCAGCACCGCATCGCCGGTCTTGCCGGGCAGCGCCATCTGGATCAGGCACAGCTTCGACCAATAGGTCCGCTCGCGCAGAAACTCGGTGTCGATGGTGACGTAGGGCTGCGGCTTGGCGGCCTCGCAGAAGGCGGCGAGGTCTTCGGTCGTGGTGATGGTCTGCATGCGGCGTCCCGCATCAGGGTCGCGCGGGGGCATCCCGCACGTCTCGCTATAGGGGCAGTGTGCGAAAGGAAAGCTCGCGGCGATCTCGGCGCCGCCAACGTGTTGCGCTACACTGTTCGACAATGTCCCGGCTGCGCTCCGGCGCAGCGTCAGATCTCGGCCGAATGACAAGGCGTCAGCAGAAACACGCGGCGTCCGGTCGCCCGCCGCAAAGCGGCGCAGCACCGCCGGGTAAAGCCGATGCTCCTGCACCAGCACGCGCGCGGCAAGGCTCGCCTCGGTGTCGCCCGGCAGCACCGGCACCCGCGCCTGCCCCAGGATCGGGCCGTCGTCCAGCATCGGCCGTCACCTCATGCACCGTGCAGCCGGCCTCGGCATCGCCCGCCGCCAGCGCGCGCGCATGGGTGTGCAGGCCCGGGATATTTCGGCAGCAGCGAGGGGTGGATGTTCAGCATCCGCCCCGCGAAGCGGGCGCACGAAGCCCGGCGTCAGCACCCGCATGAACCCGGCGAGGCAGAGGATGTCCGGCTCGCGCCGCCAGGCATCGGTTGCAGCAGCGCCGCCTCGAACGCCGCGCGGTCCTTGCCGAAGGCGCGGTGATCGACCGCCGCCATCGGCACGCCCCAGCGCCGCCGCCCTGGCCAGCCCGGCAGCGCTCGGGATCGTTCGAGGCCACCAGCACCGGCCGCGCCGGATGATCGCCCGGCCATGTCGCGCACCAGCGCCACGCATGTTCGACCCACCCCCCGAAATCAGGATGGCGACGCGCGCTTCACAGCAGGCGGCCCGCTGTAGATGCACCCCTGCCCCGGCGCGACGTGGCCCAGCGGCATCACCGTCTCGCCCTCGGCCGTCAGCAGCGCGGCCATGCGCCTCGGCCCGGTCGGCGGCCACCACGGCGATCATGCCGATGCCGCAGTTGAAGGTCTTCAGCAGTTCCGGCCTCGGCCATGCTCGCCGTCTCGGCCAGCCAGCGGAACACCGGCGGCAGCGTCCAGGCGCCGAGGTCGATCTCGCAGGCCAGCCCCTCGGGCAGCACGCGCGGCAGGTTCTCGGTCAGCCCGCCGCCGGTGATATGCGCCAGCGCATGCACGCCCGCCCGCCCGCACCGCCGCCAGCGCCGGCTTCACATAAAGCCGCGTCGGCGTCAGCAGCGCCGCGCCCAGCGTGCCCTCGGCAAACGGCGAGGCCGCATCCCAGCCCAGCCCCGACAGCTCCACCACCTTGCGCACGAAGGAATAGCCGTTGGAATGCACCCCGTTCGAGGCCAGACCCAGCAGCACGTCGCCCGTCCAGCCACGCCCGCGCGGCAGATCCGCGCCCCGCTCCATCGCGCCCACGGCAAAGCCCGCCAGGTCGAAATCGCCGCTGTGATACATGCCCGGCATCTCCGCCGTCTCGCCGCCGATCAGCGCGCAGCCCGATGGCCGCGCAGCCCGCGGCGATGCCGTTGATGATCCGCGCGGCCTGATCGACCTCCAGCTTGCCGGTGGCGAAATAGTCCAGGAAAAACAGCGGCTCCGCCCCCTGGCAGACCAGATCGTTCACGCACATCGCCACCAGGTCGATGCCGATCGTGTCGACATTGCCCGGTGTCGATGGCGATGCGCAGCTTGGTGCCGACGCCGTCGGTCGCGGCCACCAGGATCGGGTCGGCATAGCCTGCCGCCTTCAGATCGAACAGCGCGCCGAACCCGCCCAGCCCCGACATCGTGCCGGGCCGCTCGGTCCGCTTCGCCGCCGGCTTGATCCGCTCGACCAGCGCATTGCCCGCGTCGATATCCACGCCCGCATCGGCATAGGTCAGCCCGTTTCCGAGTGGTCATGCCATCCGCTCCCGCTGCCCGCGCGCCGCCCGAAAATACGTGCCGCCCGAATAGACGATCCGGCCCGCCCGCGCAACGCGAGGCGCGTCACCGTCTTGACCGCCCGCCAGGTTCCGCTTAGGCAAAGGCGCGTGGGCCTGTAGCTCAATGGTCAGAGCAGGGCGCTCATAACGCCTTGGTTGGGGGTTCGAGTCCCTCCGGGCCTACCATTTGCCCCGCGCCCGAAGGATTTTCCGACAAGGCCGCACCATCGCCTCGCCCCAGACCGCAACTTGCAGCGAGTGGCGCGCTGGCCCCCCAGACTTGTTCCCACACCGAGCGGCGCAAGTCCCGGCTCGCCTCGACCAGATCAGAGACAACAGACCAAGAAAGGGTATAGACCTTGCGCAAGTGCCGGAACGTCCGGTGCGGATCACGAAAGGCAACCCCATGTTCTCCACCAATGTCGGCGGCATCGACCGCATCCTGCGCATCGTCATCGGCCTTGCGCTGATCGCGGGCTTCTTCCTGAACACCGAAGGCACGTGGCGCGGGCTCTACCTGCTCGGGCTGATCCCGCTGGCGACGGGCCTCTTCAGCACCTGCCCGCTCTACTCGGTGCTCGGAATCAACACCTGCCCGATGCAGAAGTAACCCGCGAAACGTCGGCCTTGTGGCCGCAGGAACGCTCCGCCTAGGATGGCGGCGGCGGGACAGGCGGGGGTTCAATGGGCTACGGATTCTATTCCTTCCTGCTCACCCTTTCGCTGTTCGCGGCGATGTTCGGTATGCTGATGCTCGGGCGCAGCTATGGCCGAGGCCGTCAGGCCAGGGACGAGGTCGAGGCAGGCATCGGCCCGATCAACACCGCGATCTTCGGGCTTCTCGGGCTGATGATCGCGTTCGTCTTTTCAGGCGCCGCCTCACGCTTCGACGACCGGCGCGACCAGATCGTGGAGGAAGCGAACGATATCGGCACCGCCTGGCTGCGGATCGACTTGCTGCCCGAAAGCGGCCAGCCCGTGCTGCGGCAACTCATGCGCGACTACACCGATGCCCGCCTCGCCGCCTATCGCGCCCTGCCCGACCAGGCCGCGTTCCTGGCGGAATATGACAAGGCACAGACGCTGCAATCGCGGATCTGGAACGAAGCCGTCGCAATGACGACGGTTCAGGGCGTGCCCGGTTCCGCCGCAATGCTGCTTCTGCCCGCACTGAACGATATGTTCGACATCACCACGACGCGCAGGATGGCCACGCAGAAGCACCCGCCGAGGATCGTCTACATCTTTCTCGGGGGCCTCGCGCTGATGTCATCGCTGCTGGCGGGTCACGCCATGTCGAGCCGCAGCAAGCAAAGCCTGATCCACCTGCTTGCCTATCCGGCGATCATCGCCATCGTCGTGAACCTCGTCATAAACCTCGAGCATCCACGCCTCGGTCTTATCCGGATCAATGCGTTCGACGTGGCGATCGAGGCGGTCCGCAAGCAGATGGATGCGCCATAGTTGCCCCCCCCGGTCCTGCCCCCACCGGGGCAAGCGGGACGGGGAACCGATACGACCGACACGGCCTCCCGCCCGCTAATCGACCAGCGACAGGCTGACCCGGCGGTTCTGGCGGCCCTTCTTCTCGATCTTGCCGATGGCGACGCGGCCGATCTCGCCGGTGCGGGCGACATGGGTGCCGCCGCAGGGCTGCAGGTCGATCTGCTCGGCCCCCTGCCCGATCCGCACCAGCCGCACCCGGCCCTGCCCCGTCGGCGGTGCCACCGACATCGTCTTGACCAGCCCGGGTTGGGCGGCAAGCTCGGCGTCGGTGATCCAGTCCTCGGTCACCGCCAGGTCGCGCTCGATCAGCGCGTTCAGCGCCTCGTCCAGCGCCTGCACATCGTCGGGCGGCTCGGGCATGTCGAAATCCAGCCGCCCGCGGTCGGCGCCGATCTGCCCGCCCGTCACCGGCAGCGGGATGACCACCGACAGCAGGTGCAGCGCGGTGTGGACGCGCATGTGGCGGTGGCGGCGGTCCCAGTCGAGCACCTGGCGTCAACCTGGCCGCCCACGGGCGGCAGCGCCAGCGGCTCGGCCGGCACCAGCGCGATCATCCCGCCCTCGGCCTTGACCGCCGTGGCGATGGCCAGCGCGCCGCCGTCCCAGTCAGGATGCGCCCGCTGTCGCCGGGCTGGCCGCCGCCCGGTCGCGTAGAAGACCGACCGGTCCACCACGATCCCGCCCTCGGGCGTGTGGCCGATCACCCGCGCCTCGGCCTCGCGCAGGTAGGGGTCGGTGCGGAACAGCAAGTTCGGTCATCGCCGTTCTCCTTTGCGGGTCAGCACCTTCGGCGTATCCTCATCGTCCACGGTCTGGTATCACCGCCCCCTGCGGCCTGCGCCGGCCACGCTCGAGCGACAGCGCCATCGCCTTCGGCCCGGAACCGCTCCATGATCGCGTGGTTGATGTCGGACCGCACCTTCAGCGAGAAGTTCACGTCGCGCAGGATCACCCGGATCTCGAAGTTCATCGCATCCGGCGTGAAGCCCATCAGCAGCGATCATCGGCGGCGGGTTCAGCACCGCCAGCGGCTGCGCCTCGGCAATCTCGCGCAGGATCTGCTCCACCTTGCCGCGTGTCCGTCCCGTAGGCCACCGCCACCGGCACGATCAGCCGCCCCGTCAGGTTGAACCGCGTCCAGTTCGTCACCCGCCCGGTGATCAGATCGGCGTTCGGCACGATCACATCCGTCCGGTCGAAGGTCTGGATCCGGGTCGAGCGGACCGAGATCGCCTTGCACCGTCCCCTGCACGCCGCCGACCTCGATCCAGTCGCCCTCGGAGACCGGGCGCTCGATCAGCAGGATGATGCCCGAGACGAAGTTCGACACGATGTTCTGCAGGCCGAAACCGATGCCGACCGACAGCGCACCGGCGACGATGGCCAGCCCGGAAAGGTCGATCCCGGCCGCGTTGATCGCGACCAGCGCCGACAGGAAGATGCCGATATAGCCGATCCCCGCACAGCATCGCGTTCTGACCGCCCTGGTCCAGCCTGGTCTTCGGCAGGATCGACGATCGCAGCGCCCCCTGCACCAGCCGCGTCAGCATGTAGCCGATGGCGAAGATCAGCGCGAACATCAGGAAAGCGCGGGGCGAGATCTGCGTCTCGCCGATCGAGAACCCTTCGCAGGAACTTCGTGCCACAGCTCGGTGATGTCCGACGTGCCGCGCGCCCCAGATCAGCGCGAACAGCGGCAGCGAGGCCAGCGTCAGCGCGAAGCCGATCAGCACCGGCACCAGCGCGTCGTGTCAGCCGGCTCCTCCTGCCGCACGATCAGCGCATAGAGGTTGTCGACCAGATCCTGCAGCACGAAGATCAGGCCCAGCAAGCCCCAGCGACATCGCCGCCGGATAGACCAGCGCCCCGGCCGCGGTCACATAGCCGACCGCGCCCAGCACCGGCCCGAGAATGCCGATCACGATCGCCGCCTGCCCGACAAAGCCCGATCAGCCGGTCGCGGAATGCCGCCTGTTCGCCCGGCGCCGCCTCGTTCCTGCCATGCGCGCGCAGCAGCTGGCCGATCCGCACCAGGATCAGCCCGCCCAGCACGAGCATCGGAAAGCTCAGGACCGAGTTCGCGTCGTTCCCTGCCCCGGTCACGCGCACCGCGGTCTCGCGGATCACGTCGAGCGCGATCAGCAAGCCGAAAGCTGCCGCATGGAACCGCCCCTCGGCGCGCTTCTCCGGCGACAGGTTCAGCGGCATTTCGGCCCGGTCCACCTTCGGGAAAGACCCGCCCGCCCAGCCAGATCGAGGCAAAGATCGCAAAACCGACCGCAGGCAGGACATCGACCAGCTGCAACCCGATCGGCCCCAGCATCGAGGTCAGCCGGATCGCCTTGGCGATCAGGGTGAACCCGACGGTCGGCAGCACCACCTGCCCCAGCGAGACGAACAGCGCCCAAAGCCGGTGCCACCGCGGCGTCGCATGGCCGCGCAAGACCGCCGCGACACGTTCCATCAGCCAGCGCCCGCGCCAGACCAGCGCCAGCCCGATCGCCGACCACAACAGGATCAACGGCAGATTGCCCTTGAAATCCTCGCGGGCCGAGGCGCGCTCCCACTGGCTGTTCGTCTCGCCCCACAGCCGGACGGCGGTATCCTTCAGCGCCACCATGCCCGGACCCCAGTTCGCCGGGTTGATCGGCATCGGCCAGACCTGCATCAACTCGTCCGCCTGCCGCTCGCGCAACTGGCGGTCGATCTCCTTGATCAGCCCGTCCGCGCGGCGATACGCCTCGTCGGCGGCGATTACCGGGGCCTGCAACCGCGCAAGCTGATCGCTCAGCTCGGTGCGGCGCACGGCGATCTCCTCGGCCTCCATCTGCGCCTTCGGCAGGGGCCGGTCCCAGCGCGTCGATCTGGCCCTTCAGGGTGGCGATCCGCGCCTGGTTCACGTTCTGCGCGGCCTGGAAGGTCGCGCGCCACTCCACCACGTAGCCGCGCATCGCGCTCAATGCGTCGTTCGAGGTGTTGCGGTCCTGCATCTGCGCTTCGGCCTTGGTCGCCGTGCGCTCCCACGCCTTGTAATCCGGCGGGCCGGTTTCTTCCTCCAGCACGGCGGCCAGCACCCCCGTCGGTGCCGTCGTCTGCGCGAGCGGCCAGCAGGAACTCCGATCGCAAGCAGCCGCAGCCAGGGCCAGCCCGCGGAGGACGGCGTTCACCGTCCTCATGAGTCTTCGAACACCGCCGGGATCGTTCGCGGTGCCGCATCCAGCCATTCGGGAACCGGCAATCCCTTTTCCTTCAGGAAGGCCGGATTGTAGAGCTTCGACTGGTACCGGCTGCCGTAGTCGCACAGGATGGTCACGATCGTCTTGCCCGGCCCCAAGTCGCGCGCCATGCGGATCGCCCCCGCGATGTTGATGCCCGTCGATCCGCCCATGCAAAGGCCCTCGTCCTGCAACAGGTCAAAGACCAGCGGCAGCGCCTCGGCATCCGGGATGCGATAGCTGAAATCCGGCGTGAACCCTTCAAGGTTCGCAGTAATCCGCCCCTGCCCGATCCCTTCGGTGATCGACGATCCCGGGCTTTCCAGCTTGCCGGTCGTGTAGAAGCTGTAGAGTGCCGCGCCCTCGGGGTCGGCCAGCCCGATCTTCACGCCCTTCGGCTGCAAGGCCATCGCCATGCCCGCCAGTGTGCCACCAGAGCCGACGGCGCAGATGAACCCGTCCACCTTGCCGCCGGTCTGTTCCCAGACCTCCGGCCCGGTCGTTTCGACATGCGCCTGCCGGTTCGCGATGTTGTCGAACTGATTGGCCCAGATCGCCCCGTTAGGTTCGGTTTGTGCAAGTTTCTGTGCCAGCCGACCGGAGTAGCGGACATAATTGTTCGGATTCTTATAGGGCACCGCAGGCACCTGAACCAGTTCGGCCCCTGCAAGGCGCAGCATGTCCTTCTTTTCCTGGCTCTGCGTCTCGGGGATGACGATCACCGTGCGAAACCCCATCGAGGCCCCCACCAGCGCCAGCCCGATGCCGGTATTGCCCGCCGTGCCCTCCACGATGGTCCCCCCGGGCCGCAGCAACCCCTTCGCCACCGCATCCTTGATGATGTAAAGCGCGGCCCTGTCCTTGACCGACTGGCCGGGGTTCAGGAATTCGCATTTCCCGAGAATCTCGCAACCTGTCATCTCGCTCGCCTTGCGCAGGCGCAGCAGGGGGGTCTTGCCGATCGTATCCGCCAGATCGCTGTGAATGCGCATGCCGAACCTTCCTTTTCCTTGGCTCAGGTGTAGGCAAGTCGCCGGGGGAACTCAAGCCAAGGGCAGCAGCACCGGCACGACACGCGCGCTCCTCCGCCGCTTCGCTGGCCTGCGTCAGACAGCAACCACCGACCACTCGGGCGTGCCATTCCAGATGATGTCCCAACTCGCACCGGGGCGGACGTTCTGCACGGCGCCGGGAACGAAGGCCACAAGGCACCGCCCTCCCTGCCGCCGCACCGAAGGATAGACCAGCCCCCGATGCCCGCCGCGCATCAATTCCGCCGCCAGCGCCTGCCCCGCCGGATAGCCCGCCACCGGATCGGGATGCAACGCCGGATGGCCGGCATCTTCGGTCAGGTCCGGAAACTCGCCGATGAAATCCGCCAGCAACTCCACATAGCGCACCCGATCGCGCCAGATGCCGATGTAACCCAACTCGCGCGAACGATGAAACGCCACCTCTGCGACCGAGGTCAGGCTTTCCCAGGAACAGTACCACGCGCCGCGCCGGTCATCGTTGAAGCGGTTTCCCCCCGCCCGCGTATAGGTGAAGGCCGCGTTGACATGGCCCTGCCCATACACCGCCAGATCGGCCCGCCGCCGGGCCCAGGCCAGTTCCCGGCGGTCGATATGCAGGCTGCGACCGCGCTCCGCCTGCAGCCGGGCCGAGGTCATGCCCTCGATCTCGGCCAGAACGTCCATCTCGGCATCGGTATCGACCAGCCCGCGCAGCACCGGCGGCTTGTGATAGGTGGCGGGGATCAGGCGGACCAGCGCCCGGTCGCCCACCGCGATGATCCTCACGCCCCACCCCGCAGCGCGTCGAGATAGTCGCGGATGCGCAGGAACTGCGGCAGACCGTCTGCGATCATCGTATCCAGAGGCCGGGCGCCGTCGAACAGCGGCCCCCGGTTCGGCAGTCCGATCCACCGTGGCGCGACTTCTTCGCCGAAATACAGCGTCAGCGCCTTGTAGATGCCGACCAGCGCCGAAAGGCGCAGCATCTGGTCTTGGGTCAGATCACCGGCGAAGCCCGGCTTGCGCGCCCGCTTCCATGTGCTCTCCGACATGTCCGCCAGTGCCGCCGCCTCGGCCAGCGTCAGGCCCCACGCACCCACGATGCGCGACCACGCCTTCAGCGCGACGGCGGCACGGTCCTGTGAGGGCGGCGCGAGAACGACAGCTTCCATGAGAACGCTCCTTCGCGACCAGGATAGGTCCATATGATCCAGATTACCAGACCAAATGATCGAAGCGGCGACAAGAACTGCGCCCCTGGCGCTGCGGGCCACGTCGAACGCCTATCGCTCGATGTCTCGAATTCCGTCAGGCGTCGCTCCGAACCGTTCAAATCCGGTTTACAAGCCTCGGGTAATCGTTCTGTCTCAAAGGGTTGTGAATTGTCTCACGCGTGTAACGGCCGCCTCGGCTTACACCTGCCTGCCCATCCGCCCCGCGAGGTCGGTGAAGAACTGCCACGCCACCCGCCCCGACCGCGCCCCCCGCGTGGCCTGCCACTCGATCGCCTCGGCCCGCAGCCGATCCTCTTCGATCTCCACACCCATGAGCGGCGCAATAGCCCCGGATCATCGCCAGATATTCGTCCTGACGTGCACGGATGGAACCCCAGCCACAGGCCGAACCGGTCGGACAGCGACACCTTCTCCTCCACCGCCTCCGACGGGCTGATCGCGGTGGACCGTCTCATTCTCGATCATGTCGCGCGGCATCAGGTGGCGGCGGTTCGAGGTGGCATAGAACACCACATTCTCCGGCCGCCCCTCGATCCCGCCGTCCAGCACGGCCTTCAGCGCCTTGTAATGCTGGTCATCATGGCTGAACGACAGGTCATCGCAGAACAGGAGAACCGCGCCGGCGCTCGCCCGCAGCATGCCCCAGCAGACGCGAGACCGAGGGCAGATCCTCGCGGCTCAACTCCACGATCTTCAGGGTCATGTCCCTGCCGCAGAACCTCGGCATGGACCGCCTTGACAAGGCTCGACTTCCCCATCCCCCGCGCGCCCCAAAGAAGCGCGTTGTTGGCAGGCAGCCCCGTGGCGAACTGCCGCGTGTTGGCCAGCAGGATGTCGCGCGACCCGGTCGACCCCGACCAGCAGCCCGATCCCCACCCGCGACACATGCGGCACCGGCTCCAGCCGGTCCGGCCCGGTGTGCCAGACAAAGGCCTCGGCCGCGCCGAAATCCGGGGCGGGCGGCGCGGGCGGGCTGATCCGCTCCAGCGCCTCGGCGATGCGGGTCAGGGCGGGATCACCCGTCATGCCTTCGCCTGTTCATCCTCATCCTCGTCCGGCTCCACCCAAAGGCCCTGCGCCCGCAGGTCCGCCTCGCGCTTCTTCTCGATCCGACGGATCAGGAAGATCGACACTTCGTAAAGCGGATAGATCGCCGAAAACAGGATCAGCTGCGACATCATGTCAGGCGGCGTCACGATGGCGGCAAGGATCAGGATCAGCACGATCGCATATTGCCGCATCCCGACCAGACCCTTGGACGAGATCAGCCCCGCCTTGCCCATCAGCGTCAGCAGACCGGCAGCTGGAAGCACAGGCCGAAGGCCAGGACGAAGTTCGTGGTCAGCGCCAGATACTGCTCCATCGAGCCCTGGAACAGGATACCGGCCGTGCCGGGATGCACCGTCACAAGGTCCGGCCCCGCATTGGGGTCCGTCACCATCATCTGCTGGAAGCCCAGGAAGAAGTTGAAGGCGATCGGCAGCACGACATAATAGGCAAAAGCCGCGCCGATCGTGAACATGACGGGCGAGGCGATCAGGAACGGCAGGAAGGCCCCCTTTTCGGACTTGTAGAGCCCCGGCGCCACGAAGCGCCACAGCTGCCAGGCGATGATCGGGAAGGCCAGGATGAAGCCACCCATGACCGAAATGCGAAAGGCGACGAAGAAGCCTTCCTGCAGCTTGATCAGCACCAGCTGACACTCCTGCCCGCGCGAGGCCAGCGCATCGCAGATCGGAGCGGTCAGGAAGTTGAAGATCGGGTTCCACACAGCGAAGGCGATGAAGATACGCCACGACGAAGGCCGCCAGCGAGATCAGGATGCGGTTGCGCAGTTCCTTCAGATGCTCGATCAGCGGGGCCGAGCTGTCGTCGATGTCGTCGGCGCTCATGTCTCAGCCTTTCCTGCATCCGGCTTCTTCGGTTTAGGCGCCTTCGCCACTTTCGTGGTCGCGACAGCCTTCGCCATGCGCTCGGCCCCTGTGCCTTCGGTCCTTGGCTTCGCCGCAGCCTTCGGTTTCGCTTTCGCCGCAGCCGGTTCCCCGGCCGCCGGTTTCACCTCGGTCTTTGCAGACGTCGCCTTTCTGGCCGGCTTCTCGGTGGGCGAAGGCTGGGCGCCGGCAACGCCCGCCAGCGCCGCCGCCTGCGTGGCACGCTTTGCCGCCTTTTCCTCCGCCAACGCCTGTGTCGCCGGTCCGACAGACGTTGCGGCCGCCGAAGCGACGGAGGAAGCAGCAGGGGTTGCGGCAGCGACAGCTGCGGGCGCGGCGGGCTTGGCCATCGGTTTCAGCGGATCCCACTTCTCGAACTTCGTCGCGGCGTCCTTTACGGCATCCAGCCCCAGGCTGCGGGCGGATGTCGCGTTCTTCAGATCCTTCGCCACGTCCTTGACGCCGGCCTCGTCGGCCGCCGCTCCATCGCGCGCTGGAAATCGCGCGCCATCGACCGCGGCCTTGGCCGTAAAGCGCCCCATGGTGCGGAACATGTCGGGCAGGTCTTTCGGGCCGATCACGATCAGCGCGACGACCCCGATGACCACAAGCTCGGTCCAGCCGATATCAAACATGTCTGTTCCGCTCCGTCAGGCCCGGACCTGTCAGACCTTGTCCTTCTCGGTCGCGGGCGGGGTCACGTCGCGGCGCGGCCGTGTCGATCTCGGCCGTGCCGTCGTTCACGCCCTTCTTGAAGGCGGTGATGCCCTTGCCGACCTCGCCCATCAGCGAGCTGACCTTGCCGCGCCCGAACAGGACAAGCACGACGACGGCGATCAGCAGAAGGCCGGGAAGGCCGATATTGTTCAACATGGCATTTCTCCCTTGCGCGCGGCAGGCGTACCTTGCCTGTTTCACAGGAACAGTAATGGCCCCGTGACGCAGGATCAAAGCCCCAATGCACCGTCCGGGGCGGGTTTGCGGGCGAAACGCGGCGGTGGCGCAAGGTAGCTGACAGCAAGTTGTCAGTTGCCCCGGCTCAGACCCAAATCCCGGCGAACACGCGAGGGCAAGCGCGATCCGCCTTGCGTGCCGGCCCAGCGCGTCCGGGCTGACAGATCGGTGATTGACCGCGCAACACTCGCGCCGCAGGGTTCGCCCATGCGCCGCACCGACCGCCTGTTCGACCTGATCCAGATCCTGCGCGACGGGCGGCTTGCACCGCGCCTCGGAACATGGCCCGGCGCGCTGGACGTGTCGATCCGCACGATCTGGCGCGACATGGCCACGCTGATCGCCGTCGGGCCTGCCGGTCGAGGGCGAGCGCGGCGTGGGCTACATCCTGCGCGCGCCGGTCACCCTGCCGCCCGATGATCCTGACGCCGCGACGAACTGGAGGCGCTGCGGCTGGGCGTGCGGCTGGCCGTCGCAGGCCGCCGATCCGCCGCTTGCGCGGGCGGCGCCCAGCCTGCGCGCCAAGATCGCTGCCGTCACGCCGGAGTCCGCCCGCGATTCCGGCAGCGATACCTTCGTTTTCGCCAGCGCCGAAGCCGCCCGCGCCGCACCGCACCTGCCGCTGATCCGGCGGGCGATCCGCGACCACGAACGGCTCTGGCTGCGCTACGCTACCCGGTCCGGCCCGCCAGCCGAGCGCGTCGTCCGCCCGTTGCAACTGGAATTCTGGGGGCGCGTCTGGACCCTGACCGCCTGGTGCGAGGCGCGCGGCGATTTCCGCGTGTTCCGCGTCGATCGGATCGAGGCGCTGGAGGCACGCGAGCCGTTCCGCCCCGATCCCGGCACCACGCTTGACGACTACATCGCGCAACTGACGGAAGCCTGGAACCCGTCGAAAAACGGGCCTCGGCCGAAGCGCCAATCGCGCAACAAGCCAGACCCCGATACCGTGCCCGGAGCGTCTGCACGGTCAGCCGCTAGGCGCGGCTCGCCGGAAAGACGAAGCAGCGGTCGCGCCGGATCATCAGCCACAGCGCCGTGCCGGGCTTGGGCAGGAACACCCCGGGCACCGAGGCGGTCAGCTTCGAGCCGTCGAAATCCATGCGGAAATCCACCAGGCTTTCGCGCCCCAGAAGCGCGCGCGGATCACCGTGCCGCGCGCCGGCGTGCCGTCCTTCGGCGTCGGGTTCGGGCCGCGCCCGCCCCGGTCGAAGTCGATCTTCAGATGCTGCGGCCGGATCACGATATCCACCTCGCCGCCGTCGGCATGGCCGGGGGTCAGGAAGGCGCCGAACGGCGTTTCGGTCAGCGCGCCGCGCGACACGCCCGCGGATCACGTTGATATCGCTGAAGAACGCCGCCGCCGCCCGGTCCACCGGCGCGTTGTAGACGTTGTAGGGCGCGCCGCGCTGCACGATCCGCCCGCCGCGCATCAGCGCGATCTCGTCGGCCATCCGCATCGCCTCGTCCGGCTCATGCGTGACCAGCAGCACCGCCGTCGCCCTCTTCCTTCAGCACCTCCAGCGTGCTGTCGCGGATGCCGTCGCGCAGCCGGTTGTCGAGGCCCGAGAACGGCTCGTCCATCAGCATGACGCGCGGGCGCGGCGCCAGCGCGCGGGCCAGCGCCACGCGCTGCTGCTCGCCGCCCGAAAGCTGGTGCGGATGCTTCGGCCGAAGCCCGGCAGGTTCACCTTCTCCAGCAGTTCGTCCACCCGCGCGCGCCTTGTCGTCCTTGTCGCCCCGTTCAGCCCGAAGGCGACGTTCCCCGCCACCGTCAGATGCGGAAACAGCGCGAAATCCTGGAACATCAGCCCGACCGAGCGCGCCTCGGGCGGCAGGTACACGCCGTCGTCGCCGACACCGTCGTCCCGTCGATCAGCGATCCGCCCTGCATCCGGCCGCTCGACCCCGGCGATCATCCGCAGCGTCGTGGACTTGCCGCAGCCCGACGGGCCCAGCAGGCAGGTCACCTGCCCCGCCGCGACCGTCAGCGACAGATCATCCACCACCGGCCGCCCGCCGAAGGCGCGGCGTCAGGTGCTGAGACCTCAAGCCGGATGGCGGTTTCGGTCACGGTCTGGGCGCATCGATATTCCGATGTGATTTCATCAGGATTGTCGCGGCATAGCAGGCCGCGCCCGACAGGCCGGCAAGCGTGGCGGCTCAGATCGTGGCGTTGGTGGCCCCGCCATCCAGCAGGATGTTCTGCCCGACGATGAAGCCCGCATGCTGCGAACACAGGAACGCGCAGGTCGCGCCGAACTCTGCCGGCGGTGCCATAGCGCCGCGCCGGGATCGTCGCCGCGCGTTCGGCGCCGCGCCTCATCCATCGTGATGCCCTCGCGCCTTGACCACGCCGCTGTCCAGCGACACGGCGCGGTCGGTGGCATGGATGCCGGGCAGCAGGTTGTTGATCGTGACGCCCATAGGGCGCCACCTGCCGCGACGGTGCCCGCGACATAGCCGGTCAGCCCGGTCCGCGCCGCGTTCGACAGGCCCAGCTGCGGCGATCGGCGCCTTGACCGACTGCGAGGTGATGTTGACCACCCGGCCCCAGCCCTGCGCCGATCATGCCCGGCAGCAGCGCCGTCATCAGCGCGATCGGCGTCAGCATGTTGGCGTCGAGCGCGCGGATGAAATCGTCGCGCGCCCAGTCCGACCAGAGGCCGGGCGGCGGGCCGCCGGCATTGGTCACCAGAATGTCGATCGTCGCCTGCCGCGCCAGCACCGCGGCCCGGCCCGCCTCCGTCGTGATGTCGGCGGCCACCGTGGTGACGTTCACCTGATGCCGCGCGCGGATCGTCGCTGCCGTCGCCTCCAGCGCCTCGGCCCCGCGGGCGTTCAGCACCAGATCCACGCCCGCCTCGGCCAGCGCCTCGGCGCAGCCGCGCCCCAGCCCCTTGGATGCCGCCGCAGACCAGCGCCCGCTTGCCGCGAATGCCCAGATCCATCGCGATCCCTCCCGATGATGTCTGACGCTGGTAGCAGCCCAGTCCGGCAGACGGAAGATCGCCATTCGACCGGGGCCAAGGTCGCAGGCGAGCATGCCAAATCCAGCAGGCGAATTGCGCCAAGGGCTGCGACGTCCGAACGCTTCCCTAACCTGCCGTATGCTTGACTGGGGCGGCGTACCGCTATTTCGGCGGATCAGCCACACTACAGATTCCGTTCCTGGGATGACCCGATGACGTCCGCTGCCACTCCTGTTCCCGGCAACGCCTGCCAGGTCTTCCGAGCCGAATTCGTTCTATGTGGCCATCGGCGCGAATCTGGGCGATCCGCCTCGGCGCGCCCGACGAGGTCTGTCCCGGCGATGTCTACGCACCTGTCGACGAGCGGCGCGCCCGCTGCGGCTGGTGCTTGCCGCCGGGCCAGGCGGACCAGCGTTCAGACCGTGGCGGAAGGGTCCGACATCGGCGAGCCGGGCGACCCAGTGCAGCTTGTCGCCCGCTACACCCTGATGGCCCCCGACGGCGACCGGGTGGAGCTGCTGCTGCTCGCCCGGGCACGGACGGACCGCACGCTTTACGCCCTGCCGCTGTCGCCGATGGCGCCGCGGCACCGAATACGCGCTGATCGAGGTCGATGACGGCCCCGATTGCAACGCGGCTGTCCGACCTGGTCTGCGTGTCCTTCGCGCGCGGCACGCGGATCACCCTGGCCGTCTGGCGCTGCAGCAGCGCCATCGAGGCGTCTGGCGCCCGGCGACCGGGTGCTGACCCGCGACCACGGCGCGCAGCCGGTGCGCTGGATCGGCCGGCCACCCTGCGCGCCGTCGGCGCCTTTGCGCCGGTGGTGATCGGCCGGGCGCGCTGGGCAATGCCGGCGATCTGATCGTCAGCCAGCATCACCGCATGTTCCTGTATCAGCGCGACCGTGAACCCAGGGCTCGCGCACCGCCGAACTGCTGGTGCAGGCCAAGCATCTGGTGGATGGCGACGACGATCTTCATCGCGCGAAGGCGGCGTTGTCGACTACTTCAGCCTGGTCTTCGACCGCGCACGAGATCATCTATGCCGAAGGCATCCCCGCCGAAAGCCTGATGGTGAACGAAGCGACCGCTCACGCCTGCCTGCCCGAGGACTTGCCGAAGAGGTGCAGGCCCGCTTTCCCGGGCCTGAGCGCAGATCCAGCATTTCGGCACCGAGGCCGGGCGGCAGGTGCTGGACGAGCATCGGCCGCGCGACACTGCTGCATCCGGTCCGGCAGCACGCCGGCGCGCTAGGCCCGGTGGACGGCGGCGCGGGCTTTGGGCTAAACGCCCGCGCCATGCTGGACCATCGAACCGCCCCGCCCTGCCCCCCGAAATCGCCCGCCGCCGGACCTTTGCGATCATCTCGCACCCCGACGCCGGCAAGACCACGCTGACCGAAAAGTTCCTGCTGTTCGGCGGCGCGATCCAGATGGCCGGCCAGGTCCGCGCCAAGGGCGAGGCGCGGCGCACCCGGTCGGACTTCATGAAGCTGGAGCAGGAGCGCGGCATTTCGGTCTCCGCCTCGGCCATGTCGCTTCGACTTCCGGCAGCTACCGCTTCAATCTGGTCGACACGCCCGGCCACAGCGACTTTTCCGAAGACACCTACCGCACGCTGACCGCCGTGGATGCCGCGATCATGGTGATCGACGGCGCCAAGGGCGTGGAAAGCCAGACCCGCAAGCTGTTCGAGGTCTGCCGCCTGCGCGACCTGCCGATCCTGACCTTCTGCAACAAGATGGACCGCGAAAGCCGCGACACGTTCGAGATCATCGACGAGATTCAGGAAAACCTGGCCATCGACGTGACCCCGGCAAGCTGGCCCATCGGCATGGGGCGCGAATTCGTCGGCTGCTACGACATCCTGCACGACCGGCTGGAGATCATGGACCGCGCCGACCGCAACAGGGTGGCGGAATCGATCAAGATCGACGGGCTGGACGACCCGAAGCTGGCCGAGCACGTCCCGCCGACCTGCTGGCGAAGTTGCGCGAAGAGCTGGAAATGGCGCGCGAACTGCTGCCCGCCTTCGACCGCGAGGCCTTCCTCAACGGCTCGATGACGCCGATCTGGTTCGGCTCGGCGATCAACTCGTTCGGCGTGAAGGAACTGATGGACGGCATCGGCGAATACGGGCCGCCGCCGCAGACGCAGAAGGCCGCAGAACGCCAGATCGCGCCGGAAGAAGAGCGCCGTGACCGGCTTTGTCTTCAAGGTGCAGGCCAACATGGACCCCAAGCACCGCGACCGGGTGGCCTTTGTGCGCCTCGCCTCGGGGCATTTCACCGCGCGGCATGAAGCTGCTGCATGTGCGCTCGAAAAAAGCCGATGGCGATCACCAACCCGGTGCTGTTCCTGGCCGCCGACCGCGAACTGGCCGAAGAGGCCTGGGCCGGCGACATCATCGGCATCCCGAACCACGGCCAGCTTGCGCATCGGCGACGCGCTGACCGAGGGCGAGACCCTGCGCTTCACCGGCATCCCCATCTTTGCGCCGGAACTGCTGCAGGGCGTGCGCGCGGGCGACCCGATGAAGGCCAAGCATCTGGAAAAGGCGCTGATGCAGTTCGCCGAGGAAGGTGCCGCCAAGGTGTTCAAGCCGATGATCGGCTCGGGCTACATCGTCGGCGTCGTGGGGGCGCTGCAATTCGACGTGCTGGCCAGCCGGATCGAGCAGGAATACTCGCTGCCCGTCCGGTTCGAAGGCTCGCACTTCACCTCGGCCCGCTGGGTTTCCGGCCCCAAGGCCGAGGTCGAGAAGTTCATCAACGTCAACAAGGGCCATATCGCCACCGACAACGACGGCGACATCGTCTTCCTGACCCGCCTGCAATGGGACATCGACCGCATCGAGCGCGACTATCCCGAGCTGAAGCTGACGGCGACCAAGGAGATGATGGTGTGACACGGCAGAACCGCGTCCTGCCCGATGGCAGCATCGCCGCCCTTCCGGCGCGCGGCACGCTGACGGGAAATCGCGGTATTCTGCACGACGACGCATGGGCAGCTTGGCCGCAGCCGCTGGCGCCATCAGAACTGGATCAGTTGCGAATTGCACTACAAGGATGTGCGGCGCAGCATCATGGCACCCGGAAGCTGGACCGAGCTTTTCTTTCTGGACGAGGCGGTTGCCATGTCGGCAGGCCACAGGCCATGTGCCCTGTGCAGACGCGCGGACTACGCCCGGTTCCTGATCGCATGGCACACCGTGACAAATGCGCCGGCAAAAGCGGCGGAGATCGACCGCGCCCTGCACAGGGCGCGTGTAAATCCGATGAACCGACTTCAAGTCACATATGAAGATCGGCTCGCAACCCTTCCGGATGGCTGCTTCATCCGGCTCGGCGGTTCCGCCCATCTCGTCCTCGGAGAACGTCTGTTGCCGTTTGCTCCCGAAGGTTACAGCGCGGGCGAACCACGGCCACGGACGGCGACGGTCACCGTGATGACCCCCCGCCCCCTCGTGGCCGTGCTCGCCGCAGGTTATCGCCCGCGACTGCACCCGTCAGCGATCTGACTTCAAACGAGTTTCGCATCCATCGTGATCTCGGCCTTCAGCAGGCGCGAAATCGGGCAATTCGCCTTGGCCCCGTTAGCAGCAGTCATGAACGCATCCTGCGATGCGCCCGGTATCTTCGCGGAAAGGTCGAGGTGAACCTTCGTCACCGTCGGTGCCCCGTCGATGAAGTCGAGTGTCACGGTCGCCGTCGTGTCGATCGCCTCGGCGGTCAGTCCCGCCTTGCCCAGCTCTGCCGAGAACGCCATCGAGAAGCACCCGGCATGGGCCGCCCCGATCAGTTCCTCCGGGTTCGATCCCTTTTCGCCCTCGAACCTCTTGCGGAAGTCATAGGGCAGTTTGTTCAGCGCGCCCGAGCCGGTCGTGATCTGACCCTTGCCCGATTTCAGATCGCCAGCCCAATGGGCCGAGGCCGTGTTCCGAATGGCCATTTGAAACCTCCTTTGCTTGCTTATCCCCTGCAGCGAGGGTCTTGAACTGGTTCAAGGTTCCCGCCGCAGGGTCAAGAGCTAACTTGGGACTACTTTGCCGCCAGGAACTCCGGCACCGAAAGCAGGATGAACTCGTTCGCCGCCGCCTGATCCAGTCGCCGACCCGTAGGAGAAGGGCAGATTGTTGTCGTTGGCGACAAGGATATGCGTCTCATCCACGCGCATCACGTCCTCGATGGTGAAGAACGGGAAGGTCAGTTTTCCGGCAAGGTCACGCGCGGCATGCCGTCTCCAGCCGCGCAAGGCCCTGCGGATCGGCAATGTCCATCAGGTCGATATGGCCGATGCGGCGCACGAAGCCTCGGCCTCGTCGATGCTGGCCGTGTCGATCAGGACGACACGCTTCAGCATCGCCGGCAAGGGGAAGCAGTCGGGGGCGGGATCGCCCGCGCATTTCAGGCTGGGATCGCCTTCGCCGTTGTCACGCTCGATCACCAGCGCGCGCGTCTCGTCGATGAAGTTGAAATCGCCGATCGCGGTTGCACCTTCGGCCAGCGCGAACTTGAAGCGACTGGCCGGTCCAGCGCCGCTTGGCCGGATCGAAGGCCAGCGCCCGCAGGTACGTGCCCCTCGGCCTCGCCGTCGTCGCCGCGAACAGCGGTTTCTCCAGCATCGCCCAGAGAAGGCCCGTGCCGGGCTGCAGCGCCATGCCCTCATACCCGCCCGAGCGTTGCGCGGTGCAGTCCTTGCCCGGCTGGGCAGGCACCTGAACGCCGGGGGTGTCCGGGCCTTTCACCACGGCCCCGTCAATCTCGGTCGGCGTCACGGACAGCACGCGCCCATCCGTGGCTGGCGCGGATGACGTAGGGGCCGAATTCCTCGCCGATCCAGATCTCGCCGTTCACAAGCTGGATGCTTTCGGGGTCGAAATCGGCGCCCGTCAGATAGCGCGCTGTCGCTGCCTTCGGTGACGATGCGGAAGGGAATCTTCCGGTCCGGGTCGCGCAGGAACACGGTTTCGGCAATGGCGACCGTGCCTGCCTCGAAATCGGGCGATCATGCGGTGGAAGAACAGCAGAGCATCCGCGCTGTTGCCCTTCGCGCCGAAGCCGTTGTCGGTCAGCACATAGATCGACCCGTCGGCGGCGCGCTCCATCGCAAAGCCCGACAGGCCCTGCACCGGCTGGCCGTCGAACGGCAGGGAAATGCCGGTCGGGCGCTTGCCATGCAGCGCCCCGGTGTCGCCCATGACGCTGCCCAAGGCGTCGGCGCGGGCCGGGCCGGTGAACTTTCCGCTGATCCGGGCGTCGGCCGGCGCATCGGCCGGGGCCGCTACCAGCGTCATCGCAGGCAGCACGGCATGGCCGGCCAGCGTCGCGGGAAAGCTGTCTTCGGCGGCAGCGATGCCCGCAGGCAGCACCAGCCAGAGGGACGCGGCGATGGTCTTCATCATCTCTACTCCTGAACGTTACATGCCCGGAAGCTTGCACGTCCGCTGCAACAGAGGGATGATCGCGGTGCAACACGGGCATGACAGAACCACCGGTTCGGCGGATGCGTCAGGGACTGGCCCAGCGCCCGGAATTCTTCCGGCGGGATCGCGCCAGAGTCGGCGCTGCGGCAGGACGGCGTGTCATAGACCTAGCCGGCCCGGTCCCGTCGCCGCAGCAGGCGTTGTCACCTGAGTTGGGAAATATCAAAATCCCCTTAACAGCGGAAGGATTAGTCGTTTGCTTTACAATGACCTGTCAAGTGTCGCACGTGTGCGACAGCCGCTGCTCACGCCCCTTGGCCGCCCCTTCCCGCCGCCTTGACCTCCCCCGCTTTTCCGCTAACCGAACCGCAGGCCAATCGGCCACCGACGCCGGGGCGCCCGGAATCAAGCGTCCCTATCATCCATGCGGTCCGATACCGCATTCACAGGACGCTTATGACCAAATTTTCCGACCTCGCGCTGGACCCGCGCGTGCTGCAAGGCCGTCGCGGAAGCCGGCTACGAAACCCCCACCCCGATCCAGGCGCAGGCCATTCCCGCACGCGCTGCAAGGGCCGCGACGTGCTGGGCATCGCCCAGACCGGCACCGGCAAGACCGCCAGCTTCACGCTGCCGATGATCACCCTGCTGGGCCAGGGCCGCGCCCGCGCCCGGATGCCGCGCAGCCTGGTGCTGGCGCCGACGCGCGAACTGGCCGCCCAGGTGGCCGAGAACTTCGACACCTACGCCAAGCACACCAAGCTGACCAAGGCGCTGCTGATCGGCGGCGTCGTCGTTCGGCGAACAGGACAAGCTGATCGACCGCGGCGTCGACGTGCTGATCGCCACCCCCGGCCGCCTGCTGGACCATTTCGAGCGCGGCAAGCTGCTGCTGACCGGCGTGCAGATCATGGTGGTGGACGAGGCCGACCGGATGCTCGACATGGGCTTCATCCCCGATATCGAGCGCATCTTCCAGCTGACCCCGTTCACCCGCCAGACGCTGTTCTTCAGCGCCACCATGGCGCCCGAGATCGAGCGGATCACCAACACCTTCCTGACGAACCCGGCCAAGATCGAAGTGGCGCGTCAGGCCACCGCCTCGCTGACCATCGAGCAGAAGCTGATCGAGTTCACGCCCGTCGCGCAAGGACCGCAGCTTTGCCGAAAAGCGCGCCGTGCTGCGCGCGCTGATCCAGGCCGAGGGCGAGGCCTGCACCAACGCCATCATCTTCTGCAACCGCAAGATGGATGTGGATGTGGTGGCGAAGTCGCTGAAAGCGCATGGCTTCAACGCCTCGCCGATCCATGGCGATCTGGACCAGTCGGTGCGCACCAAGACGCTGGACGGCTTCCGCGACGGCACGGTGCACCTGCTGGTCGCCTCGGACGTGGCGGCGCGCGGCCTGGACATTCCGGCCGTCAGCCATGTGTTCAACTTCGACGTGCCCTCGCCACCCCGAGGATTACGTCCACCGCATCGGCCGCACCGGCCGCGCCGGGCGTCTGGGCAAGGCCTTCACCATCGCCGTGCCGTCGGATGACAAGTATCTGGCGGCGATCGAAAGCCTGGTGAAGATGCCGATCCCGCGCGGCGACGCTGCCCGAGGGATCGAGATGTCCGACGCGCCCGAGCGCGAGGACGACGCGCGCGGCCGTCGTCGCGCGACCGCGAGCGCGCGACAAGCGCGGCGAGCCGTGACCGCGCGCCGAGCCGCGACGCATGACCGCGAAGCCTCGCGCGAGCCGATGCCGCGAGGCCGCCGCGTCGCGAAGCCGACGCCGCGCCGTCGAGGCGCCGCAGCGCCGAGCGCCGTCGCGCCGAAGCCCGCGACGACCGCGCGCCGCCGCGCGAAGACCGGGCGCCGCGCGAAGACCGCCGCCGCGAACGCGCGAGCCGCGATGAACGCGCGGGACGACCGCCGCGACTACCGCCGCGACGACCGCGCGCGATGGCCCGCCGGTGGTCGGCATGGGCGACCATGTGCCGGATTTCATCCTGCGCAGCTTCGATCGCGGCCGCGCCGTCCGAGTGACGAGGCCGAAGAGGCGCCGGCTGACCGGCACCGAAGGCTGATCCCGCCTCAGACATGCGAAAAGGCCCCGCAGACCGGGGCCTTTTCTCATGGCGATCGGGATCTGGCCTATTCGGCCACCAGCCGGCTGACGACCACCGTCACCTCGGGCTTCTTGCCGATCTCTTCCATCGCGACCTGCCGCACGATCCGGCGGATCGCCTCGTCCAGCTTGTCGTCGTCGCGCAGCACCTTGCGCCCGGCGCCGGCCAGAAACTCGGCCAGATCGGCTTCCATCGTCTCGGCCAGCGGCGCGCCGCGCCTTGCCGGTTTCGGGCAGGCCCATCAGCTCGACCCAGGCCTCGCCCAGCGGCTCGTCGTTCTCGTCCAGGATCACCGTCACCATGCGCATGGCCGTTCAGCGCCATGCGGATGCGGTCGCGCACCACCCCGTCCAGCGCGCCGATCAGCACCGTGCCGTCCAGATAGATGCGCCCGGTCTCGATATATTCGGCCACCTCCGGCACATCGCCGGTCAGGTCGATCATCATGCCGTTGGTCGCCACTTCCGCGGCGATGCCCGCGCCTCGGCGCGATGCGGGCATGTTCGCGCAGGTGGCGGTGTTCGCCATGCATCGGGATCAGCATGTCGGGCAGGATCAGCGGTGCACATGTCTCCAGATCGGGGCGGTTGGCGTGGCCCGAGACGTGATACTTGCCGCCGTGGTCGTCGATGACATCGACGCCCATCTCCGAAAACGCGTTCACGATCCGCAGCACGTCGCGTTCGTTGCCCGGGATGGTCTTGGAGGAGAACAGGAAGATATCGCCCTCCTTCATCTCGCATCCCCAGATACTTGCCGCGCGACAGCTGCGCCGATGGCGGCGCGGCGTTCGCCCTGGCTGCCGGTGACGATCAGCATCAGGTTGCTTGCGCGGCACCTCCAGCGCCTCTTCCGGGCGTGACCGTGCGCGGGAAGTCGGTCAGCACGCCGGCTTCTTCGCGCGGCCGAGACCATCCGCTTCATCGCCCGGCCCAGCAGGCAGATCGACCGGTCCGCCGCCCGCGCCGCCTCGGCCAGCGTCTTCAGGCGCGCGACGTTCGAGGCGAAGGTGGTCGCCACGACCATGCCGCGCGCGCCCTGCGATCAGCTCGCGCGATCGGCTCGCGCAGCGTGGCTTTCCGACCGGCCGGCATGGGGCGAAAAGACGTTGGTCGAATCGCACATCAGCGCCTTGACCGGGCGTTCGGCGGCAATCTCGCGCAAAGCGTCGCGGCATCCCAGCCCTCGCCCACCACCGGCGTCTGCGTCGAGCTTGAAGTCGCCCGAATGGACGATGCGGCCCGCGGCGTGTCGATCATCAGCGCCGCGCTTTCCGGGATCGAATGCGCGACCGGCACGAACTGCACCTTGAACGGCCCGGCCTCGACCGTCGTCGGGGCGCGGCTCGACCGTGGTGATCGCGTCCCCGGCAGGCCCGCCTCTTCGAACTTCAGCCGGCCGATGGTCGCGGTGAAGCGGCGGGCATAGACCGGCTTCTTGCAGCTTGCGGCCACAGATGCGCCAGCGCGCCGATATGGTCCTCATGCGCATGGGTGATGAAGATCGCCTCCAGCCGGTCCCGCCGTGCCTCCAGCCAGCTGATATCGGGCATGATCAGATCGACGCCGGGCGTGGTGTCCATGTCGGGGAAGGTCACGCCCAGATCGACGAGGATCAGCCGTTCCTTGTCCTCCGGCCCATAGCCGTAGACATAGCAGTTCATGCCGATCTCCCCGGCGCCGCCGAGGGGAAGGTAGATCAGGCGGTTCGCAGCTCATGCCGTTTCCAGTTCCTTGTTGTAGTCGTTGATGAGGACGAGGCCATGCATGGTCAGATCGTCCTCGACGCTGTCGAAATAGATCGGTTCCCTGCGCGAAACAGGGAGGCGAGACCGCCGGTCGCGATGACCTTCATCGGGCGGTCGCGTTCCTGCCGGACCTCGCGCACGATGCCTTCGACAAGGCCGATATAGCCCCAATACACGCCCGACTGCATGCAGGCCACCGTATTCGTGCCGATCGCGCTTGCGGGTTTCGTGACGTCGACATGCGGCAGGGCGGCGGCGGCCATGTGCAGCGCCTCCAGCGACAGGTTGACGCCGGGCGCGATGACGCCGCCGATATAGGCGCCGTCGATGATCGACCACGTCAAAGGTGGTGGCCGTGCCGAAATCGACGACGATCAGATCGCCGCCATGGCGGTCAAAGCCCGCCACCGTGTTGACCAGCCGGTCGGGGCCGACCGTCGTGCCCTGATCGACCCGCGGCGCGCACCGGCAAGCGGCATTCGGGCTTGCCCACCACCAGCGGGCGGCAGTCGAAATAGCGGTCGCACAGCACGCGCAGGTTGAACACGACGCGCGGCACGGTGGAGGAGATGATCGCCTCGGTCATCGTCGGCCTCGGTCTTGGTCAGCATCATCAGCGAGGACAGCCAGACGAAGTACTCATCCGCCGTGCGCTTGTGATCGGTGGCGATGCGCCAGGTCGCGAGGAACCGCGTCGCCGTCCCAGATCGAGAACACGGTGTTGGTGTTGCCGCAGTCGATGGCGAGAAGCATGGCTGATCCCCCGTGGACGGGTTCAGAAAAACACTTCGGCCGCCGGGATGGCAAGCGGTGCCGTCGGCCGTGCGCAGGATCAGCGTGCCGGTTGCGTCGATGGTCTCGAACACGCCCTCGCGGGTCGTCGCGCCCGGTGCGGGCGCGGATCGGCTCGCCCAGTCGGGCGGCATGGGCCAGCCATGCCGTCGCGAAGCGGCGCGAAGCCCTGGGTCGTGAAGGTGGCCTCCCAGCGCGCATAGGCCGGGGCCAGGGCGTCAAGGAAACGCCTCGGGCGTCATCCGCAGACCCGGTTTCCGCCAGCAGACTGACGGGGCGAACTGCACCCGGCTTCCACCTCGATCCGCGTCGGGTGCCGCGATCAGGTTGACGCCGATGCCGATCGCGAGATGTCGCCATGCGGCCACCCTGCCCGATGCTTTCCAGCAGGATGCCTGCCAGCTTGCCGCCGTTGAGCAGCACGTCATTCGGCCATTTCAGCGTGAAGACCCTGTCGGCAGCCCGGTCAGCGCCACGCAGGCATCGCGCAACGCCAGCGCCGCCGCAAAGGAGCGCAGCGCCACGACCTCCGGCGGTTCGGTCGGGTGCAGCACCAGAGTGGCGTAGAAATTCCCGCGCGGGCTGGACCAGGGCCGCGCCCGCCGACCGCGCCCGCCAGTCTGTTCCTCGGCGAGGATCCAGGTCGGTTCGCGGTCGAATGGTGCGCGGCCGGGCAGCTTCGGCATTGGTGCTGTCGACGGCGGCAAGTGCGACGCGCATCACACCCTCCGGCCACGGCCTAGCGGACAAGCGTTTCTGCCGCAACTGCGGCAAGCGGCTCGATCCCGAAGAGGTTGATCACGCCGACGCATCATCGCTGCTGCCGTGCCCACCAGCATCACCCACTGGACAGCGGACATCTGCGCCATCCAGCGCCTCGCCCTCCTTGCCGAAATACATGTAGAAGACGATCCGCAGGTAGTAGAACGCGCCGATCACCGAGGCGATCACCCCCAGCCATTGCCAGCCAGACCATTCCGCCATCGACCGCGGCCTTCAGCACATAGAACTTCCCGAAGAAGCCCACCATCGGCGGCACGCCTGCCAGGCTGAACATCAGGACCAGCATGGCCAGCGCGCGCAGCGGCTCTCGCTTCGAATACATGTTCAGGCTGTCGATCGACGTCACGGGGCGGCCATCCTTCTGCATCGACAGGATAAAGGCGAAGGTGCCGATGTTCATCGTCACGTAGATCGCCATGTAAATCAGCATGGCCTTCACGCCCTCAGCCGTGCCGGACGCCAGGCCCATCAGCGCAAAGCCCATATGTGCGATCGAGGAATAGGCCATAAGACGCTTGATGTCGCGCTGACCGATCGCCGCCACCGCACCAAGGAACATCGAGGCCACAGCCAATGCTGCAATCACCTGCCCCCAGTCCCCTGGAATCGGCCCGAAGGCGTCGTGAACAACACGCGCGAACAGCGCCATTGCGGCCACCTTGGGGGCGGTGGCGAAGAACGCAGTGACTGGCGTCGGCGCGCCCTCGTAGACGTCGGGCGTCCACATGTGGAAGGGGGCAGCGGAGATCTTGAAGGCGAGGCCCGCCAGAATGAAGACAAGCCCGAAGAGCAACCCCAGCGGGACGCCAGAGCCGAGCGTCGAAAAGATGCCCGAAAACAGCGTGGTGCCTGCAAAGCCGTAAACAAGCGATGCGCCGTAAAGCAGCAGGCCGGACGAAAGCGCGCCCAGCATGAAGTACTTCAGCCCCGCTTCCGTCGACTTCACGCTGTCGCGCCGCAGCGCCGCAAGCACGTAAAGCGCCAGCGATTGCAGTTCCAACCCCATGTAAAGCGACATCAGGTCGCCCGCCGACACCATCATCAGCATCCCGACCACCGACAGCGACACCAGCACCGGAAATTCGAACCGCAGCAGGTCGCGCCGCATCATGTAGTCGCGGCTCATGAGCAGACAGCGGCGGCGGACAGCAGGATCGTCACCTTGGCGAAGCGCGCAAACGGGTCGTCGATGAACATCCCGCCAAAGGCCGTCCGCTCTCCGTTCCCGCCCGCACCGATCCAAAGCGCGATCACGACGAACACCGCAGACGTCGTCCACATCAGCATCGGCGCCGTTTCGTCTTTGCCCGTGTAGACCGCGAACAGCAGGGCCGCCATCGCATAGAGTGCGATCAGCACTTCGGGCAGGACGGTCTGGAAATCGGCGGGGGTCATTGGAGGCGTCCCTTACTTCAGTGCGAGGCGCGTTGCCAGATCGGCGGGCAGCGCGGCCTGATAGTCATTGATCAGCGCCGAAACCGACGGCCCCGTGATATCGGTGACCAAACTCGGATAAATTCCCAGCAGGAGCGTCATCGCGATCAAAGGAGCAAAGATGGCCTTCTCGCGAAGGCTCATGTCGGCGATCGTCTTCAGGCTTTCCTTGATGAGGTCGCCGAACACGACGCGACGGTAAAGCCACAGCGCATAGGCCGCCGACAGGATCACGCCCGTCGCTGCAACCGCAGCAACCCAGGTGTTCACCTGGAAAATACCAGCCAGCGTCAGGAATTCGCCGATGAACCCGCTGGTCCCGGGAAGGCCCACATTCGCCATGGTGAAGAACATGAAGACCAGCGCATAGGCGGGCATGCGGTTCACGAGGCCACCATAGGCGTCGATCTCGCGCGTGTGCATCCGGTCGTAGATCACGCCCACGCACAGGAAGAGAGCGCCCGAGATGAAACCATGGCTGAGCATCTGGAAGATCGCGCCGTCGACACCCTGCTGGTTCGCCGTGAAGATACCCATCGTCACGTAGCCCATATGGGCAACCGACGAATAGGCGATCAGCTTCTTCATGTCCTGCTGCGCCAGCGCGACGAGAGAGGTGTAGACGATGGCAATCGCGCTCATCCAGAACACCAGCGGTGCAAGAAGGTCCGAGGCGACCGGGAACATCGGCAGCGAAAAGCGCAGAAAGCCGTAACCGCCCATCTTCAGCAGGATCGCGGCCAGCACGACCGATCCGGCGGTCGGGGCCTGAACGTGGGCATCGGGCAGCCAGGTATGAACCGGCCACATCGGCATCTTGACGGCGAAGCTCGCGAAGAAGGCCAGCCAGAGCAGCGTCTGCAACCCGCCGACCACCGGGAAGCCAAGCACGCTGATCGTCTCGGACCCGAAACTGTGGCTCAGAAGCTGCGTGATGTCGGTCGTGCCTGCATCCAGATACATCGCGATCATCGCGACCAGCATCAGGACCGAGCCGAGGAACGTGTAGAGGAAGAACTTGAAGGACGCATAGATCCGGTCCTTGCCGCCCCAGATCCCGATGATCAGGAACATCGGGATCAGCCCCGCCTCGAAGAACAGGTAGAACAACACCAGGTCAAGCGCACAGAAAACGCCCAGCATCAGCGTTTCCAGCACAAGGAACGCGATCATGTATTCCTTGACGCGCGTCTCGACATCCCAGCAGGCGGCGATGGTGATGGGCATCAGGAATGTCGTGAGCAACACGAACAGCACCGAGATGCCGTCGACCCCCATGCGGTACTTCAGGCCGAGGATCCAGTCGCGTTCCTCCACGAACTGGAAGCCGGTATCTTTCGGATCGAAGCCGGTCAGCAGGAACAGCGAAACGAGGAAGGTGGCCGTGGTCGCGAGCAGCGCCAGCCACTTGGCGTTGCGCCGCGCGGCCGGATCGTCGCCGCGCAGGAACAGCGCGAGGATAACCGCCGCGACCAGCGGGATGAAGGTGATGATGGACAGCAGGTTTTCCATTGCGCTCTCTTAGTTCGAACCGCCCGAGAGCGTCATCCAGGTGATGAGGACCGCGATCCCCAGCACCATCGCAAAGGCATAGGTGAAGATGTACCCGGTCTGCGCCCGGCCGGCGAGGCGGGTGAAGAACGGCACGATCCCCAGAGCCACGCCGTTGATCGAGCCGTCGATCACCCCGCCATCGCCCTGCTTCCAGAGGAAACCGCCAAGCCATTTGGCGGGGCGCACGAAGACGAAATCGTAAAGCTCGTCGAAGTACCACTTGTTCAGCAGGAACAGGTACAGCGGCCGCTGGCTTTCGGCCAGTTTGCCCGGCAGGTCGGGGCGGCGGATGTAGAACTGGAAGGCCAGCATCAGACCCAGCAGCATGGCGACGAAGGGGCTCACCTTGACCCATTTCGGCACCTCGTGCGCCGCGTGGATCACGTGGTTCTCTGGCCCGAACAGGATCGCACCCTGCACCGGCGTTGCGACCGCCTCGGGCGCAATCGCAGCGGGCGCTTCGGCGGTCGTCCCGTGATCCGCGGCCGCATCGCCGGTCGCTTCAGTGGTGGCTACGCTCTCGGTCGCGGTACCTTCGGTTGCCTCATGCTCCTCCGCGCCCGCTTCGGCATGGTGCTCCTCGGCCGGCATCCCGAACCAGGCGCGCACCTTGTCGACCTCGCCGAAGAAGACGTTGTACCAGATCATCCCCGAGAACACCGCCCCCAGCGCCAGCACGCCCAGCGGGATCAGCATGACCTTCGGACTTTCATGCGCGTGGTCATAGGCGTGATGGTCGCCGCGCGGCGTGCCGAAGAAGGTCAGGAACATCAGCCGCCACGAATAGAACGAGGTCATGAAGGCAGCGAAGACCAGCAGGACAAAGGCATAGCCTGAGCCAACATAGGCGCTCTCGATGACCGCATCCTTGGACAGAAAGCCGGCAAATCCGATATGGGTCAGCGGAATGCCCACCCCGGTGATCGCCAGCGTGCCGATCATCATCGCCCAGAATGTCAGCGGGATCTTCTTCCGCAACCCGCCATAGTTCCGCATGTCCTGCTCGTGGTGCATCGCATGGATGACCGAGCCCGCACCGAGGAACAGCATGGCCTTGAAGAAGGCGTGGGTGAACAGGTGGAACATCGCCACCGGATAGACGCCCACGCCCGCCGCCACGAACATGTAGCCGAGTTGCGAACAAGTCGAATAGGCGATCACGCGCTTGATGTCGTTCTGCACGAGGCCGACGGTCGCCGCGAAGAACGCGGTCGTCGCGCCCACCACGACGATCATGGTCTTGGCGTCGGGCGCAAATTCGTAGATCGGCGACATGCGGCAGACCAGGAACACGCCCGCCGTCACCATCGTTGCCGCATGGATCAACGCGGAAACCGGCGTTGGCCCCTCCATCGCGTCGGGCAGCCAGGTGTGCAGGAAAAGCTGCGCCGATTTCCCCATCGCGCCGATGAACAGGAGCACGCCCACAAGGTTGGCCGCATTCCAGTCGGTCCACAGGAAGCTCACCTGCGTCTGGGCCAGCACCGGGCCGGCTGCGAACACGTCATCGAACCGGACCGAATCCACGAGGAAGAACAGCGCAAAGATGCCCAGGGCAAAGCCGAAATCGCCCACGCGGTTCACGATGAACGCCTTCATCGCCGCCGCGTTGGCCGAGGGCTTGCGGTAATAGAAGCCGATCAGCAGGTACGACGCGACGCCCACCCCTTCCCAGCCGAAGAACATCTGCACCAGGTTGTCAGCGGTCACCAGCATGAGCATGGCGAAAGTGAAGAACGACAAATAGGCGAAGAAGCGTGCCTTGTAATGCTCTCCGTGCTTCCAGTTGTCGTCATGGGCCATGTAGCCGAAGGAATAGAGGTGGACGAGCGCCGAGACGGTGTTGACCACCACCAGCATGATCGCCGTCAGCCGGTCCAGCCGGATCGCCCATTCCGCCCCGAACGACCCCACGTCGAGCCAGCGCATCAACACGATCTGCTGCGTCGTGCCGTCGAAGGTCAGGAATATGATCCAGCTGAGCAGCGCCGCGAGAAACACGAGGCCCGTGGTGATGACCTGGCCTGCAAACTCGCCGATGAAGCGCCAGCCGAAGCCGCAGATCAGCGCGCCGATCAGCGGTGCGAACAGGATGATGGTGGTCATCGCCTCAGCCCTTCATCACGTTGACGTCTTCGACGTCGATTGTGCCCCGGTTGCGGAAGAAGCAGACAAGGATCGCAAGCCCGATCGCCGCTTCTGCCGCCGCCACGGTCAGCACGAAGATCGCGAACACCTGCCCCACCAGATCGCCAAGAAAACTGGAGAACGCGACGAAGTTGATGTTCACCGCCAGCAGCATGAGTTCGATCGACATGAGGATGACGATGATGTTCTTCCGGTTCAGGAATATGCCGAAGATGCCAATGACGAACAGCGCACCGGCCACCGTCAGGTAATGTTCAAGTCCCACCATCGTCGTCCCTCCGGGTCATCGACCCGTTGTCTTGTGTGGCGGATCGCTCCGCATTTGGTCGGGCCGGGTTCACTTCGCCCATCCTGTCGCGCATGGCGGGGAGAACCCCGCCCTACAGGCCCTGCCCCGGCTTCACGTCCACCAGTTCCATCGCCTTGGCCGGATCACGGTACATCTGCGCCAGCACGTTCTGCCGCTTCACGTCCTTGCGGTGGCGCAGAGTCAGCACGATTGCACCGATCATTGCCACCAGCAGGATCAGGCCTGCTGCTTGGAACAGGAAGACGTACTTGTCGTAGATCAGCAGCCCCAGGGCGCGGGTATTCTCCATGTCCGAAAGGTCTGGAGTCACCGCCTGTCGCAGCCCGGGCGCACCCTCCGCCTGAACCCAGGCACCGTAGGCCAGCCCGAATTGCATCAGCAGGATCACCCCGATCAGCATGGCCAGCGGCATGTAGCGCGCCATTTCACCTTTCAGCTCGGCAAAGTCGATGTCCAACATCATCACGACGAAAAGGAACAGTACCGCAACCGCGCCGACGTAGACGATGACCAGCAGCATCGCCACGAACTCTGCACCCAGAAGAACGAATAGGCCCGCGGCGTTCAGGAAGGCCAGGATCAGCCACAGCACCGAATGCACCGGGTTTCGCGCAACTGTCACCAGAAAGGCTGCCACGACCAACACGATAGCAAAGGCGTAGAAGGCATAGTCGGCGACGGTCATGCGTCTGTCTCCCCGCTCTCACTGAAGACGCTCTGAGCGATCTCCAGCGCTTTCGTCATGGCCGGCACGCCGCCGAACATGCTCATCTGATAGATGACCTCTGCGATCTCGCGCTTCGTGGCGCCCGCCTCCAATGCGTGGCGTATGGCCAGGCGCAGCTGCGGCTCGGCCTGGGCGCCCAGCACGGTCAGCGCTGCGATGGTCACCAGAAGCCGGGTCTTGGCATCCAGCCCCTCGCGGTTGAAGGTCTTGCCGAACCACATCTCCATCATGTCCTTCGACATGGTGGGGAACATGGTCTCGAACCCCTTGACCGAGAATGTCTCGAGCGCAGGGTTGAAGGCGCGGGCCATTTCCTGGCCCTGCTCCACCATCGCTTTGAACATCTTGGTGAATTCATCTGTCATCGGTAGGGTGCATCCATCTCGAGGTTGCGGGCGATCTCGGCTTCCCAGCGCGCGCCGTTGTCCAGAAGCTTGTCCTTGGTGTAGAACAGCTCCTCGCGCGTCTCGGTCGAGAACTCGAAATTCGGCCCCTCGACGATAGCATCGACCGGGCAGGCTTCCTGGCAGAAGCCGCAATAGATGCACTTCGTCATGTCGATGTCGTAGCGGGTCGTGCGGCGGCTGCCATCCTCGCGCGGTTCGGCGTCGATGGTGATCGCCTGCGCCGGGCAAATCGCCTCGCACAGCTTGCAGGCGATGCAGCGTTCCTCGCCGTTCGGATAGCGGCGCAGCGCGTGTTCCCCGCGGAAACGCGGAGACAGCGGGCCCTTCTCGTGCGGATAGTTCAGCGTCGCCTTGGGCGCGAAGAAGTATTTCATGCCAAGACCGAAGCCCTTGATGAAGTCGAACAGCAGGAAGTACTTCCCTGCACGGGTCCAGTCGATCGCCTGGTTCGCCTTTGGGATTCCCACCATCTCAGCCTCCGATCGCCCAGCGGGCCCAGAAGCCGCCAAACACTTCAAACTTTGCAAGGAACGCCACCAGCACCACCCAGCCCAGCGACAGCGGGAGGAACACCTTCCAGCCGATCCGCATCAACTGGTCGTAGCGGTAGCGCGGCACGATGGCCTTCACCATCGCAAAAAGGAAGAAGAAGAAGGCCATCTTCAGCACCATCCACAACGCCCCGTCGGGCAGGCCGGGAATGGGCGACAGCCAGCCGCCGAAGAACAAGAGGCTCATCAGCGCGCACATCAGGAAGATCGCGATGTATTCACCCGCCATGAACAGCAGGTACGGCGTGGAGGAATACTCGACCATGAACCCTGCCACGAGTTCCAACTCCGCCTCGGGCAGATCGAAGGGCGGGCGGTTCGTCTCGGCCAGGGCCGAGATGAAGAACAGCACCACCATCGGAAGGTGGGGAAGCCAGTACCAGTTGAAGATGCCCCAGTTGCCGTCCTGCGCGTGGACGATGGCCGACAGGTTCATCGACCCCGTCGACAGGATGATCCCGATGATGATCAGCCCCAGCGACACCTCGTACGAGATCATCTGTGCGGCCGAGCGCAGCGAGCCGAGGAACGCGTATTTGGAGTTCGACGCCCAGCCGCCCATGATCACGCCATACACCTCGAGCGAGGAGACAGCGAAAACGAACAGGATCGCCACGTTGATGTCGGCCAGCACCCAGCCGGAACTGAAGGGCACCACGGCCCAGGCGAGGATCGCCAGCACGAAGGACAACATCGGCGCCAGGAAGAACACGGGCCGGTCCACCCCGGCTGGCACGACGATCTCTTTCACCACGTATTTCAGCGCATCGGCCACCGATTGCAGAAGCCCGAAAGCCCCCACCACGTTCGGCCCGCGCCGCATCTGAACGGCCGCCCAGATCTTGCGGTCGCCATAGACGAGGAACAGCAACGAGATCATCACGAAGGCGATGATCAGCAGGCTTTGCGCCGCGATCACCAGCGCGATGCCCGCCCCTGTCTGCATGAAATCAGTCATGGCGCCCCGTATCCCCTAGCGTCGTCATATCGTGGGTATTCCCTGCGCCCCGCAGTCGCGCACGGTCACCTCGGCGTCGATGGTCTTCAGCCCCTTGGGCAGCGAAGCCGAGATGGTGTAAACTGCATCTCCGCTCCAAATGCCACCCTTCAGATCGACAATTGTGCGGACGTGGCGCGCAAATCCGTAGCCCCTGATAAGGGCGTATTGGGCGGCCGCGCATCGGGCATATGCCTCGACGTCGTCCTTCGCACGCGCGCCCTTCATCTCGACCTGGAAGTTCACCAGATCGCCGTCCAGCAGAAGCGTCCGGATGCCGAGATAGGTCGGCGCAAAGCTGTCCTTGTCCGGCACCTCGGCTTCGGTGCAGGCCATCAGCCCGAGGATCAGCAGGGAGCACGGCCATCGCCACATGCCTACTCCGCCGCCAGCGGTGCCTTCGCACGCGCCTCAACACCTGCCGAGAGTTCGGCCATCAGGACCGAGGCACGGGCGATCGGGTTTGTCAGGTAGAAATCCGTGACGGCGGTTCGAAGATCGGCATTGCCCGGTTCTCTCAGCGGCAGGGGCTGCCATTCGTTCTCGGGCACATCGTCGATCCGCCCCAGATGCGGCACAGCCGTCACGAGGGCCGTACGGAGTTGCCCCAGACTATCCCACGGCTGCGTTGCACCCAACTCGGCCGAAAGCGCGCGCAGGATCGCCCAGTTCTCCTTAGCCTCGCCCGGTGCGAAGCCGGCCCGAAGCGCCAGTTGCGGGCGGCCTTCCGTGTTCACGAACAGTCCACCCTCCTCGGTATACGCCGCGCCGGGCAGGATCAGGTCGGCGCGATGGGCACCCCGGTCGCCATGCGACCCTTGGTAGATCACGAACTGACCCGCCGCGATGTCCACCTCGTCCGCGCCAAGGTTGTAGACCACATCGACCCCTTCGGTCGCCGCCCGCATTCCGCCCTCGGTCGTACACCCGACGTCCAGCGCGCCGACGCGCGATGCTGCCGTGTGCAACACCAGAAGTTTCGCCCCCAGCGCCTCGGTCAGCTTCATGACCTGCGACAGGACAGCCTCACCATCGGCTTCCGTCAACGCCCCCTGTCCGACGATCACGATCCCCGGTTTTTCGAGCGCTTTAGCGCTTGCCGCCAGTTTCACGAGCGTGTCCCTGCCCCGCCCGGCATGAGTAACGTCATAGGTCAGGTCCATTGCCGGGCCAACCAGCGTCACCGATGCCCCGTTCGTCCAGGCCTTTCGGATGCGCGCATTCAGGACCGGAGCCTCAAGCCGAGGATTGGTGCCCACCAGCCAGATCGACTTCGCACTGTCGATATCCTCGATCGTCGCCGTGCCGACATAGGCCGACCGGTTGCCCGCGGGCAATTTGGCCCCATCCACGCGGCACTCGACCGTTCCTCCCAAGGCTTCGACCAGATGTTTCAGCGCAAAGGCAGCCTCCACCGGCACCAGATCGCCCACGATCCCGGCCACTTTCCGGCCGCGCATCGCAGTGGCCGCCGCCGCAAGCGCCTCGGGCCAACTCACGGCCCTGAGCTTTCCATCTACCCGCAGGTAGGGCCGATCAAGTCGCTGTCGCCTCAGGCCATCCCAGACGAAGCGGGTCTTATCACTGATCCATTCCTCGTTCACGCCGTCGTGGTTTCGGGGCAAAATGCGCATGACTTCCCGGCCCTTGGTGTCGACCCGGATGTTCGATCCCAGAGCGTCCATCACGTCGATCGTTTCGGTCTTTGAAAGCTCCCATGGCCGTGCGGTAAAGGCATAGGGCTTCGAGGTCAGCGCCCCGACCGGGCACAGGTCGATGATGTTGCCCTGCAGGTTTGAATCGAGCGACCGGTTCAGATAGGTCGTGATCTCGGCATCCTCGCCACGCCCGGTCTGACCCATCTGAAGGACTCCGGCCACTTCACTGGTAAAACGAACACAGCGCGTACAACTGATGCAGCGGGTCATCTTCGTCTCGACCAGCGGACCAAGGTCGAGATCCTCGGAGGCCCGCTTCGGTTCGCGGTAGCGGCTGAAATCCACCCCGTAGGCCATCGCCTGATCCTGCAGGTCGCACTCGCCACCCTGATCGCAGATCGGGCAGTCAAGCGGGTGGTTGATCAGCAGGAACTCCATCACCCCTTCGCGCGCCTTCTTCACCATCGGAGAGTTCGTCTTGACAAGCGGCGGTTCGCCGTTGGGGCCGGGCCGCAGGTCGCGCACCTGCATGGCGCAGGAGGCCGCAGGTTTGGGTGGACCGCCGACGACCTCGACAAGGCACATCCGGCAGTTCCCGGCAATGGTCAGCCGCTCGTGGTAGCAGAACCGCGGAATCTCGACGCCCGCCACTTCCGCAGCCTGAATGATCGTCATCGCTGGATCGACTTCGACCACGATCCCGTCGATGGAAATAGCCTTGAGATTAGACATGCGCCCGGTCCTTCCACTTCAGCCGCGCCGCCGCGGCACGCATCCAAGCGACCAACCCGAAGGCAGGCGCAGATGCGGGGGGGTGTTGAGTTTCACTTCCGCCGGCAACCATATGAAACGACACGCCTTTCAGGCGAGCCTCCGTGTCGCGCATCGCATATTTCGGGTCAAGGCTGCCGTAACACATCCGTCCTACTCCGCCGCGACACGGTTGCACTGGTGTTGCCGGAACAGCTTGGCGTCCCGCAGCCACGCCCAGCCGAAGGCATGGTCGCTGTCACCCAGCGCGTTAAGATGGTCCAGCCGCGCCAGCGCCTCGTCCAGAGTCGGACAGTGCCCGGCGGGCACCCACCACATCACAAAATGCATCTTGCCCAGTACCTCGAACCATTCCTGCCGCCGCTCATAGAAGGCGCGGTGGACGGTGTTCCAGACGAAATTCTCCAGCGTCTCGACGCTTTCCCAGACCGTGAGGTTGCTGACGAACTGCGGATCGCCCCCGATCTTGGCTTCGGTATTCCCGGTGCCGGGCGCACCGGAACCTTCCATCATCCAGACGAAGCCCGGCATCCGCTTGCCCAGACCGTTCACCCTGTCGAGTGCCGCCATGAACTCGGCGACGCGCGGATCGTCCGTCGGGGCGAGCAGGCGCCCGACGTTCAGCTCTGCCAGATGCATCCCGGTCACGCGCAGCCCTCCACGAACACCCAGGTGCCGCTTTCGTACCTGTCGTTGATCGACGACCGCACACCGCGCGGCCCGCATTGCGCGTTGGCGATCTGTTTTGCCCGCACGCCGTCATAGAAGGCGAGCGGTGCAGCGGGATCGGTCACGCGAAGGGCCTGACCGCCGCCGCCGGACGGAACGGCTGCCGGGGCCGCACAGCCCGTCAGCACGGCCGCCCCCAGCGCCATATGAAGCCCCACCCGCATTCCTATTCCGCCGCCATCGCGCCGATACGGCCCGTCTTGCGCGCCTTGATCCGGTCCTCGATCTCGTCCCGGAAGGCCCGGACCAGCCCCTGGATCGGCCAGGCCGCTGCATCGCCGAGCGCACAGATCGTGTGGCCCTCGACCTGCTTGGTGACGGAAATCAGCATGTCGATCTCCTCCAGCTCGGCCTCGCCGCGAACCAGCCGGTCCATGACCCGCATCATCCAGCCGGTGCCTTCACGGCAGGGCGTGCACTGGCCGCAGCTTTCATGCTTGTAGAACTTCGACAGACGCCAGATCGCCTTGATGATGTCGGTTGACTGATCCATCACGATCACGGCGGCAGTCCCGAGGCCAGACCGCTGTTCGCGCAGCCAGTCGAAATCCATGAGCGCATCATCGCACTGCGACCGTGTCAGCAAAGGCACCGAAGAGCCGCCCGGTATCACGGCCTTGATGTTCTTCCACCCACCGCGGACACCACCGCAATGCCGATCCAGCAATTCCCGCAGCGGGATCGACATCGTTTCTTCGACCACGCAGGGCGCGTTCACATGCCCCGAGATGCCAAAAATCTTGGTGCCGGTGTTGTTCGGCCGCCCGAACGACGCGAACCAGTCCGCCCCCCGCCGCAGGATCGTCGGCACGACGGCAATGGACTCCACATTGTTTACCGTGGTCGGGCATCCATACAGCCCCGAACCCGCCGGAAACGGGGGTTTCATGCGCGGCATGCCCTTCTTGCCCTCAAGGCTTTCCAGAAGCGCAGTTTCCTCGCCGCAGATGTAGGCCCCCGCGCCGTGGTGAAGATACAGGTCGTAGTCCCATCCAGACCCGCAGGCATTCTTCCCCAGAAGTCCTGCGTCATAGGCCTCGTCCAGAGCGGCCTGCAACGCCTCTTTTTCGCGGATGTACTCACCACGGATATAGATGTAACCGGCATTCGCCCCCATCGCGAAGCCGGCGATCAGGCAGCCCTCGATGAGCGTGTGCGGATCGTGCCGCATGATCTCGCGGTCCTTGCACGTGCCAGGTTCGGATTCATCGGCGTTGACAACCAGATAAGAGGGCCGCCCGTCCGATTGCTTCGGCATGAACGACCATTTCAGTCCGGTCGGGAAGCCCGCCCCGCCCCGCCCGCGCAACCCCGATGCCTTCACCTGGTCGATGATCCAGTCGCGCCCCTGTGCGATGAACCCGGCCGTGCCGCTCCATTGGCCCCGCTTCTTCGCCCCCGCGAGGGAGCGGTCATGCATCCCGTAGAGGTTGGTGAAGATCCGGTCCTGATCCTTCAGCATCGTTACGTCCTCATTTGTCCTGGCGCGCGCGCCAGAGCCGATATGTCACCACCAGCGACCACGCGAAGGCCGCCATCGCCGCGAAGTCGAACAGAAAGACAAAGCGGGTCTCCCAGCCCAGTTTCCCGCCCAGCCATTGCGCCGCCATCCACAGCACCATCGTGCCGGCCAGAACCAGCGCGACAAGGCGCGCCTGTCTGGCCATCTGGCGATCCTGCTCGGGGTGTTGCGATGAGGGCATCAGTAGTCATTCGTCTTGGCGCGGCGCAGGAACTCCTCCATCCCCACCGACAAGATCAGCTTCGCCTGCGCCACCCACTTGTCGCGCGTTACCCTGCCCTTGAAACCTGCAAGGTTTGCGTCGACCCAGGCGATCTCTTCCGCAGTCCAGTTGGCGATCTGGTCGAAGTGATAGAAGCCAAGGCTGTGGCACAGTTCCTCGAGTTTGGGACCAATTCCTTCGATGGCCTGCAAGTCGTCCGCCCGTCCGCCGCGAGGGGCAGCCAGGGCTTCCGGCCGACGTTCCGCAGCGACCGGAGCCGACATGAAGGGGGCAGCGGCGGCGTAGGGGGCAGGCGGCACTGGAGTGTCAGATGCAGCCCACGTTTCGGCGACGGGCGCCGAAGGCGCTACCAGCCGTCCACTCTCGCGCGGCAGGCCGAGGATGAGGCCCACGATCAGAAACAGTACCGCGCCGGCGGCGACCGAGGCGATCGCCCCAAGGTCACCGACCACGAGTGCAACGCCAAAGGCAACCAGCCCGATACCTGCAGCAATCGCCCATCCGGCGAGAAAGGGTGCGTTCTTCATCTCAGCGTTCATCGGTCATCTCCCTGCACTTGGCGCGCTGCGCCGGTTCCTGGTTCAGCCCTTGTCCTTCTTCCCGTCTGCCAGTGGCGCCCCGGGTTCTCCGGTCGCCGTCCCTCCTTTGGTTGTCCTGCGGGCGCGTGGTTTTCCCGTCGACTCCGCCGCCGCTTCCTGCACCGTCACTCCCGTTGCGTCCACCTTGCGATCACGGCCCGGCTTCGGTTCATTTGCCGAGCGCTGTGCAGGCTTCGCCTTGGCCGCCGTGCCTCGCCACGGCGTCAGCAGCGGCACTTCGGTCCCGTCGATCCGCTTCACCGTATCCTTCAGGTCCACCGCGGCCTGAGCCGATGAAGTTGTACTGGGTTCGGCCGCTGTCGAACTCCTTCAGGCTGGTCAGCCCTGTAACCGGTTCCGACGCATAGCGCCCGTTCTGCGGCCCCGGCACCGGCACCTCGCCCCGCGAGAAGCGGTCGATCAAGCCGCGCAGGGTTTCGGCGGTCAGATCCTCGTAATAGTCCTTGCCGATCTGCGCCATGGGGGCGTTGGTGCAGGCCCCCAGACATTCCACCTCTTCCCAGCTGAACTTGCCGTCTGCCGAAAGCTGGTGCGCCTTTGGGGCGATCCGTTCGCGGCAGACCGCGATCAGGTCTTCCGCTCCGCAGATCATGCAGGATGTCGTGCCGCAGATCTGGATATGCGCGACCGACCCGACAGGCGAAAGCTGGAACATGAAGTAGAAGGTCGCCACTTCAAGCGCCCGGATGTAAGCCATGCCCAGCATGTCGGCGACATGCTCGATCGCCGGGCGGGTCAGCCATCCCTCCTGCTCCTGCGCGCGCCACAGAAGCGGGATGATGGCGCTCGCCTGGCGACCCTCGGGATACTTGCTGATCTGCCCCTTGGCCCAATCCAGGTTGGCGGGCGTGAAGGCGAAGCTGGCAGGTTGGTCTTGGTGAAGGCGGCGAAGCATTAGCGGTCAATCTCCCCGAACACCACATCCATCGTCCCGATGATGGCGCTCACGTCGGCCAGAAGATGGCCCTTGCAGATGAAGTCGATGGCCTGAAGGTGCAGGAAACCCGGCGCACGCAGCTTGGCACGGTAGGGGCGGTTCGAGCCGTCAGCCACCAGATAGACGCCGAATTCGCCCTTGGGCGCCTCGACGGCGGCATAGACCTCGCCGCTCGGCACGTGGAAGCCCTCGGTGTAAAGCTTGAAATGGTGGATCAGCGCTTCCATCGACGTCTTCATCGCGCCCCGCGACGGCGGCGTGATCTTGCCGCGGGCAAGGATATCTCCCGGCTCCACCCGCAGCTTCGCAATCGCCTGCCGGATGATGCTGATCGACTCGCGCATCTCCTGCATCCGGCACAGGTAACGGTCGTAGCAATCGCCGTTCTTGCCGACCGGGATCTTGAAGTCGAACTCGTCGTAGCACTCATATGGCTGGGCGCGCCGCAGGTCCCAGGCGAGGCCCGAGCCGCGCACCATCACGCCCGAGAAGCCCCAGTGCTGGATGTCTTCCTCGGTGACGATCCCGATATCGGCGTTGCGCTGCTTGAAGATGCGGTTCTCGGTCAGAAGACCATCAATATCGTCGAGCACGCGGGGGAACTGCTCCGCCCAGGCGTCAATGTCGTCGATGAGATCGGGCGTCAGATCCTGATGCACGCCGCCGGGCCGGAAATAGGCCGCGTGCAGGCGCGCGCCCGAAGCGCGTTCGTAGAACACCATCAGCTTTTCCCGCTCCTCGAAGCCCCAGAGCGGGGGAGTCAGCGCGCCCACATCCATGGCCTGCGTGGTCACGTTCAAAAGGTGGTTCAGGATGCGCCCGATCTCGCAGTACAGCACCCGGATCAGCGAGGCGCGGCGCGGCACGACCACGCCCGTCAGCTTCTCGATCGCAAGGCACCAGGCATGTTCCTGGTTCATGGGCGCAACGTAGTCCAGCCGGTCGAAATAGGGCAGGTTCTGCAGGTAGGTGCGGCTCTCCATCAGCTTCTCGGTGCCGCGATGCAGCAGACCGATATGCGGATCGCAACGCTCCACGATTTCGCCGTCAAGTTCAAGAACAAGCCGCAAAACACCATGTGCAGCAGGGTGTTGCGGGCCAAAGTTGATGTTGAAGTTGCGGATCTTCTGCTCGCCGGTCAGGGCATCGTCAAAGTTGCCGTCCATCATGCCAGACCCTCACCCATATTCCTGCGCCAGCTTGCCGGAAGCTCCGGAAACAGCCTGGCGACAAAGTCGTACTGCGGTCGCAGGGCTGCCTGCGCCCGCCTCCGCAAATCCTCGTCAAGCGCGACAGGCACCCCGGGATGCACCGGCCGGTGGAAATCTCCCGGCACCTGCCGGATGCCGAGGAAGCCCTGCAACCGCGCCAGCCCCTGATCACTCATCATCTCGTCCATCAGCATGACGATCCGTCGTGACGGAGCGACGGCAGATACCAACCGTCCGACCGTGCCCGCAAAATCCTCGCGGTCCTTGTGCCCTGATGCGATCCTGTCGAGCAGCCGCGCCATCGCCTGCGTTGCAGCGGCCTGAAGCTCGCCGACACCCGGCACGTTCCGGCGCGCCACCATCCTAGCCTGCGACCAGAGGCGCGAAACCGGATCGCGCAGCAGATAGACGAAGCGCACGTCCTCGGACACCGCCGCGATGCGCGACAGGGCAGGCTCCGTGAGCAGGGCATAGGCGGGCGTGATGTCAGCCACCAGTGACCGTCCGCAAAGCCCCTTCGTCAGATACCCGTGATACGCGGCAACGTCCTCGTGATCCGAGTCGATAACGCGCAGCCAATCCTCGGCATCCCGCAACTGGCGCTCCATCCGGCGGCGCCCGTCCGGGGTGACGGCCTCGGGCAATGCACGAAGCGCCGCGATCCGCTCTCCCATCCGCTTTCGGGCACGGGTCTGCGAGCCATCCTGTATCATGTCGAAGTAGTGCAGTTCCTTGATGGTCCGCAGCGAGCAATCCGGATGCCGGAACAGATGACGGAACAGCCACGTGGTGCCCGCCTTTGCCGCCCCTATGCAAACCAGGATGGTCGGTCGCTCGCTCACCCGGTCAACCCTTCTTTTCGTCGCCCGGAAGGATGTAGGTCGCACCTTCCCACGGGCTCATGAAGTCGAATTGACGGTATTCCTGCACCAGCTTCACCGGTTCATAGACCACGCGCTTGCGCGCCTCGTCATAGCGCACTTCCGTGTAGCCGGTTGTCGGGAAGTCCTTGCGCAGCGGATGGCCCCGGAAACCATAATCCGTAAGGATGCGGCGCAGGTCCGGATGGCCAGAAAACAGGATACCGAACATGTCGAACACTTCGCGTTCGAACCAGTTGGCGCTCTGGTGGACCGAAACGATGGAAGGCACCATGTCCGACTCGTCCACCGCGACCTTCAGCCGGATGCGGTGGTTCTGGTACATCGACAGAAAGTGGTAGACCACCTCGAACCGCGCAGGGCGGTCCGGATAATCGACAGCGGTAATATCGACCAGCGTCGAGAAACGGCAGGCCTGGTCGGTTTTCAGGAACTCCACCAGCCCAAGCAAATGCGCAAGCGGCACCGTCACGGTCAGCTCGCCCAAGGCGATCTCGTGGGCCGCAATCGCCTGTGGCCGCCGCTGCACCAGATGCGTCGCAAGTTCCTGCAAGGCATCGAGCGATTGCGAGCTCCGGGTTTCCTGCATCTCGGCATCGGTCATTGCGGTCCTCCTCAGCGCGTGATGGTTCCGGTGCGGCGGATCTTCCGCTGCAACTGCAGGATGCCATAGAGCAGCGCCTCGGCCGTGGGCGGACAGCCCGGCACGTAGATATCGACCGGAACGATCCGGTCACACCCCCGAACCACCGAATAGCTGTAATGGTAGTACCCGCCGCCATTGGCGCAGGAGCCCATGCTTATGACGTAGCGTGGCTCGGGCATCTGGTCGTAAACCTTGCGCAAGGCAGGGGCCATCTTGTTCGTCAGCGTCCCGGCCACGATCATGACGTCGGACTGTCGGGGGCTGGCGCGCGGCGCGACCCCGAACCGCTCGGCATCGTAGCGGGGCATCGACGTGTGCATCATCTCGACCGCGCAGCAGGCGAGCCCGAATGTCATCCAGTGCAGCGAGCCGGTCCGCGCCCAGTTGATCAGATCCTCGGTCGACGTCAGCAGAAATCCCTTGTCCTGAAGCTCGCGGTTCAGGGTCTGCGTCGCGGCGTCGGCGCTGTCTCCCGGCCCCTGCACCTCCGCACTCACTCCCATTCCAGCGCCCCCTTCTTCCACTCATAGGCAAATCCGATGGTCAGGACGGCCAGGAACACCATCATCGACCAGAACCCCACCATCGACACATCGCCGAAAGCCACCGCCCAAGGGAACAGGAACGCAACCTCAAGGTCAAAGATGATGAACAGAATCGACACCAGGTAGAAGCGAACGTCGAATTTCATCCGCGCGTCGTCAAAGGCATTGAACCCGCATTCATAGGTCGAAACTTTCTCCGGGTCCGGGTTGCGCACCGCCAGAACCGCTGCGGCCAGGATCAGGATCAGCCCCAGTCCGACCGCCATAGCCAGCAAGATCAGAATCGGAAGATAGTCTCGGAGAGTGTCGTCCACGAGGGGCTCCTTCGCTGGCAACAGGCGTGGCGGGCGACCTCTGACGGGCCGCTCTTCATTCGTGGAACCGTTTACTCCGCCCCCCGGTCAGGGTCAACCAAAGGCGGTCGCACAAGGCCCGGATTCGACGGGCATACCGCCTTTGCCGCAGGCTTGTGCAAAAGCGCGCGACAGCGTGCCACCGGCCGCCTCGTCAGCGACCGTCGCCAAGGCTGCCGATCTCACGTTCAAGGAAATAGCCGATGACCGAGCGGATTGCGACCAACAGCCCGAGGAACACCAGATCGGACAGCTGAAGGCTCAGTGCCGTCTCGATGATGTCCGAGACGATGAACAATTCAAGCCCCGCCAGAATGTACCGCCCCAGCCCGATGCGTACCCTGTCGATGCCTGAGATCCGTTCAGGGCCTGCCAACTCGGCCTGCAGAAAGCCACCGATGAAACGCAAGACCCCGATCAGCATCACGGCAATGGCGAACAGGTCGATCCCCGCCTCGACCCAGGCCAGCCCTTCGACCAATCCGGGGAAGTGGGCGTGCAGCAGGCTTTCCTTGCCACTTTCGAACCAGGACAGATCCATCGCGCCCGCGTCAGTCTGCCAGCGGCAAGATCGCCGGCGCTTCTACCTCGCCCTGAAACACGGCCGAAACCTCCTCCCTCAGGATGCCCGCGATCACTTCGACGTCGGTCAGGCTGAAGGTCAGCGGCAACCGCATGTCGATCAGCCCCGCGAGCACCCGGTCGGTGCGCGGCAACCTCTCCACGGACGCATACTGCCAGTGGTCATAGCGTGAGGTGAAGGCGACGGGCGCGGCCGCGCCGAACCACTTCAACTCGACCCCCCGTGCCGCGGCGCGCGCAACCAGTGCCTGCACCCGGTCAGAGGGCCAGTCTGGAAGCAGGAACTGGAAGGAAGATCCCACGAACCGCTCCTCCTCGGGCCGCTCGATCACCGCCAGTCCCGGCGTCCCTGCGATCCCGCCTTCGAGGCGCCGATACAACGCCTCCCACCGCGCCCGACGGTCCCCGAGCAGCGCGATCTGCGGACGCAGGATCGCCGCGCGCAGGTTGTCCATCCGGCCCGAAATGTTCGGCGTGACAAGCCTCAGTCGCTCGAACACCTCGGGCGGCGGCGCCGCGCGATGCCGCGCATAAAGCATGTAACTGCCCGAAAGCAGGATCGCCCGCGCCATTGCCTCGGCGTCATCCGAGATCAGGAAACCACCCTCGCCCGAATTCATGTGCTTGTAGGTCTGTGTCGAATAGCAACCGAAGCGCCCATGCCGCCCCGAGGGCACGCCTCGAAACGTTGCCCCCATCGTGTGGGCGCAATCCTCGATGACCGTCACGCCTGCGGCGTCGCAGATCGCCATCAGCCGATCCATGTCGCAGACGTGGCCGCGCATGTGGCTGAGCAGAAGCACCTTTGCCCCGGCGGTCTTTGCCTTCGCGGCCAGATCGTCAAGGTCTATGGTCAGATCCTCCGTCACCTCGACGAAGACCGGCATCGCGCCCAGACCGGCAATCGCACCTGGCACCGGCGCCAGGGTAAAGGCGTTGGACAGCACCCGGTCCCCCGGCTTTACCCCGACCGCCCGCAGCGCCGTGGCCATCGCATATCCGCCCGAGGCAACAGCCAGACAATAGCGCGCCCCCGTGAATGCCGCGAACTCCTCCTCCAGCAGCGCCGTCTCGGCGATCTCTCCGGGGGCGGTGTTGTAGCGGTGCAGCCGTCCATGTCGCAGCACGTCCAAGGCTGCCGCGATCCCCTCCTCCGGTATCGGCTCCTGCTGGGTGAAACTGCCGGTAAATCTCTTCATAATTCCGCTCCCACCGATGCCTGCAATGGCCGCCGCACCGTCACGACAAACAGGGCCAGCGCCACCGCCAGCACGGCTGCCGCGATGAAGAACGCGACATCCGGCGATTGGATGATCGCCTCGGGCCGCATGAAATGACCGAAGACCTGCGAGAAGAAGACTGTCCCGGCCAGCATGGCGATATTCATGACTGAAGAGATACCACCCTGCAACTCGCCCTGCGCATCGTCCGGCACCGCCTTGGACATGATCGCGGTCAGCATCGGATGCACGAAACCCTCCGGCCCGTGAATCACCAGCAACACCAGAACGCCAGCAAGCGACCCGACCAACCCATACCCAAGAGCCGAGATCATCGAGACGCAAAGCCCGACAAGCGCTACTCGGTGTTCGCCCAACCGCGCGACGGCTGGACCCGAGAGCCCGCCCTGAAACACCGCCGCGACGATGCCATAGGCCGCCAGCGACAGCCCCACCATCGAAACACTCCAGTCGAACTTGGCCATGCCCCAGAACGGCCAGATCGCCGGATACACAGACGAGGCGAAGAAGAATACGAAGAGCACGCCGCATAGCGGGAGCACACCGGAATACTGGCGGAAAACCCGGAACGTGCCGAACGGGTTTGCGCGCCGCCACTCGAAAGGCCGTCGCTTGTCGACGGAAAGCGTCTCAGGCAGCACAAACCAGCCATAGACGAAGTTGCCGGCGGAGATCGCCGCCGCCACGAAGAACGGGACGCGCGGACCGAACTCTCCCAGAAGCCCGCCGATGGCCGGCCCGACGACGAAACCGATGCCGAATGCCGCCCCCATCATTCCGAATGCTTTCGCCCGCCCCTCGGGGGCCGTCACATCAGCGATGTAGGCGTTGGCGATGACATAAGACGAACCGCAAAGTCCTGCGATGGCCCGGCCTACGAAGAGCCAGAAGATCGATGGTGCATAGGCTGAGAACAGGTAATCCACGAACAATCCGAAGATCGCCAGCAGCAGAAGCGGCCTCCGCCCGAAACGGTCGCTCAGGTTCCCCATGAGAGGGCTGAAGGCAAACTGCGTGATCGAGAAAGCAAAGAACATCCATCCGCCGATGATCGAGGCATCGGCAAGTTCGACCCCGCCAACCTCCTCGATCAGGCCCGGCAGCACGGGAATGATCAGGCCAAACCCCACCATGTCCAGAAGGACCGTAATCATCACGAACGTCACGGCGTGACGCGACGGGGCCGGAACGTTCATGACGGGGACTCGCTTCGGAACGGAGGCCGCACGCTAGGCCGCAAGCGTGCGCCTGTCAAACAAGGCACAATGCCGCCTAACGGGCCACGAGACGTTCCGCCAGCGCCGGAAGGTCGTCGAAGTGGTCGAGCAACGCTTCCGGTTCAAGCCTTGCCACATCACGCCCTTCAGGCCCGAACGTGACCAGCGCGACAGGCACGCCAGCCGCCCGCCCCGTCTTGCGGTCGGTCTCCGTATCCCCCACCAGCATCGCCCTGCCCGCGTCACCCCCGACCCGGACCAGAGCCTCGTGCAACGGCGCCGGATCGGGCTTGCGCACCGCCAACGTATCCGCGCCGACCAGCGCCCCGAACAAGTCCCGCACCCCGAGCTTGTGCATCAGCTTTTCCGCAAGCGCTTCCGGCTTGTTGGTGCAGATCGCCGTCGCGAAGCCTGCCGCCTTCAGTCGCTCAACGGCCTCGACCGCGCCGGGGTAAAGCCGGGTGTGGACCGCAATAGCCTCCCCATAGGCACGAAGAAGGACCGGATACTGCCGATCCACTTCCGCCTCGCCCTCGCGTCCCAGCCGCACCATCCCCAGCCGCAGCATCGCCCGTCCGCCATGGAACGCCGTCAGTGCATCGCCCGCGTCGAGCAGATCTCCATGACCCATGCCGCGAAAACAGGCATTGGCTGCGGCAATCAGGTCTGCACTCGTATCCGCGAGCGTCCCGTCAAGGTCAAAAACCACAGTTCTCACCAGCAGACCCCTGAAACCTTGCGTAAAGATAGGTGAACGCACGGCCCTTGCGGACCCGCCCGCCCCGGTTAAAACGGGGGCCACAAGAAGGAAAGGGGTTCCATGCCCGTCTCGCTCATTATCCTTGCCGCCGGTCAGGGCACGCGCATGAACTCCGACCTGCCGAAGGTTCTGCATCTCCTTGGTGCGTCCCCCCTCCTGCACCACGCCATGCGGGCGGGCCAGGCGCTCGACCCCGCCGTTACCGTCGTCGTGGCCGGCCACGGGGCCGAGGCGGTCACGAAGGCAACCCATGCCTTCGACCCCGAGGCGCTTGTCGTCCTGCAAGCCGAACAGCTTGGCACCGCCCATGCTGTCCTTCAGGCTGCGCCGTTGCTCGCGGACGCAACCGGCGAGGTCATCGTGCTCTACGGCGATACCCCCTTCATCCGTCCTGAAACACTCGAAGCGATGCTGGAGGCCCGACAGCGCCATACCGTCGTCGTCCTTGGGTTCGTCGCTTCCGATCCCGGCCGGTACGGCCGTCTTGTGACCGAGGGCGACAGTCTGCTGCGGATTGTCGAATACAAGGACGCGACCGAACCGGAGCGGGAAATAAAGCTGTGTAATTCCGGCGTTATGTGCGCTGATGTTCAGGTTCTACGTGAGCTTGTCGGGAAGATCGGCAACGACAACGAAAGTCGAGAATACTATCTGACCGATCTGGTGGAGATCGCGCGCAAAGCGGGCTATTCCGCCGGGGTAGTGCGCTGCCCCGAAGCTGAAACGCTTGGTATCAATACCCGGACTGAACTGGCTGATGCAGAAACACAATTCCAGCACGCCGCCCGCGCAGAGGCGCTGGAAAACGGCGTCACGCTCACCGCCCCCGACACGGTCTTTTTCGCGCTCGACACCCATATCGGTCGTGATGCCACCATCGGCCCAAATGTCGTCTTCGGTCCCGGCGTCACGGTCGAGTCGGGCGCAACCGTTCACGCCTTTTGCCATCTGGAGGGGTGCCACATCAGCCGGGGCGCGACGGTTGGTCCCTTCGCCCGTCTCCGGCCTGGCGCGGAGCTGGCCGAGGATGTCCATGTCGGAAACTTCGTCGAGATCAAGAACTCCACCCTCGATGAAGGGGTGAAAGTGGGCCACCTGACTTATCTCGGCGATGCCCATGTCGGCGAACATGCGAATATCGGCGCAGGCACGGTCACCTGCAACTACGACGGCGTGATGAAGCACCGCACCGAGATCGGTGCCCACGCTTTCATCGGCTCCGACACCATGCTCGTCGCCCCGGTCACAGTCGGCGCGCGCGCGATGACCGCCTCCGGCTCCGTCATCACCGCAGATGTTCCGCCAGACGCCCTCGCCCTCGCCCGCTCCAAGCAGATCAACAAGCCCGGGCTCGCCACGAAACTCATGGACCGTCTGCGCGCCATCAAGGCTGCGAAAGGAAAACACTGATGTGCGGCATCGTCGGCGTTCTGGGCAACCATGAAGTTGCGCCCCTGTTGGTCGAGGCCCTGAAGCGGCTGGAATACCGTGGCTATGACAGCGCGGGGATTGCCACGGTGAACAATGGCCGCCTCGACCGCCGCCGCGCGGTCGGCAAACTCGTGAACCTCTCCGACTTGCTGGTACACCAGCCCCTCGCAGGCAAGGCGGGCATCGGCCATACCCGCTGGGCCACCCATGGGGCGGCAACGGTTGCGAATGCCCACCCGCACCGGGCCGGGCCTGTGGCGGTCGTCCACAACGGCATCATCGAGAACTTCCGCGCCCTCAAGATCGAACTCGAAGCCGCCGGATACCAGCAGGAATCCGAGACAGACACCGAAACCATCGCCCTTCTCGTCAGACTTTACATGGACAAGGGCCTTTCCCCCGCAGATGCCGCGCGGGAGACGCTCGCTCGCCTGCACGGTGCCTTCGCGCTCTGCTTCCTCTTCGATGGCGAAGAGGACCTGCTGATCGCCGCCCGCCGAGGCTCGCCCCTTGCCATCGGCCACGGCGACGGGGAAATGTTCGTCGGCTCTGACGCGATCGCGCTGGCTCCCTTGACCGACCGGATCACCTATCTCGAGGAGGGGGACTGGGCCGTGGTCACGCGCAAGGGGGCCACGATCTACGATGCCGCGAACCGCCGTGCCAACCGGGCGATGACCACGATCCAGATCGACGCCACCCGGATCGAGAAGGCAGGCTACAAGCACTTCATGGCCAAGGAGATCGCCGAGCAGCCCGTCGTCCTCGCAGATGCCCTGAAGCACTATCTCTCCGACGGCGGCACGACGCTGAACCTGCCGCAGGTGGATTTCACCGGGGTGGACCGCCTGACGCTCGTTGCCTGCGGCACGGCCTCCTACGCCTGCCATGTCGCGAAGTACTGGTTCGAGCAGTTGGCGGGGCTTCCGGTCGAGGTCGATATCGCCTCGGAGTTCCGCTATCGCGAGCCGCCCCTCTCGCCGACATCCTGGGCGCTGTTCGTCAGCCAGTCGGGCGAAACGGCCGATACGCTGGCCGCCTTGCGCTATGCGCGCGAGAAGGTGGCGCGGATCGTCAGCATCGTGAACGTGCCGACCTCGTCCATCGCGCGGGAAAGCGACCTCGCCCTGCCGATCCTCGCAGGGGTGGAGGTCGGTGTCGCCTCGACCAAGGCCTTCACCTGCCAGCTTCTCGTGCTGGCCCTTCTGGCATTGAAGGCCGCACAGGACCGCGGCGCGCTTCCGCCCGCGGCGATCACGCGGCATCTTGAGGCGCTGCGCCTGCTGCCCGGTCTGATGAACCACGCCCTCGGCCTCGCCCGCGACGTGGCCCGCGTCGCCGAGGAGCTGGCCGAAGCGCAGGACATCCTGTTCCTCGGCCGTGGCGCGATGTTCCCGCTGGCCCTGGAGGGCGCGCTGAAGCTGAAGGAGATCAGCTATATCCATGCCGAGGGCTACGCATCGGGCGAGTTGAAGCACGGCCCCATCGCCCTGATCGACGCGCGGGTGCCGGTCATCGTGATGGCTCCGCGGGACGGGATGTTCGACAAGACCGTGTCCAACATGCAGGAGGTGATGGCGCGCCATGGGAAGGTGCTGCTGATCTCGGACGCCAAGGGGATCGCCGAGGCCGGCACGGGGACGTGGCGCAGCCTGACGCTGCCGGAGGTGGAGCCGACCTTTGCGCCGATCCTCTACGCGATCCCGGCGCAGTTGCTGGCCTATCATACGGCCATAGCCAAGGGGACGGATGTGGATCAGCCCCGGAACCTTGCGAAATCGGTGACGGTGGAATGATCGGGGCGGCGCTGGCGCGGCTGGAGGCGCTGGCCGATCCGGGGAAGGCGGCGGAGGCGGCGGCCTATCACAAGGCGCCCCGCCGATACCTCGGGGTTCCCGTTCCCCGGATCGAGGAACTGGTTGCGGTGTGGCGAGCACAGGCAAGCCTGGAGGAGCGGGTCGCACTGGCGGCGGGGTTATGGGCCAGCGATATCCATGAGGCACGTGTGGCGGCGGCAAAGCTGCTGACGCAGGCGCGGATCAGGCCGGATGGAGCGGTCTGGGATCTGGTGCGGTCCTGGGTGCCCGGGTTCGATGCCTGGGCCTTGGCGGACCATGCGGCGGGGGCGATCTCGCGGCGGCTGGTGGCGGAGCCTGCCCGGCTGGACGAGGTGGAGGGGTGGACCACCCATCCGAACCTGTGGACCCGGCGGGCGGCTCTGGTGACGACCCTGCCCTGGACCAAGCAGAACCATCCCAAGCCCGAGGAACTGGCGGCGCGGGACAGGGTGCTGGGCTGGGCGGCGGGGATGGTGGAGGATCGGGACTGGTTCATCCAGAAGGCTATCGCCTGGTGGCTGCGGGAGCTGTCGAAGCACGATCCGGATCGGGTCCGGGCCTTTCTTGCGGCGCATGGGGGGCGTTTGAAGGCCTTTGCGCGGGCCGAGGCGGGGCGGCTTCTGTAGCGGTGTCGCACAGTGAGACGTTTTTTCAAGTCATTGATATTAGTATATCTTCCTTTTTCTCTTAACCAGTTTCCGGCTGCGTGACGCCGTATCGCAGATGCCCCGGCCTGCGGCGGGACGCCCACCCTGCCCCCGCGCCCCCGACCAAGGAACCGCTTGCCCCTGTGCTGCCCAATCCTTACCTTGGCCGCATGAATGCCCCGCTTGTCGACCCTTTCGCCCGCGCGATCAGCTATCTGCGCGTCTCGGTCACCGACCGCTGCGATTTTCGCTGCGTCTACTGCATGTCCGAGAACATGACCTTCCTGCCCAAGGCCGACCTGCTGACGCTGGAGGAGCTTGACCGCCTCTGCTCTACCTTCATCGGCATGGGCGTGCAGAAGCTGCGGATCACGGGCGGCGAGCCGCTGGTCCGCAAGGGCATCCTGACCTTTTTCGAGCGGATCGCCCGTCACCTTGGCACCGGCGCGCTGCAGGAGCTGACACTGACCACCAACGGCTCGCAGCTTCGCAAGTATGCGGGCGAGCTGGCCGCGCTTGGCGTGCGGCGCATCAACGTCTCGCTCGACACGCTGGACCCTGCGAAGTTCGCCGAGATCACGCGCTGGGGCCGCCTGCCGCAGGTGCTGGACGGGATCACGGCGGCGAAGGACGCCGGGCTGCGCGTGAAGATCAACGCGGTCGCGCTGAAGGGCGTGAACGAGGACGAACTGTTCAGCCTGACCGAATGGTGCGCCCGCGAGGGGCATGACCTGACGTGGATCGAGGTCATGCCGATGGGCGATCTGGGCAACGAGGACCGGCTTGACCAGTACTGGAGCCTGCGCGACCTGCGGGCGCGGCTGGCCACGCGCTATACCCTGACCGATCTGGCCGAACGCTCGGGCGGGCCTGCGCGCTATGTGCGGCTGGAGGAGACGGGTCAGAAGATCGGCTTCATCACGCCGCTGTCGCATAACTTCTGCGAAAGCTGCAACCGTGTGCGGCTGACCTGCACGGGTGAGCTTTACATGTGCCTGGGTCAGGAGGACATGGCCGACCTGCGCGCGCCCCTGCGGGCCAGCCCGGACGATTCCGTGATCGAGGCCGCGATCCGAAGCGCGATCCTGCGCAAGCCCAAGGGTCACGACTTCGACTATTCACGCCAGACGGTTGCCGGCCAGGTCAAGCGGCACATGAGCCATACCGGCGGCTGAAACTCCCCGACAAATCTACCGAACGTCCCGTGCGCGTGAACGACGGTTTGCGTCGCGCAGCATGACGGTTGACCTCTGACGCATCCTGTCGGTATGTTAGAATCACTAACATCACCTGTGCTGCGCCGGGACTGGCGCTTTTCCAGAGGAACCCATGGCAACCGCAAACAAGACCATTCTGATTTCTGGGGCCTCCCGCGGGATCGGCCTCGCGATTGCCGACCTGCTGCGGGCGCGCGGCGCCGACGTGATCGGCACCAGCCGCACGCCGCAGGGTGACCGGGCGGACATGCTTCCGCTCGACGTCACGGATGACGCAAGCGTGGCTGCCTGTGTCTCCACCGTCATCGCGACACGGGGACGGGTCGATGTCCTGATCGCGAATGCCGGTTACGACCTTTACGGTGCAATAGAGGATACGACGGTCGATGAAATCGAGGCGCAGATCGATACGAACCTGATGGGCGTGGTGCGCCTTATCAAGGCGGTTCTTCCGGGGATGCGGGCGCAGGGCAGCGGGCGGATCATCGTCATGGGATCGCTGGGCGGCAAGATCGGCCTGCCGATGAATTCGGCCTATGCCGCCAGCAAGTTCGCGCTGGAAGGACTGTGCGAGTCGCTTCGGCTTGAACTGGCGCCGCTGGGCATCGACGTGGCGCTGATCTGCCCGCCGGCTGTGTCGACCGACACGCTGGACACTTCGATCCGCCGGGTCACCCACAGCCGGTCGCCGCTGGCCGGTCGAACCGATGCGATGATCGCAGCCATGCGGAAAGCGGGCGCGGAGAGCCGCATCACCCCGCAGCGTGTGGCAGAAACGGTTGCGGAGATCGTCTTCGCGCGGCGGCCCCTGCTGCACAACCCGATCGGAGGGCAGGCCACCTGGCTGCCCCGGCTGAAGATGCTGCTGCCGCAGCGCATTTTCGAAGGCATGTTGCGCGGTCAGTTTCCCTGATCGCCAAGGTGCAGGCGGCGGTCGCGCATTCCGGTGCGACCGCACCGATACGATAGGCAGGAGCCAGACATCCCCGCAAAGCGTGACGGCTGGTCGCACCGCACTGCCTTTTTTATCGAAACGGGTTATATCCGGACGGACTGCATAAAGGTGGCCCATGGATACCCTGATCCTGTCGCGCATCCAGTTCGGCGCGAATATCTCGTTCCACATCCTGTTCCCGACGATCACCATCGCGCTGGGGTGGGTGCTGCTGTTTTTCAAGCTGCGCTTCAACGCGACGGGCGATGCGCGCTGGATGGATGCCTACATGTTCTGGGTGAAGGTGTTCGCGCTGTCCTTCGCGCTGGGGGTCGTCTCGGGGATCACGATGAGCTTCCAGTTCGGCACCAACTGGCCGGGCTTCATGGAGACGGTGGGCAACGTGGCCGGGCCGCTGCTGGCCTATGAGGTGCTGACGGCGTTCTTCCTTGAGGCCGGTTTCCTCGGGATCATGCTGTTCGGGGCGACGCGGGTGCCGGGCTGGTTGCATACGCTGGCGACGTTCCTTGTGGCTTTCGGCACGACGCTGAGCGCCTTCTGGATCATCGTGCTGAACAGCTGGATGCAGACGCCGGTGGGGTATGAGATGCGCGACGGCGTGGTTCATGCCGCCGACTGGTGGGCGATCGTGTTCAACCCCTCGATGCCCTACCGGCTGGCGCATATGCTGCTGGCCTCGGGCCTGACGGTGGCCTTCCTGATCGCGGGCGTTTCGGCCTATCGGCGGCTGGTGGGCGACCGCACGGCGGGCACGGCATCGGCACTGCGGTTCGGCATCGTGCTGGGCGGCGCTGCTGATCCCGGTCCAGATCTTCGTGGGCGATCATCACGGGCTGAACACGCTGGAGTATCAGCCGCAGAAGATCGCGGCGATGGAGGGGAACTGGGAGACGGGTCCGGCCAAGCCGCTGCTGCTGTTCGCCATCCCGGATGAGGAGGCGCGGACCAATCACTACGAAATCGGCGATCCCGCACGGCGCCTCGCTGATCCTGACGCACGAGTGCGGACGGGGTGGTGCCGGGGCTGAACGATTTCGTGGCAGACGGATGGCAACGGTGCTGCATCCGCCGGTGGCGCCCGTGTTCTTCAGCTTCCGCGTGATGGTGGGCATGGGCCTGCTGATGCTGCTGGTGAGCTGGGCGGGGGTGGCGCTGATGCTGCGGCGGCGCGCGGGCGTGGACGGGTTGCCGAAGGCTCTATCTCTATGGCGTGGTGGCGATGACCTTCGCCGGGTGGATCGCGACGCTGGCGGGCTGGTACACGACCGAGATCGGGCGGCAGCCCTGGCTGGTGACCGGGCTTGCTGACGACGAAGCAGGCGGTGGCGGACGTGCCCGCGCCGATGGTGATGGCGACGCTCGTCGATGTATCTGGCGGTCTATGCCGCGCTGATCGTGGCCTATGTCGGGGTGATCTTCTACCTTGCCCGGAAATACGCCAAGGGCGAGCCTGTGGGGATGGTGCCGCCCTCGTCGGCGGCGCAGGTCGCCGTGACGGCGGCGGAGTGAGCGCGATGTTCGACGATCCCGCCGTCTGGCTGCCCTTCATCTTCGCCGCGCTGATGGGGCTGTCGATCCTGATCTATGTGGTGCTGGACGGGTTCGATCTGGGCGTGGGGGTGCTGTTCCCCTTTGCGGACGATCACGAGAAAGACCGGATGGTCGCCTCGATCGGGCCGTTCTGGGATGCCAACGAAACCTGGCTGGTGCTGGCGATCGGGCTGCTGCTGGTGGCCTTTCCGGTGGCGCATGGGGACCATCCTGACCGCGCTCTACCTGCCGGTGGCGGTGATGCTCGATGGGGCTGATCCTGCGCGGCGTGGCGTTCGAGTTCCGCGCCAAGGCGCCCGCGCATCGCAAGGTGCGCTGGAACCGGCCGTTCTGGGCGGGGTCGCTGATGACCTCGCTCTCGCAGGGGTTCATGCTGGGTCTCTACATCATGGGCCTCAGCCACGCTGGGCGGCGCTGGCCTTCGGCGTGCTGACGGCGGTGTTCCTGACGGTGGGCTACAGCTTCATCGGGGCGGCCTGGCTGATCATGAAGACGGAAGGCGCGCTGCAGGCCAAGGCGGTGGACTGGGCGCGGGGCGGGATCTGGGGGATCGTGCTGGGGATGGCGGCGATCTCGGCGGCCTCGCCGCTGGTCAGCGCGCGGATCTGGGAGAAGTGGTTCAGCTATCCCGACATCCTGCTGCTGGCGCCGATGCCGCTCCTGTCGGTGGCGCTGCTGCTGGTGCTGTGGTCGTCGCTCAAGCGGCTGCCGAAGCCGGGGGACCGGCGGAACTGGGTGCCCTTCGCCACGGCGACGGCGCTGTTCGTGCTGGCCTTCCTCGGGCTTGCCTACCGTTCTACCCCTATGTCGTGCCCGAACAGCTGACGATCTACGAGGCGGCGAGCGCGCCCGAGAGCCTGAAGATCATCCTCGTGGGCACGCTGGTCGTGCTGCCGATGATCCTGGGCTACACGGTGCTGAGCTATGTGGTTTTCCGGGGCAAGGCCAGCCTGCTGACCTATGACCTGATCGTCGACAATCCGGCGCCGGAGGCGGTGGGGAAACCCTGAGGGGGCGTGCAAGCCGGGCCGCGAGGCCCGGTCGTCGGTCTCGCCAGGGGCCACACCCGCCCGTCCCGGCCCGGTCGCAGGTCGGGCGTTCTTCTATGAAACGTCCCGCCGGGGGTTTCACACCCCCGGACCCCCGTGGGGTATTTGACCCGAAAAGAAGCCTAAACCATCCTGCTCAGGCCGCCGGCATCCGCGCCTCGACCATCCCGGCGTACCAGCTGGAGCCGAAGGGGATGGCGTTGTCGTCGAAGTTGTAGGCCGGGTGATGCACCATCGCGGTGTCGCCGTTGCCGAGGAAGATATAGGCGCCGGGGCGTTCGTTCAGCATGAAGCTGAAATCCTCGGCCCCCATCAGCGGCGCGGTGTCGGTATCGACCTGGCCCGAGACCGCTGCGCGCGACCTCGGCGGCATAGACGGTGTTCTCGGGCGCGTTCACCGTCACCGGATAGCCGCGCTGATAGTCGACCTCGGCCCGTCGCGCCCAGGGCCAGCGCGGTGCCCTCGACGATCTCGGCGATCCGGCGTTCGACGAAATCCTGCACGCGCGTGATCCATCGTGCGGACGGTGCCCTTCATCTTCACCACCTGCGGGATGACGTTGTGCGCCGTGCTGTCGGTTGCCACCGTGCAGACCGAGACCACGACCTGCTTCAGCGGATCGACCCTGCGCGAGGCGATGGTCTGCAGCGCCACGATGATATGCGCGGCGACCACCGTGGTGTCGATGCAGTCATGCGGCTTGGCGGCATGGCCGCCCTTGCCGGTCACCGTGATCTCGAACTGGTCGGCCGCCGCCATCATCGCGCCGGGGCGGATGGCGAAATGGCCGACGCGGGATGCCGGGCATGTTGTGCATGCCGTAGACCTCCTGAATGCCCAAGCGGTCCATCATGCCGTCCTGCACCATCTCGCGCCCGCCGCCGCCGCCCTCTTCGGCGGGCTGGAAGATGCACCACGGCGGTGCCGTCGAAATTCCGCGTCTCGGCCAGGTATTTCGCCGCGCCCAGCAGCATGGCGGTGTGGCCGTCATGGCCGCAGGCATGCATCTTGCCGGGGGTCTTCGAGGCATAGGGCACGCCCGGTCTGTCTCGATGATCGGCAGCGCGTCCATGTCGGCGCGCAGGCCGATGACGCGGCCCGAGGTGTCGGTCTTGCCCTTGATCACGCCGACGACGCCGGTGCGGCCGATGCCTTCCACCACCTCGTCGCAGCCGAAGCCGCGCAGCAGGTCGGCCACCTTGCCGGCGGTGCGGTGGACGTCGAACAGCAGCTCGGGATGTTCGTGGAAATCGCGCCGCCAGGCGGTGATCTCGGGCAGCAGTTCGGCGAAGCGGTTCTTGACGGGCATCATGGCCTCCATGCGCTGGGATAGCCGATGGTGCGGGGAAATGCAGTCGGCTGCAAGGGCGGGCGGAAGCGGACGCTGCTTTGAAGCTGTCCTGCCGAGGGAAAGATCCGTCGCCGCGACGGCAATGGAGCCCGCGGGTCCGAACAGCGGAAGTTCCGGTGGAATCTCCGCCGTGGCGCTGCGAGAGGGTGGGAGCCGGGGATCAAGACGGGTCCGGCGAACGGGAAACCCGATTGCGCCTGACCGGATTAAAGCGGCGTTGGCCCAGCGGGGAAACCGGAGTCGATGCAAGCCAAATCCGGCAAGTCCCCGATCGGCGGGGCTGGAGTGGCGACTTTACCCGCCGACCTTCCGCCATTCCTCGACCGCCGCGTTCTGATCTTCGGCGGGATCGGTCGTTGCCATTGGCGCAGCGGCAGGCACCGCAACCGTCCGGTTGCGAAAATAGTAGGCCTCGCGCGCGCCGAAATAGAAGCTGACGATCGCCCCCAGAAGCCACCAGAGCGGCTCGGGCACCTGGTTCAGCCCGACCATCCGCAGCCCGAAGCCGGGCGGATCCACCATCGCATAGACGAACAGGCCCAGCGTGCCGAAGGCCAGCATCGGGCGCGGCAGGCGGTTCAGCCCGTTGATCGCCCGGTCGAAGCGCCCGTCGCCCGCCGAGGCGAACTCGGCGCCATGCTCGGCGAGTGCGGCCTGCTGTGCCTCTGCCGACAGTTCCATGCGCCGGGTCGCGTTGGCGGTGAACACCTCGGACACGCCCTTGACGGTTTCGCCAAGGGCGGTGACGGCACCCGATGATCCGAGAAGGTTTCCGATCACACCCATGCCGACACCCGTGCCTTGTGCTGCGCCTCGGTGAGGCGATAGCGCGTGTCCATGAAGCTTTCGGCGCGCAGGATCCAGCCGCCCTTGCCGCCGTCGCGCCGCCGCGCGAACTTGCGGCTGGCGGGGCGGGCATCGGCCAGCGAATAGTAGTAGTTGCGCCGGGCGATGGCATAGGCGTCGGCCAGATGGTCCGGGGCCGCCTCGGCCGCCTGCTGGGCCGCGCGGATCGTCTGCGGGCCGACCACCCCATCATCGGTGCAGCCGAAGCCCATCGAGGTGAGCAGGCGTTGCAGCACCTTCACGGCGTTCCCGCCCGCATTCACATACATGTCGAAGACCGACGGCTGGATCGACTCGGGAAGCGCACCGAGGCCGGGGCGGGTGAAGTAATGATCGACGAAGATCTGCGTCGCCTGCGCTTCGGTAAGCTGCCGCACGTCCGCCTCGGTCACCAGACCGTCGCCGGTCAGATCGAGGCCCAGCCTGCGCAGCGTGGCGATCGTGACGCCATGGTTGGTCGCCCCGCCCGGATCGGCGGGATCGTTCACAAAGCCGCCCTCCCGGGCGACGATTTCCTGGGCAAGTTGCTGGACCGTGCTCATTGATGCCTCCTGACCGGGGCCGGGTGCCCCGTGGCGTCAGGAAGGTGCAGATGGGGTTAACGGGCGGCCAATCAGCCGTTCGGTGCCTGCTGCGGATCGACATAGACGCCCTGTTCCTTCAGGGCATCGACAACCTCTTTCGGCATATAGGTCTCATCATGCTTGGCGAGAATTTCGGTCGCCTGGAACACGCCATCGACATAGCGCCCGGTGCCGACCATGCCCTGCCCTTCGCCAAAAAGGTCGGGCAGGACGCCGGTATAGCTGACGGGAATGGTGGATTTGGTATCGGTGACCTGAAACGTCACCGTCTCCCCCTGCCCGCGTTTGACCGATCCTTCCACGACGAGGCCGCCGATTCGGAAGGTCTCGGACGGTTGGGGCGGGGTTTCGGCCACCTGGGTCGGCGTGCGGAAGAAGTTGATGCCATCCTTCATCGCATACCCGATCAGGCCGGTGGACAGCGCCAGCGCGGCGAAGGCCAGCACAATGATCTGGATGCGGCGTTTCTTCTTCAGGCCCTTCATCATCCCCTCACGGGAAAACCGGGGCGAGCATGCAGCCCCGCAGTTTCCTCGATCCCCAGCATCAGGTTCGCGTTCTGGATGGCCTGTCCCGACGACCCCTTGGTGAGGTTGTCGAGCACGGCCACGACCACGGCGCGACCCGGCATCCGGTCGCCCACGACCCCGATATGGACATAGTTGGACCCGCGGATGTCGCGTGTCGAGGGGAGTGCGCCGAAAGGAAGCACCTTGAGGAACGGCTCGGCCGCATAACGGGATGCGAGCGTCGCGTGGATCGCCGCGGGATCGCCATCGAGGTAGACGGTGGCGAGGATGCCGCGGTTCATCGGGAGCAGGTGCGGCGTGAACTGGATCGTCACGGGGCGGCCGGCGGCCTTCGAGAACTCCTGATCGAATTCGCCGAGGTGGCGGTGTTTGCCGCCTGCGGAATAGGTGTGGGTGCCTTCGGACAGCTCGGCATGGAGCAGGTTCTCCTTGAGCGACCGCCCCGCCCCGCTGACGCCGGCCTTGAGGTCGATCACGATCCGGTCGAGGTCGATCACCGCGGCCTCGATCAACGGCCGCACGGCATACTGGCCCGTGGCCGCGTTGCAGCCGGTGCCGGCGACGAGGCGGGCGGAGGTGATCTCGGCGCCGGTAGAACTCGGTCAGGCCGTAGACGGCTTCCTCTTGCAGCTCGGGCTGGGCGTGGGGCTGGCCGTACCACCGCTCATAGGCGGCAGGGTCGCGCAGGCGGAAATCGGCGGAGAGGTCGACGATCTTCAGGTCACGCGGCAGGGCGGCCACGACGGCTTGCGTGGTGGCATGTGGCAGGGCGCAGAAGCAGAGGTCGATCCGCGAAAAGTCGATCTCGTCGATCTTCTGGAGCGGTCGGCAGGTCAAGGTGGCGCAGGAACGGGAACACCTGATCCATCGTCAGCCCCGCCTTCCGGTCTGCGGAGAGGGCGGCGATCCGCATCGACGGATGGGTCGCGAGCAGGCGGACAAGCTCGGCCCCGGTGTAGCCGGAGGCCCCGAGAATGGCGATCTGCTGGGTCATGTCCTGCCCCCTGCTGAAGTGGTCGGGGGAGTGATGGGGTACGGCGGGCAGATTGGCAAGGGGGCGTGCGAGCGCGGGATGTGGCGCGGCGGGACGGGAATGGGGACGTTGATTTCGCCGGGGAATGAAGATCGGCGTTCCGGGGTTCTGCAGGCGAGACGCGGCGCAGGGACTGAGTGAACCTCTGCCGGGGTGGGACGGTTTCGGGAGGGCGACGCGGGGCTTTGGCACCGCGATGATCGGCAGACCGCCGCGCGCACCGATGGTTTCGCGAAGCTTGTCAGGGGCATGGGGCGATGGGCCGCCGCAGTTTCCGGTTCCGGGATCGTGCCCGCGCGCGTCCCGCGACTGCGGTATCTGCGGGCGAGTTTCCCGCTCCCGCCCCATGTCCGTGACCCGGTGTGCGACGACCGCACCAGCCTGGGCGCCGCGCCCAGTTTCATCCGCAGGGGCGGCGATATCAGAAGTCCCGTCCGTCTCCTGTGCGCGAAGCGGCCCCGCTGCAGTGCTTATGAGGCCGGACTTTCGTCATGCAGCGCCTTCACGACCGCCGGGCCGACCGCGAATTCAGAGAACCGCGCGCGGAACCCTGCCCTTTCGGGCGAGCAAGCCATGGGGCCGATCAGTGCCGGCCCCTCAGGAAAGGGCGCCACACGCAGGAGTTGCCACCTGTTCGCAGCGTTCCGAAACTGAAGCACCACCGCGCCACCGATACGTGTCAGCCGCAGGCGCTGAGGGCCGGTCAAACCCGGAACGGCGACCGTGGACCAGTCCGACGCCTGTTGCGTTACCACCACCGACATATTCGGAACACCGTCCGAAAACTCGATCCCGGCCTTGATCCAGTGCGCCTCGTCCTGCCGGAGCAGCAGCCCCGCCTGATCGTAGAGCGCCTCATAGTCCGCGTCGAAGGTGACATGGGCCGTGAAATTGCCGTCGACAGACGCGAGGAGCGCGTGGCCACTGTCCCGCGTGAAGCCGTAGAGCGTTTTGCGCCAGAAATCCGTGTGGCCCCCGGTCTCCAGCGTCAGTTGCTCGGCCGTCCGGTCCCACCGTGGCGGAGGGTTGAGCCAAGCGGCTCCGTCAAGAGCGGTAACTCCGGTCATTGTGCTGCTCCAGTCCGAGGGAAATCTGTCTCAGGGCAGCCACGACTGCCCGGGGTTCGCGCCGGCGCGCCGATCGCGAACCGAATGTCGGCCATTGTCGCTTTCTGCCCACGGATGCCAAGACTTTTCCGAAGCTGGGCATTTCCGGGCCTGGATGAGGCGAGAGGGCATGACGCGGCGCGCCTTGCGACCCCTCATGTCTGCATGCAGCGTTCGACCACGGCCGCGAGGCGGCGGAAACCGCGCATCTGATCCTTCTCATCGACCGCCGCGAAGCCCAGCACCAACCCGGCCTGTGCGTTGCCATGGCGATATTGCATCGACAGCGGCGAGACATTCACCCCGTCCATGCCAGCCAGCGCGGCCACCTCGCGGTCATCGACGGGACGGCGGAACTTCGCCACCTGCTGGATACCGGTATCGGCCCGCCGCTGTGTCATCGCCGCGGCAAGGAAGTGCTCAAACAACGAGAAGAAGGTTTCGCGCCGTTGTGCATAGAGACGGCGTGTCCGGCGCAGGTGGCGGGCGAAATGCCCCTCGGCCATGAAATCCGCCAGCGCGGCCTGGGTCAGGAGTGGCGCGAAATGGCCCGGTCGCGCTGAGCGCGGCCTTGACCGGTTGCAGCAGCGGCGGCGGCAACACGACGTAGCCAAGCCGCATGGCCGGGAACAGTATCTTGGCGAAGGTGCCGACAAAGATCGTCCGCTCGCCCGAGGACACGCCCTGGAGTGCCGGGATGGGCTGACCCTGAAACCGGTATTCGCTGTCGTAATCGTCCTCGATCAGCCAGGCGCCCCATCGCTCGGACAGGCGAAGCAACTCGATGCGCTGGCCCATCGACATGGTCAGGCCCAGAGGATGATGGCAGGAGGGTGTAACGAAGATCGCGCGCGGCGTCGGCCCCGGCGGCGGGTTCAGATCCCACCCCGCTTCGCCGACATGGAGCGGAGCGAGCCGCGCTCCGGCAGACAGAAGCGCCGCTGCGGCACCGTAATAGCCCGGTTCCTCCATCCAGACGGTATCTCCGGGATCAAGCAACAGCCGCGCGATCAGGTCGAACGCCGATTGCGCGCCATTGGTGACGACGACCTGATCTGCAGTGCAGACCACCCCGCGCGATGCCGTCAGGTAGCGAGCGATGGCCTCCCGCAGGTCGGGGTAGCCGGTGACATAGTAGGTGCCGAACAGGTCGCTCCGCGCTGCCTTGGCGCGCCGGGTCAACAGCCGAGACCAGGTGTTGAACGGGAACTGGCCGACATCGGGCAGGCCGGGGTGAAAAGCCGTCGCGCCAGGCTCGCCGTGGTGATAGGGCTGCCCGGCCATGATCCGGCCCCGCGCAGACAGGCGGGGCGTCGCCCCGAGTGCCGGTGACACCCGCTGGCCCATTCCGAGCGGCAAGTCGCGAACCAGGGGCGGAGAGCCGGGTCCGGTCTTGACGAACCCCTCCAGCGCCAGTTGCTCGTAGGCGGCGATGACCGTGTTTCGCGCCAAGGCCAGATCCTGTGCGAGTGCCCGCGACGAGGGCAGCGCACTGCCCGGCGGAAGGCGCCGCGCCTCGATCAGGGCGCGCAGGCGCTGGTACAACTGCTGATGCAGCGGAACCGGGCTGTCGCGGTCTGGCGCGATGCTTTCGAGTGTGAATCCGGTCGACAAAGTGGTTCCTAAAAATCGCGCTGATCTGGTTCTAATTCAGGAACCAGATCGGCGCTAGCATGTCTGCTGTCAGATCTTGGTTGGGGGGCTTTCCGGGTATGTCGCGGCTGAAGGTTGGCATGATCGGCGCGGGGGGGGTGGCTCAGGTCGAGCATATTCCGAATCTTCTGCGCCTGCCCTCGCTGTTCGACCTCAGGGTCGTGGCCGACCCGTCCCCCTCCGCGCGTGCTTTCGTGAGCGCACGTTACGCGGTTCCGACCGTGGCCGATCCGGCAGAGCTTCTGTCGATGCCTCTGGACGCTGTCATCGTCGCCTCGCCGGATGCGCTGCACTATTCCCACGTCTCGTCCAGTCTGGCCGCGGGCCTGCACGTCTTCTGCGAGAAGCCGCTCTGCTACGCCGCCGAGGACATCGTGAAACTGGTGCGGCAGCGCGACAAGGCGGGCCGCGTCCTCCAGACCGGTTACATGAAGCGGTTCGACCCGAGCTATGAGGCCCTGCTGAAGCTTTTGCCCGAGCAGACCGGGCCGCTGCTGCAGGTGGCGGTCGAGGTCTACGATCCCGACGCAGCCCCCTTCATCCGGCACCACGACTGGCAGCTTGCGTCCGACCTGCCGCCCGAGGCGGGCGCCGCGTTGCGCGCGCTTCAGCATGAACAGGTCGCGCGCGCCGTGAATGTGCCGCTGGACGAGACAGCTTATCGCGGCTTTTGCGCGGCCTACGCCTCGTCCATCGTGCACGACGTGAACGCGGTGCACGGCATTCTCGATGTGCTTGGCACGACGATCGACGGCATCACGGGTGCGGCGCTCTTTGCGGGGGGAACTGGCGGCCAGGGAGCGGTCGGCCTGAACGGCGGGGCGGCACTCTGGACCATGTCGCACCTGACCAACCCGACCCTGCCGCATTACAGCGAGCGGATCACGCTGACGTTCGAGGGATCGGCGCTGGAGCTGGAGTTCCCCTCGCCCTGGCTCAACCACGCACCAACACGCCTGACCGAGCGGCGGGGCCACGGCCTTGCGCTGGAAAGCCGTGATATCCGAACGGGTTACGAAGAGGCCTTCATCGAAGAACTCAAGGGCTTCCACCGTGCAGTCACCCAAGGCGCGCCGGTGCGGAATACGGCGGAACAGGCGGCACGCGACATGACGTTGCTGGCCGGACTGACGGCCTGGCACATGACACATAACACCGCCACGAAAGGGCAAGGGACATGAACGTGCGCATCGGTATCAACCCGATCACGTGGACGAATGACGACGTTCCGGACCTGGGCGGGGACACGCCGCTGGAAACCTGCCTGTCCGAAACACGACAGGCGGGCTATGCCGGAACCGAACTCGGCGGAAAGTTTCCCCGTGAGGCGTCCGTGCTGAAGCCGATCCTTGATGGTTACGGTCTTGCCCTGATCTCGGGCTGGTACGACGGGCGCTGCGCCGAAAAGAGCGTTGAGGACGAGATGGAGGCGATCACCCCGCATCTGACCCTTCTTCGCGACATGGGGTGCAGGCACGTGGTCTACGCCGATACGTCGCTGGGTCGCCACGGGGCGATCTGGAGTCCGATCTCGCAACGTCCTGTCCTGCCGACCGACGAATGGCCTGCCTATGGACGCAAGCTGACGCTGCTGGCCGAGAAGTTCGCAGAGTTCGGCGTGGGCATGGCCTTTCACCATCACATGGGCACGATCGTCGAAACCGACGCCGAAGTGGGGCTGCTGATGAAGCATACCGGCCGCGCCGTGGGGCTTTTGTACGATACGGGTCACTCGGCGTTTTCGGGGGGCGATCCCTTGGCGCTGGTGAAGGCGCATGTCGACCGGATCGTGCATGTGCATTGCAAGGACTCGCGCAGACCGATCCTCGAGAAGGCCCGCGCGACCGACATGAGTTTCATGGACGCGGTCATCGACGGTATCTTCACCGTGCCCGGAGATGGCTTCACCGACTTTCCCGCCATCCTGACGGTCCTTCATGACGCAGGCTATTCCGGCTGGATGGTGGTGGAGGCGGAGCAGGATCCGAAGAAGGCCGATCCGCTGACCTTTGCGACGATGGGCTTCAAGAACCTGTCGCGCATGGCGAAGGAGGCAGGGTTTATCGTCACGAGTTGAAAGGCCGGCACACTCAGGAAACCGGACGAGCAAATCAAGGCTATCCGCAAGCCTTCCCGGACCAACCGGAAGGCGCTGACAACAGGGAGACAACGAAGATGCTTGAACGTCTGAAGTTCGCACCCGCCGCCTTTGCGGCCCTGGGCCTGATGGCCGGGGCCGCCTCGGCCGAGGGGCTCAAGGCCGCGGCCGATGTGAAGATCGCGGTCGTCGTCCACGGAAATTCATCCGACGCCTACTGGTCCGTGGTCAAGCGCGGCGTGGATGATGCCGCAGCCGCGACCGGGGCCCAGGTGCAATACATCGCGCCACAGGTCTTCGACTCGGTCGAGCAGGCCCGCTTGATCGAGGCGGCCGTGGCAACCAAACCCGACGGTCTGGTGATCTCGATCCCCGACAAGGACGCGCTGGCCACGGCGGTGAAATCGGCGGTGGATGCGGGTATCACGATCGTCAACATCGACTCGGGCGAACCCCAGGGCGCGGAACTGGGCGTGCCGCTCTATGTCGGCACGACATCGGAGTATCAGGCGGGCATCAAAGCGGGCGAGAAGCTCGCCGCCGCCGGCATCCTGAAGGTCGCCTGCATCAACCACGAGGTCGGGAACATCAGCCTCGACCAGCGCTGCCAGGGCATCCAGGACGGATTGAAGGCGTCGAACGGCACATCGGAAGTTGTCGCCGTGTCGCAAGACCCGGCCGACGTGACCCGCCGCGTCGAAGCTTATCTCGCCGTCCCACCCCGATACGCAGGCGGTCTTTGCCACCGGAACCGCCGGGGCGAACCCGCTGATAAAGTACTTCGACGATCAGGATCTGTGGTCGAAGTACAAGCTTTTCACCTATGACCTCGGGCCGGAAATCCTGCAATCGGTCGCCGACGGCAAGATGGGCTTTGGCATTGATGGCCAGCAGTACCTGATGGGCTACCTGCCGGTCGTTCTGCTGGTGCAGAATGCGACACACGGGCTGATGGTGCAGAACAACATCTACACCGGCCCGCTGTTCGTCGATACGCCCGAGAAGGCACTGGCGATCCAGACGCTCTCGAAGGAAGGGACGCGCTGACGCAGACCTGGCATTGCCGGGGGCGCGATTCCGTCTCGCCCCCGGCCCTGACTTCGGGACCAGAGCCATGACCAAGCAACCGACCCCTCCGCAGCAGGCGGCGGCGACCGGCAGAACCTCCGATATCCAGCGAAAATCCCTCGACCGGCCTGACGAGCGCGTTGCCCGCGCCTCGGCCTTCACGCGGCTGATGCGTCGGCCCGAGGCAGGTGTTGTCCTTGGCCTGATCGCGACATTCGTGATTTTTGCGATGCTTCCCGGCGCAGCCTCGCTCTACTCGCTGCAAGGGTCGATGACCTTTCTGACGCTGTCGGCGGAACTGGGTATCCTGGCCGCCGCTGTTTCGCTGCTCATCATCGCCGGAGAGTTCGACCTGTCTATCGGCTCGATGGTCGGATTCGCGGGGATCGTGATCGGCCTGCTGGTGACGCAGTTCGGCTGGCCGCTCTGGGCCTCGATCGGATCGGCGTTTGCGGTGGCGGTGCTGGTCGGCTACCTGAACGGATACATCACGGTGAAGACGCGCCTGCCGTCGTTCATCGTCACGCTGGCGTCCCTGTTCATTCTCCGCGGCCTGTCCATCGGGATCACGCGCGCGGTGACGGGGCGCACGCAGATCCCCTACATCCTCGACACCCCGCCCGATCCCTGGACGGCGACGCTCTTCAACGGTCATGTCCTGACCGGCCTGTTCCAGTGGATGGGCACGCAGGGCTGGATCGAGACGAAGGGCGATGGCTCGCCGTTCGTGCCGGGCGTACCGATGTCGATCGTGTGGTGGATCGCGGTCACCTGCCTTGCCGGCTGGGTGCTCACCCAGACCCGGTTCGGCAACTGGATCTATGCCTCGGGGGGCGACGCGACCGTGGCGAGGAACGTGGGAGTCCCTGTCGCGCGGGTGAAGATCACGCTTTTCGTCGTCACCGCAGTTGCGGCGACGCTGCTGGCCACGATCCAGGTGATGGAGGCCGGATCGGCCGATACCGTGCGCGGCACGCAGAAGGAGTTCGAGGCCATCATTGCTGCCGTGATCGGCGGTGTCCTTCTGACGGGCGGCTACGGCACGGTGCTGGGGGCAGCCTTCGGAGCGTTGATCTTCGGCCTGGTGCAGATGGGCATCTTCTACACCGGGATAGATACCGACTGGTTCAAGGTGTTCCTCGGCCTCGTGATCCTTGCCGCAGTTCTGGTGAACAATTACGGGCGCGCCCGCGCCCTGGGTGAACGGGTGGAGTCATGACGACACCGGCCATCGAACTTCGCAGCGTCTCCAAACGCTTCGGCTCGGTCATCGCGCTGAACGATGTCAGCATCGCGGTCCGGCCCGGCGAGGTGCATTGCCTTCTGGGAGACAACGGCGCCGGAAAATCCACGCTGATCAAGATCCTCTCGGGCGTCCATCGCCCGACCGAGGGGCAGATCTACGTCAGCGGCGAGCCGATTGTCTTTCGCTCGCCCCGCGACGCGACGGATGCCGGCGTGGCAACCGTTTTCCAGGATCTCGGGCTGATCCCGCTGATGTCGATTGCGCGAAACTTCTTCCTTGGGCGGGAGCCGGTCAAGGGCATCTTCCCCTTCCGTCGCTTCGACATCGACCATGCGAACACCGTAGCCAGGCAGGCCCTGATCGACGTGGGCATCCAGGTCCGTGACCCGTCGCAGGCCGTGGGCACTCTGTCGGGGGGCGAGCGGCAATCGGTTGCCATTGCCCGCGCCATCCATTTCGGTGCCAAGGTGCTGATCCTAGACGAGCCGACCTCGGCGCTTGGCGTGCATCAGGCGGCGATGGTGCTCAAATTCGTGATCGAGGCACGGCTGAGGGGACTCGCCGTCATCCTCATCACCCACAACATAAATCACGCCTATCCCGTGGCCGATACCTTCACCCTGCTGAAATCGCGGAACCTCGAAGGGCACCTACGCCAAGTCCGACATCAGTCGCGAGGATGTCGTCCGCATCATGTCGGGCGGTGAAGACATGGAGCAGGTCGAGCGGGAAATCGAAGAGCTGCTGGAGCGGGCCAGATGACCGGCGCGCGCCGCGTCGTAATCCATGCCGACGACCTTGGCATGACTCACGGCGCAAATGCCGCCTTTGCCGAATTGTGGGATCTCGGCACGCTGACCTCGGGTTCGGTCATGGTGCCCTGCCCGTGGTTCCCCGAAGTCGCAGCAATGGCGCGCGCCCATCCCGCGCTCGACGTTGGCGTCCACCTGACCCTGACCAGCGAGATGCGAGGCTACCGATGGCGGCCCCTCACCCGTCCCCCCGCCTCGGCCGGGTTGACGGATGCGGACGGTTTCTTCCACCCCGATGTGCCGACGCTGCGGGCGAGCGCGCATCGCGAGGCCGTCGAGGCGGAACTTCGCGCCCAGATCGACGCGGCCCAAAGGGCGGGCATCGACGTGACGCATCTGGACGATCACATGGGGGCCGTCCTCGCGCCCGAGTTCGCCGACATCTACGCCCGCATCGCCGCCGATACCGGCCTGCCGCCCCTGTTCTGCGCCAGCCTCTCGGCCTATGGCGGGCAGCACAATATGTCCGGCATCGACGCCGACGCCTTCCTGCCGGGTGTGGAGACGGCCCGCGCCCTCGGGTTCGAAATCTTCGACCGGATCCTGGAGACGGACTGGCACCCTGCTGCCCCGACCGAACTCGCCTATCGCCGGTTGCTGGGCGGACTGGAGCCGGGGCTGTCCTTCCTCGCGCTGCATTTCACCAAACCGGGAGAGATCGAAGCGGTCGACCCCGGCTTTCATCATGTCCGCAGCGCGGAGTATCAGTTGTTCCGCACGGCGCAATTTGCGGATTGGTTGCGCGGACAGGACATCACGTTCGTCGGGATGCGGGAACTGCGGGACGCCTACCGCGCCCGCCAGAGCGACAGGAGGCCGTCATGGAGCGCATTGGCGTAGGGCTGATCGGAACCGGATTCATGGGCAAATGTCACGCGATGGCCTATGGCGCCGTGCGGGCGGTCTACGGCGATGTACCCGTGATCGAGCGCGTGGCCCTGTGCGACGTGGATGCAGGCCATGCCGCCGATTGCGCGGCCACCTTCGGCTTTGCACGCTCCTCGACCGACTGGCGCGATCTTCTCACGGACCCCTCCATAGACCTGATCTCGATCACCTCGCCCAATGGCTTGCACCGCGAGATGGCGGTGGCAGCCCTGGAGGCAGGCAAGCATGTCTGGTGTGAAAAGCCGATGGCGCTGACGATGGAGGATGCCACGGCGATGACGGAGGCGGCCGCGAAGGCCGGCAAGGCCACGGCGCTCGGCTACGGCTATCTCCAGAACCCAGCGCTGCAAGAGGCGCGCCGCCTCATCGCGGCAGGGGCGATCGGGACGCCCTTCGATTTTCGCGGATCGGTGGACGAGGATTACATGGCCGACCCCGCGCTTCCGTGGTCCTGGCGGCTCAGGGCCAAGGAGGCCGGGTTCGGAACGCTGGGCGACCTGACCGTTCACCTGATCTCGCTCGCCCGCGCCTTGATGGGAGAGATTTCCGGCCTGACGGCAATGGTCGATACCGTCCATACCGCTCGCCCGCTGCCTGCGGGGGGGATCGGGACGGTGGAGAACGACGACATCGCCCATGCGTTGGTGCGCTTCACCTCGGGGGCGCGGGGAACGCTGGCGTCCAGCCGGATCGCACACGGGCGCAAGAACGAACTCAGGATCGAGGTGCATGGCTCGAACGGGATGCTCTGGCTCGACAACGAACGAATGAACGAGTTGAATCTCTACATCGCCGACGGCCCGCCGGCCTCCCGTGGTTTCCGCCGAATACTGTCTGGCCCCCTGCACGGCGACTATGGACGGTTTTGCCCGGCGCCCGGTCACGGACTTGGCTTCAACGAGTTGAAGGTGATCGAACTGGCCGAGATGGTAAAGGCGATCCGCGGCCAGCCTTCCCGGTCCGTGGATTTCGCCGAGGGGTTGAAGATCGAATCCGTGATCCACGCGTTCGCCAGATCTGCCGCCGCGCGCCAATGGGTCGATCTCGGCTGACAGAGCCCTTGTCAGAGCGAAGCCGTTGCCCGGTGGCGACGGCTACCCAGTTAACGTCCGAGAGCGCACCTCTTGCTGGTCCGGTGGACAAAATGCCTCACGCAAGGCGCGGATGATGATGACCGTCTCGGGGCGGCCGAGCACATAGCGGATGCTTCTGCCTTCCCGATGCGCGACGACGAGGCCTTCGGCCCGCAGTCGCATGAGTTGCTGCGAGACCGCGGATTGGCCGAGCCCGAGGCTGGCCCCGATCTCGCCCACGGTCCGGCCCCCATCGACCAGCAGACACAGGATTTCGAGCCGCCCTTCATGAGCAAGCAGCTTGAGGAACGATGTGGCCTTGCCCACGGCCAGATGCGTGGAACCAGCCGCACGGTTCAGATCGGATCCGTTCGTCATGCCGTCACGTCCTTCCTGGGCAGATCGCGGCCACCCCTGAATGTGACGTAGATCGCGGGGATGACAAGGACCGTCAGGATAGTGGAGGATAGCAGCCCGAAGAGCAGCGAAATCGCAAGACCCTGGAAGATCGGGTCGGTCAGGATCGTCACCGCGCCGATCATGGCCGCGAGGGCCGTCAGGAGGATCGGCTTGAAACGGATGGAGCCTGCCTCGAGCAGCACATCGAGCAGCGGTCGGCCATCGCCCCGGGAATGGCGGATGAAATCGACGAGTAGGATCGAGTTGCGCACGATGATTCCCGCCAGCGCGATGAAGCCGATCATGGACGTGGCCGAGAACGGCGCGCCGAACAGCCAGTGTCCGAACAGGATGCCGATCAGTGTTAGCGGCACGGGCGTGAGGACCACCAACGGCAGCTTGAACGAGCCGAACTGCATCACGACAAGGATGTAGATGCCGACGAGTGCCACCGCGAAGGCCGCGCCCATGTCGCGGAACGTGACCCATGTCACATCCCACTCCCCGTCCCAGAGAAGAACGGGTGTGCTGGTATCGTCGGGCTGGCCATGCTGGACGATGGCGGGCTTGGGCAGGTCGCCCCAGTCTGCGGCGGCAATGGCACGACTGACGGCGATCTGGCCGTACAGCGGTGCCTCGAAAGCACCAGCGAGTTCCGCCGTGACCATCTCGGCCGGTTTGCCGTTGTGGCGGAAGATCGGGAACGAGGCATTTTCGGAGGCAACGTTGACCACATCGCCAAGTTCGACCACCGCGCGATCACCCGGCAGCAGGTTGGCGGGAACGGGGGTGGCCAGCGCACGCTCGTCAACCACCCGATCCGCCTTGGAGGGCGCAAGACGTATGGCAATCGGCTCGCGTCCGCCGGCGCGGTGCGAATAGCCCACTGTCGTGCCCGTGTAGAGCAGCGCGATGGTATCGAACACATCCCCCGGCTCGATCTTGTGGAAGTCAAGGTTCGCGTCGTCAAGCGTCAGGCGCAAGCGCTGTGTGGGAATACCAAAGCTGTCGTCGACATCGACGATGTAGGGCACCGTCCCGAATGCCTCGCGGACTTTTCGCGCCACGGCGCGGCGGGTGTCGGGATCGGGGCCGTAAATCTCGGCCAGCAGGGTCGCCATCACCGGCGGGCCGGGCGGTGGCTCGACGACCTTGACGGCGGCATCTGCGGGCCGAGGCAGGGCGGATATCCGCTCCCGCATCTCAAGAGCGATGGCGTGGCTTTCGCGGGAACGATCGCCTTTCGGCAAGAGGTTGACCTGCAGATCGCCCATCTGTGGTTCGGACCGCAGATAGTAGTGGCGCACGAGGCCATTGAAATTGAAGGGCGAAGCCGTCCCGGCATGGGATTGGATCGCGGTAATCTCGGGGATCGGCGCCAGGATCGCCGCAAGATCCGCGAGGGTACGATCCGTATCTTCCACCGAGGTGCCGCGCGGCATGTCCAAGACGACGGCAAGCTCGGACTTGTTGTCGAAGGGAAGCAGCTTCACCGTGACGGCGGCCGTGTAGAAGAAGCCCATCGAGCCGATGGTGAGCGCGAGGACAGCCAGCAGGAACATCCACGCGCGGGCACGCGAGGCAAGGACGGGCCGGGCGACGGCGCGGTAGATGCGGCCCAGCGTGCCACCATCGGCGGCCTCGCTCCCGTGGCCTCCACCGCCATGGGCCTTACCGAGCTTGAGCATCAGCCAGGGCGTGATCATCACGGCCACGAAGAACGAAAAGACCATGGCGGCCGACGCATTGGCGGGGATCGGGCTCATGTACGGCCCCATCATGCCGGAGACGAAGAGCATGGGAAGCAAGGCCGCCACCACCGTCAGGGTGGCAACGATGGTCGGGTTACCGACCTCGCTGACAGCGTCGATCGCAGCCGTGCGACGGGATCGCCCGTCCTGCATCCCCCAGTGACGGGCGATGTTCTCGATCACCACGATGGCGTCGTCGACAAGGATACCGATCGAGAAGATCAACGCGAACAGGCTGACCCGGTTCAGCGTGTAGCCCATGATGCGGGCGGCAAAGAGCGTGAGCAGGATCGTGACGGGGATCACGATCAGCACGACCAGCGCCTCGCGCCAGCCTATCGCAACCCAGACCAGCGCCACGATGGACAACGTGGCAAGAGCAAGGTGGAACAGCAGTTCGTTGGCTTTCTCGTTCGCCGTCTCGCCGTAGTCGCGGGTGATGTGGACCACCAGATCGTCGGGGATCACGCTGCCTTGCAGCCGCTCGACGGCGTGGCGGATTTCCTCGCCTATGGTCACGGCATTTGCGCCGGGGCGCTTTGCAATGGCGAGCGAGACGGCGGGAACGCGCGAGAAACCCGCCCCGGCGCGGTCAAGTTGAAATACGCGGGTCTCGGCCGAGTCGGTGGCAAGAGTCACGTCGGCCACATCGCGCACATAGACAGGGCGGCCGTCGCGCGTGGTGACGAGAAGGTTCTCAATCTCCGTCAGGTCGGTGAGTGTCCGGCCAGCGGTCAGCCCAAGCTGACGACCGTCCTCGCGCAGGGTGCCGACGGAAAAGCTCCGGTTCGCGCCTTCGACCTTTGCCGCGAGCGCCTGAAGCGTCAGCCCCGCCTGGGCCAGCCGCTCGGGGTCGGGGCGGATGCGGATTTCCTCGGGCGTCTCGCCGACGATATAGGTCAGACCGATGTCGGGAAGGGCCGCGATGGCGACCTGAACCTCATGCGCGACGCGCGTCAGGTCGGCAGGCGACCAGCGATCTGCGGCCTCGAAGCGCGGGGCCAGGGTCAGCACCTTGATTGCCACGTCGTCGATTCCCCGCCCCACGATCAGCGGTTCGGGGATGCCCTTGGGGATACGGTCCAGGTTGGCCCGCACCTTTTCGTGGACCCGCACGATGGCAGATTCCGAGGGCGTACCGACCTCGAACCGTGCGGTGACGAGCACGCCATCATCCTGCGTCTGCGAGTAGACGTGTTCGACGCCGGGGATCGACTTGACGATGGTCTCCAGCGGTTCGGTCACCAGTTTGACGGCATCCTCTGCCCGCAGCCCGTCTGCACGGACATGGATATCGACCATGGGCACCGAGATCTGCGGCTCTTCCTCGCGCGGCAGCGTGATCAGGGCGACGATGCCCATGAGCACGGAGGCGACCAGAACAAGCGGCGTCAGCGGCGAGGTGATGAAGGCATCGGTCAGCGCACCGGCGATGCCGCGCCGTGGGGATGGGGTCATGGCAGGATAACCGTGTCGCCGCTTTTCAGGCCGGTGAGAATTTCGACCATCGGACCGTCAGGCGTGATCACGACGGGGCCGGGCACGACCGAGACGGTGCGCGTCGTGTCGCCGGACGCGATCTCGACCAGGTCGAGACCCGCACTTTGGCGGATCGCAGCTTGGGGAACGGCAAGCGCTTGTCGGGTGCCCACCTGGACGCGCACAAGGATGCGCTGGCCGATGAACGTGTCGGGCAGGCCATCGACCGCAACATCTACAGTGACACGCCCGTTTTCGATCAGCGGATAGATCTTTTCGATCCGGCCCTCGCGCAGGTCGGGGCCGTCGCCGATCGCGACGCGAGCGCCGACGCTCAGTCCTTCGGCGTGGCGCTCGGGGATGGCAAGTCGCAGGAAGACGTTGCCGGCGGCGATGGTCGCGACCGGCTCTCCCGCCAGGATAACCTCGCCAAGACGGGTTGGTATCGACAAGACGCGCCCGGCTGCGGGGGCTATCACGTCACCTTCGGCCATCTGCTGGCTGATGACGGATTTGCCCGACTCAAGTTCGGCCACGGCGTTGCGGGCGACCGTGACGTTGGTGCGGACACGATCCACCGCCTGGAGCGTCGTCGATCCGCGCTCCAGAAGCTGTTCGCTGCGTGTCAGTTCAACCTGCGCGTTCTGCAACTCGGACCGTGCAGCCGCCAGACGCGCTTCGGCGGCAGCGAGTTGCAGTTCCAGTTTTTCGTCCACGATCCGCGCGATGACCTGGCTCGCCTTGACCTCGTCCCCTTCGCTCACGTCGAGTGCGGTGATCGTTCCACCAATCCGGCTGCGGGCCGGCACGATGAAGCGGCTCTCGATCTGGCCGAACAGGGCCTTTGTCTCGACCACCTCGACGGGGCGCAGGGTAAGTTCACCGGCAACTGCCAAACCCGCCAGGGCGAACAGGCCCGCGAGGGACAAAAGAGCGCGACGGCTCGCGACGACCATGTCGAACACCTATGACCCGGCGACGGTGTCGTCGCGCAGCCCGAGCTTGCGGAAGATCGTCGCGGCCGGACAGAAACCGGTGAAGGCCGACTGCAACAGATTGGCGCCGACAAAGGCGGTAAGAGCCAGGAAATATGGCGAAACAGACCAGGCGAGCGCCAGCGACAGCAACACCATGAATCCTGCAAAGGCGGTGACGGCTTGATTGACGGTCATGAGACTTCTCCGGGTTCGTGATGGGTGGATTTAAGCTTGTCGATGCCAAGCGCCTGAAGTGCCAGACGCTCGTAGAACGGTTCGGACTTGCCCATGCGGATCTTGCGCAGGAAGTATTTCTCGAACCCGATCTTGGCATAGTGGACCCATTTGCCCTGCGACGACCAGTTGACGTTGCGCGGCGGGATCTGCGGCTGGGCGACGAAAGCCACCCCCCCGTCGCCGAAATCGGCAAGGCAGACGGCATTCCAGGTGCCGACTTCGGACGGCTCCTCGTCCTTCATAAGGCTCGCGATGTTCATGGCGGTCGCGGTCACCATGCTTTCGATCATGAAGCCCGTCTTTGGCACGCCGACCGGCACGGGCGTCGGCCCCATCGGCGGGATCGCAACGCCCACACCGACAGCGAAGACGTTTCGGAACGTCGGATTGCGCTGGTACTTGTCGACCAGGATAAAGCCGCGCGGGTTGGTCAATCCCTCGATCCCGCGCACCGCCGGAACGCCGCGGAAAGCGGGAAGCATCATCGCGAAGGCGAAGGGCAGATCGTGCATCTTCTTTGAGGTGCCGTCGTCATTCACCTCTTCGACATGCATCACGCCCGGATCGACAGAGGCGACCTTGGCATTGGTAATCCATTTGATGTGATGCCCGCGCATCTGGCTTTCGAGCAGGCCCTTGGTGTCACCCACACCGTCAAGGCCGAGGTGGCCGATATAGGGCTCCGACGTGACGAAGGTCATCGGAACACGGTCGCGCACCTTTGCCTTGCGCAACGCGGTTTCGAGTATGAAGAGAAATTCGTAGGCAGGTCCGAAGCAACTGGCCCCCTGCACGGCCCCGATGATGACCGGACCGGGATTTGCGACCAGCCGCCTGACGGCCTGCTCGGCCTTGAGGGCGTGGTCGATGTGGCAGACCGACTCGGTATGCCCATCTGGTCCCAGTCCCGGGATCTCGTCGAACGCCAGGTCAGGGCCGGTCGCGATGACGAGGTAGTCGTAGTCGACGCTTTCGCCGTCGACCAGCTCGACCCGGTTCTCGGCCGGATGAACGCGGGCGGCACCCTGCGTCATCAAGTTGATCCCGCGCCGCCCCATGACATCGGTCAAGTCAACCTCGATCTCCTCACGACCGCGCCAGCCGACCGCGACCCAAGGGTTCGAGGGGACGAAGCTGTAGCTCTTTCCCTTGGAGATGACCGTCAGCCGGTCATTGCTGCCGAGTTGATCCTTCATCTCATAGGCCATGATCACGCCGCCAAGACCCGCCCCCAGGACCACTACATGTGCCATCTCCGGTTCCCCCCGCATGTGCATTCGATCATGTATTCAAATATAATATATGAAGCATTTTGAATATTCAAATGTAAATTCGAAAAGACTTGCCGGGGTGATCGGAAAGTCTCCGGCGCCACATCGCAAAGATGCCGCAAATATATGTTATTGTTATATTATTTTAGATATTTTCGAGCGGCCCGAAACCGCAGGGGCGGACGGGCAGGCGCGCAGGAATGCAGATTGGCGCCGAAGTGCCCGAGCGGCACCCCGGGTAAAGGCAGACGCGGCCCCTACCCTGCGAGGGCCACGACGATCGCGGTCATGGCCAGCATGCCCGGATCGTCCATCCCCTTGCTCTTCTCGGCGAAGATGCGCGCGCGGCCGACCGTCGCCGGCTTGTCGCGGAAGCGCGTCCATCGCCTCGTCCGAGCCGCCGTCGACGGCCGCACGGCCGACCGCCGCGGGATCGTCCAGCCCCGCCGTCGCCTGCGCCACCGCGTCGAGGCTGTCGAGCACGGTCTTGCCGCCCAGCTCCGCCTTGCCGCGCGCCTGCATCGGCGTCGCGCGCCGTGGCGACGAGCGCCGGAGACTTCGGACGGCTCGCACCGGGTCCGGCCCTTCAGCGCCTTGGCCATCGCCATCAGCCCGGTCGCCATCAGCGTGCCGTAGGACGACCCGGACGACTTGGTGAAGGCCTGCGCGCATGCCAGCAGCGCCTGCCCGAGATCGTCCGGCAGGTCCGCCGCGCCTTCGCGTGACCAGCCGCATCCCGCGCGTCATCGTCACGCCAAGATCGCCGTCGCCCAAGCGCGCCGTCGGCGGTGTTCAGCATGTCGAAGTCACGCTCCATCGCCGCGGTGAGGCGGGCGATGGCGCCGCTGTCAGCGCGGCGCGGTCGATGCGTCATCCCACCCTCCAGAACGCGCAGTCGCAGGGCGCGGTCGAGCAGCGCCTCCAGCTCCGCGTCCAGCTTGCAGAGCGTGAAGGACACGCCCGCCATCTCCATCGAGGTGGCATAGCGCCCGACCAGCGGCATCACGATGGTGGCGCCCGCGGCCTCGAGCCGCGCCTTCACGACGCGGTAGAGGATGTAGAGCTCCTCCGGCGGCGTCGCGCCGAGGCTGTTGACCAGGACCGACACGCGGTCGCCCTTCGCCAGCGGCATGTCGGCCAGCAGCCGGTCCATCATCTCGTCGGCGATCGCGTCGGCGGGGCGCAGCTTGTCGCGCCAGACGCCGGGCTCGCCGTGGATGCCCATGCCCATCTCCATCTCGTCGTCGGCGATGTCGAAGGTGGGCTTGCCCGCCTGCGGCACGGTGCAGGAGCGACAGCGCCGCGCCGATCGAGCGGCAGGCGTCGGCGGCCTTCTGGGCCACGGCGGTCACCGCGTCGAGGTCATGGCCCTGCCTCGGCCGCGGCGCCGGCGATCTTGAAGGCATAGACCATGCCGGCCACGCCGCGCCGCTTCTCGCGCTCCGCCGGCGGGGCGGAGGCGACGTCATCGGCCAGCAGCACGGTGGTGCAGCGTGATGTCCTCGAACTCCACCAGGTCGCCGGCCATGTCGAAGTTCATGATGTCGCCGCCGTAGTTGCCGTAGAGGCGCAGCACGCCGGCGCCCTGATCGGCGGCGCGGATCGCGTCGGCCATCTGCTCGGCCGAGGGCGAGGCGAAGACGTCGCCGATGGCGCAGGCGTCGAGCAGCCCCGTCGCCGACATAGCCGGTGAAGACCGGCAGATGGCCCGAGCCGCCGCCGGTGACGATGCCGACCTTGCCCGCCTTGCCGGCTTGGCCGCGCGGGCCACGACGCGGCCCGCTGTCGCCGTGCAGGCGGTAGTACTCCGGATGCGCGGCCACCAGGCCCGCCAGCATCTCGTCCACATAGTCGATCGGGTTGTTCAGGATCTTCTTCATCGGGCTCTCTCCGGATCAGCCGATGATCGGCGCGGGCGCTGTGGCCTGCGCGGACGGCTGCCGCAGGCGGTGGTGTTGATGATCATCACGAAGATCAGCAGCGCGCCCCAGATCAGCTCGCGCGCGAAGTTCGAGACCTGCAGCATGTTGAGCCCGCTCGACAGGAACTGCATCGACAGCACGGCCAGCACGACGCCGATGACCTTGCCGTAGCCGCCATAGGGGTTCACGCCGCCCAGCACGGCGATCAGCACGGCCAGCAGCAGGTAGCTCGACCCGTAGTCGGCCTTGGCCGAATTGGCGCGGCTCATGATCACCATGCCGGCGATCGAGGCGAGCACACCCGAGAGCGACGTAGACGCGGATCAGCAGACCGGTCACGTCGACGGCGGCGAAGCGCGCGGCCAGCGGGTTGGTGCCGAACATCTGCACCTTCAGGCCGAAGGCGGTGCGGGTCAGCAGGAAGGCGAGCCCGACCGCGAGAATCGCGAAGAGGATCAGCGGCACCGGAATGCCGAAGACGCGGCCGTTGCCGATCAGGCCACGGCCGCCGGAAAGCCCATGATCGCGCTGCCGCCGGTCAGCGCGACGGCGAAGCCGGTGAAGATCAGGCCGGAGCCGAGCGTGGCAAGGATCGGCGGCAGGCCGAGGACGCGCGATGAGCACGCCGTTGAAGAGCCCCGCCACCACGCCGATCAGCAGCGACACCGCGAGCGCCAGCGCAGCCACAGCAGCGCGCCGTCTGCACCGTCGCGCCGGCGCCGGCATAGGTGCGTCAGGATCAGTCGCCGCGACGATGGCCGACAGGTTGGCGATGCCCACGACCGACAGGTCGATCCCGCCGGTCAGCATCGTCAGCGTCATGGCCAGCGCCAGAATGGCGAATTCCGGGAACTGGAACGCCATCGAGGTCAGGTTCTGCCCCGACAGGAAGCGGTCGGGCGACAGCGCCGACATGAAGACGAAGACCGCGAGCGCGATGACCGCCAGCCGGGACTTCGGCGTCTGGACCAGCAGTGGAGGACAGTGCGGGACTGGTGTCATGGCGTTCCCCTCAGGCGGCCCGGGCGGCGGCGCGCTTGGCCTGCCAGGCGGGCAGGCCGGTGCCGATCAGGATCAGAAGGCCGATGGCCACGGACTGCCAGGTGGACGGGATGCCGATCACGATCAGGCTGTTGCTGCACCAGCACGATCAGCGCCACGCCCAGCAGCGTGCCGGTCAGCGTGCCGTAGCCCCCGACGAGCCGCGCGCCGCCCAGCACGACGGCGGCGATCACCGAAAGCTCCAGCCCGACGAGATCGAAAGGGATCGGCCACGCGGGCCATCGAGGCGTGGATGATGCCGGCGAGGCCCGCCAGCGCGCCGACGTAGACGTAGACGAAGAACTGCGTCCGGCGCACGTTGATCCCGATGCGCCGCGCGCTTTCGACCGAGCCGCCGATGGCGAAGATCGTCCGGCCGAGCATCGTGCGGTGCAGGATGACCCAGGTCAGCACCACCACGAGCACGAGCCCCGCGAAGGCCCAGGGCAGCGAGTAGAAGCGACCCGTCGGCGTTGGTCGCCGCGGATGATCATCAGCCGCGAGAAGCTCGCGCATCCCCGGCGGCAGGTCGGAGATCTGCTTCTGCCCGACGAAGGTCAGCAGGAAGCCGCGGAAGACCGACAGCGTGCCCGAGCGTCACGATCAGCGTGGGCAGGCCGAAGCCCGCGATGAAGATGCCGTTGATCGCGCCGAGGCAGCGCGCCGATCACCGATGGAGATGAGGAAGACCAGCGGCCACGGCATCTCGGGCGCAGACGGCTCAGCGTGAACACGGTCGTCATGTACATGGCCGAAGACGGCGATGGCGGTGAAGCTCACGTCGATCCCGCCCGAGATCAGCACCAGCATCGCGCGCGACCGCGAAGATGCCGAGCACGATGCCGCCGCGCAGGAGGTCGGTCAGCGTCGGATCGACAGGAAGTTCGGGTCGCGAGATCGTCGCCAGCACGCAGAAGGCGACGATGACCAGCGCCACCAGCGTCTCGTTGCGGGTGAAGAAGTCCCTGGAGAGGAAGCCGTTCATGACGCCAGCCTGTGGGCCAGTTCGGCCTCGGTGACGGTGCCGCCCGCGATCTCGTCGACGATGCGCGCCGCCCTTCATCACGAGGATGCGGTGGCAGGTGGCCAGCAGCTCGGGCAGGTCGTCGGAGATGACGATCGACGCCGAGGCCCGAGGCCGCGAGGTCGCGGATGATGTCGTGGATGTCGGACTTCGAGCCGACGTCGACGCCGACGCTCGGCCCGTTCAGGACCAGAACGCGCGGGCGCGCGCGCGAGCCAGCGGGCCAGCACCACGCGCTGCTGGTTGCCGCCCGACAGCGACTGCACCGGCGCCTCCACGTCCGGGGCCTTGACCTTGACAGCGCTTGCAGCCAGTCCGTCCGCCTCGCCCACACAGCGCCTTGCGAAGTCGAGGAACCCGCGCCGTTCGTGCGCCGTCGAGCCGCCCGATGGCGACGTTGCGGGGATCGACTGGGTCAGGAACAGCCCCTCGGTCAGCCGGTCCTCGGGCACATAGCCGATCCCGGCAGGCCGCCGCCGCGAGCGGATCGCCCAACGGCACGTCTGCCCGTCGACCGTGATGGTCCCGCTGTCGGGCGCGCACCAGCCCGAACAGCGCCTTGGCGAGCGAGGTGCGCCCGGACCCGAGAAGGCCGGTGATGCCCAGCACCTCGCCCTTGCGGATGTCGAAGGTCACGTCGCGGAAGGAGCCCGCCTTGTTCAGCCCCTGCACGCGCATCAGCGTCTCGGGCGTGCCGGAGAGCGCCGAGGGCGGGGCGTCGGGCACGTCGCGCCCGGTCATGTGGCGGGTGAGCGAGGCCGCGTCGAACTCCGACGCCGGGCCTTCGGCGACCTTGCGGCCGTTGCGGAGGACGACGACCTGTTCGCAGACCTCCAGCACCTCGGCCAGCTTGTGGCTGACGAAGAGCACGGCCACGCCGTCCGCCTTGAGCCGCCGGATGATGCCGAGGAGCGAGCGCACCTCGCGCTCGGTCAGCGCGGTGGTCGGTTCGTCCATGATGATGAGCCGCGCCTCGGAGGCGAGCGCGCGGGCGATGGCGACGAGCTGCTTGTGCGCGACCGACAGCGTCTCGACGCGGCGCATCGAGGGCAATGTCGACGCCGATCCGGTCGAGCATCCGAGCGGGCGAGCGTCGCGCGGCGTCGCGCGCGCTGAAGAGGCGGCGGTGTTCGCGCAAGCTGCGTGGCGAAGCCGATGTTCTCGGCCACGTCAGGTTCGGGAACAGCGAGAAATCCTGGAAGATGACCATGATCCCGGCGGCGGCCGAGACGCGCGGGTTCAGCGCGGTCTGATCGCGTGCCCGCCGAGGCGGATCGTCCTTCGGTCGGGCTGTTCGACGCCCGGCGAGGATCTTGATGAGCGTCGACTTGCCCGACGCCGTTCTCGCCCGCAAGGCACACCGCCTCGCCCGCGCCGATGCGTGAAGTCCACGTCGTCGAGCGCGGTGACACCGGCATAACGTCTTGGTGATGCCCGTCATGGTGATGAAGGCATCGGGCTCGGGCGCGGCCATCGGGGTTCCGGGTGGTCGAGCGGAAAGGAACACGGGCGGCAGGATGCCCCGCCGCCCGCGCGGATCAACCGATCAGAACGGATAGTCCGCCATGTTGTCCTTGTTCACGTTCACCCAGGCCTGGCCGTAGATGACCTTGCCGTCGAGCTTGACCTTCTCGTAGCCCGGCAGGCCGAGGTCCATGCCGTCGGTGACGGTCTGGCCGTCCATCACCATCTGGGCGAGCTTGTTCATCGCATAGCCCGCGACCGACGGATCCCAGAAGCCGATGCCGTCCACGGCGCCGGTTTCGAGGTACTGGCCCGGCGATCGACGGGCAGCGAGGTGCCGAACACGCAGGTCTCGTCCTCGAGCCCGCGCTCTTCGATGGCGAGGCCGATGCCGGCCACGTCGGTCGAGGCGGAGCCCTGCATCCCCTTCACGTTCGGGAAGGCGCGCAGCACTTCCTGCGCCTTCTCGTAGGCCTTCTGCTGGTCGTCGAAGGTCTCGTTCTTGTCGCCGACCAGCGTCATGTTCGGATAGTTGGCCTTCTGGTAGGCGATGGCGCCGTCGACCCACTGGTTGTGCGTCTGCGAGGTCAGCGAGCCGACGAACACGGCGTATTCGCCCTCGCCGCCCATGCAGGTGGCCAGCTGCTCCATCAGGTTCGCGCCGAAGTCCTCGTTCTCGAAGGCTTCGATGTCGTAGTTGGTGTTCTGCTGGCTGGCCGCCTCGTGGGTGATGACGACGATGCCCGCTCCATCGCGCGCTTCGAGCACCGGCTCGAGCGCCTCGGGCGACATCGGCACGACGGCGAGCGCGTTGACGCCCTGGGCGATCATGTCCTCGATCAGGGCGGCCTGCTGCTGCGGGTCGGCCTGGGCCGGGCCGACCTGGAAGGCGTTGGTGCCGGTGTCGGCGGCGTACTTCTTGACGCCTTCTTCCATGCGGTTGAACCACTGGATGCCGGCGATCTTCACGACCGTGGCGATGGTCTTGTCTTCCGCGGCGGCAGGCTGGGCAAGCGCTGAGAGCTGTGCCGGTCATCAGCGCGCAGGTGAGCAGTGTCCGTTTCGTCGTCATGGTCTTTCCTCCCTAGATAGCCCTCAGTTCCGAGGTCGAATTGTTGCGATCAACATAGACATTCGGCCTTCGTTTGCCAGTTCCGTTTTCAGAATTTCGGTCGATTTTTTCTTTTGTTTCAGCAGATTTGCTCAGACGATCTGATCTGTACGGATGCGCGCGGCCAGCCTATGTGCAAGCTGCACACCGGACTGCGTCACGTGCTCTGCGGCGCTCGCCTCGTGCTATCCCTCGCTGAGTTTGGCGTCCCCCCGTGTCCCGTCGGCGGGCGTCAGAAATCAACTCCGCGCCACAAGTTCGGGCGCTGCGGCATGCGGCAGATGCCCTGCACCGCGCACCAGATGGATCGCGACCGAGGCGGGCAAGGCCGCGCAATCGCGCCAGTCGAGGATCCGGTCCGCCAAGCCCGAACACCGCAGTCACCGGTGCCGACAAGCCGGTCCAGATGCGGCGCGATATCGATCTGCTGCACGCCCGTGGCCGCGATGGCGCGGACCAGAGGTTGCAACGCCGCGCGCCGGCTGACCGCAGCCGATCCAGTTCGATCTGCAACGCCGCGTCCGACATCGGGCCGCCGCCCAGCAGCGCCATCGCGCGGCCCGAGCGCCGCCGGTCGTTTCGGCGCCCGCCATGATGTCGAGGAAATCGCCGTTGATCCGTGCGCCAAGGCCCAGCGGTGCGAGCAGCACGAGGTGCTCCACGCGCGCCCCCAACCCCGCGGCCAGCAGGGTCGCCAGCACCGCGCCGAGGGAATGGCCCACCAGCCGAAGCGGCCCCTCGGGCAGGATCTTGGCCAGCATCTGCACGGCCTCCTCGCGGCGTCTCGGCAACGCCACGGCTGCCGCCATGACCCGGCAGGTCCGGCACCAGCACCCCATGACCGGCGCGCGCCAGACGATCCGGCAGATCACGCCAGCCGCGCCCCTCGTCGTAAAGGCCATGCAGCAGGACGACCGGCACCCTTGCCTCCCCGCGAGGCGGCAGGCGCCGCACCGAGATGGGTCCGTCAGCACTGTTGGCCGTCCTTGCCCGGAGGGCGCGCACGTCGTCGCCCATGATCCGGCCACGCCGCCCGGTGCCCGAGATCTGCGTCACGTCGAGCCCCGCATCCCGCGCAAGACGGCGCGCAAGCGGACTGGCGCGGAGAGGGGTAGCGCCATCCTCGGGCTTGGGTCCGGCTACGGCCCGCAGCGGTCGCGGACTGGATTTCGGGGGCAGGTGTCGCAGGAACGGCTGCCGCAACCGCGCCCTCGGCCTCAATCTCGGCAATCGGCTGGTCCAGGGCGACGACCTCGCCGGGATGCGACAAGCTGTGCAAGCAGGACGCCGTCCAGAAGGGCTGGCACCTCGACCACGGTCTTGTCGGTCTCCACCTCCAGCAGCACCTCGCCGCGCCGGAACGCCTCGCCCGGCGCTTTCAGCCATTCGGTGACGCGCGCTTCTTCCATCGTCTCGCCCAGGCGCGGCAGGGTCAATGCGGGTCACGCCCATGCCGGAGCCTCGCGCCGCACAAGCCACGGCGCCGTGTCCGCGATCAGCGCAGCCGAGGGGATCGAGCCGCGCTCCAGCGCGGGTGAAACGGGGATGGGGATATCCTCGCCGCCCAACCGCAACACGGGTTCTTCAAGCCAGTCGAAGCACGTCTCCTGCACCCGCGCCGCGATCTCGGACGCGACCGAGCCGGTCACCGCAGCCTCCGTCACCACCATCGCGCGGCCGGTCCGGCGGACCGACTCGAAGAACGGCGCCTCGATCCAGCGGATTGAGGCAGCGCAGGTCGATCACCTCCGCGTCCACCCCCCGCGCGGCGAGCGTCTCGGCGGCGGCCAGGACTCTCGTGCAGCATCCGCGAATAGGTCAGGATCGTCAGGTCGCGCCCCGCCCGGCGGATCAGCGGCATCCCCCAGTCGGCATCGGGGCGGCTCCACGTCCAGCGTGCCCTTCATCGTGTAAAGCCCCTTGTGCTCGATGAACACGACCGGGTCGGGCTGGGTCAGTGCCTGGCGGAGCAGATGATAGGCGTCGTTCACCGTGGCCGGCATGACAAGACGCAGGCCGGGAACGTGCATGACCCAGGCCTCGAGGCTTTGGGAATGCTGGGCTGCCGCCGACCGTCCCGTGCCGCCCTGCGTGCGCAGCACCATCGGCACACCGATCTGGCCGCCGAACATGTAGCGGCTTTTCGCGGCCTGATTGGCAAGCTGGTCCATCACCAGCCCCATGAAATCGACATACATCAATTCCGCCACGGGCCGCAGGCCGGTCATCGCCGCCCCCACCGCCGCGCCGACGATGGCGGGCTCGGAGATCGGCGCGTCGATCACCCGCTCGGCCCCGTACAGGTCGATCAGCCCCTTGGTCACGCCATAGGCCCCGCCGTACAGCCCCACCTCCTCGCCGATCAGGATGACGTCGGGGTCGGCCTGCATCGCATCCAGCAACGCCTGGCGGATCGCCTCGCGATAGGTGGTCTCGGTCATCGCGGCATCGTCCGACAGGACGGCGCGCAGGCGGTCGCGCTGCGGGCGGGGGGCGGGGGTGCCGGGGGCGTAGACATCCTCGAACATGGTCGGCAATCCGGGCGCAGCCGCGGCGACGGCGGCGGCCAGCGCCGCGTCCATTTCGACGGCCGCGTCGCCGTCGATGCGGTCCAGGTCGGCCGCATCGGCCAGACCCTCGTCCGCCAGTCGCGCCCGGGCGGTCAGCAGCGGATCGCGCACCCGGCCCTCGGCTTCTTCCTCGGGCGTGCGATACGGGCTCTTGTCCATCCGCGCATGGCCGTAGAAGCGGTAGGCGTCGATCTCGAGGAAGCCCGGCTGCCCGTCGCGTGCCGCGGCGACCAGCGCGCGTGCCGCATCATGCACGGCCTCGACATCGCGTCCGTCGGCCGCCGACGCGGTCAGCCCGAACGCCTCGGCCCGCGCGCCGAAAGCGAGTTTTCCGGCTGATCGGTCCACCCGCGTGCCCATGCCATACTGATTGTTGATGCAGCAGAAGATCACCGGCAGCTGCCAGAGCGCCGCCATGTTCATCGACTCGTAGAGGATACCCTGGCTCATCGCCCCGTCGCCGAAGAACGCGACCGAGACCTGGCCCGAGCGACGGTTGCGATAGGTCAGTCCGGCCCCAACGATATGCGGGATGCCCCCGCCGACGATGGCATTGGCCCCCAGATGCCCCAGCGCCCGGTCGGCGATGTGCATCGAGCCGCCCTTGCCCCGGCAGTAGCCCTCTTCCTTGCCCGCGATCTCGGCCATCATCCGCGCGGGGTCGGCACCGCGCGCCAGGAACACGCCGTGGCCGCGGTGGTGCGTGGTGAAGCGTGTCACCCGCCGCTCATCGCATCCGTCATGCCCACCACCGCCTCTTCGCCGATCGACAGGTGCAGCATCGAACCGGCACTTTCGCCGCGCAGGAACAACTCGCCCACCCGTTCCTCGAAGCTGCGGATGCGGCGCATCGTGGCGTAGCGCAGAAGGGCCGCGGTGTTGGCGTGGCTGTTCATGCGGCCTCCCGCAGCGGTTTCAGCGCGGCATAGGCGGCAAGGTAGCGCGCATAGACCGGAGCATAGGCGGCGTGGCGCTCCATGTTCGGCTCGATGGTCCGCGCCACGCGCACCATGGCGGCGCAGCCCGCGTCGATGCTGGCGAAATCCCCCGCACCCGTCGCCGCCAGAATGGCGGACCCAAGCGCGCAAGCCTCGGGTTCCTCGGTGATTTCCAGCGGCAGGCCCAGCGTGTCGGCATGAACCTGCAGCCAGAAGGGCGAGCGGGTGGCCCCGCCAGCCACCACGATCCGCTTCGCGTCGAACGCATCGCCGAAGGTCTCGACGATCAGCCGCGTGCCGAAGCAGACGCCTTCCACCAGCGCGCGATAGACATGGGCCGGCGTGTGCTTCAGCGTCAGCCCGTGATCGCGCCGCGCGACAACGCATCGGTGTAGGGCGTGCGGTTGCCCTGGAAATGATCGCAGACCAGCAGCCCTTCGGCCCCGGGCGGCAACTCCGCCGCCAGGGTGTTCAGCTTGTCGAAATCGAGATTCTCCGCGAAATGCCGCTTGAACCAGGCGATCACCGAGCCGGTCGAGGTCTGCCCGCCCTCGATGATCGGCCGGCCCGGATAGACGCAGTCCATGTACGTGCCCCAGACGCCCTTGGCGTGGATGGCACGGTTGGCGACCCCCAGTTGCAGGTGCGACGAACCGGTGATCAGAGCCATTTCGCCGGGCTGCGTCACGCCAAGCCCGATCATGCCGATGAAGGCATCCGCGCCGCCCTGCACCACCGGCGTGCCGGCAAGCAGGCCCAGATGAGAGGCGGCTTCAGGCGTCAGCGGACCGATCAGCTGACCCGGCGCGACGATCTCGGTCGGCCATTTCTGACGAAGTGCCGAGAGGCCGACGCGGTCGAGGAGCGAGTCCGGCCAGCCGCCGTGATCGGTCTGATAGTGCCAGCGCATCGTCACATTGTTGAGCGACGCACACCAGCGGCCGGTCAGGCGCAGGTTGAGGTAGTCCTGATACTCGCCGACCATCACGGCGTCCTGCGAATATCTCGGGCTGGTGGCGCGCGATCCACAGTGCCTTGGGGATCATCCATTCCGGCGAGACCGGCCCTGCCCCTGCCCCGTTCACCCGCAGCGCCGGATCGCCGGAGGTGGCCACCGCCTCGGCCTCGCGATGGGCGCGCACATCCATCCACAGGAGCGCAGGCCGCAGCGACCGGCCCTGTGCGTCCAGCGCCACGACGGTGCACGAGGTCGTATCCGCCGCAAGTGCAACGATCTGCTCCGGCCCGATCTCTGCTGCAGCCAGAGCCTCATGCACCGCTACGCCGCAGGCATGCCACCAATCCTCGGGCGTCTGCTCGGCGCGGCCGGGTTCGGGGAATTCGGTGGCGTAGGCGCATTTGCCCACCCCGCGCGAGCGGCCCGACAGATCGAAGACATGGGCGCGCAGGCACTCGGTCCCGCCGTCGATGCCGATCACATAGGCCAAGCCATCGCCTCCGTTTCTGCGCCTGCAATGCCGCATCGCAGTATTTGTGCACCCACTGCACAATTGTGATAGTCGTTGACGGCGCCCCCGGTCAAGCGGATATCATCGCGCAACGCCCCTGCGGAAGCCCTGCCCCGATGAGCCTGAACCGGCATGACAGCGATGACCTCGTCCAGGCGGCGTGGCTCTACCATGTCGGGCAGATGAGCCAGGAAGAGGTCAGCCGCCGCCTCGGCATCTCCCGCTTCAAGGTGCTGCGGCTGCTGGCCGAGGCGCGCGACCTTGGCCTTGTGCGCGTCACGCTGGAGCATGAGACCTCGGGCACCCTGGCGCTGGCCGACCGACTGGCCGCCCGCTTCGGCCTGACCGAGGTGCAGGTGGCCCCGATGCCCGGCGGGATGCAGGACGAGCCGACGGCGCGCCGTGCGGTTGGCATCGTCGCCGCCGGGTTCCTCAACCGGATCGGGCGCGCCGAGGGGCCGCTCAGCATCGGCGTCGGCTGGGGCCGCACCATGGCCGCGATGGCTCAGGCGCTGACGGGCCTGCGCAACCCGAACCTCTGCTTCGTCTCGCTGATGGGCTCCATGGCCCGCACGGCAGAAACCAGCCCCTTCGACGTCTGCACCCGGCTTGCCGCGTTGACCGGCGGATCGGCCATGTTCCTGCCCGCCCCCTTCCTCACCGACAGCGAGGCCGATTGCCGCGTGGTCCTGAACCAGCGTCTGGTGCGCGAAACGCTGCAGGCCGCGCGCGAGGCGCCCTGGTCGATCATCAGCCTGGGCGACTGCTCGGCTCAGGCACTGCTGACGACCACCGGCATCCTGACCGAGGCGAGACGGCAGAGCTGCAGCGCGTCGGCGCGGTGGCCGACAGCACCGGCAAGTTCTTCTGCGCCGACGGCACGCTGGCCGACACCGACCTGAACCGACGCGCACCCTCGATCGGGCTGGACGAGCTGCGAGCGACCGACGTGATCCTGCTGGCCGCAGGGGTCAGCAAGGCAAGGGCCACGCTCGCGCTGATGCGGGCCGGCATCGTGAACCGCCTGATCGCGGACGAGGCATTGGCGCGCGCTTTGCTCGCCGAAGGAGAGGGAAAGCCATGAAGGGTTTCGGGGTCCATACCAGCATGTGGACGATGACATGGGACCAGGCGGGGGCCGAACGGGCCGTGGCCAAGGCCGTCAGCTACAAGATGGATTTCATCGAGATCGCCCTCCTCGACCCGAAGAACGTGGACGCGCCCCACACCCGCGCCCTGCTCGAAAAGCACGCCCTGCCCGCCGTCTGCTCGCTGGGCCTGCCGCAGACAGCCTGGCCCTCGGTCAACCCGCAGGCGGGGATCGACTTCCTGGCAATCGCCATCGACAAGGCGGCCGACATGGGGGCCCTCGCCCTGACCGGGCGTCACCTTCGGCGGCATCGGCGAGCGCAGCGGCATGCCGCCGACGCAGGCCGAACTCGACAACGTCGCCACCTGCCTCGCCGCCGCCGCCAGGCACGCGAAGTCGCGCGGCCTCCTGTTCGGCATCGAACCCGTGAACCGCTACGAAAGCCACCTGATCAACACCGGCTGGCAGGGCGTCGCGATGATCGAGCGGGTGGGCGCGGACAACATGTTCGTCCACCTCGACACCTATCACATGAACATCGAGGAGAAGGGCATCGCGAAGGGTATCCTCGATGCGCGCGAGCATCTGAAGTACATCCACCTGTCGGAATCCGACCGTGGCGTGCCCGGCTGGGGCAACTGCGCGTGGGACGAGGTCTACGCCGCGCTGGCCGCCATCGGCTTCACCGGCGGGCTGGCGATGGAAAGCTTCATCAACATGCCGCCCGAGCTCGCCTTCGGCCTCTCGGTCTGGCGTCCCGTGGCCAAAGACGAGGCCGAGGTGATGGAGAACGGCCTGCCCTTCCTGCGCGGCAAGGCGCGGCAATACGGGCTGATCTGATGACCGCCTACGAACCCTTCACCGCCGACACGCTGCGCGCGCGCCTCGCCAGGCGTGGCCGCCGTGACCGACCGGCTGGGGACGGATACCGCGCACGTGGGACGTGCGGAGGTCGGCGACGGCAACCTCAACCTCGTCTTCATCGTCACCTCGCCCATCGGCGCGCTGATCGTCAAGCAGGCCCTGCCCTACCTGCGCGTGGTCGGCGAGGGCTGGCCGCTGCCGCTGCGCCGGACCTTCTTCGAATACAACGCGCTCGACCCGCCATGCCGCGCGCGACCCCGGCCGCGTGCCGGAGGTCTACCATTTCGACGAGGCGCAGGCGCTGATCGTGATGCGCTACCTCACGCCCGCACGTGATCCTGCGCAAAATCCATCGTGGCCGGCGTGCAGCACCCCAACCTCGCCCGCGACATGGGCCTGTTCCTGGCCCGCAGCCTGTTCCGCGGCTCCTGCCTGTCGCTGTCGGGTGCCGAGGCGCGGGCCGACATGGCGCTGTTCGCGGGCAACGTCGAACTGTCCGACATCACCGAAAACCTCGTCTTTTCGGACCCCTACTTCGCCGCGAGGCTGAACAAGCACACCCCCGGCCTCGAGCCGTGGATCGCGCGGCTCCGCGCCGACCGCGACATGAAGGTGGCCGCGCAGGAGATGAAGCACGCCTTCGTCAGCAAGGCCGAAACGCTGGTGCACGGCGACCTGCACTCCGGCTCGATCATGGTGACCGCCGAGGATACGCAGGTGATCGACCCGGAATTCGCCGTCTACGGCCCCTTCGGCTTCGACGTGGGGATGCTGCTCGCCAACGTGCTGCTCGGCCTACTTCGCGCAGTCCGGCCACGAACCCGCGCCCGGCGCGCGCGATCCCTATCGCGCCTGGCTCCTCTCCGTCGTTCCGCGACATCTGGGCGACGTTCGAGGCCGAATTCCGCCACCTCTGGCGCACCGAGCGCACCGGCATCCTCTACGAACGCACGCTCTTCGAGGATCAGGGCGACATCCTGGCCTCCGAACAGGCGCTGTCCTCGGTCCTGCGCGGCATCTGGACCGACGCGATGGGCTTCGCGGGGGTGGAGATGCACCGCCGCATCCTCGGCCTCGCCCATGTCGAGGATATCGAGGCGATCCCCGATCCCGCCCGCCGCGATCGTCGCCGAGCGCCGCGCGCTGGCGCTCGGGCGGCAGCTCGCGGTCCTGCGTACCACGCTGCGCGACTCCGCCGCAGGTCTGCGACCTCGCCGAACGCATCGAAAAGGGGATCTGTCATGAAGGTAGGCGACCAACACTTCCGCTCGATCTGGCTGGCCCCGACGGCCGCACCGTGCAGATCATCGACCAGACCCGCCTGCCGCATGATTTCGTGGTGCTCGACCTGACCAGCTGGATCAGGCCGCGACGGCGATCCGCGACATGTGGGTGCGCGGCGCGCCGCTGATCGGCGCCACCGCCGGCTACGGCATGGCGCTCCACATGGCCGCCGACCCTTCCGATGCGGGCCTCGCGCACGGCCTACGACACGCTCTACGCGCACCCGCCCCACCGCCGTGAACCTCCGCTGGGCGCTGGACGAGATGCGCCGCCTGCTGGCCCCGCTCGCCCCCGCCGACCGCGCCGCGGCCGCCTATGCCCGCGCCGCCGAAATCTGCGACGAGGATGTGGAGATCAACCGCCGGATCGGCGCGCATGGCCTGTCGGTGATCGAGGCCATCGCCGCCCGCAAGCCCGGCCCGGTCAACATCCTGACCCACTGCAACGCGGGCTGGCTTGCCACGGTCGACTGGGGCACCGCCACCTCGCCGATCTACCAGGCCGTCGCCAAGGGCATCGACGTCCATGTCTGGGTCGACGAGACCCGCCCCCGCAACCAGGGCGCACACCTGACCGCCTGGGAAATGGCCAGCCACGGCATCCCGCACCACCTGATCGTCGACAACGCGGGCGGCCATCTGATGCAGCACGGGCAGGTCGACATGGTCATCGTCGGCACCGACCGCACCACCGCGCGCGGCGACGTCTGCAACAAGATCGGCACCTACCTCAAGGCGCTGGCCGCCCATGACAACGGCATCCCGTTCTACGTCGCCCTGCCCTCGCCCACCATCGACTGGCGCGTGCAGGACGGCGTCGCGCGACATCCCCATCGAGGAACGCTCGGGCGACGAGGTCTCCTTCGTGCAGGGCAAGCTCGCCGACGGCACCCGTGCGAGCCTGCGCATCTCGCCCGAGGCGACACCCGCCGGCAACCCGGCCTTCGACGTCACCCCCGCCCGCCTCGTCACCGGCCTGATCACCGAACGCGGCATCGCCCCCGCCACGGCCGAGGCACTGGCCGCCATGTTCCCCGAACACCAATGACCCCCATTCATCTTGGGCAAAATATCCCCGCCGGAGGCTCCCACCCATGACCGAAGACCTGCGCGCGCAGATTGTCGCCGCCGCCCGCGACCTGGACCGCACGGGCCTCAACCGGGGCACTTCGGGCAACATCTCGGCCCGTGACGGTGACGCGATGCTCATCACGCCCTCCGCGGTCCCCTCGGACCGACTGACGCCCGACATGATCGCGCGGATGCCGCTGGAGGGAGCGTATGGCAGCTGGGGCGGCCCGAAGAAGCCGTCCTCCGAATGGCGCTTCCACCTCGACCTGATGCGCGCGCGGCCCGAGTTCGGGGCCATCGTGCACACCCATGCCCCCTATTCCACCATCCTTGCCATCGCCCGCAAACCGATCCCCGCCGTCCACTACATGATGGCTGCCTTCGGCGGCCCCGACATCCGCTGTTCCGGCTACGCCTGCTACGGCACGGCGGAGCTGTCCGCCGAAGTGCTGGCGGCGATGGAGGGGCGCAACGGCTGCCTGATGGCCAACCACGGGATGCTCGTCGGCGGCCCGACCCTCGCCCGCGCCCTCTGGCTCGCGCAGGAACTGGAGGCGCTGGCGCACCAATACTTCCACGTGCTCCAGATCGGCGGCGGCCACATCCTGACCGAGGCCGACCTGGCCCAGACCGCGAAAGGCTTCGCCGGCTACGGCGTGACCTGACGCAGGGCAAAGAGAACGCGCTTTCCCTTGCACAGAGGCGGCGGCGCATGGTTATCTCCCGCCCGGACCGGGCAACAGATCCGGCCGCAAGGGAGGGTCGCGATGAAATTCGGACGCAGGCAGGTCATGCTTGGGCTGGCGGCGGCTGGCCTCATGTCGGCGATGCCCCGCAAGGCGCCGGCCGCAGCGGCCTCGGCCCTGCCCGACGACATCCTCGACAACTGGTACAAGCTGATCCTCGAACTGGTCCGCCACACCCCCACCTATTCGCCCCCCGTCGCCAGCCGCGCCTTCGCCTATATCGGCGTCACGGCCTATGAGGCCGTCGCGGGCGGGATCGCACGACCTTCGAACGCTCGCCGGCCAACTGAACGGTCTTGCTCCCGTTCCCGCCCGGACGGCGGGCGCGACCTATGACGAGGCGCGTGGTGCTCAACGCGGCGCTGGCGAACGCGGTCGCGGCCCTGTTCAGCAACACCGGCCCGACGGGCCAGCGCGCGCTCGCCGTGATGACCAAGAAGATGACGAGCCCGTGCCGCCGAGGGCGTGGACCCGGCCATTGTCGCGCGACAGCGCGGCGCTAGGGCAGGCCATTGCGGCGCATATCCTCGCCTGGTCCGCAGACCGATGGCGGCGCGGTGATCGAGAACATGGGCTTCCCGCTGGAATATACGCCGGACCCGAGCCCGGCCGCCTGGCAGCCGACCAGCAAGATCGCGCAGCAGCAGGCGCCGCTCCTGCCCGACTGGGGCAACAACCGCACCTTTGCCATGCCCAGCGGCGCCGCCTGCGGCCTGCCGCCGCCGCCCGCCTACAGCGAAGACCCGTCCTCGCCCTTCTACGCCGAGGCGAAGGAGGTGTTCGATCTGGAAGACCACGATGACGGACGAGCAGCGCGCCATCGCACGCTTCTGGTCGGACGATCCGATGCTCTCGCCGACCCCGCCCGGCCACTGGATCTCGATCGCGATGCAGATCCTCGACAAGCAGCAGGCACCGATCGAGACCCGCGTCGATGTTCTGGCCCGTCTCGGCGTCGCCCTCGCGGATGCCTTCATCGGCTGCTGGAACGCGAAGTTCGAATACAACCTCGTCCGCCCCGTGACCTACATCCGCAAGACGATGGACCCGAAATGGGAGCCGCTGCTGATCACGCCGCCCTTCCCGGAATACCCGAGCGGCCACAGCACGCAATCGGGCGCCGCCGCTGCGGTGCTTGACCGGCGTCGTTCGGCGAGAATTTCGCCTTCGAGGACAGCACCCATGTGGCCGACGGTCTGCCCGGTCGCAGCCTTCCCCAGCTTCTGGGCGGCGGCGGACGAGGCCGCGCATGTCGCGCCTCTACGGCGGCATCCACTTCCGCACCGCCATCGAGCAGGGCCTCGAGCAGGGCCGCTGCATCGGCGCCTTCACGCACCGCTCTCGTGACACGAGGCTAGCATGTGCCGCACCCTCTGCGCCGCACTGGCCCTTGCCGCCGCCCTCGCCCGCCTTCGCGCAGGAGCCGGTCGTCCCGACCTTCGTCGACGAAACCGACTACCGCCGGCATCTCCAGCGTCTATGCGGGCGACTGGGAATACATGGTCGGCGGCGGGGCGGCGACGTTCGACTGCAACGACGACGGCTTTCCCGACCTGTTCCTGTCGGGCGGCAGCGGACCTTCCACATTCTACCGCAACGCCTCAGCACGCAGGGCGGCGCGCTCGCCTTTGCGGCCCAGCATAGCGGCCTCGAGCTCGACGCGCGTGACCGGCGCCTACCCGCTCGACATCGACAGCGACGGCAAGATGGACCTCGTCCTGCTGCGGGTCGGCGAGAATGTCGTCATGCGCGGCCTCGGCGACTGCCAGTTCGAGCGCGCCAACGAGGCCTGGGGCTTCGACGGCGGCGATGCCTGGTGCGCCGCCTTCGCCGCGACGTGGGAACACGGCCAGACCTGGCCCACCATCGCCATCGGCAACTACATCGACCGCAACGAAGGATGCCTTTCCCTGGGGCTCCTGCACCGACAACTGGCTGCACCGCCCGGCCGCGAGCGGGACGGGCTTTGCGCCGCCGCTCCCCCTGACGCCGAGCTACTGCGCCCTGTCGATGCTGTTCACCGACTGGAACCGCTCGGGCACGCCTTCGCTGCGCGTCTCCAACGACCGCGAATACTACAAGGGCGGGCAGGAGCAGATGTGGCATGTGGAGCCGGGCAAACCGCCCGTCGCTCTACACCGCAGGCCGACGGCTGGAAGTTCCTGCGCATCTGGGGCATGGGCATCGCCAGCAGCGACCTCAACGGCGACGGCTATCCCGGATTATTTCCTGACCAGCATGGCCGACAACAAGCTGCAGACGCTGGCCGCCCCGCCGCGGGACGGGACGCGAAGCCCAGCTTCGCGGACGTGGCCTTCGCCAAGGGCGTCACCGCCCACCGCCCCTATACCGGCGGCGAGGTCAAGCCCTCGCACCGCCTGGCACGCGCAGTTCGAGGATGTGAACAACGACGGTCTTGCCGACCTCTTCATCGCCAAGGGCAACGTCGCCGAGATGCCGGACTTCGCGACGAAGGATCCCAACAACCTGCTGCTTCAGGATGCCGAGGGCAAATTCCCCGAAGTGGGTGACAAGGCCGGCGTCGCCAGCATGAAAATCTCGCGCGGCGCGGCGCTTGCCGATTTCAACCTTGACGGCCGGATCGATCTCGTCGTCGTGAACCGCTGGGAAAGCGCACAGTTGTGGCGCAATACCGGCGCGGGACAGCCCGACGCGACGGGCAGCCACTGGATCGGCATTGCGCTGGACCAGGCTCTGCACAATCGCGATGGCGTCGGATCGTGGGTAGAAGTGCGGACGGGCGAAACCGTCCAGCGCCGTGAAATCACCGTTGGCGGCGGTCACGCCGGCGGCCAGTCGGGCTGGTGGCACTTCGGGCTCGGCGATGCAGCCACAGCAGAAGTGCGTGTCATATGGCCGGATGGGACCGAAGGGCCATGGCAGACCGTGGACGCGGATCGCTTCTACACGGCAAGGTCCGGTGAAGCGCCAAAGGTCTGGTCCCCGGGCTGACCCGCCCTTTGCGAAACGCGCTTGCCGCCCGCCTGTCCCGGCGAACGGCAATCGCATTCATGGGTCGAAAAACGCAGTCCTCGGTCAAACAGGCGGCTTGCCGCGGACAGCGCGTGCGATCATCGCGACGATGAACAGCACGATGAAAACGAAGAACAGAATTTGAGCGATGGACGCGGATGCACCTGCGATCCCGCCGAAACCCAATGCAGCCGCAATCAACGCCACGACCAGAAAGGTCAATGCCCATCCCAACATGATAGCTCTCCTGTGTTGCTGCGCCCCTTGCGCCAGACAAGCGACCAACGCCGCATCACGCCCGCAGGTTCCCCCCGTCCGTTTCGGAACCCCTCGGAACCGGCAGCATTTTGCGGCGTTTCCGGTGACCTTCTGAAACATACGGAGCATGCCGATGACCATAGAGCATACGGTCGCGACTGAAGACGAACTCGATGCGCTGCAATCCCTTCACAGCCGGATCGTCGATACCCTTGCAGGGTTCGACAAGATGGTTGAAACCGCAGAGCCCTCGTTCCGCCCCACGGCCCAGGCGTTCCAGAACCTTCACGCGCGTCACGAGCGCGAGGTTGCGCGCCTGATGACCGAGGCGGGCCGAGCCGCCGATGGGGACGGCTCATTCATGGGCACCGTGAACAGGGTGGTCGTGGCCACGCGCGCCCTTTTCGACACCATTGATGCCGACGTGATGCAACAGATCAGGTCCGGTGAGCAGCATATGCTCGACGCTTTCGATGAAGCCATTGGCCACACGGCGGACAGCCAAAGGGTTGCTCACCTTCGAACGATGCGCCGCGAGGTCCAGGAGCAGATTGCACAGCCGCACCTTCGCGGCTGACGGATGGTCCGCGACACGACATTAAAGTACCGGGCAGCCGAAAAAGACGGGGCGGGTGGCAGCAATGCTGCCCGTGCACGGCAAGCAAGGCAGGCAGATGACCCCTTCCCCAACCCTACGGCGCCTTCTGACCGAGCTCGAAGCCAGCCTGCACCAACTCGAGGCGCACCATGACCGGCCCGTGCTCGTCCTTGTGCGTGGCCCGCTGCTTCGCCGCAGACGCGCAGTCGCGGCCCTCCGTCGGCAAATGAAGCTGCAACGACGCACAATGCCTGGCCCCGCCGCAGTTTCGATCCCCGCGATTTCCGACTTGATCGAAGGCGAGCGCCGCCTGATTGACGCCTACCGCGCCGCCCTGACCGAGGCTCAGTCGAACCCACCGCTCCACCAGCTCCTGTCACTTCAGAAATCCGAGGCGGAACAGGCGCTTCTTGCATTCTCTTTAAGCAAGAGCAGATCCTGACTTTCACTGCGCTGCCGCGCGTTCCTCGCCATCCGACAACGGGTTGACCGGAAATTCCACCCGCAACCGATAGAACTCTTCCGCGCTGCCTCGCTCCAGCGTGCCGGCAAGCTGCTGGGCAAAAGCCCGGATCAACTGTTCTCCCAGCCCAGTCCCCAGATCGGCGACAGGCGTCCCTCCCGGTGCTGCGGTCGCGCTGTTGACGACTTCGACGACTGCGATGCCATTGTCGGCACGTTTCAAGGTGACGCTCAGCTGCGGCAACTCGCCTGCAGGCGCAACGCTGTACTTCATCGCGTTCGCCAGCGCCTCGGTGACCAGCAGTGACAGCGGCACGGCCTGATCCGGCGTCAGGCGGATGTCGTCGAACCCGGTCTCCACCTCGAACGGGCGCCCCGGCTGCGCCCCCATCTTTACGATCTGCCGGACGATGCCCTGCAAAAGCTCGTCGGCACGGATATCGGTCAGCCCACTCGTCTGATACAATTCGCGGTGGATCGTGGCGAGGCTCATCACCCTGTCCTGCAATCCCTTCATCAGCCCTTTCGCCTCGGCGCTCTGCGCCTTGCGGATCTGCATGTTGATGATCGACGCAATCAGTTGCAGGTTGTTCTTCACCCGATGGTGCACTTCTCGCAGCAGCACTTCCTTCTGGTGAATCATATCTTCCAGCTCTGCCTCGTCATGGATCACGCTTTCCGTCATCCGTTCATAGGCCTCGCCCACGTCGCGCAACTCTCCCGGCGCACCGCGGAAATCCAGGCGCGACAGCGCGCGGCTGCCATCGGCAAAGCCCGTGATGGTTTCGCGCAGCGCACGGATGTGGCGCAGCACCTGATGTTCCGCGGCCAGAAGTGCCACCAGCAGACTTGCCGCCCACATCAGCACCGGAAAAACAAAACTCGGCATGCCCGGGTCTATCAGACCTGCCTTCGGCGATTCGACAGGCCAGCCCGCCAACACGTAAAGGCTACCTTCGATGAGCGGCACGACGGCGAAGACCTGCCTGAGACCTGCTGCAGAAAGACCGGTGAAACTCTGCCCCGGCTGCCCTACAAACGAGGTCAGAGGGCGGTTTCCGGGCAGCGCAAGGGGTGCTGCGTCAAGGCCGATACTCGCCGTCAACACCTCACCTTCGCCGTCAAACGTCACCAGGGCATTCGGCATCCCCCCGCCGACATTTTCCGGCCGTTGCGAGGGTTCCATTGCGCGGTGCGGCACCGACAGCGACATAAATCCCATAACTTCGCCCGATGTCGCAATCACCGGATAGGAAAACACCAGCACGGACTCCCCGATGCGGGGCCATTGCGGTTGACATTCAAGTAGGGTTTGGGATCTGCCAGAAGGGTCTTCAGGCGAGGGTTGCCTGAAAAATCCATCGGCTTGCCCAGCGAATTGCACTCAGCAACGCCATTTGGACGGATGTAGCCCGCAAACGAGAAATCTCCCCCGCTCCGCTCCACCACATCCCGAAGGAGGGTGCGGCACGCCGCCGTATCAGCGCCTATGACGAGCATGGACGAGGCAAGTGCCGCCGCCGTCCCGCGCGCCTGCATGATGCGGTCGATCTGCGGCGCGGCAACGCGCAGCGTCGCACCCAGCACGGCGGCCTCGGCCCTGGCATTCGACTCCTGCTCGTACTGCCGCGTCTGCACGTAGCTCAGGATGGCCAGAGGCAGCAGTGCCAGTCCGAACGTCACGACAAGCCGGACCCCAAGTCGCGACAGGAAGCCGCTCGTCGCCGGCCTTCGAGGGTTGGTCATGCGGCCTGCATGCCCGATCTGCCCATCACCGCGAGCGTCGTGCCGCTCTCATCTAGGACATCGCTGTTGCCGGACAGCCCGAGCAACTCGCACAGGCGCGCCCGCGCCCTGTTTGTGCGGCTCTTTACCGTGCCGACGGCAACACCGATCATCGCGGCAGCCTCGTCGCACGAGTAGCCATTGGCACCGACCAGGATCAAGACCTCGCGATGTTCCGGTGACAGCGTGTCGAACGCCCGGCGGAAATCGGTAAAGGCAGTCGTCCGTCATGGTGCGGCTTTTCGAAAAGCGACGCCGCATGAATGCCGTCGGGGTCCGGCACCTCGCGCTTGCGCTTGCGCTTCGACGAAAAGAACGTGTTGCGAAGGATCGTGAACAACCAGGCCCGCAGGTCTGTGCCAGCGGTGAACTTGTCGAAGTTCGACCACGCTTTCACGATCGTGTCCTGAACCAGATCGTCAGCCTCGGTCACGTTCCTGCAAAGCGAGATCGCAAACGCACGCAGCGCGGGCAGATGCTCCGGCAACTCGTCGCGCGGATCGCGGATGTCCGGCTCTTTCGGATCGGCAGTCATCGCTTGCCCTCCTTCGCCTTCAACTGCTCCAGCAGCAGTTTGAAACGATCGGGCACCTCCTCCTTCAGCGCATCCTGGTAGACACGCTTGCAGATTCTCGTCGATCTGCTTCTGTAACCTTGCCTTTGATGCTTCGTCTGTCATCTCTTCAATCATGCCTGAGGTCCGATCCCGTAACTTTGCACGGAACCAAACGTCGGAAAAGCGCGTTTGGTTCCGTGCAACCGTGACCGTGGAGTCACTTTGATGCCGTCGACTGAACAGACCGATTTCGCCACAGCCATCGGTGCAGCCCTTCCCTACCTGCGGCGCTACGCAAGGGCCCTCACAGGAAGTCAGGAAACCGGGGATCGCTACGCCGCCGCCACGCTCGAAGCCCTCCTGCTCGACGACGCGGGCCTGCTTGCTGGCAACGATCCGAAAGTTGTGCTCTTCCATGCCTTCCACCTTGTCTGGGCCAGCGCGGGCGCCCCGGTCGGCGAGCCCGACACCCGTCTGTCGGCGCAGGCGCAGTCGCACATGCTCGGCCTGACGCCGAACTCGCGCGAAGCCCTTCTTCTGCATGTCATCGAAAGCTTCCGCCATGACGAGATTGCCGCGATCATGCAGATCGACGTCGACGAAGCAGCGCACCTGATCGCCGTTGCGATGGCAGAGATGGAGCAATCCATCGCGGGCCGCGTCATGGTGATCGAGGATGAGGCGATCATCGCGATGGACATCGTCGATATCGTCACCCAGATCGGCCACAGCGTGACGGGCATCGCGCGCACCCGGACCGAGGCGGTGACGCTTGCCGCGCGGAACGCCCCGATTTGATCCTTGCCGACATCCAGCTTGCCGACAACTCGTCGGGCATTGACGCGGTGAACGATATCCTCGGCCGGTTCGCCGATATTCCGGTCATCTTCATCACCGCGTTCCCTGAGCGCCTCCTGACCGGTGTGCGTCCCGAACCCGCGTTCCTGATCACCAAACCCTTTTCCGAGGATCAGGTTCGCTCGGCCGTCAGCCAGGCGATGTTCTTTGCCTCGACCGAGACGCTTGTCGCCTGACCACCATCGGCTGAGAAATGGAGCGCCCGGAGCCTATGCTCCGGGCTTAATCATATGATTTTCCGATATTTCCCGGAAGTTTCGGAACCGAAACGACACCGCTGCGTTTGACTGGACTGGCCAGGCGACATGCCCGCGCCGCATCCAAACCAAAGGTGCCACCATGAAATCTACCTTCTTCATTTCTGCCGTCACGGCGCTGCTGCTTGCACAAGCTGCAATGGCGGCCGACGTACGCATCAAGGATGTCCAGGTTGAGGCTGACCTGTCGGCGGTGACCAATCCGCAGGCCGCGACCTACTGGAAGAACATCGGACCAGACCTGGAATCTGCCATCGCTGCCCGTCTCGGCGCAGCCGCATCGGATGAAGGCTCGGACATCAAGATCGACATTGACGAGGTTTCTCTCGCGAACTCGTTCCAGAACCAGCTTGGTATCGCGGACTCGGTGCTCGGCGGGAGCGTCCGCGTGACCAGCACCAACGCCATCGACGATGCCGAAAGCTACGACCTGAAGGTCTCGATCGAAACGGCGAACGCCTTCCTGCCGGATGGCGCAGTCCCGGCGACCAGTTTCACCGACGCGCCGGAATACTACATCGCCCTCATCAACGCCTTCGCTGACGGCGTCGTCCGTCGCCTGAAGTAAGCAGCCACGCGGCGCGTCCCGGCCGGGGCGCGCCTCACGCGTCCGTTCGCTGTGCAAGCAGCGCGTGGACATCACTCGTCGAAAACGGCCGGACCAGCACCACGTAGCCCTCGCCCGGCCCTTCCTGCTCGGCTGCGTCGCCAAGCAGCACGACCGATCTCACCCCCGCGCACATGACGGCACCGACCTGCGATTCCACAAGTTCAGCAGGCGACGCGGCGACAAAAGCGCCGCGCAACGGAAGGTCCGAGCGCAGCAGTGCGGCCTCGGCTGCCGCAAGCGACGCCTCGATCACCACGACCGCCCCTGGATCGTATTCAAGGATCGCACCACGCAGATCTTCTGCGACGACAATCTCGTTCATCACCACAAGATAAAGGCCACGCTCAATGTCGAAGTCATGTCCCATGCCGTCCATCATCTTCCGCTGCTCCCTGGCCAGAGATTGACCATGGAACCTCCCCGGACTCCGTGCATTAAACTGCGACATAGTTGACGTAAGGGAGCCTTGATGCAGACCGTCCGATGTTCAGCCTGCCCGTTGCGCAAGAAAAACCTCTTCGTGCCCTTCACGGACGATGAAGTTGCCTTCATGGAAAAGTTCAAGGTCGGCGAGCTTACTGTTGACGCAGGGACCACAATCCTGCTGGAAGGGTCCAACAGTCCACAACTTTTCACCGTCCTGTCCGGAATGGGAACCCGTTCCAAAACCCTGATTGATGGTCGCAGGCAAGTCATCAACTTCCTGTTTCCGGGTGATTTCATAGGCTTGCAGGCGGGCCTGATGGGCGAGATGAAGCATTCCGTCGAAGCGTCCATCCCGATGCGGCTTTGCGTTTTCTCGCGCGCCGATCTGTGGAACCTGTTCAAGGCCCACGCCTCGCGCGCCTATGACCTGACATGGATCGCTGCCGTGGAAGAGCATTTCCTGGGCGAAACGATCGCATCGCTGGGTCAGCGCGACGCGCTGGGGCGCGTTGCATGGGCACTTCTGCGAATCCATCAGCGACTGACTGCCGTCGATGCGGGCACCGACAACGGTGTACCGATGCCCTACCGCCAGCAGGATCTCGCCGATGCTCTCGGCCTGTCTCTGGTTCACACGAACAAGACGCTCGCAAACCTGCGTGAAAAGCGCATCGCAAGCTGGATGCGCGGCACGCTGACCATCCCGAACATGAAGCGCCTTGCCGAACTGGCAGGGGTCGATCTCTCGCCCCCCGAGCAACGTCCGATCCTCTAGATCAGATCAGGGAAAAGCATGCAGTTTCTTTCCCTGACGTGTCGCATGACCGAAGGTTGGATCGGTTCGGACGATTGTGTCACGGCCTGAATAGCTCTAGCCGACCGCGAGCATCTCGAACAGGCGCGCAACGCCTTCGGCCCCCGGATCGCGGTGGCCCGAAAGCTTGTCCTCCGACAGGTAGCTGGCCCGGCCCGCCTTGGCCCGCGTCATGCCCGCGGTCAGGTCCGCACCCTCTCGCGCGGCCTTGGCCGCCGCCGCCAAACCATGCGGCAGCGCTTTCAGCGCAGGTGCCAGCGCGTCGATCATCGTGCGGTCGCCGGGTTTGGCACCGCCCACTTGCTGCACCCGGTCTAACCCCGCTTCAAGGGCTCCGATCCAGCTTTTCCCGCTGGCCGAGGCATCGCCCGCAGCGGCGAAGAAGATCGCCAGCAGCACACCCGAAGACCCGCCCATCGTCTGGCTCAGTTCCGTCCCGATCGCGCGGTATAGCTGCGTCGCATCGGCAAGCGGCAGCCGGTCGAGTGCTGCGATCAAAGCCCGCGCTGCCCCTGCCAGCGTGCTGCCGGTATCGCCATCGCCCGACTTTGCGTCGAGCGCATTCAGGTCGGCCTCGGTCGCAATCAGCGCGTTACAGCATTTCTCCAAAAGCGCCCGCCGCGCGGGATGGGCCGAGGGCAGGGCCTGGATCGGCGTCAGCCCGTCCGGCAGCGGGCGCACTGCGACTTCGCCCAGTTCAGAAAGCCCCGGCCAGGCATGTGGAGCGACGGTCGCGCCAAGGGCTGCCACCTGCGCCGCGTCCACCGGCAACAGCGACACCGAGAATCCGTGCATGTCGAGCGAGGTCATCATCGCCGCTGGCCCGACCAGCCATTTCACCCGCGCCGCCAGCGCCGAGCGCGCCAATTCCTCGGCCAGAACACTCATCTCAAGCGGCGTCGTCCCACCCAGATTGTTCAGCAGCGCGACATGGTCGACCTCACCCGCATGGGGTGCCAGCCGGTCCACGACCATCGCCATCGCCGCCCGCGCGCCGCCGAAATCGACCTGCTCCACCCCGGCCTCGCCGTGGATGCCAAGGCCCAGTTCGGCCTTGCCCGTGCCGATCCGGTCCTCCTTGGGCGAACCCGGGACAGTGCAGGTATCCAGCGACATCCCGATGGAGATTGCACCCGCGATCACCTTTCGCGCCGCCGCCGTCACGGCGTCAAGATCCGCGCCCTGCTCGGCCAGGGCCCCCGCGATCTTGTGGACGAACAGCGTCCCCGCCACGCCGCGTGCCTGCGGCAGATCGGGCAGGGCCACATCGTCGTCCACGATCACCATCGACACCTTCAGACCAAAGGCCCGCGCCCGCTCGGCCGCCAGTCCAAAGTTCAGCCTGTCGCCCGTGTAGTTCTTGACGATCAGCAGACAGCCCGCCTTGCCCGTTACGGCGAGGATTCCCGCAAGCACCGCATCCACCGACGGGCTCGCGAAGACATCGCCGCAGACCGCCGCCGTCAGCAGCCCCTGCCCCACAAACCCCGCATGGCTCGGCTCGTGACCGGAACCGCCGCCCGAAACCAGCGCGACCTTGCCGCGGTCCCAGTCGGTCCGCACCACCACCCGGATATGCGGATAGCCATCCAGCCGCGCGAGCTTTCCCCCGCTCGTGCGGATCAGCCCGTCGATCGCCTCGGTGACGAGGGTCTCCTTGCTGTTCATGAACTGCTTCATGGAACGTCTCCCTTAACGGATGCGGGCGCCGCTGGCATCGAACCAGAGCGGGTTTTCAGGACTTATCGACAGGCTGTCACCGGGGCCGAGCGTGCTGTGAACATCGGTCAGCGTGATCAGGTCATGGCCGCCCAGATGCAGGTGCAGCCGCGTCTGATCGCCCAGATGCTCCACCCGCCGCACAGTGGCGGCCACTCCGGCCCCCTGCCGGATATGTTCGGGGCGCAGACCGATCTGGACCGCCCCCTCTGGAGCGGGGCCGAACAGATCGGCGGGCAGCAGGTTGATCCGCGGCTGGCCAAGGCGCGTCGCGACATAGGTGCTGACGGGATCCTCATAGATCTCGCGCGGCGTGCCGAACTGCACCAGCGTGCCCCGGTCCAGCACACCTACATGCGAGGCCATGGTCATCGCCTCGATCTGGTCATGCGTCACGTAAAGGAATGTCGCACCCAGATCGCTGTGGATACGCTTCAACTCGATCCGCAGATCGGCCCGCAGCTTGGCATCGAGCGACGACAGAGGCTCGTCCATCAGAAAGATGCGCGGGCTGCGCACCAGCGCGCGCCCGATCGAGACGCGCTGCATCTCGCCGCCCGAAAGGTTTGTCGCCTTGTTGTCGAGTTTGTGAGCAATCCGAAGGACTTCCGACACGTCCTTGATGCGCCTTGCAATGTCCGCCTCCGACCAGTTCAGGATCGGAGAGCGCAGCGGAAAGGCCAGATTGTCCCGCACGGTCAGATGCGGGTATAGCGAGTACTGCTGGAACACCATCGCCACATCGCGCTGTGCGGGCATGTCGCCCAGCACGCTTGCGCCGTCGATCTTGATGTCTCCGGCGTCGGCCTGGTCCAACCCTGCGATCAGCCGCAGCGTCGTCGTCTTGCCTGCCCCGGTCGGCCCCAGCAGCACCACGAAGGCGCCGTCAGGGATCGTCATGCTCACGTTATTCAACGCCTGTGTCGCGCCATAGGACTTCGACAAGCCACTCAGAACCACCTCAGCCATGATACACCCCCGCATTCGCGGCAGTGCGGAAGGCGCGGCCGGTCCCCTCGTCGAACAACGACAGGGTGGAGGGCGTGAAGGTCAGTCCCACCGTCTCGCCCACCCGCGCGACCTGACCCGAGGGGGTGCGCGCCTTGATGACGCCGTGCGGCGTGGACAGCGTGACGATCTGCGTCGTGCCGAGGTATTCCGTCGCCTCGATCCGCCCGCGATACGCGGCGCCGTCGCTCAGCACCACATGCTCGGGCCGCACGCCCAGTGCCAGCTTGCGACCCCCCGCTTCCTGCTGCACCTCGGGCGTTGCGATCCGCACACCGCCAAGTGTCACCGCCCTGTCGCCAGGGCGAAAGCTGCCCTCGAAGCGCAGAAAGTTCATCGACGGGCTGCCGATGAAATCGGCCACGAACATCGTGGCGGGGTGGTCGTAGATTTCCTTCGGTGTGCCGAATTGTTCCACAACCCCATGATTCATTACGACAATCTTGTCGCCCATCTGCATGGCTTCCAACTGGTCATGGGTGACGTAAACGGTCGTCGCCCCCATCCGGTCATGCAGGGCGCGCAACTCTTCCGACATGTGCTCGCGGAACTCGGCATCCAGCGCGCCCAGCGGCTCGTCCATCATGAAGGCCTTGGGTTCCCGCACGATCGCCCGGCCCAGCGCCACCCGCTGACGGTCGCCGCCCGACAACCCGCCCACCGGCTTGTCGAGGATGCTTTCGATCCCCAGAATCCTTGCCACCTCGGCCACCTTGGCCTGCACCTGCGCCTTGGGAAGACCTTGGGAGACAAGCGGATAGCTGATGTTCCGCCGCACGTTCAGATGCGGATACAGCGCGAACATCTGGAACACGAAAGCGATATCGCGCTGGCTTGCGGGTTTCTGGCCGACCTCTTCGCCGTCAATCCAGATCTCGCCGCTCGTGGGCAGCTCCAGCCCCGCGATCATGCGCAGCGTCGTGGTCTTGCCGCAGCCCGACGGCCCCAGCAGCATGAAGAACTCGCCATTGCCCACGGTGAAGGAAGATTCCTTCACCGCAACGAAATCCCCGAATTCTTTCCGCAGGTTGCGGATCACGATCTCGGCCAAGGCCCTACTCCGGAAAATGGCTGGTGATGATGAACATCACCGTGCCGATCAGGGTGACGACGAAGCTCCAGGTGAAGGCCCAGAGGAAGAACGGCTGCATCAGCATCACCACGCCAAGGCCGATCAGGATGGTGGCCAGCATCTCCCACGGACCGCGGCGCAAGCGGGCGAGGCCAGACAGGAAACGGGTCATGCGCACCTCGCGACGAACGATTTTTCTACGAAAAATCGAGATGGGACAGGGGCGTGATTTTTCGCAGAAAAATCGTGGTTGAAGCCGGGCCGTCATTTCCGCACCGCCCCGAAGGTGATGCCCCGCAGCAGGTGCTTTCGCAGCAGGATGGTGAAGATCATCACCGGCAGCAGGAACAGCGTCGCCCCCGCCGCCACCGCCGGCCAGTCCTTGCCCCCCACCCCGAAGATCGTGGGAATGAACGGCGGCGCCGTCTGGGCGGTGCCCGAGGTCAGCAGGAACGCAAAGGCATATTCGTTCCACGCGAAGATCAGGCAGAAGATGGCCGTGCTGGCGATCCCCGTCGCCGCCTGCGGCAGCACGACCTTCCGGAACGCCTGGAAGCGGGTGTAGCCGTCGATCAGCGCGGCTTCCTCATACTCCCGCGGGATTTCGTCGATGAAGCCCTTCAGCAGCCAGACCGCGAGGCTGATGTTCACGCCGGTGTAAAGCAGGATCATGCCCAGATGCGTGTCGCTGAGGCCCAGCTGGCGGAACATCAGGAAGATCGGGATGGCCACCGCGATGGGCGGCATCATCCGGGTCGAGAGGATGAAGAAAAGAAGGTCATCCTTCAGCGGCACCCGGAAGCGCGAGAAGGCATACGCCGCCAGCGTTCCGAGGAAGATCGAGAGGAACGTCGATCCGAAGCCGATGATGACCGAGTTCATGAAGCGCGCGCCGAACTTCGACGGCTGGGTGATCACCTCGCCGCGGCGCTGCACGATCTCCTCGACGAAGTTCGTGGGCGGCGGCATGGCGGCCAGCTGTTCGGGCGTCGCACGGGTGCGGTCGGTAAACAGGTTCACATAGCCTTCAAGCGAGGGCGAGAAGATCACCTTCGGCGGATAGCTGATCGAATCCGGCCCTGTCTTGAAGCCGGTCGCGATGATCCACATCAGCGGCATCAGCGTGATCACGGTGTAAAAGATCACCAGCGCGGCGGCGATGCCCTTCGACAGCGCGCGACGGCTCGGTTACGGAATAGGCGCTCATCTTTCCTTCACCTTGTTCAGGGCCTTCACGTAGATCGAGGCGAGGCCGAAGACGGTCACGAACAGGATGATCGCGTAGGCCGAACTGATAGCCCGTGCGCCATTTCTCGAAGGCCTCGCGCTTCAGCTCGATCGAGGTCAGCAGCGTGGTGGAGCCGGGGCCGCCCCCGGTCAACTGCACCACGAGGTCGAACATCTTGAAGTTCTCGATGCCCCGGAACAGCACGGCCAGCATCAGGAACGGCAGCACCATCGGCACCGTCATCGTCCAGAACTGCCGCCACTTCGACGCACGGTCCACCTCGGCCGCCTCGTAGATGTAGTCGGGGATCGACCGCAGCCCCGCCAGACAGATCAGCATCACGAAGGGCGTCCACATCCAGGTATCCACGATCACGATGGACCAGGGCGCGAGTGTGACCGAACTCAGCATCGAGAAGGACGAGGCCGGAACACCGGTAAAGAACTCCACCGCGTAGTTGAACAGGCCGATCTGCGGCTCGTACAGAAAGGTCCAGAAGTTGCCCACGACGGCGGGCGACAGCATCATCGGCAGCACGATCAGCGTTGTCACCAGATCGTTGCCGCGGAACTTGCGGTTGATCAGCCAGGCCAGTGCAAACCCCAGCACGATCTGCAAAACCAGTGTCCAGAACAGGAAATGCGCCGTCGCCTGCATCGTCTGCCAGATGTCGGGATCGGTCAGGATGCGCTGGTAGTTGCGCAAGCCCACCCATTTCACCTCGGCGTTCGGCTTGTTGGCGGCGTAATTGGTGAAGCTGAGCCGGATCGTCCAGATCAGCGGGAAGATGTTGATCGCCAGCAGAAGCAGGATCGTCGGCGTCACGAACAGCCAGGCAATCGCGCGATCGCTCAGCCCGCGCATGCGGCGGGCGACACCCGGCGGCGTGGCGCGGGCGAGACGGTCTGCAGGGGCGTTCAACATGCGGATGGCCTTCGGATTCGTTTCGCGCAGCATACGCGAAGGACGGCGGGGTGAACCCCGCCCTACACCGGGGGTAGGGCGGGGTTCACCCCGCCATTCAGGGAAAGGTGAGGCGCGCCGCTTGGCCCGGCGCGCCCCGGATGGTCTTCAGGTCAGAGCTTGCCTTCGTCCTGGAAGACCTCGGTCCAATCGGCGACCAGTCCGTCGAGCGCTTCCTGCGCCGTCCCCTGGCCCGCCACCACAAAGTCGTGGAACCGCTTCTGCGACGCCTGCAAGCAGCGAGGCGTAGGACGGCTCGGCCCAGAAGTCCTTCACGATGGCCATGCTGTCCAGATAGGTCTGGGCATAGGGCTGGCTCGCCGCAAAGTTCGGATCCTCGACCACCGAACGAAGCGCCGAATAGCCGCCCATCGTCCACCATTTCTGCTGCACTTCCGGCTGGGCGAACCACTTGATGTAGTCCAGCGCGGCATCCTGCTTTTCGGAATAGGACACGACCGAGATACCCTGCCCGCCCAGTTGTGCGAACCGCTCGCCGTTCGGACCGGCCGGGTTGACCAGATAGCCGGTCTTGCCGCCGCCCACGTTGGGGTCGACCTCGAACCCCGGCCATGTGAAGGCGAAGTTCATCTGCAGCGCGACCTGGCCGGATTTGTAGGCGTCGATGCCCTCGCCCATGTAGCTGTTCGATGCGCCCGGAGGCGTGCAGCAGTCGTAGAGCGCCTTGTAGAACTCCAGCCCCGCGACCGCGCCGGGCGAATTGACGAAGCCCGCCATGTCATACGGCTTATCGGGGTTCTGATACTGGAAGCCGAAGCTGTAGAGCACGTCCATCACACCCATGGTGATGCCTTCAGACCCGCGCTCGGTGTAGATCGACGCACCGTAGACCGTCTTGCCGTCGATCTCGCGGCCCTGGAAGAACTCGGCAACGTCCTTGAGCTCGGCAAAGGTCGCGGGCGGGGTCAGGTCGCGGCCATACTTCTCCTTGAAGGCGGCCTGAATTTCCGGACGCTCGAACCAGTCCTTGCGATAGGTCCAGCCGACCACGTCGCCGAAGGCCGGCAGCGCCCAGTAGTTCGGCGTGCCCTTGGGCCACTCGGCATAGCCTGTCACCGTGGCGGGCACGAAGTTCGCCATGTCGATGCCATTGGCCGCAAAGAAGTCGTTCAGCTTGACGTAGTGACCACTTTCCGCACCTGCGCCGATCCACTGGCTGTCGCCGATCATCAGGTCACACAGCTTGCCGCCTGAGTTCAACTCGTTCAGCATCCGGTCGGCAAAGTTGGTCCACGGCACGAACTCGAAATGCATCTTGTTGCCGGATTGAGCCTCGTAATCCTTGCTCAACTCGACCAGCGCGTTGGCCGGATCCCACGCCGCCCAGCACAGGGTCAGGTCTTCGGCCTGCGCGGCACCGGCCGCGAGCCCGAGGGCCATGGCGGCAGCAGACGCCGCCAGATAATGCGATCTCATTGCAGTCCTCCCTTGGTTGATGTCGGAGCCGTTCGCGAATCCCTGCGGCCCTCTTGCTTGCCGCCACGATAGCCAGCCCGGCGCCGTCCTGTCTACACCTTTCTGAGGTACGTTCCTCAGAAACGCGTCAACGCGGGCGCAGAGTTGATCCAGAACTATTTTAGGTAATTTTTTCAATCCGCTGAACGGCGATCTACGCCAGCAGCGCATCATGGTCCGGCAGCGTTTCCGGCAGATTCTCGCGAATGACGATCTCGATGCGGATCTGCTCCTGCGACGATACGATGGGAACCCGGTCGGTCTTCGCCCGCAGCACCCGCAATGCGGATCGGACGACATGGCCGACGTTCTGCGTGATGACAGCATCCATCGTGCCCGCTGTCAGCGCCGCGCGCGCATGGGGGGTCAGTTCGTGCCCGATGATGACACCGGTGCCGGAAAAACCCGCATCCCGCACCGCCGTCGTCAGCGCCCGTTGCCCGCCGCCAAGGCTGTAGATGCCCCCCACCCCGCCCTGCCCCAGAGCATCGGTCACCACCCGCCGCAACAGTGCCGCCTGCCCGTGGGTCTCCAGCGAGGGGAGCACCTCGATCTCCGGAAACCGGTCCAGCATGACCTCATCGAAGCCAAGCCGCCGCTCGATGCTTTCGCGCAGAAGCATCGAGTCCGACAGCACCATGACCTTGGACGCGCCCCGCCCCAGGAACCGCCCCATCAGCACCGCCGCCGTCCGCCCCGCCGCGCGGTTGTCGATTCCGACGAAGTGATCCCGCTCGGTATTGGGCAGGTCCGACACCAGCGCCACCACCGCCAACCCCTTGCTTTTCAAAGCCCGGATCGCATCGCGCAGGATCGGCGTCTCGGGCGCCATCACCGCAACGCCGACCACGCCCTCCTCCGGCAGTTCGGCCAGCAGATGCGCCAGAGCATGCGGGTCTTCCGCCGGAAAGCGGCGCAGCACCACGTCAGTCCGCGCGCTGACCGACAGCCGGTCGGCCTCGGCCAGCGCATCGAGCAGCGTGGCGGTGAACTGGCTGTCGGTGTCGGGCAGCACGAAGGCCAGCCGGTAGTCGCGCTGACGCGCGAGGTTCGCCGCCGCCACGTCGCGCACATAGCCGATCCGCGCGATGGCGTCCTGCACCGCCTGTATGGTCTTGGCCCGCACGCCCGGACGCGCGTTGAGAACCCTGTCCACGGTGGCAAGGCTCACCCCCGCCTCGCGGGCTATGTCGTTGACGGTCGGTCGCATGGGTCCCTCTCCTGCGCCTGACTATCGGCGCAAAGGATGAGGTACGTCAATCATTCACCGCTTCCCGTAGTACAGCCCCACGACATGCTCGGCCTCCGCGAAGAACAGCCAGCGCGCGGCGAAGGCCCCGACCAGATGACAAGCCAGCGCCACCGCGATGGCCGCGGGACCGTCCGAAATCACCAGGATCAGCGCGGGCAGGAACACCGCCACCACCGCGATCACCCGCAGCTTCAGCGCATGGCGCCGCCCGACCACATGGATCATCTCGCGCATCAGGTAGTTGCCCCCGGTATGCGGCTGCTCGAACACCCGCGCCGTGCCGATGCCTGCCCAGCCCCGTCGCGGTCGCCATCGTCGCGCCCGCGCGGCGAAGCGTCCGTCGCCGTCCCGGAACGCCATCAGGCCAGCAGCGCGGCCAGCGCGAGGCACAGCCCCACCGCCAGCCCCCGCACGGCGCAAGGATCGCCCCGCCGGTCAGGGCGAACAGCAGGAAGATCACCGGCACCGTCCAGTGGTTCCAGCGCGGCACGGTCTTAAGCTGCGCATAGATCATCGAGGTGCAGAAGACCGTCCCAAGGCACAGCACCGCCGCCACCAGTCCCAGCGCCCCCGGTGCCGTTCCGCCCAGCGCTCCCAGCGCCACCGGCGCCGGCGCCAGCAGCGCCGCACAACCGAGCCCAGGCCTCGCGCGACAGCCAGCTTGTCCGCCACTGGGTGAAGGCCAGCAGCGCCCGCTCCGGATGCCCGAGGTGAAAGGTCGAGGCGACCAGTCCCGCCACCGCCAGCGCATAGCCCATCCCGAAGGCCGCGAAGGCCCCCAGCCCGGCGGGCCGCACAACGCCGAGCGTCAGAAAGAACAGAAGACCGAAGCCCAGCCCCGACAGAACGGTAAAGACGATGACCGAAGGTGCCGGATGCATCAGATCTTCCCCAGCACCCGGTCGAGCCAGCCCGCAAACCCGGTCGCCTGCAACGTCCAGCAGCGGCGCCAGCAGCGATGCCTCCTGCGGCCGGTCCTTCGCGGCGCGGCGGCAGATACTTGTTGGCGGGCTTCGTCCCCAGCTCCGGCATCAGGTCATACCCCCCGCGCGCGGCCACCAGCCGGCTCACCGCGCTGTCGGGGTCGCGACAGATCGCCGAAATGCCGCGCGCCGGTCGGGCAGGTCCGCACGCAGGCGGGCTCGCGGTCCTCTTCGGGCAGGTTCTCGTTGTAGATCCGGTCCACGCAGAGCGTGCATTTCTTCATCACCCCCGCCGCCGCATCCAGCTCCCGCGCGCCATAAGGGCAGGCCCAGGCGCAGAGCCCACAGCCGATGCAGGCGTCCTCGTTCACCAGACACGATCCCGTCCTCGGCCCGCTTGTAGCTCGCCCCGGTGGGGCAGACGGTGACGCAGGGCGCATCCTCGCAATGCAGGCAGGACCGGGGGAAGTTGATGATCTGCGCCGGCCCGTCCTCGGGCTGCACCTCGATAGGTGTGCACCCGGTTCAGGAACGTCCCCGACGGATCGGCGCCATAGGCGTCCTGATCCGACAGCGGCACGCCATAGCCCTGATCGTTCCAGCCCTTGCAGGCCGTCACGCAGGCATGGCAGCCGACGCAGGTGTCCAGGTCGATCACCAGCCCCAGCTTCTTTTCGGCATGTCCGGGCAGACAGGTCATGGCGCACCTCCCGCGTCAGACACCCGATTTTTCGCAGAAAAATCGTGCCTGCATCGCGCGGATCGCCCAGCACCCCGAATGCGGCAGTGCCGCGTCCCGCACGGCCCACCTTCTCGATCCGCACCCGCAGATCGAACCACGCCGCCTGCCCCGTCACCGGATCGGAATTCGACCAGCGCATCCCGTCGCCCTTCTCGGGCAGCAGTTCCGAAATCAGATGGTTCAGCAGGAAGCCCTTCACCGCCTCCGGCGCGTCCGCGTCCAGCGCCCAGGCGCCCTTGCGCTTGCCGATGGCATTCCACGTCCAGACCGTGTTCTCGTTCAGCGCCGCCATATGCGCCACCGGCACCACGATCTCGCCCGTGGGCGAGGTCACGCGCGCCCAGTCGCCCTCGGCAAATCCCTGCTCCACCCAGACCTTCGTCGGCACATAGAGCAAATTGCGCCCCGTGATCTGCCGCAGCCAGGCGTTCTGCGATCCCCAGGAATGGTACATCGCCATCGGCCGCTGCGTCAGGGCGTGCAGCGGATAGCCGTCCGCGCCATCGTCACCGAAGGGCGGATACCAGACCGGCAGCGGGTCCATCGCCTGCTTCAGCCGCGCCCGCAGTCGCGTCGGGCGGCTGCGGATGGCCATGCCCCTCGGCCGCCAGCTGGAACCGGCGCATCGGCTCGGAGTAGACGCTGAACAGATAGGGCTGCGGCGTTTCGTAAAAGCCCATCGCCACCGCCCAGTCCTGATAGGCGGCGTTCCACGGCTTGTAATAGGCGGCCTCGTCCGGCACATGCGCCTGGAAGAACCCGCCATTGGCGATATAGCGCGTCCAGTTGCTCCGGATTGGGCGCGCCCCGCCCCACATCCTCGCCATTGCCCGCGAAAGCCCATCAGCGGCCCCACGCCCGGGCGGCGCTGGTGGCTCACGATGTAATCGGCATAATCGGCATAAAGCGCCTTGCCCTCGGCATCGACGAAACCCGGCAGGCCCAGCCGCGCCCCAAGGTCGATCAGCACCGACTGGAAGCCGCGCACGTCGCGGTCCGGCTCCGTCACCGGCCAGCGGATCGCGTCGCCCGCCGCCTCCGGCTCGCTGATCGGGCGGTCCAGCAGGCTGATGCAGTCGTGCCGCTCCATATAGGTCGTGTCGGGCAGGATCAGGTCGGCATAGGCCACCATTTCCGACGCATAGGCATCGGAATAGATGATGCGCGGGATCACATACTCCCCGTCCTCGCCCCTTGTCGGTCAGCATCTCCATCACGGCGGCCGTGTTCATCGACGAATTCCACGCCATGTTCGCCATGTAGAGGAACAGCGTGTCGATCCGGTAGGGATCGCCCGCATGGGCATTGGGGATGACCATGTGCATCATCCCATGGGCCGAGAACGGGTTCTCCCAGGAAAACGCCTTGTCGATCCGCGCGGGTGTGCCATCCGCCTTCAGCGCCAGTTGCTCGGGCGAGCGCACATAGCCCAGATGCGGCCCGGACAATGGCTTGCCTGGCGTCGCCTCGAAATGCGGCGTCGGATGCGCCTCCATCGGCTTCGGATAGGGCGGCTTCAGCCGGTAACCGCCCGGCGTCTCCACCGCGCCCAGCAGGATCTGCAACAGATGCAGCGCGCGCGCGGTCTGGAAGCCGTTGGAATGGGCCGAAATTCCCCGCATCGCGTGGAAGCTCACAGGTCGGCCCGGCATCGAGGCGTGATGGTCGCCGCGGAAATCGGTCCATGCCCGCTCGATCACGATGGCCTCGTCGAAGGCCACCCGCGCCAGTTCCGCCGCCAGCTCCCGGATGCGCGCCGCCGCGATCCCGACCCGCGCCGCCACCGCCTCGGGCGCATAATCGGGCGCGAGATACCGTTCGGCCAGATGCTGGAACACCGTGCGATGCCCCTGACAGATCGCGCCCAGATCGGGCTGCACGCCCTTCCCGTCCCAGGCGCGGGCATCCCCGTGCGCCGGTCGATCACGAACGGCTGGCTTTCGGCGTTGCTCAGGAACAGCCCCTTCGTCGGGCCCTCCGTCTCATCCACCAGCAAGGCCGCGTTGGTCCACCGCGCCAGATAGTCGAGAGTCGATCTTCCCCGCCTCCAGCAGGCAATGGATCAGCGACAGGATCAGCAGGCCGTCGGTGCCCGGCGTGATCCCGAACCAGTCGTCGGCCACCGCGTTGTAGCCGGTGCGGATCGGGTTCACCCCGATCACCCGCGCGCCGCGTTCCTTCAGCTTGCCGAGGCCGATCTTGATCGGGTTGCTGTCATGGTCCTCGGCCACGCCGAACAGCACGAACAGCTTCGTGTGCTCCCAGTCCGGCTGCCCGAACTCCCAGAACGCGCCGCCGATGGTGTAGATGCCCGCCGCCGCCATGTTGACCGAACAGAACCCGCCATGCGCGGCATAGTTCGGCGTGCCGAACCCCTGCGCCCACCAGCCGGTCAGGCTTTGCGATCTGGTCGCGCCCGGTGAAGAAGGCCAGCTTCTCCGGCGCCGTCTCGCGCAGCGGCTTCATCCAGGCCACCGCCAGTCTCCAGCGCCTCGTCCCAGCTGATCTCCTCGAACGCGCCCGACCCGCGCGGCCCCACCCGGCGCAGCGGCGCCCGCAGGCGCGAGGGCGCCGTGATCTGCTTGATCCCGCTCGCCCCCTTGGCGCAAAGCACGCCCTTGTTCACCGGATGGTCGCGGTTGCCCTCGATGTAGCTGACCTTGCCGCTCGTCAGATGCACGTTGATCCCGCAGCGGCAGGCGCACATGTAGCAGGTGGTCTTGCGCACCTCGTCCGAGACGCGGGGCGAGGTGTCGAGGGTCGGCTGGCTCAAGGCAGTCTCGCAGTCATCGGTCGGTTCCGGCGAGTGTGGCCGGGAGGGATGTTCCTGACCAGCCCAAAACGACGGAACGGTTTTCCATTTCTGGCCCGGTCGGCGGAACATCCTTGCGCGCCGGGGGTCACAGCAGCGACCGCACCAGCCCAAGCGCGGCGAGGAAGGCCAGCAGCAGGATGGCAAACCGCCGGAACTCCTGCGGATCGGCCTTGAAGAAATGCCGCCCGCCCAGCCAGATGCCCAGCATCATCAGCGGCAGCGCCAGCGCCGCCGCCACCAGCGTGTCCCGCGTGACCAGCCCGTGCGACCACAGCAGCGGCGCGGTCCAGAGATCGAGCGCGGGAAATAGGCGATCAGCGTCGCGCGGAACACCGCCGCCGCGATCGGCTGCGCGGCAAAGAACGCCGCCACCGGCAGCCCCCCCATCCCCGCCGCATTGGCCAGGCCCGAGACCAGGCCCGTGCCGGCATGGGCCACCCGGCCCGCGCTCTGCTCCATCGTCCAGCCGGCCAGCAGGATCGCGCACATCACCAGCACATAGACCGAGATCACCGCCCGCGCCGCATCCTCCCCGATCCCGGTCAGCAGCCACAGCCCCAGCGGCACCCCCGCCGACGCCCCCAGCATCAAGCGGCGGACCCGCCGCCAGTCCACATGCCCCGTCACGCCCCGCCACTGCTGGAACGTCATCAGGAAGTCGCAGAATCATCACCACCGCCACGAAGTTCAGCGGGTTGGTCACAAGGCTGGACGCCGCGATCACCAGCGCCGAAAAGCCAAAGCCCGAATAGCCCCGCACGAAGGCCGCGACCGAACACGGCCAGCGCCATCCACAGCGCCGCCCCCGGGCCCAGGTCGAAGGGCAGGCTCACGCCCCGGCCTGCGGCCGCATGTCCGCCGGATCGATTCCGGCCACCGCCACCGGCTTCTTCATCGCGTCGCGGCGGAACGGCTCGCCCAGTTCCTGGTTGATCATGCGCCTCGATCAGCGTGGTCTTGCCGTGCTTCATCTGGTCGTCGATCGCCTTGGCCAGCGCATCGCGCAGCTCCTCCATCGTGCGCGACCTGCACGCCCTGCAGCCCGCAGGCCTTGGCGATGCCGGCATAGCTGACACCTGCGTGTCCAGTTCGGTGCCGACGAAGTTGTCGTCATACCACAGCGTCGAGTTGCGCTTTTCGGCGCCCCACTGGTAGTTGCGGAAGACGACCATGGTGATCGCCGGCCATTCCTGGCGGCCGATGGCGGTCAGCTCGGTCACCGCGATGCCGAAGGCGCCGTCGCCCGCAAAGCCCACCACCGGCATGTCCGGGCAGGCGATCTTGGCGCCGACGATCGAGGGCAGGCCATAGCCGCAGGGGCCGAACAGGCCCGGCGCCAGATATTTCCGCCCCTCCTCGAAGGTCGGATAGGCGTTGCCGATGGCGCAGTTGTTGCCGATGTCGGAGGAGATGATCGCCTCCTTCGGCAGCGCCGCCTGGATCGCGCGCCAGGCCATGCGCGGGCTCATCCAGTCGGGCTTGGCCGCGCGGGCGCGCTCGTTCCAGGTGGTGCCCGGATCGTCATCCTCGTGGTCCATGCGAGGACAGCTGCTGCGCCCAGGCGCGATTTCGTCTGCGCGATCAGGGCCTTGCGCTCCGCGCGGCCCGCGTCGCCCGCGCGCCGGCGACAGCCGCGCCAGGATGCCCTCGGCCACCTTCTTCGCATCGCCGACGATGCCGACCGTCACCTTCTTGGTCAGCCCGATCCGGTTCGGGTTGATGTCGACCTGGATGATCTTGGCCGTCCTTCGGCCAGTAGTCGAGGCCATAGCCCGGCAAGCGTCGAGAACGGGTTGAGCCGGGTGCCCAGCGCCAGCACCACATCGGCCTGGCGATCAGTTCCATCGCCGCCTTGGAGCCGTTGTAGCCCAGGGGCCCGGCGAACAGCGGATGCGATGCCGGGGAAGGCGTCATTGTGCTGGTAGCCGCACGCAGACCGGCGCATTCAGCCGCTCGGCCAGCGCCATCGACGCCGGGATCGCCCCGCCGAGCACCACGCCCGCGCCGTTCAGGATCACCGGGAACTTGGCCTCCGACAGCAGCTCCGCCGCCGCGCGCAATCGCCTCCTCGCCGCCCGCAGGGCCGCTCGAACTCCACGATCGCCGGCAGGTCGATGTCGATCACCTGCGTCCAGAAATCGCGCGGCATGTTGATCTGCGCCGGGGCCGACAGCGCGCTTGGCCTTCAGGATCACGCGGTTCAGCACCTCGGCCACGCGGGACGGGTCGCGCACCTCTTCCTGATAGGCGACCATGTCCTTGAACAGCGCCATCTGCTCGACTTCCTGGAAGCCGCCCTGCCCGATGGTCTTGTTGGCGGCCTGCGGCGTCACCAGCAGCAGCGGCGTGTGGTTCCAGTAGGCGGTCTTCACCGGCGGTCACGAAGTTGGTGATGCCCGGGCCGTTCTGCGCGATCATCATGCCATCTTGCCGGAGGCGCGGGTGTAGCCGTCGGCCATCATCCCGCCCGAGCCTTCATGCGCGCAGTCCCAGAAGGTGATGCCGGCCTTGGGAAACAGGTCCGAAATCGGCATGAAGGCCGATCCGATGATGCCGAAGGCATGTTCGATGCCGTGCATCTGCAGCACTTTGACGAAGGCTTCTTCGGTGGTCATCTTCATGGCGGTCTCCATGTCCTGCGGTCCGTCGGCCCGTTGCGCGCACCCTACCAGGCCCGCCCCGCCTAGGCCAGCTTAGGGCCAGCAGTCTGCCGCCAGCGGCATAAGTCCAGACGGCCAGTCTGCCGCGCATCCGCCACGCCCGGCGATCCGCGCAATGCCCTCGGCGATCCGCGCCGGCGGCGATCGAGGAATAGGCCAGCCGGTAGAAGTTCCGCGGCCCGTCCGCCGGGTCAAAGAACGCCCGCCCCGGCTCGATCAGCACGCCCTCGCGCCGCGCAGCCGCAGCGCCAGCGCCTCGGTATCCACCCCCTCCGGCGCGCGCATCCAGAAGCTCGATCCGCCAAAGCCGCCCTGCCCCGCCACCGTCAGCCCCTGTCGCGCGATCGCCTCGTCCATCACCTGCCGGCGGCGCCGGAAGGCGCTGCTTCATCCGGTTGATCAGCGCGTCGTAATGGCCCAGCGACAGGAAATAGGCCACCGTGCGCTGGATATGCCCCGGCGGATGGCGCAGCACCATCGACCGCAGCGCCCGCGCCTCGCGGATGAAGCCTGGCGGGCCGACCAGATAGCCCAGCCGCAGCCCCGGAAACATCGATTTCGAGAACGATCCCGACATAGATCACCCGCCCCTCGCGGTCCAGCGACTTCAGCGAGGGCGAGACCGGCTTCAGGAAGCTCATCTCGAATTCGTAATCATCCTCGACGATCACGAAATCCTCGCGCCGCCGCCGCCTCCAGCAGCGCCAGCCGCCGCTCCAGCGGCATGGTCGCGTTGGTCGGGCACTGGTGGCTGGCGGTGGTGAAGACCACATCGACGCCCGCGCGGCAGGGCCTCGGGCGGCAGCCCGTCCGCGTCCACATCCACCGGGACCACCCGGCGCCCCGTTGCTGCCAGAATGCGCGCAGGCCCGGATAGCCGGGGTTTTCCACCACCGCCCGCCGCCCCGGCCCCAGCAGCACCTGCGCCGCCAGCCACAGCGCGTTCTGCGCGCCCATGGTCAGCAGCACCTCATCCTCGCGCGCCGCAATGCCCCGCCGGGGCAGGATGGTGCGCAGGATGTACTCGATCAGCAGCGGATCGTCGCGTTCGTAGTAGATCCGCGGTCAGCGCCGCGAAATCCCGCCGCCCAGCGCCCGCAACGCGCAGAGCCGCCAGTTCTGGTGGTCGAACAGCGTCGGGTCCGCCTGGCCGTAGATGAAGGGATAGGGATAGCTGTGCCAGTCCTCGGGCCGTGTCCACCCGCGCCATGCCGCGGAAAACCGCCGCCCGGTCAGCGCGTCGAAATCCACCGCCTCGGCCCGCGGCGCCGCGGCGCGGAAGCTCCGGCGCACGCGGCGCCGTCGTCCGAGACGAAATAGCCCGACCGCCCGCGCGCGGTCAGGTAGTCCGAGCGACACCAGATCGGCATAGGCCAGCGTCACCGTGATCCGGCTGACCCCCAGATGCTCCGCCAGCCCGCGCGACGACGGCATCTTCGGTCGCCCGGCCGGAACCGCCCGGCCAGGATGCCCTTCGGTCACCATCTGCCGGATGCGCTGCTGCAAGGTGCCGCTGCCGCCCGGGGGCAGGAAGAAGGCTTCGGCCGGGATCGCCATTCTGGCCTCATGTCGCGACTGGCGATCAGCTGGACCTGATAGCGACCTAGCGCAGTGCCGGGCGGCGCGCGTCCAAGGCCGCAGACGCGGCATCACCCGGTCTGCAAGGAATGCAGCCATCGGGTAAACGATCTGCGGGAAATACGTCCGCGCGGCCAGTGCGCGCGGACGGCGTCTCAGCGCGTGAGACCACCGTCCGCCGTTCAGCCGAAGACCTTGGTCAGCGCCTTGTCGATGGCCCCGGTGATGTCGTCGATGTCATCCGGCGTGGCGATCAGCGCGGGCGACAGGCAGAGCGTGTTGTTCAGCCCCGGCAGCGAGCGGTTGGTCATGCCGATGATCACGCCCTGCGCCATGCAGTCGGCCACCACGGCCGCGACCTTCTTCTCGTCCGCCGGTTCCTTGGTCGCCCGGTCCGCCACCAGTTCCGCCCCGCAGAACAGCCCCTTGCCGCGCACGTCGCCGATGACCTTGTGCTTTTCCATCAGCGCGCTGCAGGTTGTCCGATCACCCGCGTCGCCCATCGCCAGCGGTGTTGTCCAGCAGCCCCTCGTCCTCGATGATCCGCATGTTCTCCAGCGCCGCCGCCGGGCCGGAGGTGCAGCCGCCGAAGGTCGAGATATCGCGGAAATAGCTCATCGGATCGGCCGGCATCGTCCTTGAACATCTCGAACACCGCTTCGGTCGTCACCGTGCAGGAAATCGCCGCATAGCCCGAGGCGACGCCCTTGGCCATGGTCACGAAATCGGGCTTGATGCCGTAGTGCTGATAGCCGAACCAGTCGCCGGTCCGCCCCACGCCGCAGACCACTTCGTCGATGTGCAGCAGGATGTTGTATTTCGTGCAGATCTCCTGCACCCGCTCCCAATAGCCCTGCCGGCGGCACGATCACGCCGCCGCCTGCCGTCACCGGCTCCAGCACGATCGCGCCGACGGTGTCGGGGCCTTCGCGCAGGATCACCTCCTCGATCGCATCCGCCGCCCGCTCGCCATAGTTCTCGACATCCCACTGCTTGCGGTATTCCAGGCAATGCGGCACCTCGACGAAGCCGTCGGGGTAGGGGCCGTACTGCATCGCCCGCTGCGGCCTGCCCGCCGGTCGCCAGGCGCCGATCGTGGTGCCGTGATAGTCGCGCTCGCGGTACAGGATCTTCCACTTCTTGCCGCCATGATGCCGGTGCGCGATCTGGCGCACCATCTTGTACACCTTCTCGTTCGCCTCCGAGCCCGAGTTCGAATAGTAGACCCGGCTCATCCCCGGCATCTTTTCGAGATCAGCGCTTGGCGAACAGCGCCCCGGGAATCGACCCGGCGGAGCCGGCGAAATAGTTCATCTTGCACCAGCTGGTCGCGCACCGCATTGGCGATGCTTTCGCGCCCATAGCCGACGTTCACCGTCCAGACCCCGCCCGAGACGGCGTCGAGATGTTCCTTGCCCTTGGCATCCCAGACCCGCATGCCCTTGCCTTCGACGATGACGCGCGGGTCGATCGGTCTCGAACGGCTTGTGCTGGATCAGGTGATGCCAGACATGGGCGCGGTCGGCCTCGACCACGGTGCTCATGTCGTTCGAAAGTACGCTGGTGTCCATGTGAGGAGTTCCCTTGCTCGGGGTCGGCGCGGGGCCGGCCGGATGGGCGCATCATCCGGGATCGTGATGCAGCGGCTTAGGGCCAGATGCGCCGCGACGATAGAGCCAGAATGGGCGGGCCCGCGCAAAGTGGAAAGGGCGGCTGATGCCGCCCCTCCGCCGTCGCAAAATTTTATCCGGTGTCAGGCCCTGCGGGACTTCCGCTTGATGGCACCCAGAACGCCGAGTCCACCGACCAGGAGCAGACCCGCAGCCGGCAGCGGCACCTCGGACGGCGACTCGAGCGGAAGCGTGGTCGTGATGTTGAAGTTCGACTGGCTTGTCTTGCGTTCCGCGAAGAAGATCTTGAAGTCGTAGTTCGTGTCGGCTTCGAGGCCGAGGCTTACAAGATCAGCGCCGGTAAAGCTTGCGGCAGTCGCCTTGTGAATGCCGCCGAGGTCGAGCACCAGCGTGTCATCGACGAACACCCAGAGGTCATCGTCGCCCGAGAATTCGAACGTGTCGTCGACCGAGAACGCAAGCGTGCCCGAGATTTCGTAGGTGAAGTAGAAATTGTGGTCTTCGGCATCTTTGCCCTGGTCGGGAGTGTCAAGCGGGAAGAAGCTTGCATTCGCGTACTTGAACAGGCCGGGCGACTCCGAGTCGTCCAGGGTGATGGTGTAGGAAGAGCTTGTGTTCACGCCCTCCACATCGCGATACCACTGTGCGAAGTTCGCGGCCGTCGTGAAGCTGCTCTCGGGATCGTTTTCTTCGCCGATAAAGACGGGCTTTCCGTCAGCATCCAGAGTCGAGGCGATCTTTCCCGTTTCGACACCCCCGATGGTGTATTCCATGTCCGGATGGTCGATCGAGAAATCCCTAAGCGTGCCGGTGAGAGAGATCGTTGCACCCTGCGCCATCGTACCTATGGTTAACGCCGCCGCGGCAACCAAAAAACCAGTCTTCATTTTCGCCGTCCTTCAAGTTAAATCCTCCGCAGAGGTACTTATTACTACCGTTCACGCAGCGATTCCCGGCTGCTTGGCTGTCATAACAGAGATTTTATCAAATAAAAACAAAGATTTAAAATATGCTTATTCGCATGTGTGTGAGTGTTGATCTGGAGGCGGGTAAAGTCGTCGCTTTAATATCGCACGCAACGGACTGCATCAAACGAGTCTAAAGAAAGGACTCTCCTACAGTTTAAAGAAACATTAACGCTTTGATGCGAAACGACGCCTGAGAAAGCCTTCGATCTATCGCACGGGCGAACGGAATGTTCCGCAAGCAGATCATCCAGTCGATAAACCGGCAATGGTTCCCGACCCTGACGAACCGGCGAGGTATAGGCGAGAGGCTCGCCTAGCCGGCGCCCGTTCCCCGCTCGCCCGACCGCCGTGTCTGCACGATCTCGGCCAGGATCGAGAGTGCGATCTCGTCCGGTGTGATCGCCTGGATGTTCAGACCTGCCGGGGCCTTTACTGCCGCCAGCGACGCGCGGTCGATCCCGTCGGCGGCAAGCTTGTCGACGAGAACTGCAAATTTCCTGCGGCTGCCGACAAAGGCGACATAGCCCGCGCCACTGGCGATGGCCGCGCGGAGCGCCGCCTCGTCGCCCTTGCCTTGCGTCGCAACCACGACATAGCGCTGCGTTGCCGCGTCGGTGTCGATGGCGAAGCCGTCCTGCATCGCCTCGACCGATACCCCCGTCAAACCAGGCGCGCAGAGCGTCCGGTGCAGATCGAAGCGCGCGGCAAGGTCGGCCAGCGAAAGCGCTACCGGACCCGCGCCGAAAATGACCAGGCGGGGCTGGGGGAGTTCGGGCTCCACGAAGATGTCCATCGAGCCGTGGCTCGGGCAGCCATTGCGGGCAAAGCGGATGCCGTTGCGTTCCTCGCCGGGAGTCACGCCTTCGGCCATGAGCAGGTCTTCTGGCCGGAGCGAGACGAATTGCGGCCTGCCCTGCGCCACGGCGGCGATGGCCGCTTTCGAGACGGCAGACCGCGCGCAACCGCCACCGAGCCATCCTCCCACAAGCGTCCCGTCGCCAAGGATCAGCGCCTTGGCCCCCGGCTTGGCGGAAGTGGCCTCCACCGTGCGCACGATGGTTGCCACGGCGAAGGCACGTCCCTCCGCGCGCAGGCGGCGGATTTCGGCTTCAAGATGTTCCTGCTGGCGGGCCTGGGTCATAGGCGGACAAGCTCCCTTTCGAGGGCCGCAAGGTCTTGGAGGGTCGCTGCGGGTGCGAACAGGTCGAGATGCGGCAGGGCGGCAGCCATGCAGGCGGCTACCGGTTCGTAGTCGCGCCAGCCCTTCAGCGGGTTCAGCCAGAGGATGCGGCAACCCCGCTTGCGCAACCGCATCAGCGCTTCCGCAGCGACGGACGACGGGGCACTGTCGTACCCGTCGGAGAAGATCATCACCACCGTCCGCCCGTTCACGAAGCGCCGGGCATAAGCTGCGCGCGAACTGGTCCAGCGCGGCACCGATCCGGGACCCGCCGCCGAACCCGTCGGCCAGCAGCGTAATCCGGTTCAGCGCGCGGAGGGGGTCGTCATCACGCAGCGCTTCGGTGATCCGCACGAGGCGGGTGTGGAAGAGGTAGGCATCCGCCGCATCGTCGGCGCGCATAAGTCCGGCGAGGAAAGCGAGGAAGGGGCGCCCGTAAAGGATCATCGAGCCGGAGACATCGCAGAGCGCCACGATCTTCACCCGCCGGTCGGGGCGCGACCGCCGGGCCAGGCGCAGCGGCTCGCCCCCGGTGGACAGGCTGAGGCGGAGCGTCCGGCGCAAGTCGATCAGCGCGCCCTTGCGTGATGCGCGGCGGCGGCGCGAGCGGCGGTCGCGGATGGCGGCGCCAAGGCGGCGGGCCACCGCTTCGGCTTCACGGATATCCTCGGGCGAGACGACCTCGCGCAAGTCCCGCTTCATCAGGTTGGCGACTGTGGAGGCGACAAGACGCCCCTCCCCTCCCGCTTCCACCTCGCCGCCCTTCGCGTCGGGTGCCTCGGGCGCGCCTCCAGCCCCGCTTTCGGGGCCACCTGGGGTCCGGCCAGAGCGGGTATGGCCGGGCGGGGCCTTCCGATCTGACGGAATCGCTTTCTGACGAACCCGCCCGCCGTTGCGCCAGTAGCTGTCGAACAGCGCGTCGAAACGCATGGCCTCATCGGTGCTGCCCGAACAGACGGATTTCAGCGCCATGCGGACAGGAGCGATCTCGGCGGAACCGATGACGGCCAGAGCCTGCAGCGCCATCTCGGTTTCGGCGACGCCGAGCCGGAAGCCATGTGCGCGCAGATGGGACATGAAGCCGACAAGGCGTGCAGCGGGGCCGGGATCGCGCGCCGCGAAACGTGTGATCTGCGTCATGCCGCCCTCCCCGCAAGACGTTGGGCAAGCTCGGTCGGCACCTGTGCCCGATCGGACTGGGTCTTGAGCAGCGTGGCAAGCGTCGCCTGCAGCCGCACCGGATCTTCGGTCAGGTCGTTCACGCCAAGACCGGCGAGAGCGGCCGCGAAATCCAGCATCTCGGCCACGCCCGGTTTCTTCTCGAGTTCCTCATTCCTCAGCGATTGCACGAAGGCGACGATCTGGCGGGCGAAACGGTCTTCGACCTGCGGCAGACGGGCCTTGAGGATCGCCAGTTCCGTTTCGCGGTCGGGGTAGTCGACATGGGCATAGATGCAGCGGCGGCGCAGTGCATCAGACAGGTCGCGCGTGCCGTTGGCGGTGAGTACGACGATCGGGCGGGCCGTGGCGCGGATGGTGCCCAGTTCCGGCACCGTTATCTGGAAGTCCGACAGGATTTCGAGAAGGTAGGCCTCGAATTCCTCATCTGCACGGTCGATCTCGTCGATCAGCAGCACCGGGGCGACCGGCTGACGGATGGCGCGAAGCAAAGGCCGCTCCAGCAGGAATTCCTCCGAGAAGATGCGCTTCTCGACCGCCCGCCCGGTTTGTCCGTCCTCTGCCGCGGCGCGGATCGCAAGCAACTGGCGCTGGTAGTTCCACTCATAGATCGCCTGAGCGGCATCGAGGCCCTCATAGCATTGCAGGCGGATTAATTCCGTTCCCCGCGCGGCGGCCAGGGCGCGGGCAACCTCGGTCTTGCCGACACCCGCAGCCCCTTCCAGCAGGATCGGCCTGCCAAGCGAGATGGCGATATGCAGCGCCATGGCAAGGTCGGGCGACGCTACATAGCCCTGCCCTGCCAGATCGTCCCGAAGGGTTTCCCAGTCGCTCATGCCATGGCGGGGCGCACTCGCCCCGCCCTCCCTTCAGCCGTGCAGGCCAAGCTGGTTGGCGATCTTCCAGATGCGCCAGTGGTCATGCGGCATATGGGCGTGGCGCAGGCCGAACGCGCGGAACGCATCATGCACGGCGTTCGAGAAGGCCGGCACCCCCCCCACGTTCGGGCTTTCCCCCACGCCCTTCGCACCGATGGGATGGTGCGGCGAGGGGGTTTCGGTGAAGTCGGTGGTGTAATGCGGCGTCTCCCACGCGGTCGGGATGAAGAAGTCCATCAACGTGGAGTTCTTGTTGTTGCCCATTTCGTCATAGGCGATCTCCTGCCCCATCGCGATGGCAAGCGCCTCGGTCAGGCCGCCATGCACCTGCCCCTCGATGATCATCGGGTTGATCCGGGTGCCGCAGTCGTCCAGCGCGTAGAACTGCCGAACCTCATGCACACCGGTATCCACGTCGATCTCCATCACGCAGATATAGGCGCCGAAGGGATAGGTCATGTTGGGCGGATCATAGTAGCTGACCGCCTCCAGTCCCGGCTCAAGGCCCGGGATGGCGTTGTGATAGGCCGCAAAGGCGATGTCCTTCATCGTCTTGAAGCGTTCCGGCGCGCCCTTGACCACGAAGCGGTCGATGTCCCATTCCAGATCGCCGTCATGGACCTCCAGCAGATAGGCCGCGATCATCTGGGCCTTGGCCCTGATCTTGCGCCCTGCCATTGCCGTCGCCGCCCCTGCAACGGGGGTGGAGCGGGAGCCGTAGGTGCCAAGGCCGTAGGGGGCGGTGTCGGTGTCGCCCTCCTCGATGGTGATGCTGTCGGCGGGCAAGCCGATCTCTGTTGCGAGGATCTGGGCGAAGGTCGTGGCGTGACCCTGCCCCTGGCTGATCGTGCCCAGCCGCGCGATGGCGCTGCCGGTGGGGTGGATGCGGATCTCGCAGCTGTCGAACATGCCCATCCCGAGGATGTCGCAGTTCTTGACCGGACCCGCGCCCACGATCTCGGTGAAGTGCGTGAGGCCGATGCCGAGAAGCTTGCGCGTCTTGCCCGCCTTGAAGTCCTCGATCCGCTGCGCCTGCTCGCGCCGAAGCCCGTCATAGTCCACCGCCTTCAGCGCCTTGGTCCAGGCGGTGTGGTAATCGCCCGAGTCGTATTCCCAGCCCAAAGCAGACTGGTAGGGGAACTGCTCCTTGCGAATGAAGTTCTTCGCACGCAGCTCTGCCGCGTCCATCCCCAGCTCGATCGCCAGAACCTCGATCATCCGCTCGATGAAGTAGGCGGCTTCCGTCACGCGGAACGAACAGCGATAGGCGACCCCGCCCGGGGCCTTGTTGGTGTAGACCCCATCTACACCGACGTAAGCCACAGGAATATCATAGCTTCCCGTGCAGATGTGGAAGAATCCGGCCGGGAACTTCGTCGGGTCCGCGCAGGCGTCGAACGCGCCGTGGTCGGCGGTCACGTGGCAGTGCAGCCCGGTGATCTTGCCGTCCTTCGTGGCGCTGATGCGCCCCTTCATCCAGTAGTCGCGGGCGAAGGCCGTGGCCATCAGGTTGTCCATCCGGTCCTCGATCCACTTCACCGGCCTGCCGGTGACGATGGAGGCGACGATGGAGCAGACATAGCCCGGATAGACACCCACCTTGTTGCCGAAGCCGCCGCCGATGTCGGGCGAGACGACGCGGATGTTGTGCTCCTCGATCCCCGACAGGATCGCCGCCACGGTCCGCACGACGTGCGGCGCCTGGAAGGTGCCGTAGACCGTCAGCTTGCCGTTCACCTTGTCCATGCTCGCCACGCAGCCGCAGGTTTCCAGCGGGCACGGGTGGGTGCGGTGGTAATAGATCATCTCCTCGGCCACGACCTCGGCCGCGCCGATGGCCTCGTTCGTCGCGGCCTCGTCGCCCGCTTCCCAGAGGAAGATATGGTTGGGGTGCTTGCGCGGCCCGTGTGCGCCCGCCGTCTGGCCCGCCAGATCCTCGCGCAGCACGGTGGCGCCCGGCTCCAGCGCCTTGAACGGATCGACGATGACCGGCAGTTCCTCGTAGTCCACCTCGACCAGTTCGATGGCGTCGGCGCAGATGTAGCGGTCGGTCGCCACGACGAAGGCCACCTCCTGCCCCTGGAACAGCACCTTGCCGTCGGCCAGCACCATCTGCTTGTCGCCCGCCAGCGTCGGCATCCAGTGCAGGCTCAGCGGCGCGAGGTCGGCCGCCGTCAGCACCGCGATCACGCCGGGCAGCGCCTTGGCGGCATCGGCGTTGATGCTTTTCACCCGCGCATGGGCATAGGGTGAGCGCACGAAATCACCATGCAGCATGCCAGGCATCTTGATGTCGTCGACATAGTTGCCCTTGCCCTGCGTGAAGCGCACATCCTCGACCCGCTTGCGCGAGGTTCCAAGACCCTTGAGTTTCGCGACGCGATCGTCGGGGGAAAGGTCGTTCATTCCGCAGCCTCCTTCGACGCGTTGATCTGGCTGGCCGCCGCGAGGATGGCCTTCACGATGTTCTGGTAGCCGGTGCAGCGGCACAGGTTTCCGGCCATGCCGAAGCGGACCTCCTCTTCGGTCGGGCTCGGGTTCTCCTGCAGCAGGCGATGCGCGCGGGTGATCATGCCGGGCGTGCAATAGCCGCATTGCAGGCCGTGATGCTCGCGGAAGGTCTGTTGCAGGACGTGCAGGTTGTCTGGCGTGCCCAGCCCCTCGATGGTGGTGATCGTGGCCCCGTTTGCCTGCGCGGCGAAGACGGTGCAGGACTTCACGGACTTGCCGTTCATGTCCACCGTGCAGGCCCCGCAATGCGAGGTCTCGCAGCCCACATGCGGGCCGGTGATGTTCAGCTTTTCGCGCAGCAGGTAGATCAGCAGCTCGCGCGGTTCGGCCATCAGGTCGTGCTGTTCACCGTTCACGGTCAGCGAGATCGGCATTTTCTTCGGCATGGTGTGTTCCTCCTCAGACGCGCGACAGGGCGCGCGTGATCGCGCGGCCAATGACGATGCCTGCCACATGACGCTTGAATTCCACCGGGCCGCGATTGTCGCCCGTCGGGTTGATATCCTTGAGCGCCGCGGTGACCGCAGACTTGACGGCCTCGGCATCGCCGGACGTTCCCACCAGCGCTGCACCGGCGGCGACCGAGAACACCGGCGTGTCGCCGAGATTCGTCATCGCAACGGCAGCAGAGGTGACTTTGCCCCCCGCTTTCGTCACCAGGGCAGCGCAGGCTGCCGTGGCGTAATCACCGATCTTGCGCTTCTGCTTCTCGTAGGCGAAGCCGCCCGACGACGCGGGAAAGCTGACCTTCGTCAGGATCTCGCCATCGTCGCGTGCCGTCACATAGGCCGACTGGTAGAAGTCGCGCGCCTTCACCTCGCGGCTGCCGCCCTGCCCTACGAGTGTGAAGGTCGCATCCACGCATTGCATCAATCCGGGCATGTCGTTGCCCGGGTCACCATTCGCCACATTTCCCCCGACAGTGCCCATGTAGCGCACCTGCGGATCGGCGATCTGCAGCGCCGCCTCACGGATGATCGGGGCAGCCTTGGCCAGCTCGTTGCTCGCGATCAAGTCGTGCTGCGTCGTCATCGCGCCGATGGTGACCACGCCGCCCGAAACCGTGATCCCCTTCAGCTCGGTGATGTCCTGCAGGTCGATCAGATGCTCGATCGACGCCATGCGCAGTTTCATCATCGGGATCAGGCTGTGCCCCCCGGCAATGACCCGCGCGTCATCGCCATGCTCGGCCAGAACCCCCAGTGCAGACCGCAGGTCCGCCGGTCGATGATACTCGAACGCCGCTGCTATCATGTGCTCCTCCCAAAGCCGTGAGGCGCGCGCGCCCACTTGAACCCATGAGAGCGACCGAGACGGCGCGGCGCACAGCAGTTGCCCATGAAACCCGCCTGAATTTGCACGAATTGCGCGTTTCCCGCACGAATTGCGATGCGGCTAGAGGCCAAGCGCCTCGCGCACCGCGCCAAGGTTCGACCTGCTCACGGGCACCTTCATCTGCGCGCCCGCGCTTTCGAAGTAGAGCAGGCCGGTATCCTTCAGCCGCTCGAACCCGGACACGAGGCGCGGGTTGATGAGGTAACTGCGATGCACCCGCAGGAAACCCAAGGTGCCAAGGCGTTTCTCCGCTTCCGAGATCGACCACGGGCAGAAGAGCCGCTCCGTTCCGTGATAGGCGATCGTGTAGTGCCCTTCGGCCCGCAGCGCCGCAACGGCCGAGCCGTCGAGAAAGAAGATGCGGTTCTCGCGCTCGTAGGGAATGCGGGGTGGAGGTGCCTCGGACAGATTGCCGGATACCGCCTCGGCCCGTTCCTCGGCCACCAGCGTTGGATGCGTGGGCGGCGTGGTGGCGACCGTCTCCTCCACCCGCGCAAAGGTCACGCCCGTCAGCAGGAACGCCGCCGAGATGACAAAGGCGCTGAGCGTGACGAGCATTGCCAGGCTTTCGTTCCCCATCAGCGGGCCGGCCCCGGCAGCGGCCCCATCCTGCCGGAAACCGGTGCCCGCCATCGCGAGAAAATGGACAGAGAAGACGGCCAGGCCAAACCCGACCGTTCCCAGCAGGATGTTGGCCCGTCCCCGCTCGCTATAGGCCAGCCACACCGCCGCAACCGAAAGCGCGATGGATGCCACCAGCGCAAGCCCGATCCCCAGCGGAGTATAGACGGGCCGACATAACTCCATCCCCGACATGCCGATGTAGTGCATGATCGGAATGCCCACGCCGATCACCACCCCGGCGCCTGTGATCGTAACCGGCGTGCGCGGCAGGAAATGCAACAGCAAAAGCGCTATCCCGGTAAGCAGGATCGCGGCCAGCGCAGAGATCAGCGTGATCAGCGCGTCATAGTAGTAAAGGAATGGCAGTTCCAACCCGAGCATCGCCACGAAGTGCATCGACCAGATGCCTCCCCCCAGCGCCACAGCGGCCATCGACACAACCACCTTGCGCCGCCCCGGTGGCAGCGCGTTTGCGCCGCGCGTCAGCGACAGGCCGGTAAACCCGGCCATCATCGCCACCGCAAGCGATGCGAACACAAGGCGCAGGTCATGCGCTGCCTCGATCATCCGACGGGCCTCCCCTCCCCCCGGCCCCGCCATCGGCACGGACCTGAGGTGAAGCTAGCACGTCATGCCACTGGACTCGCAAGGCCCAAGCGTGCCGGGCGTCACGCCGCCGCAGTCAGGATGCCCAGAAGCACTTCCGTCGGCAGAACCACCGGATTCGCCGCCATCGACGACGCGACCCGCGCTGCCTCGACGATCTCGGCATGATCCTGCTCGCGCACCCCCAGTTCGGCCAGCCCCGGCAGACCCGCCTTGCGCGACCAGCGGTGCAGGGCCAACGCACCATTGCTTTCCTCGTGCAGCGCGCGGGCCAGAATGGCATCCACCTCGGCGAGGCGGTGGGCGACCGGCCCCGGCGGGACCGCCGCCCGGTTCGCCTCGATCACGAAGGGCAGCAGCGTGCCGCAAATCGCCCCATGCGCCGCACCGGTCATGCCGCCGATCACACCCGCGAAGCCGTGCACTGCCCCCAGCCCGGCATTGGCCAGTGCGATGCCGCCCGACAGGCTGACCCAGGCCAGCGCATCGCGCGCCGCCGGATCCTCGCGCTCCATCAGCGTGACCAGTGCCGCGATACCCTGCGGGATGGCGGCGCGCGACAGCGCATCGGTGGCAAGGTTGGCGCGACGGCTCACATAGGGTTCGATCACCTGCGTCAGCGCATCGAGGCCCGAGGCCAGCGTCACGCCGCGCGGCGCCGCCATCGGTCAGCGACGGATCGACGATGGCCACCCGCGCCACCATGCGATCATCGCGCAGCGAGACCTTGCGGCGATGGGCGGGCACGTCGATCACGGCGTTCTTCGTCGCCTCCGATCCGGTGCCCGAGGTCGTGGGCAGCGCGACGAAGGGCAGCGGCGCGGCGGTCAGCGGCAAGCCTTTTCCGATCACCTCCAGATGATCCATCACCCCGCCGGACGCGGGGATCAGGGCAGCCAGCGCCTTGCCGAGGTCCAACACCGCACCGCCCCCGATCGCAATCACCAGATCAGGCGCAAAGGTGCGGGCGGCAACCAGAGCCGCCTCCAGCATCGGCAGATCGGGCTCCTTCCCGCAGGGCAGTGCTTCGACGGCCAGACCCTTGGCCCCGAGATCCCGCAGCAGCCATTCGGCACGGCGGGCGTCGCGGCCATGGATCACCAGCACGCGGCCCCCGAAGCCTGCGGCAATCCCAGCCGTCTTGGCGGCCTCGCCCCGCCCGAAGAGGATGCGCGGCGGCAGCAGAAGCTGGAACGGGGCGATCACCTCATACCCCGATGGTGGCATCGACGGCACGGCGCCAGCGGGCGTATTTCGCCGCACGGACGCCGTCGTCCATCGCCGGAGAGAAGCGGCGCTCCAGCGCCCAGGTCGCGGCGAACTCGTCGCGCCCCGGATAGACCCCCGCCTTCATCCCGGCAAGCCAGGCCGCCCCCAGTGCGGTCGTCTCGCGCACGTTCGGGCGGTCCACCTCGGCGCCGATGATGTCGGACAGGAACTGCATCGCCCAGTCCGAGGCGCTCATGCCGCCATCCACCCGCAGGATGCCTCCCGTCGCGCCCTGCCAGTCCGATCGCATCGCCTCGAGCAGGTCGCGGGTCTGGTAGCCCACGCTTTCCAGTGCGGCGCGGGCCATCTCGGCGGGGCCGGAGTTGCGGGTCAGCCCGAACACCGCACCGCGACAGTCGGGGTTCCAGTAGGGCGCGCCAAGGCCGACGAAGGCCGGCACGAGGATCACGTCCTGGCCCGCATCGGCAGCTTCGGCCAGGGGCTGCGTCTCCTTCGCCTCGCGGATGATCTTCAGGCCGTCGCGCAGCCATTGGACCACGGCGCCCGCGATGAAGATGGATCCTTCGAGCGCGTAGGTGGTCTTGCCGTCCAACTGATAGGCGATGGTGCCGAGAAGGCGGGAGCGGCTTTCCACCAGGGTGTCCCCGGTGTTCAGCAGGGCAAAACATCCGGTGCCATAGGTGGCCTTCATCATGCCGGGGGCGAAGCAGGCCTGACCCACCGTTGCCGCCTGCTGGTCGCCCGCGACGCCAAGGATCGGGATTTCGCGACCGAACAGATCGGCGCGGGTGGTGCCGTAGTCGGCGGCGCAGTCGCGGACCTCGGGAAGCATCGCCATCGGCACGCCGAGGTGGCCGCAGATCTCGGTATCCCAGCGGCCCTCGCGGATGTTGTAGAGAAGGGTGCGGGCGGCGTTGGTGGCGTCGGTCGCATGGACACGGCCGCCGGTCAGCTTCCAGATCAGGAAGGTGTCGACCGTGCCGAACAGAAGTTCGCCCCTTTCCGCGCGGGCACGGGCGCCTTCGACGTGATCGAGAAGCCACTTCACCTTGGTGCCCGAGAAATACGGGTCGAGCAGAAGGCCGGTGCGGTGCGTGACCATCGGTTCCAGGCCCGCATCCTTCATCTGCTGGCAGAGATCGGCGGTGCGGCGGTCCTGCCAGACGATGGCGTTGTGGATCGGCTGGCCGGTTTCGCGATCCCAGATCAGGGTAGTCTCGCGCTGGTTGGTGATGCCGATGGCGGCGATTTCGGCAGTGCCGATGCCGGCCTTCTCGATCACGCTGCGGGCGGTGCCCGCGACCGAGGCCCACAGGTCCGCCGGGTCATGCTCGACCCAGCCGGAGGTGGGGTAGTGCTGGGGAAACTCTTCCTGGGCGGTGGCTGCGACGGCCATGGCGTCATCGAACAGGATCGCCCGCGACGAGGTTGTGCCCTGGTCGATGGCGAGGATGTAGGGCATGGGTCTGTCCTTGGAGCTTGCGGTGTGTCGCACGGTGCGACACCAGGCCGAGTGATTGATTTTATTGAGAAACCGTCTGCGCCGTTAACCACCGGGGAGGCGTCGCAGGTGTGCGAGGACGTACGGGCGGGGTTTCCCCCGCCCGTGGTCGATCAGTTCCAGGACTTGATGAGTTCGTCGTAGTTGACGGTTTCACCCTTGGGCTTCTCGTTCTCGAGCTTGGCCACCGGCGCGCCGGGGGCGTCGAGCCAGACCTGCGGGTCTTGCTCTTCGTTCAGGAGCGGGCCGATGTCGCCCTGCGCTCCGGACTTCTCGATCCGGGCCAGAACCTTCTCCTGCTCGGCGCAGAGGGCATCGAGCGCTTCCTGCGGGGTCTTGTCACCCGACATGGCGTCGCCGATGTTCTGCCACCAGAGTTGCGCCATCTTCGGATAATCCGGGATGTTGGTGCCGGTGGGCGACCATGCAACGCGGGCGGGCGAGCGGTAGAATTCGATCAGGCCGCCGAGTTTCGGGGCGCGATCCGTGAAGTGCTGGCTGTCGATCGTGCTTTCGCGGATGAAGGTCAGCCCGACATCGGACTTCTTCAGGTCCACGGTCTTGGAGGTGACGAACTGGGCATAGAGCCAGGCCGCCTGTGCACGATCCACCGGGGTCGATTTCATCAGCGTCCAGGAGCCCACGTCCTGATAGCCGATCTTCGTGCCTTCCGACCAGTAGGCGCCGTGCGGCGAGGGGGCCATGCGCCACTTGGGCGTGCCGTCCTCGTTCATCACGGGCGTTCCGGGGGCGACCGAAGCAGCGGTGAAGGCCGTGTACCAGAACATCTGCTGGGCGATCGCGCCCTGGGCAGGAACCGGACCGGCTTCACCAAAGACCATGCCCTGTGCTTCCGGCGGCGAGTACTTCTGGAGCCACTCGATCGCCTTGGTCACGGCATAGACCGCCGCCGCGTCGTTGGTGGCACCGCCACGCGCAACGCAGGAGCCGACGGGACGGGAGTTCTCGTCCACGCGGACGCCCCATTCATCGACCGGCAGGCCGTTCGGCTCGCCCTTGTCGCCCATTCCGGCCATGGACATCCACGCGTCGGTGTAGCGCCAGCCGAGCGAGGGGTCTTTCTTGCCGTAGTCCATGTTGCCATAGACCTTGGTCGGCCCGCCCATGTAGGACATGTCGCGCCCGGTGAAGAACTCGGCGATATCCTCGTAGGCCGACCAGTTGACCGGAACGCCGAGGTCATAGCCATACTTGGCCTTGAAGTCGTCCTTGGTCTTCTGGTCGCTGAACCAGTCGTAGCGGAACCAGTAGAGGTTCGCGAACTGCTGGTCGGGCAGCTGGTAGAGCTTGCCGTCGGGCGCGGTCGTGAACTTCGTGCCGATGAAGTCCGGCAGGTCAAGCGTGGGCGAGGTCACGTCCTTGCCGTCGCCCGCCATCCAGTCGGTCAGGTTGCGGACCTGCTGGTAGCGCCAGTGGGTGCCGATCAGGTCGCTGTCGTTGATGTAGGCGTCGTAGATGTTCTCGCCCGATTGCATCTGGGTCTGAAGCTTTTCGACGACATCGCCTTCACCGATCAGGTCATGGGTGATCTTGATGCCGGTGATCGCGGTGAAGGCCGGGGCCAGCACCTTGGACTCGTACACATGGGTGTCGATGGTCTCCGACACCACCTTGATGTCCATGCCGGCATAGGGCTTGGCGGCGTCGATGAACCACTGCATTTCGGCTTCCTGGTCGGCGCGGCTTAGCGTCGAAAGGTCTCCGATTTCGGTATCGAGGAAGGCTTTGGCCGCTTCCATGTCGGCCCATGCGGGCGCGCCCATGGCGAACAGCGCAAGCGCCATCGCGGTTGACGTATGACGTAGTCTCATCGGTCTTTACTCCTCCCAGAGTGAACGTCTTGGCCGGGGTTGCCCCCCCGGCGGGGTCGAAAGACCCGTTTACACCCAGCGGAAGACCGCAGCGGCATAGACGAGGCAGAGGATCGGCGCGACCCAGATCAGGTCGGCGCCAAGGATCGCGAGCACGGCCAGGTGGATGAAGGCCGAGCCGAGAAGGGTGATGAACAGCCGGTCGCCCCGCGTCGTCTCGATCCGCAGCAGGCCAAGGCGCGGGGTTTCGGGGAACCGGATTGCGAGGATGGTGAACAGAACCAGCAGCCCCCCGATGCACCAGAAGAAGAAGGCGGTGGGAAAGGTCCACGCCATCCAGCCGCCGGGGATCATCGGATCGGTCCAGGCGATGCCATCCTCGGTGCGGGGCGTGGCCCAGACGAGGAAGGCCAGGATCGCCGCGAGAAACGCTGCCGCAGTCAGGTAGATCGTCGTCCAGGGAGTTCTGGTCATCACACCCTCCCCAGGGCGAAGCCCTTGGCGATGTAGTTGCGCACGAAGTAGATCACCAACGCCCCCGGGATGATCGTCAGCACCCCCGCCGCCGCCAGAACGCCCCAGTCCATCCCGCTGGCGCTTACGGTGCGTGTCATGATGGCCGCGATCGGCTTGGCGTTCACCGTCGTCAGGGTGCGCGACAGAAGCAGCTCCACCCATGAGAACATGAAGCAGAAGAACGCGGCGACACCGATGCCGGATGCGATGAGCGGCATGAAGATGCGGATGAAGAAGCGCGGAAAGGAATACCCGTCGATGTAGGCCGTCTCGTCGATCTCCTTGGGCACGCCGCGCATGAAGCCTTCGAGAATCCAGACCGCCAGCGGCACGTTGAACAGACAGTGCGCAAGGGCGACCGCGATATGCGTATCGAACAGGCCGACACTGGAATAGAGCTGGAAGAACGGCAGGGCGAACACGGCAGGCGGCGCCATGCGGTTGGTGAGCAGCCAGAAGAACAGGTGCTTGTCACCCATGAAGCTGTAGCGGCTGAAGGCATAGGCGGCGGGCAAGGCCACCGTGAGCGAGATTGCCATGTTCATGACGACATAGATCAGGCTGTTGACATACCCCATGTACCAGCTGGGATCGGTCAGGATCGTGACGTAGTTCTTCACCGTGAACTCATGTGGGAACAGGGTGAACGTGCTGGTGATCTCGGTGTTGGTCTTGAAGCTCATGTTCACGAGCCAGTAGATCGGCAGCAACAGGAACAGGATGTAGACGACCATCACGAGCGCCGAGCCGTTCACGCGGGGCGTGGCGCGGCTGCGGGTGGCGGTTGTCGAAAGCGCGGCGTCGGACATCAGCGCGCCTCCTCTTTGTCGAGATTGGTCATGACGGTGTAGAACACCCACGAGATCAGCAGGATCACCAGGAAGTACATGATCGAGAACGCCGCCGCGGGACCAAGGTCGAACTGGCCGATCGCCATCTTCACCAGGTCGATGGACAGGAACGTGGTGGCGTTGCCGGGGCCGCCGCCGGTGACGACGAAAGGCTCGGTATAGATCATGAAGCTGTCCATGAAGCGCAGCAGGATGGCGATCAGCAGCACGCCCTGCATCTTGGGCAGTTCGATGTAGCGAAAGACCTTCCAGCGCGACGCCTGGTCGATCCGTGCCGCCTGGTAATAGGCCTGCGGGATGGACTGCAGCCCGGCGTAGCACAGAAGCGCGACGAGCGAGGTCCAGTGCCAGACATCCATCACGATGATCGTCGCCCAGGCGTCGAACGGATCGTTGGTGTAGTTGTAGTCGATGCCGAGCCAGGCGAGCGTGTAGCCCAGAAGGCCGATGTCGACGCGCCCGAAGATCTGCCAGATCGTGCCCACGACGTTGAACGGGATCAGCAGCGGCAGCGACATCAGGACCAGGCAGACCGACGCCCAGAAGCCCTTCTTCGGCATGTTCAGCGCGATGAAGATGCCCAGCGGCACCTCGATGGCGAGGATGATGGCCGAGAACAGCACCTGACGCCCCAGCGCGTTCCACAGCCGATCGGAGCCGAGCATTTCCTCGAACCAGCCGATGCCTTCCCAGAAGAATTCGTTGTCGCCGAAGGTATCCTTCACCGAGTAGTTGACCACGGTCATCAGCGGGATCACCGCCGAGAAGGCCACCAGCACGAGAACGGGCAGAACGAGGAACCAGGCCTTCTGGTTGACGGTCTTGTCCATCAGGCGGCCCTCCCCATCCGCGCGCCCTCGGGCCGCACGCGCCAGTCGTTGGCATAGACGAGGGTGCGCGTCGGCTCGAAGAAAAGGCGCGTCGCGGTGGCGGGGACAGCGGCGCCCTCGGGCAGGATCGCGTTCACCTCGCGGCCCGCGATCTCGGCCCGGACGATGCGGTGACGGCCGACATCCTCGATCCGGCGGATCGTGGCGGGCAGGCCATCGGTTTCGGTAAGGCTGACGAATTCCGGGCGGATGCCGATCTGCACCCGTCCCTCGGGCCGGCCGTAGGAGGCGCCAAGCAGGATGGTCTGCTCGCCCACCCGCGCCCGGTCGCCCTCGACGGTGGCATCGAGCAGGTTCATGCCGGGCGAGCCGATGAAGTAGCCGACGAAGGTATGCTCGGGGGTTTCGAACAGTTCCTGCGGGGTGCCCATCTGCACGACGCGACCGTCATACATCACCACGACCTTGTCGGCGAAGGTCAGCGCCTCGGTCTGGTCATGGGTGACGTAGATCATCGTATGGCCGAACTGGCGGTGCAGCTGCTTCAGCTGCGTGCGCAGCTCCCACTTCATGTGCGGGTCGATCACGGTCAGCGGCTCGTCGAACAGGATCGCGTTCACATCCTCGCGCACCATGCCGCGGCCCAGGCTGATCTTCTGCTTGGCATCCGCGGTCAGACCGCGCGCCTTGCGGTCCAGGTCCGCTTCCATCCCGATCATCCGGGCGATCTGGTTGACGCGGCTGGCGATGTAGGCCGCATCCATGCCCCGGTTGCGCAACGGGAAGGACAGGTTATCGCGCACCGTCATCGTGTCGTAGACGACCGGGAACTGGAACACCTGCGCGATGTTGCGTTCGGTCGTGGCAGCATCGGTCACGTCGCGCTCGCCGAACAGGACGCGGCCCTGCGACGGATGCACAAGGCCCGAGATGATGTTCAGAAGCGTGGTCTTGCCACAGCCCGAAGAGCCAAGCAGCGCATAGGCGCCGCCGTCGTCCCAGACGTGGTCCATCTCCTTCAGCGCGAAGTCCTGCCTCGCCGCTCGGATTGGCGAGCGTAGGAGTGGGCGAGATTCGACAGCGTGATCCGTGCCATCCCGTTCCCCCTCAGGCCGCCAGCGCATAGGCGGCGGGAGCGACCAAGCGCCGTCCTCGGCCAAACACATAGACATGCGCCGGGTCGAGCCAGACCGAAACCTCGGCCCCCGGCGCCAGATCATGCACCCCGTGCACCAGACCGACCCAGCGGTCGGTGCCATGCTGCAGGTGCAGGAAGCTTTCCGAGCCGGTGATCTCGGTCACCGAAACGGTGCAGGGAAACTCCACCGCCGCCCCGGTGTGCCGGTTCAGCTCCAGATGGTTGGCACGGAACCCGGCCATGTAGCGGCCGTCGGGCAGATCGGCGAACGGCCCCTCGGCGGGCGCATTGGCGTGACCGCCGAAGTTCACCCGGTGCCCGATCTTGGCGCAGGAGACGAAGTTCATCGGCGGGTCGGAGAACACCCGCGCGGTCGTCGCATCGACGGGCGGCGATAGACCTGCGGCGTCGGACCGAACTGCGTGACCGGCCTTCCCACAGCGTCGCGGTATTGCCGCCCAGCAGCAGCGCCTCTTCCGGTTCGGTCGTGGCATAGACGAAGATCGCGCCCGACGCCTCGAAGATCCTGGGGATTTCGGCCCGCAGCTCTTCGCGCAGCTTGTAGTCGAGGTTGGCCAGCGGCTCGTCGAGCAGCACCAGCCCCGCCTCTTTCACCAGCGCGCGGGCCAGCGCGCAGCGCTGCTGCTGGCCGCCCGACAGTTCCAGCGGCTTGCGCTGGCAGCATCGGCGTCAGCTTCAGCATCTCGGCGGTCTGCCGCACCGCCCGGTCGATCTCGGCGGCCGACTTGCCCATCAGCCGCAGCGGCGAGGCGATGTTCTCGTAGACCGTCATCGCCGGGTAGTTGATGAACTGCTGGTAGACCATCGCCACCTTGCGGTCCTGCACCCGCATCGCCGGTCACGTCAGCCGCCGTGCCAGCGGAGCCGCCCCGTCGTGGGCACGTCGAGCCCCGCCATCAGCCGCATCAGCGTGGTCTTGCCCGACAGCGTCGGACCCAGCAGCACGTTCATCGTGCCGCGTTCCAGCGTCAGATCGGTCGGATGGATATGCGTGCGGCCGCCCACGACCTTGCGTCACCCCGTCCAGTTCCAGCGCCATGCCCCGTTCCCCTTCCCTGCCCGCCCGCGTTATTCCGCGGCGGCCCTGTTCTGTTCCGTCGCCATGAAGGCGTCCGATCCGTTCGATCTGCTCGGTCGTCAGCCGCAGCCCAAGCTTGGTGCGCCGCCAGACCACATCCTGCGGCGCTGCGCGCATATTCGCGCGCCATCAGCCAGCGCACCTCGGCCTCGGTCAGGGTGGCGCCGAAGTCGCTGGCCCAGATCGGCCGCCGTCCGCGCCTTGCCCAGCATCGGCGCGCGCCTCGGTGCCATAGGCGCGGATCAGGCGGCCGGCCCAGTAGTCGCGTCAGGAACGGATAGTCGCGCTTCAGGTCCTGCGGTCAGCGCGGCACGCCGTCACGCGGGAAATCGCCGCCCGGCAGCGGCGACGCGCGCGGTCCAGGCCCGGTCAGGCCTGCGGAAAGAACGGGCGCAAGCTTGTCCAGCGCGGATTCGGCCAGCCGGCGGTAGGTGGTGATCTTGCCGCCGAACACGTTCAGCAGCGGCGCGCCGTTGGCATCGAGCGCTGAGCACATAGTCGCGCGTCGCCGCCGTGGCCGACTTCGCGCCGTCGTTGTAGAGCGGGCGAACGCCGGAATAGGTCCAGACCACATCGTCGCGCGTGACGGGCTTGGCGAAATATGCGCGAGGCGAAGGCGCAGAGGTAGTCGCGTTCCTCGTCGGTGCAGACGGCGTCCTGCGGGCGTGCCCTTGTGGTCCTGATCGGTGGTGCCGATCAGGGTGAAGTCCTGCTCGTAGGGAATGGCGAAGATGATCCGGCCGTCGGTGCCCTGGAAGAAATAGCAGCGGTCGTGGTCGATAGAGCTTCCGCGTCACGATATGGCTGCCGCGCACCAGCCGCACGCCTTCGGAGGAATTGATGCGCGCGACGTTGCGGATCACATCCTCGACCCAGGGGCCGCCGGCATTGACCAGGGCGCGGGCGTGATGGCGTCGCGCGCCCTGCGGGCCTTCGGTCGTGACCTGCCAGAGGTCCGCCCGCGCGTTCGGCCGAGATGACGCGGGTGCGGGTCATGATCGCGCGCGCCGCGCGCGGCGGCATCGCGGGCGTTCAGCACGACAAGGCGCGAATCCTCGACCCAGCAGTCGGAATATTCGTAGGCCTGGCGGAACCGCGGCTTCAGCGGCTTGCCCGCCGGGTCGCTGCGTCAGGTCGAGCGTGCGGGTGCGCGGGCAGGATCTTGCGGCCGCCCAGCGTGTCATACAGGAACAGCCCCAGCCGGATCAGCCAGGCCGGGCGGCGGCCCTTCATCCAGGGCATCACCCGGCGCAGCAGCTGCGACGTGGGCGTGTCGCCCTCGAACCGCATGTCGGGGGATAGGGCAGCACGAAGCGCATCGGCCAGCTGATATGCGGCATGGCGACGCAGCAGGGTTTCGCGTTCCTCCAGCGCCTCGCGCACCAGGCGGAACTCGAAATACTCCAGATAGCGCAGGCCGCCGTGGAACAGCTTGGTCGAGGCGATGAGGTGGCCTGCGCCAGATCGCCCTGTTCGGCCAGCGCGACGCGACAGGCCGCGCCCGGCGGCGTCGCGGGCGATGCCGCAGCCGTTGATGCCACCGCCGATGATGAACAGATCGACCGGCGCCTGAGCCGTTCCGTGCACGTGCACTGATGTCCTCCCTGACCGCGACAACCATCGTGCCGAGTTCAGCCGGGCTGTCAACGATTTTTTTTCGTTTTGTTCGCTTTTGCCAAGATCGAACATCAATGGTGCACCGGTTCTGCCGCTTTTGCTGCGATGCCGCATGTTCGATCGCATCTGCGAAAAACGCTCGCGGCGCTTGACAGCGCTGCGCCGGCCGCGCCTAGATCGGCGCTGTGGCGAGGTAGTGCAGGAGTGTCCGGCATGGCGCTGAATTTCCGGCAGACCGAAATCCTGGACATCGCCCGGCCGAGGGCCGCGTGATGGTCGAAGCACCTGGCCGAGCGCTTCGACGTGACGCTGCAGACGATCCGCCGCGACCTGACGCGACCTTGCCGATGCGGGGCAGCTGGACCGGGTGCATGGCGGGGCGGTGATGCGCACGGGCGTGTCCAACATCGGCTACGAGGAGCGGCGGCGCCGATGAACGAAGGCGCCAAGGCCGCCATCGCGCGGGCCTGCGCGCGCGGCGATCCCCGACAATTCAGTCGCTGATCCTGAACCTCGGCACCACGACCGAGGCGGTGGCGCGCGAGCTGCTGGGCCATCGCAACATCACGGTGGTCACCAACAACATGAACGTGGCCAACATCCTGGTCGCCAACGAAAGCTGCGAGATCATGGTGGCGGGCGGCGCGCTGCGCCGGTCGGACGGCGGGCTGGTGGGCGATCTGACGACGCAGTTCATCGAGCAGTTCAAGGTCGATTTCGCGATGATCGGCGCGTCGGCGCTGGATCGCGGACGGCGATCTGCTGGATTTCGACCTGCACGAGGTGCGGGTGACCAAGGCGCTCATCCGCCGCGCGCGCCGGACCTTCCTCGTGGCGGATGCGTCGAAGTTCGAGCGCTCTGCCCCGGTGCGGATCGCCTCGCTCCGCGAGATCGACGCGTTCTTCACCGACCAGCCGCTCGCGCCCCCGCTGGCCGACCAGTGCCGCGAGTGGGACACCGAGGTCAGTCTCGCGGACTAACCCTTCTTCCGCCTTCTTCTGTTCTCAAATATCCCACGGGGGGTGCGGGGGGTGTGAAACCCCCCGCTCCTGTACCCGACGCAGGGCGCCCCCCCCCGCTACGCCGCCGCCGCCCAGCCTTCGACCAGATGGCGGTACCCCTCGCGATACACCGCCTCGGGGCTTTCGGCGAAGTCGCGCCAGACCTTCGTGGCCGCGGCAAGGTCGGGCAGGCCGCGGCCGAAGCTTTCGATGGTCAGCCAGTCGTCGTAGCCCGAGGCGCGGATGGCGCGGAACGTCTCGGCCCAGGGAATGTTCCCGCGCCCCGGCACGCCGCGGTCGTTCTCGCTGAGATGGACATGGACGATGTTGCGCCGGTGGTCGGTAAAGGCCGCGATGGGGTCCTGCTCCTCGATGTTGCAGTGGAAGGTGTCATACATGGCGCGGATATTCGGATGGCCGATCTCGTCGATATGCTCCGACAGGGCGGCCATGGTGTTGAACAGGTAGCACTCGAACCGGTTCAGCGCCTCGAGGCCGACGGTCACGCCCCTGCTGGCGGCATGATCGCCGATGGCGCGTTGCGACGAGAGCGATCGGGCGCGCTCGTCCGCCGTCGGTCCCTGCCCGGAGAACAGCCCGAGCGTGGAATGCACCGGGCCGCTGACGGTCCTGGCCCCCAGCGCCGCCGTGCAGTCGATCACGTGGCGCATGTGGGCGATGCCCGCCTGCCGCGCGGCCGCATCCCCGATCAGGTTCATCGCGGGATCGCCCATCGCGGCGATCGCGGTGCGCTGCAACCCGATCCGGTCCAGCACCGCACCGAGGCGCCGGTAGTGGTCCGTATCGCCTTCGAAGATCGGGATCTCCACCCCGTCGAAGCCGGTCGCCTTGATGTCGTGCAGAAGCGGCTCATGCGCTTCGGTGACATGGGTCGTCCAGAGCAGCATGCACATGCCGATTTTCATCGAAGCCTCCGCGTCGGTTTGGCCCGATGGTGGGCTGCCGGGGTTGCGTCCGTCAAGTTGGTATTACCAATTCAGCAAAAAGCGCCGGCGCAGCACCAATCCAAGCCCCTGTGGAGAAGTGGATAAAGTAACTATTTTCTGGCACTTAAACTCACATTGCCGACCTCATGCAATCATCTTGCGCCCCCGTTGCCTTTGCGCTACCTCTTGCCTAGAAGTCAACTGGTCCAACCAGATTGCGGGCCTTTGGCCGGAACCTAGCGGAGTCAGGGAGGACACCGATGCACCTTTCAACCCACAATTGGATGCGCGCCGAACCGCTGGAGGTCACACTGCGGCGGATCAAGAAATACGGCTATGAGAGCATCGAGATCTCGGGCGAACCGACGCAATACCCGGTCAAGGAAACCCGTGCCCTGCTCAAGGAGCATGGCATCCGGTGCTGGGGCGCCGTGACCCTGACGCTGGGCGAGCGCAATCTTGCCGCCAGGGACGAAGGCCAGCGCGCGCGTTCGGTCGATTACGTGAAGTCCGTCCTCACCATGGTCAGCGAACTGGAGGGCGCAGATCATCACGCTGGTCCCCGCAACCGTGGGCAAGGTGGTTCCGGACGGAACCGAAGCCGAGGAATGGAAATGGGTGGTCGATGCCACCAAGGAATGCTTCGCCCACGCCCAGAAGGTCGGCGTGAAGGTGGCGATCGAACCCCTGAACCGGTTCGAGACCTACTTCTTCAACCGTGCCGCGCAGGCGCTGGCGCTGGCCGATGCGGTCCACCCCGACTGCGGCGTCTGCCTCGACGCCTATCACCTGAACATGGAGGAATCGAACATCCATGACGCCATCCGGCTGGCCGGAAAGCGCCTGTTCGACTTCCACGTGGCCGACAACAACCGCTTTGCCGCCGGCCTGGGTCACCTCGAATGGCCCAAGATCATCGCGACCCTGCGCGAGATCGGCTATGACGGCGCGCTGACCAACGAATTCGTGGCCCCCGTGGACCGGACGCCCGCCGCGATCTACCCCGACATGGTGGAACGCAACCCGGTCGATATCTCGCCCGAGCAGCTGAAGTTCATCCAGGATCACGGGTCGAGCCTGCTGACCGAAAAGTTCTATGACGAGCCAGATGCGGATCACCGCGGAAACGCTGCTCCCGTTGATGAAGTAGCGAAATGGGCCGGCTGCGCCCCGGTCTGCTCCGGGGCATCGCCCGCCGAGGGACGCGCCATGCGGATCAAGTCTGCCGAAGCCTGGTGGGTAAGCATTCCCATCGAAACCGCCCGCCAGCACCGACAGCGATTTCGGGACGCTGACCACGTTCGACGCGGCCATCCTGCGGATCGAGACCGAGGATGGCCTTGTCGGCTGGGGCGAAGGCAAGAATGCCGCGGGCAGCGCAGGGCAATATGGCGCGCTGGTCCACCTGCTGAACCATGAGGTTGCACCGCAACTGATCGGGCGCAACGCAGGCGACATCACCGCGATCTGGGAGATGCTCTACAATGGCGTCCGCGCAGGGTCGGCCGCGCAATCCGGTCATGTGATGCCGTCGCTTGCCCGCCGCGGACTGACGATCGCCGCGATCAGCGCGGTGGACATCGCGTTGTGGGACATCCTCGGCAAGCACCTGAACCAGCCGATCTGGCAACTTCTGGGCGGACGCAAGGCCGACCGGCTGCCGGCCTACGCCTCGGGCGGCTGGGCGCCTGCGGACAAGATCGGCGAGCAGCTTAAAGGGTATATCGACCAGGGCGGCTTCCGCGCCGTGAAGATGCGCGTGGGCGCAATGGATGGCGCGCCGCATGTCTCGGCCGCCCGCGTCAGGGCCGCGCGCAAGGCACTGGGACCGGATATCGAGATCGCCGTCGATGCCCATGGCACCTATACCGTCGCGGGGGCCAAGCGCTTTGCCCATATGGTCGAAGACTGCGACCTCGCCTGGTTCGAGGAACCCGTCAGTGCCGATGACAAGCCCGGCATGGCCGAGGTTCGCGCCGCCACCTGCGTGCCCATCGCCACCGGCGAAAGCGAAGCGACGCGCTTCGATTTCCGCGATCTGGCCGTGATGCGCTGCGCCGACATCCTGCAGCCCGATCCGGCCTTCTGCGGCGGGATCACCGAAACCGTGCGGATCGCGGCCCTGGCGGCCAGTTTCAATCTGCGTTTCGCGCCGCATCTCTGGGCAGGGGCGCCCTGCTTCCATGCGGGGCTTCACCTGTGTGCCGCCAGCCCTGCGAGTTTCACCATCGAGTATTCCTGCGGGGCCAATCCGATGATCCATGACCTTGTGGACGGCGACATCACCGCCCGCGACGGCATGATCGCCATCCCCGATGGACCGGGCCTGGGGTTCACGCTATCCGAACGCTTCATGAGGGCCCATGTGAAGAAGAGCTGAATGTCCGAAAAGAACCTGCTGTCCGACCTTGCCGCCCATCTCTACGCCACCTCGGCGGAGGCAAGCGGGCGCACGCCGTCGGAGCGGGAACTGGCCGAACATTTCGGCGTCAGCCGGGGCCAGATCCGCGAAACGCTGGCGGTGCTCGAAGCCATGCGGATCGTCGAGCGGCGGGCGAAATCGGGCATCTTCCTGACCTCTGGCTCGGCCTCGGTCGATGCGATGGCCCTGTTCGCGAAGGCCGGGCTGCCGCTCGACCCGATCCAGATCTACGAGACGGTGGAACTGCGCAAGATCCACGAGATCAAGGCGGCGGAACTGGCCTCCTCGCGCGCGACCGAGGAAAACTTCGCGCGGCTGCGCGAGATCCTCGATCAGTCCGAACGACGCATCGCCGAAGGCGGGCAACTGGGCGAGGAGGATCGCGATTTCCACCTCGAGATCGTGCGGGCCACGCAGAACACCGTCTTCTACAATGTCTGCGCCGTCTACTACGCCATGGGCGTGCGCCGCCTGCCGGTCTACTTCAGCGATCCCGAGCGGTGCCGGCAGAGCCATGCCGAGCATATCCAGATCTACGAGGCGCTGCGGCGGCGCGACGCCAACCTCGCCCAGGCGCTGATGAGTTCGCACCTGCAGGGCGCCGAGGGCTACTGGAAGGGTCTGATCACGGGGCGGCAGGACGGGGCGCCCGGATGATGGGCCAGGTCTTTTCCACCCATCCGCTGCATCCGAAAGTTACCGAACGCCTTCGTGCCGCATGCGACTTCGTGGTGGCAAGCGCGCCAAGCGCCACGGCCATCCTGGCCGAAGGAACAGGGGCGGAGGTGCTGATCGTGCGCGCCCCGGTGCCGCCCGGTTACTTCGCACGGGCAAAAGGCCTGCGCGCCGCCGTGCGGCACGGCGCAGGGCTGGACATGATCCCGCTGGACGAGGCGACCGCGGCGGGGGTGCTGGTGGCCAATGTGCCGGGGGCGAACGCCTCGACCGTGGCCGAGCACGCGATCTTCGCCGCCATCGCGCTGCTGCGCCGCTACCCCGAGGTGAACGCCCGGATGCGGGCCGGCGGCTGGGGGCAGGCGCGCGCCCTGTCGGATAGCGGGCGCGATCTGGGCGGACGGGTGCTCGGAATTCTCGGCTTCGGCAACATCGGCCGCGCACTTCACCGCATGGCGCAGGGGTTCGGGATGCAGGTGATCGCCACCACCCGCCGCCCCGGAATGCTGCCCGACGGCGTTCGCGCCGTGCCGCTGGACGCGCTGATCGCGGGGTCCGACGTGCTGGTGCTCTGCGCCCCGTTGACAGACGAGACGCGGGGCCTGCTCGACGCCGCCCGCCTCGCCACGATGAAGCCGCGCGCCGTGCTGGTCAATGTCGCGCGCGGGCCGCTGGTGGACGAGGCGGCCCTGATCGCCGCGCTGCGCGAGGGGCGGCTCGGCGGTGCGGCGCTCGATGTGTTCGACGTGCAGCCCCTGCCGGAGGACAGCCCGCTCTGGCAGCTTCCCAACGTGATCCTGACGCCGCACATGGCGGGCATCACCGAGGACAGCATGCTGCGGATGGGCGAAGGTGCCGTGGAAGAGACGCTGGCGATCCTCGCCAACCGCCTGCCCCGCAACTTCTGCAACCCGCAGGTCGAGGCGGCCTACCGGCTGCGGTTCCCGGCCTGAGTGTCGGCCCCCGGTCTTCCTGTGCTTTGCTCTTCGCAGAAACATCCTCGGAGAGTGATGAGCGATCGGAAATCCTCCGGTGATGGGTTTCCGCGAAAAACACCCGGCCCTTGGCCTGGCCAGGCCCGGGGGTCTGAAATCCCCGCCGCTCTCCGCCTGCGCGCCGCTCAGTCCCTCGGTCTTCCTGTGCTTTCATCTTGGCAGAAGTATCCCACGGGGGCCCGGGGGTGTGAAACCCCCGGCGCTCTCCGCCCGTGCGCCACTCAGCCCCTCAGGCTCCGCCCCGTCGCCTCGTCGAAGACCACGACCCGCTCTGCCTGCCAGCCGATCCGGACATGGTCACGGGCCGCCACCTTCACCGTCACCGGCACCGTGGCGCGCAGCCGGTGCGCGCCTGCCGTCATGGTCACGATCTTCTCCACCCCGTGGTTCTCCACATCGGTCACCAGTGCCTCGACCGGAGCGCCGGGGGAAAGGTCCAGATCCTCGGGCCGCACGCCGAAGATCAGGCCCCGGCCGTCCGCCCCGGCAGCGCCCGGATGGGCCAGCACCACGCCCTCGCCCATCACGGCGCGGCCTTGCTCCAGCCTTCCGGGCAGCAGGTTCATCGCGGGGCTGCCCACGGCGCGGGCGACGAAGGTGTTGACCGGGTTGGCGTAAATCTCCTGCGGCGTCCCGACCTGCACCAGCACGCCCTTGTTCAGCACGCCGATGCGATCGCCCATCGACATCGCTTCAACCTGGTCATGCGTGACGAACAGGAACGTCTCGCCCAGGTTCATCTGAAGATCCTTCAGCTCGGCCCGCAGCGCCTCGCGCAGCTTCGCGTCGAGCGCGGACAGCGGTTCGTCCATCAGGAACACCTTGGGCGTGCGCACGATGGCCCGCCCGATCGAGACGCGCTGCATCTCGCCGCCCGACAGGCGATCCGTCTTGCGGTCCATCAGATGCTCGATCCGCAGCGTCTTGGCGACCCGCGCGATCCGCTCGGCGCGGTCGGCCTCCGACACCGTCCGCATCGGCGATTTCAGCGGAAATTCAAGGTTTTGCCGCACGGTGTAGCGTGGATAGAGCGAGTATTGCTGCAACACCAGCGCCACGTCGCGCTCGGCGGCCCCCCAGCCCGTCACGTCCTGCCCGTCGATCAGCACCCTGCCCTCGGTCGGCTTGTCCAGGCCGGCAATCAGGCGCAGCGTCGTGGTCTTGCCCGCCCCGGTCTCGCCCAGCAGCACGAAGAACTGCCCGTCGGCGATCTCGAGCGATATGTCGCGCAGCGCCTGGACGTTGCCGAACGCTTTGGTCACGCCCCGAAGTTCGATCTCGGCCATCAGAGCCTCACTCCCAGCGACTTGCCCGTTGCCGTATCGAAGAAATGTGCCCGCCCCACATCGGCGCGCACATGGACCTGTGTTCCCGGCCCCGGCACAAGACCCGATCGGGTGCGGGCGCGGATGAAACCCGGCCCCATCTTCAGGTCCACGATGTCATGCGATCCCAGGGGCTCGATCAGATGCGCCTCGACCGGGATCGACCCGGTCTGGGGCGCCAGCGAAACCTCCAGCGCCTCTGGCCGGATGCCCAGCGACAGGCCCCTGCGGTTGGCCCCTGCCCCGCGCAGCACATCGACCAGCCCTGCCGGAAAGACGAACCCCTCGGGCGATCCCGCCACGACCACCCGCGCCTCGCCTGCCGTTCCGTTGACCTCGACGTCGGCGACGTTCATGACCGGCGAGCCCACGAACTGCGCCACGAACAGGTTGACCGGGTTGGCATAAACCTCTTCCGGCGTGCCGACCTGCTGAAGCACGCCCTCGTGCATCACCACGATCCGGTCGGCCAGCGCCATCGCCTCGATCTGGTCATGGGTCACGTAGATCGTGGTGGAGCCCTGTTCCACATGCAGCCGCTTCAACTCCACCCGCATCTCTTCGCGCAGCTTGGCGTCCAGACTGCCGATGGGTTCGTCCATCAGCATCGCCTTGGGACTGCGCACCAGCGCGCGCCCGATCGCGACCCGCTGCAGATCGCCCCCCGACAGGGCCGAGGGGCGGCGGTTGAGCAGGTGGGTGGTCTGCAACACCCCGGCCACGCGGCGCACGGTGCGGTCGATCTCATCCCGGCCGATGCCCACGGCGCGGAGCGGGAAGGCCATGTTCTCGAACACCGTCAGGTGCGGGTAAAGCGCGAAGGACTGGAACACGAAGGCCACGTCGCGCGCCTCGGGCTTGGTATCCTGCACCGCCATGCCCGCGATGCGGATCTCGCCGCTGTCGATCGTCTCCAGCCCGGCGATGGCGCGCAGCGTCGTGGTCTTGCCGCAGCCCGACTGGCCGAGGAACACGACGAACTCGCGCTCCTCGACCGTCAGGTTCACGTCGCGGATGACGTGGTTCGGGCCGAAATGCTTGTCGATATGGATCAGCTCGATACGGGGACTCATGCCGCATCCTCGTTCCGGGCGGGCGGCGGCGCAAACTTGGTGGCCACGGAAAAGGCGATCAGGCCCAGCAAGGTGAGGGTCAGCCCATAGCGATGCAGCGGCTCGACCCAGGGCTGGCACAGTGCCACGATGCCGAACACCATGACCCATTGCGACACGGGCACGATCCAGCGGTGATTGATCTCGCGCAGGCTCATTTCCGGATCGCCCCGAAGCTCATGCCGCGCAGCAGGTGGTTGCGCAGAAGGAAGGTGAAGATCGCGACCGGCAGCAGGAACAGCACCGTTCCGGCTGCGATCACCGTCCAGTCCGGCAGGCCCGAACCGAGCTGGCTGGGAATGAAGGGCGGCGCCGTCTGCGCGCGCTTGTTCGTCATGATCAGCGCGAAGGCATATTCGTTCCAGGCCGTGATGAAGCAGAAGACGGCGGTGGCGGCGATCCCGGTCGCGGCCTCGGGCAGCACGATCTTGAAGAAGGCCTGCAGCCGCGTGTAACCGTCGACCAGGGCCGCATCCTCGTATTCCTTCGGAATCTCGTCGATGAAGCCCTTCATCAGCCAGACCGAGAAACGACAGGTTGAACGCCGTGTAGAGGATGATCAGCCCGAGGTGCGTGTCGTTCAGCCCCACGGCGCGATACATCAGGAACATCGGGATCGCGACGACCACGGGCGGCAGCATCCGCGTGGACAGGATGAAGAACAGCCAGTCATCCTCGCCCGTCACCTTGAAGCGGGAAAATCCGTAGGCGGTGATCGTCCCCATCGAGACGGCAAGGAACGTCGAGGTCACGGCGACGATCAGGCTGTTCAGGAAACGGCTGGGATAGCCCGAGAGCTGCACTTCGCCCTTGCCCGACCGCACGACCTGTTCGCCGCCGTCCAGAATGCGCCGCTCCCACCACGGGGCGGCGGCATAGTTCTTCTTCCGTCGAGCGGGTTGCGCAGCTGGCTGCGCTTGATCATCAGCTTGACGAAGGGCGTGACTTCGGGTTCGAACAGGACCGTCGGCGGGATCGTGGTGGCCAGGTTGCGCGGCTTGAAGGCGGTCGCGGTGATCCAGTAGATCGGCGCGAGGAAGATCACGAGGATCACCATCAGCGCGGCGATGGCCACGCGGTGACGCGCGACCTCGCCCGTGGTGCGGACTTCGGCCATGCCTCAGCGCTCCTTCACTTTGTTCAGATACTTCACGTAGATGTTGGTGATCGCCAGCACGACGATCAGCACGATGTAGGCGAGGCGCACGAGCTCAGCCCGGTCTGCCATTCCTGGAACGCCATCTTGTAGAGCCGGATCGCGATCAGCTCGGTCGTCGGCTGGCTCGACAGGATGTAGGCGAGGTCGAAGGTCTTGAAGGCCTCCATCGTGCGAAAGATGATCGCGATCATCAGGATCGGCGCCACCAGCGGCAGGGTAATGCGGAAGAAGGTGTAGAGCGGCGACGCCCGGTCAATCGCGGCCGCCTCGTAGAGATGCTTCGGCACCGCCGACAGCCCGGCCAGCGACAGCAGCATCACGAAGGGCGACCACATCCAGATGTCGACGATCGCCACCGCGTAGAGCGCCATCTCGCGGGTTGGCCAGCCATTCGAACGTCGCCAAGGCCCAGCGCAGTAGTTGATGATCCCGAAGGACGGGTCGTAGAGCAGCTTCCAGAACAGCCCGACCACCGCCATCGACATCATCATCGGCAGCAGCAGCAGCGTGGTGAGCAGCCCTTTCCACGGGATCGCGCGGTTCAGCAGCATCGCCACGCCCGAAGCCGACGATCACCTGCCCCGTGACCGAGATCAGCACGTACTTCGCCGTGATCGTGAAGTTGCGCCAGATGTACGGATCGCTCAGCAGGTCGCGGTAGTTCTGCAACCCGACGAAGTTCGCGCGGCTCGTTCGTCGAGGCGCGGTAGTCGGTGAAGGAGTATCCCAGCGAATAGATCAGCGGAAAGACGTTGAAGACGATCAGAAAGACGATCGTCGGAATGATGAAGAGGTTCCGGATCGCAAGGTCGCTCATCCCGCGCTGGCGCGCGGGCGCGGGCCGGTTGAGGCAAGTGTCGTCTGTGCCACAAGGCCTCCGAAAATCTTGTCAGGTCAAAGTGGGAGCGGGCACGTGGCGCCCTCCCCAGTCTGCGGGAGATTACTTCAGCCGACCGTACTTCTTGAACGTCTCGGTCCAGTCCGCCGCCAGCGCGTCGAGCACGTCCTTGGCCGTGCCTTCACCGCCCACGATGAACGGATAGAGCCGCTGGTTCATCTGGCTCAGCAGTTCCGCGTACTCCGGCACCGCCCAGAAGTCCTTCACCATGAACATGGTCTGGTAGAAGGCCTCGTTATACGGCGTGGCGTTGCGGAACTCGGGGCTTTCGAGGACGGCGGCGCTGGCGGTGTAGCCGCCAAGTTCGGCCCAGCGCTTCTGCGTGCTGTCCTTGATGAACCACTCGAGGAACTTCATCGCCTCGTCCTGGTTCTCGGAGTAGGAAACGACCGAGATGCCCTGCCCGCCAAGCGCGGCGAACTGGTCGCCATCGGGACCGGGCGGGTTGGCGAAGAAGCCGGTGCTCTTGGCGTTCGGGTTGGTCGCTCGGTTCAGCAGCGCCGGGAAGAAGGCGAAGTAGTTCATGCTCATCGCCGCAAGGCTTTCGGTGATCGCCTGGTTGTCCTCGACGAAGAACGATCTTCGCCCAGCCCGGCGGGGTGAATCCGTAAAGTTCGCGGTAGGCTTCGAGCGCGGCCACGGCCTTGTCGGAATTGATGTAGCCCTCGACCTCGTAGGTTTCCGGGTCGCCCAGCTCGCCGCCGAACGAGAACAGCGCATTCTCGAAGCCCATCGCCATCGCGTCATAGGAGTTGTCGGTGTAGATCGCGATGCCGTAGCGCTTCTCGTCGGGCCGGTAGAAGAACTCGGCGATGTCGCGCAGCTGCCTTCCAGTCCTTCGGCACGGCAAGGTCATAGCCGTACTTGGCCTTGAACGCCTCCATCTCCTTCGGGTCTTCGAACCAGTCCTTGCGATAGGACCAGCCGACGGCGTCGCCTTCCGCCGGGATCGCCCAGTACTTGCCGAGTTGCCGGGGTATTCGGCGTAATACTTGACCGTGGCCGGCGCCATGATCTCGCCGACCTTGTTCGCGTTGAAGAAGTCGGTCAGGTCGACGTAGTGCCCGCCAGTCGATGCGGCGCCCAGCCACTGGCTGTCGCCGACGATCAGGTCATAGGCGCTGCCCTTGGCGTTGAATTCGGTGAAGGCCTTGGTCTGGAAATCCGACCAGGGCGTGGTCTCCACCGTCACCTTGACGCCGGTTTCGGCCTCATATTCGTTGACCAGTTCCTGCAGATAGTTCGCCGGGTCCCACTCCGCCCAGAAGATCGTAAGCTCCTGGGCAAAGGCCTGCGAAGTCGATAGGGCCGCAAACCCGACACCGGCCAGAAGACCGGCAATTTTTCCGCGCATGGCTGTTCCTCCCGTTCATGCACATCGTGATGAGATCATGCACGCCTCTCCGGGGCGGCTTTGATCGGGCACTGTCAACTGGTATTACCAAATCGGAAAGTCCGTCAAGAGCGTTTCTGACTGCGCCCGCGCATCGAGGCGCCGTTGGTCGCGCCCTCCTCCGGCGCTTATGTATTGCAAAGCTTACATTTTTCTCCGCCTCGCTTGCTGCGGAGCAGCATTGCGAGGCATCCGGACCGCTTGCCGGTTGCAAATCTGGTCCAACCAGTTACGCTTCATCTGGAAGGGCCAGCCATGCCTTTGCGCAGGCGATCCCGCAGCAGGACGGAGGCCGATGTCGCCGGTTCATCTGATAGGTACGGCCGACACGAAGGGCGAGGAGATGGCCTTTCTCGCGGACCTCCTTCGTGCGCGTGGCGCAGGGGTGACGGTCGTCGATGTCGGCACCGGAACGCCGACAATCCCGGTTGATGTAACGGCAGCCGAGGTGGCCGCCCATCACCCGGGCGGCGCGCAGGCGGCACTCGGCACCCGCGACCGGGGGCAGGCCGTGGCGGCGATGGGCCTTGCCTTCGCCCGGTTCATCCCGGCGCGGCCGGGCGTGTCGGGCGTCCTCGGCATCGGCGGCGGCGGCGGCACCTCGATCATCGCGCAGGGGATGCGCGAATTGCCCTATGGGCTGCCGAAGCTTCTCGTCTCTACGCTCGCCTCGGGCGATACCGCGCCTTACATCGGCATTTCGGACCTGATCCTGATGCCTGCGGTCACCGACCTTGCCGGGCTGAACCGGATCAGCCGGGTGATCCTGACCAACGCGGCCGAGGCGATGGCAGGCATGTCGCTGCACCCTGCACAGGCTCGCGGCGGCAAGCCCGCGATCGGGCTGACCATGTTCGGCGTGACAACCCCCTGCCTCACCGCGATCGCTGCGGCCCTGCGAGACAGCCATGATTGCCTTGTCTTCCATGCCACCGGCACCGGCGGGCGCACGATGGAAAAGCTGGCGGACAGCGGCCTGCTGACCGGATTCATCGACATCACGACGACCGAGGTGGCAGACCTTTTGTTCGGCGGCGTCCTGCCCGCGACCGAGGATCGCTTCGGCGCGGCCATCCGCACGCGCCTGCCCTGGGTCGGATCGGTCGGCGCGCTCGACATGGTGAACTTCGGGCCGCCCGAAACGGTGCCCGCGCGCTACAGCGGCCGCCTGTTCTACCACCACAACCCTCAGGTCACGCTCATGCGCACGACGGCGGAGGAGAACCGGACGATCGGCACATGGATCGCACAGCGCCTGAATCTCTGCCAGGGCCCCGTGCATCTGCTGATACCGGAGGGCGGCGTATCCATGCTCGACGCGCCCGGCCAGCCGTTCCACGACCCCGGGGCCGATGCCGCGCTCTTCGCTGCGCTGGAGACGACCCTCCGGCCCACCGCCACGCGACGCATGACCCGCCTGCCCCATCACATCAACGACCCGGCCTTTGCCGCTGCCGCCATCGCCGCGTTCCGCGCGCTGGCCTGACCCATCGAGAGGATGCCATGCCCCTGCCCTACTTCACCCGACCGAATTACTTCGTCCGTCCCGAGAGCGTCGCGTCCTTCGGTTTCGACTGGGGCAAGCTGGCCCTGACCGTCGGGCCCGAGGTGAACGGCGCGCAGCGCTTCTCGGGCGGGATCGTCACGGTGCAGCCCGGCGGCGGCCACGCCCGGCACAATCACCCCGGCGCCGAGGAGATCATCCTCGTGCTGACCGGCACCGGCGAGCAGATGGTCGAGGATGACGACGGCACCGCCCTGACGGAACAGGTCGGGCCCGGATGCACGATCTACGTCCCCGAAAGCAGATACCATTCCACCCTCAACACCGGCAGCGGCCCGATGACCCTGTTCGTCGTCTATTCCCCGGCCGGACCGGAGCTTGCGCTGCGCGATCTGCCCGACTTCCGGCTGCTGCCACCGGGCCTGTAAGCCGGGCGTCCCCGTCGGCTGATTCTTGCCGGTTCGCGTCGGTTCGCGCAGGACGGGTGAAATAATTTCGCGATGCGCGCGGCGATTGTCGCGCCGTTGCATCCAATCCGCAGAATGCACATAACTACATATGCGAACATTTGCCGTCGTTAACCGGGCGTTGATGCAGGATTGGCGACGACTGTTTCATGGCGGCGGAAGGGGGCCGTCATCCTGGTGTTTCCGGGCTGTCCCGAGGGTGGAAAACGCACGCTTTTTCCACCTGCCTGCAAGGTAATTGGCGCCCCGATTGCCGCGTTCAGGAACTCGCAACAAACGAGCCCGAACAGGCTAACAAGAATTACTGATTAAACCAATCGAGGCGCCAAGATGTACAATCAAACTGTCTACTGAGTAATGTCTCGACTCGTTACCGGTGTCACTCTTACCTTACCCAAACATAATACACCCTCTTTTCACGCTGTTTAACTTGTCTTTTTAGACAGGTGTATAGCATCCGATTGTTTTTCATGAATTTGTTTCCCAACATCTTAAAGTTGTCACAAAGTAAACCCTAATAAGACATCAGTTCTGCACTGCATTTCCACATTCTCGCCTCACATTGTGCCGAAATTGACATCGTTCCGGCACAATTGCCACAAAACCGCCCAACGCAACACTGCAAGAAGGAGGAGTTCAAAAATGGTGAATCTTGTTGAGAAAGCTCGCATCGGTCGTATGGCCGCCCTCGAAACCAAGACCCGCGGAGCATCCGCGCACCCCGCATCCCCCTCGCGCCAGAATGTCACCTTCATCTCGCGCCGCTCGAACCCCGCAGGCATCGCGGGTTGGCAGCTCTAGCGGCAGCCGACCGGGGCGATCGGGGGTGGTGGGACACCCCGGTCGCCCGGACCGAGCGCACAATACCCGAGAGAAGGATCACGCAATGTACTCGCAAGCCCTGTTTTCACCCGCACCGCCGCCCGGCATGCGGTCCAGCTTCCGCCCGTCCGAGGCCCGCGTCGGGCGCACGACGGCCCCGATCAAGATGGTGCGCCAATGACCGCGCTCCCTTCGGTAACGGGCTTCCCCAGCCTTCGCCTGCCCAGACTTCGCCTGCCCCATCCCCGCCTGCCCCGCCTGCGTCTGCCACGCCCGGCCGTATCGGCGCGCTTTCGGCGGATCGAGCTGACCGAGGCCGAGATGTCTGCAACCGGCCTCATCCTGGCCGTGCCCGCAGCACTCGACGCCACGATCCTGTGGTCGATGATGCAGGGCGGCTCACTCCTGCAATTGGCCGTGGTCTATGCGATCAGCGGCAACCTGACCTATCTTCTGGTGGTTGAGGGCCTGACCCGACTTCAGGCCGACACCCGCCGCGGGGATTAAACCCCGCCCCGGTTCCACCCCCGGGCGCGCTCGCCGTACAGGTCGTGCCCCGTGGCGGTCACGGCCAGCGTGTCCTCCAGCTTGATGAAGCCCCGCGTGGGGTGAACCATTGTAGTTTCGACCGACAGCACCATCCCCGGCTCCAGCCGCCGCGCGGCATCCACGCCCTCATAGGCCACGGGATGGTTCGTCATCAGGAAAGGTACCTCATGGCTGATAAGCCCCATGCCATGCGCGAAGAAATCGGTGAACTTGGCCGAGGGGATCGCCCTCAGCGCCGCCTCGCCCGCCGCGATCATATCGCCCCCCAACACGCCGGGGGCAACCTTGGCGAAGGCCGCCTGCTGGACGCTTTCCACCTGAGCGAGCAGATCGACCAGCTCGTCATCCGGCTCGCCCAGCACGCCCATGCGGCAGAGATCGCCGATGTAGCCGTGGAAGTTCCCCCCGCTGTCGAGCGAGATCACCTCGCCCCGCCGCCAGGCCTGATCGGACCCGGCCCGGTTGTGGCTCGCCCCAAGCGTGATGAGGCAATAGTCGAAATGCAGCCCCCGCATCGTCTCCTGCCGGCGCAGCTCCTCGATGATCTGGTGCTTCGTCCAGCCCTCGCGCGCGGCCCCCATCGTGGCCTGCATGGAATCGGTAATCAGCTCCGACGCCTGGCGCAGCAGGTCCAGCTCGGCCTGCGTCTTGATCGCACGCATCTGCTCGAGCATGCCCGTCGCATCCTTCAGGCGGTCTTCCCCCAGCACCCCCGCAAGGACCCGCCAGGCATCGGCAGGCAGGAAAGACGGCTCGATCCCGATCCGCCCCCCCGCAATGCCGATCTTCACCAGATGCTCGACAGCCGCCTGCGCCGCATCCACGCTGCCCCAGCAGGCGGGTAGCACGGTCGGCGTCCAGAACGGGCGGTTGGCATGTTCGCTGCCTTCCATCCTGTTGCCGATATAGGCCGCATGGTCCGGGCTGCCGCGCCGGTAGACAACCACCGGCAGGTAGCGGCTGTGCCCGATCGCATCCATCGCCGAGAAGAAGATGAAGCGGTAGCCGCCCAGCAGATACTGAACGTTGTGCTTTGACGTAACGACAAGCGCATCCAGCCCCGCCGCCTCCATCAGCCGGTCGATGCGGGCCAGATCGGGCGGGCTGAAGCCCTCGGTCGCCTTGACTGCGGTATCCATCTCCGTCTCCCCCTCCCAAGGGCGCGCGCCGGTCAGCTGATCGCCTGCGGCACATCCAGATGCTGCATCACCTCCTGCGGGCTGCGACGGTCGATGGCGCGCATCACCGCACGGGCCAGAAAATCGCCGGCCTCACCCACATCCTCATGCACCACCAGCATATCCGCGCGGAAGCGGCGCAGGAAGCGCACAGAATCCTTGGTGCCCACGTCGAAATCGCGGCCCAGCACAAGCCCGCATGCCTCACCCCCCGTGACCATCGCCATCGAGGACGTGGCCGATCCCAGCAACACCCCGTCGGGCCGATCACCGGACGAAAACACGCGGGTCGAGAAGGCTTCGACCTGCAACGCATTGGTATCGCTCGTCACCTCGTCGAACACGCGGGCCTCCAGACCCAGCCGCGCGGCTTCCTCGGTAAACCCCCGGATCATGTGGACGGAATAGCTCTGCCCCTTGGGCGGGGCGACAAGCGCCAGCCGTTTTCGGCCGCGCGCGGCCATCTCGCGCACCATGATGCGGGCGAAAACCTCGTTGTCGAAATCGAAATAGGGATGCTCGATTCCCATGTCGGTGCGCCCGTGGGTGGCAAAGGGAAAACCGCGTTCCTGCATGTAGCGCACGCGCGGATCGTCGGGACGGGTCTGGTTGATGATGACCCCATCCGCCGATCCCGTCTCGACCACATAGCGGATCGGGGCCATCGGGTCTTCCTCGGGGAAGTATGGCATCAGGATCATGTGATAGGACGTGCCGCGCAGTGCCCCCGCGATCGCGTTGATCATCTGCGAGGTGTGGTTCATCACATCCTCTTCGGTGGAGCGGACGAGCGCGATCACGTTGGTCTTGCCCGTCCGCAGACGCACGCCCGCACGATTCGGGCGATAGCCCACGCTTTCCGCCACGGCCCGCACCCGCCGCTTCGTCTCCTCACCGATGTCGGGTGCGTCCTTCAGCGCGCGGCCCACCGTCGCGACCGACAGCCCGGTCAGCGCCGCGATGCTTTTCAGCGTCGGGCGTGCCGCCTCGGCCGGGTCGTGAGTCGCCTGGTCCATGTCCGTCCTTCGATTCGCTACCACGCGCGCCACGCCCGGCCCGCTCCGGTTGCCCCTGCGTAACATCCCGCCCGCGAACCGAAAAGCCGATGCAACCAAAGGGCTTGCAAGTCAGGGTTGCAGCAGGTCGCGTGGCGGAACAACAGGCGGATCGGCATGGCGCGCGCGGTGTCGGCAGTGGAAAACAACCCCCATTACACCGCCCGAAAAAGCAACACGACAAGCGAAAAGATGGGCTTGATTGAAAAAACTATAACGTTATAGGATCGAACTATAACGATATAGTCTGGGAGGACTCGCATGAAATCCGTGAAATTGGCGCTGGGGCTTTTGGCCTCGGCGGCCCTGCCTTCTGTTGCCTTCGCAACCGATCTTGAGGTCACGCACTGGTGGACCAGCGGCGGCGAGGCGGCGGCGGTCGCCGAGTTCGCCAAGGCGTTCGATGCCACCGGCAACAAGTGGGTGGACGGCGCGATCGCGGGTTCGGGCGATACCGCGCGGCCGATCATGGTCAGCCGCATCACCGGCGGCGACCCGATGGGGGCGACCCAGTTCAACCACGGTCGCCAGGCCGAGGAACTCGTGGCAGCGGGCCTCATGCGCAATCTCGATGACGTGGCCGCGAAAGAGAACTGGAAGGCCGTCATCAACCCGCCGTCGCTGCTCGACAGCTGCACGCTCGACGGTCACATCTACTGCGTCCCGGTCAACATCCACGCCTGGCAGTGGCTCTGGCTGTCGAACCAGGCATACGCCGACGCAGGCGTTCCGGTGCCCACCAACTGGACCGAATTCGTGGCCGCCGGCCCCGCCCTGCGCGCCGCCGGCAAGGTGCCGCTCGCGCTCGGCCAGCAGTCGTGGCAGGTGACGGGCCTGTTCAACAACCTCCTTCTCGCGCTGGGCGGCAAGGATCTCTACCTCAAGGTCTACCAGGACAAGGACGCCGAGGCCGCCGGCGGCGCCGACATGGCCGCCGTGTTCCAGGCCGCCGCCGACGCGCGCGAGCTGTCGCAGGGCTCCAACATCCAGGACTGGAACCAGGCCACCAACATGGTCATCACCGGCAAGGCCGGCGGGCAGTCGATGGGCGACTGGGCACAGGGCGAATTCCAGGTGGCGGGCCAGACAGCGGGCAAGGAATACACCTGCCTGCCGGGCCTCGGGATGCCCGACGCCTACATCACCACCGGCGGTGACAGCTTCTACTTCCCGAAGCTGGACGACCCCGAGAAGTCGGCGGCGCAGGAAGTGCTCGCCACCGTCATGCTCTCGCCCGAGACTCAGGTGGCCTTCAACCTCAAGAAAGGCTCGATGCCCGTGCGCGGCGACATCGACCTGAGTGCCGCCAACGACTGCATGAAGAAGGGCCTCGAAATCCTGAAATCCGGCAACGTGATCAAGAGCACCGACGAACTCATCAGCCCCGACACGACGACGCAGATCAACGACCTGATGAGCCAGTTCTTCAACGACACCTCGATCACCAAGGAAGACGCGCAGAAGCGCTTCGCCGAGATCATCGGCAGCGCCGAGTAAAGCGCGCACTCCGCCTGTCCGCCGCCGTTCTAGCGGCGGACAGGCTGCCCCGGCCCTCCCCCCAGCCCGAAAGCCCCGCATGTCCGCTGCCCCGCGCCCCAGCAGGCTGTTCCGCAACCTGACCGCCAAGATCGCGACCCTGCCGATGATCCTGACGGCGCTGGTGATCTTCACCGGGGGCACGCTCTGGACGGTGCTCTATTCCTTCACCGACTCCAAGCTGCTGCCCCGCCTGCGCTTCGTCGGCCTCGACCAGTACGCGCGGCTCTGGTCCACCGAGCGCTGGCAGATCTCCATCGAGAACCTCGCGATCTACGGGTTTCTCTCGCTGATCCTCAGCTTCGTCATCGGCTTCCTGCTGGCCGCGCTGCTTGACCAGAAGATCCGCTACGAGGACACGTTCCGCACCATCTTCCTCTACCCCTTCGCGCTCAGCTTCATCGTGACCGGGCTGGTCTGGCAGTGGATCCTGAACCCCGATTTCGGCGTGCAGAAGATCGTGCGCAACCTCGGCTTCACCTCCTTCACCTTCGACCCGCTCTACAACGCCGACATCGTGATCTACGGCGTCCTGATCGCCGGGCTGTGGCAGGGCACCGGCCTCATCATGTGCCTGATGCTCGCAGGGCTCCGCGGGATCGACGAGGACATCTGGAAGGCCGCCCGCGTCGACGGCATCCCGATGTGGAAGACCTACCTCTTCATCGTCATTCCGATGATGCGCCCGGTGTTCATCACCACCCTCGTCATCGTGATGTCCGGCATCGTCAAGCTCTACGATCTCGTCGTGGCGCAGACCGGCGGCGGCCCCGGCATCGCCTCGGAAGTGCCCGCGAAATACGTCTACGATTTCATGTTCCGCGCCCAGAACCTGGGCCAGGGCTTCGCTGCCTCCACCATGATGCTCCTGACGGTGGTGATCGTGGTCGTCCCCTGGGCCTATCTCGAATTCGGGGGCAAGAAGCGTGGCTGAGATGCGCCCCACCCTTCCCCCCGGCCCGCGCGGGCAGAAGCCGCGCCCCGCCTTCTCGCGCCGCAACGTGTTCCTCTACGGCACGCTCGGCCTGATCGCGCTCTACTACCTGCTGCCGCTCTACGTGATGGTCGTGACCTCGCTCAAGGGGATGCCCGAGATCCGCCTCGGCAACATCTTCTCGCCCCCCGTCGAGATCACCTTCCAGCCCTGGGTCAAGGCGTGGTCGCAGGCCTGCACCGGCCTGAACTGCGACGGCCTGTCGCGCGGGTTCTGGAACTCGGTCCGCATCACGGTGCCGTCCGTCATCCTCTCCATCGCGGTGGCGGCGGTGAACGGCTACGCGCTGTCGCTGTGGAAATTCCGCGGCGCCGACACCTTCTTCGCCATCCTGATCGTCGGCGCCTTCATCCCCTACCAGGTGATGATCTATCCCATCGTCATCGTGCTGCGCGAGATCGGCCTCTACGGCTCGCTCTGGGGCCTGATCCTCGTGCACACGATCTTCGGCATGCCGATCCTGACGCTCCTGTTCCGCAATTACTTCACCAGCGTGCCGGAGGAGCTGTTCAAGGCCGCGCGGGTCGATGGCGCGGGCTTCTGGGGCATCTTCTTCCGCATCATGGTGCCGATGAGCCTGCCGATCTTCGTCGTGGCCCTGATCCTGCAAGTCACCGGAATCTGGAACGATTTCCTGTTCGGCGTGATCTATACCAAGCCCGACACCTACCCGATGACGGTGCAGCTCAACAACATCGTCAACTCGGTGCAGGGGGTAAAGGAATACAACGTCAACATGGCCGCCACGCTGCTCACCGGCCTTGTGCCCCTCGTCATCTACTTCGTCTCCGGCAAGCTATTCGTGCGCGGCATCGCCGCGGGCGCGGTCAAGGGCTGACACATGCATTCGATTTCCGTGAAAGACCTGACGCTGACCTACGGGGCGCTGGACGTGCTCAGGCATCTGAACCTCGATGTCGAGGAGGGTGAGTTCATCGTGCTGCTTGGCCCGTCGGGCTGCGGCAAGTCCACGCTGCTGAACTGCATCGCGGGGCTGCTCGACATTTCCGACGGGCAGATCTGGATCAAGGGCAAGAACGTCACCTGGGCCGAGCCGTCCGAGCGCGGCATCGGCATGGTGTTCCAGAGCTACGCGCTCTACCCCCAGATGACCGTGCGCGGGAACCTCTCCTTCGGCCTGAAGAACGCCCGGATGCCGAAGGACGAGATTGACAAGCGGGTGGCCCGCGCCGCCGAAATCCTGCAGATCGAACCACTGCTCGACCGCAAGCCCGGCGCGCTCTCGGGCGGCCAGCGGCAGCGCGTGGCGATCGGGCGGGCGCTGGTGCGCGACGTGGACGTGTTCCTGTTCGACGAACCACTCTCGAACCTCGACGCCAAGCTGCGCTCGGAACTGCGGGTGGAAATCAAGCGCCTGCACTCGCGGCTCAACAATACGATGGTCTATGTCACCCATGACCAGATCGAGGCGCTGACCCTGGCCGACCGCATCGCGGTGATGAAAGGCGGCGTGATCCAGCAGCTCGACGCGCCACAGGTGATCTACAATCGCCCCGCGAACCTTTTCGTCGCGGGCTTCATCGGCAGTCCGGCGATGAACTTCCTGCCGGGGCGCACGGTGGATGCGGGCCGGACCTTTGACCTCGGCGAGCATCGCATCGCCATGGCAGGGTATGACGGCGGCGCGGTGCTGGAGCGTCCCAAGGCGATCCTCGGCCTGCGCCCCGAACATATCGCGATTGCCGCGGAACCCCGCCCCGGCACGTCCCTTCCCGCCGTGGTCGAGATCGACGAACCGATGGGCGCCGACAGCCTCGTCTGGCTCAAGGCCGCAGGCCAGCAGGTTGCGGTCCGCGTGCCCGTCGAGCGCCGCCTCGCCCCGGGGACCGAGGTTCACCTGCATCTCGACCTCAGCAAGGCCTCGCTCTTCGACGCCGCGACCGAACAGCGGGTGTAGACGATGGCCGTTTGGACGACACAAGCCATGTTTTTATTGACAGATTTTCCCCGCAACCCATCCGTCCGCACCAAACACCCGTAGGGCGGGGTTCACCCCGCCACGCCGCCACACCTTTTCTTGACGGATTTGTCCGTCGACAAATCCGTCCGCGCCTGCCTGCCCTCGGCAGGCGCGTTACCGCGCCCGCCCAGGCAGGCGCGGCCGGATTGGCAGCGTCACGCCAGCGGCTGGCACCTTGCCTGCGGTCTTGCGACCGCCGGCAATCGGATCGCGAAAACGCTCCACAGGAGCGTTTCCGGTCGATCCTCTGGGCACCTGGTTCCGGACCACACCATGACTGACCTCTCCGGCCCCTGGACCCTCACCGACGAGACCGGCGCGCATTCCGTCCCCTTCGCGATCCCCGGCGACGGCATCACCGCCCTGCACGCGGCAGGCGCTATTCCCGATCCCTACTGGGGCCGCAACGAATACGGCCTGCGCTGGATCGCCGACCGCGACTGGACCGCGACGCGCACCTTCCAGCACGACGGCACCGCGTCGGACCTTGTCGTGGACCAACTCGACACCGTCGCCGAGATCCGCCTGAACGGCACCCTCCTCCTCTCCGCCACAAACAGCTTCCGCCGCTTCCGCGTGGACGCCAAAGCCCTCCGCCAAGGCGAAAACGAGATCGCCATCACCTTCCGCTCCGCCACCCGCGCCGCCGATGCGGCGCAGGCCGCGCAGCCCTTCCGCGTGCCCTATGCCGTACAGAACTGCCCGATCCCCAATGGCAACATGCTCCGCAAGGTGCAGTGCGACTTCGGCTGGGACTGGAACATCGCACTCGCCCCCTTCGGCCTCTACGGGCGCATCGCTCTGGAGCCCAAGGGCGACCGGATCGACGACATCCTCGTGACCCAGACACACGAGGCTGGCCGCGCGACCGTGACCCTCGCGGTTCACACGAACGCGCAAGATGTCTCCGCGACCCTCTGCCACCAGACACAAACGGCCCGCGCCCGGAACGGCGCCGCGCACCTGACCTTCACCCTCGACACCCCCGACCTCTGGTGGCCCGCCGGCCTCGGCCCCCAGACGCTCCACACCCTCACAGTCACCGCGGGCAGCGCCACCGCCACCCGCCGCATCGGCCTGCGCGACCTCCGCCTCATCTCCGAACCCGACGCCGCGGGCCGCTCCTTCGCGTTCCACGTCAACGGCCACCCGACCTTCGCCCGCGGCTCCAACTGGATACCTGCCGACGCCCTCGCAGGCCGGATCACGCCCGGAAAAACCCGCGCGCTGCTGCAATCCGCCATCGACGGCAACCAGAACATGATCCGCGTCTGGGGCGGCGGGCGCTACGAGCCGGACTGGTTCTACGACCTCTGCGACGAGATGGGCCTGATGGTCTGGCAGGACTTCATGTTCTCCTGCAACCTCTACCCCTCGACCCCTGATTTCCTTGAGGAAGTCGACCGCGAGGTGCGCGATGTCGTGGCCCGCCTGAACCACCACGCCTGCCTCGCGCTCTGGTGCGGCGACAACGAGCTGATCGGCGCGCTCACCTGGTTCCCCGAAAGCCGCACGGATCGCGACCGCTACCTCGTCAGCTACGACCGCCTCAACCGCACCATCGAGACCGCACTCCGCGCCGTCAGCCCCGGGCGCCGAACTGGTGGCCCTCCAGCCCCAGCCCCGGCCCGCTCTCCTTCGGCGACGCCTGGCACGACGATTCGTCCGGCGACATGCACTTCTGGTCGGTCTGGCACGAGGGGCGCGACTTCGATCACTACCGTGACGTCAGCCCCCGCTTCTGCTCGGAATTCGGCTTCCAGTCCTACCCGTCGATGGAGGCGATCCGCCGCTTCGCCGACCCGCAGGACTTCAACATCGCCGCCCCCGTGATCGAAAGCCACCAGAAGAACGCAGGCGGCAACGCCCGCATCGCGGAAACCATGTTCCGCTACTTCCGCTTTCCCAACACGTTTCAGGATTTCGTCTACCTCTCCCAGGTCCAGCAGGGCCTCGCCATCAAGACCGCCGTGACCCACTGGCGGTCCCTGAAGCCGCACTGCATGGGCACGCTCTACTGGCAACTGAACGACACCTGGCCCGTCTGCTCCTGGGCCTCGCTCGACCACGGCGGCAACTGGAAGCTCTTGCACCACATGTCGCGCCAGTTCTTCGCCCCCCTCCTCGTCAGCGCCGTCCCCACCCCGCAGGGCATCGACCTGCGCGCCGTCAACGACACGCGGCAGGCCGCGCAGATCACCCTCACCGCCAGTGCCGCCCGGATGGACGGCACCACCCGCGAGCTTGCCCGCACCCCCCTCACCGTCCCCACCGACACCGCCGTGACCGCCCTCACCCTGCCCCCCGGCACGCTCGCCGGGGACGAGGTGCTGGCCTTCACCTGGGACCATGCCGGCCAGCGCCAGGGCGACGTGTTCGCGCCGCGCCCCTGGAAAGCCTACGACCTGCTGCCCTCCGGCCTGACCCATACCGCGACCGAGACGAACGGCATCTGGCACCTGACCCTCACCACCCGCACCCTCGCCCCTTTCGTGGCCCTCGAGGCCGACCGCCCCGGCCGCTTCTCGGCCAACGCCGTCACTTTGTTCCCCGGTTTCCCCGCACCCGTCACCTTCACCCCGGCCGAGCCCGGCCCGCCCCCCACCTTCACCCTGCGCGACCTGCACAGCGCAACCTACCCCCCGAGGTCATGATGTTCTCCTACCAGCTCTATTCCTCCCGCAACTTCCCGCCGCTGGCCGATACGCTCACGATGCTTGCCGATCTGGGCTACGAGGGCGTCGAAGGCTACGGCGCGCTCTATGCCGATGACGCGCTCGTGGCCGAACTCCGCGCCGCCCTCGACAGGACCGGCCTGACCATGCCCACCGGCCACTTCGGCCTGGCCCAGCTTGACTCCGACCCCGCCAAGGTGCTGTCCATCGCGAAATCCCTCGGCCTGAGCCGCATCTACTGCCCCTACCTCCTGCCCGACGACCGCCCGCGCGACGCCGCAGGCTGGCGGGACTTCGGCGCACGGCTCCAGAAGGCCGGGAAACCCGTCCGCGATGCGGGCCTCGGCTTCGGCTGGCACAACCACGATTTCGAACTGGTCGCCCTGCCTGACGGCACCTACCCCCAGGACGCGATCTTCGCCGGCGGCCCCGATCTGGAATGGGAGGTTGACGTGGCCTGGATCGTCCGCGGCGGCGCCGACCCGCTCGCCTGGATCGCGAAATATGCCCCGCGCATCACCGCGGCCCATGTCAAGGACATCGCACCCAAGGGGCAGAACACGGCCGAGGACGGCTGGGCCGATCTCGGCCAGGGCACCGTCGACTGGCACTCCATCATGAAAGCCCTGCGCGCCACCCCCTGCACGAACTTCATCATGGAACATGACAACCCGTCCGACCACGCCCGCTTCGCAAAGCGGTCGCTCGCGGCAGCAAAGGCGCTCTGACCATGACCCTCGGCATCGGCATCATCGGCTGCGGCAACATCTCCACCGCCTATCTCGGCCTCGCGCCGCTCTTCAAGGGCCTCGACATCCGCGCCGTGGCCGACATGAACCCCGCCGCCGCCCAGGCGCGCGCGGCGGAATTCAACGTGCAGGCCCAGTCGGTCGAAGACCTGCTCGCCAACCCCGCCATCGACGTGGTCATCAACCTGACCATCCCCGACGCGCATTTCGGCGTCTCGAAGGCGATCCTTCAGGCCGGCAAGCACGTCTACTCCGAAAAACCGCTCACCCTCAGCCTTGCCGATGGCCTGGCACTCCGCGACCTCGCCACGGCAAAGAACCTCCGCGTCGGCTGCGCGCCCGATACCTTCCTCGGCGGCGCGCACCAGCAGGCCCGCGCCCTGATCGACGAAGGGCGGCTCGGCACCATCACCGCAGGCGGTGCGGCGGTGATGAGTCCCGGCATGGAAATGTGGCACCCCAACCCCGATTTCTTCTTCCTGCCCGGCGGCGGCCCGATGCTCGACCTCGGCCCCTACTACATCGCCAACCTCATCAACCTGATCGGCCCGGTGCGCCGCGTCGCCGCCCTCACCTCATCCGCCAGCCCTACCCGCACCATCACCTCGCAGCCGAGGAACGGCGAGGTGATCCCGGTGAAAACCCCCACCAACATCCATGCGCTGCTCGAGTTTCACAGCGGCGCGACGGTCACGCTGTCGACCTCGTGGGATGTCTGGTCCCACAAGCGCGTGAACATGGAATTGTATGGCACCGAAGGCTCGATCTTCGTGCCCGACCCCAACTTCTTCGGCGGCACGGTCGAACTGGCAGGTCGCGACGGCAGGATCACCCCGGTCGCCCCCTGGGACCACCCCTTCGGCAAACCGAACTATACCACCGGGCGGGGCGAGCACATGGCGAACTACCGCACCGCAGGGCTGGCCGACATGGCCGCCGCCATCGCCGAAGGGCGTGACCAGCGCTGCTCGCTGGAGCGCACGCTGCACGGAGTCGAGGTGATGACGGCGGTCCTCAAGTCGGGCGAGACGGGCGCGTTCGTCACCCTCCAGACCACCTGCACCCGCCCCGAGGCGCTCTCGCCCGCGCAGGCGCAGGCGCTCTTGAAGTGAACTCCCTCCACACCTTCGCCGCGACAAGGCGCAGCATCCGGACCACGCCCGGTGGCCCAAAGCCACCGGGCCGCGCCCGACCCGCCCCATGGGCGGGCGCGATGGCGCCCACCCTCGTGTCGGGCGCGGCCCTGCGCTGCAACCGGCGCGACGGGGAAGAAAATCCAACCCCATGATCCGCAACCCCATCCTTCCCGGCTTCAACCCCGATCCCTCGATCTGCCGGGTCGGCGGCACCTACTACATCGCCACCTCCACCTTCGAATGGTATCCCGGCGTCCAGATCCACCACTCGACCGACCTGTCCAACTGGACGCTCGCCGCAAGGCCCCTGAACCGCGCCGACCTTCTCGACATGCGCGGCAATCCCGACAGTTGCGGCGTCTGGGCGCCCTGCCTCTCCCACGCCGACGGCCTGTTCTGGCTCGTCTACACCGACGTGAAGCGCTTCGACGGCGCCTTCAAGGACGCGCACAACTACATCACCACCTGCGCCACCATCGACGGCGACTGGTCGCCCCGCACCTGCGTCAATTCATCGGGCTTCGATCCCTCGCTCTTCCACGATGACGACGGGCGCAAATGGTTCCTCAACATGCGCTGGAACCATCGCGGCCCCGGCACCGGCCTCAACCCCGCCCATGACAGCTTCGACGGCATCGAACTTCAGGAATGGCACCCGACGCGCGGCCTCACCGGCCCGGTCCACACGATCTACACCGGAACGCCCCTCGGGCTGACCGAGGCCCCCCACCTCTTCAGGCGCAATGGCTGGTATTACCTGACCACCGCCGAGGGCGGCACCGGCTACGATCACGCGGTGACGATGGCCCGCTCCCGCCGGATCGAAGGCCCGTACGAGACGCATCCCCAGCAGCACCTTCTCACCACCCGCCACACCCCCGACAACCCGATCCAGCGCACCGGCCACGGCCAGTATGTCGAGACGCCCGAGGGCCGCCCCCTGCACACCTTCCTTATGGGCCGCCCCCTGCCCGGCACCCGCGCCTGCCCGATGGGGCGCGAGACGGGGCTGGCGGAGTGTGAATGGCAAGATGACGGCTGGCTCTATCTCAGGGACGGCGGCCTCGTGCCGCCGGAAACGCTCCCCGGCCCCGACCGAACCCCCGAGGCCGCTGCGATCCGCCGCTTCGACACTGCAACGCTCCCGCCCGAATTCCAGTGGCTCCGCACGCCAGAGCCGGACCGCCTCTTCACCCTCACCGGCCGCGCCCTCCGGCTCCATGGCCGCGAAAGCCTCGGCTCCTGGTTCGAGCAATCCCTCGTCGCCCGCCGCCAGGAACACGCCACCTACCGCGCCGAAACGATCGTCGAGGCCACGCCCGAAACATGGCAGCAGGCCGCCGGCCTCGTCACCTACTACAATCGCCACAAGTTTCACGCGGCCCTCCTTACCCGCGAGGGCAACCACCGCGTTCTCACCCTTGTCTCCTGCCTCGGCGACTGGCCGGGCGAGCGTCTCACCTTCACCGGCCCGCCCACGCCCGTCCCCGATGGCCCGCTCCGCCTCGCAGTCCATGTCGACGGCCCGACCCAGCAGTTCCTCTGGTCCACCCCCGGCACGCCCCTCGCCCCGCTCGGCCCGCCGCTCGACGCCTCGATCATCACCGACGAAGGCGGGCGCGGCGAACATGCCTCCTTCACCGGCGCCTTCGTCGGCATGGTCGCCTACGACCTCACCGGCAGGGGATGGAGCGCCGACGTCACGCGCTTCGAATACCATCCCGGCGCCTGACCAACCGCCGCCACCCAACGGCCACGCCCTTCCATTCATCTTGGCAAAAGTATCCCACGGCGGGTGATGAGCGATCAGACCCCCCCGGTGGAGGGTTTCCGCAAAGAACGCCCGGCCCATGGCCGGGCCGGGACGGGGGTGTGAACCCCCCTGCGCCGACCGCCGATCAGGATAATCCCTGACTCTTTCTGTCTGCATACGGAAATCATATGCATGTCATATCGTTTTCATATCCCCGAATGCCGCAGTTCCAACCCCGCCGCCCCGTGCTACATCCCTCCCCGAAGATCGGAGGCCGCATGCTCCTCACCCTGACCGGCGTGACCAAGACCTACAGCACCGGCGAAGGCCCGCTCCGGGTGTTCGACGGTATCGACCTCGCGCTTGACGCGGGCGAGAGCGTGGCCCTCACGGGCGAGTTCGGCAGCGGAAAAAGCACGCTACTTCATCTGGTTGCGGGTCTCGACACAGCGGACGCGGGGCACATCCTGCTCGACGGAACCGAGGTCACGACCGCCGACGATGCCACCCTCGCCAGGTTGCGCCGGGGCACGGTCGGGCTGGTCTTCCAGCAGTTCAACCTGATCCCCTCGCTCGACGTGGCCGCCAACCTCGCCTTCCAGGCCCGGCTCGCCGGTCGAAACGACCCGAACTACACCGCGCAACTCACTGAAATATTGGGGCTAACTCAACTTCTTACCCGCTACCCCGAACAGCTCTCCGGCGGCCAGCAACAGCGCGTCGCCATCGGCCGAACCCTCGCCGCAAAGCCGAAACTCGTGCTGGCCGACGAACCCACCGGCAATCTCGACGAGGCAACCGGCGACGCCGTCCTCGACCTGCTCCTGCGCCTCGTCCGCGACACCGGCGCGGCACTCCTGATGGTCACCCACTCCACCCGCCTCGCCCGCCGCCTCGACCGCCGGGTGCAGCTGTCCGCCGGGCGGCTCGCCTGATGTGGCGGGCGGGCCTCTCGGCACTGCTGTCGCACTGGCGCCGCCATCCGCTGCAATTGTCCATGCTTCTCATCGGCTTGGCGCTCGCCACCGCACTCTGGTCCGGCGTGCAGGCGATCAACGCCGAGGCTCGCGCCAGCTATGACCGCGCCGCATCCGCCCTCGGTCAGGACCGTCTCGACCGCCTCGTGTCGCGCGACGGCACCCCCATCCCGCAGACCACCTACATCGCCCTCCGCCGCGCGGGCTGGCCTGTTTCGCCCATCGTCGAAGGCCGCCTCGCCCGTGCCGACCTCCGCCTGATCGGGATCGAACCCCTCACCCTGCCGCGCGAAGCCGCCCGGTCCCGCGTCACCTCCGGCGCCGACTTCGCCGCCTTCACCTCCCCCAAGGGTCAGCTTCTGGTGGCCCCGGATACCGTCCGCCGCCTGTCCGGACTGGACCTGCCACCACTTCGCGAAGACCCGTCCCTTCCCCCCGGGACGGCACTTGGTGACATCGGGATCGTCCAGCAACTTCTTGGCATGGAAGGAAAGATTTCCCATCTCGTCCTGCCGCCCGGCGCCGCAGGCCCGTCGGACCTCGCGCAAGTCGCGCCCGGTCTCGACCGCCGGGCGCCCGACACCGAGGGCGACATCGCGCGCCTCACCGAAAGCTTTCACCTCAATCTCACCGCCTTCGGGTTCCTGGCCTTTGCCGTGGGCCTGTTCATCGTCCACTCCGCGATCGGCCTTGCCTTCGAACAGCGACGTCCCGTCTTCCGCACGCTGCGTGCGCTCGGCCTCTCCCGCCGCGCGCTGATCGGCCTGCTGCTTGCCGAACTCACGGTCCTCGCCCTCGCGGCGGGCATCATCGGCGTGGCACTCGGCTACCTCGTCGCGACCGCCCTCCTTCCCGACGTGGCCGCCACCCTGCGCGGACTCTACGGTGCCGAGGTGCCGGGGACGCTGGGCCTTCGCCCTTCGTGGTGGGCGGCAGGCATCGGGATTGCCGTGACGGGCACGTTCGTGGCGGCCGGACAAAGCCTCTGGCGGCTCCGCACCATGCCGCTGCTCGCCCCCGCCCAGCCCCGCGCCTGGGCCCGCGCCTCTGCCCGCTCCCTGCGCCGGCAAAGCGGCGCCGGGGCGGTATTGCTGGCGATGGCGGCGCTGCTTCTGGGCATCAACCCGGTCCTCTGGTCCGGGTTCGCGGGCCTTGCCGCACTGCTGCTGGGTGCAGCGCTGATCCTGCCGCTCGCTCTGGCCGGAGCGACGACGCTTGGCGCACACCTGTCGCGCGGCGTAATATCCCAATGGTTCTGGGCAGATACCCGCCAGCAGTTGCCCGGCCTGTCGCTTGCGCTGATGGCGCTGCTGCTGGCACTCGCCGCCAATATCGGTGTCGGCACGATGGTGGCGAGTTTCCGGCTGACCTTCACCGGCTGGCTCGACCAGCGGCTCGCGTCCGAGCTTTACGTCTCGGGCCGCAGCGAGGAGGAGGCAAGCCGGATGGCCGAATGGCTCGCCCCGCGCGTCGATGCCGTGCTGCCGATCTGGAATGCCGAGGAGCCGATCCTGGGCCGCCCGGGCGAGATTTACGGTGTAGCGGACCATCCGACCTATCGCGACAACTGGCCGCTGCTCGAAGCCCTGCCCGACGCCTGGGATCTGGTGGCGCAGGGAGAGGGTGTCATGGTGAACGAACAGCTTTACCGTCGCGAAGGCTTGCGGCTGGGCGAGCCGCTCTCCCTGCCCGGCGGCGCGATGACCATCGCAGGCGTCTATTCCGACTACGGCAACCCGAGGCCGCAAGTCCTGATGTCTCCCGCCACGCTGACCGCCCGTTTCCCGGATGTGCCACGACTGCGCTTTGGCCTGCGCCTGCCGCCGGACCGAACGGAGGCACTGGCGCGCGACCTGATCGCGGAATTCGACCTGCCTGCCGGTTCTGTCGTCGATCAGGCAAGCCTCAAGGCCCTGTCGCTCGACATCTTCGAACGCACCTTTACCGTCACTGCCGCGCTGAACGTGCTGACGCTGGGCGTCGCGGCGATTGCTATGTTCGCAAGCCTGCTGACGCTCGCCCGGATGCGCCTGCCGCAGATCGCGCCGGTCTGGGCGATGGGGGTGACGCGCCGGCGGCTCGCGGCACTTGACCTGCTGCGCACCGTGCTGCTGGCGCTGTTCACGCTGGTCGCCGCCGTGCCGCTCGGGCTGACGCTGGCCTGGGTGCTGCTGGCGGTCATCAACGTGGCGGCGTTCGGCTGGCGGCTGCCGATGCATGTCTTTCCCGCCGAATGGCTGCGGCTCGGTGCGCTGGCCGTACTCGCGGCAGTCCTTGCCGGGCTGATCCCGGCGCTTCGCCTCGCCCGGATCGCGCCGGGCGACCTGCTGAGGGTGTTTGCCAATGAACGCTAAAGCGCTGCTTCTCTGGCTCCTTTTCGCCCTGCCGGCCACGGCACAGGGGTTTGCCGACATGGGGCAGCCGGTTGTGGGGTTCGCTCTGCCGCAGCGCGGGCCGTTCAGCTTTCCCGCCGACCATGGCCCGCACGACGATTTCCGTATCGAGTGGTGGTATCTGACCGCCACGCTGACCGGCCCCGATGGCACCGAGTATGGCGCGCAATGGACACTCTTCCGCTCGGCGCAGGCGCCGTACGAGGCCGATGGCTGGGCCAGCCCGCAACTCTGGATGGGCCACGCCGCCGTTACCACGCCCGACGATCATTTCGTCGCCGAGCGGCTGGCGCGCGGCGGGATCGGGCAGGCGGGCGTCACCGCCACGCCCTTCGCCGCGTGGATCGACGATTGGCAGATGGTCAGCCGGGCCGCGGTGGACAAGGATGCCCTCTCCGCCATCGACCTGACGGCGCGGGGGGCGGATTTCTCCTATCGCCTGGCGCTGGATGCCACTGGCCCGCTCGTGCCGCAAGGCGACGGCGGCTATTCGGTGAAGTCCGAGGCGGGGCAGGCAAGCCGCTATTATTCGCAGCCGTTCTATAAACTTACCGGCGAAATCACCGTGCAGGACAAGGTCATTCCCGTTACGGGTCAGGGCTGGCTGGACCGGGAATGGTCCTCGCAGCCGCTGGCACAGGACCAGACCGGTTGGGACTGGTTCTCGCTGATGTTCGACGCCGGAACGCGGCTGATGGTCTATCGCCTTCGCGATGCGGGCGAAGGTTATACAGTGGGCACGTGGATCGCGGCGGATGGCACACCCACACCACTCCCGCCCGGCGCGGTCCGGCTGACGCCGCTGGACGAAGCCGATGTCGCCGACCGCCGCCTGCCCGTGGACTGGCGCGTGGAACTGCCGGAACGCGGGGTGGACGTAACCGTGCATGCGCTGAACCCCAGGGCCTGGATGGCGACGACGGTGCCCTATTGGGAAGGGCCGATCCGCGTCGAGGGGAGCCATAGGGGACGGGGGTATCTTGAGATGACGGGGTATTGAGGGCACTGCCCCTCAGACAGCCGCCGCCGTCACCTCGACCTCAACGACGAACTCCGGTCGGGTAAATCCCTGCACGATCACCAGCGTCGAAGCGGGGAGCCGCGTGACATCGGCAAGCCAGGCATCGCGTGCCGCCATGTAGCCTGCCATATGGGCGCGGTCTGTGACAAAGGCGTTGATGCGGATCACGTCGGCAGGCCCCATGCCAGCCTCGGCCAGGATCGCGGCACAGCTTGCAAAACAGAGCCGCGCCTGCGCCTCGGCGCCTTCGGGCACCGTCCCGTCTGCCGCAACGCCGAGCTGGCCGGACGTCACGACCAGCCGTGCCCCCGCAGGCACCTCGACCCCGTGCGCGTAGCGGGCGAAAGGCGGGCGGATCGTCGGGGGGAAAGCATTCTCATCACGGCATCCGGCATAGAACATCACCCTCGCACAGCCGGTGTCGGCGGCAAGTGATTGGCGTCTCAATGCGGCATACGCGGCGCGATGCTGAAAAAAGAGGCATCGACTTTGCTTCCCTGCGCGATAGGCTGGCATATGACCACATTTTCCGCACTCTCGGTTCTCTTCCCCTCGCCCGCTCCGGTCCGCGCCCTAGGCTTGGCCCAACGAGAATCAACAGGAGGTTAACATGGCATCGCTTTCCCGCACCCTCGGGACAACCGCCCTCACGGCGGCTCTGACGGCTTCCTTCGCGCTTCCGGCACTGGCCGAGAACGTGGCCGTGACCTTCGGCACCAACTGGCTCGCGCAGGCCGAGCATGGCGGGTTCTACCAGTCGGTCGCGGACGGCACCTACGCCGCCTGCGGCCTTGACGTGACGATCATGCCGGGCGGCCCGCAGGTGAACAACCGCGCACTGATGCTGGCGGGGAAGATCGACTACAACATGGGCGGCAACATGCTTGAGGCGTTCAGCGCCGTGCAGGAAGGCATTCCGGTTGTCGCCGTTGCCGCCAGTTTCCAGAAGGAACCGCAGGTGCTGCTCGCCCATCCGGGCAAGGCCAAGACCTTCGAAGACCTCAAGAAACTGCCGGTCCTGCTGATCGGCGATCAGGGCTATGCGAGCTACTACCAGTGGATGAAGAAGGTCTACGGCTTCACCGATGAACAGCGCCAGCCCTACACCTTCAACATGGCGCCCTTCATTGCCGACGAGAATTCGGCGATGCAGGGCTATCTGTCGTCCGAGCCGCTGATGGTCGAGAAGGAGGGCGGCTTCAAGGCCGACGTATTCCTGCTGGCCGATCAGGGTTGGTCCACCTACTCGACCACGGTCGAGACGATGGCCGACACGATCGCCACCAAGCCCGAGCAGGTGCAGTGCTTCGTCGATGGCACGATCAAGGGGTGGTACAACTACCTCTACGGCGACAACGCTGCCGCCAACGCCATGATCAAGAAAGACAATCCTGACATGACGGACGAGCAGATCACCTTCGGGATCGAGAAGATGAAGGAGAACGGCATCGTCGACTCGGGCGATACCGAAAAACTCGGGATCGGCGCGATGACGGAAGAGCGGGTGAAGGACTTCTTCGACAAGATGGTCGCCGCCGGCGTCGTCGATGCGGGCGTTGACTGGAAGGCCTCGTTCACCACGCAGTTCGTGAACAAGGGCGTAGGTCTCGACCTCAAGAAGTAAGCGACACCGGGCGGCCCCGTCCAGGGCCGCCCCCGACCGGAGCCTTCGCATGACCGTCCCCCGCCCCGCCCTGCCCCTCGGCCAGCGCCCCCGCGTGCTGGAGATGCAGGGCGTGGACAAGACCTTCAACGGCGGCGTGGCCGCGCTGCGCAAGATGACGCTGGCGGTGAACGAGGGCGATTTCATCTCGCTCCTCGGTCCGTCGGGCTGCGGCAAGTCCACGGCGCTCCGCCTGATCTCCGGGCTGATGCCGCCCACCGCCGGTCGGATCGTGTGGGAAGGCGGCGAGCATGCAGGCGACCTCGGCATGGTGTTCCAGGAACCCACGCTGATGCCCTGGGCCACCGTCGCGCAGAATGTCTGGCTTCCTTTCCGCCTGCGCGGCATGTCCTTCAAGTCGGTCGAGGACCGGATCATGGAGGCGCTGGCGCTGGTGGGCCTCGATCGGTTCGCAGGCTCCTACCCGCGCGAATTGTCCGGCGGAATGAAGATGCGCGTTTCCATCGCCCGCGCGATGGTGACGACCCCGCGCCTGATCCTGATGGACGAACCCTTTGCCGCGCTGGACGAGATCACGCGGCAGAAGCTGAACAACGACCTGCTCGCGCTGAAGGCCAAGATCGGCTGCACGGTGATCTTCGTGACCCATTCGGTGTTCGAGAGCGTCTTTTTGTCGGACCGCGTCGTCATCATGGCCGCGCGCCCCGGCCGGGTGATCCGCGAGCTGACCGTTAACGCCCCCTACCCGCGCGACATGGTGTTCCGCACCTCGCCCGACTACGCCGCCGCCTGCCGCGAAGCCTCCGACGCGCTGATCGAGGCGATGGGAGAGGCGGCATGACGATGACCGACCGCCCTCTTGCCGCCGCAGACGTGACCGTGCCCGTCGATGCCGACGAGGCCCGCCGCGCCCGTCAGGCGCGCATCGAGCGCGTCGCGAAGTGGCTGCTGCCCGTGCTGGTTCTGGCCCTCGGCATCTTCGCCTGGGACCGGGTCGTGGTCTGGAACAACATCCCGCATTACATCCTGCCCGGCCCTGGCCTTGTGCTGCAAACGCTCATCAAGGACTGGCCGATCCTGTTCGACGCGCTGCTGGTGACGTTGCAAATCACGCTGATGGCGCTGGCGGTCGCGGTGATCGGCGGGGTCGGCCTCGCAATCCTCTTCACGCAAAGCCGCTGGGCCGAGATGAGCTTCTACCCCTACGCCGTGATCCTGCAGGTCACGCCCGTGGTGGCCATTGCGCCCCTGATCTTCATCTATGTCGAGAACCGGATGGCGGGCCTGCTGCTCTGCGCCTGGATCGTGGCCTTCTTCCCGATCCTCGCCAACACCACGCTCGGCCTCAAATCCGCCGACCACAACCTGACCGACCTGATGACGATCTACCGCGCCTCGCGCTGGCAGCGGCTGCGCTACCTGCAACTGCCCTCGGCCCTGCCCTATTTCCTCGGCGGGCTTCGCATCGCGGGCGGACTTCAGCCTGATCGGGGCGGTTGTGGCGGAATATGTCGCTGGCACGGGCGGCATCGGCTCAGGCCTCGCCTTCCGCATCCTCGAAGCAGGCTACCGGCTGAACATCCCGCGCATGTTCGCAGCCCTCCTGCTGATCGCGGCCACCGGCGTCGTGATCTTCGCGGGCCTCTCCTTCCTCAGCCACATGCTGCTGCGCAAGTGGCATGAAAGCGCATTGAAGCGCGAAACATGACCGATTTCCTCTACCTGCCGGAAACGGCGCGCCTGCGGCTGGAGAATGTCAGCGTGCCGGCCTGCCTGCTGGACCAGCCGGGCGACCTGATCCGCACCGCACTCACCATCGACGGCGTGAAGATCGGCGAGGGCGAATGCGTGGCGGTCGACATGGGCGGCGCGATGCTGCTGCCAGCCTTCGTCGACATGCACACGCATCTCGACAAGGGCCACATCTGGCCGCGCTCGCCCAACCCCGATGGCACCTTCATGGGCGCGCTGAACACGGTCGGTGCCGACCGGCAGGCGCGCTGGACGGCCGAGGATGTCGCCGCGCGGATAGAGTTCTCGCTGCAGGCCGCCTACGCGCACGGCACACGGGCGATCCGGACGCATCTCGACAGCATCCCGCCGCAGGACGCGATCAGCTTTCCCGTCTTCGCGCAGAAGAGACGCGAATGGCAGGGGCGGATCGACCTGCAGGCGGCCTGCCTGATCGGGGCGGGAGATTTCTCGACCGACGGGCCCTTCCCCAGAACGGCCGACATCGTGGCCGAGCACGGCGGCATCCTCGGGATGGTCACCTATCCCCTGCCCGACGTGAAGGACCGCATCCTTCGGTTCTTCCGCATGGCATCCGAGCGCGGCCTGTCTGCCGATTTCCACGTGGACGAGACGGGCGACCCGGGTTCCAACACCTTGCGCCTGATCGCCGAGGCGGTGCTGGAGACGGGGTTCGACAAGCCGGTGGTCGTGGGCCATTGCTGCTCCGTCTCGGTGATGGAGGAGGGCGAGGCGCTGGCGACGCTCGACCTCGTGGCGAAGGCGGGGCTGCACGTCGTCAGCCTGCCCATGTGCAACCTCTACCTGCAGGACCGCGTGGCACACCGCACCCCGCGCTGGCGCGGCATCACGATGGTGCACGAGATGAAGGCGCGCGGCATCAATGTCAGCTTCGCCTCCGACAACACGCGGGATCCGTTCTACGCCTATGGCGACATGGACATGGTCGAGGTGCTGCGCGAGGCGACCCGGATCGGCCATCTGGACCACAGCGGCACCGACTGGGTCCGCTCTGTCCTGACCAATCCGGCCCGCGCCTGCGGCTTCGCCCCGCCCTCGCTGGCCGTCGGCGCACCCGCCGACCTCGTGCTGTTCAAGGCCCGCAGTTGGACCGAGTTCTTCGCCCGCCCGCAATCGGACCGCATCGTGATCCGGGGCGGAAAGCAGATCGACCGCCAGTTGCCCGACTATGCCGACCTCGACCCGCTGATGGAGCCTGCATGACCCTCGCCGCCGCCCGCGCCGCCCTGTCGCATCTGGAGATCGACGACAACCCCGTCTCGGTCCGCGCGAAAAGCCGCGACTTCTTCTGGTACTCGCCTGTGCTCAAGGCGCGGCTCGACCATGTGACGGCCGATTTCGTCGTGGCGCCGACGACCGAGGCCGAGGTGATCGAGGTGCTGCGCGTCTGCTACGCCAACGACGTGCCCGTCACGACGCGGGGCGCAGGGACGGGCAACTACGGGCAGGCGATGCCGCTGGCGGGCGGCGTGGTCCTGCACATGAAGAACCTCGCGGCGGTGAAGGACATCCACCCCGGCCGGGTGATCGTGGAGCCGGGCTGCCTGCTGAAAGACCTCGACGCGGCCACCAAGGGCCATTCCGGGCAGGAAATCCGCATGTTCTCGTCCACCTGGGCTACGGCCACCATCGGCGGGTTCATCGCCGGCGGCTCGGGCGGCGTCGGCTCCTGCACCTGGGGCGCGCTGCGCGACCTCGGGAACATCATCCGCCTGCGCGTGGCGACGATGGAGGCCGAGCCGCGCCTCCTCGAATTCACCGGAGAGGAGCTGCACCGCGTCAGCCACGCTTATGGTACGAACGGCATCATCACCGAGATCGAGATGCCCCTCGCCCCTGCCTACGACTGGGTCGAGATCTTCGTCACGACCGACACCTTCCCCGAGGCCGCCGCCTTCGGTGCCGACCTCGCCAACGAGGACGGCATCCTCAAGAAGCTGATCTCGGTCTACGAGGCGCCCATCGCGCAGGACTACTTCCAGCGTGTCGCGCCCCACGTGACACCCGGCCAGTCGCTGCTCGGGCTGATGATCGCCCCGCACGCGATGGACGGCTTTCTCACCTTCCTCGCCCGGCGCCCCGGCGCCCGACTCATCTACCGCTCCGACGCGCATGACTGGGCGCGCGAGCCGGGGCCGGTGTTCGAGTATGGCTGGAACCACACCACCCTGCGCGCGCTGAAGGTGGACCCCGCGATCACCTACCTGCAGGTCCGCTACGCCGGCCCCGATTTTCTCGACAAGATCGAGGCGGTCCGCGCGGCCTTCCCCGGCGAGGTGATGCAGCATCTCGAGGTGATGAAGGAGAATGGCCGCACGGTATATGCGGGGCTCTCGCTGGTGAAATTCACGACCGAGGCGCGGCTGGACGAGATCGTGGCGGCGCACGAGGCGCTGGGATGCATGATCTTCAACCCCCACCGCTACACGCTGGAGGAGGGCGGGCGGCAGACGGTCGACGACCGCCAGCTGGCCTTCAAGCGCGAGGCCGATCCCAAGGGCCTGCTCAACCCCGGCAAGATGATCGCCTGGGACGACCCGCACTGGGCCTATGACCGGATCTACAGCTATCCCGGGCTGAGGGCTGCGGAATGAATCCGGACGTAGGAAGGGGGGCCGTCTGCCCCCCTCTTGGCTTGCGCCAATTCACCCCCCGAGGATATTTCCGCCAAGATGAAAGCCCATTCATCTTGGCGGAAATATCCCCGCCGGAGGCATCCGACGGACGCGGCGCGAGCTACGCATGACCCGGGCCCTCGTCCTCTTCGCCCATCCCTGCGCGGAAAGCTTCTCGTCCGCACTGCACCGGACGGTGACGGCGACGCTTGCCGCGCGCGGGTGGGAGGTGGACGACTGCGACCTGAATGCCGAGGGTTTCAGCCCGGTCCTGACCGCCGAGGAGCGGCGCGCCTATCACGAGGTGGGGCCGAACACCGCGCCGGTTCAGGATTATGTGGACCGGGTGCTGGCGGCGCAGGCGCTGGTGCTGGTCTTTCCGGTCTGGAACTTCGGCTTTCCGGCGATCCTGAAAGGGTTCTTCGACCGTGTGTTCCTGCCCGGCGTCAGCTTCCGGCTGGAGGACGGTTTCGTGACGCCGAACCTGACCCATATCCGCAAGCTGGCGGCGGTGACGACCTACGGCGGCACGCGGATGCGCGCGATCCTTGCGGGCGACCCGCCCCGCCACGTGGTGAGGCGCGCGATCTGGCATGTCTGCCGCCCCGAGACGATGCGCTACCTCGCGCTCTACGATATGAACCGGGTGACGGAGGCGCAGCGCACGGCCTTCCTCGGCCGGGTGACGGGAGAGATGGAGCGGTTCTGATGCGGGCACTCGTGGTCTATTGCCACCCGAAAGAGGGCAGCTTCAACGCCGCCGTCCGCGACCTCGTGCTCTCGAAGCTCGCGGCGGCGGGGGCGGAGGTGCGCCTGAACGACCTTTATGCGCGGGGCTTCCAGCCCGTGCTGACGACCAAGGAATGGACCGGCTACCTGGAGTGCCCGTCGAACCAGGCTCCTGTCAGCCGCGATGTCGAGGATATCCGCTGGTGCGACACGCTGATCTTCGTCTACCCGACCTGGTGGTACGGCCTGCCCGCCATGCTGAAGGGCTGGCTCGACCGGGCACTCTTGCCGGACGTGGCTTTCCTCATGCCCGACGGGGTCAACAAGACCATCCGCCCCGGTCTCCAGCACATCAGGCGGCTGGGCATCTTCACCACCTGCGGGGCCAGCTGGTGGCTGACCGCCTTTATCGGCGCGCCGGGGCGGCGCACGCTGACGCAGGGGGTGGGCCTGCTCTGCGCGCGGGGCAAGCGCAGCGTCTTCGCCGCGCATTACCTGATGGACAGTTCCACCCCCGAAAGCCGCGCGCGCCATCTGGCGAGCGTGGCCGCGAAGATGGACAAGCTGATCGGTCCGGTCGCGGCGCGGCGCGAGGCCACGGCATGACCGCGCGGCTCTGGACCAACCTGCGCGCCCCGGACTTCGCGGGGCTGGACCCGATGCGCACGATTGCGATCCTGCCGACTGCCGCCGTGGAGCAGCACGGACCGCACCTGCCTGTGGGCACCGACACGCTGATCGCGCAGGGGATGCTCGACCGGCTGCGCGCCGCCTGCCCCGACGATCTTGACCTGCTGGTCCTGCCCGTTCAGGCCGTCGGCAAGTCGAACGAGCACCTCTGGGCTGCCGGAACGCTGACGTTGACCGCCGAGACGGCGCTGGCGGCCTGGGTCGAGATCGGCGTTTCGGTCGCGCGGGCGGGGCTGTGCAAGATCGTGATCGTCAACAGCCACGGTGGCAACCTCGACCTCGTCTCGATCCTGTCGCGTGAGTTGCGGGTGCGGACCGGGATGCTGGCGGTGAAGTGCCAGTGGACCAGCTTCGGCACGCCGGACGGCCTCTACCCCCCGCGCGAGCTGGCCTACGGCATCCATGGCGGCGACATGGAGACCTCGCTGATGCTCGCCTTCCGCCCCGAGACGGTGGACATGGCGCAGGCGCGCGAATTCGTGTCGAGCGCCGAAACCGGGCCGATCCCTCCGACCGGCCCTATCAGCTATGGCTGGATCGCCCGCGATCTGAACCCGGCCGGCACCGTGGGAGATGCCTCCGCCGCCACCGCCGCCAAGGGCGAGGCGACGGCGGCGCATCAGGTGGCAGGGATGATCGGCCTGCTGCGGCACATCCGCGACCACGCGATGGACGGATTCGCGCCGGTCTGACCCACCCCCTCGACCAAAGTCCACTGGACAGACGCCGAGGGCCGTCACCCAATGGTTGTGACCGGCCGACGACGCCGGACACCCAGGGGAGGAACCGATGCTCGACCAGACACCCGCCACCGTGGTGGCGCAGGTATTGCACGACCTGAACGACGCGCTCACCAAGCCCGATCCCAAAGCCGCCGCGCGGCTGTTCGAGACCGACGGCTACTGGCGTGACCTTGCCAGCCTGACCTGGAACATCAAGACGATGGAAGGGCAGGACCAGATCGAGGAGATGCTGAAGGCCCAGATCGGCCCGATCAAACCGCAGGGCTTCACGATCACGCCCGGCGAGGTGGCGGAGGATGGTGGCGGGTTCCACCAGGCCTGGATCGACTTCGAGACCGCGCATGGGCGCGGGCACGGCCATATCCGCATCCGTGACGGCAAGATCTGGACCTTGCTGACCACCCTGAAAGAACTGAAGGGACATGAGGAGCACAAGGGCACCACCCGTCCGCTGGGTGTCGCCCACAAGATCGAGCGGGGCCGCAAGACCTGGGCCGAGGAGCGGGCCGAGGAACAGGCGAAACTGGGTTACGAGATCCAGCCCTAGGTGCTGATCATCGGCGGCGGACAGGGCGGCATCGCGCTTGGCGCGCGGCTGCGGCAACTGGGCGTGCCGACGATCATCGTCGAGAAGAACGCCCGGCCCGGCGACAGCTGGCGCAACCGCTACAAGTCGCTCTGCCTGCATGACCCGGTCTGGTACGACCATCTGCCCTACATCCCGTTCCCCGCCAACTGGCCGGTCTTCGCGCCGAAGGACAAGATCGGCGACTGGCTCGAGATGTACACGCAGGGTCATGGAGCTGAACTACTGGACCTAGACCACCGCGACGAAGGCCAAGTACGACGACGAGAAGAAGGAATGGACGGTGGTCGTCGACCCGCGACGGCAAGGAGGTGGTGCTGCGGCCGAAGCAGCTGGTGCTGGCCACCGGCATGTCGGCCAAGGCCAACTGCCGACCTTCCCGGGAATGGACAGCTTCAAGGGCGAGCAGCACCATTCCTCGCACGCATCCCGGCCCGGATGCCTACAAGGGCAAGCGCGTGGTGGTCATCGGCTCGAACAACTCCGCCCACGACATCTGCGCGGCGCTGTGGGAGAACGACGTGGACGTGACGATGGTGCAGCGGTCCTCGACCCACATCGTGCGGTCGGAAACGCTGATGGAGATCGGCCTCGGCGCGCTCTATTCCGAACAAGCGGTGCGGCGGGCATGACCACCAACAAGGCCGACATGATCTTCGCCTCGCTGCCCTACGCATCCTGCACGAGTTCCAGATCCCGCTCTACGACAAGATGCGCGAGAAGGATGCCGAGTTCTACGCAGGGCTGGAGAAGGCGGGCTTCTGGCTGGACTGGGGCGACGACGGGTCGGGCCTGTTCATGAAGTACCTGCGGCGCGGGTCGGGCTATTACATCGACGTGGGCGCCAGCCAGCTTGATCATCGACGGCAAGATCAAGCTCAGTCCGGCATCGGATGTGAGCCACCTACCGAGACTGCGGTCGTGCTGGAGGATGGCACCGAACTGCCGGCCGATGTGATCGTCTATGCCACCGGCTATGGGTCGATGAACGGCTGGGCCGCCGACCTGATCGGCCAGGACGTGGCCGACAAGGTCGGCAAGTGCTGGGGCCTCGGCTCGGACACGACCAAGGACCCCGGCCCGTGGGTGGGCGAACAGCGCAACATGTGGAAGCCGACCGCAGCAGGAGGGGCTGTGGTTCCACGGCGGCAACCTGCACCAGTCGCGGCACTATTCGCAGTTCCTGGCGCTGCAACTGAAGGCGCGGATGGAGGGCATCCCGACGCCGGTCTACGGCCGGGGCAAGGTGCATCACCTGAAGTGACGGGGAACGGGGCGGCCCGGCGCCGCCCCTCTTCCGCCCAAAAAGCAGGCAAACGCCCGTCCTTCGCGCGCCGGGGCCGAGGAAACCATGGTGACGGGCCCGGATATGTGAAACGACTGGGGTGCCCATTCCAGATCATCGGTTCTCATGTCGATCAAAGCCAGCATCCACCACCTGACCCACTACCGCTATGACCGCCCGGTCATCCTCGGCCCGCAGGTGATCCGCCTGCGGCCGGCGCCGCACAGCCGGACGCGGGTCATCTCGCATTCGCTGAAGGTCAGCCCGGGCGAGCATTTCGTGAACCACCAGCAGGACCCCTACGGCAACTGGCTGGCGCGCTTCGTCTTTCCCGAACCGGTGCGCGAATTGAAGATCGAGGTCGATCTGGTCGCCGACATGACCGTCTACAACCCGTTCGACTTCTTCGTCGAAGAGGCGGCCGAGCACTGGCCCTTCGACTATCCCGAGGATATCCGCACCCGACCTGGTGATCTACTCGCAGCCCGAGCCGGTCGGCCCGCACCTTGCGAACTTTCTGGCGAAACATTCCCGCGCGACCGCGCCCGCACCGTCGATTTCGTCGTCGGGCTGAACGCGCTGGTCGCGCCGCACGGTCGGCTATGTCATCCGGATGGAACCGGGCGTGCAGACGCCCGAGGAAACCTTCGCAGCGCGGCACCGGATCGTGCCGCGATTCGAGCTGGCTGCTGGTGCAGGTGCTGCGCCACCTCGGGCTTCGCCGCGCGCTTCGTCTCGGGCTACCTGATCCAGCTGAAGCCGGACCTGAAGGCGCTTGACGGCCCGTCCGGCACCGAGGTGGATTTCACCGACCTGCATGCCTGGTGCGAGGTCTATCTGCCCGGCGCGGGCTGGATCGGGCTGGACCCGACGAGCGGCCTGCTGACCGGCGAAAGCCACATCCCGCTGGCCGCCACGCCGCATTACCGCAATGCCGCGCCGATCTCCGGCGTCGCCAGCTTATGCCGAGGTGGATTTCGCCTTCGACATGCGGGTGACGCCGCGTGGCCGAGCATCCGCGCATCACCAAGCCGTTCTCGGACGCGGCCTGGGCGGACCTCGACGCGCTGGGGCGCAAGGTGGACGTGGCGCTTGCAGGCGGGCGACGTGCGCCTGACGATGGGGGGCGAGCCGACCTTCGTCTCCATCGACGATTTCGAGGCGGACGAGTGGAACACCGCCGCCGTCGGCCCGACCAAGCGCGTCCTGGCCGACCGGCTGATCCGCCGCCTGCGCGACCGCTTCGCGCCCGGCGGCTTCCTGCACTACGGGCAGGGCAAGTGGTATCCGGGCGAGACCCTGCCGCGCTGGACCTTCTCGCTCTACTGGCGGACGCGACGGCAAGCCGGTCTGGACCGACGCCGCCCTGATCGCCGACGGAGGGCGCGCAGACCGGCGTCACCCCGGCGCAGGCGGAAGCGCTGCTGCGCGGGATCGCGGAAGAGCTGGAGCTTGAAGCCGACTGCATCCTGCCCGCCTACGAAGACCCGGCGAACTGGCTGGTGAAGGAAGGCGAACCTGCCCGACAACGTCACGCCCGCCAATTCGAAGCTGAAGGACCCCGAGGAACGCCACCGCCTGGCCACCGTGTTCAACCGCGGCCTGACCGAGCCGTCCGGCTTTGTCCTGCCGGTGCAAAGCTGGCAGTCCCGCGCCACCGGGCGGCGCTGGCGCACCGAGAAATGGAAGCTGCGGCGCGGGCACATGTTCCTCGTGCCCGGCGACAGCCCGGTCGGCTATCGCCTGCCGCTGGAATCGCTGCCCTGGGTTCCCGCCTCGCAATACCCCTTCATCAACTCCGACCGATCCGACGGTGGAGCGTGCCGCCGCTGCCCGATCCGGCGGAGCCCGCGCGCCGGGCGCAGGCGATGGCCAGCTTCACCGCCAGCACGCCGCAGGGCGCGCTGGTCGCGCAGGCGATCGCCGGAGGCGGAGGTGGACGGCCACATCCGCACCGCGCTGTCGGTCGAACCGCGCGACGGGCGGCTCTGCGTGTTCATGCCGCCGGTGGTCTCGGTCGAGGACTATCTCGACCTGTTGCAGGCGGCCGAGGCCGCGGCGAAGAAGCTGGGCCTGCCGGTGCATATCGAAGGCTATGCCCCGCCGCATGACCCGCGCCTGAACGTGATCCGCGTCGCCCCCGATCCCGGCGTGATCGAGGTGAACATCCACCCGGCCCATACCTGGGACGATTGCGTCGCGATCACCTCGGCGGTCTACGAGGAGGCGCGCCAGACCCGGCTCGGTGCCGACAAGTTCATGATCGACGGCAAGCATACCGGCACCGGCGGCGGCAACCATGTGGTGGTCGGCGGCGCTGACGCCGAACGACAGCCCGTTCCTGCGCCGCCCCGACCTGCTGCGCAGCCTGATCCTGCACTGGAACCGCCACCCCTCGCTGTCCTACCTGTTCTCCGGCCTGTTCATCGGCCCGACCTGCAGGCGCCGCGCATCGACGAGGCGCGCCATGACGCGCTGTACGAGCTGGAAATCGCGCTGGCGCAGATCCCGGCGCCGGGGCAGGGCGTTCCGCCCGATGCCCTGGCTGGTGGACCGGCTGCTGCGCAACCTGCTGATCGATGTCACCGGCAACACCCACCGGGCCGAGATCTGCATCGACAAGCTCTATTCCCCCGACGGTCCCACCGGCCGCCTGGGCCTGGTGGAGTTCCGCGGCTTCGAGATGCCGCCCGACCCGCGGATGAGCCTCGCCCAGCAACTGCTGATCCGCGCCCTGATCGCGCGGTTCTGGGCCAGCCCGCCAGGGCGGCGACCTGACCCGCTGGGGCACCACGCTGCAGGACCGCTTCATGCTGCCGCATTTCGTCTGGGACGATTTCCGCGACGTGCTGGCCGACCTGACCCGCCACGGCTTCGAGATGCGTCCCGACTGGTTCGAGGCGCAGGCCGAGTTCCGCTTTCCGTTCTGCGGCGAAGTCGAGTACGAAGGGCGTGCATCTGGAACTGCGGCAGGCGCTGGAGCCCTGGCATGTGCTGGGCGAAACCGGCGCGATCGGCGGCACCGTGCGCTATACCGACAGCTCGGTCGAACGGCTGCAGGTCAAGCTGACCACCGCCGACCCCGCGCGCTACGCCGTGACCTGCAACGGGCGGCGCGTGCCGCTGACGCCGACCGGGACCAGTGGCGTCTCGGTGGCCGGCGTGCGCTACAAGGCGTGGCAACCGGCCTCGTCGCTGCATCCGGTGCTGCCGGTCAACGCGCCGCTGACCTTCGACATCTTCGACACCTGGTCGGGCCGGGCGCTCGGCGGCTGCGTCTATCACGTCGCGCACCCGGGCGGGCGCAGCTACGACACCTTCCCGGTCAACGGCAACGAGGCCGAGGCGCGCCGCCTGGCGCGGTTCGAGCCGCACGGCCATACCCCCGGCCTCTATGCGCCGCCGCTGGAAACGCCGCACCGCGAATTCCCGATGACGCTTGACCTGCGCCGCCCGCCAGGGCTGTAACGGCATGGCATCAGGACCGGAACAAGCGCGGCCGACAGCACAACTGCCGCCCCTTCTGGCGGGCTATCAGCGCCGTTGCCGGGCGTGTCGGACGAACTTGCTCGACGCCGCAGGGCAACATCCGCCCGGTCTGGCGCGGGCTGATCGCCCATCTGTCGGGCCTGACGCCCGAAGAACTGACCCGCCGCTTCGCGCGCGGCGACCAGTACCTGCGCGATGCGGGCGTGTTCTTCCGCCAGTACGGTGCCGGCGGTGTCCACCGAACGCGCCTGGCCGCTCAGCCACATGCCGGTGCTGATCGAAGAGGCCGAATGGCACAGCATCGCCGCAGGGCTGATCCAGCGCGCCGACCTGCTGGAAGCGGTGATGGCCGATCTCTACGGCGCCGAACCGGCTGGTGGCCGATGGGCACCTTCCCGCGGCGCTGGTCGCGGGCAACCCCGAATGGCTGCGCCCGCTGGTCGGCGTGCGCCCCGCGCAGCGGGCCATTACCTGCACTTCGTCGCCTTCGAGATCGGGCGCGGCCCGGATGGCCGCTGGTGGGTGCTGGGCGACCGCACGCAGGCCCCCTCCGGCGCCGGGTTTCGCGCTGGAAAACCGCGTCGCCACCGCCCGCGTCTTCTCCGAGACTCTACGCCGAAGCCCAGGTCCACCGCCTTGCCGGGTTCTTCCGCGCCTTCCGCGACGCGCTGCAGGAGATGCGCAGCGATCCGGGAACCCGGGTCGGCATCCTGACGCCGGGGCCGCTGAACGACACCTATTTCGAGCACGCCTACATCGCCCGCTACCTTGGCTTCTCCGCTGCTGCGAGGGCGAGGATCTGGCGGTCGAGACGGGCAGTTGATGGTGCGCACCGTCGCCGGGCTGCGCCCATTCGACGTGCTCTGGCGCCGGCTGGACGGCGCCTATGCCGACCCGCTGGAACTTGACGAGCCGCTCGCGCCTCGGCACGCCCGGGCTGGTGTCGGCGCTGCGGCGCGGGTCGGTCACGATGGTCAACGCGCTGGGCTCCGGGCGTGCTGGAAACCCGGGCGCTGCTGGCCTTCCTGCCGCGGCATCGCCCAGGCGCTTGACCGGGCAGAGCCGCTGATGCTGCCCAACATCGCGACCTGGTGGTGCGGGCAGGCCGGCCGAGCGCGCGCATGTCCGCGCCCATCGCTGACCGCATGGTGATCGGCCCGGCCCTGTCCACCCGCCTGCCGTTCGAGGACGGACGATGCCCGTGCCATGCGCGGGCGAGATGCGCGGCGCGACGACGCTCGACGACTGGCTCGCCGCCGAAGGCCCGAAGCTGGTGGCGCAGGAAGCTGGTGACCCTGTCCACCACGCCCGCCTGAGTCGACGGCAAGCTGGTGCCGCGCCCGATGAGCCTGCGGGTCTTCCTCGCCCGCACGCCGCAGGGCTGGCAGGTGATGCCGGGCGGCTTTGCCCGCATCGGCCGCACCCCCGACGCGACCGCCATCGCCATGCAGCGCGGCGGCTCGGTCGCCGATGTCTGGATCGTCAGCGGACGCGCCGGTCGAGCCGGACGACGACGCTGCTACCCGGCGCCCGGCCCGCTTCATCCGCGCCGCAGCCCGGCGCGCTGCCGACCCGCGCCGCCGACAACCTCTTCTGGCTGGGCCGCTATGTCGAACGCACCGAGGGCCTGATGCGCCTGCTGCGCGCCTGGAACGTCCGCCTGGCCGAGAGCGGCGACCGGGGCGCCGCTGCTGCCGTGATCGCGACGGAGCTCCTGCGACTACGGCGTCGATCCCGAACCGCCGCTCCCGCGCGGCCTGATCGGCACCCTCGCCAGCGCGATCTACAGCGCCAGCCGCGTCCGCGACCGCTTCTCGCTCGACGGCTGGGCGGCGCTGGACGACCTGGACAAGACCGCTCGGCCGCATGGCCGACACGCGTCAGCGCCGGGCGACGACGCGGCACGCGCCATGGGCGTCCTGCTGCGCAAGATCACGGGCTTCTCCGGCCTCGTGCACGAGAACATGTATCGCTTCATCGGCTGGCGCTTCCTGACCATCGGCCGCTCGCTCGAACGTGCCGCGATGATGGCCGATCTGCTCGCCACGCTGGCCGAGCCGAGGCCCCGACGGCGCGCTCGATCTCGCGGTCGAGGTCGGCGACAGCGTCATGACCCACCGCCAGCGCTATGCCGTCACGACCAGCCGCGACAGCGTGGTCGACCTGCTGGCGCTCGACCCGCTGAACCCGCGCTCGATCCTGTTCCAGCTGACCGAACTGAAGGAGCAAGCCGACCTGCTCGCCGAAGGCAGCCGCAACGGCCAGATGTCCGACCTGTCGCGCCATGTCCTCGCGGTGCAGACCCGAACGGCGCTGCACTCGCCCGACAGCCTTACGCCCGATGCGCTGCGCGCGCTCTGCAACGACATTCTCAAGCTGTCCGACATCTTGTCGGACGCCTATCTGCGCTGACGCCCCATGATCTACGACATGATCCTGCACATCGCCTACCACTACGCCAGCCCCGCCATCGGCGGTCGGCATCTTGCGCGTCTGATGCCGGCCGACCTGCCCGGCGAGCAGCGTCTGATCGCAGCCCATCTCGATATCCGCCCCCACCCGGCCGAGCGTACCGACCGTGAGGATTTCTTCGGCAATCGCGCCACCGACTTCGCGTTTCGCGGGGCAACCGACGAGGTCATCCTTCACCTTCAGGCACGGATCGACCGCCACGCCCCGCCCCGCCCCCGGCCCCTCCTCGTCCCGCGACGCCATTCGGTCTGAAATCGCGGCCCTGCACAGCCTTGACGCCGCTTCTCCCTGCCACTTCCTCGCCCCGTCCCCGCTTGTCCCGCGCGATGCCGCCGTAGCCGCCTATGCGCTCGCGAAGGCGAAGGGCACCACCACAGCCGCCGAGGCCGTCATCGCCCTCGGCAACGCCCTCCACCACGACATGAGCTACGACCCCGACGCGACCGAGGTGGACACGCCGATGGCGGATGCCTTCATGGCACGCCACGGCGTCTGCCAGGATTTCAGCCACATCATGATATCCGGGTTGCGGAGCCTCGGTATCCCCGCCGGCTACGTCTCGGGTTTCCTGCGCACCATGCCGCCGCCCGGCAAGCCGCGCCTCGAAGGGGCCGACGCGATGCACGCCTGGGTCCGCGCCTGGTGCGGCGCAGATGCGGGCTGGATCGAATACGACCCCACCAACGCGATCTCTGCTGGCCAGGACCACATCGTGGTCGCCCGCGGCCGCGACTATTCCGATGTCTCGCCGATCAAGGGCGTCCTGCGCGCTTCAGGTCGGCAACACACGGACCTGTCGGTCGATGTCATCCCCCTTTCCATCTGACCACTGGACGGCACCTCCCCAAAATGCTTCGCTCCGCCCCATGACACGTCGCGCCCTGCCTTACTGGATCACTGCCGCGATCATCCTTGCCGCCGCCGCGCGGCTGCTCTGGGTTGGGCGGGAGGCGATCTGCAAATGCGGATACATCAAGCTCTGGCACGGCGAAACGATGAGTTCCGAGAACTCGCAGCACCTGTTCGACTGGTATTCGCCTTCGCACGTCATCCACGGCATCCTGTTCTACGCCCTGCTCTGGCTTGTTGCGCGCCAGATGCCTGTCGGGTGGCGGCTCGCCATAGCCACGGCGATCGAAGCCGGATGGGAACTGCTGGAAAACTCCGACTTCATCATCGACCGCTACCGGGCGGTCACCATCTCGCTCGACTACTACGGTGACTCGGTCATCAACTCGGTCTTCGACATCCTTGCCATGGTTGCGGGCTTCTTCCTTGCCCGTGTGCTGCCGATCTGGGCCAGCGTCGCCCTCGTGATCTTCTTCGAGACGCTCACGACATGGCTCATCCGTGACGGCCTCGCGCTCAACATCCTGATGCTGGTCTGGCCGCTCGAAGCCATCCGGGTGTGGCAGGGCGGCGGCTGAGGCCAGGCGCTTGGCTCTTGCTGGCCGGATGCAACGTTCCGTCAAGGCGGGCAGCGTCCCGCGCGATGCCTCAGTGCAAGCGGATCGGAACTCGCCTGCGCGATTGTACACCTCGCGATCAGATCGCGGGCACAGTCCATCCGCGCCTCTCCAGCAGAACGTCGGCTGAGCGCCGTTGCCGGACGGTCCTTTGCGTCTACCCGTTCCCCCTGATCAGGTCGGCCGCGCGCTCGCCGATCATCACCGTCGGCGCGTTGGTGTTAGAGCCGACGAGGCTGGGCATGATCGAGCTGTCGCAGATGCGCAGGCCGTCGAGGCCGTGGACGCGCAGCTGCGGATCGACCACGGACATCCCATCGACCCCCATCCGGCAGGTGCCAACCGGGTGATAGGAGGTGCGTCCGAACTGGCGGGCATAGGCCTCGAACTCCGCCTGGGTCTTCACCTGGTCGGCGGGGAAGCGGATCGCACGAATGTATTTCCGCAAGCTGGGCTGGCGGAAGATTTCGCGGCTGATCTTCACGCCCTCGACCGAGCAGCGCAGGTCGTCTGGATCGCCGAGGAAGTTCGGGTCCACCACCGGCTTCGCCGAGGGATCGGCGGAGAGAAGCGTGACGCTGCCGCGCGACTTCGGGCGCAGGGTGTAGGAGTTGAGGGTTATACCGGACGACCCCTTGGTCACGCTCGGCACCCCGGCCTCTGCCCCGGCACCCGCGAGGAAGTGGAACTGAAGGTCGGGATAAGGCAGGCCCGGCATCGAATGCCAGAAGACCCCGCCCTCGACCACGTTCGAGGTGATCGGGCCGGATTTGAAGAGCGCGTATTGCAGGCCCGCCCAGAGCGGCCCAGTGCGGCTTGTTGTACTTGTCGAGCGAATGGTGGCCGTTCAGCTCGGCGACGATGTCGATCCCGAAGTGGTCCGTCAGGTTCTGGCCGACTCCCGGCAGGTCATGGATCACGTCGATCCCGTGCTGGCGCAGATGGTCGGCCGGGCCGACGCCCGAGAGCATCATCAGCTTGGGCGAGCCGATGGCGCCCGAGGTGACGATGACCTCGCTCTCGGCCCGCACCGTCTGCACCCTGCCCTCCACCGCATAACGGACGCCGGTAGCGCGGCTGCCGGTGAACACGATGCTCAGCACCTGCGCCTTGGTGACGACCGTGAGGTTCGGGCGCTTCAGAGCGGGGCGCAGGTAGCCCACGGCGGCGGAGCAGCGGCGGGCGTTCTTCGTCGTGGTCTGGTAGACGCCGGCGCCTTCCTGCACGGGGCCGTTGAAGTCGGGATTGTAGGGAATCCCGAGTTCCTGGCAAGAGCGCAGGAAGGCGCGGGTCATCGGGCTGCGGGTCGGGCGTGTTGGAGACACCGAGCGGCCCCTCGGTGCCGTGCCATTCGCCCGACAGGATGCTGTTGCCCTCGGAGCGGAGGAAGTATTTCCGGATGTCGTTGAAACTCCAGCCCGCCGCCCCTTCCTCGACCCAGCGGTCGTAATCGGCGGGGTGGCCTCGGGTGAAGACCTCGGCGTTGATCGAGCTTCCGCCGCCCAGGACGCGGGCCTGGGCGTAAGGGATCTCGCGGTTGTTCGCGTGTTTCTGCGGCGCGGTCGTCAGGCCCCAGGTCAGGGGGCCGGTCGTCATCTTGGCGAAGCCGACGGGCACGTGGATCAGCGGGTGGGTGTCGCGCCCGCCCGCTTCCAGCAGGCAGACGCGGGTGGCCGGGTTCTCGGTCAGGCGCGCGGCCAGAACGCATCCGGCGGTGCCCCCGCCCACGATCACATAGTCGAAGCCTTCGGCCATTCGTCCCCCCCGCCCGTCTCTCGTCACGCGATCCAGTGCGACCGCGCGCCGATCTCGATATGGACAGACTTGATCTGGGTGTATTCCTCAACCCCGTAAATGCCCGCCTCGCGGCCCCAGCCCGATTGCTTGAACCCCCCGATGGGCAGTTCCGGGCCGCCCGCAAGCGTGGTGTTGACCCAGAAGCGCCCGGCCCGAACGCGGCGGGTGACGGTGAGGGCCTTGTCGATGTTTTTCGTCCAGACCGAAGCCGCAAGGCCGTAGACGGTGTCGTTGGCGATGGTGATGGCCTCGTCCAGCGTGTCGAAGGGCATCACCGTGAGGACGGGCCCGAAAATCTCGTCCCGCGCGATGGACATCTCGCGCGTCACATCGCCGAAGATGGTCGGAGCGATGAACTGGCCCTTCCCCAGATCGAGCGGGGTGCCGCCCGCGACGAGGCGCGCGCCTTCGGCCTGCCCCTTGGCGATGAAGCCGAGGATCGTGTCGTTCTGCTGCGTGGTGGTGATGGCGCCGACCTGCGTCCGCTCGTCCAGCGGATCGCCGACACGCACTTTGGCGAGCTTCGCGGCGACGAGTTGCTCGAACTCGCGGGCGACGGAGCGTTCGACGATCAAGCGGCTGCCCGAGACGCAGCATTGTCCGGTGTTGAAGGCGATGCCGAACGCCACGCCATCGGCGGCGTCCGCAAGGTCGGCGTCGGCAAAGACGATCTGCGGGTTCTTGCCGCCCAGTTCCAGCCCCAGCTTCTTGAAGTTGCCGCCTGCAGCCTGAAGGCAGGAGCGGCCCACGGCGGTGGAGCCGGTGAAGGAGAGCATGTCGACGTCGAGGTGTTCGGTGAGCGCCTGCCCGATGGTGCGGCCCGAGCCGGTGACGACGTTGTAGACGCCCGCGGGCAGGCCCGCCTCGGCCAGCACCTCGGCGAGGATCAGGGTGGTGGCGGAGGTGACCTCGGACGGTTTGGCGACGATGGTGCAGCCGGACGCGAGGATGAAGGGCACACGCTCGCACAGGATCAGGAAGGGGAAGTTCCACGGCGTGATGAGGCCCACGACGCCGATGGGTTCCCGGGTGACGAGGCCGAACATGGCATCGCCGAGGTTGTTGAAGCTGTCGCCGTGCAGGCTGCGGGCGGACCCTGCGGCATGTTCGAAACAGGCGATGCAGCCGTCGATCTCGCCCCGCGCCTGGCTGATGGGCTTGCCGTTCTCGAGCGTTTCCCAATAGGCGATCTCGTCGCGGCGGCGGCGCAGGATGTCGGCCGCGCGCAGCAGGACGGCGGCGCGGGCCGCGCCGGGCAGGCCGGACCAGCGCGGGCGATCCTCGAAGGCGCGGCGCGCGGCGGCGACGGCGGCGTTCAGATCGTCTAGGGTGCATTTCGGGATGCGGGTGACGGGCGTGCCGTGCGCGGGCGAAGCGCGCAGGAAGGTTTCGCGGGCGCCCGCCGGGATGAAGGCACCGTCGATGTAGAAGCCGAAGTCGCGCGGCTCGGCCGGGGGGGAAAGGCGGGTGCTGGTCTGGTCCATGATGTCCTCCGGGCCGGGAATCGGGGCGTGTTGCAACGTTACAATAAGTAACCGGACGGTGAGTTCAAGTCAGAGCACGATCTGCGTCTTGAGATCGGTGGGGCGGTCGGGAAGCGTCTCGAACGCCTCCTGGATGCGGGCCAGCGGAAAACTGGCCCCCGTGAAGGGCGTGGTGCGGAGGCGGCCGTGGGACAGGAGCGTGAGAGCGTCACTCATGTCCCTTCCCATTCCGGCGACCGAGCCCTTCACGGAGGTTTCCTCCAGCACCGTGCGCAAAAGGTCGAGGGGGACCGTCTGGCCGGGGCCGGCAAGCCCAAAGGCGGCGACGTGGCCGCCCTTGCGGATGAGGGTGAAGGCCTGCTCGTAGAGCGCCGGGTGGCCGACGCTTTCGATCACGATGTCGGCGCCGCGCCCTTCGGTCATCCGCAGGACCGTCGCGCGCAGTTCGGCGGGGTCCGCGATGGCGGCGTCGGCCCCCGCAGCGAGCGCCATCGCGCAGCGGTCGGGCGAGAGGTCGGCGGCGATGATGGGGGCCGCGCCGATCAGGCGCATCATCTGGACATGGAGGTTGCCGATGGGGCCCGCACCAAGGATGACGACGGATCGCGCGAACCCGGCCCGCGCGGCGCGGGCGGCGCGGACGACGCAGGCGAGCGGTTCGGTGAGGGCGAGGATCGCGTCGGGGACGCCGTCGGGAGCAGGCAGGACGAGGCGGGCGGGGACGGCGACGAATTCGGCGAAGGCGCCGTCGCGGGAGATGCCGACCTGCTGGGCCGAGGGGCAGTTGAGGACTTCGTTGCGCGCACAGAAAAAGCAGGTGCCGCAGCCGATGTTGATGTCGACGACGACTTTCGCGCCAATGGTCAGGTGGGTCACCTGCGCGCCCGCGTCGGCCACGGTGCCGGTGAACTCGTGCCCCGGGATCAGCGGCAGGCGGTCTGCGGCGTAGTGGCCATGGAAGATATGGATGTCGGTGCCGCAGATGCCCGTGCGGCTGACGCGGATCAGCGCGTCCTGCGGGCCGATCTGCGGGATCGGTACCTCGCGCAGGTCGAAGCGGCGGGGTTCGGTCAGGACGGCGGCCTGCATGGTGCCCATCACTTCACCGTCCGCAGCTTGGAGCGGTCGATGGTCAGCGCGATGGCGGCGATCAGGACGAGGCCGAACACCATCTGCTGCTGGGTCGCGTCGACCTCGAAATAGAGCATGGACGCGCGAATGACGGCCACGATCAGCGTGCCGATCAGGGTGTTCAGCACGCCCCCTACCCCGCCGGTCAACGGCGTGCCGCCGACCAGCACCGCGACGATGGCGGGCAGGAGGAAGCCGTTCGCCATGTTGGGCGATCCGCCCGAGAGCTTGACCGCGAACATCAGGCCGGCAATTGCAGCGAGCGCGCCCGAAAGGGCGAAGGCCAGCATCTTGGTGCGCGCGATGTTCAGGCCCGAGGCGAGCGCGGCCGGTTCGCCCGCCCCCACGGCCTTGAGCGCGCGGCCGAGCGTGGTGCGGGTCTGGATGAAAAGCGCGATCAGCACGAGGACGCCTGCAATCAGAAGTTCGTGCGGGATGCCGAAGGAATTGCCGAACATCCAGCCGAAGGTCGCGTTGCGGAGCGTGTCGTCCATGTAGAGCGCCTGCTGGCCAGACAGGTACTGGCTGGCCGACAGGGCGATGCCGCCGATGGCCAGCGTGGTGATGAACGAGGGCACGAGCAGTTTCGTGGTGACGAACCCCGAAAGCAGCCCGAGCGTGAACCCGGCAAGGATGCAGAGCAGCGCCGTCCAGATGCCGAAGACCGGCAGGGCCAGCGTGGCGATGACGGTGGTCATGTTCGCCACGTTCTGCGCCGACAGGTCGATGCCGCCGATGTAGATGGCAAAGGTCATGCCCATCGCCATGATGAAGAGCGGCACGATATCGCCCGCGAGCGAGAGCAGGTTCCTGGGCTTGCAGGAAGGTCGGGTCGGCGATGCCGACGATCAGCGACCAGCGCGAGCAGCGTGATCCAGGGCAGGTGTTTCTTCAGGCGGTCCAGCTTCATCATGCGCGCCCTCAGATCATGTAGTGGATGAGGTCGAAGAGCGTCGGCTTGCCGTCGCGCGCATCGAACCGTTTCTGGATCTCGCCGTCCTTGACGACGATGATCGTGTGCGACAGGCCGATCGCCTCCTCCAGCGTGTCGGCGACAAGGACGATGCCCACGCCCGCATCGGACATGTCGCGGACCATGTCGTAGACGTCTTCCTTCGCGCCGATGTCGAGGCCGCGCGTCGGATGGTCGAGCAGCATGATGTCCGACCCGGCCGAACGCCACTTGGCCAGCACGACCTTCTGCTGGTTCCCGCCCGAGAGGTTGCCGCAATCGGCGTCTTCGGAACTGGCCTTGATCGACAGGCGCGTGATCCAGTCGCGCGCGAGCGCCTTTTCCTCGGCGGGGCGCAGGACGCCGGCGGTGCGTAATGGCCGAGCTGCGACAGGGTCATGTTCTCATAGACCGACATGCCCGCAACGATCCCTTCGATCTTGCGTTCGCGCGGGACGTAGCCGACGCCATGCTCCACCGCGTTGCGCGGGGTGAAACGGGTGACGCGGTCGCCCTTGAGCGTGACGGTGCCTTCGACCGGGGTGAGCATCCCGTAGATGGTGCGCAGGATCGCCTCGCGCCCCGAACCTTCGGTGCCGACGAGGCAGAGCACCTCGCCCGGGTGGAGGGCGAAGGAGATGTCCTTGCAGCGTCCGGGCAGGCCGACGCGGTCCAGCTCCAACAGGGTTTTCGCGGGGTCGTAGGGCTTCTGGCGCTGTTCGCGGTAGTACTCCTTGTCGACGTTGCGGCCGACCATCTTGTGCTGGATCTGCTCCACCTGCGCGTCGCGGGCCTGCACCTCGTCCACCACCTGCCCGTCCTTGAACACGTAGATGCGGTCGGACAGTTCGATCACCTCGTCCAGCCGGTGCGAGACGAAGATGAACGAGGCACGCGAGCGACAGTTCGCGCACCAGCCTGAACAGCAGCTTCACCTCATCTTCCGACAGGACCGACGTGGGCTCGTCCAGCAGGATCACGAGGTTGCCGTCGACCCGCTCTTCCAGCGTCAGCACCTTGGCGAGTTCGACAAGCTGGCGTTGGGCGAAGGAGAGTGTGGATGTCAGGACGGCAGGGTCGATGTCGAGCTTCACCTTGGCCAGCTGCGCGCGGGCGGCCGCGGCCATGGCCTTCCAGTTGATCACGCCCAAGCGGACGAATTGCGCCTCGTAGCCGAGGAAGATGTTCTCCATCACCGTCAGGGTCGGGATCAGGGACTGCTCCTGGAACACCATGCCGATGCCCTTCTCCATCGCCTGGCGCGGATTGGCGAAGCGCACGGGCTTGCCGTCGATCAGGATCTCGCCGCCATCGGGCTGGTAGGCGCCGTAGATCACCTTCATCAGCGTCGACTTGCCGGCGCCGTTCTCGCCGACGAGCCCGACGATCTCGCCCTTGCCGATGTGGAAGTCGATCGCCTTCAGCGCGTGGACGCCGGGGAATCTCTTGTCGACGCGCGCGAGTTCGTACATGCCGCGCCCCTACTTCACGAACGCGACGGCGCGGCGGTCGGTCGACAGGACGACGGCGATGATAACGAGCAGGCCCAGCACGCCGTCCTGCAGGTAGTCGGGCAGGCCGATCACCACCATGCCGTTGTTGATGACGCTGACGATCAGCACGCCGACCAGCGTGTTCCACACGCCGCCGACCCCGCCCCAGAGCGCGACCCCGCCGACCACCGACCGAGGTGATCGAGATGAACATGAAGTTCGCCCCGGTGAGCGATTCCGCGATGCCGATGCGCGCCCACGGCGAAGATCGCCGCCGATGGCGTAGAAGAGCCCCGCCAGCGCGAAGCCGATGATGCGCACCCGGCGCGACGTTCAGACCCGAGGCGATGGGCCAGATCCTCGCCGCCGCCGACCGCGTAGAAGTTCCGCCCGAGCCGCGTGTAGGACTGGATGAACCAGGCCAGCGACCAGGAAGAGGCCGGCGACGTAGACCATCAGCGGGAAGCCGAAGTAGCGCATCGGTCAGCAGGCCGCGGAACGGCGTCGTCATCGATCAGGATCGTCTCGCCCGCCGGTCATCAGCATCGACGGCCCGGTGCCGACGAAGCCCATGGCGAGCTAGGCCATGAAGGACGGGATGCGCAGCTCGACGTGGACAAGCCCGTTGAGCAAGCCGAGGACCAGCCGCCGAGCACCAGCGCCAGCGGCATGGCGAGCCAGCCCGAGGAGCAGAGCGTGCCGCCCGAGCCGAGGAAGAGCGTAGCCGAAGACCACCGCCGTCACCGACATCGTCCCCTCCATCGACAGGTCGATCGAGCCCATGATGATGATGAAGGTCACGCCGATCGCCACCATCAGCGCCGGCGTCGCGGCGATGGCGATGCGGGCGAAGTTGCGCAGCGACAGGAAGTTCGGGTTGATCGCCGTGAACACGGCGACCAGCGCGACCAGCACCAGAAGCGGGCGCCCAGCTGGATCAGTGTCTCACGCGAGATCTGTCGCGGCACATGCCGGCCTCCCCGGCGACTCAGGAGCGCGACCGGGCGCGGGCTCGGGCGCGGCGCGCGCCCCGCCCGAGCGGTCAGCTTGTAGACGATCGGGCCGTTCGACGGGCCCCAGAAGTCGGTCCAGTCGTAGGTCGGGGTGGCGTCGATGTACTTGGCCTTGAAGCTCGGCCGCGTCCTTGGGGGTGATCAGGATCGTCGGCCCGTAGAACTCGCGGTGCTCGTGCGGCTCGTCCGAGGGTTTGAAGGTGCCGATCGCCGCGTGATAGGCGAGCGAGGCGGTGATGCCGCCGCCCCAGTAGGGGTTGGTGAACGACCGTGGCGAGGATCTTGCCCTGCATGACGAATTCGACCGCCTCCTTGTTGCCGTCATAGGTGACGACCGGCATGCCCTCGATCCCTTCGGCGCGCAGCGCCTCGAGCACGCCATAGGCGATGGTGTCGTTGGCGCAGTGCACGCCCTTGATCTCGTCGCCGTAGCGGGTGAGGAACTGCGACATCGATCTCGTTCGCCTTCTGGGTGTCCCAGTCGGCCGGCTGCGCGTCGAGCAGCGTGATGTCGGGGTAATCCTTCAGCGCGTTCTTCAGGCCGTTGCAGCCGCTCGACCGCCGGGTTGTTGGCCGCGATGCCGCCCAGATGGACCACGCCGCCCTTGCCGCCCATCGCCTCGAACAGGATGCGCGCGGTTTCCTCGGCCGGCTTCTCGTCCGACCAGGTCATGTGGCTGACGTAGTTGTCGCCGAAGTCCCAGGGATGCAGGTCGTCGGTCTTGTTCCAGATCGTCGAGATGTAGCCGCCGGCCGCCGCCACGGCCTCGACCACCGGCCGGGCGTTGGGGCTGTCGTTCGCGTCGCAGGCGATGGCGCAGTTGCCGTTGTTCTTGGCGAGCAGCGCCTTGATGTCGGCCAGCGACTTTTCCGACGAGCCCTCGTTGATCAGGTTCACGAGTCGGATCTTCTGGCGACCGATGCTTTCGACGAAGGCCTCGCCGCCCGAGACGATGGACAGTTCCAGTAGGGGTTGGCGCGGTCGCGGTAGCTCCAGGCGATGACCGGATCGACCAGCGCGGCCCGCGCAGCGCCGCGCCCGAAGGCGGCGGGCAGCCAGCAGGCTGCCAATGCCGGCGGCCGAGGCGAGCAGGAAGTTGCGACGATTGATCGTCTCGCGCTCGATGTACTCCTTGATGAACGACATGGAAGACCTCCCTTCTCCACGCATGCGCCGCCCTGGGGGCAGCCGGTTTCCGCGACGTGACGGACCCCCGGCGGGTCTGGACCGAGCGGGCGTGTCGCGTCATTTAACGCACTAACCGGTTACTTCGTTGACGGGGCGCGAGTCAAGGCCTATGATGCAGCTAGGCTAGCCATTTGGTGCATGCTTGTGAAGGCGCAGAGCGCTTTGACCGGAGGCCGCAGGTGGCGTGTATGCAGGACAGGGGCGCAGCGGTAGCGCACCGGGCGAAGGTGGGACGGGTACCGTGGATACGCCGGCGCCAGAAAAGCCGCGCGTGCGGGATGCCGAGGCGACCAAGGCGCGCATCCTCGCGGCGGCGAAGCGCGAGTTCGCCAAGCAACGGGCTGGGCGGCGCGCGGGTCGACGTGATCGCCGAGAAGGCGAAGGCCAACAAGCGGATGATCTACCACTATTTCGACAGCAAGGAGGGGCTGTTCCAGACCGTGCTGGAAGAGGCCTATGTCGACATCCGCACCGCCGAGCAGAAGCTGAACCTCGACCATCTCGAGCCGCGCGCGGCGCTGGAGCGGCTGGTGCGCTTCACCTGGGACTACTACCTGAAGAACCCCGAGTTCCTGACGCTGGTGAACAGCGAGAACCTGCACCGGGCCAAGCACCTGAAGAACTCCGAGGTGGTGAAGGTCGTGCAGCCGCAAGTTCGTCTCGCATGGTGGGCGGCGATCCTGGACCGCGGCGTGGCGGCGGGCGTGTTCCGCCCGGGCGTGGACCCGGTGCAGCTGAACATCACCATCGCGGCGATCGGCTATTACTACCTGACCAACCGCTTCACCGGCTCGATCGTGTTCGAGCGCGACCTGATGGAGAAATCCGCCCTGGAGGCGCGGCTGGCGTTCAACATCGATACGGTGCTCAGGCTGGTACAGGCTTAGTCCCTGGCAGTGCACCTGCAGGCAAGGCCCTTTGCTCTGTTGCCTTGGGCGGAAGCCAGAGTGCACACGGCTCTCCATCGGGTCGACGGCTCCGGATCGGGATCAAGGACGGCGTCGCCCGACAGTTTCTGCGCCGCCTCAGGCGGCCAACGATGGGCGGCTCACGCCGAAGACCGGTGGCAACCGCCCCTGCCCTGCCCAGCGTGTCGCCGCAACCCGCAGCGCGGCCTCAGTCACAACCGCCAACCGTTGCATCTGTGGTCAAGCACCGGGGCGGTTATGGTCAGGAAATGGTTCCGAGGCGGTCGTTGCGATATTCACCCAGCACGGCCGCGGGCAGCGGGGGCAGGCCGCGGATGATGTCCGACGCCTTCTCGCCGATCATGATGGTGGGGGCGTTGGTGTTGGAGGAGTTGACCCGCGGCATGATCGAAGCGTCGCAGACGCGCAGGCCCTCGAGACCGCGGACCTTGAGGTGCGGGTCGACGACGGCCATGCGTCGATGTCCCATGCTGGCAGGTGCCGACCGGGTGGTGGTCGGTCTTGGCGATGCGACAGGCGTAGTCGAACAGCTCCTCGTCGCGTCGTGACTTCGGCGCCGGGCAGCGCGCTCGGCCAGGATGAAGGGCTTCAGCGCGGGCTGGCGCATGATCTCGCGGGCGATCTGCAGCCCCTCGAGCGACATGTCGCGGTCGTCCGGATCGGCCCAGTAGTTCGGGTCGATCAGCGGCGCGGCCGCCGGGATCGGCGCGAGGCGAGGCGCACGGTGCCGCGCGACCGTGGGCGCAGGTAGGCCGTGTTGAGCGTGACGCCGGCGTTCTTGAGCTTGGCGACGCCGGCCTCGATGCCGGAGCCCAGGCCGAGATGGAACTGGATGTCCGGCGAGCGTGCCGCAGGGTCGGCGTACCAGAAGCCGCCGGTCTCGAAGAGTGACGAGGCGACCGGACCGCTGCGGAACAGCAGGTACTGCAGGCCCGCCCAGACCGTGCGGTCCAGCCTGGCGGACGCTGTCATAGGTGTGGTCGCCGGTGCATTCGGCCGATGCGAAGAGATCGAGATGGTCCTGCAGGTTCGCACCGACGCCAGGCAGATCATGTGACGACGGGGACGCCAACCGGTTCAGGTGATCGGCCGGGCCGATGCCCGAGAGCATGCAGAAGGCGTGGCGAGCCGATGGCGCCCGAGGTGACGAGGACCTCGCGTGGTCGGCGCGGATGTCGTCGCCTGCCCGCCCTGCGCGACCTCGACGCCCGCCGCGCGGCCGGCTCGCAGGACGATCCGCAGCACCTGCGCGCCGGTGCGGACGGTCAGGTTCGGGCGTGCCTCGGCGGGCCTGAGGTAGGCGGTAGCCGCGGACGAGCGGCGAACGTCGCGCTGCGTCAGCTGGTAGAAGCCCGCACCCGCCTGCCGCGCGCCATTGAAATCGGGATTGTAGGGAATGCCATATTCCTGCGCGGCGCGCAGAAAGGCGTCGCAGATCGGCAAGTGTGGCTCGGGGCATGGAGACGCCGAGCGGGCCACCGTCGCCGTGGTAGTCGTCATGCGAAGCGTTCGTTGTCCTCGGCCCGCTTGAAGTAGGGCAGGATCTCGCGATAGGTCCAGCCCGCGCAACCCGCCTCGGCGGCCCAGCTGTCGTAATCCTTTGCGTTGCCGCGGGTGTAGATCTGGGCGTTGATGGTCGAGCCGCCGCCGATGACCTTGGCCTGCGTGTACCAGAGCACGCGGTCTTTGCATGTGGCGCTGCGGCACGGTGGACCAGCCCCAGCTGGCGATGCCCTTCGTCATGCGCGCAAAACCGGCGGGCCTGTGGAAGAGAAGGCTTCGGTCGCGCCCGCCCGCTTCGATCAGAAGCACACGCGCCGCGGGGTCTTCAGAGAGGCGCGCGGCAAGGACACAACCCGAAGAACCGCCGCCCGTCACGATATAGTCGAATTGCGCCACCTGCTCCTCGCTTGTAACCCTTCGGTTACTTGCAGCGTTGCAGCTTGAGCGGGCGTGTCAACCCCCCTGCCCGGCACGAGCAGCGACGTCCACCCAAGACATCCTGTGCGACCAGATCACGGAGACTGGCCCAGCCGCTGGTCATGTCAGGTATCGCTGGAACCAACCCAAGGTCCGCTCCCACGCGAGCGCCGCGGCAACTGGGTCGTAGCGGGGCGTGGTATCGTTGTGGAACCCGTGGTTCACGTTTTCGTAGATGTATGCCTCGTAGGTCTTTCCGTTTGCCTTCAGCGCCGCCTCGTAGTCTGGCCAGCCCGCGTTGATGCGATCATCTAGCCCGGCATAGTGCAGCATCAGGGGGGCCCTGATCTTCGGCACGTCCGCCGCCGATGCCTGCCGCCCATAGAACGGAACGGCACAAGCAAGTTCAGGATAGGCGACGGCGGCGGCATTGCAGACCCCTCCACCATAGCAGAAACCAACCATTCCGACCTTGCCGTTTACTGCGTCATGATCCATCAGAAATTCGGCAGCCGCGAAAAAGTCGTTCATCAGCCTGGTCGGATCGACCGTTGCCTGCAGCTCTCGTCCCTTCTCATCGTTTCCCGGATAACCTCCGACACTCGTGAGTCCGTCGGGCGCCAGGGCGACATAGCCGGCCTTTGCCACACGCCGCGCCACATCTTCGATGTATGGGTTCAGACCTCGGTTCTCGTGAACGACCACCACTCCGCCGATCGGTCCCGTCGACGCCGACGGCCGAGCGAGATAGGCCCGAACCTCGCCGTGACCATTCGGAGAGGGGTAAGTCACGACCTCCGTCACGATCTCCGGATCGGTCGCACTGACTTGCTGTGCCAGCGCATAGTCGGGCGAAAGCATGCCAAGGATCGCCCATGCGGTCAGTCCCCCGACAGCCCACTTGCCTGCGCGGTCCAGAAACTCCCGCTTCGTGATCCGCCCATGCGCGTAGAAGTCGTAGAGGTCCAGAAGTTCCTGATCGAAATCCTTTGCCGTCATGCGCGTCATGCTGATCTCCCTTGATTGCCGATAGGCCGATAGATCGTAGCAGGTGCGGCTTGGGGGGAATCCTGACAATCCCGTGTGGCGCTGACAGAATTGCCCCTTCGGCGGAACGCCGCGACTGGCCCGTTTGAAGCGACACGGGATCGAGGCGCGACAAGGCCGCATCGGAGATCCGCCGGAAGGACGGCAACCTGATCGTGTCGGAACTCCGCGACCGGCGCGGGGAGGCGCCCTCAAGACCTGGCTCCACGCACGTTGCTGTCTTCCAGAATTGGCCGGGTTCGCCGCGCATTTCCAACGTGGCGCGTCGGGAAACCGGCGAGGCGCCTGGTCCGCCCCCCTCAGCACAAGGATGACGGAAACGCCCGGAGAAGCATACTGACCCTGGGGTTCAAGGCTTCCAGTGGCATAGATGGCACGGCGCCATGTGGCCTCGCAGCCAGGACCGTGGTTTGCTCGAAAAGCGCCTGTTGCGCTGACCCGTCGACACCTGACGGGAATCACATTGCGGCAAGGCGGGCTTTGATCTTGACCGAATTTGGGCACGCCATCTGTGCGGCTGCAACAATGACGGGCTATCGACCGGCATTGCTTGCCTCACGGTTCACGCACCTGTCGGAAACGACATGTCTCAAAATCCCGGTTCACGGATGGCGAGAATTGGCGCAAGTTCTGGACCGAGGGTTATTTGAATTCAGAGGTTTATTGTGTCCCGCCCATCAAAAGCTGCATCCGTGTTTCCCGAGTTGACTCCGTTTTCGACGCCGTCGCAGTCTCGTTTGCGGCGCCGGTTCACCCAATTGGCGAAACCGATCCTGATCCTGTCGCGCTTGGCGGTTTCGTTCTTCAAGGTATCACCCACCACCGCGCCCTCCCTCCGGTGACGCCGGCCCGGCAGCGCGCAGCCGATCGGCGCGCCTGCCACGAGGCCCATCAGGCCAACGGTCCAGCGCCGGTCAAACCCTGGATGACAAGGCGGTGATCAACTTTCCGGAATGCCCAGCTGGCGCAGTTGCTCTGCAATCCGCTCGAGCGTGCGCGGCGAAAAGACCATGGCTTGCTTGTACCGCTGGATCGTCAGGTCGGGATAGGCGGCGAGCAAGGCGACCCTGGAAGCCTGGGCTTCGTCCAACCTGCCGGCGGCCAGAAGGGCCGGGGCAAGGTTTCGGTGGATCCACAGTGCGTTCGGCCGTTCCTCAAGCGCGCGGATGAACATATCCGCTGCGGCGCTGTCATTGCCGGCAACCTGATGCGCGCTGGCGATTCCGGTATAGTTGTTGAAATTCATCGGGTCGAGCGGGCTCAACCGAAGCGCGCGCTCGAAATGTGGAAATGCCGCTTCGGCCCGGTCCGCATAGACCTCGAGCCATCCCAGACGGCTCAGCGCCCAGGCTGCGTTCGGGTCCAGCACGATGGCGCGCTCCAGCAGAACGCGGGCGGTTCCGTAATTCCGCGCGAAGGTATGCACGGTCCCCAGCACCGCGAGGATCATCGGATCGTCGTTGGACTGGCCGACTGCATGCTCGGCAAGGCGCAACGCCTCGGCCCGCGCCTGTGCAATGTCGGCGTGCCAGTTGTAGACCGACCGCTGCGCCCAGCACCAGGCCGAGAGTGCCAGCGCAAGCGGATAGTCCGGATCGATGGCCAGCGCCTGATCGAGCAAGTCGAGCGCCTTCGTCGCCTCGGCCCGTTCCAGCATCCAGACATGTGGCAGCGCCCGCATCGTCTGGTCATATGCGCCGACATCCTGCGGGCGCTTCCGCCGCGCCCGCTCGATCTCCGCCAGTTGGATCGACGGCAGAAGGGCGCCTGCGACCTGTTCGGTGATCCGGTCCTGAAGCTCGAATATGTCGTCCATCACCCCGTCATAGCGTTCGGCCCAAAGATGCGAACCGCCGGCTGTCTCGACCAGTTGAACTGTGATCCGAATGCGCCCCCCGGCCTTCTGGACAGAACCTTCCAGCACATACCCAACTCCAAGCTCACGGCCGATGTCGCGGACGTTCTTGGGTTTTCCCTTGTAGGCGAAGGACGAATTCCGGGCGATGACGAAGAAGCTCCGGATGCGCGAGAGTGATGCCGTGATCGCCTCGACAGTCCCGTCCGCAAAATACTCCTGCTCGGGATCGCCCGACATGTTGTCAAAGGGCAGGACCGCGATTGACGGTTTGTCCGGCAAGACACGCCCGGTCGCAACCTTCAGTTCCGCCATCGGTTCCGAACCGGCAGCCGACCAGCGGAAGATACGCACCGGAAGCTCGATGTTCTTGAGTGTCTTTTCGCCGACATCGACAAATACCGTGTCGATCTTTCCGGCGACATGTTCGTGGGCGGTCGCGCTCAGGACGATCTCGCCTGGTTCCGCGATCGCTTGCAACCTTGCGGCCACATTCACGCCGTCCCCATAGATATCCGAACCCTCGACGAGTATGTCGCCCAGATTGATGCCGATCCGCAGGTGCACGCGCTTTTCGGGAAGCTCCTTGGCGTTGGCATCGGCCAGGGCGAGCTGGATTTCAATCGCGCTCGTCACGGCATCGACGACCGACGCAAACTCGACAAGCGCGCCATCGCCCATCACCTTGACGATCCTGCCGTTATGGCGTGCCACCGCCGGGGCGAAGATGGTTTTCCGCAATGCGATAAGCGAGGTGAGCGTTCCGATTTCGTCGCGCCCCATCAGCCGCGAATAGCTGACCACGTCCGCAAGCAGTATGGCCGCAAGCCGGCGTCTGCTACGGTTCGGGGTCATCGCACTACAATTCCTTGCCATTCAGAAGTGCCGAAAGATGCCAGACCACCGCGGATGCTTGGGCAAAGCGACCGCAGGCGTATGCGATACTATATAAACATCTCGATCCATGTTACGTATCGTAAACTAATCCTTACCCTTCAAATTGGAGGTTGACCATGAGCACGGTCCGAACGACCCGCGGCCGCGGCAGGCTCTACGACAGCGTGCTCGACACGATCGGCGACACGCCCTGCATCCGGATCAATAACCTGGCGCCCGCTCATGTCCGGCTCTACGTCAAGCTGGAGGCATTCAATCCCGGGGGATCGATCAAGGACCGCTTGGCCGTAAACATCATCGAGGCGGCCGAGCGCGAGGGGCGGATCAAGCCCGGTCAGACGGTGGTCGAAGCGACCAGCGGGAACACCGGGATCGGTCTGGCAATGGTTTGCGCGCAAAAGGGCTACCCGCTCGTTGTGACGATGGCCGACAGTTTCTCGATCGAACGGCGCAAGCTGATGCGGATGCTCGGGGCGCGCGTCGTTCTTACACCTCGGGCCGAGAAGGGCCTTGGCATGTACCGCAAGGCCGTCGAACTGGCCGAACGGAACGGTTGGTTTCTGGCCCACCAGTTCGAGACACCGGCAAACGCCGAGATCCACGAGTCCACGACAGGGCGCGAGATCGTGGCAGATTTCGCCGGCGAGCGGCTGGACTATGTCGTGACCGGCTATGGGACCGGCGGCACGGTAACCGGTGTGGGGCGTGTCCTGCGCAAGGAGCGGCCGGAGACTTCGCATCATCCTGAGCGAGCCGGCAAATGCACAGTTGATCGGCTCCGGCATCGCGCAGGCACGTGACGGGGAGGGGGCCCCCGCCCTCAGCCATCCGAGTTTTCAGCCTCACCCGATTCAGGGGTGGACCCCGGATTTCATCCCGCTCGTCCTGCAGGAGGCTATCGACAGCCGATACTATGACGATCTGATCCCCGTATCCGGAGCCGACGGGATCAAATGGGCAAAGCTGCTGGCGCAGAAAGAGGGTATCTTCACGGGAATCTCGGGCGGTTCGACCTTCGCCGTCTCGATGGGACTGGCCGAGACAGCGCCGCCCGGGGCGGTCATCCTGTGCATGTTGCCCGATACCGGCGAGCGATATTTGTCGTCCCCTCTGTTCGAAGGCATCTTGGAAGACATGTCGGACGAGGAAATGGCGCTGTCGCGTTCCACTCCGGGTTACCAGATCACCTGAATACGCTTGCCATGTGCCCATGAAGGTCCGCTGACAGTCGGGGGTTCCCCGTCGCAATCAGATTGGCTCGCCGGCCTCGGCGTCGTGCAGCCCTGCGAGAAGAGACGGCGCAACGGCAGGTTCGGGCGTCGTGGTGGCCGACGGCTGTGAAAGCGGCAAGCTCCGGCTAGACGGGGACAGAGGCGGTCCACCTCTGGCAGGGCGGCGACCGGCGCGCTAGGCCCCGATCCGCACCTCGGTCTGCGGATCGAACGCCACAGCCTTGTCCATGTTGATCGCGAAATCGAACATCTGGCCCGGCTGCACATCGGCATCCGCCCGCATCCGCGCGATGCAGTCGCGCCCGCCGATGGTCGAGGTCACGAAAGTGTCCGACCCCGCCGGCTCCGTCACCCCCACCCGGTTCGGGAAGGACTGCACGTTGCCCGACTTGCGATCCGCTCCCTCGGGGTCGGTGATCGCCTCGGGCCGGATGCCAAGGATCACCTCACGTCCGATCCAGGCCCGCAACGCGTTGCCCGAAAACCGCAGATGTTGCGGCGTTCCTTCCGCATCCGTCACCTCGGCATGGGCCGCCCCGTTCAGCTCCATGACCTTCGCCTTCAGCAGGTTCATCGAGGGCGACCCCATGAAGCTCGCCACGAACAGGTTCGCGGGCGTGTCGTAGATCTCCTTCGGCGTGCCAAGCTGCTGGACATAGCCCTTGTTCATCACCGCGATGCGGGTCGACAGGGTCATCGCCTCGATCTGGTCATGGGTGACATAGACGATGGTGCGGCCCAGCTTGTGGTGCAGCTTCTTGATCTCGGTCCGCATGTCCACCCGCAGCTTCGCATCGAGGTTGGAAAGCGGCTCGTCGAACAGGAACACGTCCGGATCGCGCACCAGCGCCCGCCCCATAGCCACCCGTTGCCGCTGGCCGCCCGACAACTGCCCCGGCTTGCGGTCCAGCAGATGGTCGATCTGCAGAAGCTTCGCCACCTCGGCCAGCGCCCGGTCACGCTCGGGCTTCGGCGTGCCGTGCATCTCCAGCCCGAAGGTGATGTTCTGGCCCACCGTCATGTTGGGGTAAAGCGCGTAGGACTGGAACACCATCGCGATGTTGCGCTTGCTGGGATGGACGCCGTTGATGACCCGCCCCTTGATCGCGATGTCGCCCGAGCTGATCGCTTCCAGCCCCGCGATCATGTTCAGAAGGGTGGACTTGCCGCAGCCGGACGGGCCGACCAGCACGAGGAACTCCCCCTCCTCCACCGCGATGTCGACCTCGTGCAGCACCTGCACCGCGCCGTAGGATTTCGTGACGTTCCGGATATCCAGAAAACCCATCGCTCAAGCCCTTTCGCGACGCAGATCAAAAACGCGGACGACGGACATATCTGCCCAAAGGCACACAAGATAAGTCATCCCTTCACACTCCCCGCCATCAGCCCGCGCACGAAGTAGCGCCCGGCGACGATATAGACGAACAGCGTCGGCAAGGCCGCAAGGATCGCGCCCGCGAAGTGGACGTTGTATTCCTTCACGCCGGTCGAGGACTGCACAAGGTTGTTCAGCGCCACCGTCATCGGCTGGTTCTGCCCGCCGAACGAGGCGCCGAACAGGAAGTCGTTCCAGATGTTGGTAAACTGCCAGATGACCGAAACGACGATGATCGGCCCCGACACCGGCAGCATGATCCGCCAGAAGATGCGGAAGAACCCCGCCCCGTCGATCATCGCCGCGCGCACCAGTTCGGTCGGAAAGCTCGCATAGTAGTTGCGGAAATAAAGGGTGGTAAACCCGATCCCGTAGACCACGTGCACAAGGATCAGGCCCGGCACCGACCCCGCCAGCCCCATCAGCCCCAGCATCCGCGCCATCGGAATAAGGACGATCTGGAAGGGGATGAAGCAGGCAAACAGCATCAGCCCGAACAGGATCGTGTCGCCCGGAAAGCGCCACTTGGTCAGCACATAGCCGTTCAGCGCCCCCAGCACGGTCGAGATCGCAACCGCCGGCACCACCATCAGGATCGAGTTGATGAAATAGGGCCGAAGCCCCGTCGGCTCCACCCCGATCTGCGCCGTCGACCAGGCCTGACGCCACGGATCAAGCGTCCAGACCTGCGGCAGCGCCAGCATGTTGCCGCCCGTGATCTCGGACAGCGGCTTGACCGAGTTCACCACCATCACGAACAGCGGCAGCATGTAGAAGAGCGCGAAGAGCAGCAGCACCAGGTAGATGAAGGTGCGCGCGATGCGGCCCGTGCGAACGGCGGTGTCCTGCGTGACGGCCGACATCACTTCTTCTCCTTCAGCTCGGAGTAGAGGTAGGGGATCATGATCGCCGCGATCGTCATCAGCATGATCACAGCGCTCGCCGCCCCGATGCCCATCTGCTTGCGGGTGAAGGTGTAGGAATACATGAACGTGGCGGGCAGTTGCGTCGCCGTCCCCGGCCCGCCCCCCGTCAGCGCCACCACCAGGTCATAGGACTTGATCGCCAGGTGGCTCAGGATCACGAAGGCGCTCAGGAAGGCCGGGCGCAGAAGCGGGATCACGATGCGCCGGTAAAGCTGCCAGTTCGATGCCCCGTCGATCTGCGCCGCCTTCAGGATCTCGTTGTCGATGCCGCGCAGCCCCGCGAGGAACATCGCCATCACGAAGCCGCTCGTCTGCCAGACCGCCGCGATGACGATGCAGTAGATCGCCATGTCGTTGTCCTTGATCCAGGTGAAGGTGAAACTCTCCCACCCCCAGAGCCGCATCGTCTTTTCCAGCCCGATGCCCGGATCGAGGAACCATTTCCACGCCGTCCCCGTCACGATGAAGGACAGCGCCATCGGATACAGGTAGATCGGCCGCAGCATCCCCTCACCCCGGATCTTCTGGTCGAGGAAGATTGCCAGCATCAGCCCCACCAGCGTGCAGATCACGATGTAAAGCGTTGCAAAGATGCCAAGATTGCCGATCGCCGTGTACCAGACCGGCAGCTTCCACAGCTTGACGTAGTTCTCCAGCCCCACCCAGTCGGTCGAGGGCAGCATCTTGCTGTTGGTGAAGCTCAGATAGATCGTGAACAGGATGAAGCCGTAGACGAACACGAGGATCGCGGCCACCGAGGGCGCCAGCACGATCCGGGGAATCCAGTCCTGCAGCCGCGTGCGGAAATCCACGTCGCTCGAAGCGGCCATGCCCGTTCCCCCGATCCAAGACACAGAAACGGGGAAGGCGGTCGCCCGCCCTCCCCTGCGCGCATCACTTCGCCGCAGCCACGGCCTCGACCAGCGCCGCCGCCGCCGCCGCACTGTCCGGATACTCGCCGTTGAACTGCGCCGTCACCACGTCATAGACGGCATTCTTCACCGCCGCCGGTGCCGCATGGCCATGCGCCATCGAGCCGAACAGCTTGCCGTTGGTGTTGGCCTCGGCAAGGTCCGCCATGCCCTTCTTGCCGCAATCGTCGAAGGCGGTGTTCGGCACGTCGGTCCGCGCCGGAACCGAGCCCTTGACCACGTTGAAGGCCGACTGGAACTCGGGCGCCATGATCGCCTTCGCCATTTCGGCCTGCGCGGCCTTCGCTTCGTCCGAGCTCACGTTGAACATCGCGAACTGGTCCGAGTTGAAGGTGACCGAACCCTGCGTTCCGGGGAAGCGGATGCAGACGAAGTCCACGCCCGGCACCTTGCCGGCCTTCAGGAACTCGCCCTTGGCCCAGTCGCCCATCATCTGCATCCCGGCCTCGTTGTTGATGACCATCGCCGAGGCGAGGTTCCAGTCCCGGCCCGAGAAGTTGTCGTCCACATAGGTGCGCAGCTTGGCCATCCGGTCGAACACTTCGACCATCTGCGGACCGCCAAGCGCGGCCGGATCGAGGTCGATCATCGCCGCCTTGTAGAAGTCCGGCCCTTCCGACAGTACGACCGCATCGAAGATCGTCGCGTCCTGCCAGGGCTGGCCGCCATGGGCGAGCGGGGTGATCCCGTTGGCCTTCATCGCGTCGAGCACGGCCACCAGTTCGTCCCACGTCTCCGGCGCCTTGCCGCCCGCAGCGTCGAGCGCGGCCTTGTTGATCCAGACCCAGTTGGTCGAGTGCACGTTCACCGGCGCCGCAATCCACTTGCCGTCATACTTGGAGAACGCCTGCAGCGCCGTCGGCACCACCGCATCCCAGCCGCCTTCGGTTGCGACCGCCGTAAGGTCACCCAGCGCGCCCTGCGAGGCCCAGTCCTGAATGTCGAACCCCAGCATCTGCACGGCCGTCGGCGGATCGCCCGCCGTCACGCGCGCGGCCAGCGCCGTCATCGCCGCCTCGCCGCCACCACCCGCCACGGGCATGTCGACCCAGCCGATCCCTTCCTTGCCGAGGTTGTCCTTCAACACGTTCAGGGCCGCCGCCTCACCGCCACTGGTCCACCAGTGCAGCACTTCCACATCTTCCGCAGCCGCCGCACCCGCCAAAAGCGCGAACGCCGCCGTCGCCGCCATCAGGCGGGATGTCATCCTTGTCATTCTGTCCTCCCAGTCGTGGCGCCGCCTCCCGCGGCTTTCAATTTATAACGTTGCAAACCGGCCCTGTGTCAACCGTGATTTCCATCGACTACCCATTGTTTTTACTACACAATTATAGCGCAGTGAACGGCGTGCCGCGCTGTGCCGCCTCAGCAAGCCGAATCATCCGTTGCAACGATGCAAAAATCTGGCATTGATGGCGGGACGAACCGAAGGACGGAGGGGCGCGTGAACGAGGGCAGGGTCGAACCGGGCCGCACCGACCGGCCCCTGAAACCCACACTGCGCACCGTCGCGGCCCTCACCGGCTTCGCCGTAACGACCGTCTCGCGCGCGCTCGCCAATGACCCCCGCATTGCCCAATCCACGCGGGACACCGTTGCGCGTGTGGCCGCCGAAATCGGCTACATCCCCGACCGGGCGGCCCAGCGCCTCCGCACCGGGCGGACCCAGGTGATCAGCCTCGTCCTCGATCCCCACAGCGAGATTCTCGGCTTTTCCGGCTCGATGATCGCGGGCATCGCCGAGGCGCTGCGCGGCACCCGCTACCACATCTCGATCACCCAGCACGAACTGGAAGAAGACACGATGCGCCCGATCCTGCATATCGTGCGCAACCAACTGGCGGACGGGATCATCTTCTCGCGGACCCGTCCGCAGGATGAGCGGGTGAAGTTCCTTCTGACCCATGACTTTCCCTTCGTCACCCACGGACGGACCGAAATCGCGACGCCGCATCCCTGGTTCGACTACGACAATGACAGCTTCGCCTATCAGGCCGTCCGCCATCTGGCCGCCAAGGGCCGCACCCGCATCGCGATCCTGCCGCCGTCCCGCGCCTACACGTTCTCGCGCCATCTCACCGAAGGGTTCAGGCGCGGCATCCAGGAGACGGGCGTCGGCTACGAGATTCCCGACGCGATCGACCTGAACTCGGCCCCCGACCGGGTAAACGCCTATTTCGCCCGCCGCCTGAGCGAGCCCGATGCCCCCGACGCGATCATCTGCCCCGGCGAGATCGCGGCCATCGCAATCAACGCCGCGATTGCCGATGCAGGCCTCACCCTCGGGCGCGAGGTGGACATGGTGGCCAAGCAGACATCGCTCGTCTTCGACCTGTTCCGCCCTCGGATGGATGCGATCTACGAGGACATCCATCAGGCGGGGGCCGGGATGGCCCGCCTTCTCCTGCGCCGGATTGCCGGCGAACCCGCCGGGCCGCTGCACATGCTGCAGGCCCCGGTGCCCCGGTTCTGACCCCACTCCACCGACCGTCGGACCCATCCTCGCCAATCTCCCCACGCGCTTCTTTTCGGGAAAAATACCCCGGGTGTGCGGGGACTTGCCCCCGCCCTTCCCCGCGACCGGCGCAACCTCCTTCCGGGTGCGCGGCGTCAACAGAAGCGGCGGAACCGGTCAACCATCACATCCAGCACCTCGCCCGGATCGCGCCGCCACCAGTTGCCCGCCGAGAACACCTCCACCTCGCAGGGTCCGGCATAGCCTGCCCCCTCGACCGCTGCCCGGATCGCGGCAAGGTCGGCCACGCCATCTCCCATCATTCCGCGGTCCAGCAGCACGTCCGTCGTCTCCGCCAGCCAGTCGCAGAGGTGATAGCCGTAGATCCGTCCCGCCCCCGCGCGCCGCAACTGGCGCGGCAAGGTCGGTGTCCCACCAGACATGATAGACATCGACCGCGACGCCGACATTCGGCGCGCCGATCGCCTCGCACAGGTCGACCGCGTCGCGCATCGTCACAAGGCAGGACCGGTTCCCGCCATAGACCGGGTTCAGCGGCTCCAGCGCCAGCTTCACCCCTCGCTCGGCGGCAAAGGGGGCCGCCTCCGCCACCCGGTCGGCCACCAGCTTCAGGCTGTCGCCCAGCCCCTTCGTCCCCGGCTCCACCCCGCCCACCACGATGGTCAGCACCGGCGCGCCCAGCCCCGCCGCCATGTCGATCGCCGCGCGGACGTCCTCCATCACCGCGGCGCGACCCTTGGGGGCAAGCGGCCCGACAAGGAACGGCGTCCGGCAGAGGCCCGTCACCTGCATCCCCGCCGCCCGCACGCGCTCCCCGATCTCCACCGCGCGCGCGCCGATCTCGCGCCGCCAGAACACGATCCCGCCGATCCCCCGCTCCGCGCAGGCGTCGATCACCCGCTCGACCGGCCACCCGGCTCCGTGGCCGTCGAGGTTGTGGCCGAGCGTCGCGGTGTTTAGGGCGAGGGCGGAATGGTCGGCAGAAAAGTCGCGCATGCCGCTCTAGGCTCCCGCGTCCCAGAGGATCGACCGGAAACGCTCCTGTGGAGCGTTTCCGCGATCCGATTGCCGGAGCGCGCAAGCGCGAGGGCGAGGGGCCTTCAGCTGGCGTGACGCCGCCAATCCGTCCGCGCCTGACTGGGCGGGCGCGGTAACCCGTCTGCCCCGGGGTAGTGAGCGATCAGAAATCGTCCAGTGGACGATTTCCGCGAAGAACGCCGCGCCCGTGGCGCGGCCGGGTGGCAGGCGCGGACGGATTTGTCGCGGGACAAATCCGTCAAGAAAGCCGAGGTTCCACGGTACACCCATCCCCCCTCACACCCCGTACATCGCCAGCATCCGCCGCATCCGCGCCACCGCCATCTCGGGATCGCGCAGCAGGCCGCACTGGTCGGCCAGCCGGAACGCTTCGGTGAAATACGGCAGCGGCCGCATCGCCTGCGCGCCGTTCAGCATGACGAAATGGTCCTGGAACCCGTTCAGCCAGGCGAGGAACACCACGCCCGTCTTGTAGTACTGCGTCGGCGCCCGGAAGATCAGCCGCGCCAGCGGCACCGTCGGGTCCAGCATCGCGCGGAAACCCGCCGCATCCCCCTGCCCCAGCAGGCTCGACCGCCCGCGCCGCCGCCGGCGCCAGCGGATCGAAGATGCCCGAGCAGCGCGTGGCGAATAGCCCTGGGCGTCGCCCTCGATCAGCTCGGGATAGTTGAAATCGTCGCCCGTATACATCCTCACGCCCGCCGGCAGGCGGCGGCGCATGGCGATCTCCTTGTCCTTGTCGAGCAGCGAGATCTTGATGCCGTCGACCTTCGCGACATGCTCTCCCCGATCACCGCCAGCGCCGTCTCCAGCGCCTCCTCGAAGTCGCGCGCCCCCCAGTAGCCCGCCAGCGCCGGATCGAACATCTCGCCCAGCCAGTGCAGGATCACCGGCTGGTCGCAGGCCGCCAGCACCTCGCGCATAGACCCGCAGGTAGTCCTCCGGCCCGCGTGCCGCCCGCACCAGCGCGCGGCTCGCCATCAGGATGATCCGCCCGCCGACCGTCTGGATCGCCTCGACCTGCTCCAGATAGGCCCGCCGCACCGTCGTCGAGGCTGTGCGGCCCCGGCCCCAGATGATCCGTGCCGCAGCCATTGGCCACCAGCGCGTCCGGCAGCTCCGCCCTCGTCCGCGCGGATCAGCTCCAGCGCGCCCGGCCAGTCCAGCCCCATGCCGCGCTGCGCCGTGTCCATCGCCTCGGCGATGCCGAGGCCCAGTCCCGGCCAGATGGCGGCGGAACGCCATCGTCCGCTCCCAGTCGACGCTCGCCCGCCCCGAGGGATCGTTCGCCGGTGAACGGATCGGCCACCACATGCGCCGCCGAATAGACGACCCGCGCCGGGTTCGGCCCCAGCACGGCACCCTGCCACCGGCACGCCGACCAGGCGGTAGTCGCGACATCCGCCCGGTGTCGTCCGGGAGTGCGATCTTCATGGCCATCCCTCCTCAGAACCGCGGCACGAGCAGCCCGCCATCGGCCGAGATCACCTGCCCGGTGGTATAGGGCAGCCGCCCGGCCGCCAGCGCCGCGATGATCCGCGCCCACCTCCTCCGGCTGCGCCGACGCGCGGCAGCAGCGTCAGCCCCTCCTCGGCGCGCGCGCGATAGCTCTCGATCACCGGCGCGGTCATGTCGGTCGCGATCAGCCCGGGCTGCACGTCGTAGACCGCGATGTTCTCCGGCCCCAGCCGCACCGCGAACGCCTTCGACACCATCGCCGCCGCCGCCTTCGAGGCGCAGTATTCCGCCGCGCTGCACGGCCACGGCCACGGCGTTCGCCGAGGTGACGTTGACGATGGCGTGGAACAGCGCCCGCGGTCGCGCGCGCGCGCCAGCAGCCGCCGCGCGAAGGCCTGCGATCAGGAAGAACATGCGCCTTGGCGTTGACCGCCATGGCAGCGGTCATAGCTCGCCTCGCTCACGTCGAGCAGGTCGCCGCGCGCCAGCACGCCGACGCCCGCATTGTTCACCAGCGTGGTCAGCGGCCCGAGCGCCGCCTCGATCTCGCGCCAGCGCGCCGTCATGGCGCGCGACAGGTCGCTCACGTCGAAGGCGCACGCCGACCGCCGGCGCGCCCAGCGCCGCGCACCCGCGCCACCGCCGCCTCCAGCTCGGCATCGCCCGGCAGGCCGTTCAGCGCGACGGCGAAGCCCTCGCGCGCCAGCGCCTCGGCCGCCGCCAGGCCGATGCCCGCGCTCGGCGCCCGTGACCAGCGCGACCTGCCTCATCGCCCGCGCGCCCTTCTTCAGCAGCTCGCGCGCGATGATCATCCGCTGGATCTGGTTGGTGCCCTCGTAGATCTGGCGTGATCTTGGCGTCGCGGTACAGCCGCTCGACCTCGAAGCCGCGGATGTAGCCCGAGCCGCCGAAGACCTGCACCGCATCGGCCGTGCGCGCCACCGCCATGTCGCCGGCGAAGCACTTGGCCATCGAGCAGGCCATCGTCGCGTCCTCGCCCGCGGTCGATCTTCACCGCCGCCGCTGTGCACCAGCAGCCGCGCCGCCTCGATGTCCTTGGCCATGTCGGCCAGCAGCCACTGCACGCCCTGGAACTCGGCGATCGCCTTGCCGAACTGCCGGCGCTGCCCGGCATAGTCCACCGCCGCCTCCAGCCCGGCCTGCCCGATGCCGACCGCCAGCGCGGCGATCCCGACCCGGCCCTTGTCGAGCACGCTCATCATCATGTGGAAGCCGCGGCCCTCGTCGCCGAGCAGCGCGTCCGCGCCCAGCCGCACATCGGCGAAAGTCAGCGCGCCGACCTGGCGAGGCGCGCTGGCCCATCTTGTGCTCCTTGGGCCCGCGCTCGACGCCCGCCGCGTGCAGATCGACGATGAAGATCGACATGCCGCGATTGCCGGCCGCCTTGTCGGTGCGGGCGAGCACGAAGCCGAAATCGGCCACCGGCGCGTTGTGGATCCAGATCTTGCCGCCGTTCAGCACCCAGCCCTCGCCGTCGCGCACGGCGGTGGTGCGGATGCCCGAGACGTCGGTGCCCGCCTCGGCCTCGGTGATGCAATAGGCGACCTTGCGCCTGCATCGCGAGGATGTCGGGCAGCAGCGCCCGCTGCGCTCGCGGTCCCGTGGCGCACCAGCAGCGTCGAGATCAGCTCCACGCAGCCCGCACTGGTCCGCGACGCTGGCATAGCCGCGCGACAGCTCCTCCATCACCACCGCATAGGTCAGCGTGTCGAAGCCCGGCCCGCCCATCGCCTCGGGCACGCCGATGCCGAACAGGCCGAGCTCGCGCCATCTGGTCGTAGATCTCGGCCGGAAACCGCTCGTCCCGGTCCAGCGCCTCGGCCGCCGGGCGGATCACCTCGTCGGCGAAGGCGCGCGTCATGTCGCGCACCTGCTCCTGCGTCTCGGTCAGATACATCGACCGATTCCCGCCATTAGTAACTATCTAGTTACATTATTGGCACCCGAAGCCCCCGGTCAAGGCGGAAATCGCGCCACGGGGCGCGAGCCGCCTTGCGCGAACGCGCCGACCCATCGCGCATACAATTCACCAAATGGTTACTTATGGGAGGATCGCGCATGCAGCCCGTCAGCAGAAGCGCAAGTTCGGCCGCGTCGACCTGGAGGTCACCACCTTCGCCTTCGGCACCGCCCCGATCGGCAACATCTTCCGCGAGATCGACGAGGCGACCTCCGACGCGATGTTCCAGCGCGCCTGGGACGCGGGCGTGCGCTACTTCGACACCGCGCCGATGTACGGCCACGGCCTGTCGGAGCTCCGCACCGGCCAGTCCCTGCGCTGGAAGCGCGCGCGACGATTTCGTGCTGTCCTCCAAGGTCGGCCGCCTGCTGCGCCCCGCGCCGCGCGGCAGCATCGACTTCGCGCCCTGGATCAACGCCGCGCCCTTCGCGATGGAGTTCGACTACAGCTACGACGGCACGATGCGCTCCTTCGAGGACAGCCTCCAGCGCCTCGCGCTCGAACGCATCGACATCCTCTTCATCCACGACATCGACGTGTTCACCCGCGGCGCCGACCAGCCCGAGGTGTTCCGCCAGGCGATGGACGGCTGCTGGAGGCGCTCGAGAAGCTGCGCTCCGAGAAGCTGGTCAAGGCCATCGGCGTCGGCGTCAACGAATGGGAGGTCTGCCACGAGGCGCTGCGAGCAGCGCGACTTCGACTGCTTCCTGCTCGCCGGGCCGCTACACGCTGCTGGAGCAGGACGCGCTCGACGCTTTCCTGCCGCTCTGCGAGGAGCGCGGCGCGGCGGTGGTCGTCGGCGGCGGCTTCAACTCCGGCATCCTCGCCACCGGCGCGAAGCCGGGCGCGAAATACAACTACGCCCCCGCCCCCGCCGCATATCCTCGACAAGGTCGCCAGGATCGAGGCGGTCTGCGCGCGCCCACGACGTGCCGCTGCCCGCCGCCGCGCTGCAGTTCGTCGTGGCCCATCCGGCCATCCCGTCCTTCTGCGCCGGCACGCGGACGGTCGAGCAGCTCGACCAGAACCTCGCCTGGTTCAGCCACCCGATCCCCAGCGGACTTCTGGGCCGACCTCAAGGCGCAGGGCCTGCTGCGGGAAGACGCGCCTACGCCCTGATGGTCCTTGCCTCACCCTCTTTCATCGGCCAAGCCTCGGGAATGATCCCACCCCGCCCCCTTCTCCCCGGCAAACACGGCTATGACGCCGTATCTCCCGGCGACCGGATCGAGACCGGCACGGTCACGGTCACGCCCGGAATGATCGACCATTTCGCCAGCCTGACCGGCGACCGCTTCGAGATCCACATGACCGACGAGGGCGCGGCGCGCCATGGATTTCCGGCCCGCGTCGCGCATGGCCTGCTTGTGCTCTCGCTGGTCGACGGGCTGAAGAACCAGTGTCCGGCCCAGTTCCACGCCCTCGCCTCACTGGGGTGGGACTGGTCCTTCCGCCGCCCCGTTTTCGCGGGCGACACGATCCGCGCCACGATCACGGTCAAGGCCAAACGTCCCACGCTGAAACCCGACCGGGGCATCCTGACGCTGGAATTCGAGGTGACGACCCGGACAGGAGAGATCGTGCAGCGCGGCACGAACCAGTTGATGGCCTATCGCTGAGCGGCCCCGGAACGGCACGGCAGCCGGTTGTCGCGCGCGCAAAACCCATTAAGATAGCCCAAACGAAATCAGGAATATCTATTTTTTTCAATACTTTAAAAAACGTCCCGCGCGTGAGACGCCCCGCCTTTACCGGACGCAGGATCGCCCGGAAATCGTTCACGTTCGTCCCCGTCGGCCCGGTCACGAACAGATCGCCCAGCCGCGTCGAACGCGCCCCAGGCGTCATTCGCCGCCAGCAGCGCCGCCGGGTCGAGCCCCGCCGCCCGCAGCCGCGCCGCCGACGCCCCGTCGGCGAAGGCCCCGGCATTGTCCTCCGACCCGTCGATCCCGTCCGTATCGGCGGCCAGCGCCGCGAAGGGCACCCCTTCGGCCGCCAGCGCCAGCGGCCAGCAGAAACTCCGCTGTTCCGCCCGCCCCGCCCCTTGCCGCGCAGCGTCACGGTCGTCTCGCCGCCCGACAGGATCACCACGGGCCGCGCGAAGGGCCGCCCCCGCGCCGCCACCTCCCGCGCGATGCGCGGCATGGACCCGTCCCACGTCGCGCGCCTCGCCCTCGATCGCGTCCGACAGGATCGCCGCCGGCACGCCCTCGCGCCTCCGCCACCGCCGCCGCCGCCTCCAGCGACAGCCGCGCCGAGGCGATCACCCGCACCTCATGCCCCGCGAAGACCGGATCGTCCGGGCCGCGGCGCCAGCCCATCCTCGCCCGCGAGCCAGTCCGCGCACCCGCGGCGGCAGGTCGATCCGCCAGGCCGCGACCATCGCCCGCGCCTCGGCCCGCGCTCACCCGATCCGGCACCGTCGGCCCCGAGGCCACCTGCGCCGGATCATCCCCCGGCACGTCCGAGACGACCAGCGATACCACCCGCGCCGGATGCGCAGCCGCCGCCAGCCGCCCGCCCTTGATCCCGGCTCATCTGCTTGCGGATCGCGTTCATCACCGAGATCGGCGCGCCCGAGGCCAGCAGCGCCCGGTTCAGCGCCGCCTCATCCTCCAGCGTCCATGCCCTCGGGCGGCGCAGGGCAGCAGCGCCGAGCCGCCGCCGCAGACCAGCGCCACCACGAGATCGTCGGCGCGCAGCCCCTGCACCGCCTCGAACAGCGCGGCCGTCGCCGCCAGCCCGGCCGCGTCCGGCACCGGATGCGCCGCCTCCAGCACCCGGATCGTCCGGCAGGGCGCGGCCATAGCCGTAGCGCGTGACCACCACGCCCGATCAGCGGCCCGTCCCACAGCCGCTCGAAGGCCGCCGCCAGCTGCGCCGCCCCCTTGCCCGCGCCGATCACCACCGTCCGCCCCTTCGGCCGCGCGCGGCAGATGCGCGCGCAGCGCCGTCTCGGGATCGGCGGCCCGCACCGCCGCCTCGAAGAGCCGCGTCAGAAAGGCGCGGTCGGCCGCGTCCATCAAAGCGCCACGTCGAAGACGAAGACGCCCATCCGGTCCGCCCACCGTCTCGGCCACGATCCGCGCGCCGACCTTCTGGTGCTGCGGGATCGACGACATAGGCATCGCGCACGGCGGCATCGCGGAAGTCGAACCAGAACAGGTCATTGAACCCCCGCACCACCGGCAGTTTCGATGCTGACATTCGGGAAGCTGCGGAAATCGAGGATACCGTCGATATGGGCGTCGAGCCCCTTCAGCGCCGCGTAAAGCTCGGCCTTCTTCGCCTCCGTGACGTCCGGCTTGAACTTCAGTGCCACGATGTGCCGGATCATTCGGTCTCTCCCTTGCCGAAGCGGGGTTTGCGTTTCTCGCGGAAGGCCGCGAGACCCTCGGCCAGTTCGTCGGATGCGGCGGCGACATGGCCCGCAAGCGCCTCGAGCACACGCTCGCGCTCTTCCCCCTCGGCGGCGTTGATCAGCATCTTGGTCAGCGCCGTCGCCTGCGCTCCACGCTCCATCAGACGGGCCGCAACAGCGTCGGCGGTGGTCGGCCCTTCGCCTGTTGGCACGACCTGATCGACGAGGCCGAGGGCAAGGCCCTGCTCCGCCGAGAAGACCTCGCCGAACAGCGCCATGCGTCGCACGACCTGCGCGCCGAAGCGGCGGACGGCGCGCTGGGTGCCGGACCAGCCGGGGATGATTCCAAGCCCGGTCTCTGGCTGGCCCAGTTTCACATGCGCCTCGGCGATCCGAAGGTCGGCGCAGGCGGCCAGTTCAAGGCCGCCGCCCAGCGTGTGCCCGTTCAGCACGGCAATCACCGGCTGGTGCAGCCGGGCAAGCGCATCGAAGGCCGCATGACCGTCGCGGACCCAGTGCGTGCCGAACGCCTCGGGGGACCAGCCGCTCCACGCCGCAATGTCGCCCCCGGCGGAAAAGGCCTTGCCGCCCTCGCCCGTCAGGATCACGACGCGGGCAGATGAGGCTTCGATCTTGCGGCAGAGCGGGATCAGGCTGTCCACCATCGCCGCGTCGAGCGCGTTCAGCTTCTCCGCGCGGCGGATCGTGAGACGGGCGATACCGTCGGAAAGTGCCAGCTCAATAGTCATTTCACCGCCAGCGTCAGCCCGAACGGTTCGGGACGGAACAAGGCATCGTCCATCACCTTGAGCTCTGACGCAACGGCCAAGGGCGTGGCCGCCTGGTTCAGCACGTCGCGCCGAAGGTCGATGCCGGGCGCGATCTCGGTGATCGTAAGCCCCTGGTCCAGAAGGCGGATCACACAGCGTTCGGTGACATAGGTGATGTCCTGCCCCTGCATCCGCGCACGCCTGCCCGAGAAGCTGACCTGATCGACCCTGTCGACGAACTTGGCAATCTTCCCTTCCTTTTCGATGACCAGTTTTCCGCTCTCGATCAACATCTTCGCACCCGCATTGAAGGTGCCGGAGAAGACGATCTTGCGCGCCCGTGCCGTGATGTCGACGAAGCCGCCCGCGCCGGCGGTGCGGTGGGGTGTGGCAGCAAGGCGCGAGACGTTGACCGAACCGTCCCTGTCGATCTCGAGGAAGGACAGCAGCGAACAGTCGAAGCCGCCGGCCTGGAAATAGGTGAACTGATGGGGCGAGGCGACGAAGGCCTCGGCGTTCGAGGCGCAGCCGAACTTGAAGTCAAGCAGGGGGATGCCCCCCACGGCGCCCTGTTCGATGACCCAGGTCACGGCGCCGTGCAGCCCTTCTTCCAGCAGGACGCGGGGAACGTTGGCGCTGATGCCGAAGCCGATGTTCACCGCCCAGCCCTGCTTCAATTCCTGTGCAACGCGGCGGGCGATGACCTTGCCGGGGTTGAACTCGGGCGTGCGGAACGTGTCGAGGGGGCGAAAGAGCTCGCCCGAGATGGCGGGATCATAGGCGGTGGCCGTGGTCTGCAACTGGTCGGGTGCCTCGACGATGATGTCGACGAGGATTCCGGGCACGCGGACATCGTGGGGTTTCAGCGTGCCGCGTTGAGCGATGCGCTTGACCTGCGCGATGACGAGACCCCCGGAATTGCGGGCAGACAGCGCCATTTCCATCGCGCCGAGGGTGGCGCCTTCGTGTTCGAAGGTGAGGTTGCCGTTCTCGTCGGCGGTCGTGGCGCGGATGATGGCGACGTCGGGGTGGATGGCGGGGAAGTGGAGCCAGTCCTCTCCGGCGAATTCCACACGTTTCACAAGGGGTTGCGCGCGGGCGCTCGGATTCATCGCGCAGCCGTCCTGCGCGGGGTCGACGAAGGTGTCCATGCCGACCTTGGTCAGCACCCCGGGGCGCTTGGCGGCGCCCTCGCGCAGCATGTCGAAGACGATGCCGGAGGGGACGTTCCATGCCGCGACCTGTTCTGCCGTGATCATCTGCCAGATCAGCGGCGGTTCGGCGTTGGTTGGTCCCGACGGATATGAGCCGCCGATGATACGGGACAGCAGGCCCGGGCGGGCAATGTGATCGACACCCCTGGTGCCGAACATGTCGCCCGCCGCGATCGGGTGGATCGAGGTCAGATTCCGTGGATTCCCTGTCTTATCAAAGCGTTCTCCCAGCGCCTTCAACACCGCGTCCGGGCAGCAGAGGCCAGAGGACGAGTTGACGGCGACAGTGGCGTTGTCACCGATCAGGCCCACAGCCTCGTCTGCGGTTCTGATCTTTGTCATGGTATCCTCTGTCGGCTGTTGCATCATAAGTAACTAACTGGTTATAACACTAGACAGCCGAGACGGGTCGATCAAGGCCTATTTCCGCGCATCGTTTCATCAAGGGGTGCGCGAGTCAAAGAGGAAGGGAGGACGGCATGAACATCTGCTACCAGAAGACCCATCAGCGGGCCTTCGGCACCTATCCCCTGAGGGGAGAGGTTCTGGCACAGGCCATCGCGGCGGCGGCGGAGGTGGGTTATCGCGCCTTTGACACGGCGCAGATGTATGGCAACGAAGCCGATACGGGGGCCGCGCTGAAGGCCACGGGGCTGAAACGTGCGGATCTGTGCATCACCACCAAGGTGCATCCGGACAACTTCAGCGAGGCGAAGTTCCTTGATTCCGTTGAGAAAAGCCTGAAGCACTTGCAGATCGACAAGGTGGACATCCTGCTGCTGCACTGGCCGCCGGTCGGGGGGACATTGCGCCGTCGTTGCGGCTTTTGGAGGGGGTTTTGGGGCGGGGGCTGGCGGATAACATCGGGGTGTCGAACTACACCGTGCAGATGATGAAGGATGCGGTGAAGATCATCGACGCGCCGATCGTCACGAACCAGGTGGAGTTCCACCCGCTGCTGGATCAGAGCGTGCTGATGCGGGGGGCGGAGGAGGCCGGGATCCCGCTGTCGTCCTATTCCTCGGTCGCGCGGGGCGAGGTGTTCAAGCATCCGGTTTTCGCTGAGATTGGAACGGGTTACGGGAAGTCTGCGGCGCAGGTGGTGCTGCGATGGATCCTGCAGAAAGGGGTTTCGCTGAACACGATGTCGACCAATCCGGCGAATATCCGGGCGAATTTCGAGATCATGGATTTCACCCTGTCGCATATCGACATGGCGCGGATCGACGCCATGACGACGACCGGCTACCGCATCGTGACGAGTGATCTGGTGCCCTGGGCGCCCGTCTGGGACTGACGGTTTCGGGGTATATGAAAGGCATATGATATCCATATGACTTTCGTATGCAGACTGAAAGCGTCAGGAATTCGGCATGGCGCGCCCAAGGATCGACTGGAAACGCACCTTTGGGACGGTTCCGCGATCCGATCGCAAACCGCGCAAACGCGGCAGCAAGCTTTTCTCCGCCTGCCTGACGCGGCCAATCCGTCCGGCACAAGGGTATCCCCTGCCGCATCAACGCTGCTTCAGCGTCTCCACCATGCGCCACCCCCTGCGCAGCACGGTTACCGCCGATCCCAGCGCCACCAGCCACAGCGCCAGCCAAAGCACGCCCCCCTGCCCTGACCAGATCGGCTCGAACAGCGACAGGAGTGCGGCGCCGGTCAGCACGGCCATGCGCTGCGGCTTGGCCATGGGGCCGGAGAAGTCGGCGGGCAGCCCGGTTGCGCGGCCGAGCTCGCGCACGTAGGCGGTGAGGATCGCCATGGCGGCGGCGAACCAGCCCAGGGCCGGCAGGCCGAGGCCGAGGCCCAACCCCACGAAGATCAGCGTGTCCGAGACGCGGTCGGGAAACTCGTTCCAGAACGGGCCATCTTTGGCGGCGCGGCCCGCCTCGACCGCGACGAGGCCATCAAAGAGGTTGCAGAGCAGGCGCATCTGGCAGCCTGATGCAGCGAGCAGCAGCAGCAAGGCACGGGGAACGCCACCCGCCTGGCCCGCGCCCCAGAAGGCAAGGCCCGCCACGGCAGCAAATCCCATGCTGGCAATGGAGATCTGGTTGGGCGTGATGGCTGTCGCCGCCAGACGCCGGGTCACGGCGCGCGCCCATCCGGTATCGCGGCTGGCCAGCGGGCGGCGGCTGTCAGGCGCGGGCATCGGACAACCTCATGTCGTGGACCACCAGTAGCGCACGAGGTGAAAGAAGATCGGTGCCGAGAAGATCACCGAATCCAGCCGGTCTGTCACGCCGCCATGTCCCGCGATCAGGTCGCCCCAGTCCTTCACCCCCCGGTCGCGCTTGATGGCCGACATGACCAGCCCGCCGAGAAAACCCAGCAGCACGATCACGAAGGAGAGCGCCCCCGCCTGCCAGGGCGAGAACGGCGTGATCCATGACAGGGCGGCCCCGATCACCACCGCGGAAAGCGCGCCGCCGATCAGCCCCTCGACCGTCTTGGAGGGCGAGACGTTGGGGGCGATCTTCGTCCTGCCGAAGAGTTTCCCCCAGATGTACTGCGCCACGTCGCTGGCCTGCACCACGATGATGAGGAAGGCGATCAGCATGACATTGCGCCCCTCGTATCCGGGGATGTCGAGGCTGAGAAGCGCGGGGACGTGGCTGATGCAGTAGACGCAGATCATCAGGCTCCATTGCACGCCGGAGATGCGCGTCAGGAAATCGCCCGTGTCGCCGCGCAGGACGGCGATGATGGGGATCAGGAGGAACCCGTAGACCGGGATCAGGATGGTGTAGAGGCCGACCCACTGGGTGTAGATCAGGTAATACTGCAAGGGCAGCACGACGAAGAACGAGGCCACGACCGCCCAGTGATCGCCCCGTCGCGTCTCGGAAATCGTGATGACCTCGCGCAGGGCCGCGAAGGAGCAGAAGGCGAACAGAAGCGTCGTTCCGGCCATGCCGAAGATCAGCGCGATACCCATCAGCACGATCATGATCCACCAGGAGCGGATACGGTCGTTCAGGTTCGCGATCACGATGTCGGAGCCGTCGGGCGAGTAGATCCGTTGCAGAACCTGCCCTACGGCGGTGGCGAGGATCATGAAGATCGCGAGTGCCAGCAGCAGCATGGCCAGATCTGCGGGCGGCTGGGTCATGCCTTGCCCCTTGTGACGGTTCCGGCAAGTGTGGCGAGGCTGCCGGAAGCCCTTGCGAGGAAGGCATCCTTGCCCTCGCCGTCCCCGACATGCAGCGGCGCGCCGAAGGTGACGGTGACGATCAGCGGCACGGGAATGACTTCGCCCTTGGGCATGACGCGGTTCAGGTTCTCGATCCAGACCGGCACCAGATCCACCTCCGGCCGCATCCGCGCGAGGTGGTAGAGGCCGCTCTTGAAGGGCAGCAGCCGCTCGGGGCCGGAGTTGCGCTTGCCTTCGGGAAACAGGATCAGCGATGCCCCCTGGTCGAGCGCCTGGGCCATCTGGGTGACGGGGTCTTCGGTGCGTTCCTCGGGGATGCGATTGATGAGGACGGCGTTGAACACGTTGCGCCCGATGAACGCACGGAGCGGCGATGTCAGCCAGTAGTCGCTGGCGGCGACAGGCCGGGTATTCTGGCGGAGCGCACGGGGCAGGACCGACCAGATCAGCACGAAATCGCCGTTGCTGGCGTGGTTGGCAAAGTAGACGCGCTGGCGGTGATCGGGGGCGGACCCGATCCAGATGCCACGGGCTGCGGTAATGAACCGGGCAAACACAACGATCGCCGTTGCCACGATGTCGGAGACGATCCGCGTCACGCCTGGTCCGATCCCGGTAAGGTCTGGCGGCACGTTAGCCGTTGCACCGGCGATATTGCAACGGGACTGTGACGGACAGTCCAGGGTCGGCAAGCCGTCTGTGCTGGCGTCACGTCCCCTTGGGGCAGGTTGGGGAACAGGCCGGACGCTGCCTTGCGGCGCATGGGGGAAGCGGAGGGCCGGGTCCACCGCCGGAGGCCCCGCTCCGCAGGAGGCCCTGCGGTTGAGCGAGGGGCGCCGGGCGGATGGCGCAGTCATGACCCGGTGGGCGCGGGACGAGGGGGCCTTGCACTTGCCGGGCAAAGCGGGACTGTGGGCGAGAGGACGGGCGGGAGGAGGACAGCGATGAAGGTGGCCGTTGTGACGGGCGCAGCCGGCGGCATGGGACGGGCTATCGTGTCGCGGCTGGTTCAGGACGGGTTGCAGGTCGTCGGTCTGGATATCGACGGGGCGGCACTTGCGGCGATGGCGGGCGAGATCGGTGCCGCGTTCGCGCCGGTGGCGGTCGATCTGACGGATGCGGCAGCGATCGAGGCGGTGTTTGCCGACATCGCCGCGCGGTTCGGCGGGGTGGATGCGCTGGTGAACAACGCGGGCACCTGCCTGATGTCGGATTTCCCTGCCATTCCTGCGGCGGAACTGGACCGGCAGATGGCGATCAACTTTTCATCGGCGTTTCATTGCTGCCAGCAGGCCGTGCCGTTGATGCTGGCACGGCCGGGGGTGAAGAAGATCGTCAACATCTCGTCGAACGGGGCCTACAATTTCGACGTGTTCGACCCGCCGCACTACCGGGCGAGCAAGGCGGCGATGGACACGCTGACCAAAGACCTTGCCCGGCGCTATGCGCGCGAGAAGATCGTGGCGAACTCGCTGGCCCCGGCGATGACCGAGACGCCCTTGTTCGGGGTATTGAGCGCGGAGGTGCTGGAACGGGCGATTTCCGCCATGCCGCACGGGCACGCGATGCAGCCGTCCGAGATTGCGGCCTGGGTCGGGTTCCTGATTTCGGACGCAGGGGATGTGTGCAGTGGCAACGTCATCATCCTGAACCAGGGGCGGGACGTGCGGTAGGATGTGCCGTGTCGGGGCGGACGTTCCGCAGGGCTTCAGAATTGGTGCCCCGGCCCGATCAGCGGACCTTACAGTGCAAGGTCCGCCGGGCCGTTGCCTGAAGGCGCAAGCCAGAAGGCAAGGGGCTATCCGTCGCCACAACGCCTGCAATCCGTCCGCGCCTGCCGGGGGCAGGCAGGCGCGGACGGATTTGACGCGGGTCAACTCCGTCACGAACTTCCGCCGCTACCGATACACCTCGGGCGCCTTCCGCAGCGTCGGCCACTGCTCGGGCGAGTGGCCGTAGATGACGAAGGCCCCGCGTTCCCCGGCCAGCGCCATCAGGCGCGCGGCGCTGGCGCAGGCCGCCGCCGGATCATGCGCGGTATCGAAGCGCTCGTCGATCTCGGCCGGGCGCGATATCGCGTCGCCGGTCAGCAGGACAGGCCCGGTTTCGGGCAGATCGACCAGCAGGGAAAGCTGGCCGGGGACGTGGCCGGGGGCGTGCAGCAGGCGCAGGCCGGGGCCGAGGGCCACGTCGCCTTCGGCCAGGATGTAGCGACGATCCGGCCAGTCCATCGGGCGGACCTTGCCGAAATAGAGCGGGCGCGCCTCGGCCCGGTCGGCTTCGTGCACAAGGATCGGGGCGCGGGGAAACCCGGCAAGTCCGCCCACGTGGTCGATATGGCTGTGGGTCAGGATCAGCAGGTCCACATCGGCGGGCGTGAGGCCGAGCAGGGAAAGCTGATGTTCGGGCAGGTGCCGCTCTGTCAGGTCAAGCACCACGCCGAAGCTGCCGAGGCCATCGGCCCGGCTTGCGGCATCGGCATCTTGTGCATAGGCGGGCGGAAAGCCAGTATCGACAAGCACCACCTCTTGCCGGTCGGTGCGGATGAGGAAGCCCACGATGCCGATGATGCGACCGTTCGCATGGACCTGAAACAGACCGTAGTCGAGAACGGCAAGGCTGACGGGCCGGCCCTTGATCCAACCTTCGGGTGTCATCCGGCGAACGTCCTTTCCCTGCGACCGCGCCGATGAAGGTGCAGATCCATACGCTGTTCGAGTATCTGCTGGAGACGACCGAGGCGCAACCCGAGGCGGTCGTGGGCCTGTCGCTGGCCCAGCCGCCGAAGCTGGGCGATTTCCTCGCCGACCTTGACCCGCAGATGTCGCTCGACTGGAACGGAGCGTCCTTTCGCGGGCTTCCCGCCCTGCGCGCGGCGGTGATCCGGCAGGCGGGTCTGACGGGTCGCTGCGGGGCGGATGACGTGCTGATTACGGCGGGCACGGCCGAGGCGAACTACCTCGCGATCCGGCAACTGGTCAGCGCGGGCGACGAGATCGTGACGGAAACCCCCGGCTGGCCCCAGGTGGGCGTGCTGGCGCGGGCCATCGGCGCGACGCTGACGGCGGTGCCGCGCGACGAGGCCGACCGGTGGAGCCTGCCGCTGGACCGATTGGCAGCGGCGGTGACGGACCGCACGAAGCTGATCTTCCTGAGCAATCCGAACAACCCGACGGGCCGTATCCTGACCGAAGCGGAGCTGGCCGAGATCGTGCGGATCGCGGACCGGGTGGGCGCCTGGCTGCTGGTGGACGAGGTTTATGCGGGCCTTGAGTGGTTCGGGCCGCGCGCGCCCAGCATCGCGGGGATGTATTCGCGCGGTATCTCGACCGGCAGCGTGTCTAAGGCGCTGGGGCTGCAGGGGTTGCGCACGGGATGGATGATCTGCCCGGATGCCGGCCTTGTCATGGACGCGGTGATCCTGCGGGAGAACGCGAGCGAGATCATGAACGTGATGGGCGAGGCGATCGCCGAGATCGCGCTGCGCCCTGCCCGGCTGGACACCGCCATGGAGCGGGCACGACGCGACGGGCGGGCGAACCTGGACCGGCTGGAACGCTTCGTGGCGGATGAGCCGAAGCTGAGCTGGACGGCCCCGGAAGGTGGCCTGATCGGGCTGGCGCGGCTTGGGCAAGGCATCCGGTCGGACGATTTTGCGCGCCGGTTGCTCGCCCCGCCGTATCGAACGTTCCTGTTGCCGGGCACGGCCTATGACCAGCCGCACCATATCCGCCTGGGCGTGGGCGGCGGGGCCGAGGCGCGGCTGGACGCGGGTCTTGAACGCCTGTCCCGGCTGCTGGCCGACTGGTCCTGAGCCTTACTGGAAGACCGGCTCGGGTTTGCGCACCGGCTTGGCGCCGAACAAGGCACCGTCATCCAGCACCTGCTGCACGGCGAAGCGCAGCACATTGCGCTGTTCTGCCGTGAAGGAGTAGACCAGCGCCAGATCGCAAAGCTGGTTCACCAGGCGCGGGATGCCGCCGGTCGCCTCGTAGATCAGGTCGGTCGCGGCCTCGTTGAAGATGTTCTCGCCGGACCCGACCACGCGCAGGCGGTGGGCGATATAGGCGCGGGTGGTGGTCGCATCCATTGCGCCGAGGTGGAAGCTCGCCACGACACGCTGTGCGAACTGCTGCTGGTCATCGCCTTCGACAAGACCGCGCAGTTCCGGCTGGCCGACCAGGACCAGCTGGAGAAGTTCATCCTTGCCGGAGTTGATGTTGGTCAGCATCCGCAGTTCTTCCAAAGCCTCGCGGCAGAGGTTCTGTGCCTCGTCGAAGATCAGGACGACACGGCGACCCGCAGCATACTCGGCCACAAGGAATTCCTGGAAGGCTGTGACGAGGCCGGGATGCGTCACATCCTTCGGCGTGGGCTGGCCAAGGGCCATCATCACCCAGCGCAAGAGTTCTTCCGTCTGACCGCCAGAGTTCGACACGAGGCCGATGCGAATGCCCGGACCCACGGTCCTGAGAAGGTGCTGGATCAGCGTGGTCTTGCCGGTCCCGATCTCGCCCGTGATGAGCGTGATGGGCGCGCCGGTCAGCACGCCGAATTCCAGCATCGCGAAGGCATGCTGGTGGGCGGTCGACCAGAACAGGAAATCGGGATCGGGAACCAGCGCGAAGGGCCTCGCCGCGAGGCCAAAATGCGTGGAGTAGATGTCGAAGGCGGAAACCTTCTGGGGCACCGGGCGGATGGTCGCCTTGCCGCGGATCAGGCGGGGATTGGTCATCTGCCCGGTCGGGACGGGCATGAGGCTGTCAGCCGGCACCGGCTCGGGGTGGGCAAGCTGGAAGCGCGTGCGGGTTTCCGATGCGAGATCGGAGGCGCGCGGTTCGGCGGCAGCCGCCGCCGCAGGGCGGCGCGCGGTCTGGAATTGCCATGCGGCGCGGGTGAAGCGCGGCACGAGGCGGGCGAAATCCTTCGACACGACAAAGGCGGAGCGGTCCGGCCACAGGGGGGCGGGCATCGAAACGGGCGTGGCCCCGGCAATGGTGTAGGTGGCGTGTTCAGTCATCGTTTCCAGCCCTCTGGTCCGGCCGTTCGCCTTGCGGGCGAACTGGCATCTGCCCGTCGATTGCCGGTCGCCGATCCTGATACCCTGCGCCGAATTCGTCCGTTGGTTGCAAGGTGTTCCAGCAGCCGCGGCAAAGTTCGCAGTTTACTTGGGAAACAGGCGACCAGATACGACTACAAGGCGAGTTAGCCAGCCATTGAAGGCGCAGCCGGGGCGCAATAGTGTCGAATATCTGATCGATTTAAGGCGAAATTGTGGCAGACAACCACAACCTCAGGCAGCAACGACCCCGCGCGAGCCACCCGCGATCAGGAATGCGGCATCGGCAAGCGGGATCATGGGTGGCGCGGACGAGGCCACGGCGAGGTAGCGAGGCTCCCAGACGGGATCGAACTTTGCCTTGAAGGCGCGAAGTCCCGCGAAGTTGTAGAAATGGCCGCCATGCTGGAAGATTGCCGCACCGAAGCGGTTCCAGAGCCTGGTCCCCTTGCGCGCCTCGAGTCCCGAGAGAGGGGCCATTCCCATCGAAAAGCTGGTAGCGCCATGCGCCTTGAGCCGCAGCATCAGTTCGGTGAACAGGAAATCCATCACGCCGGGCGGGGCATCGTTGACATGGCGCATCAGGTCGATGGTGGACTGGCCCACGATCTCGGTCTGAAGAAGATTAGCGAAGGCAAGGATGCGTCCGTTCTGGCGGACAAGCACCAGCGGCCAGCGTTGCAACCAGGCCGGATCGAACCGGCCGACCGAGAACCGCTTTTCGCGCGTCTTCTTGGCCTCAAGCCAGTCGTCCGAGATGCCCTTGAGTTCGGCAATCAGCGCAGGATCATGCGGAGGCGAGACGATCTCCATCTCCAGTCCGTCCCGCTGGGCGCGGGCGTGGGCGGCGCGCAGTTTCTTGCGCGCTGGCCCCTCAAGCGAGAAGCTGCTCAGGTCGAACAACGCCGCGCTCGCCCAGTTTGTGCAGGCTCAGCCCGAGGTCCAGCATCAGCGGCAAGTGACGCTCGCCCACCTCGTAGAACACCGGGCGCGCCCCGGCGCGCCGGGCGGTATCGACGAAGGCCCAGCCGAGTTCCGAGGCGACGTCGGGCGGACCGAACGGGCCGCCGAGCGCAATCCATGACCGGCCATGCACGCCGAACATCACGAAGCCGCGACTGTCATCGGAGAACAGCAGTGACTTGTCGCCGGTCAATGCGAAGTTGCCTTCGGGGTCGCCCTGCGCCGCGACGATGCGCTCGGCCTGACGCAGTTGCGCGGCATCCGGCGTGCCGGGGTGCAGGCGGGGGACGCGCAAAAGCAGCATCAGGGCGGCAATGGCAACCAGAAGGGCAAGGACAAGGCCCGCCCGCAGGGCACGCGGTGCGCTCTTGTCGGCGGCGAACTGCCACCAGAGTTCGGTCGAATAGGGCGTGCCCTTGTGTGCAAAGACCAGCACGAAACCGACAGACAGAAGCAGCCCCAGCATCAGGAGGAACCAGAGAGGCGAGAACGCGCCGTGGACGAGGCTGGTGCGCCGATGGAATTCACGCCGGAACGGCAACAGGATCAGCATCGCGATGCCCAGAGTGAGCGCGCCTTCGATATCGAAGACGTGGATCAGCGCCACGACGATGCCGATGGCCATGGCCCCCAGCGCGAGCCAGTAGGCCCCGAGGCTACGCCGTGCGACACCCGAGTGCCAGCACGATCAGGACCGCGCCCAGCACGCTCGACATCAGCGCGCCGCCTTCGAGCAGGACCAGCGGGAAGACCTTTTCCAGCGCCTCGCTGGTCTCCGTCGATGCCGGGATCAGGGCAGCAAAGGACATCCACAGGCCCGAGCCGAAGATCATCACGGACAGCACGACCGGCGCCATCGGGCTGACCGCGCCGAGGGTCGAGCCGGTCGCGGCCAGCCAGCGGTTGATCTTGTCGCCGGATTTCAGGCCGACCGTGCCGCGAAGGGCGAAGAGCGCCTCGTACAGCGCGAGCACCGCCAGCGCGAGCACGAAGGGCAGGATGAAGTAGATCAGGCGAAAGAGCAGAAGGGCGGCCGCCGCCGTCTCTACCGGGATCGTGGCAGGAAGGGCGGCGAGCACCACCGTCTCGAACACCCCCACCCCGCCCGGCACATGGCTGAGGATGCCCGCCATGGTTGCTGCCGCGAAGATGCCGAGGAAGGGTGCAAATGCGATCTCGCCCGAGGGCAGCAGCAGGTAGAGCGTCAGCGCCGCGAAGCAGATGTCGCCAAGGCTGAACAGCGCCTGCCCGGTCAGCACCGGCAGAGACGGCGCACGCAATGTGAAACGCCCGAGGGTCAGGCTGCCCTTTCGCGCCCCGGCGAAAACGAGCGGAAGGACGGTCACGAAGATCAGCGCGATGGCGGTCCAGCGCAGCGCCTCGGGCGCCATCGGCGAAAGCGACCCCATCCGGTCCGGATAGAGCGCCACCGCAGCAAATCCGATGACGGTCGCCGCGACCCCGTAGGACACGGCCGCGAAGGTCGATACGGCGGCCACATCGTAGCCGTCGAGGCCGAAGCCCGAATAGATGCGGTAGCGCACCGCCCCGCCGGATACGGCACTGAGACCGATCGTGTTGCCGAAGGCATAGGCCATCAGGCCGCCGGTGATGGTGACCGGCAGCGGCAGCGGCTTGCCGATGTAGCGCAACCCCGACCAATCATAGCCGACAAGGCAGAGGTAGCCGAGCAGCGTCGCAAGCGCGGCGAGGATCAGCGTCGAGGTCGGGGTGGCGTGGACCTGGGCCAGAACATCGGCAAGATCGACATCGGCAAGCAGGCGCGAAACCGCGTAGAGCCCGAGGCCGAACAGCGCAACGGCCAGCACATAGGGAAACGCAGCGCGCGCCATCTGCAAAACGCCTGCTGCCTTCTCCGATATCGGCATGATTCGCGAAAAAAACCCTAGGTGGCTCGTGCGGTCGCACTCTCGCCGAAAGCCGGCGTGGCGGCAATGCGCCCTATCGCTTCGTCGACGCAGCCGGAAGCGCTGGATCTTGCCGGTCTGGGTCTTGGGCAGGGCGTCGACGAAAAGGATGCGACGGGGGTACTTGTAGGGCGCGATCACCGATTTGACATGATCCTGCAGCACCTTCACCAGCGCCATCCTCCGGCGGCGTGCCGGGCGCGAGAGCACGACATGCGCCTCGACGATCTGGCCGCGCTCCTCGTCCGCGGCACCGATGACCGCGCATTCGAGCACGGCCGGATGCGACAGCAGCGCCGCCTCCACCTCCGGCCCGGCGATGTTGTAGCCCGCCGAGATGATCATGTCGTCGCTGCGGGCGGCAAAGTGGAAATAGCCCTCCTCGTCCTGCCAGAAGCTGTCCCCGGTCAGGTTCCAGCCGTCCTGCACGTATTTCCGCTGCCGCTCGTCCGCCATGTAGCGGCACCCCGTCGGCCCGCGCACGGCCAGCCGTCCCACCTCGCCCCGCGGCAGCTCCCGGCCTGCATCGTCCACGATCCGCGCCTCGTAGCCCGTCACCGGGCGGCCGGTGCAGGCGGGGCGATGGTCGTCGAAACGGTTGGTGATGAAGATGTGCAGCATCTCGGTCGCGCCGATGCCGTCGAGCATCGGCTTGCCGGTACGTCGCGATCCATTCGTCATAGACCGGCGCGGGCAGCGTCTCGCCCGCGCTGACCGCCGCACGCAGCGACGACAGGTCGGCCCCGTCGGCCATCGCCTTCAGCATCACCCGATAGGCGGTGGGGGCGGTGAAGCAGACAGTGGCGCGGTAGGTCTGGATGATCTCGATCATGTTGGGCGGCGTCGCCTGCTCCAGCAGCGCCGCCGCCGCGCCGAAGCGCAGCGGAAAGACCGCCAGCCCGCCGAGGCCGAAGGTGAAGGCCAGCGGCGGCGAGCCCACGAAGACATCGTCGGGCGTGACGTTCAGCACCTCTCTGCGCATAGCCGTCCGCGATGATCAGGAGATCGCGGTGGAAATGCATCGTGGCCTTCGGCTCGCCCGTGGTGCCCGATGGTGAACCCCAGCAGCGCCACGTCATCGCGCCCGGTCGGCGGCGGCGTGAACCGGACGGGCTTGGACAGCGCCACCCGGTCCAGTTCCGCATCGTGGTTCGCGGTGCCGTCAAAGCCGACCACCTGTCTGCAGGAAGCGCGACCCCTTGGCGCAGAGCACCAGTTCCTCCATCAGCCGGGTATCGCACAGCGCATGGGTGACCTCGGCCTTGTCCACGATCTGGGTCAGCTCGCCCGCCCGCAGCATCGGCATGGTGTTGACCACGACCGCCCCCGCCTTGGTCGCGGCCAGCCAGCAGGCCACCATCGCCGGGTTGTTGGCCGAGCGGATCAGCACCCGGTTGCCGGGCTTCACGCCGTAGTCCTCGACCAGCGCATGGGCGATCCGGTTGGACCAGTCGGTCAGTTCCTTGTAGGTCCGCCGCCGCCCGTTGCCGATCAGCGCGATGTGGTCGCCAAAGCCCCGGTCCACCATCCGGTCGGTCAGTTCGACGGCGGCGTTCAGCCAGTCGGGGTAGTCGAAGCCCGCCTGCGGCAGGTCCGGCCACTGGTCCGGCGGGCGGCAGCGTGTCGCGCGTGAACGTATCGGTATGTCCCGTTGGTCCAAGGGTTTTCATGCTTCGTCTTCCCCTCCCGGCAGTTTCAGCGCTGTCCCGTGCCGTCCGGCACCACGGCGGTCGCCTCGATCTCGACCTTGGCGCGGTCCTCGACCAGTGCCACCACCTGCACCAGCGCCATGGCCGGGATAATGCCTGCCGATCACCTCGCGGTAGCTGCGGCCGATCTCCTTCAGGCTGTCCAGATAGTCGCGCTTGTCGGTGACGTACCAGGTCAGCCGCACGAGATGCTCCGGCCCCGCCCCGCCTTCGGCCAGCACCTCGACGATGTTGCGTCAGGGCCTGCCGCGACCTGCCCCGCGAAATCGTCGGTCTCGAACTCCTGCTCGGCATTCCAGCCGATCATGCCCGCCGGTGAAGACCATCCGCCCCGAGGCCGCCACGCCGTTGGAGTAGCCGGGCGTCGGCTTCCAGTGCGTCGGATGCAGGACGTCGTGCGGCGAGGTCATGGCGTGGTCCCTTCCAGATAGGCGGACAGGCGGGCCCGGATCGCCTCGGGCCAGGGTCGCCCGGCCTTCCTCGGTCGACCCAGACCAGCGTCAGGTCCACCGTCATGCCGCATGCTGGCCTTCGCATCCGGCGGCGATCGGCGACGGTCACCGATGCCCCGCCCACCCGCTCACCTCCAGCGTGAACTCGAGCCGCTCGCCCAGGCGCGACGGCGCCCGGAAGTTCGCCTCGATCCGCGCCGTGGGCACGCCGCGCGCCCTCGGCCATCATGCGCGCGAACGAGTGGTCCACAACGTCGGCGAAAGAAGTTCTCGACGACCGAATTCACCATCTCGAAATAGCGCGGGTAGAAGACGATGCCCGCCGGGTCGCAGTGGTTGAACTCGACTGGATCGTGCGGGCATAGGCCATCGGCTTACTCGTTCGCCTCGGGCGGCAGGAAATCGACCTCGTGCGCGCCGAGGCTTCGATGACCGCCGGGATGTCGGTCATGTTGTGCAGCGTCTCGAACAGGTCGCGCAGCTTGCCCGCGGGCGACACCCAGAACAGCGCCCGGGCGGGCTTGTCCGACTTGTTGAAGTAGCCATGCGGCACCCCGCGCGGCATCCGCACCAGATCGCCCGCGTTGGCGGTGTGCCAGACGCCGTCCAGCTTCAGCTCGAGCTGGCCATCCTGCACCAGAATGAATTCGTCCTGTGTCGGGTGGACGTGGACCGGCACGAACTGGCCCGGCTCGCGAGTTCGCCTCGAACGAAAAGCTCGAGTCGCAGTCGGATTTCGGGAAGTAGCGCTGGCCGAGGATGTTCCATTCGATCCCCCCGATCCCTGTCCCGTTGCGGGTGATGCCGCCGTCGAGTGCCTTCATCTGGTCTTCTCCCCTGCTAGTCGCCCGCCCTGTCCAGCGTCGTGCGGGCGATGATGATGCGCTGCACGTCGCTGGCGCCTTCGTAGATCCGCAGCGCCCGGATCTCGCGATAGAGTGCTTCGACCGCGAAGCCCATGCCGCACGCCATCGCCGCCATGCAGTTGCACCGCCATGTCGATCACGCGCTGCGCCGCCTCGGTCGCATAGAGCTTCGCCATCGCGGCTTCGCGGCTGATGCGCGGCGCGCCCATGTCCTTGGTCCAGGCGGCGCGGTAGACGAGCAGCGCCGAGGCATCGATGTCCAATGCCATGTCGGCGATATGGCCCTGCACCATCTGCAATTCGGCAAGCGGCTGCGCCGCCGATCCGGCGCGCCTGAACACGCGCCAGCGCCTCGTCCAGCGCGCGGCGGGCAAAGCCCAGGGCTGCGGCCCCCACCGTCGGGCGGAACACGTCGAGGACCGACATCGCCAGTCTTGAATCCCTGCCCGGCGTCGCCGATCAGCGCCTCGTCGGGCAGTTCCACGCCGTCCAGCCGCAGGCGGGCAAGCGGATGGGGGGCGATGCACCTCGATCCGCTCGGCAACGGTCAGCCCCGGCGTGTCGGCAGGCATCAGGAACGCCGACAGGCCCCGCGCGCCCGGCGCTTCGCCCGTACGGGCGATGATGACATAGATATCGGCGATGCCGCCGTTGGAGATATAGGTCTTCTCGCCGTTCAGCACCCAGCCGCCCTGCACCCGCCTGGCCGTGGTCGGCGGTGCTGCCACATCCGATCCCGAGGCAGGCTCGGTCAGCGCGAAACCCGCAATGGCCTGCCCGCTGCGGGTCCGCTCAAGCCATCGGCGCTGCGATGCCGTGCCGAACAGACTGACCGCGCCCATGCCGAGACCCTGCATGGCAAAGGCGAAATCGGCAAGCCCATCATGCCGCGCCAGCGTCTCGCGGATCAGGCACAGCGTACGCACATCCAGCCGTCTCGCCCTCGGCGGCCGCGCTGTGGGTCAGCCAGCCCCCCCTCCCCAGCATCGCCACCTGGTTGCGGCAGGCCGCATCCACGTCCTGATGATCGACCGGCAGGTTCGCGCGCGCCCAGTCCTCCAGCTCCCCCGCCACCTCGCGGTGCCGGGGATCGAAGAAGGGCCAGTCGAGGAATGTTCTGTCTGCCATCGGTCTTCTTCTGTTCACAAATATCCTCCGGGGGTGCGGGCGTGGAAACCCCCGCTTCCACGGTCAGTCCCCCGCGAAACACCGGCTTCTCCTTCGCGACGAAGGCGCGGTAGGCGCGTTCGAAATCCTTGGTCTGCATGCAGATCGCCTGCGCCTGCGCCTCGGCCTCGATCGCCTGCGTCAAGGCCCATGTCCCATTCCTGAACAAGCTGCGTCTTCGTCATGCCGTGGGCAAAGGTGGGTCCAGCGGCAAGCCGGCGCGGCCAGCGCCATCGCCTGCGCCTCAAGCGCCTCGGCCGGATGCATCGCGTTCCAGAACCCCCAGCGCATCGCCTTCCTCGGCCGTCATCGTGCGGCCGGTATAGAGAAGCTCCGCCGCGCGGCCCTGGCCGATGATGCGGGGCAGCATCGCACAGGCGCCCATGTCGCAGCCCGCAAGGCCGACGCGGGTGAAGAGGAAGGCGCCTTTCGCCTGCGGCGTCGCAAGCCGCAGGTCGGACGCCATGGCGATGATCGCGCCTGCGCCCACGCAGACGCCATCGACCGCGGCGATGACGGGCTTCCGGCAGTGCAGCATCGCCGTCACAAGATCGCCCGTCATGCGGGTGAAGGCGAGCAGATCCTTCATCGGCAGGCCGATCAATGGGCCGATGATCTCGTGCACGTCGCCGCCCGAGCAGAAATTGCCGCCGTTCGAGGCGAACACGACGACATCGACATCGCTGGCATGGGCGCAGCTCGCGGAACGTGTCGCGCAGTTCGGCGTAGCTTTCGAAGGTGAGCGGGTTCTTCCGTTCCGGCCGGTTCAGCCGGATGGTGGCGACACGGTCCGTCACCTGCCACAGGAAGTGCTGCGGCTTGAAGGTCGGCAAGCGAGGTCATGGCTTGTCCCCTCATGCGTTTGAGGATGTCGGTAAGCGCGTCGAGGTCGGTCTCGGACACATGCCCGAAGACACGGTTCACGTCGCGTTCGTGGTCGGCGGCGAGGCCTTCGAACGTGGCGAGGCCGTCGGGTGTCAGCGCCACGAAGACGGTGCGACGGTCGGCGTCGGAGGGCGTGCGGCGCACCAGCCCGTCGTTCTCGAGGCGGTCCACCACGGTGGTGGCATTGCCGTTCGAGACGAGCAGCATCCGGCGAAAGCTCCGTCATGGTGACGCCGTCGCGGCGGCGATAGAGCGCCGCCATCACGTCGAAGCGCGGCAGAGTTGTTTCGTGCTGGACGCGCAGGAACTCGCGCAGTTGCGATTGCGGCGGCGCGGGTCACGCCGAGGAGCCGGATCCACATCTTCAGGCGGCGTTTCGAGAGCGGGTCGGTCATGCCTCACCGCCCGAGATCGCGATGGCCTGGCCGTTGATCCCTTCGGCCCCCGGCGCGCAGAGAAAGAGCGCGGTCGCGGTGACCTCCGAGGGGGAAAAGAGGCGATTCTGGGGCTGAGGGCTTCGAGCGCGGCTTTCGCCTGTTCGGGCGAGCGACCGGTCTTTTCGGTGATGACGGCGATGGAGCGGTCGGTCATCTCGGTGTCAAGAAAACCGGGGCAGATGGCGTTTACGGTGACGGGCCGGCGTGCGACCTCGAGCGCCAGCGACCGGACGAGACCGATCACCCCATGCTTGGCGGCGGCGTAGGGGGCGATCTTGGCATAGCCTTTCAGACCGGCGGTCGAGGCGATGGCGATCAGGCGGCCCCAGTCGGGAAGTTGCACCAGCCCTTCGCGCAGGGTCAGGAAGGCTCCGGTCAGGTTGACGGCGATCATGGCGTTCCACTGGTCCAGGGTCGTGCGCTGCAGCGGGGCGCTGTCGGCGGCCCCCGCATTGGCGATGACGATGTCACAGGGCCCGGCGGCGGCGAAAAGCGCCCTGACGCTGTCCTCGCGCGTCACATCGGCCTGAAACGCACGGACTCGCGGCAGGCGCGGCGGCGACGGCGGCAAGCGCCTCGGTCCGCCTGCCCGCGATAACGACCTCGGCCCCGGCCTCGGCGAAGCCGCGTGCAAGGTCAGCGCCGGCTCCAGACCCGCCCCCGGTGATCAGCACGCGTTTGCCCGCCAGCGTCATGCGCGGATCACCTCCTGTGCACGCTCGGCCAGACGGCGGGCCTGGTCGCGCCCGGGCAGGTAGGGCAGCGGCCAGACCGTCGCCGTGTCGCCCGTGCGGCATCGCGGCATGAAGCGTCCAGTAGGGGTCGGCCAGATGCGGCCGCGCAAGGCAGACGAGGTCGGCGCGACCGGCCAGCAGGATCGAGTTCACGTGATCCGGCTCGGTGATGTTGCCGACCGCCATCGTCGCAATGTCCGCCTCGTTGCGGATGCGGTCGGAGAACGGCGTCTGGAACATCCGGCCATAGACCGGCCGCGCCTCGATCGAGGTCTGACCCGCCGACACGTCGATGATGTCGGCCCCGGCCGCGGCGAACATGCCTCGCGATCTCCACCGCCTCTTCCGGCGTCACGCCCTGATCGCCCACCCAGTCGTTCGCCGAAATCCGCACCGACATCGGCTTCTCCTCGCGGCCAGGCCGCGCGCATCGCGCGCGAACACCTCGAGCGGCAAGCGCATCCGGTTCTCGAGGCTGCCGCCGTAGGCATCGGTGCGCCGGTTCGATATCGGTGAGATGAAGCGACGAAATCAGATAGCCATGCGCGGCGTGGAGTTCGATCATGTCGAAGCCGGCGCGCGCCGCCATCTCGCGTGGCGGCGACGAACTCATCGCGTCACCCGCGTCCATGTCGGCGCGCGTCATCTCGCGCGGCGCGGGATTGTCGGACGACCACGGCAACGCCGAGGCCGCCATGACGTCTGCCAGTCGCCCGATGCGCAGCGGCATGTCGTCGTCCTCCCAGGCACCTGCACCGACGCCTTGCGGCCGGCATGACCGATCTGGCAGCAGATCTTCGCCTGCGTCTCGGCGTGAACGAAATCGACGAGCCGCGTCCACGCCGCCTCATGCTCGGGCGCGTACAAGCCTGGGCAGCCGGGGGTGATGCGGCCCTCGGGGCGAGACGCAGGTCATCTCGGTATAGACAAGTCCCGCGCCGCCCTTGGCGCGCTCGGCATAGTGGACGAAATGCCAGTCGGTCGGGCAGCCGTCCACGGCCTTGTACTGCGCCATGGGCGAGACGACGACGCGGTTCTTGAGCGTCCATGTCGCGCAGGCGGAAGGGCGCGAACATCGGCGTGCCCGGCCCGGCTTGCCGCCCGCCTGCTCCTGGAACCAGTCCTCGGCCTGCCGCAGCCATGCCGGATCGCGCAGGCGCAGGTTCTCGTGGCTGATGCGCTGGCTGCGGGTCAGCAGCGAATAGGCGAACTGCAGAGGCGGCATGTCGAGGTAGCGCTCCACCTGCTCGAACCATTCGAGGCTGTTGCGCGCCGCGGATTGCAGCCGCAGCACCTCGATCCGGCGCTCGTCCTGATAGCGCTGGAAGGCCTCCTCCATCGTCGGTTCGGAGTGCAGATACTCGGCCAGCGCGATGGCGCTGTCGAAGGCCAGCCGCGACCCGGACCCGATCGAGAAATGCGCCGTCGCCGCCGCATCGCCCATCAGCACGACGTTCTCGTGATACCAGCGTCTCGCAGATCACGCGCGGGAAGTTGCATCCAGACTGCCGAGCCGCGCAGATGTGCCGCGTTCGACATCAGCGCGTGCCCGCCGAGATGCGCGGCGAAGATCCGCTCGCAGGTCGCGACGGTCTCCTCCTTGGACATTCGCTCGAAGCCCCAGCGCGTCCCAGGTCTCCGGCAGGCACTCGACGATGAAGGTCGCGGTATCGGCATCGAACTGGTAGACATGCGCCCAGACCCAGCCGTGTTCGGTCTTCTCGAAGATGAAGGTGAAGGCATCGTCGAACTTCTGATGCGTGCCGAGCCAGACGAACTTGCACAGACGCATGTCGATATCGGGCTTGAACACGCTCGGCATATTCGCGCCGCACCAGCGAGTTGATGCCGTCGCAGGCGACCACCAGGTCATAGTCGCTGCCGATACTCCTCGGCCGACTTGAACTCGGTCTCGAACCGCAGGTCCACGCCCAGTTCGCGCGCCCGCTCCTGCAGCAGCACGAGCATCTGCTTGCGCCCGATCCCGGCAAAGCCGTGACCGCCCGAAACCGTCCGCTCGCCATCGTGGACGACCGCGATGTCGTCCCAGTAGGCGAAATGTCGCCGGATCGCCGCGGTGCTGACCGGGATCGTTCCGGCTCCATGTTCGACAAGCGCGTCATCGGACAGGACCACGCCCCAGCCGAAGGTGTCGTTGGCCCGGTTGCGCTCGACACCGTCACCTGATGCGACGGATCGCGCAGCTTCATCGAGATCGCGAAGTAAAGACCCGCAGGGCCACCGCCAAGGCAAAGAACTTTCATGCCCGCTTCCTTCAGGTTATCCTGCGCAACATGTAGCCTGCCACCAGCCAGAAACAATTTCAAGCTTGAAATTTCCATCTTGGAATTCGCGGCTGTGGCGCGCAATATCGCGGCATGACCAGATCCCTGCCCCCTGATGCGTCCGCCGCCCCGGTGATCGGGGTCGTGGGCCTTGGCACGATGGGGCTGGGCATTGCGCAGGTCTTTTCGCAAGCCGGACATCGGGTGCTGATGACAGATGCCGCAGCGGAGGTGCGCGCCGGTGCCGTGGCCCGGATGGCCGCCGGATTGGACCGTCGGGTCGAGGCCGGGAAAATGGCCGCAAGCCTGCGGGACGCGGTCCTTGGTCGCCTGCATGTCGTAACCGGCCCCGAGGATCTGCGCGAGGCCGGGCTGGTCATCGAGGCCGTGGTGGAACGGCTGGAGGTAAAGGTGGCGCTGTTCCGGGCCGTCGAGGCCGTGCTGGACAGTGGCGCGGTCATGGCGACCAACACCTCGTCGCTTTCAGTCGCTTCGATCGCGGCAGGGTTGCAGCGGCCCGGGCGGCTGGTTGGCCTGCATTTCTTCAACCCCGCTCCGGTGATGAAGCTGGTGGAACTGATCGCCCTGCCCGGCACTGATGCGGATGCGCTGGCTCTGGCGCGGCGTGTGACCCAAGGCGCGGGCAAGGTGGTGATCAACGCACCAGACCGCCCCGGCTTCATCGTGAACCGCTGTGCGCGGCCGTTCTATGGCGAGGCGCTGGCGCTGCTGGCCGAGGGGCGCGGGGCGGGTGAAGTCGATGCCGCCATGGTTGCGGCAGGCTATCCGATCGGGCCGTTCTCGCTGATCGACCTGATCGGTGCCGACATCAATCTGGCCGCGACCGAAGGGCTTTCGGCGGCGATGGGCGGCCACCCCCGCTACCACGTGTTCGACGCGCTTCGCGCACAGGTCGCGCGGGGCGATCTTGGACGCAAGAGCGGGCGCGGCTTCGTCTTTCCCGATGCCGTCAGCGTACCGCCCGACGACGCGGACGAGATCGCGCTGCGGATCGAGGCGACCCTCGCGAACGAGGCTGCCTGGCTGCTGGCGGAGGGCGGAACCACGCGCGAAGGGATCGACGAAGCGATGAAGCTGGGCCTGAACTTTCCGCGCGGACCGTTCGAGGCACTGCAACGTCACGGCGTGGCACGGGTTCGCGACGCACTGGCGCGGCTCGAGGCGTCCACCGCGCTGCCGGGGCGCTATGCAGCCGCACCGGAACTGAGGGAGGGATGATGACCGACGTGTTTCTCTGCACGGCGCGGCGTACGCCCATCGGGCGTTATGGCGGGGCGCTGGCGATGGTGCGGCCCGACGACATGGTGGCGCATGTGATCGACGGCCTGCTGGATGTGCATCCGGGGCTGGTGGTGGACGAGGTGGTCTTTGGCTGCGCCAACCAGGCCGGCGAGGACAACCGCAACGTGGCGCGGATGGGGGTGCTCCTGTCACGGCTGGGCGAAGACGTGCCTGCGCTGACGGTGAACCGGCTCTGCGCCAGCGGTCTGGATGCGGTGATCGCGGGAGCGCGCGCGGTGCGCGACGGAGCGGATCTGGTCATCGCGGGCGGGGTCGAAAGCATGACGCGCGCACCTTTCGTGACGGGCAAGGCGGATACGGCATTTGCCCGCGCGCCGGCACTGTTCGACACGACGATCGGGTGGCGCTTTGTCAATGCCCGGATAGCCGCCGCCTATGGTATCGAATCGATGCCCGAAACCGCCGAGAACGTCGCGACCGAATGGGCCATCTCGCGCGCCGATCAGGATGGGTTCGCACTCCGCAGCCAGCAACGCTATGACGCGCACTGGCATGCGGCTGATATCCTGCCGGTGACCGTCCCCGCGCAGCGCGGCGAGGCGGTGGTTGTGTCCGCCGACGAGCACCCGCGCGCCACCTCGCCCGAGCGGCTTGCGGCCCTGCCCACGCCGTTCCGGGCGGGAGGAACGGTAACTGCGGGGAACGCGGCAGGGATCAATGACGGGGCAGCGGGGATGATCCTGGCGTCTGGCGCGGCAGTGAAGCGCTTCGGGTTGCAGCCGCTTGCCCGCGTCGGAGCGGCGGCGGCAGCCGGTGTTGCGCCGCGGGTCATGGGGATCGGACCAGTGGCGGCGCTGGAGCGACTGTCGCAGCGGACCGGACGTGCGGCGGACGCCTATGACGTGATCGAGTTGAACGAGGCCTTCGCCGCCCAGGTCCTCGCCTGCACGCGAAGCTGGGGGCTGGCGGATGACGACGCCCGGGTGAATGCAAGGGGCGGCGGGATCAGCATGGGCCATCCGCTCGGCATGACCGGCGCGCGGATCGCCGCCACGGCAGCCCGGCGGCTGGCAGAGGAGGGCGGCAGCGCAGCATTGGCCACGCTCTGCGTGGGCGTCGGGCAAGGCGTGGCACTGGAACTTCTTTCTGTTTGAATGCGTCATCTTATGCGTGATCGCTACGTTGCCACATGAAGAAAGGCCGGGACTCACAAAATGAATGAACCTGCAGCGATGACAGATGGTTCCGGCTATTTCCTCTACCACTCCATCGGCCAGTATCCCGGAAAGTCCGACGCGCTGGCTGCCGCGATGGCCGACTTCGCGGCGGTCTGGGGCGCGAACGATGATGGCCAATGGACCTACGCGCTGCACCAGCGCGCCCGTTTTGTGGAGCGGTGGCGGGCGATCCTCGGCGCCCCCCAGGGCAGCGTGACCACCTGCGAGAGTGTGACACAAGGTCTGCACATGCTGATGACGGCGCTGCCAGAGCACAGTCTCCGGGGCAAGCGGGTGCTGGTGGCGGGCGACTGCTTTCCGTCGAACCACTTCCTGCTGACGGGGATGCAGGCGCGGTTCGGCTTCACGCTTGAAACCGTTCCCCTGCGCCAGGGCGCGGCCTGGGTCGAGGATGAAGACTACATCGCGGCCTGGGGTCCGGATGTCGGTCTGGCCCTCATCACCTGGGTCAGTTCGACCACGTCGCACCGGGTGGACCTCGCATCGCTGGTCGAGCATGGCCGCAGGATGGGGTCCGTGATCGGTGTGGACATCACCCAGGCGGCGGGCCTGCTGCCGTTCGATGTGACCGAACCGGCAATTGATTTCACCCTTTCCACCAGCCTCAAATGGATGTGTGGCACGCCGGGGGCGGGCATCCTGCATGTGGCCCCCGCCCTGATCACCGCCTGCCAGCCCGAACTGCGCGGCTGGTTCAGCCAGGAGAACCCATTCTCATGGGATCTCGACAAATTCGCCTATGCGCCTGACATCCGCCGCTTCGACAACGGCACGCCGGGGGTGATGGCCGCCGCCGCCTCGCTTCCGGCACTCGACTGGCACGCAGGTCAGGACAGCGCGGCGATGGTTGCGCAGAACCGCCGGATGACAGCGCGGATCATCGCGGCGGCATCCGACATGGGCCTGTCCCTTGTCACGCCGGTGTCCGAAACGGCCAGGGGGGGGAGCGTGATGATGCGCGTCGCCTCCGCCGAAAAAGCGCAGGCTATCCTCGCGGCCTTCCGCACGCAGGGCCTTTATGTCGATGCGCGCGGCCCCGTCCTGCGGGTCTCGCCCGGTTTCGTGACAACGACCGACGGCGTGGACAGGCTGATCGCGGCGCTAGAAGCAACCCTCGCCTGACACCGCATTCATCTTGGCAAAAATATCCCACGGGGGCGCGGGGGTGTGAAACCCCCGCTTCCCCGCGAGCATCAGGCGAAACTGCGGATCGTGGCCAGCGCGCCGTCCAGCGCGTTGCCGGCCTCGTCCATCAGCGCGGCCTCGCGCAGGCGGCGCGCCCAGTCGGCAGCATCCTCGCGCCCGGCGACAAGAGCCACTCCGTCCATCACGCGGTCGAACTTGCTCTGACCACGCGCATGCGTATCGGAATAGCCCTTTATCAGGCGGCGGCAGCGAAGAACCTCGACGGAAAGATCATAGTTTCTGGGCAGATAGCCGATCGCGGCGGCAAGCCATGAGTCCAGATGCGCAACCTCCTGTGCGTGTCGCAGGGTGCGACGGCGCCAGCCCCGCAGGCCACCTGCAAGATGCAGCAGCAGATAGCCGCGCATGCTGTCGGTGCGCAGGTGCCGGCCTTTGCTGAACCAGCGATCGAGGCGGGCCATCCAGGCGGCGTCGGCTGCGACCTTTGCACCAAGCCTCGCGGGCAAGAGACCGGCGATTTCTTCGGCCCGGGGGTGCAGAAATTCCGTGAGTTGCATCAGGTTCCTCTCCCGCACGCCCATCTCGCCCTGGATACGGACGAAGCGGGCGGCGCGGGTCTTGAGGTCGGCCACGCGGATCACGTCGTCATAGGCCATGGCGTTGGCGATATACTTCGCAGCCTCCTGCGTGAGCAGGTGGTTCCGGTCGGCTCGATCCAGGGGAAGGATCGCATCGAGGCGGTCCAGATAGGCTGCCCCGTAGGCAAGATCCTGAAACTCCACGACCTTGCGCAGCCCGGCCACGGCCATGTCGCGGACGGGGTGGGGGTAACGCGACACTCGGTTGGTCAGCGCCGTCCATCCCGCCAGCAAACGGTCAGCGCCGGAGGGTGTCTTGTCGGGCGGCTGGGGGGATGCGACGGGAGCAGGTGCAGTGCGGGGGGCGAAGGCGGCATCGAAGCCCGCATCGAAGGCGCGGAGCGAGCTGTCGATCCCCTTGCCGCCGGCGCGGATGGCGGCCTCGAACGCCTCGCGCGGGAAGGGCAGCGCCTGCGACGCGGCGAGCGCACCGAACAGGCTGGCGGAGATGACGGAGCCTGCGGCGACTGCCGCGCGGTCAAAATCGCCGACCAGCAGACGACGCGCGGCGATCTCGGCGGCGGCAAGTGCCTCGTCCGTGCTGGCCACACCATCGCCTGGCACCGATTTCTCTGACACCGCCAGAACGCGGTGGGTGGAGGCGATCAGTACCGTCCGGTCGGGGGTTACGAAGCCGCGAAGAATGGCGCGACCGGCCTCCATCATCTCGGCGGCGATCAGGATGTCCACATCGCCCGCCGCAGGCATCAGCGAAAAAACCGGCATGCGGTCCGAGGCCGGACACATCTCGATGTAGTAGATCGTAGCACCCGTGCGCTGCGACACGCCCGCGACCGAGGTAGCCTGCGCCGCGTAACCGTTGCGGCGGGCCAGATCCTCGATCCAGTTGGTCAGCACCCCGCCCCCCTGCCCGCCCACGGCCATGACGGCAAGCTTGATGACCCCATCGAGGCGGGCATCGGGCGCGCGGGCGGGAAGATCGTGGATGGTCATGTGGCCTCGAACGTCAGGCGGCGGGCTGCGCGCCGTCCTTGCAGCCAGCCGATCACCCGCGCGCGGAAGGCGGCGCGGCGCTGTTCCCATTTGGACGGGTTGTGCACCACGTCCGCGCGGTAGAAGGACGGGCAGAGGATCGCCGCATCCGCGACCTCGCCGCAATTGCCGCAACCGACGCAGGACTGGTCGATGCTGGCCACGGGATCGTCGCGCAGCGGATCATCAAGTTTCTTGAGGCTCAGCGAGGGGCAGCCCGACAGCCGCATGCACGCATGGTCACCCGTGCAGACCGCCTCATCCACGCCGAAGCGCGGGGTTTCGACACGGCGACCGTCCTTGATCGCCTGCGCGCGGATCGGTTTCTCGCGCCGCTGCTTGTTCAGCATACATTCGGAGGAGGCGACGATAACCTTGGGGCCGGGGCTGTCGGTCGTCAGAGCCTCACGGAACAGGTCACGCAGCTTTCCGACCTGATAGGTGTTGGTCACCTCCCGCACCCAAGGCACGCCAATACCCTTGACGGCGCGCGAGATCGGGTTGTTCGTCGCCTTTGTGGCGTTCGCCGCGCGGGACGACATGATGTCCTGCCCGCCCGTGGCGGCCGAGTAGTAGTTATCCACCACCACTGCCAGCCCGTCGGATTTGTTGAACACCATATTGGTGAAAGACGACGACAGGCCGTTGTGCCAGAACCCCCCGTCGCCGATGATCGAGATGGGGCGGCGTTCGCCGCCGCCATCAAAGGCCGCGTTGGCTGCGGGGCCGAGGCCATATCCCATCGTCGCGCCGCCGACCTCGAAGGGTGGCAGCGAACCGAAAAGGTGGCAGCCGATATCGGCGCTGATCTGGTGCTTGCCCAGTTCTTTCTGCACGAGCTTCAGCGCCGCGAAAATCGGCCGTTCCGGGCAGCCGGTGCAGAAGCCCGGCGGGCGGATGGGCACGGTCTTGGACAGGTCCGGAATCGCGGGGCGATCCTCGTTCGGCGCACGAATGCGGGCGGGCAGAAGATGGGGGGCGGCCTGCTTCAGGAAAGCCGCGATTCCGTCAAGCATGACCTGCCCGGTGTATTCGCCCGCCATGGGAAGCATGCCCTTCCCATACAATCTGGTGGAGGAACCGGCGCGGTAGAGAAACGTCGAGAGAGTTCTGCTCGATGAATTCGGGCTGTCCTTCCTCGACGATCAGAAGGTGGTCCTTGCCGCGGGCGAATTCAAGGAATTCCGAATTCACAAGGGGATAGGTCACGTTCAGCACATAAAGCGGAACCTGCGTCTCACCGTAGAGGTCCGCCAATCCCAGCCGTTGCAGCGCCCGGATGACGCCGTTGTACATGCCCCCTTGCAGCACGATCCCGAAGGGTGCCTCGTCCGGCCCGAACACCTCGTTCAGCTTGCGTTCGGTGATGAAGCGTTCGGCGGCGGGCCAGCGGTTCTTCACCTTGTCCTGCTCGTGCGCGTAGGACATGGGCGGGAGGACAACGCGGGCGAAGTCGCTCTGCGGGTTCGACAGCGCCTCGCGCACGCTCAGGGGCGGGCGCCGGTTGTCGCGCGTGGTGAACTGGCCGGTGACGTGGCAGGAGCGGATTTTCACCATCAGCATGACGGGCGTATTGGTCGCCTCCGACAGTTCGAACCCGTCCTGCACCGATTTGACGATGCAGGGCAGGTTTGGGCGGGGGTCCAGCAGCCAGAACTGCGACTTCATCGCGAAGGCGTGGCTGCGTTCCTGCATGATGGAAGAGCCTTCGCCATAATCCTCGCCCACGATCACCAGCGCGCCGCCCGTGACACCCGACGAGGCGAGGTTGGCCAGCGCATCCGAGGCGACGTTGACGCCGACCGAGCCTTTGAACGTGACGGCCCCGCGAATGGGGTAGTGGACCGAGGCGGCCAGCATCGCCGCTGCCGCCGCCTCGTTCGCATTGGCCTCATAGCGCACGCCCAACTCGGCCAGCAGCTCCTCGGCATCGGCCAGCACGTCCATCAGGTGGCTGATGGGCGCGCCCTGGTAGCCGCCGACATAGCCCACGCCGTTCTCGAGCAGCGCCTTGGTTAGCGCGAGGATGCCCTCGCCCGTGAAGGTCTGCCCTGCGCCAAGCCGCAGATCCTCGATTTCCGCCTTGAACGAGCGCTCAGCCATCGGTCCCCCTTACTTCGCTGGTTCTCGCGCCGACCACAGCACGGTGCCGCCGTCCTTCTCATAGGCCATGCCGTTCGGATAGCTGATCGCCTCGAATTGCAGGCCCCAGGGCGCGACGAAATAGAGGATCGACTGGCCGGCGACGGGGCCCTCCGCGATGTCGATGGGCCCCGCGAAGGTCTTGACCCCCTTGGATTTCAGGTAGTCCGCGACGGCCTTGATATCGTCGACGTAGAAGGCGATGTGGTGGCCGCCGATGTCGCTGTTTTTCGCGGTGACTGTCTGCTGGTCGGGGGCCGTGTACTTGAACAGCTCGACATTGCTGCCGAAGCCGCAGCGCTCCAGTGCGATGGTCTCGATGACGGCGCGCGGATCGACGCCCAGCACATCAGTCATGAACGTGCCCTTGTCGTCGCTGAAGGGACCGAAATGGGTGACGGGCTTGCAGCCCAGAACATCGACGAAGAACGATTCGGCCTGCGGCAGGTCAGGAACGGTGATGCCGATATGGTCGATACCGCGCATTCCAGGCATCGGCTCGGCGAACGCAGCAGAGGCGGAGAACAGGAAAAGAGCAGCAAGGGTCAGGCGCATGGCGGTCAGTCCTTGAGTGCCGCGGCCCGATGCGGGCGGCCGCGCGATCCCGTCGTCAGATCTCGTGCTTGCGGATGTTGCGGAGCATCTTTTGAAGCGTTCCCACAAAAGCGCGGCGTTCCTCGTCAGGAATTCCTCGGAACATCCTGGCATGGGCCTCGGCCATGTGGGGCCAGAGCGTCTCGAAAGCGGTGCGTCCGGCGTCGGTGATGAAAACGCGGGTGGCGCGGCTGTCGGTGGCGTCGGCCTCGCGGCGGATCAGCCCCTCGGCTGCCAGCGCGTCAAGCGCGCGGCTGAGGGTCGACTGCTCGGCGACCGCATAGACCGCGAGCTCGCGGATAAGCGGCCCCTCGATGACCGAGAGGACAGCGAGGGCACGCATCTTGGGTGTGGTCAGGCCGAGGTCCGCCATTTCATCGCGCAGCGATGCGTTGTAGCGGCCCATGATGCGGTTCATCAGATAAGGCGCGAAGTTCTGCAGGCCGATCTCGCCCAGGCGCTGCTCGATGGGGCGCTGGTCGGTCATGCGCCGAGCGCCTTCGCCGCGAGATAGCCCGAGCCGCCGCCGAGGCCGGGGCCGGGATGGGTGGAAGCGCCGATATGGCGCAGCCCTCGCACCAGCGAAGTGCCATTGGTGGACTGCGGAAAGGGACGCCAGAGGAAGAACTGGTCGATGGAGCAGGCCCCGCCATAGGGATCGCCGCCGACGAGGTTGATGTTCATGGAGGCGAGGTCGGCGGGCGAATAGGCACGGCGGGCGAGCCTGATGCGGTCGAAGCCCTTGATATGTCGGGAGAGGATGCGCTCGATCCGGTCAGCGAACGCCTCGCGCGTGGCCTCTGTCCAGTCGGGCGACGTTTCGATTTCATTCGCCGCATCGCCCTTGATGATGCGGGGCGCGTCGGGGATCTGCAGCCAGAGGATCGCCTTGCCGTCCGGGCAGCGCGAAGGGTCAAGGCGGTGGGGCTGGCCCACGCAGATGGTGGGTGTTGCGGGCAGAAGGCCGCGCTCGGCCTCGTTGGAGGACTTCGAGACGGAGTCGATGCCGTCGGCGAGGTGGATCAGCGCCACGTCCTCGAGTTCCGGCGAGAGCCAGTCAATGGGGGCGTCGAGCGCGTAGTGCAGCTGGAAGTTGCCGCGCCCATGGCGGAAGGTCTTTGCCGAAGCGCGATCCTCGGGCAGGTTCACGTCGCGCAGGAGGCGCTGCATCAACTGGCCGGGCGCGACCGAAGCGAGGACCGAGCGCGTGGCGATTGTCTCGCCCGAGGCCAGGGTCACCCCGGCGACATGGCCGTTCGTGACCTCGATCCGGTCGACATCGGCATTGGTGCGGACCTCACCGCCCTTTTCCTCGATCAGTTTGCGGAAGGCCGCTGCCGCCTGCCCTGCCCCGCCCCTGACCACAGGCGCGCCGGCGGCCTCAAGCGCGAAGGCAATGACACGGCCCATCTTGCCGGAATACGCGCTTTCGGGGGTCAGCCCCGTGTGTAGCACCCAGGGCGCCCAGAGCGCTTGCGCAAGGGGGCTCTGATAGGTTTCCAGCCAGCCGCGCGCAGGCGATAGAGACGCGCCGAACCATGCCATCAGGCCGCGCACCCCGCGTCTGCGTGCCTGGCCGATCATCAGCTTCAGCGTGGGCCAGGACCAGAGCGAGCCGCCCAGCAGGGCGAAGAGGAAGGGCGCCTCGGCTTCGATCGTGCCGACATCCCCCGCATGCCGGTCGCCGTCACCGGGGGCGAGCGCGTTGAGCGCCGCGACATTCCGGGCGCGATCGGTCGTCAGGACCAGCGCCGAGCCGTCCGGGCGAAGCACCGCCGTGGGGTGCGCTGTATGGCACAGCGCGAACCCGTGCCGGGCGAGGTCACCCGCCAGTTCGGCATGGGCGGGCGAGGTCAGGAACAGCACGAAAGTCGCCGCCATCACGTCATGGTGGAAGCCCGGCAGGGTCACCTCGTCGGTGAACATGCAGCCACCGATCCGGTCCTCACGCTCCAGCACCAGAACGCGCCGTCCCTTGCGGCCGAGCAGCGCTGCCGCGACCAGCGCGTTGATCCCCGATCCGATGATGACGTGATCGGCGGCCACCCGTCAGCCCTTTGGCACAAGCGCCAGCGCGCGGATCGGCGAACCGGTTCCGTGTTCGATCTTGAGGGGTGCCGCAATCAGGATCGCGCCCTTCGCTGGAAGTTTGTCGAGATTGGCCAGCGAGGCGAGGCCGTAGCGGTTCGATTTGTGCAAGAGGTTGTGCGCCGGGAAGGGCGGTGTCATGCCCCCCGCCTGTCCCGCATCGGTGCCGATGCACTGGCTGCCCCAGCCGACGATGCCCTTGCCGATCAGGTATTCGATCACCTCGGCGGTCGGTCCCGGCGTGTGCGGTCCGGTCTCGTTCGCGTTCAGGAAGGCGGCCTCGTCATGCGCGCGCTTGTCCCAGTCGGAGCGCAGGACAACCCATTCGCCCGCCTTGATCGCGCCGTGCCGCGCTTCCCAGGCCTTCACATCCTCGATCGTCAGCAGGAAGTCAGGGTTCACCGCGCATTCGGCAGAGAAGTCGAGCACGTTGACCGGGGCAATCAGCTTCTGCACGGGAAGGGTGTCGGTATAGCCGTCGGGATAATCCTTGCCGGTAATCCAGTGGTGCGGCGCATCGAAATGTGTGCCCGAGTGTTCGCCAAGTTTCAGCCAATTCCACGCCCAGAACGGTCCATCCTGATCGTATTCGCTGATCCGGTGGATCTCGATCGCCGGAGTGTCCTTTGCGAAGTCGGGTGGAAGTTTGAGGAGTGGCGTATTCGGCCCGAGCACGCCCGAGCAATCGACCACCTCGACGCCGCCCGAAAGCAGCATCGCGCCGAGGCTTTCCAGAACCTGTGCAGACGCCATTCCATTCTCCCTGTCTTCGGCGAGTCAAGGCTCGCATGATGAATCACGCTAGACAGAATTAAATGCGTTTGCAAATATCCTTCGATAAAGACGGACAGGCAACCATGACCGCCAGCTATGATGCGATCCTGATCGGGGCCGGGCACAATACGCTGGCGGCGGCACTGCATCTTTCGGTCAAGGGCTGGCGCGTGGGGGTGTTCGAGCAGGCGACCGTTCCAGGCGGGGCGGTGAAAACCGGCGAATACACGATCCCGGGGTTTCGCCACGACTGGGCGGCGATGAATTTGTCGCTTTTTGCCGGTTCCCCGTTTTTCAAGGCCTATGGTGCGGAGCTGCAGCGGCATGGCCTTGCCTTCGCGCCGGTGAGCGATTGCTTCGCCTCGGTCTTTCCGGACGGGACTTGGCTGGGTGTTTCGACCGACCTGGCTGCGACGACAGCTCGAATCGCCAACGTCTCGGCAGGGGACGGAGAGACGTGGCAACGGCTGGTGGAAGGCTTCCCCATTGAGGCGCCGCACCTCTTCAGGCTTCTTGGCAGTCCGATGAAGATACGTGCACTCGCATATTTCATGTTTAAAGCACTTCAGGCGAAGGGTCTGGGCGGGACGCTGGACATGGGGCGCTTCCTGCTCTCCTCGCCGCGCGACTGGCTGGTCGAGACTTTCGAGAGCGAGAAGGTGCGCGCCTTGCTCGGCTCCTGGGGGATGCATCTGGATTTTGCACCCGACGTGGGAGGTGGCGCGCTGTTCCCGTATCTGGAAGGGATGGCAAACCAGAGCTTCGGGATGGTTCTGGGTCAGGGCGGGGCTGACACGATCGTGACGGCGCTGGTGGCGGCGATCACGGCGCGTGGCGGGACGGTGGAGTGCAACGCGCCCGTCACGCGCATCCTTCACGCCGCAGGCGGCGCGACCGGCGTGGAACTCGCGGACGGGCGGCGCTTGATGGCAACCCGCGCGGTGGTCGCAGGGGTCGCACCGGGGGCGCTGGCACGGTTGACCGGCGGCTCTGGCGAGGCGCGGTTTGACCGGGCGATGGCGGACTTCACCCATGCACCGGGGACGATGATGATCCATCTGGCGATGGAGGGTCTGCCGGACTGGACGGCGGGATCGGAAGTGCAGCGGTTCGCCTATGTGCATCTTGCGCCCTCGCTCAACCAGATGGCGCGGACATATGCGCAGGCGCAGGCGGGGATGCTTCCCGATGAGCCGGTGGTGGTCGTCGGTCAGCCGACTGCGGTAGACCCGTCACGCGCGCCCGACGGAAAGCACGTGCTGTGGCTTCAGGTCAGGATGGCACCCGGCACGATCCGGGGCGACGCCGCAGGCAAGATCGCAGCGACCGAATGGGCCGGTGCAGCCGCGCCCTTTGCCGAGCGGGCGCTGGCACTGCTGGAGCGGTATGCCCCCGGAAGTCGCGCGAAAATTCTCGGACAGCGCATTGTTACGCCGCTGGACCTCGAGGCAGAAAACCCGAACCTTGTCGGGGGCGACCAGATCTGCGGCAGCCATCACTTGTCGCAGCATTTCCTTTTTCGACCCCTCCGCGGCCATGCGGATGGCTCCACCCCGATCCGAAACCTGCACCTGACCGGGGCCGCCGTCTGGCCCGGCGCGGGGACAGGGGCCGGTTCGGGCTTCCTTCTGGCCAGAAAACTGGCAGGCTGACGAAAAACCAACAACAGGGATGATACTCATGAACCTCAATCGCCGCAGTCTACTCAAGATGTCCGCCGCAACCGTCGCCCTCGGGGTGACGGGACTGCCATCGTTCGCCGCCATTGACGAACTGGTGATCGCCTACAACGTCACGCTGCCCTCGTGGGACCCGACGGTAGGGCCGAGCGCGGTGAACCCGACGATCCAGGGCATCTACCAGTCGGTCTTCGACCAGTTCATCCACCAGAACCCCGACCTGTCGCCCGCCCCCGGCCTGCTGACGGAATGGGGATGGAACGAGGATCGCACGAAGGTGTCGATGACCGTACGCGAGGGCGTGACCTGGCACGACGGCAGCCCCTTTACCGCCGAGGACGTCGCCTGGTCGCTGGAGCGTGCCGCGAATCCCGAAACGGGGAACCCGATCAACTTCGTCTGGGGCACGCTGGCAAACTTTGCCGTCGACGGAAACACGGTGACGGCGGACGTCAAGCAGTTCGATCCGACGATCTTCAAGTGGATGTACTTCCTGACCGGATATGTCCTGCCCAAGGCCTATTACGAGAAGGTGGGTGCCGAAGGGTTCGAGGCCAAGCCGATCGGCACCGGCCCCTATATGGTGGACAGCTTCGAGCGGAACGCCTTCGTGCGCCTGAAGGCGAACCCGAATTACTGGGGCGGCAAGCCCGAGTTCGAGACGGTGACGATCAAGTTCGTCCCCGATGCCGCCGAGCCGCGTTGCCGAGATCGAGTTGGGCAACAGCCATGTCACGCTGGAGATGCCGTATGAAGAGTTTGATCGGCTGAAGGCGGGCGGCATGACCGGTTACGCCACGCCGATCTCGGATATCGGAATGATCTTCCTGAACGACATCGACGTGATGAACGACCCGAACGTCCGCAAGGCTGCGGCCCATGCCATCGACAAGCAGACGATCATCGACCGGCTGCTGTCGGGCTACGGCGTGGCCATCGACACGCTGGAGACGCCCGAATACGAGGCCTACGATCCGTCGATCAAGGTGCCCTATGACCCTGAGTTGGCGGTGAAGCTGCTGGCAGAGTCGGGCTACAGCCCCGACAACCCGGTGAAGTTCAAGATCCAGACGACCAAGGGCTTCAAGCCCAAGGACTACGAGATGATCCAGGCCATTGTGGGCCTCTGGCGCAAGGTCGGGATCGAGGCCGAGATCGAAGTCTACGAAATCGCCAAGCATTATGAGTTGCGCGCGGCGGATCAACTCGCGCCGGCCGCCTTCTACAACTGGGGCAACTCGGTCGGCGATCCGACGACCTCGACCGGGTTCGCGATGTTCGGCCCCTCGCCGCACTCGGTCTGGGACGGCGCGGACCTGATCGAGATGATCGGCCCGCTCTGGGGCGAACCGGACGAGGCGAAGCGGATCGAAGGCTGGAAGAAGGTCGACGCCTACATCGCCGAGAACGCGCTGGTGATCCCGCTCTTGCAATACGTGCAGCCGATCCTCGCCGCGCCGGGGGTCGTCGTCACGCCGCATGCCTCGGGCGCGCTGCTGCCCGCGCTGATGAAGCGGTCCTGAGAATGACGGGGGCCGCCTGACAGAAGGGCGGGCCCTGCCCCAAGATGCAGCTTCTGCGCACCGTCCTTCTGCGATTGCTGACCACGTCGATCACGCTTTTCGGCGTGGCCGTCATCGTGTTCGTCGTGATCCGCGTCGTGCCCGGCAACCCCATCGCCATGATGCTTCCGCCCGGCGCGACAGACGCCGACATCGCCCGGCTGACCGCACTTTACGGGCTGGACAAGTCGATCCTCCAGCAATTCGTGATCTGGGCGACCGGCGTGCTGCACGGCGATTTCGGCACCTCCATCACCACCCGCCAGCCGGTGCTGGGCCTGGTTCTGGGCCGCCTTCCGGCCACGCTGGAGCTGTCCATCATGGCGCTGGTCATCGCCGTGATCCTGGGGGGCTTCGCCGCGCTGACCGGGACGCGGCTCCGGGGAACCCGGACGGAGGGGGCAATCGACATCGTGAACGGCATGGCGCTGTCGGTGCCGGACTTTCTGTGGGGGCTGGTGCTGATCCTGCTGTTCGGGGTGCTGGTGCCGGTCTTTCACATCTCGGGGCGGGTTACCCCCTCGCTCGACCTGCCCTTCACGACGAACTTCTACCTGTTCGAAAGCGTGGCGCGGCTGCGCTTCGATCTCTGGGCCGATATTGTCTCGCACATGCTCATGCCTGCGCTGGCGCTGGCGATCCCGCTTGCCGCGATCATCGGGCAGCTGCTGAAGCAGTCGCTGAAGGAGACGATGCAACTGGACTACGTGACCCTTGCCCGCACCAAGGGCTATGGCGAGGCCGCCGTGATCCGCCGCGAGGCTCTGCCGAATGCGATCCTGCCGACGCTGACGCTGGTGGGGGTGCAGTTCACCTTCCTGATCGGCGGGACGGTAATCATCGAGCGGCTGTTTTCCTATGAAGGTCTTGGCAACATGGCAATCGACGCGGTCATCAACCGCGACCTGCCCCTGATCCAGGGCATCGTGATCGTGTTCGCCGTGATCTTCACGGCAGTCAACCTGATCGTGGACCTGACTTATGCGGCGCTCAACCCGAGGCTGCGGCATGGCTGACGGGCGCGGTCAGGTCAAGCGTCGCGCCGGGTGGCGTTTGTGGCTTTCAGCCGCTTGGCTCGGGCTGCTGGTTCTGGCCGCGTTGCTTGCTCCGTGGATTGCGCCGCATGATCCCCTCGCACAGGACTTGTTCCTCGGACGCCTGCCGCCGTTCTGGCTGGCGGGGACAGAGCCGGGCTACTGGCTGGGCACCGACAGCCTGGGCCGCGACGTGTTGAGCCGCATCCTTTACGGCGCGCGCATCGCCTTGCTGGTGGCGCTCTTCGCGGGCACGATCACCTGCCTGATCGGGGCCTCGCTGGGGGTATTGGCGGGATTTCTGCGCGGCTGGGTCGATATCGTCATCTCGCGCCTGATCGACATCTGGATGGCCTTTCCGCCGGTGCTGTTCTCGATCCTGCTGATCGCGGTGATCGGGCCGGGGCTGTCCTCCATCATCATCGCAATCGTCGTGATCGACTGGACGCGCTTTGCCCGCGTGATCCGGGCAGAGGCCATGAGCCAGGGGGCCATGGACTACGTCGCGTCGGCCCAGGTGGCCGGACGGCGGCGGGTGGGGACGATGATGATCGAAATCCTGCCCAACGTGTTGCCCACCATCATCGTTCTCCTGACACTGGAAATGGGCATAGCGGTGATCGTCGAGGCGATCCTGAGTTTCGTGAACCTGTCGATCTCCACCGACGATCCGACCTGGGGCGGGATGATCGCCGAGGGTCGGACATCGGTGCATCAGGCATGGTGGGTCCTGGTCTTTCCGCTGATTGTGCTGTTCCTCACCGTGCTGAGCTTCAGCCAGTTGGGGGAAGGGTTGAAGGACCGCTTCGATCCGGTGCTGCGATGAGCTTCCTGTCGATCAGGGGCCTGTCGGCGCGGGTCAGGGGTGCGCCAGAGAGGCTGCTGCGCGACGTATCGCTCGAGGTAGCCGCAGGCGAGGTCCGCGGGCTGGTGGGGGAAAGCGGCGCCGGAAAGTCGATGATCGGCAAGGCGGTGCTGGGCATCCTGCCCCGCGCGGTCGAGGTGCTGTCGGGCGAGATCCTGCTGGATGGCGTAGACCTGCTGTGCCTGCCCCCGGCCGAGCGGCGCCGACGGGTGGGCGCCACCTGCGCCCTGATCCCGCAAGACCCGCTGACGGCGCTGAACCCCTCGCGCCGGATCGGGCCGCAGATCACCGATCGCCTCGTGGATATCCTCGGCTGGACGCGCGCCAAGGCAGAGGCACGGGCGCGCGAACTGCTGGCTGAAGTGCAGATCGCCCAGCCGGAAAGGGTGATGCGCAACTATCCGCACGAATTGTCGGGGGGAATGCGCCAGCGCATCCTGATCGCCTCGGCCTTCGCGGCTGAGCCGAAACTGATCGTCGCGGACGAGCCTACGACGGCTCTGGACGTGACGGTGCAGAAAGAGGTGCTGCGCCTGATCGCGGGGATGCAGGCGCGGCACGGAACAGCTCTGTTGTTCGTGACGCATGACCTTGGGGTGGTGTCGAAAGTCTGTCAGAGCCTGACCGTGCTCTATGCCGGGATGGTGGTGGAGGATACGACGGTGCGCGATTTCTTCCGCTCTCCTCGCCACCCTTATTCGCAGGCCCTTCTTGCCGCGACGCCGAAATACACCGATCCCGAGGGCTCGCTGATGCCGGTATCGGAGGCGGTGATCGCGGAGGTGCAGGCCGAGGTCGCGGCGGCGGATGCGGGGTGGCGGCGTGGCTGAGGCGCTGTATTCGCTGCACGATCTGCAGCTGTCGCTGCCCGACATGACGCGGAAACCCCTGCTGGGGGCCGCGCCGCGGATCGAGATCCTCAAGGGTCTGAGCTTCGACATTCCGCGCGGCGAGGTCATGGGAATCGTCGGCGGCTCGGGCTCGGGCAAATCCACGCTGGGACGGGCTCTTGTGCGTCTGTTGGAGCCTACGGGGGGCACGGTCCTGTTCGACGGACAGGACATCACGCATCTGACGGAGGAGCAGCTTCGCCCGTTACGGCGGCGGTTCCAGATGATCTTTCAGGACCCGATGTCGTCGCTGAACCCGCGCCACCGGGTGGGCACGATCATCGGCACGCCGCTGGCTCTGCATGGGTTCGACGGGATCGAGGGCCGGGTCGACCACGCGCTCCATCAGGTCGGCCTGCCGCGCGCCTTCCGCCACCGCTACCCGCATGAATTGTCGGGCGGCCAGCGCCAGCGGGTCGGGATCGCGCGCGCCATCGCACTGGAGCCGGAGTTCATCCTGGCGGACGAGATCGTGTCGGGCCTCGACGTGTCGAGCCAGGCACAGGTGCTGCGTCTGCTGGAGGCGCTGGTGCGCGACCTTGGCCTGACGCTGGCCTTCATCAGCCATGACCTGTCGGTGGTCCGCAGGCTCTGCTCGCGGATCGTCGTGCTGCATCAGGGCCTTGTCGTGGAAGAAGCGCCGACCGCGCAGCTGTTCGCCGCCCCGCAGGCCGCTTATACAAGAGCGCTTCTTGATGCGATCCCCCTGCCCGATCCGGATCAGGTCTGGGGCTGATCAGCCCTTCGGAACGATCTCGAACATCGGAAGAGCCAGGAAAGCCTTGGCGACGAAGGCATTGGCAAGGTCAACGAAGAACGATCCGGCCAGTGTGACCAGAAGGAAGGCCTTTGGCGATGGCCCGTAGCGCTGGCCGACCTCATCCATCGTCGCCATGCCGACGGGCATCGAGGCAAGGCCGAAGCCAAGGAAGCCGCCCACCGTCACCGCCGCGTCATAGTCGCGACCCAGGGCGCGGAACAGGATGAAATAGGCGATGCTGGCAGTCAGCGTGACCTGTATCGCGACGTTGATGGCCAGCGGCAGCAGGATTGCCCCCACCGCGATCAGCGGTGTTGCCATCAGGGCGATCACAAGGAAAAGCTGCAACGCCACCGCGCCGCCCTTCTCGATGGGGGCGAAATCCAGTGTCAGTCCAAAGACATCCGCCAGGTTGGTGATCGCCACCCCGGCCAGCATCGCCGACAGGAAACCCGGCAGCAGGAAACCCGCATGGGCCGCCCAGCCGTTGATCCACTCGCCCATATAGACCGCCGTGGCCAGCACGAAGATCGTCAGCAACAGCGCCTCGATCGACGCATCGGCCTTGGTGGCGGTCGCGGCGGGCGGGGCGAAGGTGATTTCCGGTTCCGGTGTGCGCGGCCCGGTCAGCCGGTGGCGCGTGATGATCAGCCCCGCGATCGGTCCGGCCACCAGCGCACCGGCCACAGTGGCGAGCGTCGCGGCGCCGATGCCCACCACGCTGGCGTTGGTCAGCCCCTGCTTCTCCAGCTCTCCCGCCCAGGCGAGCGCGGTGCCCGGGCCGCCCACGAACGACAGCGCGCCGGCCAGAACGCCATAGGCGGGGTTCACGCCCCAGAGCGCGGCGAGTATCGCGCCACCCAGGTTCTGCGCGACCAGCGCCAGCACGGTGACGACGCAAAGGATAACGAGCGGCTTTCCCCCGGCCCGAAGTGCCGCGAACTTCGCCGAGAGGCCGATGGTGGTGAAGAAGACGAGCAGCAGCAGGTTCCGCAGTTCCGAGGCGAAGGTGATGCTGATGTCGAACCAGAGTTGGCCCGCCAGGATCACCAGTGCCACGACGAGCGCGCCGACCACGGCGTTGGGCATGTCGAGCCGTCGCAGCAACGGCACGCCCTGGCGGATGGCGCGCCCCAGGAACAGTGCCAGGATGCCGACGATCAGCGTCGCGAGTTCACTGAGCTCCAGTCGCACCATCGCCCGCCCCCGCCCGTGTGCAGCGAGGCGAGCATTCGCCGCTTTCCGTGGAAAATCAAGGGGCTTCGAGGGCGGTGATCAGTGATCCATCCCGGTAATCACGCGCTCCACCGCTTCGACCGTGGTGTGTCTTCGGGTCGATGTCGTCGGCCACCACGGTACCGCGCCGCATGACGACGATGCGGTCGACCACCTGAAAGACGTGGTGGATGTTGTGCGCGATGAAGATGCAGGAATGCCCCGAGTCGCGCGCGTTGCGGACGAACTGCAGAACACCCTGCGTTTCGGCGACGCCGAGGTTGTTGGTGGGTTCGTCCAGGATGATGAGGTCGCTGTCGAAATGCATGGCGCGGGCGATGGCGACGGCCTGACGCTCGCCGCCCGAGAGTGCCCCGATGGGGGTGGAGGGCGGGATGTTCTTGGTGATGCCGACCTCACGCAACAGGGTGGAGGCGACTTCCTCCATCTTTTCCATGTCGAGGCGGTTCAGGAACTTCGGCCCCTTCACCGGTTCGCGCCCAAGGAACAGGTTCCGGGCGATGGAAAGCTGGGTCACCAGCGCCGAGTCCTGGTAGATCGTCTCGATCCCGTTGGCGATGGCGTCGGGCGTGCCCGTCATCTCCACCCGCTTTCCCTTGACGTAGATCTCGCCGGACGATGACGGGACGGCACCTGACAAAACCTTGATAAGTGTAGATTTTCCAGCACCGTTGTCGCCCAGAAGACCAACGACCTCGCCTCGTTTCACGGTCAGGTTCACGTCCTCGAGCGCGCGGACGCGGCCGTAGTACTTGGAGATGTTGACCATGCGGATCAGTTCTTCAGCCATCTCAGCCACCCGACTGGTTGCGGCGGTCAAGCCAGGAATGCAGGGCCATCATCGCCAGGATGATCGCGCCGATGAAGATGTTGTAGGCGAGGCCCGGAACCCCGATCATCACGATGCCATTGCGCATCAGGCGCAGGATGAAGATGCCCAGAACCGTGCCGATTATCGTTCCGCGCCCGCCACTTAGGGCAGTTCCACCGATGACGACCATGGCGATCACCTCAAGCTCGTACCCGGTGCCGGAGTTCGGGTTGGCGGCCGATGTGCGGATGGACGAGATGATGCCGGCAAAGCCCGAGAGCATGGCGCTGAGCATGAAGAGGCCGATCTTGGTGCGGGCCACGTTGACCCCGCGTGCCACGGCGGCGCCGGGGTTGCCGCCCGCCGCCTGAATCCAGTTGCCTGTGCGTGTCTTGGTCAGCACGTAGTGCAGGGCGATGGCGAAAAAGACGAACCAGAACAGCGACATGTAAAGCCGCAGCGGCCCGGCCTGGAATGATCCCACAAGGACCGAGGCGACCCATTCGCCATCCGCGCTCCACGTCCGCTGGGGAAAGCCGTCGGTGATGTAAAGCGCGGTCCCCCGGGCCACCAGAAGCATCCCGAGCGTTACCAGAAAAGACGGTATTTTCAACGCGGTAACGAACCATCCGTTGATCCAGCCGATCAGTGCGGCGACGGCCATGGCGACGAGGAAGGCCACGAAGAGCGATGTGGCCCCGCTGTTGAAAAGCGCCCACATCAGCACCGGAGTCAGCCCGAACAGCGATCCCACAGACAGATCGAATTCCCCCGCCGTCATCAAGAGCGTCATGGCGAGCGCGATCAGCCCGAGTTCCACCGAAAAGGCGAGCAGGTTCGAGACGTTCTGCACCGACAGGAAAGCCGGGTTGATCGCGGTGAAGATGACGATCAGCAGGATCAGGAGGATCGCGGGACCGGCCTCGGGGCGGGCGAAGAGGCGTTTGGCAAGCGAGGGGGATGACACGGTGGGGCTGCCCTTCGGGATCGGTTTCGGGCCATTTCGGAGCATATGAAAACCATATGATTCCGATATTACTTCCATATGCATTCCGGAGCGCACATGCGCGCGCCAAACAGCGCGCGCATGGCTCGGGTCATTTGCCGCTCAGCACGTCGTCATACACCTGTGCCGTGTCTTTCTCGTAGAGCGCGCCGGTGATCACGTCGAAGCCCGGCGGGATGCCCGAAGCCGCCATCGCGGCGAGCGAGAGCGCAACATAGCTGGTCGCCTGCGGGTCCTGCCACTGGGCGGCGTTGACATAGCCGGTCAGCACCTCCTGCGTGGTGTCGAGGCTGTTGCCCCAGCCCACGACCGGTATCTCGCCCGGCTTGACGCCGACCTGATCGAAGACGCGCTTGACCGAACCGGTCACCAGGTCGCCCAGCCCGATGATCGCCTTCACCTTGTCGCGGTTGGCGGTCAGGTAGTCGGACATCCGGGTGATGATCTCGGCCTGGTCAAGGGTGGCGTCGGTCACCTCCCAGGTTATGTTGAGCGGCTTGAAGACGCTGGCGATACCCTCTTCTTCCTGAACGCCATAGGTGGCCCCCGGCACTTCGACCGGCATCCAGACGAAGTCGCCCTCCTTCACCAGCCCCTTGTCAACGAGGTACTGCGCCCAGTTCTTCCCGTAGGCGACCAGATCGCCGCCCACATAGGCGTCGAACGGCGCACTCGGGTCCGGCGTGTTCATGTTGATGATCGGGATGCCGGCTTCGTTGGCTTCGCCCGCCACCTCGACAAGGCTGCCCGGATCGGGGCTGGAGGTCACGATGCCTGCGGCACCCGAGGCGATGGCGGCGCGGATGGCCTCCTGATGCGAGGGGACGTCACCGGAGTGGAACGAGGTGTTCACGGTATTGCCGGTATCTTCGGCCCATTGCTTGGCACCGTCGAGAAAGTAGGTCCAGACCGGGTCGGCCGGCGAGCCGTGCGAGACCCAGTAGAAGGTTTTGCCCTGGGCCAGCGCCATCGGCGCGGTAGCCATGACGAGGGCAGCGGCCGTCAGGGCCCTGATCGTCCTGCGCATCGAGAATTCTCCTCCCTTGGTGGTTCGTGGCGTGCCATCCCCGCGCGGCGCCCCCTGTTCGAGGGTCTGGTTTCGGGCTGCACACCCGGAATGATGCAAGAAAAATTCCAGCGGTGCAACTGTCGAAAATTCAATTCCACCGATCCCGCCGACGCCAGCCTGGACGGGAGGATGAGGGCTACTCATTCGAGGCCAGAAACGTTAAAATATTAATACGTCGTTATGACTGCCACAAATTTGCCTGAGTCGTGCGCGCCGCCGAACAGGAATCAGTCTTTTGAAAGGAGGCCGTGATTGTGGAAGACGCGAACGGCCTGAATGTCAGGGACGAGCAGGAGGACGAGCATTCCATCGTCCTGAAAATGCTGACATCCGAAGACTGGCAGAAGCGTCTTGTGGAAGCACGGCAGGCGCGTGAGAAAATCCTGGCCTCCAAGCCCGCGGTGCTTTCCACCCTGTCCGCACCGTTGCGACCGGGGCGGATCGGAGCGGAGCCTCCGGCCATCGACGAGACGTTCGACGAGGACGACGAGGAGATCGAGGAGTTTCCCGATCCTCTTCCGCCAACCCGGCTTTTCCCGACGGGACGTGTGGGCCCCCCACCGCCGGAGCTGAACCCACCGGCAACAGCCCTGGTCGTACCGCTGTCGCCGCCGCCCCGTCCGCGCAACGTCGAGAACCTTCCGGCGCTGGTCGAGCCCGGCCCGATCGCGGCAACTCTGGACGTTGCGGACACCCCGAAACGGGGTATCAGCTTGCGGCTGATGGGCGGGTTCGCCATCGGTTTGCTCGCGGGCGCTGCGGCAACGTCCGTCATGTGGATGAACCGCCCGGACCTTCTGCCTTCGGGTGAGAGCGTTGAAATCGCCGCCGACGGCCCGCAAGCGCCGCTGGCCGAACCGGAAGCGGCGACGGTGGCGGCGGTCGAGGCACCTGTCGTCGCCGCGCCGACTGCGCCCACCCCTGTTGCGACAGAACCGGCGGCACCTGCGCCTTCGGCCGTTGATGACCTTGCGGGTCCATCCGGTCTTGGACCTTCGCTGACCGAAACGGGGGCCGGTCCGGTGCCCGGCCTCGCCGTGCAGGTTCCGGCCACGGCTGCATCGCCCGGCCCACTTTCGGAACCGGATACCGAGCGTCCGCCTGAGGCCGTCGAAGCGTCTTCGGCGCCCGCGGTGCAAGCCCTGACGCCCGTGGTGCAAACATCGATCGCCGTGATCCTGCCGCCCACGACCGATGCCGCAGCCGTCGTTCCAGGGGGAATGCCGGTTCAGCCCGCCGCGACGCCCGCCGGACCGGCCGCGCCCGAGGCGGATCGCGCCGCAGGTCTTGCCGGTGATGCCGGCCTGTCGCCGCAGCCGATGGTGCAGGCCAGGATGGCCTCTCTTGCGGCGGACATGCCAGACGCGGACGCCCTCGTGCCGGCTGGCGTGACGATCGGGGATGCCGCGCTGCCCGTCGCGCTGCGCCAGCCCGACGGACAGGATGCGGCCCCGTCCGCCGCCGGGTTGCCGCCGCCGCCGGTACTTGCCCCGGGCACCAGTGTCAGACCTCGCGGCCCCGTCCCGGCCGAACCCCTGGTGCTGGCTTCGCCGGTGACGGTCAAGGTTCTGGCCCCGGGCGGGCTTGTGGATGCCGAAGTGGACAAGCTGGCCGGGGGCCTGCGCACGTCGGGCTATACCGTGGGCGACACGACCCATGTGACCGTGAAGGTCAGCGAGACGCACGTCCGCTACTACCACCCCGCCGACCGGGCGCAGGCCGAAGCACTTGCCCTGCGGTTCAACGGAGCGGCGCGGGATTTCACGGGAGCGTCGGGCGATGTGCCGGAGGGCACGGTGGAGTTGTGGCTGGAAGGCGCGGCACCCAAGGTCGCCAAGGCGAAGACGGCGAAGACAAAGGCGAAGGCATCCGGCACGCGCAAGGCGCAGGCGGCCAAGCCGAAGCAGGAGGATCCGCAGGTGCGCGCGCTGCGCGAGCGCGTGCTCGGCAAGCTGAAGAAAGTGAACAAGTCCTGACCACACAGAATGTGGATCGGGGCACATCGTCTGCCGCACCGAAGGTCGCGGCAGACGATGTGCAAAGCAAGGAGATGGGAACGTGAGACGGATTTTTTCGCTGATGGGCACGACGGCACTCGCCGTCGGCCTCGGGATTGGCTCCGGCGTTATTGTTGCGGGTTCTGCACGGGCAGAATACAGCCTGCAGACGCTGCAGACGATCGACCAGTTGATCTCGGCCCGCCGGTTCAGGGCGCTGGTTTCGTTTCTGCAGGACAATCCGCACCTCCTGATGGAGGACGACCCGCTGGCGCGCGAGTTGCGCATCATGGTCAGCGAAGCCAACAATCGCAGAGCCCTGCGCGAGCGGGCGCCCGCCGTCGCGCGCGAGACAGACCGCGCCCTGGAGCGGATGGGCGACCGGGAGGTTGCCGTGAGTACTGAGGCAGTGCAACCAGCCGACCCCGCGACCCCGCCGACACCGACGCCATCGAACCCCAAGCCAACGGGCACTGGTACCGGCACGGGATCTGGAAGCGGCACAGGCAGCGGGACGGGGAGCGGCACGGGCGGCACCGGTGGAACCGGCGGCGATACTACCGGCGGGACGGGCGGCACCGGTGGAACCGGCGGCGATACCGGCGGCACGGGCGGCACCGGTGGAACCGGCGGCGATACCACGGCGGCACGGGCGGCACCGGTGGAACCGGCGGCGATACCACCGGCGGCACGGGCGGCACCGGTGGAACCGGCGGCGATACCACCGGCGGCACGGGCGGAACCGGTGGACGATACCACGGGCGGAACCGGTGGAACCGGCGGCGATACCACTGGCGGAACCGGCGGAACCGGTGGAACCGGCGGCACCTGGCGGCACGGGCGGACGTGACGGCGGCGAACAGCGGACGGCGAACCGGTGGAACCGGCGGCGATACCGACCGGCCGCACGGGCGGAACCGGTGGAACCGGCGGCGATACCACCGGCGGCACGGGCGGAACCGGTGGAACCGGCGGCGATGACCAACCGGCGGCACGGGCGGAACCGGTGGCACCGGCGGCGATACCACCGGCGGCACGGGCGGAACCGGCGGCGATAGCCACCGGCGGCACCTTACCCTGACCTCCCCCCTCGCAAGGATGGCCCTTGCGGTTCCCCGCATTCTGAAAGACGGTCTGGTCCGCGAAGGGACTGGAGGGGGACGGGATGGCCGCGAGTTTCGGCCGGGAGGCGGTGCCTGTCTTGTCGGGCGTGTCTGGCGCGCGGGGATCGGTGCCAGCGTCGTCACGTTGCGCGGCGAGAGCGTCGTTGACATTAGTCGGAACGACTGGCCGACAACGAGCGCCCTGCTGAACTTGCCGGACGCAGCGGCGCAGGTGCGGGCGGCACACGGCGAAGACATCGGCAGCCTGTCCGACATCGCGGCGGCGAGCGTGGAGCCTGCGGGCGAGGTGACGCGGCTGCTGGCGCCGTGTGATCTGCAGGCGATCAAGGCCTGCGGCGTGACCTTCGCAGGCTCGATGGTCGAGCGGGTGATCGAGGAGCGGGCTGCAGGCGATCCGGGGCGGGCGCAGGCGATCCGCGAGCGGGTGGCGGCGGTGATCGGGGACAGCCTGCGCGGGCTGGTGCCGGGATCGGAGAAGGCTGCCGAGGTGAAGCGGCTGCTGATCGCCGAGGGGCTGTGGAGCCAGTACCTGGAAGTGGGGATCGGGCCGGATGCGGAAGTCTTCACCAAGGCCCAGCCGATGAGCGCGGTGGGCTGGGGGGCGAGCGTGGGGCTGCATCCGGTCAGCCGCTGGAACAACCCCGAGCCGGAGGTGGTGCTGGCAGTGAACGCACGCGGCGACATCGTGGGGGCCACGCTCGGCAACGACGTAAACCTGCGGGATGTGGAGGGGCGGTCGGCGCTGCTGCTGGGCAAGGCCAAGGACAACAACGCCTCGGCCAGTATCGGGCCGTTCATACGCCTCTTCGACGAGGGGTTCGGGCTGGACGACGTGCGGCGGATGGAGCTGGCGCTGCGGGTCGAGGGGGAGGACGGGTTCGTGATGACCGGGCGATCCTCGATGGCGGAGATCAGCCGCGATCCGGAAGATCTGGTCCGGCAGGCGCGGGGGCGGCACCATCAGTATCCGGACGGGTTCATGCTTTATCTCGGTACGCTCTTTGCGCCGGTGCAGGACCGGGACGCGCCGGGACAGGGGTTCACGCATCACCAGGGCGACGTGGTCAGCATCGAGACGCCGCTGCTGGGAGAGTTGAGGAACGTGGTCCGGCTGGCGACGGAGGCCCCGGAATGGACCTTCGGCACCGGGGCGCTGATGCGAAATCTCGCAGGGCGCGGTTTGCTGTAGCGTCGGCGTCCCACAAGGCGACACTCAGGCCGGGCAGTGCGACCAAGGGCTTTCCGCATTCAGTTGACCGGAACTGGCCGGGATGCGCGTCGCCGTCGCGCAGTGCCTGGTCCGACCGCGGACGGGGGGCTGTCTGCCCCCCGCGCCCGCCCGTTCCGGGCCGGCTCCCCCCGAGGATATTTCTGCCAAGATGAAGCCGAAGGCAGCCTCTTTCTGCGTTCATCTTGGGGCAAGTATCCTCGGGGGGGAGGCCGCCCCTTTCGGGGGCGGCTGTCGGGGGGCAGACAGCCCCCCGCCCCGGCCGGGATCAGCCCTGCGCGTCCAGAAAGGCGCGCCAGCCGACGAAGGCCGAGATGTCGGTCGCGCCTTCGGTGCCGGCGGCTTCGGCCAGAAAACCCGTGACGCTGCGGCCATCCGCGAGGCGGACCGGACCGAGGCCAAGGGGCGAGGGGATGGTGGCGAGGAAATCGCCCATCCGCGCGGTCGGCATCGCCCAGAGCTCAAGCGTGATCGCCTTGCCGTTGCGGGTCGTCCGCACGAGGCCGGGGCGGATCGGCGGGCCGCCCGGCAGCGCGTAGAAGCGATACTCGGGGGCGGTTGTCGTCTCTTCGAGGTAGCGCGCGCCACGCGATGTCAGGTGGCTGTTGAGCGGGAGGCCGGACATGTGCGCGCCTGCGACGGCGAGGATCGTCTCGTCAGCGGCCACGCCCAAAGGCGCAGGTGCGGACGGCCGGAGACGGTGACCGGTGGCACCGAGGGCGACATCGGCCTGTCGGTGCAGGCGGTCGGCCAGTGCGGCCAGGTCGGCATCGCGGCCCGCGCGGGCAAGCAGCGTGACCGAGCCGGGGCGGCCATCGGCGCGGGGCGCGGTGGGCACGGCCAGCCCGCAGAGGTCCATGAGGTTGACGAAATTCGTGTAGGTGCCGAAGCGCGAATTGGGGCCGATAGGGTCGGCCGCGAGATCCGCGAGGCTGTAGAAGGTGGGGATGGTCGGCACGCAGAGCATGTCGAGGCTCGCCAGCACGGGCTCGGCTGCGCGCTTCAATTCCGCGAGGCGGTAGATGCCGCGGAAGGCGTCGGCGGCGGAGAGGTTGTCTGCCGCCGAGATGATCTGGCGCGTGACGGGGTGGATCGCCTGCGGATCGCGGCGCAGGAGCGGCTCGATCACCGTCATGCGTTCGGCGACCCAGGCGCCGTCGTAGAGCATCTTCGCCACGTCGTAGAAGGGGGTGAAATCCACCTCCACCACGGTCGCGCCCATCGCCTCGAGCCGGGCGAGTGCAGCGGCAAAGGCATCGGCCTGGGCCGTATCGCCGAAGAACTGCCGCGTCGCGGCATCCGGCACGCCGATGCGCAGCCCCGCCGGGACCGGGCCGGGCGGCGGCGCGGGCAGCGCGCGGGCGAAGGCATCGGCCGGGTCGTAGAGGGCGGCGGCGCGGAAGGCGCGGTGGGCGTCGGGCACCGAAACGGCGAAGACCGAAATCGTGTCGAGTGTCCGGCACGCCGGAACAACGCCGGTGTTCGAGAGCATCCCCAGCGTCGGCTTGAGCCCCACGATGTTGTTGAGCGCCGCCGGAACCCGGCCTGACCCCGCCGTGTCGGTGCCGAGCGCGAAGCTGACGATGCCGCGCGCCACCGCCACGGCAGAGCCGGAAGAGGAGCCGCCGGGGACGATCAGGGGGTCGATGGCGTTGCGCGGCGGCGCGTGGGGCGAGCGGACGCCGACGAGGCCGGTCGCGAACTGGTCGAGGTTGGTCTTGCCCAGCGGGATTGCGCCGGCGCGGCGCAGCGCCGCCACGACGAAGGCATCCCCGGCGGGCTGGTAGGCGAAGGCGGGACAGGCGGCCGTCGTGGGGCATCCCGCCACGTCGATATTGTCCTTGACCGCGAAGGGGATGCCCCAGAGCGGTCTGGCCGGGTCGAAAGGTCCAAGCGCGCGGGCTTCGGCGACAAGGTCATCATGGGGGCGGAGGTGGAGGAAGATGCCGTCGTCCCGCGCATCGGCGAGACGCCGCAGCGCCTCGTCGATGATCGCCTCGGGCGACAGGCCCGCGGCATAGGCGGCGTGCAGGCTGCCGATCTCGAAACTCAGGTCTTTGATCACGGGGCGCTATCCTCGGGCAGGAACTGGACAGGACGGGTCCATTGGATGAGTACCACGCAGCCGTCGTCAGACCAGACCCTGTGCGCGGAGCCTTCGGGATTGATGAGGAGTGTGCCCGCCCGGTGGCATCCGCGCTCGTCGGACTGGGTGCCTTCGAGGATCAGGATCGTCTCCATCCCGGTATGCAGGTGGCGCGGCACGCCCGCGCCGGGGGCATAGCGCAGCAGCGCCACCGCAGGTTCGCCGGTGCAGATCGGGAAGATGTCGACCCCCTCGCGGAAGACCTGGAAGGCAAGGTCGCGCCAGCCGCCGCCGAGCAGCTCGCAGAGATGGATGGGATCAGGCATCAAGCGCGCCCGCGATCTGGTCTACGCTGGCCGTCCAGCCGACGATCGCACCCTGCGCGCGGATCATGGCGAGCGTAGCGGCCTTGAACGCGGGGAAATAGCTTTCGGTGGCGTCCTCGGCCAAGAGGCAATCAAATCCGCGATCGTTGGCTTCGCGCATCGTGGTCTGCACGCAGACTTCGGTGGTGACGCCGGCGAAGACGAGTTGCCGTGTCCCTAGACGGGCGAGGTGGGCCGTGAGGTCGGTCGCGTAGAATGCGCCCTTGCCGGGCTTGTCGATGACGATCTCGCCCGGTGCGGGGGCGAGTGCCGCGATGATGTCGGCCCCCGGCTCGCCCGCGATCAGGATGCGGCCCATCGGCCCGGGGTCGCCGATGCGGAGCGCGGGATTTCCCCGGTCGCGCTTGGCGGGGGGCAGGTCCGCAAGGTCGGGGCGGTGGCATTCGCGGGTGTGGAGGACGGGCAGTCCTGCTGCGCGGAAGGCGGCGATCAGGCGCGCGGTGGCGGGGACGATGGCCTGCAGCAGCGTGACGTCGTTGCCGAGGCTCGCGCCGAAGCCGCCGGGTTCGATGAAGTCGCGCTGCATGTCGATGACGATGAGCGCGAGGGTCCGGCGCTCGAACGGAAACGGAAAGGGCTGGGCGGGGATGGCGGGCATCAGTGGTGCCCGCCCATGTAGCGCCCGATGGTGGCGACATCGGCCTCGGCGGCGGCCACCCCGTAGGCGATGCGCCCTTCGGACATGACGAGGATGCGGTCGGCCAGTTCGAGGATCTCGTCGAGGTCTTCGGAGAGCAGCAGCACCGCGGCGCCCTTGTTTCGGGCGGCCATGATCCGCGCGCGGATTTCGGAGACGGCGGAGAAATCGAGCCCGAAGCAGGGGTTGGAGATCACGAGCAGGTCCACCTCGCCGGTCAGTTCGCGGGCAAGGACCGCGCGCTGGACGTTGCCGCCCGAGAGCGCCGCGATCGGCGCGTCGAGCGAGGCGGTCTTGACCTTGAACGCGGTGACGAGGTTCGCGGCGTGGTCGCGCATCGCGCGGCCCCTGAGCCAGAAGCGCGTGCCGCTGCCGTTCACGTCAAAGCTGCGGAAGGCGATGTTCTCGGCCACCGTCATCTTGGGGGCGCAGGCGTTGCGGAGCGGTTCCTCGGGCAGGTAGCGGACGGCCCGGATGCGGGCCTCGTCGCGGCTGGCGGCGAAGGGCTGGCCCTTGACGAGGATCGTGCCGGTCTCGATCGGTCGCTGACCGGTCAGGATCTCCATCAGCTCGACCTGGCCGTTGCCCGAGATGCCGGCGATGCCCACGATTTCGCCCGCGTGGACGGCCAGTTCCTCGAGTGCGATTTCCTTCAGGCCCGAACGGTCACGGGCGCGCACGCCGTCCACCTCCAGCACCGGGGCACCGGAGGTGGTGGCGCGGGTGGCAGGGTTGGCAGGGATTTCTGCGCCGATCATCATGCGGGCCATGTCGGCGTGGGACAGATCGGCGACGCGGCCCTGCCCCACCAGCTTGCCGCGACGCAGGACCGAAACCTCGTCGGCATAAGCGGTCACTTCGCGGAACTTGTGGGTGATCATCAGGACGGTGATCTCGCCCGCTTCGCACAGGGCGCGGACATGGCCCAGCACCTCGTCGGCCTCGTCCGGGGTGAGGACGGAGGTGGGTTCGTCGAGGATGAGGAAGCGGCGACCGAGGTAGAGCTGCTTGAGGATTTCGAGCTTCTGCTTCTCGCCCGCCGCGAGGGCCGATACGGGCGTGTCGAGCGGAACGGCGAAGGGCATCTTCGCCATGAAGGCGGCCAGCGCCGCGCGTTCGGACTTCCAGTCGATCACGCGGGGCGTGTCGTCGCGCGAGATGACGAGGTTTTCGGCGGCGGTGAGCGAGGGAACCAGGGTGAAGTGCTGGTAGACCATGCCGAGGCCGAGGGCGTGGGCGGCCCGGGGATCGGGCACATGTGCCTCGCGGTCGGCGACAAGAAGTTGTCCGGAGGTGGCGTGGTAGAAGCCCATCATGCACTTGACGAGGGTGGACTTGCCGGCCCCGTTCTCGCCAAGGAGCGCATGGAACGTACCGGGGGCGATGGTGATGGACACGTCATCGAGCGCCGTGAAGGCGCCGAAGCGCATGGTCATGCGATAGGTCGAGACGCCAAGCGCGCCGGACGGAAGCGCATCGGCCCCGATCAGGTTGGGACGGGCGTTCATGGCAGCACCGCCAGCAGCGCCGCCGAGTCTGCAACCGCCCCGAAGACGCCGCCCTGCATGGTGACCATCTTCAGCGCGGCGTCGTGGTTGCCGGGGTCGGTGGCCCCGCAGCAGTCCGAGAGCACGAGGCATTCGAAGCCCCGGTCGTTGGCCTCGCGCATGGTGGTGGAGACGCAGACATCGGTGGTGATGCCGGTGAGGATCAGGTTGTCGATGCCCTTGGTGCGCAGCATCAGTTCAAGGTCGGTGGCGCAGAAGCTGCCCTTTCCCGGCTTGTCGATGATCGGCTCGCCAGGTTCGGGGTAAAGCTCGGCGATGATGTCCCAGCCGGGTTCGCCGCGTGTCAGGATGCGCCCGCAGGGGCCGTCGTCGCCGATGCCCGCGCCGATCTGCTGGCTGCGCCAGCGCTTGTTGGCGGGCAGGTCGCTGAGGTCGGGGCGGTGGCCTTCGCGGGTATGGATGATATGGTAGCCTGCGGCGCGCGTGGCGGCGAGAACGCGCTTGATGGGCTTGATGGGCGCGCGGGTGAGCGAAAGGTCGTACCCCATCTTGTCGACATAGCCGCCCAGGCCGCAGAAATCGGTCTGCATGTCGATGATGACAAGCGCGGTGTTTTCGGGGCGCAGGTCGCCGTTCCAGGGCCAGGCATAGGGGATCGAGGCGATGGTGGTCATTCGGCGGCGTCCTTGAGTGGCAGGTAGGAACGGGTGGGTGCGGGGAAGCCGCAGCTGGTGCCGTCGGTGATCCGCACGCGGTCTTCCCAGGGCAGGCGATAGCGGCCTGCGGCGAGGTCGGTCATGTAGGTGTAGGGGCAATCCCCTGCCCCGCCCCTGACCGCGACATAGCCGCGATGGCCAAACTGGTAGATGTTGTTCTCGACCCCCCACAGTTCGCGCGCCTCGCGCACGAGGTCGGGGCGGACCTCGGCGGTGATGATCTCGTCCACCCGGCCCGAGGTGCCGTGGGCGACGATGCTGCCGTCGAAGTTGCACACCATCCCCTCGCCCATCGAGTCGAAGGTGCCGTCGGAGCCGCACATGCAGACCGAGGCCGTGACCATGAGGTTGCAGAAGGCGTTCGACTGGTTGGTGAAGCGCCAGGAATTGCGGATGGGCGCGGTGTAGCCCGCCGTGCGCAGCAGGATCTCGGCGCCCTTGTAGGCGGCCTCGCGCGCCATTTCGGGGAACATGCCGTCGTGGCAGATGATGAGCGAGAGCTTGCAGCCGTTCGGACCGTCGATCACGGGGATGCCAAGGTTTCCCGGCTCCCACGGTTCGACCGGCACCCAGGGGTGCAGTTTGCGGTAGTAGAGGCGCACCTCGCCCGTGTCGTCGATGATGAGGCCGGTGTTCCAGGGATTGCCGTGGGGGTTCGCCTCCATAATCGAGAAGCAGCCCCAGATGCGGTTATCGGTGCAGGCCTGCCGGAAGGCCGCGACCTCGGGCCCGTCCATCGTGACCATGATGGCGGGGTTCGTGTCCATCGACAGGCCGTGAAGCGCGTATTCGGGGAACACGACGAGGTCCATCGTCGCCATGTTGCGCCGAGCCTTGGCGACCATCGCGACGATGCGCCGGGTCTGCGCCGCGAGGTCGGCGGGGGTGGCGACCGACCGGGCAGCTGAAGCTGCACGAGGCCGATGACCACGCCGCTTGGGGATTTGTTCAGGCCGCCCAGTCCGTTCATGTTATCTGGCCGTTCATGTCGCCCTCACTTGGTGATGCTGAGTTCGCCCGGCGCGCCGGTCATGGCGCGGGTCGGGGACGAGGTGGCGATGAGCACGCCGAGCGTGAGCACATAGGGCGCGGCGTAGAACAGGTAGTAGCCAGACGAGACGCCGACCGATTGCAGCGCTGGGCCGAGTGCGCCCGCCCCGCCGAAGAGCAGCGCGGCCCAGAAGCACATGACCGGGTTCCAGCGGGCAAAGATCACCAGCGCCACGGCCATCAGGCCCTGCCCGGAAGAAATGCCCTCGTTCCAGCTTCCGGGATAGTAGAGAGAGAGGTAGGCCCCGCCGACCCCGGCGAAGGCGCCGCCGGCGGCGGTGGCGAGCGTGCGGATCACGTTGGGGCGCAGGCCCATGGCGCGGGCGGCGTCGGTGCTGTCGCCCACCACGCGGATCGTGAGGCCGGTGCGGGTGGAGCGGAACATCCAGGCGAGCGCGAGGGCCGCCGCGATGCCGATGAGGAAGAGGACGTTGACGTTGAGCGCGGCCTGCACCTGGGGCAGGCCCGACCATGCCCCGAAGGGGATCGAGGGCAGGTCGGGCGCCACCGGCTGGATGAAGGGCTTGCCGAAGTAGAAGGCGAGGCCCGTTCCAAGCAGCATCATCGCAATGCCGATGGCGATGTCGTTCACCCTCGGCAGCGAGCAGAGAAGCCCGTGGACAAGGCCGAAGATCGACCCCGCGAAGGCGGCGGCGAGAACGCCGAGCCATGGGCTGTTGGTCTGGTAGGCCACCGCGTAGCCCGCCATGGCGCCGAAGACGAGTGTGCCTTCGAGGCCGAGATTGATGCGCCCCGAGCGTTCGGTCAGGCACTCGCCGAGGCTGACGAAGAGGATCGGCGTCGAGACGCGGATGGCGCCGCCGAGGATCGCGATGGGGATGCCCCAGAGGCCGAGATCGCTTTCCATCAGGATTTCCCCCAGCGTTCGGGTGTGAAGAGCTTGAGGCGGCCGTAAAGCGTGTCGCTCATCAGGATGGCGACGAAGACGAAGCCTTGCAGGACCAGCGTGGTGGCGTCGGGCAGGTCCATCCGGCGCTGGACAAGGCCGGAGGAGGCCTCGAACCCCGCAAGCAGGATGGCGACGGGGATGATGGCGAGCGGGTTATGTCGGGCGAGGAAGGCGATGAGGATGCCGGTGAAGCCATAGCCTGCGGCGAGCGAGGCGTTGGCGGCACCGTGGACTGCGGTGACCTCGAAGAACCCCGCAAGGCCCGCGAAGGCGCCACCCAGCGCGGTGAAGCCCAGGATCAGGCGGCCCACGGGAAGGCCCTGCACCTGCGCCGCGCGGACGTTGCCGCCGGCGATGCGGGCGGCAAAGCCCCAGGTCGTGCGGTCGATCAGCACCCAGGAGAGCAGGCAGCACAGGATGCCCACGGGCAGGCCCCAGTGGACCTCGTAGCCCGGGATGTTCGGGATGCGCAGTCCTTCGACGAGCGGCGCGGTGGAGGGTTTGTTCAGGCTGGCCGGATCGCGCAGCGGGCCCTCGACAAGGTGGTTCATCAGCGCGATGGCGATGTAGGACATGAGCAGCGAGGCGATGGTCTCGTTCACGCCGCGGTAGTGGCGCAGCGCGCCGACCGCGCCGATCCAGACCGCGCCGACGGCCATCGCGCCCGTCACCATGAGCGGCAGGGCGAGTGCGGGCGAGGCGTTGGCCAGCGCGACGCCCAGCGCTCCTGCCGTGACGCCGCCCAACACAATCGCACCTTCGCCGCCGATTACCACCAGACCAAGACGTGCGGGCAGCGCCACGCAGAGCGCGGCGAAGAGAAGCGGCGAGGCGCGCGACAGCGTGTTCTGCCACGAGAACGCGCTGCCGAAGCCCGCCTGATAGACGTAGCCGTAGAACTGGGCAGGGGATTTGCCCTGGGTCAGCAGGAACAGCCCGAAGACCGCGAGGCCTGCGAGCAGGGCCGCGACCGGGATCGCCACGCTTTCCGAGCGGCGGGCGAGGTTGGCGAGCCATGATGCGCCGCCCTGCCCCTGCCCGATCATGGTTGCTCCGGCCATGGCGATGTCCCCCCGCGGCATCTAGGAGGTGGAGCCGATGACGCCATCGACGAGGTAGTTCATGCTTTCCAATGCCACGTCGGTTTCGGTGAAGGCCTGTCCCTCGGCCGCGATGACATTGCCCGCGTTGTCCTTGAGCGGGCCCTTGATCGCGGCGAAGCCGCCCTTGAGTGATCTCGGCCTGCGTCGCGTCGAACTGGGCGCGGGCGGCGTCGGTGACGGCGGGACCGAGGGGCGACATCTTGATGAACCCTTCGGCAAGGCCGCCGCGCACGAAGTTGGGGACCGCCTCGCCCGCCATCGTGGTGGTGATCATGTCGGTATAGACCTTGGCCCAGTTCCACTCCGCCCCGGTCAGGTAAAGCTCGGGGGCCAGAGACGACTGGTTGGCGTGGTAGCCGCAGACATAGGCGCCGCGTCCGGCGGCGGTTTCGATCACCACCTTGGGGCCGTCGACGTGGCAAGTGATGACATCGCAACCGGCGTCGGCGAGCGCATTGGTCGCCTCGGCCTCCTTCACCGCAAGCGACCACTCGCCGGTGAAGATCACCTGGCAGGTGATCGCCGGATCGACGGCGCGTGCCCCGAGCAGGAAGGAGTTGATGTTGAGCAGCACCTGCGGGATGGGCTTGGCCGCGACGAATCCGATCTTCTTGGTCTTGCTGGCATGGCCTGCGGCGATGCCGTTGAGATACTGGCCCATGCCGATGTAGCCGAAGTAGGAGCCGACATTGGTCGGATGCTTCCCTTCGGTCCACATGCCGCCGCAATGCTCGAACCGGACGTCGGGGTAGGTGGGGGCAAGAGCGAGGATGTGGGGGTCGAAATAGCCGAATGAGGTCGGGAACAGGAGCTTCGCGCCGTCGAAGTTTATCATGGATTCCATGGACTTCTGCACGTCGATGGTTTCGGCGACGTTCTCTTCCTCGACCACCGTCACGCCGGGGATGGATTTGACGGCGGCGGCGCCTTCGGCATGGGCCTGGTTGTAGCCGTAGTCGTCCTTGGGGCCGACATAGATGAAGCCGACGGTCAGCGCGTCGATCGCCTCCGCGCGGGCGCCGAAGGGGAGGGCCGACAGCGAGGCAGCCCCGGCCAGGGCGGCTGTGCCGCCAAGGAAGCCACGGCGGGAAAGGGAGCGGATGGGCATGGGCGGAACTCTCCTGTTCATGGCCTGGGGCGGCCTTATGCTGCGGGCCTGTGCTGCGGTGCGGCTTTGCCCTTGCAGAATTTGTCGGGGATTGTCTTGATTATGTCGCCTGCTAGTTTTGCATCGTATCGCTGCAAAAATTGCAGCAGTCGGAGGTTCGGATGCGTCACCAGTTACCCTTGCACTACATAGATGCCATTGCCCGGGCCGGTTCGATCCGGAAGGCGGCCGAGACGCTGGCCATCACCTCGACCGCGCTGAACCGGCGCGTGCTGGCGATGGAAGAGGATCTGGGGGTGCAGATCTTCGAACGTCTGCCGCGTGGCGTCCGGCTGTCGGTGGCGGGCGAGTTGCTGATCCACCATATCCGGTCGCAGATTTCGGACATGGAGCGGGTGAAGAGCCAGATCGCGGATCTGGCGGGCGAGCGGCGGGGGCATGTGAACATCGCCTGCAGCCAGGCGCTGCTGCCCTATTTCCTGCCCGAGCAGATCGCGGCCTATCGGCGCGAGCATCCGGCGGTGACGTTCAACGTGCGCCTGCGGGACCGGGATGCGGCCGAGCAGGCGCTGGTGGACCATTCGGCGGATCTCGCGCTGGTGCTGGAGCCGGTCCGGGTCAGCGCGATGCAGACGATGATGACGGTCCGCCAGCCGGTCTGCGCCGTGATGGGCGCGGAGCATCCTCTGGCGCGCAAGGAGGTGCTGCGGCTGCGCGACTGCATCGGCTATCCCATAGGGTTGCCGACCGCGACCTACGGTGTGCGCCATCTGATCGACGCGGCTTTGGTGCGGTCTTCGTTCCAGCTTCCGGTGGCGATCGAGTCGGACAGCTTCGAGTTCCTGCGCCGCTATCCGCAGCACGAGGGGCTGGTGTCGTTCCAGATCCCCATCGGCCTGCCGCCGCAAGGCGTGGACGGGTTGCAGCACCGCCCCATCGACGCGAAGGACGTGCGGCCCGGCGTGCTGTTCCTGGGGCAATTGCGCGGACGTATCCTGCCGGTGGCGGCGGCAAAGTTCGCCGACCAGATCACGCGGGTCTTGAGCGAGCGGTATGGCTGAGCGGGCGTGTGAGGCGGGCGATCTTGTCTGGCCGGATTTGTCCTGCGACAAATCCGGCCGCGCCTGCCTGCCCCATTCAGGCGCGAGTCTACGCCAGCACAGGCAGTCACGGCTGGATTTACAAGCGTTCGATTCGTGGAGAATCCCTTAACCTTCGGCTTGCGCCTTCAGGCACTGGCCTCGGCAGACCCTACACTGTCGGATCCGCTGATAGGGCCGGGCGCTTCATTGCTGAGGGAGAGTAGGTCCGCGACGCGGTGGGCGTCACCCTCGCTGCGGAGTGTCACGTCGACGTGTCGCCCCGGCCCGGCGACACGCCTTATCCGCTGACTTTGCAATAGAGCTTCGTCACGTCCTCGCTGCTGTCCCATGCGACGGGCAGGCCCTTGGGCACGAAGACGCTGTCGCCGGGACCGAAGATCTGCGGGCTGGCGCCTTCGGCGGTCAGGGTGACGGTGCCCGAGAAGATGTGCATCAACTCGTGCGCCGGATGCGGAAGCGTCACGCGGCTGTAGGGAGTGGAGGACCACAGGCCGAGCGCGAAGCGGTGCGAGGCGTCCGCATAGACGGGCGCGTCGCGCTGCGTCGGGGTCGGACCGAGCAGAAACTCTGCGGGCAGGCCCTGTACCGGGGCAAGCGGGGCGGTGGGGTCGATCCGCAGGCCACCCCCGTGCCCTGCGGCGGGCACCGCCTTGCCGTTCTCGTAGATGAGGTAGATCTTGCGCACGGTCCCGTCCTGTTCCCAGGCGCAGGGCAGGCCCTTGGGCAAGTAGAAGCAGTCGCCCGCGCAAAACGTCTCGGTTCGCCCGTCGTCGAACCGGATGCGCACATCGCCTTCAAGCAGGACCATCACCTCGTCCACCGGATAGGGCGCGAGGGTTGAGGTCCAGGGCGTGCAGCACCAGAGGCCGACGCTCAGCCCTTCAGCCTTCGAGGCGAAAACCTCGAGCCCGTGTTCCACCGGTGTCCCGGTTGCAATGCTGGACGGGTCCACGCCCGGAAGGCGGGCCCAGGTGGCGGGGCGAGTATCGAAGCGAAAGAGGGTCATGTGGCGAACGGTCCTTGCACAGCTACTCGGCGGAGGCAGCCGCGCGATCACGGCACGATCACGGTAAGACAGATCCGGCATGGTTCGCGCCGCGTCCTGCCGGGGTCGGGAGCGAGTGATCGCGGTTACTGCACAGTCTGTCAAGTGACTTCACGTGGCGTTAAGCGGATCACTGGTGGCGCAGCGCCTCGATCGGGTCCAGCCGTGCGGCGCGGCGGGCGGGGAAATAGCCGAAGACCACGCCCACGAGGGCCGAGAAGCCAAAGGCGAGCGCCACGATGCGTAGGTCTGGGGCGAAGGGAATGTCCATGAACGACGACGCGACGGCAGCAAGCCCGAGGCCCAGTACGATTCCGATGACGCCGCCGAGGACCGAGAGCACGACCGCCTCGACCAGGAACTGCTGCAGCACCTGCCGCGCCTCGGCCCCGACGGCGAGGCGGATGCCGATCTCGCGCGTGCGCTCGGTGACGGACACCAGCATGATGTTCATGATGCCGATGCCGCCCACCAGCAGGCTGACGGCGGCGACGGAAGAGAGCAGTCCGGTGAGCACGCCGGTGATCCCCGACAGCATCGAGGCGATCTCGCGCATGTCGGTGACGCTGAAGTTGTCCTCCTCGCCCGGTTCGATGCGCCGCTGCTGGCGCAGCAGGGCCTCGATCTCGGAGATTCCGCGCGCGGTGGCGGTGCCATTCTTGAGCGAGACGCGGATGTTCGACACATCCTGGTTGCCCATGAGGCGGCGCTGGACGGCGCGGATCGGCATCAGGATGGTGTCGTCCTGGTCCTGCCCGAAGGATGAGGCGCCCTTGACGGCCAGCGTGCCGATGACCTTGCAGGAGATGGACTTGATCCGGATCGTTTCGCCCAGCGGATCGCCCGCGCCGAAGAGGGTCTGGCGCACCGTCTCGCCCAGCAGGCAGACCGCCGCTGCCGCCGCGCTGTTCGGCGGCGGTGAAGGCACGGCCCGAGGCGAGAGGCCAGTTCGTGACATCAAGGTAGCCGTCAGTGGTGCCGGTGATCTGGGTGGTGATGTTGGCGTTGCCGAAAACGGCGGTCTGACTGGTGGAGGTGACCGGGGCGATGGCGGCGATGACCGACAGCTTCGACAGCGCTTCTGCATCGCCGAGGCGGAAGGCGGGGGCGGTGTCGCTGACGCCCGGCCCCATCATGCGCTTGCCGGGCCGCAGGACGAGGACGTTGGTCCCGAGGCTCTGCACATCCGCCGCGACCCGCGTGGACGATCCCTGCCCCACCGTCACCATGGCGATCACGGCGGCCACGCCGATGACGACGCCGAGCACGGTGAGGAACGAGCGCAGCAGGTTGCGCCGGATCGTGCGGAACGCGAGGCGCAGGGTTTCCCAGATCATTGCGCGGCCTTCGCCATGACAGGCTCATCGCGCGAAAGGTGGCCGTCGACCACCTCGACCAGGCGGCTGGCATAGGCCGCCATGTCGACTTCGTGGGTCACCATGACGATGGTCAGGCCCTCGTCGCGGTTCAGTCGGGTGAGCAGGTCCATGATCTCGACCGAGCGCTGGGTATCCAGGTTGCCGGTAGGTTCGTCGGCCAGGATGACCATGGGATTGCCTGCCAGCGCGCGGGCGATGGCGACGCGCTGCTGCTGGCCACCCGACAGCTGCGAGGGGTCGTGATCCTCGCGCCCTTGCAGGCCGACGCGGGCGAGGGCTGCATTGGCGCAGCATCTCGCGCTCGGCGCGGGGCATACCCTTGTAGATCAGCGGCAGTTCGACATTCTCGCGTGCCGTGGTGCGGGGCAGCAGGTTGAAGCCCTGGAAGACGAAGCCGAGGTAGTGGCGGCGCAGCAGCGCACGCTGGTCACGGCTGAGGCCCGCGACGGGCACGCCGTTGAACAGGTATTCGCCCGCGGTCGGACTGTCGAGCAGGCCGATGATGTTCATCAATGTGGACTTGCCCGAACCGGACGGCCCCATGATCGCGACGAATTCGCCCGGCGCGGATCGTCAGGTCGATACGGTCGAGCGCGCGCACTTCGGCCTCGCCCTCGCCGTAGGTGCGGCGGATTGCGCGCAGTTCGATCAGTGGCGGGGCCATGTCAGTTCGCCGTGGTCTGTTCGAGGATGACGGCATCGCCCTCGGCCAGGTCGCCCGACAGGATGGCGGTGGACTGGCCGTCGGTATCTCCGGGCGTGATCCGGGCGCGGACGGGGGTGCCGTCGCGCAGCACCCAGACGGAATGTTCGCCCGTGGCCTGCGGCTTCGCAGTGCCCTGCGGCGGGCGCGGAATGATGAGACCGAGGAGGCCGCCGCCCCGGCTGGCGGTTTCGACTGCGACCGGCGGCGCATAGCGGAGCGCGGCATTCGGCACCAGCAGTGCGTCTGCAATCTGCGCCACGGTGATCGTGGCGGTGGCGGTCATGCCGGGGCGCAGCAGCAGTTCGGCATTGTCGACGCTGAGAACCGCCTTGTAGGTGACGACGCCTTCGGTCGTTTCGGGTGCGAAGCGGACCTGGGTGATGGTGGCGGGGAAGCTGCGCCCGTCATAGGCGTCGACGGTGAAGGTCGCTGGATTGCCCACGGCGACGCGGCCGATGTCGGCCTCGTCGATGTCGACGCGCAGTTCCATGCGGGTCAGATCCTCGGCCAGCGTGAAGAGCGTAGGGGTGTTGAGCGAGGAGGCGACGATCTGCCCCTCTTCCGCCTGCCGGTCGAGCACGACGCCGTTGATGGGCGAGCGGATTTCCGACTTCGCGAGATCGGCCCGCTGAAGGGAAAGGTTCGCCTCGGCCGTGGCCAGATCGGCCCTGGCGATCAGGGTGGCGGCGACGGCGCGATTGTAGAGCGCCTCGTAGCTGACGAAATCGCGGCGGGTCGAGACGCCGCGCTGATCGAGGGCGGACTGGGCGATGTAGTTCTCGTGCGTTTCGCGTTCGGTCGCCTCGGCCTGGGTGACCCCGGCCTTTGCCGCCGCCAGCGCAGCTTCGGCATTGGCGACCTGTGCCCTGAGTTTTGTATCGTCGAGCCGGGCGAGAACCTGACCCACGGTCACACGGTCGTTGTAGTCGGCCTCGACCGCGACAAGCGTGCCGGAAAGCTCGGAGGAGACCGCGACCTGCGTGGTGGGCTGGACGGTGCCGGTGGCGGTGACCGTCACGACGAGCGGCGCACGGAAGGCGGGTTCGGTGACGTAGGCTGTTGCGGCAGTCCCCGAGCGGCCGAACTGCCAGGCCCCCGCAGCAAGCGCCAGCAACAGGAGCGCGACGGGCACCGCCCACCGCCGCCGGTGGCGCGCGGGTTTGGCCCCTGACAGCGTGCGGGAAATGTCGTCACTCGTCTGGGTCATCGGGAGGTTCCTTCGGGCCCGGCGGCGCCGTGCCACGTCGACACGATATACGCGATCTGCGCTGGATTCCGTCGCGCTGCGTCGAATTGCCCCGGCTAAAGGTTGCTGGCGCGATAACTGGCGTGATCGAGCCAGTCGGGATTGATCTCCACCCCCCAACCGGGCGCGTCGGTGATCGTGACATGGCCATCCTCGACCGCGTAGGGATCGCCGAGGAACAGGCCATCCTGCCACGGGTAGTAGTCCAGCCCCTCGATGGAGAGTTCGAGATACTTGCCTGCATTCGGGATCGCGCGGAGCAGGTGCATGGTGCACATGGTGACGAGCGACAGGTTCGCGGCATGGGGCGTGACGGGCAGGCCCGCCGCCTCGGCCATGCGGCAGACGTGAAGCGTGCGGGTGATGCCGCCGAGATACATCACGTCGGGTTGGACGATATCGACGACGCCCGTGTCGATCATCGTCTTCCAGGCGGTGAATTCGCAGTCCTGCTCGCCCCCCGTCACGTCGAGCGCCAGGGCCTTTGTCACCTCGCGCGTCTGGTCGAATTCCCAGTACGGACAGGGTTCCTCGAAATGGCCGATGCCTTCGTCCTGCAGCAGGTGGCCCACTGCGATGGCGCGGGCCGGCGAATAGCAGGAATTGGCATCGACCAGTTTGTCGATCCCGTCCCCCAGGGCACGGGCGACGAGGGGGACGATGGCCTCGGTCCGGCCGGGCCATTCGTCCTGGTCGCGGCCGCATTCGGCGCCAACGCGCCACTTGAAGGCGGTGAAGCCTTTCTCATCGCGCAGGCGCAGGAAGCGGTCACGTTCCTGCTCGGGCGTGATGTCCCGTTTCATGGAACTCGCATAGGCGCGCAGACGGCCGGGCGAGCCGCCGAGGAGGCTCGCGACCGGCTTGCCCTCAAGCTTGCCACGCAGATCCCACAGCGCGGTATCAAGGCCGGTCGTGGCGCGGCGCAGGTAGGAACCGGGGAATTTGTGCTCTCGCTCGTTGATTCGGTCCAGCGTGTCGGCGAAGTCGAGCGCGTCGGTGCCCAGGGCGTGGGGCGCGATCTGGCGGTGGAAAACCTCGCACGTGATATCGGCGTTGTAGGTGGAGACCTGACCCCAGCCCACTGCGCCGGTTTCCGTCGTTACACGAACGAATCCCACGAAGGGCGTGGAGAAGGTTTCGAGCCGGAGGATCTTCATGGAGATTCGCCCTTTGCGTGCGCGCGGTTGATTGACCGGTCAATAAACGTGCGCTGCTTTGCCGCAAAGCCCGTCTCAGACGCAAAAACTACCCACGGAACGGAGTCTTTCCAAGGGGATGCGACGGGAAGCGACCACGCGGTCGTTGACACAGGGGAAGGCGCGGGGAATTGTGACAACCGGGGACGAACCCCGGGGGTGGTGCGTCACGTTAGATTTGCAAACGTCACATATCGCTCACAACAGCCCTGCCAATGGGGGGCGCTCTGCCGGACAGTGATCCTGTTGCAGGGTTGGAAAGACATGGGAGACACGTCGTGAAAAAGACCGACACAACATTGAACCGCCGCACGTTCCTGCAAGGAACGGCGATCGGCGCGGGCCTGCTGGCTGCCCCCGCCCTGATCTCGAGCAAGGCTCTCGCCTCGTCGGGTGAGTTGAACTACATGGGTTGGGCTGGGTATCCGGCCCTGACCGAGAAGGTGTTCCCGGCGTTCACCGCCAAGACCGGCATCACGGTGAACTTCAACGAACAGCCCGACCAGGACGCGATGTTCGCGCAGGCCAAGCTGGCGTTGCAGACCGGCGGCACCGACATGGTCGAGCCGACAGTCGACCGCGTGGGCGGCTGGGCTTCCAACGGGCTGATCCAGCCCTGGGACATGACCAAGCTGAACGTCGACAACTACCTGCCCGGCCTCGCCGACGGCAAGATGGGCGAAATGGCGACCGTGGACGGCCAGCGCATGATCGTGCTGTCGGTCTGGGGCACCGAGGCGCTGGTCTACAACAAGGAGACCATGCCGCTGGAATATGGCAAGGCCAGCCTCGGCGACCTGTTCAACCCGGCCAACACCGGCAAGGTCGTGGCGCGTCCGCACTCGTCCCTGGCCGCGATGGGCCGCTGGCTCGACTCGCGAAGGCAAACTGCCGAAGCCGTGGCTGGACGGCTACAAGGACGAAGCGACGATGGTCGAGCTTTGGGACATCGCGCTTGCCGAAGCCATCAAGGTGAAGGGCAACATCGTCCAGTGGTGGTCGGGCGAGAACGAGGCCCAGGCGGGCTTCAAGGTAAACGGCGGCGAGATCGGCCTGTGCTGGGACTCGACCGGCTACAACCTGCGTGCCGACGGCTACGGCTACATCCCGCCGAAGGAAGGCGCCTTCGCCTGGAACCAGGGCTGTCGTTCTGATGAAGAACGCGGCCAACGTCGAGCAGGCGCACGAATTCGCCAAGTGGCTGTCGGAGCCTGAGGGTTCGGCCGCATGGGCGACCGCCTTCTCGGCCAACCCGGTGGGCAAGGGCGCGATCGACCTGATGGATCCGTCTGTTGCCGAATACTACAAGTCGGCCTTCAACGATGACGCGCTGACGAAACTGTGGTGGTGGCCGGCCCAGGAAGCCTGGTTCATCGCCAAGCGCGGCGAATACGCGGACAAGTTCAAGGCCGCCTGATCGCTTCTGCAAAAATGGCCTGCCGGTGCTGCGAGGTATCGGCAGGCTGAAACGTGTAAAAGTGCCTTATAAGGCGCTGATAAAACAAGATGAACACGGCCACAGGGGGCAATCTGACCGATGAGCGCAGGCGTAGAGCTTGATAGCGTATGTGCGGATTTCGGGAATTTCCGGGCCGTTGACAATGTCGCCGTGAACATCCAGCCGGGCGAGTTCTTTTCGTTCCTCGGACCATCGGGCTGCGGCAAGACGACGATCCTGCGGATGATCTCGGGCTTCATCTCGCCCAGCCAGGGCGTGATCCGGATCGGCGGCAAGGACATGAAGGACGCCCGCCCGAACCAGCGCCCCACGGCGCTGATCTTCCAGAACCTCGCCCTGTTCCCGTTGATGCCGGTGTGGGAAAACATCGCCTTCGGGCTTGAGGTGCGCGGGGTCGACAAGGCCAAGCGCCGGGCGCGGGCCGAGGAACTGCTGCGGCTGGTGGACCTGCCGGATGCGGCCGACAAGCGCGTGAGCCAGCTTTCGGGCGGCCAGAAGCAGCGCGTGGCGATTGCCCGCGCGCTGGCGGTGGAGCCGTCGGTCATGCTGCTGGACGAGCCGCTGTCGGCGCTGGACCTGAAGCTGCGCCAGCACATGCGGGCCGAGTTGCGGGCGATCCAGAAGCGGACACAGGTGACGTTCATCTACATCACCCATGACCAGGGCGAGGCGCTGGCGATGAGCGACCGCGTCGGCGTGATGAGCCAGGGCAAGTTGCAGCAGGTCGCCACCCCGCGCGATATCTACAACAACCCTGCGAACGGCTTCGTTGCGTCCTTCGTGGGCGAGAACAACATCTTTCCCGGCCAGATCGTCGAAGTGCGCGGCGACGTCGCCGTTTTCAAGACGGCGAGCGGCAGCTTCGAGGCAAGGATCGGCCCCGGCGTGACACCCGGTGTCACCTCGCGGCTGTACCTCCGCCCGGAACATGCGCGGCTCGCGACCTCGCCCGGTGCGGTGAACTCGATCCCGGTCGAAGTCAGCGACGTGGCGTTCGAGGGTAACTTCATCAGCATCCAGACGCGCGACGCGAGCGGACAGCTTCTGGTGGCCGAAACACGCAACGACGGATCGACGGTGATTCCGGAGCAGGGCGAGAAGCGCCACATCGTGTTCGAACTCGGCCAATGCCGTGATCCTTGCCGGCGACATTTCGGCAAAGGACCCTGACGAATGAATGACCTTCTGTCGCGCTACGGCGCGTTCCTGACCGGGCTGTTCGTCGTGCTGACGGCGTTCTGGCTGCTGCTGCTCGTGGTGCTGCCGAACCTCTATCTGTTCGAAAACTCGTTCCGGCCCTACCTGCCGGTGGCCGAGATGGGCGGACCGAAGGACACCTACAGCCTGAACAACTACCTGACGTTCTTTGACAGCCCGATCCACATCCAGGTGTTCTTCTGGACGATCATCTATTCGAGCCTCGTCACGGTATTCTGTTTCCTGATCGCCTATCCGATGGCCTATTACCTGTCGAAGATCGCCGAGGCGAAACTGCTGCCGACCATCTTCCTGCTGCTGTTCATCCCGCTCTGGGTGTCCGAGGTGCTGCGGGCCTTTGCGTGGTTCATCATCCTGGCGCTGAAGGGGCCGCTGAATGCCTCGCTTCTGGGGTTGGGCATCATCGAGGCGCCGATCCGCTGGATCACCGGGTTCCGGGGCGTGATGATCGGTCTGGTCTACACCTATGTCCTCTTCATGCTGCTGCCGGTCTACAACGCGATCCAGTCGCTGGACACGAACCAGATCGAGGCGGCCGAGGATCTCGGTGCTCCGTGGTGGAAGACGCATTTGCGGGTGATCCTGCCCCACGCGAAACCCGGCATCGCCTCGGGCGCGGTCATGGTGTTCATGCTGTCTGCGGGGTCGATCCTCGTGCCGACGCTGCTTGCCTCGACCACGTCACGCTGGTTCACGGAAATCATCCAGCAATGGATGTTCGAAAGCCAGGACTGGAACACCGGATCGGCCTATGCCTTCCTGCTGCTGATCCTCTGCACGGTGTTCGTCTCGGTCGTGATGCGGGTGTTCAAGGTCAAGCTGTCGGACATCGCGAAGTGAGGGCCGCATGAGACAGACGCGGAAATCGGACTGGCTGTTCCACTTCTATCTGGTGATCTTCCTGATCTACCTGATCGGCCCGCTGGTCGTGATGGGCGGTGCCGCCTTCAACGACTCGAAGTTCCCGTCGGTCTACCCCTGGGTGGGCTGGACCGATCGGTGGTTCATCGAGCTGTGGAAGGACAGCCGCATGTGGGCGGCCTTCCGCAACACGATCTATGTTGCGATCGCCGTCGTGGCCATCTCGGTCCCGATCGGAACGGCGGCGGCGATCCTGATCAACAGCCTGGCAGGGGGAACCCGGTCCCTGCTGTACGGGCTGATGGTGGCGCCGATCCTGACGCCGGGCGCGGTCATCGGGATTTCGACACTCCTGTTCTGGAACACCTTCGGGGTGCCTGCGGGATTGCACCTCGCCGTGTTGGGTCAGGTATCTTACATCGCGGCCTTCGTAATGCTGCTGGTGCTGGCGCGGTTGCAGAGTTTTGACAGAGGCCTCGAAGAGGCGGCACTGGACCTGGGTGCGAACCACGGGCAGGTGATGCGGCGCATCCTGCTGCCGCACCTCTATCCTGCGATCGGGGCCGGCGCGGCCATCGGCTTCTTCCAGTCGATCGAGAACTTCAACGTGACCCTGTTCACGCGCGGCACCTATGACACGCTGACGGTCTATGTCTTCTCGAAGGTTCGTACCGGCATCACGCCCACAATCAACGCACTGGCGCTGATCCTGATCAGCGTGACGTTGGTGCTGGCGCTGGTCTATGAGATCATGCGGCGGCGGAATGCGCGCAGGCTGGCGGGCTGACCCGGCCTGTCGCGTTGACTACCTGAGCGCGAGCGGGACGAAAGTGCCGCCCATATTTTAGGCGATTGATCGTAATGTGGCGCCCGATTCCACCATCGGACTGCGGGAAACGACACCGGGGACCAGCGGGCCAAGGTGGCTGACAGGTTAATGTCATTGAAATGTTTCGAATTTCAGGACATGGTTTGGCCATTCAAGGGCTTGTACCGAGAGCGCTGACACGGACGCGGTTCAGGGGAGCGCAAGCTACCGCACCGGAAGACGCGGGCGGCTGCACGCTGTCCCTTGTCCTCGTGGGAGACGACGCATGTTCGTGCGATTTTCAATGTTTTTGTTCGCCATTCTTCTGGCGATTCCGATTCTGGGCAGCGATGCGTCGGCGCAAGAGATCGGCAAGGTCTCTTCTGCGACGGGTGCGGGCGAGGTGCGGACGTCCGCAGGCCGTGTGGCCCTGGCTGCCGGAATGCGGATATCCGTCGGCGATGTCGTGTCGACCGCAGCCGACAGCAAGGCGCAACTGCTGTTCGACGACGGCACGAAGATCGTCGTGGGGCCGGGGTCAAGGCTGGTGGTGGACGAGATCCTGATGCAGTCGGGCAGCAAGGCCGAACGCTTTGCTGTCAGTGCGGTGGGCGGCACGTTCCGCTTCATCACCGGCAAGAGTGCCAAGTCGGCCTATCAGATCAGCACTCCGACGGCCACCATGGGTATTCGAGGCACGGCATTCGACTTCTCCGTTCGAGAGAAGCAGGCGACCAACCTCGTGCTCTTCAAGGGCCAGGTGCAGATGTGCGGCCGGAACGGCCAGTGTGCCGAGATCAAGGGACGCTGCACGCTGGTCACGCTGGAGGGCAAGGGCCAGTTCTCGGGGTTCTCGGGCGAGGACAAGCTTGAAGCGAAGGATAATGTCATCGTCGCCGACTTCCCCTTCGTGCTGGATCAGGATCCGCTGAAGCGCGAGTTCCGTGCGCCGGTCGGGTCGTGCGGCGATGTGGAGTCTCGCGTCGCGGCGCGGGCCGCCAAGAAGGCAGGCCTTGCCGCGCCGGTCAAAGCGGACAAGACAGGCGGCGCGGACAACTTCGACCGTGAGCAGCCGACGGTAGAACGGGCGGCACCGGAAGCACCGCAGGCACCGGAGCCCGAGCCACCGGCACCGCCGGAAACACCAACTCCGCCCGAAGAGGCGCCGTGATAGGCCGTCGGTCTCTTGGCGCCGATCCTGAGACAGTCTGTCAGACCGCTTTGCGGTCTGACGGTATTTTGGGCGCCTGGAACAGATGAACAAGGCCGTCATCCTGCTGGGCCTGGTGCTGCTGGCGGTCCTGACCTTCATTCGTGCGCTGGACCCTGCCCCGGTTCAGGCGGTGCGCGAGACGTACTTCGACGCGCTGCAAAAGATAGCGCCGCGCGCCGCAGCCGATCTGCCCGTGCGGGTGCTGGATATCGACGAAGCCTCGTTGCAGAAACTGGGTCAGTGGCCCTGGCCGCGCGACCTGCTGGCACGGATGGTCGACCGGCTCACCGAATACGGAGCGGCGGCCGTCGTCTTTGACGTGTTGTTCCCCGAGCCAGACCGCATGTCGCCGGCGCGCCTCGCCGATGATCTGGCAGGCAGGGGAATGCTGGCGCCCGGCGTGACGCCCGAGGCGCTGTCGGCGCTTGACAACGACCTGATCTTCGCACGCTCCATTGGCGCTTCGAACGTGGTTCTGGGCACAGCCAACTCCACCGACACCACGGCCGGGTCGGTCAGGAGCAAGGCGGGGATCGTCGAGGTGGGCGATGCACCGTCCGAAGGGTTGCTGCCCTTTGCCGCCGCCGTGCCCATGCTTGCGCCGCTGCGCGAGGCCGCGGCCGGGATCGGCGTCATCAACATCAGCCCCTTCGATGCCGCAACGATCGTGCGGCGCGTGCCAATGGTCTGGCGCGGACCGGACGGAGTGCTTCCCACGCTGTCGGTCGAAGGGCTGCGCATCGCGTCGGGCGAAAGCACACTGGTGCTGGTGGGGTCGCCCGACCTCAGCGGCTTCATGACGTCGATCCGGCTGGCCGGGGTGGACATTCCGACGACACCGGATGGCCAGCTCTGGGTGCGCTACCGCAAGAACACGCCTGACCTTTACGTTCCCGCCTGGCGGCTATTGGAGGATGGGCTGGATCCGGAGCTTCAGGCCAAGCTGCAGGGCAACATCGTCTTTGTCGGCACTTCGGCGGCTGGGCTTCTGGATATCCGCACCACAGCCCTGGGCGAGAACGTACCAGGCGTATCGATCCACGCACAGGTGCTGGAGCAGATCCTGCAAGGTGATTTCCTGCGGCGGACCGGTCTGGTCGAGGCGCTGGAAATCCTGAGCTTTCTTGTGCTGGGATTGCTGGTCGTGGGGGTCATGTCACGCTCTGGCCCGATCGCATCGATCCTCACCGGCGCAGCAGCGGGCGTGTTGGTGGCAGGGGCAAGCTGGTTCGCCTTTCGCGACCATGGCATCCTGTTCGACGCAACCTTCCCTCTGTTGGGCGGGTTCCTCGCCTTCGTCGGGCTGTCCGCCTATCAGTTCATCATTGCCGACCGCGACAAGCGGATGATCCGCCGCTCCTTCGCGCATTACGTGGCGCCATCGGTCCTGAGCCAGATCGAAAGCACGGGACACAAGCTGGAACTGGGGGGCGTGTCACAGCAGGTGACTGTCATGTTCAGCGACATCCGGGGGTTCACGCCCTTGAGCGAGACGATGTCTGCGACCGCGCTGGTCGAGCTTCTGAACCGCCTGTTTACCGAGCTTGGCGACGAGATCCTGAAGGAACAGGGCACCATCGACAAGTTCATCGGCGATGCGATCATGGCCTTCTGGAACGCTCCGCTAGAGCAACCGGACCATCCGGCGAAAGCGGCCGCCGCAGCCCTTCAGATGCGCGAGGCGCTGAAGCGGTTCAACGCGGAAAAGCATGCGCCGCTGCCGGTTGCGGTGGCGCTGGGGCTGGCGTCGGGCGAGGTCTGCGTGGGAAACATAGGCTCGCGCGACCGGTTCAACTACACGGTCGTGGGCGAGACGGTGAACCAGGCCGCACGGATCGAAGCCGGGTGCCGGGCGGTGGACTACGACATCCTCGTCGCACGGGATGCAGCGCTCGGTGCACCTGACATGGCCTTCCTCGATGCGGGCAGCCTCGCGCTGAAGGGGGTGGGAGAGCGTATTCACACCTTCATTCTGGTGGGCGGCCCGGCGCTCGCCCTGTCACCTGCCTTCGTGACGCTGAAGGTGGCGCATGGGAGGTTGCTGGAGGCCATCAGGGCGGGGTCGGGCGATGTCCCCGCGCTGCTGGACGCGTGCCGTGCGCAAGGGATCGCCCTCGAGCCGGGGTTGCGAACGTTCTACGACAAGCTTCCAACCCGTCTGGGCGATTTCAGGGATGCCGTTCGTCAGAACACCGAGGCCCAGTAGGCCGCCATCCCGATATAGGTCAGGTGATGCACGGCCTGATCGAAGCCGGTCGCGTACCAGTAGACCGCGTCCGTTGATGTCAGCCCGCGCGAGGCAATGAAATTGTCCTTCGCCCAGTCCATGTGGTAGTGAATGACCGCTTCGGCGACAAGCAGCACGGCAATGACAGCCCCGCCCGTTCCCACGATCAGCAGCGAAACGAGCGACCCAACCAGGTGGATCGCCACGTGCAGAAGGCCTCCGGGATGTCCGTAATGCTTTCGGTTGTCGAGGATATACGGGCTCTGAAGTACGAAATCCGCCAGGAAATGCTTGCCCTGCAAGAGGCATAGCAGGGCGAACACCCCGGTTGTCGCTGACTCCACTCTTCGCCCCGTACTTGTGGTTCTTGTCGACGCCTCTTACGGGCGCTTCGTGGAGTTTATCTTAAAGAGATGACGCTGTCCGCGAAAATCTCGTGCGGACCCCTGACCGGCGGAGCGCCCCAGCGTTCAGGCCGCCTGACGCCTGATGGCGGACAGCAGTCCCAAAGCAGCAATCAACATCGGAAGAGACAGCGGCAATGGCACTTCCGACGGCACCGGAGGCTCGGGCACGACGGGTTCCTCGTAGTCAACCGTGACGAGGGTATCCAAGGAAAACAGCTTCTTGTCGGGGTTGGACTCGAGCGCGCCGATAGTAACGGAATCGAATGGGGTATCAGATGTGAATCCGATGAACTGACCAACAGTTCCGGCCGGAATGCTGTCCTTGGAATTCGTCAGGAACGGATCGAACGCACTCAGGATAGGTGCCGTCGTTGCCAACAAGACCCCGCCGGATCTGATCTCGGCAAAAAATCCGCCGATACCGCCGCCTACACTGCCCAAGAAGGTGTTTATGTCGATTGCGAAGGCCGCAACTTTCGTCGCGAACGAAAACGTCACCTTCTGGTCGGAGGCAATGTTGAAGATGTATCCACCTGCAACAGTCGACTCCGGAATCCGCGCGGCGAGGCTCATGACACCGCTCGATGCATTGCGCTTGTCAGTCGCGACCAGCGGGTAGCTGCCGGTTGCCGAGAAGGTCACATTCCCAAGCGTCGAGAGCAACTGGCCCTGGCTCGTGCCCTCAAAATCCTGGACACTCTCATCCATGGACGAAAGAAGTCCGTTGAAGGTCGCTCGATCATATTGCGTGACGACTGTGGCTGCTGCCACTGGAAGCGTGCCGCCGATGGAGACAGCCAACAACATTCCAAAGACTGAAGAAATACGCACCGAATTCCCCCGCACCACAAAATAACCAAGCAGAATCGCCCAGTCTGCATCAAGCCGCTATATTGCCTCAATTACACCACAATTGCCAAAAAGTGCAAGCTGGCGTTTCGTGTGCTATTGTTTATGTTATGGAAACTATTCGACTTTTCTACCAGGATCATTTCCGATCCCCGCTCGTTGCCTGTTTTCTCGTCATTTGCAACCGGCGGCTGCGTGTCTCGCCCGGTTCACCTCGACAGCTCACAAAGGCACGTCTAGCTTCATCTCCATGAAAGTTCTGATCGCTGCCGACATCCATTATTCGCTGAAGCAGTATGACTGGCTGCTTGCTGTGGCCAAGGATTTCGACCTTGTGGTGCTGGCGGGCGACCTTCTGGAGATTTCCTCAAGCGTGGAGCGGCGCGCGCAGGTCGTCGTGGTCAAGACCTATCTGGAACAGCTGGCAATGCGGACCCGCATCGCCGTATGCTCGGGGAACCACGACCTCGACGGCACCGATGCCGGGGGCGAGCTGGTGGCCGACTGGATGCGCGACCTCGCAAGCATGGGCGTCGCATCCGATGGGATGACGCTTCGCATCGGCACGACACTGGTCACGATCTGCCCCTGGTGGGACGGGCCCGGAACGCGTGAGGCGATCGGCGCGCAACTGGAGGCGGCATCGCGCGGGCCGCGCGATCGCTGGATCTGGGTCTACCACGCACCGCCCGCCGACAGCCCGGTCAGCTGGGGGGGAAAGCGGTCTTTCGGCGATGCCGAACTGACGCGCTGGATCGACCTCTTTGCGCCGGATATCGTGGTGTCCGGCCATGTCCACCAGTCGCCGTTCGTGACGGGCGGCTCCTGGGCCGACCGGATCGGCCAGACGTGGGTCTTCAACACCGGCCAGCAGATCGGAGAGGTGCCTGCGCATATCATCTTCGATCTGGACAGCGCGACGGCGTACTGGTTTTCAATTTACGGGAACGAAGTGCTGGCACTGGACGTGCCGCTGCAGCGCCCGATCCCGACGTTGACGCGTCTGCCGGACTGGCTCAGAGCCTAGGGTCGTTCGTGGCTTTGGGGGCTACCGGGCGCGCGCCACCCTGCTGGTTCAGCAGCGCGCCTATGATCCGGTCCACCATTCCGAAATGGTCGGTCTTGTCCTGGAACTGTGCCTTCATGTCGGCAAGATAGGTCGTGCTGTCATACAGCCGCTGCGCAAGGATGCGCGCGGTGTGAAGTGCCACGACCGGGGTGGAGGCAAGAAACGCCTCCCCGTCGCGCACGGCCTTCACCGTCAGCGGGGTTTCCGCGATCACCGTGGCGGTGTAGGGCGTATCGAGCAGCGTCGACATCTCGCCGAACAATGCACCGGGGGCGCGGATGCGCGCCACACGGACATCGCCCTTCAGCACCGAAACTTCTCCATCGACCAGCACAAAGATCTCGCCCTTCTTCTCACCCTCGCGGATAAGCACAGTTCCCGGCTCCACCAGGGTATCGGGCAGATGGCTGCATTCGGCGATGACGGGGTGCATCTCGACTCCTGTCCTTGCGCCGCAAGACTGTCACCGATGCCGCAGCGAGGCAAGCCTTCGCTGCACTGCCGCGATACCGTTGACAAGACATGCCGTCCTTTCGTGCATTCATCTTGGCTTAAGTATCCCACGGGGGTTCGGGGGTGTGAAACCCCCGTCCCCCAGTGCCGCAGGCGCAAGATTTCACGTCTCAGGCGGCACGCTTCAGCGCAGATCGGCAGGAAGCAGCGCCTCTGGCATGTTCTGATAGCAAACCGGGCGCAGCCAGCGCCGGATCGAGAGCGTGCCGACACTGGTCGCGCCGAAGTTGGTGCTCGCCGGATAGGGTCCGCCATGAACCATCGCATCGGCGACCTCGACCCCGGTGGGGAACCCATTGGCGAGGATTCGTCCCGCCTTGCGTTCCAGGATCGGCATCAGGCGCTGTCCCAGCGCCGTGTCGCCCGCATCCAGGTGCAGCGTGCAGGTCAACTGCCCCTCGACACCCGCCGCAAGCGACAGCATGTCCTCCTCGTCGCGCGCGCGCACGATCAGACCGAGGGGGCCGAATACCTCTTCGCCCAGGCCATGGTTCCGACGGAATGCCTCCGAGGTCACCTTGTAGAGGTTCGGTCGCGCGATGCGCCCCTCGCTCGTCGTCTCGACAAGCGCTTCGACTCCCTCGGCGCCAGCGATGCGGGACTGCCCGTCGCGATAGGCCGACGCGATACCGTCGGTCAGCATGGTCTGCTCGGCGATGGCCGCGAGGCCCGCCGCCGCCGCCCGCTCGAAGGCGTCGGCCTCGGGTCCGTCCAGCGCGATCACGAGACCGGGATTCGTGCAGAACTGCCCCGCCCCCTGCGTCAGCGAGGCGACCCAGCCCGCCGCGATCTGGTCACCCCGCGCCTGCAGCGCGTGGGGCAGAAGGAAGGTCGGGTTGACCGAACCCAGCTCACCAAAAAACGGGATCGGATCGGGCCGCGCGGCGCAGAGGTCATAAAGCGCCCGGCCCCCCATAAGCGAGCCGGTGAAGCCCACGGCGCGGATCAGCGGGTGCTGCACGAGGCTTTCCCCCACATCCCGCCGCCCGCCCTGGATCAGCGAGAATACGCCCGGGTGCAGCCCGCAGGCGAGGATGGCCGACTCGATGGCCTGCGCCACGATTTCACCTGTCCCCGGATGGGCCGAGTGGCCCTTGACCACAACCGGGCATCCCGCCGCCAGCGCCGAGGCCGTATCGCCCCCGGCAGTGGAGAACGCGAGCGGGAAGTTCGACGCGCCGAACACCGCAACGGGCCCGATGGGCCGCTGCACCAGTTTCATGTCGGGCCGTGGCAGCGGCTTGCGGTCGGGGAGCGCCGCATCGTGGCGGATGTCGAGGTATTCACCCTTGCGGATATGGGAGGCGAACAGGCGAAGCTGGCCCGTCGTGCGGCCCCGCTCGCCGTCCAGCCGCGCGGTGGGCAGGCCCGTCTCGGACGTGCCGATGGCAGTGACCTCGATGGCCCGCGCTTCGATCTCGTCGGCAATCCGCTCAAGGAACGCCGCGCGTTCCTCGCGGCTGGTCTGGCTGTAGCTTGCAAAGGCCTCTTCGGCCGCGCGTACGGCGCGGTCCACATGCGCCGGCGTGCCGACGGAGAAATCGAGTGCCTCGCCATGGGCGGGGGCCGAGCGGAACGTCGCCTCGCCCTCAATCCAGTCGCCCGCGATCAGGTGTTTGCCGGTCAGCATGTCAGGTATCCTCAGTCGTGAAAGGGATCGGTGGCGGTTTGCCGGCCCTTGAGGCAGGCATCGGCCACGATCCGCAGGGGAGAGATGTCGACATCGCTGTCTCGCGTGGCGATCAATCGGGCGAATCGACGATAGATTTCGGGATATTCCTGTTCCGCACCGACGTCCACCTCGACCCCGTCGATGGCAAGCTTCGCGCCGCCCATCCGCAGCTTCAGCCGTTCCGGCCCCGCCTGCACTTCGATGTCCCAGGTCTGCGGGCCTTCCTGCCGCCAGTCAAAATCGGCGGTGATCGGGATGGCACCGCGCCCGGTCATCGCCAGCCGCGCCGCGATCGGGGTGAAGGCGTTCGCGGGCACTTCCAGCTCGGCGCTGTCCACGTGGATGCTGCCGGGCAGGATGCGGGTCAGGATCGACAGCGCGTTGATGCCGGGATCGAAGACGCCGAAGCCCCCTGCCTCCCAGATCCAGGCCTGGTTCGGGTGCCAGCGCCGCACATCCTCGCGCCAGGTGATCGTGATCCGGGCAGGTGCGCGCGCCGCCATCCAGTCGCGCGCCTGCTCCACCGCCGGGGCGAAGCGGGAATGCCAGGTGGCAAAAAGGACGACACCCGCCTTGCGCGCGGCCTCGACGATGGTCTCGATCTCGCCCAGCGTGGCGGCGGGAGGCTTCTCAATCAGCAGATCCCGACCTGCGGCGATGGCTGCCAGGCTCATCTCCAGCCGCACGTCGGGCGGCGTGCAGAGCGCGACCGCAGCCTTCGGGCCTTCGGCGAGGAAAGTGTCGAAATCGGTGAAGTTCGGGACCCCCTCCACCTTTCCATGGCGCGATACGGCGGCGACGAGCTGGAACTCGGGATTGGCGGCGATGGCCGGCAGGTGCTGGTCACGCGCAATCTTGCCAACGCCCACGACGGCAACCGGTATTGTCATGTCGGACCTCTTGCCTCTGGCGGGACGCGTGGCACCCCGTGTCGCGCGCCGGGGGTTTCACACCCCCGGACCCCCGTGGGATATTTGTGAACAGAAGAAGGCGTGGGACGCAAGCGTATCCGCCTCCCGTCAATGCGCCTCACGTGCGACGGCGTTGCCGCGCGGGCCGACCAGAAAGTCGAGATCGGCGCCGGTTTCGGCGCCCTGGACATGGTCATGATAAAGCTGCGCGTAGCCGCCTGAAGGCCGCGTGACCGGGCTGGCCCAGGCAGCGAGGCGGGCTGAGAGTTCCGCGTCGCTGATGTCCAGATGCAGGCGGCGGTTGGCCACGTCCACCTCGATCATGTCGCCGGTCCGGACGACCGCCAGGGGCCCGCCCCGCGCAGCCTCGGGCGAGACATGCAGCACCACAGTGCCATAGGCCGTACCCGACATGCGCGCATCGCTGATACGCACCATGTCGGTGATGCCCTTGCGGAGCACCTTTGGCGGCAACCCCATGTTGCCGACCTCGGCCATCCCGGGATAGCCGCGCGGGCCGCAGTTCTTCATCACCATGACGCAGGTTTCGTCGATGTCCAACGCCTCGTCCTCGATCCGCGCCTTGTAGTCGTCGATATCCTCGAACACTACCGCGCGGCCGCGGTGCTGCATCAGGTGCGGGCTGGCCGCGGACGGCTTGAGCACCGCCCCATCGGGCGCGAGGTTGCCGCGCAGCACGGCGATACCGCCCTGTGGGGTCAGCGGATCGGAGACGGGGCGGATCACGTCCTCGTTCCAGTTGGTAACGCCCTTCACCTCGTCCCAGATCGTGCCGCCCGAGACCGTCAGCGCGTCTCGGTGCAGCTTGCCGCCCTCACCCAGCGCCTTGATGACCACGGGCAGGCCGCCCGCGTAGAAGAACTCCTCCATCAGGTACTGGCCCGAGGGCATCAGGTTGACGATGGTGGGAATATCCCTGCCCTGCCGGTCCCAGTCGTCCAGCGTCAGATCAAGGCCGACGCGGCCCGCGATGGCGAGCAGGTGGATCACCGCGTTGGTCGAGCCGCCGATGGCCCCATTCACCCGCATCGCGTTTTCGAAGGCGGGCCGCGTCATCACGTCGGAAGGCTTCAGGTCGTCCTTCACCATCTGCACGATGCGCCGCCCGGTCAGGTGCGCCATCACGCGGCGGCGGCTGTCGACTGCGGGGATCGCCGCATTGCCCGACAGCGCCATGCCCAGCGCCTCGGCCATGCTGGCCATGGTGCTGGCCGTGCCCATCGTGTTGCAGGCGCCGGGGCTGCGGCTCATCGAGGCTTCGGCCTCCACGAATTCCTCGGCGGTCATCTCGCCTGCCTTGACGGCCTCGGAGAATTTCCAAAGGTGGGTGCCGGAGCCGACCCGCTCGCCCCGGAAGTAGCCGTTCAGCATCGGCCCGCCAGAGACGAGGATCGCCGGGATGTCCACCGACGCCGCGCCCATCAGCAGCGCGGGCGTGGTCTTGTCGCAGCCCGCAAGCAGCACGACGCCGTCGATCGGCTGGCCACGCAGGCATTCCTCGACATCCATGGCGCAGAGGTTGCGGAACATCATGGCGGTGGGGCGGAAGGCGCTTTCCGACGGGCTCATCACCGGGAATTCCATGGGAAGCCCGCCCGCCTCGTAGATGCCATGGGCGACCCGCTCGGCCAGGTCGCGCAGGTGGGCGTTGCAGGGGGTGAGCTGGCTCCAGGTGTTGCAGATACCGATCACCGGCCGGCCGTCGAACAGGTCGGCCGGCAGGCCCTGGTTCTTCATCCATGAGCGGTGATAGATCGCGTCTTTCGACGATCCGCCGAACCATTCCTGCGAGCGCAGTTTGCGGGGCCAGGGGGCGGGGGTGAACGTCATGGTTTCCTCACAGAACGTGGACGGCAGGTGTCGCTTCGGGTGCGGCGGCCAGCGGGTTTCTCAGCGGCAGGCCGAAGGCTGCGCTTTCGATCTCGAACACGTCGCCCGCTTCGGTTCGGATGCCATCCGCGAAACTGAGCGTTGCGGTTCCGAACATGTGGACATGCACATCGCCGGGCTGACGGAAGATGTCGTACTTGAAGTGGTGATGCTCGAGGTTCGACAGGTAGTGCGACATGTTCGCCTCGCCCGAGACGAAGGGCTTTTCCCAGATCACCGCGCCGGTGCGCAGGATGCGGCTGGTGCCCTGGACGTCCTGCGGCAGCGGTCCCACCAGCAGTTCCGGGCCGAACGCGGCATCGCGCAGCTTGGAATGGGCGAGGTAGAGGTAGTTGATCCGTTCGGTCACGTGGTCGGAAAACTCGTTGGCGAGTGAAAAGCCGATCCGGTGCGGCGTGCCGTCCGGCCCGATCAGGTAGAAGGCGGCGATCTCGGGTTCTTCGCCCCCGTCGAGCGCGAACGAGGGCGAGCGCAGCGTCTGCCCCGGCCCGCGGGCGGCGTAGCCGTTGCCCTTGTAGAACCACTCGGGCGCGACGCCGACCTGCCCGGCCGGGGGCTTGCCACCCTCGACGCCCATGCGGAACATCTTCATGCTGTCGGTCAGCGCCTCGGCCTTCTGTGCCTGCGCGTGCATCGCGTCGCGGGTGGCGGCGCTGCCGAGATGCGTGAGGCCGGTTCCCGTCACGTGCATATGGGCGGGGTCGGGGTGGCGCACCGGGCAATCGAGCATCCCTGCGGCCAGGAGCTGCGGCAGATCGACGGTATCGCCCCGGCCCAGCGCCGCCACGACCGAAGCGAGCGGCTCGCCCCGCGCGATTGCGGCCTCTGCCAGGTCGAGGATGGTGGACGCACCGGGCACCAGGCGCACGTCGGACGCGTCGCGGCAGACGACGCCGCCGCCGATCAGTTGGGACAGATGCATGATATCCTCAGGACTTGGACTTGTTGTAGACGTCGAAAATCACGGCGGCCAGCAGCACGAGGCCCTTGATGACCTGCTGATAGTCGATGCCGATCCCCATGATCGACATGCCGTTATTCATGACCCCCATGATGAAGGCACCGATCACGACACCCACGATCTTTCCTACGCCACCGGACATGGACGCGCCGCCAATGAAGACAGCCGCGATCACGTCAAGTTCGAACCCGACCCCCGCCTTGGGGGTGGCCGAGTTCAGGCGCGCGGTCACGATCATGCCCGCAAGCGCGGCGAGCAACCCCATGTTTGCAAAGGTCAGAAAGGTCAACCGTTCGGTGTTGATCCCGGACAGCTTCGCCGCCTTGAGATTACCGCCGATGGCGTAGATACGCCGCCCGGTGGTCGTCGCCTCGGTAAAGAAGGCATAGAGCACGGTCAGAACCGCCATTACCACAAGCACATTGGGCAGACCCCGGAAACTGGCCAGTTTCCAGCCGACGAAGATCAGCGCGCCCGCGACGACGAGGTTGCGAATTACGAACAGGCCCATCGGTTCCTGGGTCATGCCATAGGCCTCGTTCCGCTGCCGCGCGCGCCAGCCGATCCAGATCATCGCCGCCGCCGCCAGCGCGATGACCACCAGCGCTGTCAGGTTCGGCTTGCCCGAACCGATCACGTCAGGAATGAAGCCCGTGGTCAGAAGTTGGAACGACTTGGGAAACGGCCCGACATTCTGTCCACCCAGAAGCCACAGCGTCAGGCCCCGGAACACCAGCATTCCCGCCAGAGTGACGATGAAGGACGGGATACGCCAGTAGGCGATCCAGTAGCCCTGTGCCGCCCCGATGGCGAGGCCTACCAGCAGGACCGAAGGGATCACCGCCCAGACCGGCCAGCCCCAGCTGACCGACAGCATGGCAGATACCGCCCCGGTAAAGGCCGCGACCGACCCCACCGACAGATCGATATGCCCCGCCACGATGACGAGCAGCATGCCGAGCGCCATGATGATGACGTAGCTGTTCTGCAGGAACAGGTTGGTGATGTTCTGCGCCGAGAGGAAATCGACCCCTTGCGTCACCCGCACCATGACGAGAAAGAACACGACGATGGCGACCAGCGCCATCAGCATCCCGTTCTCGCGCATGTTGATGTTGAGCGAGGCGCGCTTGCCCGTCACCCCTGCCGTCTGGTCAGCCATCGCGCCCCACCCTCCCCTTCAATGCGTCACGATCAGGGACATGATGCGTTCCTGATCGGCCTCGTCCGCCGCGAGTTCCCCCACCAGCGCACCCTCGTTCATCACATAGATCCGGTCGCACATGCCCAGAAGCTCGGGCATTTCGGACGAGATCATCACGACCGCCCTGCCCTCGTCGGCAAGGCGGTTCATCAGCCCGTAGATCTCGAACTTCGCGCCCACGTCGATACCGCGGGTCGGTTCGTCCAGGATCAGCACCTTCGGCTCGGTGAAGAGCCATTTCGACAAGACGACCTTCTGTTGATTGCCGCCTGACAGATTCACGACCTTCTGGAAGACCGAGGGCGTGCGGATGTTCATGGCGCGGCGGTAGCCCTCGGCCACCTCCTGCTCGCGCATCCGGTTGATGACACCGTTCGCAGCGATACCGGCAAGGTTGGCCAGCGAAATGTTCCACTGGATCGGTTCTTCCAGCACAAGGCCCAGCGCCTTGCGGTCCTCGGTCACGTAGGCCAGGCCCGCATCCACCGCCCGGACCACCGTTGTGGTATCCACCACCTGCCCGCCGATACGCACCTCGCCCGAGATGTTGCGCCCGTAGCTGCGGCCAAACAGGCTCATCGCCAGTTCCGTGCGCCCCGACCCCATCAGGCCCGCAATGCCGACGATCTCGCCCTTGCGCGCGGTAAAGTTCACGTTGCGGATGACCTGCCGGTCCTGATGCTCGGGGTGGAACACGTTCCAGTCGCGCACCTCCAGCATCACCTCGCCGGGGTTGCGCACCCGTTCGGGATAGCGATGTGCCATGTCGCGGCCCACCATGTCGCGGATGATCCGGTCCTCGGTGATTTCCCCGCGAGGGATGGTCGAGACGGTCGATCCGTCGCGCAGCACGGTGATGTTGTCCGCCACGCGGCTGACCTCGTTCAGCTTGTGGCTGATGAGGATCGAGGTGATTCCCTGCGCCTTCAACTCCAGAAGCAGGTCCAGCAGCTTCTGGCTGTCATTCTCCTGCAACGCTGCCGTCGGCTCGTCCAGGATCAGCAGACGCACATCCTTGGCCAGCGCCTTCGCGATCTCGATCAGTTGCTGCTTGCCCACGCCCAAAGTGTCCACCAGCGCAGTCGGCGCATCATGCAGGCCGACCTTCGCAAGCAGCTTTTCGGTGCGCTGGAAGGTCTCGCGCCAGTTTATGACGCCGCCTTGCGCCACTTCGTTGCCAAGGAAAAGGTTCTCGGCAATCGACAGAAGCGGCACCAGCGCCAGTTCCTGGTGAATGATGATGATCCCGCGCTTCTCGCTGTCATGGATTCCGCCGAAGCGCGCCTCATCGCCGTCGTAGAGGATCTCGCCCTCGTAAGAGCCGTGCGGATAGACGCCCGACAGCACCTTCATCAAGGTAGATTTGCCCGCGCCATTCTCGCCCACAAGCGCATGGATCTCACCCTCCTGCACCTGGAGGTTCACATGATCGAGCGCGCGAACCCCCGGAAAGGTCTTCGAGATCGCCCGCATCTCCAGAAGCGTGCCCATTCTTCGCGTGTGCCTGCCGTCTTTTGGGTAAAGGTCAGGCCCGCCGCCCGTAGGGTTGCGCGGCGGGCCGTTGGTCCGGTCGGTCAGATCAGGTTACTGGATCTGATCCTTGGTGTAGTAGCCCGAGCCGATCAGGATTTCTTCCCAGTTCGACTTGTCCACCGGCTGCGACTCCAGCAGGTAGGAGGGCACAACCTTGACACCGTTGTCGTAGGTCTTGGTGTCGTTGATCTCGGGTTCCTTGCCCGACAGGATCGCATCGACCATCTTCACGGTGACGCCGGCAAGTTGACGGGTATCCTTGAAGATCGTCGAATACTGCTCGTCCGCGAGGATCGACTTGACCGACGGCACTTCGGCATCCTGACCGGTAACGCAGGGCATCTTCAGGTCGCCCGAGCCATAGCCAACACCCTTGACGGATGACAGGATACCGATCGACAGCCCGTCATAGGGCGACAGCGCGCCGTTCAGCGTCTTGTCGCCGTAGTTGGCGGACAGGAGGTTCTCCATCCGGGCCTGTGCCACGGCACCGTCCCAACGCAGTGTGCCGACCTTGTCCATGCCCATCTGGCCCGACGGAATGGCGATCTCGCCGCCGTCGATCATCGGCTGCAGGACCGACATCGCGCCGTCGTAGAAGAAGAAAGCGTTGTTGTCGTCGGGCGAGCCGCCGAACAGCTCGACGTTCCAGGGCTTCGTGTCGGGGAAGCGGGTCTTCAGGCACTGCACCAGCGATTCCGCCTGCTGCACGCCGACCTTGAAGTTGTCGAAGGTGGCGTAGTAGTCGACGCTGCCGCTGTCGCGGATCAGGCGGTCATAGGCGATGACCTTGATCCCGGCGGCGTTTGCGTTGTCCAGCGCGTTCGACAGGGTGGTGCCGTCGATGGCCGCGATGACCAGCACGTTCACGCCCTTGGTGATCATGTTCTCGATCTGGGCCAGCTGGTTCGGGATGTCATCCTCGGCGTATTGCAGGTCGGTGGCATAGCCCGCGGCCTGGAATTGCTCGACCATCGAGTTGCCGTCCGAAATCCAGCGGGCCGAAGACTTGGTGGGCATCGCGATACCGACTGTGCCTTTGTCCTGCGCAAGCACCGGTGCCGAAGTCAGCGCCGTGCCAAGCACGAGCGACGCCAGAAGTGACGTTAGAAGCTTCATAGGTAGTCCTCCCTGCGCCCTGCGTTCCGGCGGCACATCCACGCGCCGCGCACCCAAGGGCCTGTCGTTGACGGATCACACTGATCCGGAGGGCACACTAGACTTCTGCCGCCATACCATTCAAATGCAAAATATAACAACCGACATAACAACATCGGTATATCATGCCTCAAAACCCCGCAGACCGGCTGCAACTGAAGCATCTGCGCCTGATCGCTGCCATTGCCGAGCACGAACAGCTCTCCGTCGCGGCCCAGGCGCTGTCGATCACCCAGCCCGCTGCTTCGCGGACCCTGGCCGAGGCCGAGATGCGCATTGGTGTGGCGCTGTTCGAGCGCCACCCCAAGGGCATGGTCGCCACCGGTGCGGGAGAAAGCCTGGCGCGCCGCGCCCGGAACATCCTCGACGAATTGAACGACGCGGCGGACGAGGTGGAACGGCTCCGTCTTGGCCGTGGCGGCGTGGTGCGGATCGGCGCGGTTACGGGGGCGGCCGTCGGTTATGTCGTACCCGGTTTGCGCCAGCTCAAGGCACAGGCACCCGAGGCCGAGGTGCATGTGGAGGTTGCGACGAGCGAGGAGTTGATTGCCGGACTGACGGCCCTTCGCCACGACATGGTGCTGGGCCGCGTGCCGCCCCGCGCGGCACCCGACGGACTGTCGCTGACACCGGCCAAGGGCGAGCGCGTCTGCATCGTGGCCCATGCCAGGCATCCGGCGGCGGCTCGGAGCGAGCTGAGCCTGCCCGATCTCAGCGAGTTTGAATGGGTGATGCAGGCCCCGGGCGCGCCGATCCGCCGTGCCATCGAGGAGGCCTTCCTGCAGCAGGGCTCCGCCCTTCCCCGCACCATCATCAACACCGCCTCGCTGCTGATGGCCCTTGCGCTGTTGCAGGGGCCGGGCGTGGTGACTCCCGTCAGCATGGAGGTGGCGCATCTGCTCTGCGCGGGACGCAGCGACCTCGTGATCCTGCCGGTTGCCCAACCGATCCTCGTCGCCCCCTATTCGCTCATCACCCTGCGCGATCGCCGCCTTTCGCCCGTCGCCGCATTGTTCCGCGATCTGCTCACGGCTCTGGTCGCTGCGGACTAGTGCCACCAGTTGACTCTGCCCGCCTGCCGGGATCAATCTGGTCCGACCAGTTGAGAGGCCGACGCAGAGCGCGGCAGGGGAGGCAAAATGAAGACGATCAAAGGTCCGGCACTGTTTCTGGCGCAGTTCGCGGGCGACGTGGCCCCGTTCAATTCCTGGAGCGCGATCACCCGCTGGGCCGCCGAGTGCGGTTATGTCGGCGTGCAGATCCCAAGCTGGGACGGCCGCCTCTTCGATCTGGAGAAAGCCGCCGCGTCGAAAACCTATTGCGACGAGATCAAGGGTGTTGCTGCCGAAAGCGGGATCGCGATCACCGAACTTTCAACGCACCTTCAAGGCCAGCTCGTCGCCGTCCATCCGGCTTATGACGAGGCATTCGACGGCTTTGCGGCCCCTTCGGTGCGCGGCAATCCCAGGGCGCGCCAGGAATGGGCAGTGGACCAGGTAAAAAAGGCGCTGACCGCATCGAAACATCTGGGCCTGACGGCACAGGCGACCTTTTCCGGCGCGCTTGCATGGCCCTTCGTCTACCCGTGGCCGCAGCGCCCGGCGGGGCTGGTCGAGGCGGCGTTCGACGAACTGGCGAAGCGCTGGCGGCCGCTGCTGGATCATGCCGAGGACTGTGGCGTGGACCTGTGCTACGAGATTCATCCCGGCGAAGATCTGCACGACGGGATCACCTATGAGATGTTCCTGGAGCGGACGGGCAATCACGCGCGGGCGAACATGCTGTACGACCCGTCGCACTACGTCCTGCAACACCTTGATTACCTTGAGAACATCGACATCTACCACGACCGCATCCGGATGTTCCACGTCAAGGATGCCGAATTGAACCCGACCGGCCGGCAGGGCGTCTACGGCGGCTTCCAGAGCTGGGTGAACCGCGCGGGCCGCTTCCGCAGCCTGGGCGACGGACAGGTCGATTTCGGCGGCGTCTTCTCGAAGCTCACGCAATACGGCTTTGACGGCTGGGCGGTGGTCGAATGGGAATGCGCGCTGAAGCATCCCGAGGACGGCGCACGCGAGGGGTCCGACTTCGTGCGCGCGCACATCATCCGGGTGACGGAGCGCGCCTTTGACGACTTCGCGGGTGGCGGCACGGACGACGCCGCGAACCGGCGGATGCTGGGCCTGAACTGACCCGAGGCGAGCGGGGGCCAGCCCCCGCGCCCCCGGGATATTTCCGCCAAGATGAATGCAGGGAAAACGACCATGGCAATCGAAGGAATCTCCGAAGGGCGCAGCGCGCGGATCCGGCTGGGCATGGTGGGCGGCGGGCGCGACGCCTTCATCGGCGCGGTCCACCGCATCGCGGCGCGCATCGATGACCAGTACGAACTGGTGGCGGGCTGTTTCAGCTCCACCCCGGAAAAGGCGCTGGCCTCGGCCGCCGACCTCGGTGTGGCGCGGGGCTATGCCAGCTTTTCCGACATGGCCGCCCGCGAAGCGCGCAGGCGCGACGGGATCGAAGCAGTGGCGATCGTCACCCCAAACCACATGCACGCGCCCGTGGCGATGCAGTTTCTGCGGCGTGGAATCCACGTGATCTGCGACAAGCCGCTGACCGCGACCTTGTCCGAGGCGAAGAAGCTGGCCAAGGCGGCGGAGGCCTCGGGCGCGCTGTTCGTGCTGACGCACAACTACACCGGCTATCCGATGATCCGGCAGGCGCGCGAGATGATCGCGGGCGGAGAGCTGGGCGAGATCCGGCTGGTGCAGGTGGAATACGTGCAGGACTGGCTGAGCGAGCCGATCGAACAGACCGGCCAGAAGCAGGCGGGCTGGCGCACCGACCCGAAGCAGACCGGCGCGGGCGGCTCGACCGGCGACATCGGAACCCATGCCTTCAACCTGGCGAGTTTCGTCACCGGACTGGAGCTGGAGAGCCTCGCCGCCGACCTGCAGAGTTTCGTGCCGGGGCGGCGGGTGGACGACAACGGCCACGTGCTGATGCGGTTCAAGGGCGGGGCGCGCGGGATGCTCTGGTGCAGCCAGGTGGCACCGGGCAACGAGAACGCGCTGCGGCTGCGGGTCTATGGCACCAAGGCCGGGATCGAATGGGCGCAGGAGGATCCGAACTACCTGTGGTTCACGCCGCTCGGCCAGCCGAAACGGCTGATCACGCGGGGTGGCGCGGGTGCGGGCGCCGCGGCCGGGCGCGTCAGCCGCGTGCCGCCGGGGCACCCGGAGGGATATCTGGAAGGCTTCGCCACCATCTACGCCGAAGCCGCCCGCGCGATCCGTGCGAAGCAGGCGGGCGAGGCAGCGCCGAAGGACGTGGTCTATCCCACGGTGCGGGACGGCGTGGCGGGCGTGGCCTTTGTCGATGCCTGCGTGCGTTCCTCGGCGCGCAACGCCGCCTGGGTCAGCCTGAACCTGTGACGGCTACGGGCGGGGCAGCCACCTGCCCCGCCAGCCAGTCGCGGAAACTGGCGAGCGCGGGGCGCGCGGGGCGGTTCCTGGGCCAGACCAGCCAGTAGCTGCCGGTGCTGCGCTGCCGCCCGCCCCAGGCCACCACCAGACGCCCGGCCTCGATCTCGGGCTGGGCGAGGAAGGTCGGCAGCAGCGCGATGCCGAGGCCGTGGATCGCGGCCTGACTCATCGTCGAGAACTGGTCGAAGACCATGCCGCGCGGGATGGCCAGCGAAAGACCCTGCTGCGCCATCCAGCGGTGCCAGGCGCCCGGCCGCGACTCGAGCAGCAGCAGCGGGTAGTCCAGCAGCGCCCCGGGGCCTGCCGGTGGCGTGGACAGAAAGCGCGGCGCGCAGACCGGCAGCACCTCTTCCTCCATCAGCAGCAGGTGCTCGGCCCCCGGCCAGTCGGCATGGCCGAAATGGATCGCCGCGTCGAAGCCTTCGGCGTCAAAATCGAAGGGCCGCAGGCGCGTCGAGAGGTTCACCGTCACCTCCGGGTGCCGGCGCGCGAAATCTGCGAGGCGCGGCGCCAGCCAGTGCACCCCGAAGGCCGGCAGGATGGCGAGGTTCAGCGTCCCGCCCAGCGGATTCGCGCGCAGCTTCAGGCTTGCCTGCGCGATCTGCTCCAGCGCCGCGCGCACCTGCCGCACATAGTCCCGCCCGGCGGGCGACAGGCGCAGCTGCTTGCGGTCGCGCAGCAGAAGCTGCACGCCCATCTGCGCCTCCAGTATCTGTAACTGCCGGCTGATCGCGCCCTGGGTCAGTGACAGCTCCTCGGCCGCCGCCGAGGCGCTGCCCAGCCGGTCGAGCGCCTCGAGCGCCATCAGCGAGGCGATGCTGGGCAGGTAGCGGCGCGGCGCGATCATTGCGGTTTGCTCATACATCGGGGCGATAGTCTCGATATATTTCAGGGATGCTTCGTGGGATAAAGGGGAAACTCCGCCCCCATCCCGCGAGGCCCGCCATGACCCTCCAGAAGCCGATCCTCAAGAAGAAAGACGCCCCCGACCTCGACCGGTTCGACTGGGAAGACCCGTTCCGGCTGGAAGACCAGCTGACCGAGGAAGAGCGGATGCTGCGCGATGCGGCCCGCGCCTTTGCGCAGGAAAAGCTGCAGCCCCGCGTCATCGCCGCCTACCGCGAGGAACAGACCGACCCCGCTATCTTCGCCGAGATGGGCGAGATGGGCCTTCTGGGCGCGACAGTGCCCGAGGAATACGGCGGGCTGGGCGCCTCCTACGTCGCCTACGGCCTGATCGCCCGCGAGGTGGAGCGGGTGGACAGCGGTTATCGCAGCATGATGAGCGTGCAATCCTCGCTCGTCATGTATCCGATCTATGCCTATGGCTCGGAGGAGCAGCGCCGCAAGTATCTGCCGGGCCTCGCCTCGGGCAAGCTGATCGGCTGCTTCGGCCTGACCGAGCCCGATGCCGGATCGGACCCGGCGGGGATGAAGACGGTCGCGAAGAAGACCGCCACGGGCTACACGCTGACTGGTTCGAAGATGTGGATCTCGAATGCCCCCATCGCCGATGTGTTCGTGGTCTGGGCGAAGTCCGAGGCGCATGGCGGGAAGATCCGCGGCTTCGTGCTGGAAAAGGGGATGGCGGGCCTGTCCGCGCCGAAGATCGCAGGCAAGCTGTCGCTGCGCGCGAGCATCACGGGTGAGATCGTGATGCAGGGCGTCGAGGTTGGCGAGGAGGCGCTGCTGCCCAACGTGGAAGGGCTGAAAGGCCCGTTCGGCTGCCTGAACCGCGCGCGCTACGGGATCAGCTGGGGTGTGCTTGGGGCAGCGGAGTTCTGCTGGCATGCCGCGCGCCAGTACGGAATGGACCGCCACCAGTTCGGCAGGCCGCTGGCGCAGACGCAACTGTTCCAGCTCAAGCTCGCCGACATGATGACCGAGATCACGCTGGGCCTTCAGGGCTCGCTGCGCATCGGGCGGCTGATGGACGAGGGGCGCGCCGCGCCCGAGATGATCAGCCTGATGAAGCGCAACAATTGCGGCAAGGCGCTCGACATCGCGCGCAAGGCCCGCGACATGCATGGCGGGAACGGGATCGCCGAGGAGTTCCAGATCATGCGCCACATGGTAAACCTCGAGACGGTGAACACCTATGAAGGCACGCATGACGTCCACGCGCTGATCCTGGGCCGGGCGCAGACGGGGCTGCAGGCGTTCTTCTGAATTGGACCGCGCTGAGATCGTCCACGACAACTTCCTGCGCCGGGTGGTGGCGCGGGATTTCCCGGCAGGCAACGCGCCTTCGGGACCGTTGACCGCCGATCTTGCGGTTACCCTGTACCGCGCGCAGTGCCTGTCCCGCGCGCTGGATCGGCAGGCCCGGGCAATGCAGCGGGCGGGCCAGGGCTTTTACACCATCGGTTCGTCGGGGCATGAGGGGATGGCGGCGGTGGCGGCCGCGCTGCGCCCGACAGACATGGCCTTTCTGCACTACCGCGACGCGGCGTTCCAGATTGCCCGCGCCTGGCAGGTGCCGGGTCAGGAGCCTGCCCGCGACATGCTGCTCAGCTTCGCGGCGTCGTCCGAAGACCCGATTTCAGGTGGTCGTCACAAGGTACTCGGATCGCGCGCGCTAATGACGCCGCCGCAAACCTCGACCATCGCCAGCCACTTGCCCAAGGCTGTCGGCACCGCTTTTTCCATCGGCCTTGCGCGCAGGAACCCGCCAGAGCATCGCCTGCTTCCCGACGATGCCATCGTCATCGCTTCCTTCGGCGACGCCTCGGCCAACCACTCGACGGCGCAGGGCGCCTTCAACACGGCACAATGGACCGCCTACCAGAACACGCCCCTGCCGCTGCTCTTCGTCTGCGAGGACAATGGCATCGGCATCTCGACCAAGACTCCGCCCGGCTGGATCGAGGCGAGCTTTGCCCACCGCCCGGGCCTCGCCTACATGAAGGCGGACGGGCTGGACCTGTACGATGCTTTCCGCACAGCGTCCGAGGCCGCGCAGATCGCGCGGACCCGGCGCAAGCCGGTGTTCCTGCATCTGCGGACGGTGCGCCTCTACGGCCATGCCGGCGCTGACGTGCCGACCACTTACCTATCGCGCGACGAGGTGGAGGCAGACGAGGCCAACGATCCGCTGCTTCATTCCGCCCGGCTGCTCGACGCCGCAGGCGCACTTTCCGCTGAAGATGCGCTCGCGATCTACACCGAGACCGCAGCCGAAGTGGAGCGTCTCGCCGCCGAGGTCGTCACCCGACCTCGGCTGCAAACCGCAGCACAGGTCATGGCGAGCCTTATTCCGCCAAAGCGCGCGAACCTCCCGACCAACGGCCCCTCGCCCGAGGTCCGCGCCGCTGCCTTCGGCCCCGACCTTGCCGCGCAGTCCGAGCTGCAACCCATGTCGCGCCTGATCAACTGGGCACTGACCGACCTGATGCTGGCCCATCCCGAGATCGTGCTGATGGGCGAGGATGTGGGGCGCAAGGGCGGAGTTTATGGCGTCACCCAGAAACTGCACGGCCGCTTCGGCGCAACCCGGGTGATCGACACGATCCTGGACGAGCAGTCCATCCTCGGGCTTGCCATCGGCATGGCACAGAACGGCTTCATCGCGCTGCCCGAGATCCAGTTCCTCGCCTATCTTCATAATGCCGAGGATCAGTTGCGGGGCGAGGCCGCGACGCTGCCCTTCTTCTCCAACGGCCAGTTCACCAACCCGATGGTCGTCCGCGTCGCTGGTCTGGGTTATCAGAAGGGGTTCGGCGGGCATTTCCACAACGACAACTCCATCGCTGTGCTGCGCGACATTCCGGGCCTGGTCCTCGCCTGCCCGTCGACCGGGGCCGAGGCCGCGATGCTGCTTCGGGAATGTGTCCGTCTGGCGCGCGAGGAACAGCGGGTCGTCGTGTTCCTTGAGCCGATCGCCCTTTATCCGATGCGAGACCTCCATTCCGACAGGGATAGTGGCTGGATGACGCGCTATCCGGTCCCCGGCGAAACCCTCGCTTTCGGAACCATCGCTCAGCATGGCGCCGGAACCGACCTCGCCATCGTTACCTATGGCAACGGCCATTTGCTGAGCCGAAAGGCAGAGCCCGCGTTGCGCGCTGCAGGCATTGACCTGCGCATCATCGATCTGCGCTGGCTTGTGCCCTTGCCCGGTGCGGCGCTGCTCGAAGCCGTAACAGGCTGCAACGCCATCCTGATTGTCGACGAATGTCGCCGTTCCGCCGGCATCGCCGAGGCGCTGATGACACTTATGGCCGAGACCGGCCACCGCGCCATTGCCCGCCTGACCGCGGAAGACAGTTTCATCGCAACCGGTCCCGCCTATGCCGCCACGCTACCCTCGGTGTCGGGGATCGTTGCGGCGGCCACCGCACTCGTCACAGCAAAAAGGGTCGGTTGAAAGTCAACCAACCCTGTATTGCTGAAATGGCAGCTTAAAATTTCGACAACACTTTGCAGGTTGCTCCGCAATTCTGCCCAAGTTCGAACACAATCAAAACACTATCTGTAGCGTGCACGGTGAGGTTGAAGATTATATGCAGTATCTCGATCAATCGTCAAAATCCGGAAACATTCTTAACGTTTCGTAAACGATCTTCCGGACCCACGCATTCGCCTTGATTTGCAGAGCCTGCCCGCCCAAGGGCAATCCGGCCCGATATCGCCTTGACGCCACCGGCCCAAGACCCTAAGCACGGAACGCTCCGGCGGGTTGGCGGAGAGGTTACGCAGCGGATTGCAAATCCGTGAAGACCGGTTCGATTCCGGTACCCGCCTCCAGTATCCCTCCCCTCAGCATGACACAATGAGATCAAACGCTTAGGGACAGATCACACGCTCTATCACCGTCCCGACGTGGCACGCCTGAAGGCGAAGGAATGCCGTGAGCCGCGTTTGAAGTGTCAGCATGACCGGGATCTGACGGAAGAGATCGAACCGGAACTGCCTGCACGGCCTTGAACCATGACGATGCGATGGTTTCCGGGCGATGACCCGCCTCAGGCTTTCACCCAAGCCGCAAGACCAGCCGATGTTCGCCCGCAGTCAAAGCGAGGGTGCACTGTCCGCCCGAAACATCAACCGGAGCGCCATCAAGGCTGCCGGAGACCACGCCGTGACCGATGCCGTGCGGATTTTCGACCGCGATCGAGAGCCGCGTCTCGCCAATCCGGATGGTCGCTTCGAGAAGCGGCCAGGCCTTTGGGAAACATGGGGCCAGCACCAGCGAGTTGCCCGAGCGGGTCAGGCCAAGCAGGCCCTCGATCCCGGCGCGGTACATCCAGCCGGCCGAGCCGGTGTACCAGGTCCAGCCGCCGCGCCCTTCATGGGGCGGCGTCGAATAGACATCGGCGGCGATGACATAGGGTTCGACCTTGTAGCGTGCCGCCTCGGTCGGCGTCAGCGCATGGTTGATCGGGTTCAGCAGCGCGAACAGGGCGCCCGCCGCATCGCCGTCGCCCAGCTTGGCCTGCGCCAGGATGGCCCACATCGCGGCATGGCTGTACTGCCCGCCATTCTCGCGCAGGCCGGGCGGATAGCCCTTGATATAGCCGGGGTCGAGCGGTGTGCGGTCGAAGGGCGGGGTGAACAGCAGGGCAAGGCCTGGATCCGGCCGGATCAGGTGTTCGGTCGACCGAAGCCATGGCCGCGACGCGCGGGCCGGGTCGGCGGCCCCGGACAGGACCGCCCAGGATTGCGCGATGCTGTCGATCCGGCATTCGTCCGACGCGGCCGAGCCGAGCATGGTGCCATCGTCGAAGGTGCCGCGCCGATACCATGCGCCGTCCCAGCCGTCCCGTTCGATCGCCGCCGCACGGCTCTCGGCATGGGCGCGCCAGCGCGCGGCGCGGGCCGGATCGCGGCTGTCGGCAAGGGGCGCCATCAGCTCGATCGTGGCGATCAGCAGCCAGCCGAGCCAGACGCTGGTGCCCTGGCCGCCTTCGCCGACGCGGTTCATGCCGTCGTTCCAGTCGCCGGTGCCGATCAGCGGCATGCCGTTGCTGCCGGTCAGCGCCATGGCCTGATCGAGCCCGCGCGCGCAATGTTCGAACAGGCTTGCGGTGTCGTCCGAGAGTCCCGGCAGGAAGAAGTCGTCATGCGCCCCGGGCGGCAAGGGCAGGCCCTTCGAGGAAGGGCACCTGCTCGTCCAGAATCGCCCGTGTCGCCCGATACGCTGACATAGCGCGCCACGCCATAGCCCAGCCAGACCCGGTCATCCGAGATGCGGGTGCGCACGCCCTGGCCGGAATGCGGCAGCCACCAGTGCTGCACATCGCCTTCGGGGAACTGCCGAGACGGCGGCGCGCAGCAGATGCTCGCGCGTCATCTCGGGGCGCGAGAAGGTCAGCGCCATGCCGTCCTGCAACTGGTCGCGGAAGCCGTAGGCGCCGCTGGCCTGATAGAACCCGGCCCGCGCCCAGATGCGGCAGGCCAGCGTCTGATACAGCAGCCAGCCGTTCAGCATGATGTCCATCGCCCGGTCGGGCGAGCGTGACCTGCACCGTCGTCAGCAGATCGCTCCAGTGGTCGCGTGACCCCGGCCAGCAGTGCGTCGGGATCGCGGCGCGAGTGCGGGATCAGAGCGCGCGGCCGGCTTCGACGCTTGACGGCCTGGCCCAGCAGGAACACCACCTCGACCGTTTCGCCGGGCGCAAGCGTGACCGGCCGTTGCAGGGCCGCGCAGGGGTCGAGCGCCGGGCCGCTCGTCCCGGGCAGCGGACGGCGCGCAGCCGGGCGGGGCGGCAAGATCGCCGCCGGGCCCGAGGAACTCGGCCCGGTCTGCGGTTGCGCTGGTGGCCCGGCCCGAAGTCGGCAAAGGCGACGCGGCCCGGAAAGGCGGTGCTCGCACGGGTTGCGCGCCAGGATCGCGCCGGTCTCGGCGTCGATCTCGGTCGATGACATGGCGGGCGGTCGCCGTGCGGACGTGCCCAGCACCCATTCGGCATAGGCGGTGACCGACAGGCGGCGCGGCCGCGATCCGGTATTGCGCAGGCGTCAGGCGGGTGATCTTGACCGGGTCGTCCAGCGGCACGAACTGCACCATGTCGGCGTCGATGCCGTGCGCCGCGTGCTCGAAGCGGCTGAATAGCCGAAGCCGTGCCGCGCGACATAGGTGCCCGGCCCGCGGATCGGCAAGCGCGGTCGGTGTCCAGAGCCTGCCGGTATCCAGATCGTGCAGATAGATCGCCTCGCCCGCCGGATCGGTGACCGGGTCGTTCGACCAGGGCGTCAGCTGGTTCTCGCGGCTGTTTTCGGCCCAGACGTGGCCGCTGCCCTTCGGCCGAGACCTGAAAGCCGAACGCCGGGTTGGCGATGACGTTGATCCAGGGCGCGGGCGTGGTCTGCCCGTCTCGCAGGATCGTGACATATTCGCGCCCGTCGTCGGCAAAGCCGCCGATGCCGTTGAAGAATTCCAGCTTCGGTCGACCGGCAGCGGGGCCGGCGATGACATGCGGGAACGGGACGACGGTGGCGGAGGGCCAGGCTGCGTCGGCGCAGGCGCAGGCAGCGCGTCGAGCTGCTGGCCGATGTCCGCCGCGGCTGGCCACCAGCACCACGCGCGGCGACGCCGAGCAGCAGCGCCCGCGCCTCGGGCGTGATGCAGATCGGCGCGCAGCGCGTAGACACGGCCCTCGGCGGCATCGTTCTGGCTGCGATGTTCCGGGGCGCAGTCTGCGACGTGCGGATCGCGGCCTCGATGGCGATCTGCAGGTCCTGCACATAGGACGAGGAGCGTTCGTTCAGGATCACCAGATCGACCGCGAACTGCCGCATCCGCCAGTATTCCTGGCGCGGTCAAGCCTCCTGCAGCGTGAGCGATGTCGTCGGCATCGTCGATCAGCAGCAGCACGATCGGCAGATCGCCGGAAATGCCCAGCGGCCAAAGCCCGGATTGCGGCCCGGCGCCGCTGACGATCTGCGCAGCGCGAGCTGCGCAGGCGCGCATCGTCCCGCAGGATGCATGCCGGCAAGCTGCTGGAAATCCAGCGCCGTCGCGCGTGAGATGCCGAGATGGCGCAACTGCACCTGCGCCTGCGTCCAGGACAAGCGTCTCGGCCCGGTCAAAGGCCGACGGGTCGCGGTGGCGGTCCACCAGGTCCAGCAGTGTCTCCGGGCGTGTCGGCGACCATGGTCCAGAACGTCACCCGCGCCATGCCGCCGCCCGGGACGCTGACGCGGCGGCGGATCGAGAAGATCGGGTCCAGCACGGTGCCCGTGGTGCCGGACAGCGGCGCCGTCGGCCATCGCCGGCGTCGCGCAGGCTGCGGCCGCGGCCGATGAAGCGGGCGCGGTCGGTCTCGATCTGGACCGGTGCGGTCTCGATGCCCTCGACCACCGCGATATGCGCGGCCCAGACCTCGGGGTCGTGCGGCGAGCGGCGGCGGCGCGTGGCGATGATCACGCCCAGTTCCGGCAGGTAATCCGTCACCACGAACATCTTCGAAAACGCCGGATGCGCCAGATCGGCCGACGGCGGGCCAGCACCAGTTCGGCATAGGAGGTCAGGTCGATCTCGCGGGCGCGTGCGGCCGGTGTTGGTCAGGGTCACCCGGCGCGCCTCGGCATCGTCCTCGGCCGAGACGACGACCTCGGTCGTGGTGGTCAGGGAACGCGGCATGGTGGGTGAAGGCTGCGTGATGTTCGCAGAAGACTGCCGAATGGCGCTCCGGGGTGCCGACCGCTGGTTGCAGCGCCGCGGACCACTGCGCGCCCGTGCGTCACATCGCGCAGGAAGATGAACGAGCCAAGGGCCGACTGGTCTGCCTCGGCCCGCCAGCGGGTCACCGCCAGATCGCGCCAGCGGCTGTAGCCCGCGCCGGTGGGCGTCAGCATCACGCCGTAGCTGCCGTTCGACAGCAGATGCGCGGTCGGTGGCGCCGCGGCGGGCGCTTCGAAACGGCGCACCGCTGGGCGTGTCGGCCGTCTCGACGGCGTGACCAGCACCTCGTCTGCCCGCGGCGGGGCGATGGCAACATCGCGCGGCACGCGTTCCTGCAGCAGCAGATCGACCGCCTGGATCATCGGCTCGGCATGGAAGCGGGCCCGCAGCAGGCCGTCGTGCACGGCGTTGGCGATGGCGGTGATCGTCATGCCCTGATGATGCGCCATGAAGCTGCGCACGATGGCATGATCGCGCCTTCCGGCAGGCGGCCGGCGGTGAAATCGACCGCCTCGTAAAAGCCGTAGCGGCCCTCGGCCCCCATCGCCGCCAGCCGCGCATAGTTCTGCACCGCCGCCTGCGGAGTCGACCATCGCGGCCAGACCCGTGGCATAGGGCGCGATCACCCGGTTCTCGCTCAGACCGCGCTTCAGGCCCAGGCCCGGCACGCCGAAGTTGGAATACTGGTAGGTCATCTCCAGATCGCGGGCGTTGTAGGACGGATTCCGAGATGCCCCAGGGAATGCCCAGCGCCGCGCCATAGCTCTGCTGGCGCGCCACGATCAGCCGGTTGGTCTGCTCCAGCACCGACCCCGCCGGCGCCCGCATGACCAGCGAGGGCATCAGATATTCGAACATGCTGCCCGACCACGAGATCAGCGCCGACCCGGCGCCCAATGGGCGTGGCAGACCGCCCAAGACGGAACCAGTGCCGGGTCGGCACGTCGCCCTTGGCGATGGCGAACAGGCTGGCCAGCCGCGCCTCGGAGGCCAGAAGGTCATAGCAACTTGGATCCAGCGTGTTGGTGGCCGCAGAGAAGCCGATCGACAGCAGCTTCTTTTCCGGGTCGAGCAGGAAGCCGAACTCCATCGCCATGGCGAAGCCGCGCGCCGCGGTTTCCAGCCGATGCAGCCGGTCGCGGTCCGGCTCGGGTTCCGCATGCGCGGAAATGGTTCGGTTCAGCGCAGTGATCCAGAACCGCCGCTCGTCGCCCTCGGCAAGCATGGAGACATCGGTCGACCAGACCTAGCCGCCAGCGTCTGCAGGCGGTCGCGCTGAAGCGGTGCGGAGCGGCAGCACATGTGCCAGCGCGTCAAGCTTGTCGCTGAGCGCGGTGTCCGGACTTCGGGCCAGCGCCTGCCGTGCGAGCGCCAGCGTATCGGCAAGCCCGCGCGCTGTGTGTCTTCGGATTGCGGCGCGTCAGCCCAGTCGCGGCAGGCCTGTGCCACGGCGATCAGGTGCCCGGCGAGATTGCCGCTGTCGACCGACGAGACATAGGGCGGGTCCAGCACGCGCAGATCGCGTGTGTCGTACCAGTTGTAGAGATGCCCGCGGAAGCGCGGCATCCGCTCGATCGTCTGCAGCGTCTCCTCCAGTCGCGCCGCCGCCGCGGCCGTCCCGATCCAGCCCATGTCGCGGGCCACGGTGACGGACAGAAGATAAAGCCCGATATTGGTGGGCGAGGTGCGATGCGCGACTGCGGGCCGAGGCGTTTCCTGAAAGTTGTCGGGCGGCAGAAAGTTGTCCGCCGCGGTCACGAAGGTCTCGAAATAGCGCCAGGTGCGGCGGGCGATCAGCGCGCAGGCGCTGCTGTTCTTCGGGGCGAAGCTCGGCTTCAGCGCCGCGCGGCGGGGACGGCTGATCCATTGCGCGACGGCCGGGGCCGCGAGCCACAGCAGCGCGAACGGGACCGTCAGCGAGCCGTGGCAGGGTCTGGCAGAATGGCGATCGCGGGAAGGCCGACCCCCAGCGCCAGACCCCCGAACATCATGCGATAGTGCGTGGCGATACCGGGCAGTCTCGTCCCGCCCGACTGCGCCGCGGTCACCCATTCCAGCAGATGGCGGCGGGACACGGCAAGCCGCCAGATCGTCCGCGCGATGGCGTCGAGCATCAGCCAGGCGCTATCGGCCAGGAACGTGACGTCCAGCGCGATCTGTGCCAGCGCCACGGTAGCATCGGCCCGCAGTGCCGCCAGATGGCTGCGCGACGTGACCCCGGCCCGGCCCGGCAGGATGGCGAAGGGCAGCGGCAGCAGGCTGGGCAGCGCAATGCAGAGCCAGGATCGCAGCAGTCCACGCAACGGCCAGAGGCAAAGGCAACAGCCAGCCCGCGAACAGCGCAGCAAGCGCGAACGGCGCGACGCAGCGACCGGCGCAGGTTGTCGACCATCTTCCAGCGCCCGACGGCGGGAAGCCCCCCGGCGGAGCGGCGCAGACCCACGATCCATGGCAAAAGCTGCCAGTCGCCGCGCACCCAGCGGTGCTGCGCGGCGGGCATGCAACGTCGAGGCGCGCCGGAAAATCCTCGACCACCTCGATGTCCGAGGCGAGCGCCGCGCGGGCAAAGATGCCTTCGAACAGATCGTGGCTGAGCAGGGTGTTCTCCGGCACGCGGCCCGCCAGCGCCGCCTCGAAGGCATCGACGTCATAGATGCCCTTGCCGGTGAAGGAACCTTCGTCGAACAGATCCTGATAGACATCCGAAATCGCCGCCGCATAGGGTTCGATCCCGCCGGGGCTGGAAAACACCCGCTGATAGACCGAGCCGTCGCTGCCGACCGGCAAGCGACGGCGGTCACGCGGGGCTGCAGGATGCCGTAGCCGCGCGACCACCCGCTGCACGGCGGGGTCGAACCGCGGGCGGTTCAGCGGATGCGCCATCTTGCCGATCATGCGCCGCACCGTGTCGCGCAGCAGGCGGGTGTCGGCGTCCAGCGTGATGACGAAGCGGACGTCCTGCGGCATCGGCGGGCGTCACGTCCCAGTGCAGGAAGCTGGTGTCCGTGCGCCCCGCGCAGCAGGCGGTTCAATTCGGTCAGCTTGCCGCGCTTGCGCTCCCACCCCATCCAGACGCCTTCACGCCGGGTTCCACAGCGCGGCGGCGGTGCAGCAGAAGGAAGCGGTCGCCCCCGCCGAGGGATAGGCTGCGTTCAGTCGGGCGATGCCCGCGATCGCGGCGGCGATCAGGGGCGCATCCTCCGGCGTAGTTTCCGGTGGCGGCATCGGGGCCGTCGGACAGCAGCGCATAATGCACCGCGCCGCCGGTGCTGGACAGGTGATGCACCTCCAGCCGCTCCAGCTGACCCTCGCAGATCGGCGGGATCGCGACAGGATCACCGGCACTGCCACCAGGGTGCGCAGGTGGTCTGGAACGCCTTGCGCCAAGTCCAGTCCCGGCAACGGACGCGGGCGGACCGCACGCGTGACGACCATGTTGACCAGAGCCGTGCCGGCCTCGATGCCACGACCAGGGCCAGGACAGCACAGCAGGACATACGTGCAAGGACCGATACCGGCGAACCCAAGCCACAGCGCCAGAGACACCAAGCCAAGGCTGACCAGAAGCGATTGCCGCAAGATAGCCGCCGAGACCGAGCCCGCCGCAGCCCGCGCCGAAGACGCAGCCGCGGCCGGAGGCGCGAAGCCGATGGTACGCTCCAGCACGGCTCGGCCAGCACCGATCAGTGCGTAGCCGGGATCACGCTCGAAATCGGTCTCGCCATGGGCGGCCTGAGCCAGCGCGGCTTCGGTGACCTCCAGTTCGTCGAGGGCCGATCCGCGCGCCAGCACTTCGATTGCGGTGCGATACTCGTTGCGCGTCGGCGAAATCCATCGCGGCGAAATCAGACGCCGTCCGCAGTCGAGCGTCGACCAGGCTGACCTCTTCGAAAAAGTCCGCCCAGTCCATCTCGGACACAAGACGCATACTGGTGACGATGTTGCGCATCGTGACATTCGATGCGCCCTGCCGCGCCTGTGCATGGGCAACCACCATGTCGATCGACGCGCCCTGACGCCGCAGACGATCTTCAAGCCAACCGCGCAGCGGCGTTTCCGCAGGGTCAAACCCCCGCAGTCGCTTGGCGATCTGACCAGCCATGATTTCCGGCAGTTCGCGTGTTTCATAGTCGGCCAGGGCAAGGTGCATCGGAACGCGAGGACTGCTGCTGGTGCCAAGCACACGGTCGACAAGCAGATCGCCTTCTAACCGCAGACGGTGGCCTTCGATGATCTGCACGGCCAGGCGGCGCATGTTTTCGACCAGCACGATCCGCAACGTGATGGCCACCGCCCACAAGCTCGCCGATCATCAGCGGCTGCACCTGCTGATAGGCATGGACGATACCGCGCCAGGATCGGTGGCGAAACGAGGCTGTCGGTATGCGCCACATAGGCCCAGGCGAGCCCCAGCACGCGCGGATATCCGGCGAAGGGCCCGTCTGCCAGTTTGGGAAGCTGGCGATAGAAGCCCGGCGGAAGGTCGTCCGTGATTTGGCGGATCTGCTGCTCGACCAGATGGTAGTTGTCGAGCAACCATTCGGCTGCCGGTGTAACCGACTGCCCCGCCCGGAGTGCTGTCGCCGACGAGCGATAGGCGCCCAGCAGCACCGCCGCATTCTCGCGCAGTCGGGCCGACAGCTTCTTGACCGCCGGAGGCCGCCGGTAGGCAACGACCTGCGTGGCGGCAAGCGATCGGGCGTGATGCTCCAGACGTTCCGTGCCGAAAAGATCAGCGCGGATCGGCCGTGTGTCGTTCCATAGATCGTCCGGACGACGAAGTATGCGCAACCACTCCTGTTGCGGCTGCGTGTTCACTCCGCCATCTGAGCTTCAGTGGGCGAAGTCACTGCTACGACAATCTTTTCGTCAAGACGGACGACGTCCAAAACGGATGCCGCGCTTCGATGCTGGTCGATTGGCGCATCTGCGCCATCACGCGGGCACCAATGCGCCTGCACCCGGCGCGTCATCTCGGCCCACTTGTTTTCAATCTGATCCCAGTTCATGTGCTGTCTCCTTTCATGCAACCAAATGTCCGGAGCCTCAATTCGGCCGTGAGTTGCTAACGCGCGAACTCCGTGCCCGTTCCAATCGGAGTCGAGTATTCGATGACTGCCACGCGCCGCTGAACGCGGCGCGCCGATGTTTTCGAGACCTGTTTGATTTACAAGGCGAGATCGGCAAACCGATGCGTCTCGAGTAAACGTATGCCGCGAGACTCGATAATCTTACCGAAAATCGCGCTGGGAAGGAAGCCATGAAACTCCGACTGATGGTCGGCGTGCGTGCGGATGACCCATGATGCTGACGGCGCGGGTCGCGGTCCGTTTGCTGCCTGACGCATCGCGCGGCGGGAAATCCAACGTGAACCAGTGCTTGCCGGACCAAGTATCGCGCTGGACCTACTGAACGGCTGGCGCCGGACCCTGGTGGTCGCCCGCATCAGGGACGATTGCTCAGCCCGACGCAAACCGCAACAGGGCCGCGAGGGCCACCGCAATCAATGCCGCAGCGACATCATTGCCGATGAGCAAGGTCAGAATCGCGGCAGCACCAAGTGCAACGGCTTCGACGACCCCGCCTCGGGCGACGGCGATTGCAGCGATGCCGGCCATGACCGCCAGCGGCGTGGCGCGAAGTGCGGCTTCGATCCTGGGCGAGGCAGGCAGGTATCGCATCGCGAAGTAACCCGCGACACGGCAGAAAAGTGCGGCAGAGGCCATCACGAGCAGAAGAACGGGAAACGGATAGCTCAAGCCTCGTCACCGGCTGCAGGTTGCCATGCGAAAGCTGCGGCGGCTGTTCCGGCAAGTCCTGCCGCGATGATCGCCCAGCCCGTGTCGGCAATCTCCAACACCGCAATCGCCGTGACCGCTCCGATGCCCGCGGGCAAGAGCGCCGCGCGGGTTCGGGTCATCGCCGTCATCATCGCGGCGGCAAAGGCGGGCAGCATGAGGTCTGCCGCCAGCGTGTGAGGATCAGGCAGGACGCTTCCCGACAACACTCCGGCCGCAGTCCCTGTCATCCACCCGGCGAACATCGGCAGCCCGGTCCCCATCAGGTAGGCGCGGTCCCGCTCGCCCGACTCGATCGCGCGCATCACCAGAATCCAGTTCGCGTCGCCAAGCATCAGCAGGCTTCCATAGGCGAGCGGCGGTGTGGTCTGGCTCAGCCAGGGCCGAAGTGCCGCCCCGAACATCAGGTATCGCGCATTCATCAGCAAAATGATCGCAGCCAGCGCAAAGAGCGTGAACTGCCCGGTCTGCACCAGGTTCAAAGCCGCAAGCTGCGCCGATCCGGAATACACCGCCGCACTCGTCGCGAGCGCCTGACCGAGTGTAAACTGTGCCTGCGATGCTATCAGGCCGAAGGCAAGGCCGTAGACGAATATGCCCAGGCCGAGTGGCAGGGCATCTCGAACACCCCGCCCCATGCCATCCAGTGTAAACGGGGCGCTCATTGATCCAGCCAGACTATCCAGTGCTCGCGCGGATCGCAGCCGGGCGACCCTCGCGTTCCGTTTCATCTTCGTGGACCTATCATAGCCAGCCGATGCCGCAACAGGCGAAGTCGCGCTGACCCGTCGAGCCGGATCAGGCGTCCCGGCACTCCGGTTTCGGAGGTGCAGCGCGGGTTTGCTCCGATGGATCGACGGAGTTCACGCGCCGATGTCAGTCTGACGCGAGCGCAATCGTGGAAGCTATGTCTTGCGCGTCTCGAACAGGGCTTCGTCGGTGATCTCCATCCTGGCTGTCAACAGGCTGCAGTTCAGCCGGTCGATCAGCGAGGCGGTGACGGAGCCGAGGAGCCAGCGGGCAACCATGCCCTGCTTGTGGTGGCCGACGACCACGAGGTCCGCGCCAACCTCGGCGGCGGTATCGGCGATACAGGTCACCGGATCGCCGGTCCGCAGGCGGGCGGTATGGACAAGGTCCATCCGCTTCAACCTGTCCACCCCTTCGTCGAGTATCTTCTGGAAGTCCTCGGTCTGGTCGCGGGGGACATAGGCCACGCTGGCATCAGCCACGACGGGAACGTAGGCAGCGGAATCGATGACGGCCAGAAGGACAACGTGGGCCCCGCTTCGTCTGGCAAGAAGGGCGCCTTCGCGCAGGGCGAGGCGGCCTTCGAGGGTGCCGTCATAGGCGAGAAGGATCGTGCGGTACATGATCAGCCTCCGTCAGAAACACCGGGTTTGCCGTCTGAAGACAGCCCGATGCTACGCCAGATCGGTCCCTGAGGCAAACCGGGCGAAGCGGTGGAGGAGAGGGGGCCGTGCCACGGACCACAGTAAGAATGTCGCACGGTGCGACACTTTGCGGGCGCCTTGAAATCATTGAAAAAGTCGTATTGCGTTAACCCATTCTGGCGTTCCGGGCGAAGTGTCACACATGCCGGGCCGGGCGGCTCGGCGGCCCGTCGGAGACATCCAACGGGCCGCAAGGCCGATCATGCGCCGTCGAGCAGCCAGGTGATCCGGCGCAGGGCCACGCGGCGGTTCAAAGGCTCGGCGTCCGGGGTCTGAACCTTGAGATATCTTTCGCCATAGCCCTGCACGATCATGTTCTCGGCGGGCACGCCGAAAATCTCGGTCAGCGCCAGCGCGATGGATTCGGCCCTCCGGTCCGACAGCGCGAGGTTGGCGGCGGCCCCGCCTACGGCGTCGGTATGGCCTTCGATCAGGAACACTTCTCCCGGGTTCTCGTCGATCAGATCGCGCATCAGCGCCGCAATCCGGGCAAGCTTCCGGGCCTCCTCGGGGCGGATCGCGCTGGACCCGGTGGCAAAGGTGATCGGATTGCCCGTCAGTTCCGGCGCAAGGTCGCGCAACTGCCGGATATCGCGCACCTGGGACAGACTGAACGTGCGACCAAGATCCTGTTGCTGGGCATCGTCGAGTAGCGCGCGCAGCGTTGCCGGATCGCTGTCGTCGGCAAAGCGCAGCGTCTGAACGCGGGGTCGGGGCAGTTGCGACACGCGGACCGGCTCGAACCGCCTGGTATCGTCGATGATCGGCACCGTGCTGCCGTCGTTGCGCACAAGGTCGCGCCGCACCACGCGACCGGTTGCATCGCGCACCGTCACGATCTGCGTGCCGTCGGGACGATCAAGGCGCGTCAGCGTCGAGCCGTCCCTGTAGCGGTCGGTCGTCTCGACGACACCGGGCGCGCGCAGGTTCGCATTGTCATCCTTCCAGATGGCCAGATCGCCATTGCCGCGATCCACCACGACCCGGTCGCCGGAGTTTGCGACGACCCGGTTGTTGTTGATGAGCATTCCCACGGCGACCGCACCCAAAGCCAGCAGGCCCGCCTTTTGCAGATCGGTCAGGCCCTTGTCGTCATCTTCCTGCACCTGGGTCGGCTGCGACGTGATGACGGGCGTTGTGAAATCCTGCGTGCTGGTCCGCGCCTCGGTTGCGCCCAGCGTCTGGGTGGTGGTGTCTGTGGGCGCCGGTGCCGTGCCGCCAAGGGCTGCGACCGCCGCCAGAGCGGCCGGATCGGCGGCTGCCGTGCCATCCGTCGTCGCCGGGGGTTGCACCGTTTCGGAGAGTGTTTCGACGGCTGCGGCCACCTCGGGGTCGGCCATCAGGGTTTCAAGCACCTGGGTCTGTTCAGCAGTCGGTTCCGGCACGGGATCGGCAACGGGAGGAACTTCTTCCGTAACGGTCGCTTCGGGGGCCGCGGGCACTTCGGGTGCGGTCGTCTCGGATTCCGTGACTTCGGGCGTCGTGGCTTCTGTCGTCGTGGCATCGGGTGCGGTGGTTTCGGGCGCCGTGGCATCTGGTGCCGTGGCCTCGGGGGCAGTGGCATCTGGCGCCGTGGCATCTGGCGCCGTGGCCTCGGGGGCAGTGTCGGTCGTGTCGGTCGGAGCGGCGGGGATCACCTCGGGCGCGGGTTGAATTACCTCGGGGTCGGTTGCCTTCGGTGTTTCCTCGGTCGCGGGCGGTTGGGCGGGCTGCTGCACCTCGGCCCCGTTGTCCTGCGTCGGGGCGGCAGCCTCTGGTGCCGTCGTCGTGCCGTCGGCCGGCGGCTCGACCGCGGGCGCAGGGGGGGTCGTGGCCTCGGGGGCGACGATCACCGCCGGGGCATCGGTCGCAGGCTCGGTCGCCTGATCGGCGGCGGGTGCTTCACCGGTTGCCACGGGCGCCGGGGCAGCTTCGGCTGTGGGCGGTTCCGGTGCCGGTGCGGTTTCCGGCACGGGCGCTTCGGCGGGGGCGGCCTGATCGCCGGGTGCAGTTGCCGGGGCCTCGGCGGGCGCGTCGGGCATGGCCGGTGCAGGTGCGGCGTCAACGGCGGGCGCAATCTGTTCGGGCGGTGCGGTGGGCAGCGCGTCCTCTGCCTGCGGCTCTGCCGGACTGGCATCGGCGGCCGGTGCCTGCTGATCCGCCCCGGGTGGTGTGGTTCCCTCGGTGCCAGGCTGTGCGGGCGCGGGGCAATCCGGGAGCGTGGGATCGTCGGCGCAGGTCTGCACGCGCCAGAGTGGCGTGTCATGCACCAGACGCGGCACCGCGACCATCGGGCGGACGACGGCGCCCTGAGCCATGAGCGGCATGGGTTGCGCCACGGCCAGGCAGACGGAGAGGGCCGTCGTCGCTTTCAGAAGGGAACGGGTCATGATGCAGGCTCTCGCTGTCGGTGATTGGGATATCCGTAGCATAGCAACGCGAGCCTGGCAGCAGGGGTTCCCCGGCCTGTGAAACGAGGCGGCGACCCCTGGCCGATATTCGGCGGCAACCTGCCACGCAACTCGGCGGGCAGGAATGATGCGTCGCGGGTTGCAGAGGGGGGTGGCAGGGAACCTGAGAAATGTCACGATTACGCCACAATCTGCGGAGTCGAGGCCGTACTGTTCCCAAGGCCATAGCCGACCTGTCCAAAAGGACCAGTTCGCCTTTAAGGAAAACAAGCGTAAATATTTGTTTATTAACGGCTAAGTAACCAAATTCTTGCAGGTTCCGATTTCGACACTGAGCTTCGTCCGCATGGATCAGGTTCAGATCTCAATCCCGAGACCGGCAGTAAAGATTGTGAGTCATAATGTCGACCGCGACCCCATTTTCTGAAGACGATGCCATTCTGAAGTCTGTCCTTGCCGTTGCGTCTTCCGTGCAGCAGCGCGTGACATCGCACCGGGCCGAAACCGGCGCGGTCGACTGGAACCTGCCGGGTTTCGGCGGCAAGGTCCGCATCGGCACGGTCTTCGGCGATCTGCCGATCGAAGCGCTGCGGGTCCGGGACGAAATCCGGACCATCACGGGTTCCATCGCGCGGGTGCAGTGGATCGACAAGATCCACCTTGACGACGATTTCCTCCGCAGCCATCCCAGCGCGGTTCCGGTCGAAATCGCGGCGAATGCGTTTGGCATCGGAAAGCCGATGCGGCAGATGGTGGTCTCGCCCCGTCAGGAGATCTGCACCGAAGTGCATGTCGCGGCCCGCTTTCTGACCGGGCAAGCCCTGCAAGGCGCATTCAACGCGCATCGCGCCCCGTCGTCCGGCCTGACATATTACCGCTTCCATTGCGGTGATCCGGTTGTCATCCGGGCCGAGGGCGTGTGGGTGCGCGTCCAGCCCTGAATGATCCCGTGCGTCAGTTCCCGAAGCTGACCGTCGCGATGGCCCGGTCCACCTTGGCCCGGCCCCAAACGACGGGGGGCTGCGGCGGGCTGGCTTCGTCTGCGAGCGTGGTTCCTGACCCTGCAACAAGCGTTACGGTGGTTCCGGCATTGGTCACGGTGACTTCGCCATCCAGCACGAGCACCGCATAGGCGCCGTCCAGCGGGCCGCCCCAAACGGTTGTGCCGCGCACGCCGAGTGTAGCGAAGGTGGTGGAAATCTGCACCTGTGCGCCCTCGCCCGCCTCGACCTTGCCGCCGACGAACAGGAACGCGCCGCCCAGCACTTTCAGCGCAAGGCGGTTGCCTGCCTTGTCGGGCGCGTAGATGAAGTCGTCGATGGTGACGGTGGCGTTCTCGCCCAGCGTCAATTGCGTGTCGTCGTTCAGCGTGGCTTCCAGCCGGGCCGCTTCATGGGCGCGCAGGACATCGCCGAACATCAACGGATCGGCGGCGGCGAGCGGGCGGGCGGTGCCGGCGGCTTCGGCCGTCACCTCGTTCTGCACCCGGTCGGCGCGCCCGACGGTCTCGGCCTCCGCCGTAAAGGCCAGCGCGAGGCCGACGGAGAGGATCACGCGGAAAAGCCCGGATTGCATCACCCTATTCCTTGCACTGTGGGCAGCGGTCACCCGCTGCCGAATTCCCCGCATGATCGTCCTACGAGGGCGGCAAGGCAATGGTTTCGCGGTGCGCCCCGTCAGAAGCGATAAACCGCGCCGATGATCGGGCCGGACAGGCTGATGTTCAGGTCGCTCGCATCGTCTTCGCCCTTGTCGATGTCGATGTAGCGGTAGCCGCCCTGCACCGCCCATTTGTCGTTGATCCGGTATCCGACCGTCGCGAGCACCTGATAGGTACTGTCCGACCCCACGCCGAAGCCGCCCGCATCCAGGAACAGGGCGCCATACCATTTGTCGTTGAAGTCGGTCCTGATCCGGGCGGCGAGCAGCGGGTCCACCCAGTTGTCACTGGTATCGAACACGCGCGTCGCGGCCAAGTTGCCACTGAAGGTCGTGGTCACGTCGGACCAGTAGGCGCGGGCGCCGAAGCCCAGATCGACGGATGTCTTGCTGTCGCCCGTCACCCGGTACATGCCGTAGGCGCTCAACATGGTCAGCTTGGTGTCGACCACGACCTGCGAGAACGCCAGACCCTTGGGTGTAGGTGCGTCGGGCGAGACGTTGAAATAGATGAAGTCGCCAATGAAGCTCCACGGGCCGGTGCGTGCCTCGAGCGCGCCCATGAAGGCGAAGTCGAGGTTATCGATCGCATCGCTGATGCTCAGTTCGCCATCGACGCTGCCCAGGGGCGTGTCGACCGCCACGTCCGTCTTGGGAAAAAACAGATAGATCGAGGCGTCATAAGTCCAGTCGCCATCCTGGGCCAGGGCCGGTCCGGCCGCCAGAAAGCAAAGTCCTGCCAGAAGGTTACGCATCTTGTCTTTCCCCCACCGGTGCGCCCAAAGGGGCCCGTCAAAAAATCGGCGCAGGCAGACCCTGCGTGCATCTCAAATCAGCCCTGCCCACCGGACAAGCCTTCGCGCGCAGCGTAGCCGCACGATATGCGGCGCGGCAAGGCCTTGTATCTGTTCTCAGAAGCGCGCGGATGCGTTTTGGCGCGGAAAGCTAAATCCTCCGGTCCCGCACGCTTTATCCAAAGCCCGCAGGCTGGCCACGAGCGATCCAAGAATGTCACGCCTGCCGCTTCGCTTGATCGAGACGTGCTGACAAGTGGCGTCGTTCGGGACTATGGCTGGAAAAAGAGGCCGCCGCGCATAACGGACCGGGCCGCAACACATGGATTGAACATGACCGGAATTGCACGACTGATCGGTATTCTGATCCTTCTCCTGACCTCTGATCGGGGGCCATTCGCCCGTGGCGGCAGAGGAAAAAGCCGCGACCCCGGCTGTGGTGCAGTTGCCCGATCCGTTGACGCCCGACGCGATCAACGCTCTGGTGTCGCGCCTTTCGGATCAGGAGGTGCGCCAGCTTCTGCTCCAGCAGCTCGATGCCATAGCCAAGGAGGCCCCCGCAGCAACGGCAGCCCCACCGTCAGTCGGCCTGTCTGATTTCCTGATGGATACCGCGACCGTGACGTTCGACCGCCTCGTCTACAGCGTGACCCATTTACCTGAGGCCGTCACCGCCGAAACGAATGTCATCGGCAGTTACGTGCAGGAGCTGGGCGCCGGTGGATTGACCACATTCCTTGCCATCTTCGCCCTGGCGCTAGCACTTGGGACGCTGGCCGAGTTCCTGCTGTATCGGTTCGTCATCAAGGGAAGTATCCCGATCCAGGCCGAAGCGGCTTCGCTGGACCTCTTCAGCATCATCCCCGCGCTGGCCCGCCGCCTTGTGCGCGAGATGGCAGGCACCTTCATTTTCTTCATCGTCGTCGCCGTGGTTCTGCGGTTCGGGATGCCCGAGCGCGATGCCCCCATAGCCCACACGATTGCGCGTTGGGTGATCTTCTTTCCCCGCATTTCCCTTGCCGATATTGCGGTTCCTGCTTGCACCCTCGCGCCCCGACCTTCGCCTGCTGCGGTGCGACGACTGGACCGCGCGCTATCTGTTCCGGAATTTCTTCGGAATCATCGTCATCATCGGCGTGGCGCTTTGCCTGATCGCCCTGAACGAGCATCGCAACGCGCCCGAAATCTGCAGACCGGATCGCCTTCTGGTTCAATCTGGCCGTCTTCATCTGGCTGGGCATCACGTTCTTCCGGGCGCGCGACGGGATGCGTTCGATCATGCGCGGTCGTTTTCTTGAGCAATCGCCGTTCGAGGAATGGGCGATCCGGGTCTACCCCTGGTTCTGCCTTGGCGCCATCGGGATCACCTGGCTTCTGGCGCAGACCATCGGGGCCATGGGCCACAGCGAGCTGCTTCAGGACGGTCGACACATCATCAGCCTTGCAGTGCTGCTGATCGCCCCGCTGCTCGACACCGTGATCCGGGCGCTGGTGCTGCACTTCGTGCCGCCGATGAAGGGCGAGGGACACATCGCGCAGAAAGCCTACGCCTCCAACGTCAATGCCTATACCCGCATGGCGCGCGTCCTGGTGTTCGGCGCGGTGCTGCTGATCACGGCCAAGCTCTGGGGCATCACGCTGATGAGCATGGCCTCGGCCAGCATGGGCGAACAGTTCGCCGTTCACCTAATCCAGGCACTGATGATCTGCGTCGTGGGCTATCTGGTCTGGGAGGTCGTGCGTCTGCTGATCAACCGCAAGCTCGCCAACGAGATGACCGCGGTCACCGACGGCCCGGATGCGTCGGAAAGCGAAACGCCGCATGCCGACGCCGGACCGGCCTCACGGATGGGAACGATCCTTCCGATGGTAAGCTGGGCGCTTCAGGCGGTCATCATCACCCTGACCGTTCTGACCGCGCTGGGGAACCTCGGGATCGACGTGACGCCGCTACTGGCGGGTGCCGGTGTCGCGGGCCTCGCCATCGGCTTCGGCGCGCAAAAGCTGGTCAGCGACATCATGTCGGGCCTGTTCTTCCTGATCGACGATGCGTTCCGGCTGAACGAGTACATCGACACCGGCGGCACGCAGGGCACGGTCGAGAAGATCTCGATCCGCTCCATCCAGTTGCGCGATTCCAAAGGGCCGGTGCTGATCATCCCTTACAGCAACATCAAGACGGTCACGAACTTCGGGCGCGACTGGGGCATCATGAAGCTGAAATTCACGGTGCCTTTCGATACGGATATCGAGAAGGTGCGCAAGATCTTCAAGAAGATCGGCCAGGAGATGATGGACGATCCCGCACTCGCCCCCGGCTTCATCGAGCCGTTCAAGAGCCAGGGCGTGGGCGAGTTCAACGAATACGGCATCGTGGTGCGCGGCAAGTTCATGCACAAGCCGGGCGCGCAGTTCGGCATCCGCAAGCAGATCTTCAAGCGCGTGCAGGAAGAGTTCGCGGCCAATGACATCCAGTTCGCCCGGCGCGAGGTGAAGGTCAGCGTCAGCGGCAGCGGGGGCGAGCACCTGACCGAAGAGCAGACGCATCAGGTGGCGGCGGCAGCGGCCGAGACGGTCGCGGCCGACGAGCGGGCCAAGGCCGCAGCGGCCAAGGCGCAGCCGGGCTGAGAAGTCGGCCGCGGCGCTCAGCCCCGCTCGGCGAATGCGACCAGAGCCGCGGCATCGGTGATCTCGATGGCGCGATAAACCCGCCGGATCAGCCCCTGCGCCTCGAGCGCCCCGAGAGCCGCGTTGACCGAGCCGCGCGACATCCGCGCCATCGCCCCGATCTCGGGCTGAAGAACGTCGATGCAACCCGGCTGCGGCGAGGGTTCGCGTGACAGATTGACCAGCACAAGGGCAACCCGCTGCACCGGGTCTTCGCAGCGGATCGCGCTGAGAATGTTGACAAGCTTCACGTGGTTCCCCGTCGTCAGGGCGGAAACCATCTGCCAGATCCCGGGATGTCCCTCGGCGAGACGCAGCAATGTGGCGCGTGTCAGACGCAGGATCCGGGTATCGGAGCGCGCGACGAGCGAGATAATCCTCGGCTGACCCAGAACAGCGCCGAACTCTCCGGTCCAGAATCCCGGGCCGACGATATGGATCAGCGTGGGCGTTTCCCCCAGTGGCCGCGCATGGACTTCGACCCGCCCCTCGGCCACACCGAACAGCGCCCCGCCATTGTCGCCGACCTGATAGAGCGCTGATCCCGCAGGGAAATGCAGGGCATCGCTGCGTGCGATCACCTCGGCGCGGAAATCGGCCGGAGTATCGGAAAGCCATCCCATCCGATCAAACGGCTGCTCAGTGATAATTTTGGCCACGCACCACCGGGTGTTCATTTTTCGACAATACGTATCTATCCTTTGGTATAGGGTTCGCGGCAGTTTCTGGCGATAGGGGGAGACTCTCGCATGAGGATTTTATCACTAACGACGCTCTTCTGTCTCGGGGCAGCGGTGGCTTCGGCGCAGGACGCGGCAAAGCCCAACATCGTGGTGATCTGGGGCGATGACATCGGCCAGTTCAACATCAGCGCCTACAACAACGGCATGATGGGCTATCGCACGCCCAACATCGACAGCATCGCCAAGGAAGGTGCGCTGTTCACCGACTGGTACGGCCAGCAAAGCTGCACCGCCGGCCGCGCGGCCTTCGTCACCGGCCAGTCGCCGATCCGTACGGGGCTGACGAAGGTCGGCCTGCCGGGTGCGCCGGAAGGAATGCCCGCCGACGATCCGACCATCGCCACGATCCTGAAGGCGCAGGGCTACGCGACCGGTCAGTTCGGCAAGAACCATCTGGGCGACCGCAACGAGCATTTGCCCACGGTCCACGGCTTTGACGAATTCTTCGGCAACCTCTACCACCTGAACGCCGAAGAGGAACCCGAGAACGTCGACTACCCGGACAGCGCCGCGTTCAAGGCGATGTTCGGCCCGCGCGGCGTTCTGGCCTGCGTCGCAACCGACGCCGATACCGAGGCCCCCGATCCGCGTTTCGGCGCCTGGGGCAACCAGAAGTGCACCGACACCGGCCCGCTGACGCGCAAGCGGATGGAGACCATCGACGAGGAGGTCACGACGAAGGCGCTGGACTTCATGGAGCGCACCCACGCCTCCGGCAAGCCGATGTTCCTGTGGTACAACACGACACGGATGCACGTCTTCACGCACCTCAAGCCGGAATCCGAGGGCAAGACGGGCTATGGAGTCTATGCCGACGGAATGACCGAGCACGACGGGATGGTTGGGCAGATCCTGGCCGAGATCGAGAAACTGGGCATCCAGGACAACACCATCGTCATGTACTCGACCGACAACGGGGCCGAGACGTTCACCTGGCCCGACGGCGGCACCACGATGTTCCGCGGTGAAAAGAACACCAACTGGGAAGGCGGCTACCGTGTGCCGACCTTCATCCGCTGGCCGGGCGTGATCAAGCCGGGAACCGTCATCAACGAGATCGGCACGCATGAAGACATGCTGCCCACGCTCGTTGCTGCGGCCGGCGATCCGAACGTGAAGGACGAATTGCTTGCCGGCAAGGAACTGGGCGGCAAGACCTACAAGGTTCATATCGACGGCAACAACCTGATGCCCGCATTGAAGGGCGAGGCCGAATGGCCGACGAAATCGTTCATCTACTGGACGGACGACGGTTCGGTGGCGGCCCTGCGCTTCGAGGACTGGAAGGTGACGTTCCTCGAGCAAGAAGCCGAAGGTCTTCGCGTCTGGCAGGACCCGTTCAAGGTTCTGCGGGCGCCCTTGCTGACCAACCTCCGGATGGACCCGTTCGAACGTGCGGAACACGAGAACGCCATGGGCTACCAGCGCTGGTACATGGAACGCATGTTCGCCATGGCGCCGGCAGGTGCCTACGTGGCGCGCTGGCTGCAAAGCTTCAAGGAGTTCCCGCCGCGCCAGAAGCCCGGCAGCTTCAACCTGGAAAACGTGATGAATTCGGTCACGTCGGGCAATCAGGGCAACCAGTAACGCCCCTCCCCGAGCGCGGCGCAGGACAGTGTTGTGTCATGCCCGGCCCTGCACTCGGAATGACCGACGGCATCCCGCCCCCCAAGCGGGGTGCCGCTCAGCTTCAACGGAGGTATTCTCGATGCTTCGCCTGATCGCCGCCCTCGCCTTTGTTGCCGCCCCCCTCTGGGCGCAGACCGCGCCGCTTCCCTCCTGGACCGACGGCCCGCACAAGACCGCAATCCTCGACTTCATCGAGGGCGTGACCGATCCCAAGGCCGCCACCTTCGTGCCCGTGGCCGACCGCATCGCGGTCTTCGACAACGACGGCACGCTCTGGGCCGAACAGCCGGTTTACTTCCAGTTCTTCTTCGCGCTCGATCAGGCCCGCAAGAAAGCCGCCGCCGATCCCGCCTGGGCCTCCACCCCGGCGCTCAAGGCCGCTGCGGCTGGCGACATGCGGGCCATCATGGAAGGCGGCGAACCCGCCCTGATCGAGATCGTTACCGCCACCCATTCCGGCATGTCGGTCGAGGATTTCACCGCCTCGGTCGCCGACTGGATCGCGACGGCGAAGCACCCGCAGACCGGGCTGCGCTACACCCAGATGACCTATCGTCCGATGGTGGACCTGCTCGACTACCTGCGCGAGAATGAGTTCCAGACCTATATCGTGTCGGGCGGCGGCGTCGATTTCATGCGCGCCTTCGCCGAAACCTCGTATGGCATCCCGCCGCAGAACGTCATCGGCTCGCTCGGCAAGGTCGAGCCTGCAGATCGTCGACGGCAAGCCACAGGTGATGAAAGACCCCGCCATCGCCTTCATCGACGACAAGGAGGGAAAGCCCATCGGCATCGAGCGAAACATCGGCAAGCGGCCGATCTTCGTCGCCGGCAATTCCGACGGCGACCTTGCAATGCTGCAATGGGCGGCGGCAGGCGATGGTCCGCGCTTCGGGATGATTGTCCATCACACCGATGCGACACGTGAATATGCCTACGACCGCGACAGTCATATCGGCCAGCTCGACAAGGCGCTCGACGCCGCCCCCGCCGCAGGCTGGACGGTGGTGGACATGGCGAAAGATTGGGAGACGGTCTACACGGGCACATCGAAGTAGCGCGCGAATTG